>NZ_JCANTY010000006.1:0-749669 GCF_059568735.1 Dyadobacter ginsengisoli DSM 21015
AACAGGTTTGGGAACTGTCTTTAGGGTTTGCAAGTCCAAAGAACAAGCATTTAAAAGGCTTGCGCTTTGGTACAATGCAGTGGAAGATTGCGGCCTTGATTCGTTCAAAACTGTCGCCAGGTCTATTCAGACACATTATTTGGATATCCTCAACTTCTTTAATAACAGGACTACCAATGCTTCCGTTGAGTCATTCAACGCCAAAATCAAGGCTTTCAGGGCCTCATCCAGAGGTGTGAGGGATATTCCGTTCTTCCTATTCAGGCTCACGAAACTTTATGCTTAATCTCACCCCAAGAATTCTGCTTGATCCAAAATATGTTGGTGAGCAGTTCGGTGAGCAGTTGGAAGAAGAAAAAATTGCTCACTAAATTACTCGTAACGGTTTGTTTATGAACATGTTTGCCAAGTAAACATCTTGATTTCGATAGGCTGTAATCATAATTTTAATCACTTAAAATCTGATTGCTATGTTAACAAAAAGCTTCACGTTGCTCTTTTATCTTAAAAGGCGCAACAATTATGTCAAAGGTGAATTGCCGATCTACATGAGATTGACAGTTGACGGTCAACGGATTGAAATTAGCACCAAGAGGGAGTGCGAGCCGGGAAAATGGAATTCGTCAGCCGGTAGGAAGAATGGTGTAATGAAGATGTAAAACTTCTCAATGCGTATCTGGTGTAATAAATCATTCATTTCTCGTTTCAGGGCTTTGCTTTATTTGGTGGGGCATTGCCTTAAGATTATCAAATATTTATTATTCGGTTCACTTAAATTTAAGCGAATTGGTATGTTTAGGTAAAAAACTGACACCGGCCTCTAAATCAAATCATTATGGACTTGTCTGATGCTAGAAAACCAAAATGTATAAGGAAAGAGTTAAATAAGGAGATAAGACTGCGAAGCAGATGGGAGGTTATTGACTTTTATCTCGCCCACACATTTCTCTGGATATCAATCTTAGCAAGTTTCACATCCGCAATATTCCTTGCGGATGACAAGTACATGTTTAACTCCAAGCTAATTACAGCCGCTGTTGCCGGTGTTCCTGGTCTCGTAGTTATTATTGACAAGACATTCGATTTCGCAAAACGCGCATCCTGGGGGTCTATGTATAAGATTGAGCTTTTGCAGTTAAAGGATGATCTTGATTTTGAAATCATAAACGTCCATAAGGCAGCAAGAAAATTTCGATTATTAATGAAAAAACACACAATCTACTTTCAACGGATTGGTTTTTTTTCAAAGGGGAAAGATAGCGACACAGCCGAGATTCATTAGTACTCTCTGTTGGGTCACAATAGCCTTGCTTCCTGGTAGGTCAGCGCGGTAAATGTATTCCTGATGTACATGTCGTTCATTTCAAGCCTGAATGAATCGAAGTATTCTCTCGCCCAAATGACGGGGGTAATCACTGATAAAGGTTTTGACCGATTACGATCGGAAATTATCATGGTTTCCAGTCTTGCCGTGGGACAACGACGTCGCCAGCTGGTTCACAGCGCCGGGTGAGCTCATGAGTTTGAGGATTAGAATGAGCTGGCTTTGGAGAAGGTTTATTTTGGATGAGAGCATACTGATCACTCTCCCATTGGACGTAGGCCTGCCAAGATCCATGTTAGCGGATCTCGTCGGCGATTTTCCGGGCGATTGAGGACATGATGAAGTGGGTTAATAGGTTACTGATCTAACCAAGATACGGATTTGCCCCAGTTCTCTTACCAACTATTTCGGAGCAGTGACGCCAGCAGCGACGAAATAATTCCCGGGCGGTAGATGTAATTTTTTAAAGCCAGGAATCCGGAAATTAAGATCCTGATACTGGCCCGGAAAGGCCCAAACGGGGTGAGTTGGCGTATAAACCAAAATCCCAGCAACTCGGGAGGGATTTAATGGTCTAAATCGCTCTAATACGATCAATAAAACTTTGTTCAAGACAGCACCTCAGAAAAAGGTGAACGGTATGAAAAATGTAGCGTAGTTGAACTTGTTTTTGTAATTTCGGGATATGTTAAACCGATATTTTTTGTTTAATGCTGACTCTATTTTGTCATAGTCGCCTGCCAAAAGATTACTATCTTTGTTTATAATGAATTGCAATTCTTGGACCAGTCCATCTGAATCCATAAAGAATCCGATAAAGACCTTTTGCCCTATCAGATCATTGTATCTGCTCCCCATTTCAGCTGATAGAGCCTTTTTTAATTTACTCTGATAGTCTTTATCGGAGTTCACTTCTGATAATAATTTTTCTCCCTCTGATCCGACATTTGATTCGACTTTTCGTAGCGAATTTGAAGAGTTAAAAACAATAACTGTTTTGGTTGCTATTTTATTTTTTTCAAAGCTGAATGTCTTCTTGTTAACTGAAAACTGTTTTTTTGATAAATCGATTTTCTGCATTTGGTTCACTTTTTGTGAATAAACGCTTGTTGTTATTAGTAATATTGGCAGTATTGTAATAATTATAGTTTTCATGATTATTTATGACAACTTGATGCATTAATAAATAGTAAGCATGGCACTTGGGTTTAATCCGGGCAAAGTTGGGTAGTTGTATTCAGGATATCTCGCCTGGAAATATTCAATATAACTAAAGTGTCCTTGCGAAAACGTGAAACTAGTCGGATAAGTAGTTCCACCATCAGTTATGCCAAGACCGGGTGTTACCCTGATTCAAGTCAAATCTGGGTTAATTCTATTAAATCAACGCCAAGATTTAAAGGAGGCAAGCTTTTGGAACGGTAATTTTCAGCCAAACATGGCGCTTTTTTCGACAAAAATAGGCTTATGTCTAATGATAAATGGGTGCTCTGTAGGCACATCATAGTTTTTTGAAGGAATGTCGAGAAAAACTGAAAGTCGAATTGTTGTTGTTGGGATTTTAGTTTTTATTGCCGATTATCGCAAAAAATCCCCTGTTGAAGTTTAGTACTCGTCAAAAAAATCATTGTGAGGCCCAAAGTCTATCTACTCAATTGCTGTGAAACCTTGACAATGCAAATGGTGACGATACTCCGCATTTTCGTTCTCCGGCCAGACTCGGATTGCATGATTCATAATTGGTTTTTGGCAGCGAGAACATAGGCAATTTCTGCCTGTATCAGGGCTATTGGTAAACAAGATATCACTGGATCGGATGGGGAGAGGCATGGTTCGAGGCTGTTAAAGTTGATCAATTTTCTGCTCACCCTCGATTGCAGCAATTTTCATAAGGCTTGCAGAGCTACTCTGCTCCGCGGAATAGGCCCAAAACTCTCAATGCGGCAAACACTTCTCTTGGGTATTCTCGTAAAATACAGCCAGTTCAAAGAGGGGTACGATAACCGGGTCGGGGTGATCTCAAAATGGGAATCCCGGTAAGAGCGGTTAATGAAAGTAAAAAAGGTTGCTTGATGAAAAAGCTGATTTGTTGAAATAGTTTTGTAAAAAAGAAAGTCAACGATTGGAAGGTATTTTATGGCGAATTTGATCAGCGAATTTTATCGTTGGGCGGCTTGTAAGGAGGCAAATAACCATTTAACCCTATTCACTTATGTTTTCAGAAATATTGAGGGCAACCGGGACTTACAGTGACCAGGACGTCCTGCTGTTTGAAAGCTGGGCGAGGGAGCGTCAGATCAGAAAAAGCGAAGTGCTTCTTCGGGAGGGAGAAGTAGCAAGGTCACTGTTTCTTGTTTTGAAAGGTGGCGTTTTTCAGTATAAAAAAAATGTGGAAAAAGAACCTGATATTATTGACCTGCATCTTCCCAATGAATGGTTCTTCAACTACACAAGTCTCGTAGGTCAGAAGCCGTCCCAAGCGTTCATTGAAGCTTTTACTGACAGCAGTATCATAGAATTGAACCTTGAAGCTATTCACTACCTCACAGGCAAATCATTGGCATTTATGCAATTGAACAGGGTTTTGGAAGGAGCCGTATCCAGATTGCATTTTTTTGATTACTCCATGACGCCCCTGGAGAAATACCAGTTTGTGCTTAAAACTCGTCCGCAACTGATTCAGGTTTTTCCATTGAAGATGATCGCGTCCTATTTAAAAATCACACCGGAGACGCTCAGTAGGGTTAGGGAAAAAATGGCCAGGGGCATTTCTTGATTAGGATCAAGTGGGTTAGAAGTTTCAACATCCTATTTTTGGTTTTAGGATTTTCAAAAAACAAAAATTATGGAACACAGACCCATCTCCATCAGGCCATTTATCGGTGCTATTGATTTTCAGCTGTCCCGAAGATTTTACCGGGATCTGGGTTTTGAGGAAGTCAGCCTGACACCACAAATGTCGTTGTTCAAAACCGCAGGCTTAGGATTCTATCTACAGAATGCGGATATCAGGGACTGGATCGACAACACAATGGTTTTCCTGGAGGTCGAGGACGTAAAGCACTTCTGGGAAGAGCTCGTCGCGCTCGACATTACCAGCAAATACGAAAATGTAAGGCTGACGCCCATTCGGACACAGCACTGGGGATGCGAATGCTTCTTACACGATCCATCAGGTATTCTTTGGCACTTCGGAGCGTTTTCTGAAAAATGAGCATTGATTCTATAGTAACAGCTGTCTTCACGAGAAACATCACTTTACTATTATGAATTTCGCCAAGATAATCCCGAATATTTTTTACGCAGACATAAAGATTGCCTCAAATTGTTTGTCGATTGCCTTGGATTTTCAATAGGATACGATGACCCGGGGAGCGGCAGTCCGTTTTGCTCCATGTAATTCCGGCTCTCACCCGTTAACTAAGTTCCCAATCAGATCTACCCGTCTGTTTATTAACCTTTTCCCGAAATAGAATACTTTTGACCTTTGCAACTGTCTATAAATCAGCCTGCTGTTGGTTGTGGTTAAATCTATATCCGCAATTCAGCTGATCAGTTTGCAATGCCAGGGTAACTATGATGCATTGTACCCATCACATGCAGATTGCCTCTGATATGTGAGGGTTTTTACTACTCAAACTCATGAAAAAAGTAATCCTGCTTTTCGCTCTGGCATTCAGCCTCCAATCGATAGCGCAAAAGCCGGAGTCGCCGCTTGCCCGGATCTGGCAGCAGAGTCTTCCTTTTATCACCAATTACTCCACCGACGAATACAAAGCAGCTTTTCAAAACTGGGCGCTGGTTCAGGGTGATCATGGCGTGATGTACGCGGCGAACAATTCGGGTGTGCTCGAATATGACGGCACCTCGTGGCAGCTCATTCCTACCACGGAAGGCAACCCGGTGAGGTCGCTGGCGAAGGATCCGAAGGGCCGTATTTTTGTCGGCGGATCGGGCGAAGTGGGTTATCTGGCTCCAAATGGGCAGAATAGGACGGTTTTCCATTCCCTGAAAAACAAGCTCAGCCGCGCAGACTGGAACTTCGGCAATGTCTGGTTCACGTTTGCCGACAAAGGTTCTGTTTATTTCGTCTGCGATCTCCACATTCTTGAACTCGTCGACGGGAAGTTCAAAGTCTGGAAAAGTGGCATCGGGGCACTCGGTTTTGCATGGCTGATCAACGGCACCTTGTACGTGAGTGCGAGTGAGAAGGGTTTGCTCAGGAAAGAAAAGGACGCTTTGAAACTCGTTCCGGGAGGCGAGGCATTCAAAGGAATGGGACTGACGGGCCTGTTGCCGTACGACGAAAAAAAGTTGCTGGCCGTAGGGCTTAGCAAGGAGTTTTTTATCTACGATGGTTCAAAGCTGGAACCGTTTGTGAAGGACGGGCAAAGGGTCCGGATCAAAGACGCGGTTTACCACGGTTTGCAGCTGAGCAATGGCGGTTATGCCCTGGCTACCACGGGTTCGGGACTTTACCTGATGGAGCGGAACGGGACGATCCGGAACAATATCTGTCGAAAGGAAGGACTGTCGAGCGACGCGGTGTATTCGGTTTTCGAGGACGCGGAAGGGGATTTGTGGCTGGCAACTGACAATGGGATCAGCCGCCTTGAAACTAATTCGCCGCTACGGGTACTGAATCAAAACCACGGTCTCGACGAAAACCCGATGGACATCGAGGTCTTTAACAATAAGTTGTTTACAACGAATAGCAAAGGCCTTTTCGAACTGAAGAGCCTGCCTTCCCAGGGTGTTTTAAAACCGCATTTCAGGAAGATCGAGGGGATTGATAACCTGACCATGCATTGCCAAACCTACGGTAACGAGTTGATTGTGTCCAACTACGACGGCGTTTTTCTGTTGGGTACCAATGGCACGCGTTTGCAGATAGCCAAGGAAAACGTAGTCCGCGTCGAAGAATCGCGTCCCGCGCAGATGCCCGGGCATTTGCTGGTCGGGCTGGAAGGCAATGGACTTACCGAACTGCTTTTTTCAGACGGGAAATGGGTGCAGGGCGGCAGGCGTGATGATATGAAGTTTTATTCTGAAAGCTTCGCGCGCGCTGCCGACGGGACGATTTTCATCAACAGCCGTCGCAACGGGATTTACGAAATGGCCTGGCAAACGCCTCGGGGAATGCGCCCGGCATCGACACACACGCTCAGCGACGAATTTAAACTCATCCATCACGGACCTGAAAATGGGCTGTCGTCTAATAAAATCCGCTGGCTCGAACGGGTAGGGAATACGATCTACGCTTCCACCGACGAGGGAATGCACCGGTTTAACCCGTCCAAACGCGTTTTTGAAGTCGATTCCATGCTGACAGCCAGTGTGGCGCCCTATAAAGGTGGGTGGATCAACGAAATTGTGGCGGGCCGGGATGGTACGATGTGGTTTACCCTTTACCATAACTACCAGAGCCATGTTTTTGAATATGGAAGAAATGGGTTGCACAGATTGCCGATGTCGGGCAGGCTCTCCGATGCGCTGATCTCCAAAGTACACGATAATGGCGACGGCTTTATGCTTTTTGGCTCCAACAAATGGATTGTCCTTTTTGATAAAAACCTGAAAACAGGTGCGATAAGGCCATTTAAAACCCTCATTCGCCAGATCTCGGTCAATAAGGACTCGCTGATCAGCTTCCGGGACGCCCAATCTCCCCCTGAAATCGCTTATGGACACAAAGGACTTCGTTTTCAGTTTGCATTGCCGAGCTACGATCTTTCTACCAAAAATCAATTCCAATACTTTCTCGAAGGCTTTCATGACCAATGGTCGGCGTGGTCGGGCGAGTCTTTTGTGGACTTTACCAATTTGCCGGAAGGAAATTACGAGTTCCGTGTGCGCGGCAGGGACGTATACGGGCATGCGGGAAGCGAAGCCCGGCTTGCATTCACGATTCTGCCGCCCTGGTACCGCACCTGGTGGGCATTTGCGATTTACGCGCTGCTCCTGGGCGGGCTGGCCGTCATGCTGGTGCGTTTCCGGGAAAGGAAGCTGCAAATGGAAAAGCTCGTCCTGGAAAATACGGTCCGGGAGCGTACGGAGAAAATCATGCTTCAAACCGAGGAACTGAAAGAAATGGACCGGATGAAATCAAGATTTTTTGCCAATATCTCCCACGAGTTCCGGACGCCGTTGACGCTTATCCTTGCACCATTGGAGGAAGAATTGAGTAAAAAACCTCCGGCTGAGCAAGATAAGCTGCTCATTATGAAACGGTATGCCAACCGGCTGCTGGAATTAGTGAACCAGTTATTGAACCTGTCGAAGCTGGAAGCCGGTAAAATGGAACTTCAAATCCAAAAAGGCGACCTGCGCCAATTTCTGAGCATTTTGTCATCCTCTTTTGACTCGCTGGCGCAGCATAGGGAAATTGTTTTTGAAAAAACGGTGGATGTGAAGCCAGGGTCTTATTGGTTTGATCCGGATAAGCTGGAAAAGGTGATTATCAACCTGCTTTCCAATGCATTTAAATTCACTGCTGCGGGGGGACTGGTCAGGTTTACTGCGCATTTGGAAGAAGACGCGGGGCGGCAACTCGTTCGCATTGCGGTGTCGGATACCGGAAAAGGCATTGCTCCCGAAGAGCAGAAGCAGGTATTTGAATCGTTTTACCAGGCCAGGCAAACTGTTGAAAACCAGGACGGAGGCACCGGTTTGGGCCTTGCGCTGGCCAAGGAACTCGTGAAGCTGCATAGAGGAGATATTTCCCTGCAAAGCGAGCCGGGTAAAGGGTCGGTCTTCGCGATTGAAGTACCAGTCCATCAGGGCGCCTATGAAGCAAACCAGCTCATTGAATCGGAGTTCAGCGAATTCACAATGCCGTCCGTACCAACCCTGCCTGAAACTGCACCGATCGTAAATAACCCGAAAAACCTTGACGCGCAAGTTGATGGTCCGGCACCCGGTGGTCCGGCACTCCGCGAAACAGTGCTCATCGTGGAGGATAATGCGGAACTGAGGGATTACATGGCGTCGCTGCTCGACGACGAATACATTGTTTTCAGGGCGCCCGATGGCATGGAAGCACTGGCGTGCGCTCGGAAAGTACTGCCAAGCCTGATCATCAGCGATCTCATGATGCCTAAAATGGATGGTATGGAGCTCACCGCCCATATTAAATCCGACGAGCGCACGAGCCACATACCGGTGATATTACTCACGGCAAAAAGCGGCCAGGAGTCGCGGATCGACGGGTTGAAAACCGGTGCGGACGACTACCTGACCAAACCATTTTCGGTGGAAGAACTGACGGTTCGTGTCAAAAACCTGATCGAACTGAGAAAGAAACTCGCCGGGCGTTACAAGGAACGCATTCGGGTACACGTAACATCCGCGGAAGAAATGTCGCTCGACGATAAGTTCCTGATGAAGGCCAAAGAGATCGTGGAAGCGAATATGGAAGACGTGTTGTTCTCGGTTGAGAAAATGGCGGAGGAAATGAGTTTGAGCCGTACCCAGCTGCTGCGGAAGCTAAAAGCGCTCACCGGTCTTGCTCCAAATGACTTTATCCGTGACCTGCGTCTGCAAAAAGCGGCGGAAATGATCCGGCAGAAGGCCGATACCATTACGCAGATCGGCTATGCGGTAGGATTTAATGATCAATCCTATTTCAGTAAAAGCTTTAAAAAAGAATTTGGGGAGACTCCCACGGAATATTCCGCGCGGGTCTCCCCAAAAGAAGAATAAATCAAAGAATCCGTTTGACGAACCGGTACACCGCTGTATAAGGCACTTCGGCGGTGGCTGTTAAGTCGGCGGGCGCTGCGGCCGGCGCTCTCCCGCCTGTGGTCGCGATCCTGAAAATGTAGCCTACTCCCCGGAAAATTCCCGTTGGTTCCTGTCCGGCTTTGTTGCTCAGCAGCAGCCAGTCGATGCTGGCGGGATCGTTCGAATAGGTTTTCGCCGGACTGAAAGCCTGGCCCATGATCGTGTGGCCGCTGCCGGTTACTTTCCACGTCGGGCCGGCATAATGTGTGCCGATCTTTGCATTGGAAGCATCGTAAAGCTCTGCTTCCGGGGCCACGAAAACCCATTCGTACTGGACGGGACCGGATCCTGCTTTCACCTGAGCCTTGTATTTCTGCACACCCACTGCATAATAGGTAGCAACACGTTCATAACCTTTCGGATTGGAAGGAAGCGAAAAAGCATCGGGCATCGTCAGGTTTTCACTTGCGGCAATGCGGGCGGCAGGCGTAACCGGCTGAGGATCCTCGTGATCCGTGCAGGCATTGAAGAAACCCAAAATCGTAACGAGCGCCAGAATGCGCCCGCTGTGACGGAGAAATGTACTTTTTTTCATAGCTGTTTTTTTGAATATAAATGATTTGCGTAATGCGGTCGATTGAACCGGGTGCAAAACTAGGAGGCGCCTGCGGGCCCGGCTGGTAATGCGGATGCAAATCCAGGTAGTTATGAGCGGCGGTATTCAGGGGCGATGCAGGTGACGCATAATTACCTGGATATGCTTCGTGATTACAAGTTTGGGACACCCGATCCACCGCAATTTTGCAGCCTCAATCATCTATTATAAACATGAAAAATTTAAGAGTATTGAAACGCATCAAACAATCAACCATCGGATTGCTTGCCTGCGCAATGGTAGTAGTATCCTGCACCGATCACGATGGTCCCGATGTCCCGGCCCAGCCGGTTGCTTCTCCCGAGGTAGTCACCACATGGCTGACGATGCAACTGAAAATCGCGCAGACCATGCCTGGCCCGCCCCCCGTCCACGCCCGTAGATGGGCTTACACAGGCGTTGCATTATGGGAATCCCTGCAACCCGGTTTGCCAGGGTACCAGTCGATCGCGCCGCAGCTCAACGGCCTGCCCGCGCTGCCGCAGCCTGAGAAATCCTTGGGCTATTATTATCCGGCCAGTGCTAATGCGGCGCTCGCGGCCATCAACAGGGTGATCCATCCGGGGATTTCAGCCGCTAACCTGGCCCGCATCGATTCGCTTGAAGCAGCCAATCTGGCTAAGTACCAGCAACACCAGCAGCCGGATGTGCTCGCCAATTCCGTGGCATTCGGAAAGAAGATCGCCGCTGCGGTTTTCGAATGGTCCAAAACCGACGGTTTCGACAACGCTACGCCTTATACCCTCCTGAGCGGAGCGGCCTACTGGAAACCGACGCCGCCCGCATTGGCTCCGGCCATCCTTTCCAACTGGGGTAAGGTGCGTACGATCGTAGCAAACAGTGATGCCGGGGCGGAACAGGGCGCGCCCATCGCTTATTCGGAAGACAAAGCTTCGGAGTATTATAAGCAGGTTGCCGAGCTGTACGCCATTTCACAATCGCTCACGCAGGAGCAGCGTACCATCGCGACCTTCTGGCCGGACAATTCGTGGCATAATGTGCTGAGTCAGGTCCTGGCGATCGAAAAACCGGGACTGGCCATAGCGGCAAAAGCATTTACGCAGCTGTCGATCGCGATGTCGGACGGGGCCATCAGCCTTTGTAAGGGGAAATATGTGTACCAGGGTGTGCGGCCGATCACTTACATCCGCACTGTGATGAACCATCCCGAATGGAACACTGTGATTCCGACGCCCCCACATCCGGAATATCCCTCGGGACATTCGGTGATGTCGGCTGCGGCCGCGGAAGCGCTCACGGATATTTTCGGTAAAAACTACCATTATACCGACAAGCCTTACAATCTGACGGGCTTTGTTCCAAGAGAATTCAACTCTTTCGAAGCCGCTGCGGCAGAGGCAGCCGTTTCACGGGTGTATGCGGGAATCCACTATCGCAAAACGTGTGAGGTAAGTCTTACCCATGGCAAAATCGTGGGCCGGAACGTGATTAACAAGTTGAAATTCAAACAATAAAAACGAATGTCGGGGTCAATCCTGATTTAGTTAAAATTAGCTATGAAAAACCTTAAATTAGTAACGTTGCTTCTTTCGCTGTTCCTGTCTTTGATGCTCAATACGGGCAATGCACAGCAGAACGATCTGGCCTTGTTGGGCCAAAACCACGCAGAATCCGGCTGGATGGCCGGTACCCGGTCTGAAAACGAGAATCCGACTGTCAATCCGCTGACCACGCATTTTTCAGTGTTACCAAGGATTACGGTCAATGACGACGGAAACGTGTTTGTGTACATTTTTAATCCCAAGCATATACCCATCAGCGTTGGTTTTCTCGACAAGCAGGGGAACACATTGCATCGCGATAAAACGGCTGCATTGTATTACGGCAAGCTATTGAATGTTTCAGAGCTTGAATCCGGCGACTATCAACTGACGCTTAATTCGGAGGCCGTTTCGGCCCGGTATGTGGTGAAAATAGGATGGGAGACGCGTGCCATCAAAGTCAATGAGGTTGCCGAATTGTAAATACAGAACGGCTATCAAGAAGTTTAAATCATTATCTATTAACAAAAAACAAAAAATAAAATGAATGCAAACAAAGCACTATGGGAAAAGGGTGACTTCACCCGTCTGGCAGCAACGATGCGTGAAAGCGGTTCTGCACTGATAGCAAAATTAGGGATCAAAGAGGGCATGGATGTGCTGGATTTGGGTTGTGGCGATGGCACTACCGCCATACCTGCCGCCCGGCTCGGCGCGAATGTTCAGGGCGTCGACATTGCGAGAAACCTCGTGGAAGCCGGCAATGCCCGGGTAAAGGCGGAAGGATTGACCAATATCACATTCCGGGAAGGCGACGCGATCGATCTGAATGACATTAAGGATGAATCGTTCGATCTGGTAGTGAGCATTTTTGGTGCGATGTTCGCGCCCCAGCCATTTGATGTGGCCAAAGAAATGTTCCGCGTCACACGCCGCGGCGGCAGGATCGTGATGGGCAACTGGATCCCCGGCGACCCGACGCTGGTGGCCCAGATCCTGAAAGTATGCTCCGCTTACACGCCCTCACCGCCGGAAGGGTTTGTCAGTCCGATGCTTTGGGGGGTAGAAAGCAATGTAACGGACCGGTTTGTTGCGGCAGGCGCGTCCAGGGAAAATATTTCGTTTGAAAGGGAAACGTTCACATTTCAGGCGTCCTATGCTCCGGCCGAGTTCCTCGAGATTTTCAGGAAATACTATGGTCCTACGATGAATGCATTTGAAGCGGCAGAAAAAAATGGAAAGGAAGCCGATCTTCTGCGCGAACTGCAAGTATTGTTCGAAAGTCAAAATCAGAGTGAGAACGAAAACGCGACTTCAATTCCCGCCACATTCCTGAAAGTGACAGTTCGCCGTTAAGGATAATTTGCAGAAAGGCCCGTTCTCATATTGCATTCAGCAATATGATGAACGGGTTTTTCTTGTTTTTTGCGTTTCATATGATCATGATCACGGGATGGGCATGATTGCAAGTCAGTGAATCAGAATTTCCTGTACAGATCGGGCTTTTTCATAGATACAGACAGTTTGAACCCAACTTGAACAAAACTTGCTACGGGTTTGAACAGACATGAAATGTTCTGAAAACGCATTTTTGCCACAAAATAAACAAGCAAAAATGCTATGAAAAATCTCCTTCCCATTCTGTTCATTCTCTTCGCCGTTCCATGTTTTGGACAAAGGAAAAAAGAAGCTCCCCCGGTCAAAAAAAGCGATTTCTTTATCTCTCTCACGCCTGAGAAATGGGAGTTTCAGGATGGAAAAGTAACTTTCGAAGAGCACAAGGGAGTGAAGGCAATGAAGCTGGCGCCAAGGTCCGGACAGGTGATCCTGAAAGATGTGATTTTTAAAGACGGAATCATCGAATTCGATATCGAGCCCTCCGCGGCCGAGTTTGGAGAATCCATTTATTTTCATCGCAAAGACGCCAATGAGCAGGAGATTGTGTACTTGCGCATGTCCAGGGTTGGCAACAAGCTCGCAAATCAGGGGATTCAGTACTGCCCTTACTTCGACGGCGTCAATATGTGGGATATGTATCCTGATTACCAATCACCTGCATTAGCGAAAGCCGGTGAATGGAACCATATGAAACTGATCATATCAGGTAAGAGGCTGCAAGTTTTCCTTAATCATGCGCCCAAGCCGGTGCTGGACATTCCTGAACTCCAGGGCCTTGCCGCCGAAGGTAGCGTCGCTTTCGAAGGCGCTTCTTATATTGCCAACGTACAGATAAAACCTAATGAAGTTGAAGGTTTGAGCCCGTTGGCGCTACCCGATATTACCGATCATGATGGACTCTATCTGAGAAAATGGGCGTCTAGCGCTCCTTTTGACCTTCCAATCGGCAGTGAACTGACATTTCAAAACCAGCCGAAACCCGAACTGTTTACCGACAGTATTGCTGCCGAGCGCGATGGTTTGGTGAATCTGACCCGTAAACATGGCGGTAATAAAACCCGGAAAGCGATTTGGCTGAAAACCAAGATCACGACAAAAGAAGCCGTGAACGTAGGGCTGCAGTTCGGTTTCAGTGATGAGGTTTGGGTGTTCTTAAATAACCAGATGATCTTCGCCGACAAAAACCTTTTCCAGCAAGGTATGAAACGGTACCCCGATGGAAGGATTTCAATTCAAAACGCGACCGTCAGGCTGAACCTCAATCAGGGGGATAACGACCTGCTCATCGGTGTTGCCAACGATTTTTACGGCTGGGGCATCATCGCGCGGCTGGAATACGGCGAAGCGATCACCGAGACCGACCATGTTGCCGGCATTGTTAACCTGGCCAAAACGATCGCTACCATTGACCTGGAACCTTACGTAGGAACTTATGCCAATTCGCAGGTACAATTCAAACTCACGTTTGTAAAAAAAGGGAATGCGCTCACTGCCCAGGCCACGGGCCAGGAGGCCAGCGAACTGCGGGCAACCGGCAAACACTCCTTCGCCTTTCCGGCCGCGGCAGCTACATTTGAGTTTATTCCGGCCAGTAATAAGGTGATATTGCGACAGGGGAGTGAAAGCCGCGAGTTTGTGAAAGAATAGGCACAATTTACTTTTCACACGGTCGGTATGGGTACCTGATTTTTTTCAACTTTGCTCTTACTTCCCTGGCGGCCTGCTTATCCATGATGTCCATATGCCTTTTAGTTAGCGCACGAGTGAGGGAGACCCTGGAGGTGTCGGCTTTCTCATTGAGTTCCAACACGACAAAGCGGTCACAAAACATCTTTCTGCCTTCTTCCTGAAAATGGTTGGCATGACCTGTAAATGGCGCATTGATAACACCTACAAGCGGAGCAATGAGCTGCCGGGTTTTCTTTTTCAAAGTCGGGGGTTGGAGGCTATTTTTGATCAGAATGACTTTCAGACGATTTGTTAGTTCTTTGTGGTGCGATTTCAGCTGGTGTATGACATCGAATGCTGTCGCCAGGCCATAGTTTTCAAAATAGCCTCCATCAACAAACTGATAATCAGAATTGTCGCCAATCGTGGAGGCTGCACTGAGAAAAGGAAACAATTCAGACATGTTGACTGCCTCCCGGTAGCTAATATCCTGGTTTGCAATGAATTTTGAAAATGCGGTGTCCTGAAGGGGTAGAATGGCGTTGGAAAAAATGGTCGTGTCATCGACTACATATGGAGATAAAACGGTTCGCCTTCCGGTATTGATTTCAAATGTGTTTACCAGATGGATCGGTATGGCGTCCTTTTGATCATAGGCGAAACTTTGAAAACGATCAGGAATGGGCGTTTTTCCACCCGTCAGATTTTTGAATTTAGAATTTATGGTAGATGGCTTACCTGAAAGAGCAGCACGAAGGCTCAATTCGTATTCTTGCCTGATACGGACATTCCTGTCGCGGTAAGGCGGTGCGGTCACCGGATCAATTTTCAGATATTTCTTGGCCCTGCCAATGAACCCGCCAAAAGCTCCTTCAAAGGCGTCACCCAGCAATAGGCCAAACATGCCGCTGGTGTTGTAATTTCTTCTGTAAATTTCCTGTAAGTAAGCTGGATCAGCCTTTTCTCCTTCCACCTTTCGTTTGATGTAGTGATAGGTGCCTACCGACCCTCCGGAAATAGTGCTGTACAACAAGGTATGGTCCCAGAAATCGGGAAGGCTGTCCGCGATTGATTGCAGAACGCTTGCGGTAAAGTATCCCGCCCTGCTTCCGCCACCCATTGCGCAAACGACGTAGATCGTACTAAGCTGAGTAGTGTCAATTTGAGAAATATACCGAATCCTGCGTGCCAGCGCCGAATCCAGCAAACGGTCTTTTGCGACTGGCCCGAGCCCTTTACCCATTTTTTCGCTACATGTAGAACCACTTCGCGTGCGTATTTCAAGTTTCTGCAGGGGAACCGAAAACTGTCCTTTGGGTGAGATGTTAGGAGCAATCAGAAAAATCAGGATGCCAAGATAGCCTGCTATCTTTTTTGGAACGGAGTCACTTGCAGTCCAATACCGGCAGAGATCCACGTATATGATCAGAAACCCGAAGACTGCCAGAACGACGTAAATCGTATTTATTTCGGACAACGAGGGCATCAGAAAAAATAGAATATTTGTCAATCCAAGTGTCCAGAACAGCGCATTGTAAAATCTTTTGTTTGATTTACTATTGGCAGCCCCGGTAAGCTGAGACACGCGCCCCCAGATGTCGACAGCGTCCATTTTTTTTCCATCGGTGAAAAAGAGCATTCTGAACACTGTGGCACCGCTCAACAGGATAAAAATGCCAATCAAATAATGAGTGCCGGGAACAAATAGCGCAAGCACACCGGCCACCACTACGTAGATACACTCTATGAGTAACAACTGTATCAATATCACGAAGTAAGAATTTGCGATAACATATGTTTTAAGCAGTTGAACCAGCGTATCCGAGGCTGTCCCTAATCGATTTTTTATCCTTGTATTATTGAATACGAGTGTCTCAACCGTCGTGAGCAGGGCGAATATTCCAATGTTTACGAGCAGGATTTCCCAAAATGACGTATCCTGAATTTTAAAACGAAAGAAAAATGAGTTGGCAATAATAACGAACGGCGATATCGCCAGTAAGGATAAAATGCGAAGCCCTACGTAAAAGTGAAGTGCATTTCTATCAGATTTCTTGATCTCCCTGATCCGGTCTCCTGAAAACAAGTGAAACGGGACAGTCCAAATTGAAAGTGTCATTAAAAGCGTGACGCAGAATAACAGATACAATGAGCCGAAACTACCTAAACTTGGCAATCTGCCTGTTGCAATTTCATCGACATAACTGACCACCAGATCACTTCCGGCATCCACCTCAAAAAGCAAAATCCATAGAATTACAATCAATAGCACTGTGTACCAGTTCGACCTGATCATTCGCCAAAATAGTGGCAGAATTTCGTCCCTGCTAAGGTCTGGCATTGCACTGTATCGTTGAATGAAGGCGCTTAGCTTTCTGTATGCTTTTTTTAGCAAATCAGATTTCCAGCCCAGGAATAGGATAAACCCGATGACAGCACAGATACAAATCAATGAAACCGGAAAGGTGTCGAAAATACCGCTGCTGCTTGCACACAATTGTTGCAGCACCAGTACCAGGGGGAGAGTTTTCATAATAGCAGAATAAGAGGGGTTGAGTCGCAAAAATTAATTTATCATTTTATGTAGACAAGTTTGATTATCACGCTATTAAATTGATTTAACGGCATGGAGTTTGCCTGGTTTAAGAGGTTTTCAACTTGCTGAAATGGGAAAAAGAGCCGGCATGGCGAGATATGGCAGGAAATGTTTTTTGTGCCGGGGAAATCGGACGTATTAGCAAATACAAAGTGAATTTTTTTAGAAAGTACGGCGTCAAACGAACGTTGATAGCCATACACCCCATCCCCTTTTGGCATGGTTTTTGAATTCAGGTTTTTGAATCCACATTTTAAAAACCATTTAAACTCAAAAACATGAAAAAGATCTCTTTGCTTGTCCTTCTGTCGGTGTTCAGCAGTGCGGCATTTGCGCAATCCTTCTCCATCGGGCCAAAGGCGGGGGTAAACATCAGTAATTACACCGGCAGCGATGTTGAGTCGGAGGCGTTAGTAGGCTTTCACCTCGGCGGTATCATGAATTTCGGGATTGGTCAGGTATTCTCGATCCAGCCCGAGGTACTTTTTTCAACCCAGGGCGCCAAAATAGACAATGGGAGTCAGAAGCCGAAGTTCAAGACGACGTACGTGACTGTTCCGGTAATGCTTAAATTCCGCACGAAGGGTGGGTTTTATTTTGAGTTTGGCCCCCAGGCGTCCTTCAAAACCAGTGAAGATATCCCCGATCAGACGATCGACCATTTTGCTAAAAACCTGGATCTCGCAGGCGGGGTGGGCATTGGATACCAGGCCGGATTCGGATTAGGTCTCGGTGCGCGTTACATCGCAGGTTTCTCGAAAGTGGGAGATTTTGATAAAACTGCGGCCCAAAACCCGGATTTCAAAAACAGCGTGATACAACTTAGTCTTTTCTTTGCCATCCCGGCACATAAGTGAGACGGTACGCAGAATGTCAGTGAAGAGCAGGGAGCAGTCCCTGCTCTTTTCGATTATGGGAGTCCGAGCTGTTTCAGAAATTGCTCCCTGTAACTACTGCCGATGGGAATTTCGGAATTGTCGATAAAAACCCGGTTGCCCTCGATGTGGTCTATCCTGGATTTGTTGATGATGAAAGAACGGTGAATCCGCAAAAAACGCGACCTCGGTACCATCTCCTCGAAACCGGAGAATGTCATGGCAGGGAGCAGTGTGTGCTGTATTGTCCTGATTTTGGTGTAATTGCCGTTTGCTTCGGCATACAAAATATCATCATGCAGAATCTTATAAATTTTCCCCTCGGCTTTCAGAAACAAAAAACCTTCCTCCTTCTGTTCCGGGGAGGCCGTTGCAATGATGCCGTTGGCAGGCTGTATTCTTTCCAGCGCTTTGTCTACGGCTACCATAAATCGTTCCAATGAAAAGGGTTTCAACAGGTAATCACAGGCCGCCAGATCGAAAGCGTCGATCGCGTATTCTTTGTATGCGGTAGTAAATATGATCTGCGGAGGGTTTTTCAGTGTTTTCAGAAATGAAATGCCGTCGATGACCGGCATATTGATATCGAGGAAAAGAATATCCACCCGGCTCTGTAACAATGCGGCTTTTGCCTCCAATGCAGTGGCGCATGCCGCTACCACGCGCAGGTAGGGGAGGTGCCCGCAATAGGCGCGTATTATGTCCCGCGCGATGGGTTCGTCGTCTACGATCAGGCAGTCGATCTGGGTCATATCATCGGATGTTCAGGCGTAAATTGACACAATAGCTGGTTTCTCCATTCTCTACGGAAAGGTCATGCTGGTTAGGATAAAGCAGTTGCAGCCGCTTGGTCACATTGGCAAGTCCGAAGCCGCTGTGTTTTTCAACGGTACTTTGCTCCGGATCCGGTCTGCAATGCGAGTTTTTAAGGTAAAAAAGTATCGAATTACCCCAGGTTTTTAATGCGATTTCAATGAATATCCTGGGCTCCGCCGTGTTTTTGGAGTGTTTGAACGCATTTTCGATAAATACGATCAAAAGCATAGGGGCAATGCGTACTGCGCTGCTGTCTGCATTTTCAATGTCAGCTTTCAGTTCCAGGCGGTCGCCGATCCGCAGCTTTTCGAAGTCGATATAGTTATGGATGTAAGCGACCTCATCTCGCAGCGCGACATAGGTTTCGTTAGCCTCGTATACTGAGTATCGTAAGAGGTCCGAGAGTTTTAGCAGCAGTGGCGGGATTTTCTCGTGTTGGGTGATCGAGAGCCCGTACATGTTATTGAGGGTATTGAATAAAAAATGAGGGCTGAGCTGTGATTGTAACAAATGCAGCTCGCTCTGGCTTTGTGCCGCCTGGCTTTGTGCCGCTTCCAGTTCCTTTTGAGTACTGAGCCTGAACAGTTTGATCAACGCGCCTGTGCAGAGGCCGATCGCCAGAAATGGCAACCAATAGAGCAGGAGGTTAATGGCCTGAAACGAGTGGATCTGGAAATCAGCATGGATAAAGAGCCACAAAAAGCATACTGCAATGGTAATGGCCAGCCCGTTGAGTACATGTCGGGGAACCTGTGGCTGCCTTGCCGACCATATGGTGGCCAGGTGACGTCCGGTAAAAATACATCCGAAGAGCGCGATAGTCCCGGCTGTGGCCAGTGCCTCGTCTTCGTGCGCACCGATCGTTCGCAGATAGGTGTTGATCGCGAGGTATGCCGGCACTGCTGCTGCGGCGGTCAACACCAGATAAATGGCGTTACGGGTTGCTTCGGTATTTTTATTGCTGATGACTTCACTCATTTCTCCATTCGGTTATGCCCGTAAATCGGTTGTCGGAAACAAATATGGCGGGATTACAGGAATGCACTCGATCAGAAGGCCGGATTCATGAAATTTCATGACAGACTGATGCAAAAGGATGTCTAACCGGTTGGACATGCTAAAATCAGCTTCCGTCAGGGTTCCGGGAAGTTACGACACATTTATTTCAGAAGGTTACACAGGCGGGCAATATTTGACCCATCGAACAACGATTCAAACAAACCGCCATGAAAACACTCGTTACTTCCCTGATCTTCTTATTTACACTCGCCACGGCATTTGCCCAGCCGGGCAGGTCCATATCCGGTACCGTCAAAGATTCCGGCAATGAGACGTTGCCGGGTGCGACCGTACGCTTGTTAAAAGCCTCCGACTCGACCCTCGTCACCGGCGACGCTACCGATGCCGCGGGTAACTTTCGTTTCACCAATCTTGCAAGCAATGCCTACCTGCTGGCCATTACGGCTTTGGGGCAGAAAGATTTTGTAAGTACTGCGCTGACGGTCGACGATGCGCATCCCGCCATTGCATTGCCCGTCATCATTCTGCTGCCCGCCAAAAGTATTGAACTCAAAGAGGTGGTGATCAAAGCGCAAAAGCCACTGATCGAGCAGGAAATGGATCGCACGATCGTGCACGTAGGCTCGATGCTCAGCAGCGCTACTAGCAATACCCTGGAAGTGCTGGGAAAAACACCCGGCGTTTCCGTATCAGCCAACGGTGAAATCAGTCTCAACGGAAAAGGTGGGGTACTGGTGTTAATCGACGGGCGGAGTACCTATATGTCGGGTGCAGATCTCGCGGCATACCTGAAATCGCTTCCCGGTGGTGTGCTGGACAAGATCGAATTGCTGGATAACCCACCCGCGAAATACGATGCGGCGGGAAATGCGATCATCGACATCCGTCTGAAAAAGACGCGCGCCGGCGGGCTGACGGGCAGTGTGTCGCTGGGAGCAAGCCAGGGCCGTTTTGCGAGGAGCAACGACGCCATTAACCTCAACTACAACCGTAAAAAGGTTAATCTCTTCGCCAACCTGGGTTATAGTTATGAGAAAAATTATACGCTCGACCGGTTCAATCGCAGGTTTTACAATGAAAATGCAGGCCTTATTTCAAGCGTCGATCTGACCAACGACCTGCGGAATAGCGGTAGCGGCTATAATGTAAATATGGGACTGGACTTCGCGGCGACCGCCAAAACAGTGTACGGGATGATCGTAAACCTCAACGGTTCGGGACGACACGGAGATTTTACCTACCACAGCAACCAGTTCGGGCCAGTCGGCAGCCCCGACGGCTCCGGAATGGGTAGTACCGCATCCAAAGATACTCGGAACAACACGGGCATTAACCTGAACATGCTGCACAAGTTCAACGACAAAGGCCGGGAGCTGGCTGTGGATGCCAATTACCTGAACTACCGCACCAGGGGCAATCAGGACCTCCGGAACCTGATTTTCAGTCCCGAAGGCGCAACCACTGCGAATGAGCTGTTCCTCTACCGCATTCCCTCGGATATCAACATTTATACCGCCAAAGCCGATTATGTACATCCATTGAAAAGGAACGCCAGAATGGAGGCCGGGGTGAAAACCAGTTTTGTTGATAACGATTTTATATTCAATCATTACAATGTGGTTGACGGCATTGCCGTGATCGATAACCGCAGATCAAACCACTTTCGGTATCGCGAAATGATTAATGCTGCTTACGTGAGCGGGCAGAGAAAGTGGAAGCGCTTTGGAATGCAACTGGGGCTGCGATTGGAAAACACGTCGGCGAGAGGTAATCAATTGGGTAACGATTCGGTATTGGCGATGCGTTTTACCAAAGATTACACCAGGTTGTTCCCCAGTATATTCCTGAACTATAAACTGGATGAACAGGGCCACAATAGCTTCGTACTCATGGCAGTCAGGCGAATCAGTCGTCCCAATTATCAAATGCTGAACCCATTTGTGCTGTATAAGGACCAGTACAGTTACAGTTCCGGTAACCCGGGCCTGACCCCGCAATATCAGAACCGCGTAGAGCTGAAATACCAGCACAAGCAGTTTCTGAACATGGGTTTGAGCTACAACCGGTTCACCGACGTGATTTTTACGACCACCAAAGCCGAGGGGGACATTTTCACGACCCGCCCGCAGAACATCGCCAATGGCTATATGGTGTTGCTAAACACGACAGTTTCCGGTTCGGTCACCAAGTGGTGGTACAGCAACACGACGCTCCGGTTGTCGCGCATCAAGACCCGCGGGCCGGTTTACACCGAGGAGCTGAATTTCAGTTACAATCTCGCCCGGTTGGAAGTCAACAACTATTTCAATCTCGGTCATGGCTGGAATGCCGAATTGGGAGGTTACTATGCAAGCCGGGACATAAACGGACAAGCACTCACATCGGGGATGTACCGTGTGAACGGGGGCATTCAGAAGAAAATATGGAAGGGAAAAGGCGCATTGGCCTTGAATTTCGAGGATTTGTTCCATTCCTGGGTGTATCACAACAAATCGATCAGTATTAGGCGGTCGGACTACTATCAAATCAGCGAATCCGACACCCAGCGCATCGGAGTGGCTTTTAGTTACCGTTTTGGCAAGGATACTTTTGCCCGGAAGCGTAAGCACAGCAACAATGCTTCGGACGACGAAAAAGTAAGGGTAGAGTGAACTGGCGTAACAGCGCCGCACCAACGTTAAACCTCGCGGGATTCCGGGAGGTTTTTGTTTTGTAAAAAAATGAAATGACGCAGGTAGATCGGAGATGAATGTCGTTTTTCACCGCGTATCAAATGTTCTGCTCTCGTATGACCTCATGTTTCCGCGCCGCATTGCTGCTTTTAAGCCTGGTGTTTTTGAATCACAATTTGTTGTTTGCGCAAGGCCAACCGGTGCGTGTCGAGGTGGATTTTAGTAAAAAAATAGCGCCTATGAAGCCGGTATGGGCATGGTTTGGCTATGACGAACCGAATTATACCTATATGAAGGATGGTAAAAAGCTACTGTCCGAAATAGCGGCGTTGAGCCCGGTCCCCGTATATGTGCGTGCGCATTGCCTGTTGTGCACAGGCGATGGTACCCCGGCACTTAAATGGGGATCGACCAATGCCTACACCGAAGACAGCAACGGCAAACCGGTCTACAATTGGGCAATTGTTGACAGTATTTTTGATGCCTACGTAAAAAGGGGAATGAAGCCGCTGGCGCAGATCGGATTTATGCCTGAGGCATTATCCACACATCCGCAACCCTACCAGCACGACTGGAAGCCGGGCGATCCGTATAGCCGCATCATGACCGGCTGGGCTTATCCGCCCAAGGATTACGGTAAATGGGCCGACCTGGTTTACAACTGGGTGAAACACAGTGTGGGACGGTATGGACAAAAAGAGGTGGAGAGCTGGTATTGGGAAGTTTGGAATGAGCCGAACGGGTATTGGAAAGGGACAATGGATGAGTTTTTTAAATTATATGATTATTCAGCTGACGCCGTTAAACGGGCATTGCCCACTGCGCGGATCGGCGGCCTGAACATTGCAGGCACATCCAGTAAGGGCGGGACACAATGGCTGGAAGCATTTCTGAAACATTGCGCGGAGGGTACCAACTATGTTACCGGCCAAACAGGCGCCCCGCTCGATGCGGTGCTGTTCCACGCAAAAGGTTCGCCCAAACTCATAGACGGCATGGTCCGCATGAACATGAGTCCGCAGTTACGTGACATCCAGACCGGTTTTAAATCCGTACTGGCCTATCCGCAGTTCAAAAACCTTCCGTTGATCGTGGGGGAGTCGGATCCGGAAGGGTGCGCGGCTTGCGGTATGGCCACCAATCCTTCCAACGCATATCGCAACGGTACGATGTATTCGAGCTACACTGCGGCCACATTCGCGCGAAAATATGAATTGGCAGACAAATACGGTATTAACTTTCTGGGAGCAGTGTCCTGGTCATTCGAGTTCGAAAACCAGCCCTGGTTTTACGGCTTCCGCGACCTGGCTACGAATGGTGTCGATAAGCCTGTTCTGAATGTATTCCGTATGTTCGGTAAAATGGACGGGGATCGTGTGCAGGTAAAAAGCGACAGGATGTACCCGCTTCAGATGGTGCTTGATTCAAGTATCCGGGGCGAAAAGACGGAAATAGGCGCGTTGGGAACCAAAGCCGCCCATTCCGCGGCTGTAATGCTGTGGAACTACCATGACGATGACAAACAGGGGCCTGAACAGGCGGTTTCCCTGGTCCTGGCTGGGATTCCCGTGTCATCAGTAACGGTCACTGAATACCGGATAGACAATTCCCATAGTAACTCCTATGAAGTCTGGAAAAAAATGGGTTCGCCGCAGCAGCCTACTGCCGCCCAGGTCGCGACATTGGAAAAAGCGGGCCAGCTGGAGACCATAGGCAAGCCGCGTAAGTTAAAAATCGCGGGCAACAAGACGGAAATACCACTCGCGTTGCCGCGTCAGGCCGTGTCGCTCATTAAGCTGGATTGGTAGCGGTCCGGGTCCAGGATCATGTCATAGCGATCAAGGCCCGGCGCATAAAAATCGTTGGTAATCCTGGTTACACCAAAGCCCAGCTTTTCGAAAAACGGGTAACTCCATTGCGTTGTGTCCAGGATAACCGGCAAACCGGGTCGTAGTTCGCGGATTTTGTCCAGTCGAAATGTAAGCAGCCGCTTTCCGATGCCCTGCCGGTGAAACTTTCGTGCTACCATCCCCCATACCAACATGGCCGGTTCGTTGTCGGGTGGGAGATAGAAGCCTGCACAGGCAGCCACACGACCCTCCGTCTCTACCACGAAATAGTAGGTAGAGGAAGTGTTGCCGTCCGTATCCGCGGCCAGGTCTTCGAGTAAAGTCCGGAATTCTTCCAGTTCGTGTTCTGCAAAAAACTCGGGCTCATTGCTGTGGAATGCCTGAATGCATTCGGTGTAATCTGTTGGTTTATAGGGACGTATGGTCATTTTTGTTTCTATTAGCGGCTGTTTCCGCTCAGACAGGCGATCAGTACCATTGCGAATGACACAATGGAAGCCACAGTGCGTACCGCGTGCAGGCGGTTCCAGGGTATCTCAAAACGCAGCCGGTATTGCGCCAGTTCCTGGGCGGATGATGAAGTGAGATTAACTTTGTCCAGGGCATCGTTCAATGGCACATTGCCGAAAATAGTTACACCGAAGGTTCCGATCGCATACACTACCGTGGCTGCGACAAGCCAGTAGAAGCGCTGGCTGGCGCCGAAATGCTGGTAGGTGCTCAGAGGCAGCAGAATGAGCGTTCCCATAAAGCTGAGAAAGAAAACAGGGTTGAGTATAGCCCGGTTAATGGATTGCATTGCGGCCAGGTAACCTTCATCAGGCAATGCGCCCAACCCCGGATTAACGGAGCACGAATAGCTGTAAAATAATCCGGCAATCAGGCCGCTGGCCAATGCGGTGGCAATCAGGATCAGGCTCATCGTTGTCATATCGTTTTTTCTTTCAAAGATCGGCCCGGCAGGAAAAGAAAAATAGAACAAAAACGACAGCCTATAAATAACGGTCCCTGA
The DNA here is from genome assembly GCF_059568735.1 of Dyadobacter ginsengisoli DSM 21015. Taxonomy (NCBI): domain Bacteria; kingdom Pseudomonadati; phylum Bacteroidota; class Cytophagia; order Cytophagales; family Spirosomataceae; genus Dyadobacter; species Dyadobacter ginsengisoli. Next base: position 25,111 of record NZ_JCANTY010000006.1, read on the forward strand.
TATCCACAGCAAGTTCTGCAAACTCGTCGAATGTACTGGGTTTGGTCACAAAACTGCTGACACCCGAATCATAGGCAGTTTGGATCAACGCCGGGTTCGAAGAGGTGGAAAGCATTACAACGGGCATTTCGGAGAATCGCGAATCCATGCGGATCACCGAGACGGTTTCCAGCCCATTCATTTTAGGCATATTCATGTCGATGATGATCACCGACGACGCCGGATCGCAGGCTTCATTCACCAATGCCAGCAGATCGGAGCCATTTTCTACCTCAATAATTGTCGCATTTGCACCGCATTCCTGGATGGCCTCCCTGATAAAGAAGCGGTCGTCCTGGTCGTCGTCCACCAGATAGATCGTTTTAAGATTATTCATCCGGAGGTTTTTTTGTCCATTGCTCTACAAGGGCAGATTGTTACTAATTGCTTCTCGTAAAGTTAAATCCGGAAAAATGATAAGCCAAGCCCGTAAAAGACTAAATTCCCACTTTAGGGGAATTTAGTCTTTGCCGAATTGGATAACCCACATCCAGTTCATCGGCCAGTGAGCGTGGATGCCGTCGTGGCTGAGCAAGATATTGTTGACCAGTTCGTAGCCGATCAGCGTGCCGCCCCTTTTTGCAACATCTTCCTTCGCGTGATTGAACAGCTGTATCCAGGTTTCAGAGGAAATCAGCTCCTGCGAGGCGTTTTTTAACTTATTCCATGTTTGAGCCCCATGACCATAGCGCTCGATCAGGTAATGCTTAAAGCTTTCGTCGTTCAGTGTAATGACGGTCTGTTTTTCATGTTCGCTTTTCATTATCACATCTGTTTAGATTAATTGAAAAGTAGCAAGTTGTAACCGCTTCGCACTAATAAAATTGTACCAAATAAGAATCTTTAATTGTAGAAATATCTTTTATTGAGAATTGGAATTTATCCTACGAACTTTTTGATTAATCGTTAGGAGAGAATTCCCAGCCTTCTGGCCGCGTGTAAAGCCTCGATGGCATTGTCCACCTCCAGTTTTTCCAGAATACGCTGCCGGTGGGTGTTGACGGTATGCACGCTGATTGCCAACAGTGCAGAGATTTCTTTACTCAGTTTTCCATCCGAGATCAGGGAAAGTATTTGAGCTTCTCTTAAAGTCAATCGGACAGGGCTCGGGCGGTTGCCGGTTTCCAGCCGGATGAGTTCGCCCGTGTGAAAATTGATAATCTGGTTCTTGACCGTGCCACTCGGGGACTGATCGGGTGACACGTCGATCACACCGAGGGAAAGCCAGATATTGCCCGATGCGTCCAGTTCCAGTACCTGATGCTGTTCGGAAACACGGATGTAGTTTCCCCCGGCGGTCATAATGCGGTATTCTGTAACCATTTTAAACTGCTTGCGGAGACTTACGGGCTGCCGCATCATGAATTTCATGGCTTCGTAGCCATTTCGCGCCAGATCGTCGCGATCATCAGGATGTATCTTGCAATCGAAGACGTCGTTGCCGATGTACGACGGTCTTTCTCCGAAATCGTAACCGTAAAGTTGATAAAAGTTGCGGGACGCGTAAACGTGCACTTGTTTTTGCAGATCGTAAACCGTAACGCCGCTGCTGCTGAGTTGTGCCATGGCGCGGATAAGCGCCAGCTGTTTATCGAGCCGGTCGGGTTCCACACCGTCGAAATCATAATGCCTGTTGAGCAGTTTCAGGTAATCGGGGACGATCGCCGCCGTCGCTCCGGAAGCCCTTTGTAATGATAAATCAGTATTTCCTCGCATGACTGCCTCTGTTTTCTTTGCACTACATAACAGACAACTCTGAATGCATTTGACCTTAAATGCATCGGAATTATTTTATCAAATCATCAACACTATGAATTTTTCGGTAGTCCGCGGGGCTGACAGCGAGTGGGGAAAAACGTTTGCAATGGCCCTTGCGGCTCATCAGCGGCATCTGATACTGGTTGGGGCCGAGGAAAGTGCATTGAAAGCCGCCGCGGGCGAAATTATCCGGCTTTACAGGGTCATCGTACATTATTTTGTGGCAGACGATTCGGATACGGCCAGCATTATCTCGGTTTGTGAAAAAATCAATGACCACTTTGAAGTCGATATACTGGTGAATTACGCTGAAACCGGCCTCCATCAGCGGCTCGTTGATTATGACATTTACAGCCTGGACCGTCGTTTAAAGACCAATCACGCCAGCGGTACCTTATACCTGCACCAGTTGCTGCCTAACCTGTTGCTTCATGCGCATGCACGGGTGGTCGATTTGTGGTGTTCGTCTTATCCGGTATCGGGTTGGGAGCAGGTATTACTGACCTTTAATATGCGTTTTGCCGAGTATCTGAATGCTGAATTATATGACTCCGGCCTCCATATCAGTAGCTTCAGCCTGCCTGTTCCCGCAGGACCTGAGACAGCCGGAAGGGCAAAGGCGATCCTCGGAAGTGTGCTGCCAGGCTACCGCGAAAGCCGGGTGTCGGCGGGGGAGTAATCCGATTATTTCTTGCAAAATGTTTGCACAGCGACCTGAAATAGTAGTTTTGTGATGGTACCACATCAACATCACAATGGAGAACATTCACATCCGCCAGGCCCGGTTAGACGAATTACCGACGCTTCTTGCATTTGAACAAAAATTGATTGCCAATGAAAGGCCGCTCGACGACACGTTAGTCGCTGAGGAATTCCACTACTACGATCTCGAAAAAATGATCCGGAGCGAGGAGGCCGAGGTGGTTGTGGCGGTTTTGGACGATCGCCTGATCGCCAGCGGCCATGCGCGTATCCTGGAAGCCAAACCTTACAGTCGGTTTGAAAGATATGCCTTTCTGGGTTTTATGTACACGGAGCCGGATATGCGCGGGCGAGGGATCAACAAACTGATCATCGACAGGCTGGTGGAATGGGCAAGGAGTAAGGGCCTGGATGAAGTCAGATTGCAGGTTTACTCCGATAATCTACCGGCCGTTTCTGCGTATGAAAAAGCCGGTTTCCAAAAAATGCTGACCGAAATGCGTCTTGCGACCGGCAACTAAGCCGATCCTTCAACTACGAATTTAATTACCAGACCCCGGAGGCCATCGCGCCTCCGGGGTCTCTTTTTTGCGCGTTGTCATGAAATGATAAGTCGTTGGCGCGTTCGGGTAAGTCTGTCGCGAGGGCTCAGGGATACCTTTGTTGCATCCAATTTCAATCAAACAATCGCAACATGAAAACGCTCAAAAATGTAATGCTCATCAATGCAATCAGTTCAGGTGTAACCGGTTTGGCGCTTGCTATTCTCCCGAAAACCATCGCAGGTCTGTTCGGAACGACTGCCACCATGCCATTCATCGAAACAGGAATTTTCCTGACCGTATTTGCTGCTCTCGTCTTCTCGGTCAGCCGCAGTAGCCCCGTACACGTCCGCGGCGTACGGCTGGTCATCGCCCTCGACACGCTATGGGTGATCGGCAGTGCGAGTATTGTCCTGTTCCAGCCGTTCGCAATATCTGTTGTCGGCTATGTACTCATCGGCGCGGTAGCGGTATGGGTTGCGGCCATGGCCTGGTTACAGTCCGCAGGCCTCAAGCAAATGCTGGTTTCCAAATAAATACGGCCATGAAAACGATTCTCACCATTTTCATTACAATCATGACAACTGTTTCAGTAATAACTCAAAACGACAAATCCATGCCACTTCAAACTGTAAAAGAATTCCTGACCGCCTATATGGCACACGACAATGAAAAGTTTGCTTCCTATCTCCATCCTGATCTGGTGTGGGAGCAACCGGGAAGCAATCGCATCTCCGGTGCGAAAAAATCAAAAGCCGAGCTCCTGCAAATGGGCGCAACGATGGGACAACTATCGGAAGGAACCATACGGCTCGAAAGTGTACGATACTTCGATGCCTACGACGATAAGGTAGCATGTATCCTGCATTGGAAAGCGGCCCAGCCCAACGGAGCCTTACTAGATGTGGAGAACATTGACCTGTATACGGTCCGGGATGGTAAGATTGTCCATGCGGTCATCTACACATCAGACATTGACCAGGAGAATGCATTCTGGGGACCGATGCCGTGATAAATGCAGATTCAGTTCAACACTTCATCAATACCTGTCAGCCATTCCGGTTGGCAGGGTTTTCTTTTTTATGTATAAATACTGATTTTAGTGGCAGGCAAAATCCTGCCAACTATTCAACGACATAATTTCAACAGCCATGACCTTATCCGATATTGCCGCTTTACGTCTTTTCAATCAACAACTTATAGATACCGGTTTCACTGATCCTGGTGCATTGGTAGCCTGGATGGGCGCAGTCCAGGCGCAGGATTTCGCCATGGCGAAATGGGCATTGGGTTTACGACTTAAAAAGGCCACGGATGCCAGCATTGAGAAGGCGGTTGATGACGGGCGGATGATCCGGACGCATATCATGCGACCTACCTGGCATTTTGTAGCACCGGAGGATGTCCGCTGGATGATGGACCTTACTGCGCCGCACGTGAACAAGCTCGCGGGAACCATGTACCGGCAATTAAAACTGGACGACTCGGTTTTTAGTCTGACTAATGATCTGATCGGAAGGTTGCTGGAAGATGGCAGGGAGCTGACGCGGGAAGAAGTCATTGCGGAAGTCAACAAGGCAGGTGTCGAGACGGACAACCTTCGTGCGACGCACATTATGTTTCGTGCAGAACTGGACAAAGTGATATGCAACGGTGCCCGGCGCGGTAAGAAGTTTACTTATGCATTGTTTGATCACAAGGTTCCCGCAGCATCGCCTGTGCCGCGTGAGGAAGCGTTGGCCGCATTGGCGGGACGTTACTTCGCCAGTCACGGACCAGCTACCGTCCAGGATTTTGCCTGGTGGAGCGGATTGTCGATAACGGATTCCAGACTGGGTTTCGAAGCGGTACGTGCTGGGTTTGAAACAGCGAAGATCGGAGACCGGGAGTATCTGTTCACCGGCGTAAGCGAGGTGCCAAAAGTAATCGCGAAAGCCATGCTGATCCCTGCCTTCGACGAGCTTACCATCGGTTATGCCGATCGGAGCGCCGCTATGGACGATGCGGTGGCCCGGAACCCGGAGTCGGGTAGTGGGATCTTCAAGCCGGTCGTGACGGTCAAAGGTAAGGTGGTAGCCGCGTGGCGAAGGACGGAGAAAAAAGACCTGGTCCGTATTGAAATCACACCCCTGAGTAAAATGCCGGACACCGCGGAGAAATCCCTGGAAGCGGCCGGTGCTGCCTATGCCCGGTTCATAGGTAAAAAGGATGTGACGTTCGGCTAAGTATGCGCGTCAGAACACCCGCTCGATTTTGTAATATTCGACACGTTCCTTGAAAAAAGGCTCTGAGAATTTTTGGAAACCGAAGCGTTCGTAAAATCCCAGGACGCTGCTGCGGGCATCGCACCACATTCTACTGTAATGGTTTTGAAGGGAGAAATCAATAGCATGTTCCAGTAACCGGGAACCAAGTCCTTTACCCTGAAATTCAGGCAGGGTCGCAAATTTGCGGAAACGAATGCTTTCGCCTTCTGCAAAAAGCGAAATGACTGAAACGAGTTTTTGATCGTAATACAGTCCGAAATGGAAGCCGGTATCGTCTTCGGCGACTTTCACGAAGTCCGGAGATTGATCCGGCCACAACACGCGGTGGCGGATATTCAGAATTTGATCAGTATTAACTTTTTGAATTTCAATGGAATCCATTTCTTTTAATTAATGCGGAAATTGATTAACTACACGATCATTTCGTTTTCGTGCAAAGTTACCCCAACCGGTTTTAATTTTTACGGTTTAAAACATGTCGGTTATGCCAGGTTCAGGTTTCGAAGCAGTTCCGGATATCAGACATCCGGGCTCTGCAAGGGTACAATCCATTGACATAGTCCGCGGGCTGATCATGGTCCTGATGGTCATCGACCACGTGCGGGTCTACTCAGGTCAGCCGCCCGGTGGCCCTTCTCCCGGCATTTTCTTCACCCGGTGGATTACGCATTATTGTGCGCCGGGCTTTGCTTTTTTTGCCGGTGCCAGCATATTCCTGTACGGTCACAAGCTGGGTGACCGGGCTGCATTAGCCCGATACCTGGTAGTACGCGGCCTTTTGCTGGTCGTGCTGGAACTGACCGTCATCCGGTTTTTCTGGACTTTCGGGATCGATTATTCCAATTTTGTGCTGCTGGGTGTGATATGGATGCTGGGCTGGTGTATGGTATTGATGGCGGCGTTTATATGGCTCCGTCCCGTTGTCGTGGGAATCATCGGCTTGGTGATTATCGTGGTACAGGACCTGTTTGCAAAGGTTCCCTACTGGTTGCCGCAAGATTCCCGCGCATCCTTGGGGAGATTCTGGGAGTTTATTTACACTTCGGGACTGGAAACCTGGGAGGGTATCTCGGTATTGTATGTGATCGTCCCCTGGATCGGGGTTATGGCCGCAGGTTATGGTTCTGGGCAGATCCTGTTACTGGGGCCTGCCCGGCGCAGGAAAATATTCCTGGGCATCGGGCTTTCTGCGATCGCATTGTTTCTGATCATTGCAAGTATCATCATTACCCGGCGGACGCCCGAAGCCGGTGATCCGCCATTTATTTTCCAGCTTTTGAACCAGCGCAAATATCCTGCATCGCAGCTTTACCTGCTGATGACGCTCGGGCCGCTTATCGCATTGCTTCCCTGGGCCGAAAAGGCAGGCGGCTGGTTAGCCCGTTTCCTGAAAATATTCGGGCAGGTTCCCATGTTTTTTTATCTCCTCCATCTCCTGCTGATCCACCTGTCTGCATTTGTCGTGAATATCGTATTGTACGGGGCCGTTCACCAGGAATGGTACGACAGCGCACCTTTTACCCAAATGCCTGAAGAATACCGCTGGAGCTTGCCGTTGCTCTACCTCGTATTTGTAATCGATGTGATATTGCTTTACCGGGCCTGCAAATGGTATGCGGGGTATAAAAGGGCACATCCGGAGCAGAAGTGGTTGAAATACATTTGATTGGAAAACATGAGACAGCCCGAAGCACTTCGTAAGCACGAGCCGCTGTTTTGGTCGACCGGCCTGGGGACGGATGTCTGGCAAATATTTTGTGCCGCCCGGGACGGCGATATGGAATCCGCCAAATCCCTGCTGGGGAAAGATCCTTCCTTGGTACGCGGTACCTATGACTACCGTACGCCCATGTCTTTCGCAGTGCAGGCGAACCAGCTGGAAGTAGCAGAATACCTCTTGCAACATCAGGCAAGCCCGTTTGATTCCGGCACAGGAGATTCGTTGATCCAGATGGCGCGCGACCGTGGCCTGAAACAAATGGAGGAGCTTCTTGAACGCGCATTGAACCGCGAAAAAGGATCGGAAACAGGGGAACAGATTGCGAAAGCGATCCGTGACCGGGATATGATTCTGTTTCGGAAAATACTGGAATCGTCTCCTGCGGCTGCGCATGCACGTGATGACGCTGGTAACCAACCCATTCATTGGGCTGTAATGACCCGGCAGCCTGAAATGATCGACGAATTGCTGGCACGTGGTGCAGATATCAACGCCCGACGGCCCGACGGTGCAAGACCTATTCAGCTCACCAACGGCGATTATTCTTACCGCGGCTGGCGGGATGTACCCCAGGAGGTGGCGTTGAAACCGAATGACATTTACCTTCATCTGGTTTCCAAAGGGGCCTATGTTGATATCTGCATGGCCGCATTAAAGGGTGACGAAAAGAGGGTAAGGGCTTTGCTGGACACCGACCCTTCCCTGGCCAACAAAGTTTCAGAATATGTGACCTATTACCCGGGTTCGGGGGCGCCGTTGAAGAATGCGGCTCTGGCAGGGCACATCCACATTGTAAAATTGTTGTTGGAACACGGCGCGGATCCGAACCTGCCCGAGGAAGGCATTGCGCCTATGGGGCATGCGCTCCATTCGGCTGTCGTTTACAATCACATCGATATTGTCAGACTGTTGCTGGAACACGGTGCGCACCCCAATGTACCGGTGGAAAGCTCGGCGGACACGCTCACGGCTGCCATCGAACGGGGCGACAAAGCGATGATAGATCTGCTTTGTTCTTATGGTGCCGCCCGCTCGCTGGATCTGTTGGCGCATTATGATGATATTCAAACCGCTGCCGCCGTTCTGAAAGTGAACCCTGCACTGGCGAACGATGCCTCTGCACTTGAAACAGCCGCCGGTCAGGGGAATGATCATTTTGTCCACCTCATGCTGCATTATCAGCCGGATCTTGCCAGGAATATTTCCGTGGGTGTCAATAGCCAGGGGCCGCAGGACGCGATCAAATCGCGGGAGCTTACCGAACTGTTGTTCAGCCGGGGAATGGACCCGAACTTTTCCAACTGGCTGGGTATACGGCCGCTGCATCGGTTCGCCGAACGCGGTGACGTCGTCAATGCAGCGATTTTTATTGATCACGGAGCAGAAATAGACGTAATCGATGAGCAACATGGCACGACGCCTCTCGGGTGGGCAGCCCGGGCTGGTAAGGGTGAGATGGTGAAATTCCTACTCGAGAAAGGGGCCAATCCGCAATTGCCAACAGAGCAACTCTGGGCTCGGCCAATGGCCTGGGCCGAGAGACGCGGACATCGCGATGTTTGTGATATTTTGGCCGGTCGGCCGGGCTCCCGGGATTGAAACAAATACCATGATGCAACCAGTGGAAAAACCCGATCCCATTTTCTCACATGCCGAACCGGTACTGTCCGTTGGCGACGTGAAGGCGACAGTGAAGTACTGGCACGAAGTATTGGGTTTTCCGGGACAGTGGACCTGGGGAACACCACCCAATCATGGAGGTGTTTCATGGCACAATGCATTTATTCAGTTTTCACTGGATCCGGAATCGGGCGTGCGGCCGAACCGGCAGTCGGTGTGGATGCGGGTGAGCCATATTGAAACTTTATACCAGCTGCACCAGGAACGTAAGGCAGAGATTGTGATGCCGTTGGCGCGCCAACCGTATGGTTACAACGAATACATTATCCGCGATATCAACGGCTACTACATTTCATTTGCCGAGCCCGCGTCAGTTGGTGATGAAAGGCATTCGGAGGCGATGCCGGCAACAGTTCGGGTCGTGGGAAGAAAACTCACACCCGCAGAGTACAGGCATTTGGCCAGTTCTGTAGGTTGGTCGAATAAGGCTGCCGATGATGAGCCCATACAGACAACAGATGAACTCCTGCAAAGGAAAATCGATGCCACGCAGTTTATTGCGGTAGCCGAAAACTCGGAAACGGGAGAGGCGATCGGCTGTGCCCTGGTAATGGGTGACGGGCTTAGTTTTTTTTATATTAAGGACGTCATGGTTCATCCCGACTGGCAGCGTAAGCGGGTCGGGTCGGCGATCATGAAAGAAGTGAAGCGTTGGCTGGATGCCAACGCTCCCAATAAATCTCTGGTAGGTCTTTTTACCGCCGAATCGCTTGCTCCTTTTTATCAGCAGACCGATTTTGGCCGGGCTTTTGGCATGGTTCGGATGATTGATCGTCCGGATACGCCGTAACTGCGGTTATTTGGTTGGAATGAGTCTACCATCCGAATCCGTAATCCTCGCCATGGTTGCTGGAACCACCCCAGAAACTGCCGTGCTGCCAATCAAAGTAAATCGCGTTGATCGGGCCGCTCGTGCGGGGCTGGTAACTAAGCTTGTAGCCCATGCGTGACAGTTCTTTGCGGGTCCAGTCGGGCATGGACTGGTTCAGGATCAGCCCGCCGGGGTCTTTGTCGTGCGCCCCGAAACTGGCGTACATCTGTAATGTTTTGAAGCTGGATGCTTCGGACGCTTCCTGGACCGTCATTCCGAATTCCACCACATTCAGGAAGAATTGAAGGAGCAACTGGTCCTGCTCGTCACCGGCTTGTTTGGCAAAAGACAAAAACGGTTTGCCGTCTTTCATGGCCAGGCTTGGTGTCAGCGTTACCCTCGGCCGTTTTCCCGGTTCCACTACATTGAAGGGGTTCTCACGCGCGTCCAGTACGAACGACTGCATGCGCTGGCTCAGCCCTACACCTGTATTACCCGCAATGCATGCAGGTACCCAACCACCGCTAGGCGTTATGCTCACGACCCAGCCTTCTTCGTCGGCCGCTTCCACCGAAGTTGTGCCCGCCGTGAACTCCTCCATGAATTTCTCATTCAGCCCGTTCGCATTTCGATTGAGCGATGCATGGAAATTGCCCCAAGCTTTGATCTGATCGGTATAAGGGTTCTTTTTACCTTCAAACGGATAGGGGTCGCCCGGCAAGGTTTTGGCATCGTTCTGCTCCCAGTTGATTTGTTTAATCCGCTCTTTGGCATATTCTTTCGACAGCAATCCTTTCATGGGCTCTTCGGGCGCGAATGCGGGGTCGCCGTAATAAAAGTCACGATCTGCGAAGGCGAGATTCATTGTTTGATACAGCGTATGCACGTAACGGGAAGAATTATAGCCCATCGCTTTCAGGTCAAAGTTTTCCAGCATATTCAAAGTCTGCAACATGACCGGGCCTTGTGTCCATTGCTGCATTTTATAAACCTCGACGCCTTTGTAGGTGGTCATCAGCGGCTCTTCGATCTTCACTTTCCAGTTGGCCATATCCTGTTCCGTGATGAGGCCTCCCTGTTCCTGGCATCCGCGGGCAATTTCTTTGGCAATATCTCCTTTGTAAAAACGGTCATAGGCCGCATAAATGGCATCTTTTCGGTTTTTGCCGCTTTTTAGCGCCTGTTGCTCGGTATCCACGAGTTTTTGCAAAGTGGCCCGCAAGTCTTTTTGGACAAAGATCTCGCCGGCGTCGGGCGCTTCTCGTTTCTGCCCCAGATGCGGCAAGAAAACTTTGGTAGAATACGGCCATTTTTTGATCTGATCTTTGCCTTTTTCAATGGAGTTGGCTGTCTGCGCTTCGATGGGGTAGCCTTCCGCCATTTGCATGGCGGGTGCCAGTACGTCTTTGAGGCTCATTGTGCCGTATTCCGCGAGCATCGTCATCAGTCCGCCGGGTGTGCCGGGCGTGGTGGCGGCCAGCGGTCCGTATTCCGGCGGATACTTCATGCCCTTACTTTTGAAAAATTCGGCGCTGGCGCCGGTTGGGGCGACACCCATCGCATTGATGGCGATGACCTTTTTGGTCTTCGGGTTGTACAGCAATGCCTGCGTTTCGCCACCCCAGCTCAGTACGTCCCACATGGTGCAGGTGGCCGCGAGCATTGCACAGGAAGCATCGACCGCGTTACCACCTTTACTAAAAATCATGGCTCCGGCCGTCGCGGCAAGCGGCTTGCCGGTGATGCCCATCCAGTGTTTACCATGGAGGGGCGGTTTCTGGGTTGTTACCGGGAAGTTGTTAAATGACTGGGAATAGGCGCTCAGGCATGAAGACACCAGTCCGATCATCGTGTGTAAAAGGAGTTTTGGTTTCATGGGTAGAAGATTAGGGACCGATCTTCAAATTACAAAACCCGGGGCATTTAACGCACATCAGGCCGAAATATCGGCCATTACTTTCGCTAGATTGCTTTGATCCCCAATGTTCGACGTACTTTGATATCCTGGCAATTTCCATTTTTTCGTTGCCAAAACCATGTGCATGGAGACTGTCGGTAAATACTTGCAAAATACCTGTCAAATGCAGACAGGCTCGCATTGTATACATGGAAATGAAAATTTTGCCAGGAATCAATAGCCCGTTCCCTTCTTTCGACGCTATACAGAATGGCTACTTACAACCAGTGTGCTGTGTGGCCGGTTTTTTTACCTAAATTTTTCAATATGAAGCGCAGAGACTTTGTACGGACTACCCTTGGCGTATCGTTACTGAACCCGCTGGAAACATTCGGCGAAGCGCCGGTAACCCATTTGGATAGTGAAGATCTGACCGGGCAGGCGGGATTAGCCAACGATTATTCGCTTTATTTTATGGCATTAGGCGACTGGGGGAGAAGCGGGGAGTACCTGCAACTCGAAGTTGGCAAGCAAATGGGGCAATGGGCGACTACGCATCGTAATAGCTTTGTGATTTCTACCGGTGATAACTTCTATCCAAGGGGTGTCATCAGCGAGCATGACCCGCTCTGGCATTATTCGTTCGAGAATGTGTACACGGCGCACGCGCTGCAATGCGACTGGTATGCCGTGCTGGGCAATCACGATTATCTGGCCGATCCCGATGCGCAGGTGCGGTATGGCAACGTAAGCCGTCGCTGGAAAATGCCCGATCGCTACTATGCCCGGGAGGTAAAGTTGGGTAAAGAGGCGGCGAAGGTGCAGTTTGTGATGATAGATACCAACCAGTTGCTCGATGACGACGATAAGCCCCGCGCGGCCAAACACCTCGAATGGATCAGCGAGACATTGCGCGGCGCATCCGCTGATGTCAAATGGAAGATCGTGGTCGGTCACCATCCTGGCTATACGGTAGGACCGCGTATTAAAAACGGCGATACACTGGCGATCCGTTCAATCCTTACCAAGGTATTCAATGAGCATCACGTGGATGTGTATCTGTCGGGTCATGAGCACTCCATGCAGCATTTAAAGCCTGAAGGCCATCCGCATCAGTTTATCTCAGGAGCCGGTTCTGAACTCACTCACGTGACAGCAGGCGTGCCTTACAGTCGTTTTGAAGCCTCCGAAAACGGGTTTCTTTATTTCTCCATGGATAGTAAGCGGCTAAATGTGAAGGCCATTAACCATACGGGAAAAATGCTTTATGAAACCGAATTGACAAAATAACCTGCGGCGGTCCCCGTTCGTGCCAGAAACGGGGCCGCTGGCTTATCAGAATAGCGACCCCTGAACAAATGTTTTGTCCGGAAGGCCGGCCAGCGGGATACGCGTCACTTCTGCGAATTTGGAACCGTTGACCAGCGATCTGCGTAGCAGGCTCATTTCGCTTACCTTAAAAGTGGCGTTGAACTGGCTGTTCCGCCATTCTGCAACCGCTCTCTGGAATTGAAGATCCGTCATTTGCCTTGCCACGGTGAAATGTGGATCGGTACAGAACCTGAACTCTCCTGCCCATCGCGACAAATGCTCAGAAGTGTCGGATTTCAGCTTCTTTACAAAGCCCATGATCTGATTGGAAACACCATCTTCCAGGTCGACGTAGAAAGTGCCGCGCTCGTACTGATTGAAGCGGTTCAGTTCAATGCGAAAGGGTGCCGTGTGCTGAGCGACCTTTTGAAATCCCTGAATCATGCGGTCCAGTTTATTGTCGTGAATAATGCAGTTGAAGAGCGTCAGGTGCGGGCGCAGGTTCGCCGCGTGTTCGCACCCGTAATGCTTTTGAAAATAGTGCTTGACAGTGCCGATCGCAGCCTCGGTGACCGCATCGCAGGAGAAGACCAGCAAATACTCGAACATGTGGTTGCGGATGTTCGTGATCGTACTCCAATCGTTGTTGTTGAAGTGAATGGCTTTCATGATGTTGATGAAGTGTAATAAAATTTCTGTTACAAAATTTCATTTGTAAAAATAATATAAGATATTTTAAATAACAAAATATTGATCCTTTAAATATCAAAAAAATCACTTCAAATATCTCTTTTTGAAGGCCGAAGGGTTTTCTCCCACCACATGACGGAACAGTTTGTTGAAATAGGAAAGGCTTTCAAAGCCCACTGAAAAGCAGGTTTCGGACACGGATTTGTCGAGTAGCAGGTAATTTTTGGCCTGATTGACGCGGTACTGATTCACAAAATCGGTGAACGTCATGCGGGTGTGCTGGCGAAAGAAACGGCAGAATGCTGCTGTCGTCAGACCGACCTCGCCGGCAATGTAGTTCACATCAGGCGACTGGTCGAAATGTGTCTCGACATATTTGTAAATTGCTTCCATCCGGTGCTGCTCCCGCTGCAATGCCTTGTTTCCTGCCGGCTTGTGGTTAAGCTGTGTCGCTTCCGGAGATTCTCCCAGCTCTTTCAGGATTTGCAACAATGCAAGCAACTGCGCAAACGGGTCCATTCCCGGAATCCGTTTCATGGCTTCGCCGACCCGCTGCTTGGTATTGCCGGTAAAGGAAAGTCCGTAGTGCGACTGTTCAAAAAGAGTTTTGACAGTGGCCATTTCAGGTATATTCATAAAATCCCTGCCCAGAAAATGCTCTTTCATCTGGATGATAACCTGCTCGCACTGGGTACGTACTCCGTAGTCGAAGTTGAGATGTGGAATATTAGGCCCGATGAAGACCAGATCGCTGCCTTCGTAAACTGACGTATGGTCCCCTACGTGCCGGGTTCCGCTGGTGCCTTCTACATACACGATTTCGTATTCCGGATGGAAATGCCATAGGAACGTATCATGGAGGCCGGGTGTCAGCAGGACTTTGAACGAGCTGCCCAGATCAGGCTCTATTTCTTCGCGGATCACTTTCATAGGCATAAGGTCTTGATGGGTATATAAAAAGCTCCTTGTTTGCGGATTTATACTTTGGTTTGTGCAATTATATCAATCAAGAGCAAATGTTGGTTATTTCAGCGGTGGACAACGGAAAGCTTGTCGACTAATTTTGTTTCATTCATTTACGAAAAAATAGGACAAAAATGGAGCAGAAAACTATGATCCCCACCATGGCACCCGCGAATGCACATCAGAACATTCCCGGCAACCCTTCCACCGCCAAGTCGAGTACCGTCCGGCTCAATGACCGCAGCAAAGGGAAGCCGTTGGGGCTGCTGACAGAAGAGGACTGGGACTTCTGGATAACCAATGGCTATATAGTGATCAAAGATGCCGTTCCGAAAGAACAGGTCGGTAAGCTGGCCGATTTTCTCTGGGAGTTTGAAGAAAAGGACCCTCGTGATCCCGAAACCTGGTACGCACCGCCACGGGCAGAAATGAAGATGAAAGAGCTGACCAATACAGGTATGGTGGAGGTTTATAACCATCAGTATTTGTGGGACAACCGTCAGTATCCAAAAGTACATCAGGCATTTGCGGATATATGGGGGACCGAGAAACTCTGGGTGACGATCGACCGTGCAAACCTGAACCTGCCGTTGCGCCCGGGCTTTGATTATAAGGGTTTTATCCATTGGGACTACGACCCTGAAACCAAACCGCAAAATGTACAGGGGGTACTTGCATTGGCCGACCAGGACGATGAAAATATGGGCGGCTTCCAATGCATTCCGGAGTTGTTCAGAACGTACGACACCTGGAAACTGACACAGCCGGAAGACCGCAATCATTTTCAGCCGGACACGACGGGTTTTGAACTGGTTAAAGTAAAAATGAACGCGGGAGACCTGCTGATCTTCAATAGCTCTCAACCGCACGGAATCCGAGCGAACCGCAGCAAGGATAAGGTGCGGCTGGCACAGTATATATCGATGATGCCTGCTCAGGAAGATGACGAAGCGCTGCGTCAATGGCGTATCCGTTCATGGAAGGAGCGGGAGGCACCACAGGGTTACGCATTTCCCGGCGATCCCAGAAATTGGGAGAAACTTAAATATGAAACTGCCGAATTGAGTGGATTAGGCAGAAAACTGCTCGGATTGGACCGATGGGAATAGGGGTTGACCAGTTTAGTTTATGCAAAGTAGCTGGTAAGGACAAGGGATACCGGTGCTTTTTTGCTGCCGGCGCAGGTTTTCTGAAAAATTGCAGTGCGGATTTTGCGTACTTGTTTCTAACTAGAGAGGGGAGCCCCGTTGAGTCGCACTTTCAAGGTTCCTGTTTCGGCTTATTTTTAGATTTCTTTTAAATCATATTCTTTGATCAGGGAATCGGCGGAGATATGGAGCAGGTCGCTGAACTTGCGGATCATTGTAATGGAAAGCGCCTGTTTATAATTCAGAACTTTGCTGATAGTGCCTTTGTCGCCATATAATGTAGCAAGGTCGGCAGACTTGTACCCGAAATCTTTCATCCTTATTTTGATGAGTTCAACAGGATCTACTTCGGGCAATGTATTATTTGCTTTTTCGTATTCAGAGATCAGGTGTACCAATAACTGCTTTTCCCGGTACTCAGGTGTAGCTTTTTCAGCACGTTTGACCTGTTCGTATCGCGCCAAAGCCTGTTGATATTCTTTTTCGGTTTCGATTAAAAACCACTGTTGTTTTTCAATCATGACACTCTGAAATGGCTATATTGTTAGTGCATCTATCTGATCATATTCATCATGTGTGCCGATAAAACGGATTTCTACGATGCCGGCGGGAAAATCTATTTCGATGATAAGCCGATACTTATTTCCATTGATCTTGAACCGGGCTCTGTCACCTTTTATAAGCTTCGCATTCGGGAAATCGCGAAGCACATCCAGATTCCGAATCCAACGGGCCTCTTCTACGACTTTTACCGGCATTAGCATGTTTCGCAGCAAATTGGCTGAGTTTCAAAACCTGCCGACTCTGATTGGTCTGACCGTCATTTGTATCACTAATTAGGCAAAATGTATGTTTAGGCATACCTATGGTTATTTTGTGGTTACAAAATGTTGTTTATCAGTTGAAGCAGGTTTTCTGTCGGTTAGACCTTGCTTTCCGCCATCCAGCCCGGAATACACTTCTGAATGGGGTTTTGAAATGAGAATTTTGCATGACCATGAAACATGCAATTACCTCCTTGCTGGCCCTTTACCTTTGCGTTACGTTTGCTTTTGGGCAAAGGGAGTGGAAGCATGTTGCAGGTCGGGATGGTATAAAAGTGTATACCAAAACGGTACCGGATTCGAAGATCAGGGCGATGAGGGCGGAATGTGTGTTGAATGCCGGGGTAGACGAGGTGATAGCACTGTTGATGGATGTAAAAGCGGCCGAGAAATGGGTTTGCCACACCAAATCGTGCCGGCTCGTCAGATCCGTGTCGGATACCGAACTCATTTACTATACCGAGGTGAGTTTGCCCTGGCCACTGGATAACCGGGATTTCGTGACACATCTCAAGGTAATTCGGGATCCGGGTAGCGGGATAGTGAAAATAGACGCGCCCGCTGTGCCGGGCGTTGTGCCTGTCCGGAACGGAATAGTCCGGATCAGCCGGTCGCTGAACGAATGGGTCGTCAGACCGTTACCCGGGAACAAAGTATGGGTCGAATACACCTTGCAGGTGGATCCCGGCGGGCACATTCCGCCACACGTGGTGAACCTGTTCGCATGCCGGGCACCTATCGAAACCTTTCTGAATATGCGGCGGGAGCTGAAGTCAAGACAAGGCGTACGCTAAACAATCTGATGTAGCACAGCCAGTTGTATTTACAGGCCATCAAATTTCATAAAAGCCCTCTGCGATGATCCTTTGGCATGTATTTTTTGTGATTTTTTATAATTATTTTTCTAAATTGGCAAATGGGGATCTGTGTAAATTCCCAAGGCAGTAGATAGGTTATTGAAAATCAGTGCAAATCATAATATCATGGGAAAAGGGAAGGATCTTTTCGGACATTACAATGACCTGGCCAAGCAAAAAGGGCCGGGTAGCGCAGAAAGCAAGTATGCCGGGGTGCTTTTCCAGTCATTGCTGATGATAGGGGAGCGACGGACCTTCGAGCTGCTGGAAGAAGCAGAAGAAAAAGGGAAAAAGCTGAAACTGGAATACAGTAACGGGGCGAAAACAAGTTCCGCATGTCCTTGCGGCGTTAAATTAGGATAATGCCTGCCCTGCGTTAAAAGCCTCGCAGTGCAGACCATTTTGGCGTTTCATCATTTATTCCGGACGCTTCGTGTAGGCGGGAAGGTAATTTGCATCCATTCCCTTAAATTACAGGATGACAAAGACCGATCGTCCCGATGACCGAGCCCATCCAGCCTGATACAGACCTCAACCATTCGCCGCAGCGTGCGGATTGGTTTTTCAGGTATAAGCTGTACCACATTCCTTTCTGGATTGTTTATCACTACATCTGGTGGGTAGTGGCTATCGGAAATCCGTTCAAGGTCGTCACGAGTATTTTCTTTACCTCTTCGGCGATCAAGTTTTTCTTTTACGTCGTCTTGCAGGCCCTCGCCGTATATTTCAACCTGTATTTTCTGATACCGCGCTACCTCGAAAAGGGCAGATATGTACAGTTCCTGAGCTGGCTGCTGCTCACCATCGTTTGTACCGCCGCATTGATCGTCCCCGGTTACTACGTGGGGGCGTGGGCGGCGGGGAAGACAGTGGAGGAGTTTTTCGGGCCCGGGAATTACGATTTCTTTCATATGATGCTGGGTGGGCCGCTGTCGTCCACAGTCGCGGCCATTACCTTTGCCATGAGTATCAAGCTAGCCAAAAACTGGCTTGAAACCCGGCGGAGGCAGCAGGTATTGGAAAAGGAGAAGTTGGAAACGGAGCTTAATTTTTTGAAATACCAGTTCAATCCGCATTTTCTTTTTAACAGCATCAACTCCATTTTTTTCCTGATCCATAAAAATCCGGATATGGCATCGGCTTCTCTGGCGAAGTTTTCGGAGTTGCTTCGGCACCAGCTGTACGAATGCAACGACCATCGCATTCCGCTGAGTAAGGAAATTGCCTATCTTGAAAACTTCATTGAACTTGAAAAACTCCGGCAGAATGAGAACCTGGCTGTTTCGTTCGAGGTGGAAGTAGCGGGCGAAGCAGAATTGGGTATTGCGCCTTTCATTCTGATGACTTTTATGGAAAACGCATTCAAACATATATCAAGGTATGACGATCAGCCCAACTGGATCAGGGCGCAGCTGCGGCTCCGCGGGTTGAGACTGTCATTTGATCTGGTGAACAGTGTCTCCGGGGATGCTGCACCGCAAGTCGTGAATTACGGGGGAATAGGATTGAAAAATGTAAAACGCAGGCTGGATCTGATGTATTCCGAGGCTTATACACTCGACATTCAGCGGGATAGCGACCGGTTTGCCATTCATTTTGAAGCCCCACTTGAAAGAATGGAAATGCCGGATCTGTCCCCAATGGCTTTAAATCATGCAGGTTAAATGATGATGAACTGTGCGATAATCGATGACGAACCGTTGGCCCGCGAAGGATTGGCGGATTATGTAAAAGAAGTCGATTTTTTGCGACTCATAGGTGTATGCGAGAATCCCGTAGAGCTAATGAGCCTAATGGACCGTGAGCCGGTCGACCTGATTTTTCTTGACATTCAGATGCCGAAAATGAATGGCATCGACTTCCTGAAAATCGTGCAGAAACCGCCTATCGTAGTCATCACGACCGCTTATCCGAGCTATGCACTGGAAGGGTTTCAGCTCAATGTGTTAGATTACCTGCTAAAACCGATCACCTTCGACCGTTTCTTCAAATCGGCTGGTAAAGCGAGGGACTATTACCGGCTTCTCACGCAATCTGCGGGGCCCAGGTCTGATGGAGGCGAGGATTACTTCTTTATCAAATGCGGGAGCAAATACGAAAAGATATTCTTCGATGATATCCTGTATATCGAAGGTTTGCAGAACTACGTAACCATCCACGCCAGGAAGGGAAAATACATTACCCTTTTGAACCTCAAAAATCTGGAACAGAACCTGGATGGCCGCCATTTTATAAGGGTCCACAAATCGTTCATCGTGTCCATCAGTAAGATCGAAGGCATTGAGGGAAATGAGATATTCATGCATCCACATCGCATCCCGATCAGCCGCAACTACCGCGAACAAGTGATCGAACAGGTTGTAAATAGCCGGTTACTGGATAAAAACAGATGAAAAAACTTATCGGGGCACCGGAATCTGGAATAGAATGTAGGTGAAGCGCTTATCCGCATTCACTTGCTTGATTCGCGTTACGTCCCGGTCAAAAGGGCGGCTGATGTTATTACCCGCCAGATCTTCCAGGCGGTTCTCTACCCGCAGCGTATAGCTCCCCGACCGCCAGGGGGTGACGGGTTCAAAAATACTCTCTGTTTCTGCCCGTGAAGTCGTCCATTTTCCCTGAATGGCTTTACCAGCGTCGTCTCTGATTGTAAAAACCTCTTGCAGTAAACTGTAATCCAATGCTTCTCCAAACCGCACCACAAGCGGATCCCGGGTGCCGGATGGAGGAAGGCCGAATTGCCAATGCGAAGGCACCGGCGAAAGACCGTCTTTTTGCGTAGTTATAAATGCATGCACGAATGGCGAGGACAGCTTTATGCCCTGGGTACTTTGCCAATCTTCTGATACTGAGATTTTGTAGCTGGCGGCTGCCTGCATAGGAGCACCCAAGTGCTGGTGAGGTTGAAGGTCGCGCTTGATCCGGCCGGGATCGAGCCAGAGCGTCAGCATGGTGCGTTCGGGATTCCACAGCTCAGGTTGAAGGTCCAGAAATGCCGCTGTAACCTTGTCGCTGTTATTCCTGATCAAAGAGACATATTTTCCCGACTGTCCCTCCCGCATGGGCCGGGAGAAATACAGGTGGATTTTCAGGAGATTTTCCGGCAGCGTGTCCCCGGAAGGGTAAATGGCGGTAATCATCGGCGCACCAGCGGGATCAGGCGCCGGAATCTCAAAGGTATCCGATTGCTTTCCCCGGAGCCAAAGCCCGTACCGCAACCCCGGCGTAAAGGGGATCAGCGGAGTAAAGCGAATGTGTTGGCTGGCATCGGCATAACTGCCGAAGATGGAGGCGGGTTCGGAAACGGATGCAAGCCTCACCTGGACCAGTTTGTCAAGGGAATCGACCGGAATGCGGTCGAGCAAACTTTTGGGAATAAGGACAGCGGCCGCCTTGCCTTCCTTCCAGTCGATGCGGAGTCGGTCAGTGTCACTGGCCCGCCGGCATTGGCATAACATAAAACACACAAAAAAAGCCAGGCCGGACCATGCATCCGGTCTGACTTTCTTTGTGCTCATTTGCTTACAAATATCTTTCACTCGAAGTCCAAAGGTCAAGGCTGCCGTTGGAACGGCGTTGCAGAAGAACCATGCGGGTATTATCGAGCTTGTCCATCTGGATTACGTTGGTCACCGGCAATGATACAAAGTCGACCCCGGCTGTGGCAAAACTTTCCGCCACATGCGTCGTAAGCGAACCCTGATACGCTTCAATGTTTTTGTATTTAACCTTGAAAACAGGCCGGGCCGAATTGGACATCATCAGGAATGATTCGCCACCCTTGGTCATAGTCACCATATCGATCGGGGAGTTGCCGCTGCCCATTTCGGCGACGGTTCTTCCTTTCACGTGCGTGCCGGGTTTAAGCTCATCCATCGGGAACAAAACCAGCGGTGTGCAGGTATAACTTGCCACAATGTATTTTTTTTCACCAATTTCGGCTGTGGTGAAGGTGCGGATCGGCGCGAGCGTTTCGTATTTGCCATGCGCGGCGTGGTATATTTCCAGCGTCGATTCATCCTGCTTGTTGCCAAACGGGAAGGGTATGCTGCGGAAGGTAGAAGCGAATTCTTTGCCTGCCAGCCCGCTCACCAGGACTTTTCCATCGGCGAAACCGATGTCGGATATAGCGGAAACGCGTACCGGGTTGCCACGCTGGTCTTTTGCATCTTCTGAGGGTGCATTGTTCAGCGCCAGGCTGCTGAATGGCACGTTCTGGGTGGTCACGGGCTGGATTTTATCCCCGTCTATTTTCAGCAGTACCGGTGTGCCGTCACTGTTCTGAACGGCGCAATAGACGCTTTTCGAAACCGGATTCACCGCAATATCCTGGATCGAGATGTTTTGGGCCTCCGTTCCGAGTAATGCGGCTATCTTCTGATCGATGTTCTTGATCTCTACGGGCGCCGGTTGGGCATTCTGGGCAGCGTCCCGGGTGTCGATTGCAAAGATGGTGGCGCTTTTGGAATCGCCTACCAGCAATATCCCGTCCGGACCGAATGCGAGGCCACTGATCGACTTGATTTCCGGGGTACCGACCACCATTCCGTACTTTCCGCGCGCGGTGCGCGACGTGTTGGCCAGCAATACGAGCCCGGCCAGGACCGTCAAAAGGAAATACATTTTTTTCATAGTCTGATATGTATTTAACGGTTTGATAATGAATACACTGGATTGTGTCCGAAACTTACTCCCGGACCTGATAAAAAGAATCCGGTTCGTTTATCCTACCCGTGCCGGATTGTCTCCGTATTATTATTTTTTGCGGTTTAACAGGCTGTTTTTGTACAGTACCCGGGTTTTGGTGGTAGAAATAGGATAAAAAAAAGAATTGTCGCGGTGCTGATGAAACAAAAAGCAGGAAAAATGACGTTAGCTTAAGATGTAGGGTTATCCTCTTTTACAATGTATTATAAATCTTATCAGATTAAAAAGTCAAAGCGAGTGGCTGTGGTGTTGCTGGCTGCTGCTGTTACAGGGGTTTTGTCGGCATTGGTGGCCGACACACTCAAAGTCATTACGGAGCATTACGAGGAAGTTTTTCTCGAAAACCTGCATCATAACCGCTATCTGATCTTCATTATCCCGCTGATCGGTCTCACGACCATCCATTTGCTACGGTATTTCCTTTTTCATAACAAGGCCAACAAGGGGATCAAGGAAGTACTCGACACCGTAAACAAGAATGCACATACGCTGCCTGCATACAAAATCCCATCACATTACTTCAACGGGCTGCTGACCGTCATTTTCGGTGGATCTACGGGTATCGAAGTATCGACGGTCGTTTCGACAGCGGCCATCGGCGCATTGTCGAGCCGCAAAGTCAGCTACCTTCGCAGGTACCGCACCGACCTCGTCTGCGCGGGCCTGGCGGCGGGGGTAACCGCTTTGTTCAATGCACCTGTTGCCGGGTTTTTGTTCGCCTTTGAAGTCTTCACCCGGAGAAGAAGCAAACTGCATTCGGCGAGTGTCATCACGGCTGTACTCTCGTCGTACTTCGTGACACGGTTCTTCTTTTATAAGCAGGTGTTCCATTTCACTGTGACTAACTGGCGCACCGAAGCATTGCCCTACATGATATTACTGGGTGTTTTGGCAGGACTGAACTCGGTGTACCTCACCAAATGCGTATTGTTCTGCAAGAAATTTTTCGGCTCCCTGCAAAACGACTACGTCCGCATTATCGGCGGCTCGTTGCTGATCTCGACGCTGATTTTCTTTGTCCCGAACCTGTACGGGGAAGGCTATGACGGGATCAAAAGCGTATTCCGGCATGTGAATGCTCCTTCGATGACACTGATGTTGCCCTTACTCGCTGTGTTACTACTCAAACCGGTGGCTACTTCGGTCACGCTCGGAGCGGGTGGCGACGGCGGTGTTTTCGCGCCCAGTCTGTTTATCGGTGCATTTCTTGGATTGATCGTTTGCGTCGTCCTGAACCATTATTTCGATTTGGGACTAATACCTGTCAATTTCGTGCTCATCGGGATGGCCGCAGTGCTGAGTGGCAGTATCCATGCACCGCTTACATCCATTTTCCTGGTGTGCGCACTGGCGGACAACTATATCCTTTTCATTCCGATCGTCATCGCCAGCCTGATCTCTAAATGGGTCGCGTCGATGATTTTTCCCTACTCGGTTTATACTTATCAGGTCAAAAAAGCCTGACGGTTATTTTTCTTCAACAACAGCCATCACGAGTGTTGCCGCGTTGTGGGCCGCCACATTGTAAAACTGGTCCATATCGCTCTTGGCTTTACCATTGGCCCTGTCGCTGAGGCTGCGGATGATGAGGAACGGCACATTATGCTGAAAACAGGTTTGCGCAATGGCGGCACCTTCCATTTCGGTGGCGGCGGCATTCAGGTCTTTCAATAGGCGGCGCGTTGTTTTTTCGGAGGCAACAAATACATCACCTGTAACTACTATTCCCTTTTTGACTGAAGGGACAACGCTGCCGTTGTCGCGTTTGACTTTTGCGAGACTCAGCGTTTTGGATACCGAGAATGCCTTAGCCACCAATGCGGAGTCGCAATGGAATTTCAACGGATTGTCCTTTTGAGTAAAAGGATTTTTTGTTGCCCAATAATGCATGCCTGCATCGTCGATCTGACCAAAATCATGATAGGTGATCTGTGTCGCGATCACAAGGTCGCCCGGTGACAATGCCGGATCGATCCCGCCGGCAATTCCTGAAAAAACAATCTCCCTGGGTTTGAAATGCTCAATCATCAGCACGGTGGTAATGGCCGCATTCACTTTACCAATACCCGTTTGTGCCAGCACGACAGGCCTTCCTCGTAACGTGCCCAGTGAAAACCGGATGTTGCTGATCACCGTGTCTTTTTTGTTGCTCATTTCAGTTTCCAAAAGAACCAGTTCAGGAGGAAATGCGCCGAGGATACCCGTTATACTTTGGGCTTGAACGAACATTGAAGAAAGGAGCAGAAGAGACGTGAGTAGTGAATTTTTCATAAGAAAAGCTAAAAAATCAGCGCCAGAATGGCGAAAATATCGATAACAATCAGCGCAAGACTGATTTCCCTGGCTTTGCCGGTCAGAAGCTGCAACACGGTCCAGCTGAGGAAACCCCAGATGATGCCTTGCGTAATGGAGTAGGTAAATGGAATGAGCACCATCGCCAGAAACGCGGGGAATGCCTCTGAAAGATCGTGCCAATTGATGCGTGTTACCGGTTTCATCATAAAAACACCCACCAAAACCAATGCAGGAGCGGTGGCAATCGCGGGAACAGCGCTCAGCAGTGGCGATAAAAAGAGGAAAGGCAGGAACAAAATGGCGCCGGTGACCGCCGTGAGGCCTGTTTTTCCGCCCTGTTCGATCCCCACCGCCGATTCGATGTAGGCAGTTCCGGGGCTGCTGCCTGTCAATCCGGCAATGGCAGTGGATAGTGCGTCGACTATGAGCGAACGCCGGATATTTCTCGGCTCTCCGTTCTCGTCTAGCAGGTTGGCTGCTTCGGCCAGACCTACGAAGGTCGAAAGACTGTCGAACATATCTGTGAACACAAATGCCAGAATGATCGGAGCCAGGCTCCATTGCAGGGAATTGACCAGATCCAGCTGGAACAGCAGACTGAAATCCGGTTTTGCAATAATATGGTCAATGTTAATGACAGTTTCCGTACCGCCCCACCAGCGACCGATCGGCCAGGCGAGCAGACTGGTGGCGACAATGCCGATGAGGATACTGCCTTTTACCCGCCTCACGAGCAGGATCACTGTAATGAGCAATCCGCCGATGAATGTCAGAGCAGGGGCATTGAGGCCTCCCAGGCTGATCATCGTAGCCGGGTTGGGAACGATGAATTTCGCATTGGCAAAGCCTATGAGCGTGATAAAAAGCCCGATACCGGCCGCAATCCCGAAGCGCAAAGGCTTGGGAATGGCTTTTACAATGTAGGCGCGCACGTTAAAGGCCGACAGGATCAGAAAAAATATACCCGACCAGAACACAGTGCCCAATGCAACCTGCCAGGTTAGCTTATCGGTGAGTACTGCTGTAAATGTAAAGAATGCGTTCAGCCCCATCCCCGGCGCTACCAGGATCGGGTTGTTGGCATACAGACCCATCATAAGGCTGCTGAAAAATGAGACCAGGATGGTAGCGGTGAGTACCGCTGAAAATGGCATTCCCGTTTGACTGAGGATCGACGGGTTGACAACAATGATGTAGGCGGTTGCCAGGAATGAGGAAATTCCGGCCAGGATTTCGGTGGAGACCTGGTCTTTTCGAAGCCCGGAGAAAGCGAACATAGTGTTTAGGTTTATTTCAAATATATTGATTTAAATTCAACGAGAGGCCTTTTTTATTGCTTGTAGGGGAGAAAGGGGGTAAAATTGGTCAAATGTAATCCAGTAAGTTGCTACTTTGCACTGCTTTACCTTTTGTTCCTTTATTCCCTGATCCTTACATGTTTAGAATTTCGAAGTACCGCGGCAAGCAATGGGCATTGGCTCTGCTGGGAGGGCTTTCGGTAGCGTCCGTTCTGATAACCGGATACACCCATACGATCAACAATGCATCAGACCGGCCCGATTCACTGAATCTTGCTTCATTTGTCGAACCCGGTTTTCCTTATATTTCAACGTCCGTCGATGCCCGCAAACTGGGTGGAGGCTTCCCCAAAGACAATCAGGCCGCACGTACGCTCGC
This sequence comes from Dyadobacter ginsengisoli DSM 21015, assembly GCF_059568735.1. Lineage (NCBI taxonomy): Bacteria > Pseudomonadati > Bacteroidota > Cytophagia > Cytophagales > Spirosomataceae > Dyadobacter > Dyadobacter ginsengisoli. Next base: position 50,999 of record NZ_JCANTY010000006.1, read on the forward strand.
ATTGCAGCTGGGTGATAGTGCCTATGCATGCTTCGACACCGATTTGCTACGTTGGTCGGTGGCCTGGACCGGAAGATTCCTGCCGATGGTGCTGATGGCACAGGTTTCCTACAAGGATTTTTTTAATAAAAACAATGGCATTACCACCGTGCCCGGTGTACCCGTGCTCGCCACGGGCGCGTATGCAGGCTGGACCACGGGGAAACCCGCGTACCGCAGCGACCAGTCGTTGCCGCCCACCTGGAAGGCGCTTCCTGCTGACAAGGCCCGCTGGAATGGTGTGTATGTATATGGCAACCGGTCGGTACTGGATTATTCGGTGGGCGATGCCCGCATTTATGAAATGCCCGGCAGTACAAAATTTGCAGGCGGTGTAGCCTTTACACGGAGCATTCAGGCTAATAACCCGGGTAACGAGCTGTACCTGACCGCCGCGGAGATCGGCAATGCGACCGCAAGCGAGGTGAAGGGCCGCATTGCCTACATATACCAGGGGGTAGCCAAAGACACCGTTACGGCGGTGGCGTTGCTTGGGAAAGGTAAGTCAGCGTGGCAACCCGGGATTGAAGAAGGAAAGTACCTGACTGTCAAAATCCCGGCTTCCGGCAAAACGGAAGAAGCGACCGTGGTGATTTGGAAAGGGCTTTCGAAAAATAAAGGCGCATTTGAAAAATTCTGTAAAACAAAACATACCCCGCTTCCCGATTTCAAAAGCGGAGGGCTGGGATTGTGGAAGGAGACCGTAGTAACACAAGGGAAATTATCGCCCGATACCGCAGCTTTCGTGACCGACCAGCTTACATTGCCCCTGAACAATCCCTGGAAGCGCAATGTACGTGTGGCCGATGTCGGTTTTTTCAAAGATGGCAGAGCTGCCGTAGTGACTTTCGAAGGGGATGTCTGGCTGATCGAAGGCATCGACCGCAACCTGCAAAACCTCAAATGGAGGCGTTTTGCGTCGGGGTTGCATGAACCGATGAGCATCGAGATCGTAAAAGAGGAAATCTATGTTTTTGACCGGAACGGAATCGTACACCTGCGTGACCTCAACAATGATAATGTGGCTGATTACTACGAAAATTTCTCCAATGTTATGGCGCAATCGCCCGAGTCGCGTGAATGGGCCGGGGATTTGGTAACGGCTCCCGACGGGAGTTTTTATATTGCCAAGGGAGGCAGCCTCAGCAATGGCCCGGGAATGACCGCGGCGACGGGCAAAGGTTTTCGTGCAGGCTCCGATCAGAATGGCACAATCCTGAAAATTTCGCAGGACGGACGTAACTATGAAGTGATAGCAACCGGTCTGAGAGGGCCTTACCTGGGTATTCATCCGCAGAAGGGTATTCTCACGGCCTCAGACCAACAGGGTAACTTCGTGCCCTCCACCCCGATTTTTGTTATTCATAACGGCGATTATTTTGGCGTGGAGCCCACATTGCATCGCAAGGATAATCCGGCGGTAACGCCTCCGTTGACTTGGATTCCTCACAGCGTCGATCGTTCGGCGATCAGTCAGGCATGGGTAACCGGGAATAAAATGGGGCCGTTGAATGGAAACCTCATCCATTTCTCCTTTGGCCGCCCGGGACTCTTCCGCGTGCTGATCGACAGTACGACGAGCGTGGTGCAGGGAGGTGTGTCTGTGATTAACGCCGACTACCCGGCACCCACTTCCAAAGGGGCCATGAATCCTGTGGATGAGCAGCTGTATGTAGCGGGTTTTAACCTCTGGGGGTCGAGTTCCAATGGGATCAGTGCATTGCTGCGGCTACGCTACACCGGTAAGCCGAGCTATATGCCCAACCATTTTGGAGCAGGTAAGCAAGGCATTATCCTGAGTTTTGATTCGCCGTTGGAAGCAAATTCTGCAACAGATCCCAAAAACTTCGAAGTAAAGCGCTGGAACTACAAACGGACCGAGGAATACGGTTCGGGGCATTTCAAAACGGATGGCTCAACCGGCGAGGAGACCCTGTATGTTGCAGCTTCATATTTGTCGCCGGATCGTAAAAAAATACTGTTGCTCGTGCCCGATATGCAGGAAATCATGCAGGTGGAAGTGACTTACCATTTGCAGGCGGCCGATGGCAAAAAAGTCAATGATCAGTTCTGGTTTACTATCAATGAGTCCAAAGAACTCGATTTGAAACGCTATGGGTTCCAAAATGTCGATTTGGCATTGCTAACCGCCAAAAGGCCCGAGGTCGTAGCGGCAGCAATTGCGGAGACGCCGGCTTCGGCTGAAAAAGGACGGGAGATTTTCCAGAAAATGGCCTGTGCAGGCTGCCATTCCGAAGGCACCCGTACCAAAGGCATGTACGGTCCGCCGTTTCAGAACCTATACAAATCTGAAAGGCACTTCGATGATGGCGGCAAGGTTATCGCGGATGAAGCTTATCTGAGGGAATCTATCCTGACGCCGTCCAAGCGCATTGTGAAGGGATACAATGAGGAAATGCCTTCATTTGTCGGCGTGCTTTCCGACAATGACATCGAATCGGTGATCCTGTACATCAAATCCCTTTCGGATAAATAGGTTTCAGGAAATAGTATCCAGACTGAAAGGCAGCTTTCTGATACGTTGGCCCGTCAGGTCGAAAACAGCATTGGCAAGAGCCGGGGCAAACGGAGGCAGTCCCGGCTCTCCCACACCGCCGGGTTTCTCGTCGTTTTCCATAATGTGTACTTCAATAGACGGGATGTCCGCGATCCGGGGCATCGGGTAGGTGTCAAAGTTTTTTTGAACTGCTTTGCCATCTTCAAATGTGGTAGCATGAATGGTAGCTGCGCCAAGTGCCATCACAATGCTGCCTTCTACCTGCGCGCGAATGATATCGGGATTCACATACCAGCCGCAATCCATCAGCGCAATAACCTTATCGATCTTCACCTTGCCGTTGGCGCCTCGTGACACTTTCACGGCATGAGCGCAAATGCCCGTAAAGCATTCGGTTGCCGCGAGGCCCCATCCCTTGTTTTTTCCTCTTGTTTTCCAGCCTGTCAATGTTTCCATGCGATCCATTAATGCATGGTAACGCGGTTCGGGTAGATGATCACGGCGGAAATCCAGCGGATCCTTGCCTGCCAGGTGCGCCAGTTCGTCTATGAAACTCTCGCAGGCGAATCCATTGGTCGATGCGGATACGGAGCGCCACCACATCACAGGGACGGGGGAATGCGTACCCACACCCCCGAAACTGTAATGCGGAATACCTTTGCGATAAGCAGGCAATAATCCTTCAAAATCACCGGTATTATAGCCAGGCACTTCGGGAGCGGGCGGAAGGGCGGGTGACCACTCCTGGCCGATCCATTGGGTGGCGGTAATGGCCTGGAAGGCATGAATGCGGCCATCGGCATGCAAGCCGCCCTTTAAAGCATAAAATGCGCCGGGCCGGAAGGGGCCGGTACTCATATCATCTTCACGTGTCCATACCACCTGTACGGGGGCGTGAATCTCTTTGGAAATTAATGCGGCTTCGTGCGGATAGTCCGGGAAGGCCTTTCTGCCGAACCCGCCTCCCAGAAACGTCATATGTACCGTAACGCGCTCAATGGGGATATTCATCCGGGAACTGAGGTCGGCCTGGATCCAGTTGACCTCCTGAATCGGGCCCCATATCTCGATGCTGTCCGGGCGCACATCGGCAATACAGTTGAGCGGTTCCATGCAGCTGTGCGACTGGTAAGGTGTTTCATAAACGGCTTCCAGCTTTCGGGAGCAACGGGCATATTCATTTTCGAATTGTGGCTGAGGGCCGGGCTTCTGGAGATTTTCCCGCATTTGTGCGTCAAGCGAAGCGGAACCCGGATGTGGGAATCCTGAATCATCCCAATCCACTTTCAATACCTTGCGTCCCTGCATGGCGGCCCAAAGTGAATCGGCCACCACCGCGACTCCTTCACATAATTGCGAAAAAACAGCACGCTGTACCTTAAAGACGTGCGTAACACCCGGTACCTTCCGGGTTTCGGAATCGTCGAACCCACTTACTTTTCCCAGGAACCGCGGGTTGCGCTCTACCACCGCATACCGCATGCCCAATATTTTTTTGTCCAAACCAAACACGGCGGTCCCATTGGTTTTCAGTGGAATGTCCTTGCGGGGAATCGGTTTGCCGATGATTTTATAATCTCTCCGGCTTTTGAGCACCACATTTTCGGGAACCGGAAGGCTGCACGCGGTCGCCACGAGATGGCCATAACCCAGCTTCCGGGCCGTAGAATGGTGCAGGATATGGGCATTCTCGGCATAGCATTCACTCAGGGGCACGTGCCACTGCGTAGCGGCAGCCTGTCGCAGCATCTCCCGCGCGGAGGCGCCCGTGCGCAGGAGCTGTTGTGCCCAGCCTCGGATCGAGAAACTTCCTTCCTGGGGTTGCGGGCCAAATTTTTTAGGATTAGCGGGAGCAAAAAGAATGTCCACATCTTCCAGTCTGACTTCCAGCTCTTCGGCGATCATCTGCGGCATAGCCTGGAAAGTGCCCTGGCCCATTTCCGAGCGGTTGCACATCAGCGTCACTTTTCCCGATTCACTGATTGAAATCCATGACATTAATTCCATTCCCGACGTATGGCCACTCACACCGGTATTGATCACCTGCACGACGGTTTGTCCTTTCGCCGGAAAGTAAGCTGCCAGGGTGAGCACTGCGCCCGAATACGCAGCCTGTTTCAGGAAATCGCGTCGGGAAATATCGGCATCTTTCATATTCGTGCGGTCAATGGGAATAGCCTGCGGCGGTTTTGATCGCCTTGCGGATACGCGGGTAGGTTCCGCACCTGCATATGTTTCCGCTCATGGCTGCATTGATATCTTCGTCGGTAGGTTTCGGATTGCCTTGCAGCAGCGCCACCGCCGACATGATCTGCCCGCTCTGGCAGTAACCGCATTGCGGTACCTGCTCGGCGATCCACGCTTTCTGGACCGGATGCGAATTGTCCTCAGAAATTCCCTCGATTGTCGTCACGGGCTGTCCCCCTACCGCCGACACCGGAAAAGAGCACGACCGGACCGGAGCACCACTCAGGTGCACGGTACAAGCGCCGCATTGCGCGATCCCGCATCCATATTTTGTACCCGTGAGCCCGATGATATCGCGGATAACCCATAATAACGGCATCTGTTCTTCCTCCTCGACGGAGTAGTTTTTGCCATTGACGGAGAGTTCGTAGGACGGCATATTGATGTTGGTTGGGATGACATAAATCGTTCAAACCTAAGCCGACGCCGTGAGGTGCAGAAATACAATTGATGAAGGACTGGTTTACAGTGACGAAATGCAGGTTTTGATGGGTCTGCTCGTTTTCGATAAATACAAAATGGACAGTAGTATGGAGGCAATATCTCACCGTGAGATATTGGGTTTAGCGATTCCAACCGACTAAGGGAAAAAATAGAAAAGGGAGCCGCGCAAGCGACTCCCGGAAATCTGGGATATGATTCGGTACATTGGCTATTTACTAGCAATGAACCCACTGGTTGCTCGATTTTTATGCGGTTTTCACAATCAAGCAGACGCCTGCGATGCCGAAAACAGCGGTTGTCCGATCGCTTTGATCTCCCGGCCAGTCCGCAATGCTTCTTCCAAATTGTTCCAGAAAGGATAGAGCCTGTCGTTGGCTTTTTCCAGAAACCTGCCCAAATACGTTGGCTTACGGCGATTCAGATAAGTTGCGGTTTCTGGTGTATTGCTGTAAATGGCGGTGAAGCCTTTGCCCTGGCGTTCGATGAGGCCGAGCGCGACGAGCGAGTCGAGAAAATACATGGCGCCTTTCTCGTGTAAGCCCAGTCGGCGCTGGATTTCCGATGCAAACAGGGGTCCGTCGGCCAGTTCGGTAAAAAGATCGAGTTTATCGGCCGTCAGCAGGACTTTTGCCGGCCAGAATCCCATCCCGATCTGGATGATGTTTTTGGGGGTAATCTCTTGGTCTTGTTCAATTTCGATAGTACTCATGGCTAGTTGGAGTTTGGTAGTTACCGTTCTTTTTTGGTAAAACGCAATACAAAGCTATGTCGTTGCACGCATACGTGAGAATATCAATGCGATGAACTGCAAAAACAGCGGTGTAAACGGCTTGAAAACGAAGGTGAGCCGTTTGGATTGCCGGGATACCGACTCCGGCATTTTCGTTATTGCATTAGCCGTAAATCAATTATCAATGGGATGTGCAAAAAAGTCCCGGCCGCGTCAGCAACCGGGACTTTCTTACAATCCTTATTAAATGAGGTATCAGAAGCTATACCGCAACCCAATCTGCACCTGGTAAGGGTTGCCCGAAGGCGTCACCACACCGGCAGTATTCACACGGTATACAAACTGGTTTTTCGCTCTGTCAAATGCCGGAATTGCCTGCTGATCTTTCGTGGCCGGAATACCCAATGCATAAAGGTTTTGTGTACCCAGCGACTTGTTGCGGCCCCACTCCTTGTTCAGGAAGTTGGCGAAGTTGAAGATATCGGCAGAAACTTCAATGGCATGCGTGCCGGCAATTTTGATCTTTTTCGATGCACGAACGTCGAACACGCCGTAGAATCCGTTGATACCACCATTTCTTTCAGCGATTTTACCTGAGTTCTTGATGATATAATCTTTAATGCTCTGGCTCGCGTCCTTGTTGTCGAGGATGGCTTGGAGACCGGTACGCACGTTTTCAGGTACGCTCGGATCGTTTCTGTCGAAAACATATGCGAGGTCATTGGTACCTACGAAATCGCCGTTGGTGTTACCGCCCGAAAGCAGTGTGTAGCGGGTGCCGCCAATTCCTGAATAGCGAACCCCTACGCTGACACCCCAGAAGCTCGGCGCTGTTCCGAAGAACACCACCTTGTTGCGGAACTGGTTGTCGGAATAGGACATCAGGCTAAGGTTACGCGGATCGTCCCGAACCGGCAATGAGAGCGTCGCGCTGTTCGCTACGTTACCGTTGAAAGACGTATTGTCCTTCACATCATTGTAGGTGTAGCTCAATGTGATCTCGCCATCGCGGAAATACTGGTATTTCACATCAGCTACCACCGAGAATGCATTCACTTTTCCCTCGCTGTTCAGTTCCAGCACGCGGCCAAACTGTGTGGCTTTACGTCCAAGCAGCCAGTCGCCGGCACCGTTGGTAGGCATTTTATCACCGCCCGGTACGTACACGCCGCGGTTACCCTCGTTGGCCAGGCGGAAGAATGGCTCGTCAACCATGTTCCGGTCCACATACATATAATTGTTGCGGGCAAGACTCATGTAACCCGCGATACCTACTTTCAGTTTGTCGGTCAGGTATTTGTTGTAGGAAATGTTAGCCTTATAAATGATAGGCACGCGCGCCTCTTTGGCATTGGTATTGATGGTCGGTAGCTGGAATTGCGACAATGTGGGAATGCTGTTGTAGTTGGCACGGTAAGCTGCGAAATCCGGGGTAGGAATGTTCGGACTGCGTACATCGACGGTCGCCAGGTGCTTTCCGTCAAATGTAAGGTTGTTAATCACGATATAGTTGTTGATGTCCGAGGCAAACACACCGGCTCCGAGACGGAAAATATCGGTATGCTTGTCGTTCACGTCCCAGGTAAATTGAACGCGTGGCTGCACCACAAACGACTTGATCTTATTGTCGGTGCGGATTTTCAGGGCGTCGTACAAAGTCTGGTTCAAAGGCGAGCTCGGGTAATGCGCGTAGTCGAGGCGCAGACCTGCCACCACGTCCAGGCCCGTCGCAAGGCTCGTTTTCAATTGACCATAAACACCTGCATTCCAGATCGTTCCTTTTACTGACCAGTCGTCCATCAAAGGTACCTCGCGGTAGTAACGATATGGTTTCAGGTCGTTGAACTGGTCGAGGGACGTTTTACCCGCGGCGGCATCCACATTGTAGTGGAAACGGCCATTCACTTCCGAACCGTAGGTAGAATTCGAGTGGGTCATCATGATGTCCGCACCAAAAGTATACTCAACTTTATCGGTGTTATAATACAGGTTATCCACCAATTGAACCACATGGTTGGTAAAACGCTCCTGCGCAAAACGGTGACCGCCCATCTGAATGTTCGTCGCACGCGAATTGCCGTCGCTCAAAACGGAGTTGACGTTCTCCACGATCGCTCTCGGAATGTTGGCGTCGGGAAGCTGGTCGCCGGGAGCACTTTTTTGTTTTACGAACAAATGCTGCACTTTCAGCTCATTAGTCACTTTCGAATTAAGCGTCGAGCGGAGGGATGCAAGCAGGCTGTTGTCCTGGTTGAAGTCGTTGCCGTAAGACTCGTAAGCATTGATCGTGGTGTTATCGGCCAGACCGAGCTTGTTGCGGTCGTTGGTGTAGTTGTTGCGGATCGTCAAAAGGTTCCGGTTGTTCAACTGCCAGTCCAGACGCAAAAATGCCGCATCAGAACCGCGTTTTTTATCAAATGTTCCGAACTGCGGGGTGTTGGACATGCCGTATTTGGTGCGGGCAATGTTCACAAACTGGTCGAGCGTAGCGCGGGTAACGTTGAAACGGTTCTCGTCAACGGGGCTGAGAATGTCGGCGATGATCAATGGGCGGCTGTCTTGCTGGTGATCCCACGCCATAAAGAAATGCAGTTTGTCTTTCAGGATCGGCCCGCCCAGTGAGAAACCAAACTGGTTGGTAGAGAATTTGTTATTGATTTTGTTACCACGAATATCGTAAGGGCTGGACAACCAGTCGGCGCGCGTGTAGTTGAATGCACTACCGCTCAGCTGGTTGGTACCCGATTTCGTCACCGCGCTGATGGTACCACCCCCGCTGCGTCCGTAAGTAACGTCATACTGGTTGGTAACTACCTGAAACTCACGTACCGCTTCAATTGAAATGGAGTAGGGAGCACCGCTTCGGCTGGTGGTAGCACCGGCGGAGGTAGGGTTTTTGGAACTCATACCATCGATGGTGTAACCCGTAGACGAACCCAACTGGCCCGAAATGTTACCACCACGACTCAATGGGGACAGGTCCATCAGCGTGGTAAAGTTCCGTCCATTCACTGGCAGACGCGTAATGTCGCGCGCCGAAATAGCCGTGGAGGCACCCAGGTTCTCGATTTTATTCTTGATACCCGAAGCCACAACGCTCACAACTTCCAGCGTCTGACCTGCTTCTTTCATGCCCATTTTGACTTTGATCGCATCGCCCTGATGGAGAAGGTAACCCGTTTGTTTCTGTTCACCGAAACCTATATAGGTGGCTATGACCGTGTAAGGACCGCCCAACGGAAGTTCTTTGAAAGCATATTCTCCTTTGGCGTTGGTAACTGTTCCGGTGGTAAAGCCTGTTGATTCGTTCCTGACCTGCACGGTAGCGCCCGCCAGTCCGGCATTCTGATCGTCGATCACCATACCGGAAATCGACGCTTGCGTAGTTTGGGCCCGTAGTGCAGCAATGTTTGCAAAGCAGCAAAGCAGCATCAGGACAATAGGGAGTAAAAATCTCTTATGCATGAGCATGAAGTTGGTTAAACTAAATTTGCCGCAAAAGAAGGGTATCTACTTATCCCAGCTGTTATTGAATTGTTATCGAATTGTGAACTCTTGAAATAGCCCGATGACATGGACATCCCATGCCCGTTAAAAAAACTCTGATTTTTTTTACACCGCTGTCCAATCCCGCCTTAGCCAATCATCATTACAGTGAAATGCGTCATTCAGACATTCATTTATTCATTCACTCATTCAAAATTAGCATCATGGAACCAAGAATCAATTTCATGCAAAAAGGACAAAACGCAATGAAGGCTCTGTACGGGCTGGGAGGTTATCTGGCAAAATCGCCGGTGGAGAAACGCCTGCTCAACCTGATCTATTTCAGGGTGTCACAGGTCAACGGCTGCGCATTCTGCCTGGATATGCATTCCAAAGACCTTCGGGCAGAAGGGGAAACCGAACAGCGGCTATACCTGCTCAGCGCCTGGAGGGAAGCGCCATTCTTTTCGGACCGGGAACGTGCTGCACTGGCTTATGCCGAAGCGGTTACGGAACTGAGGGGCCGGGAAGTGTCGGATGAAGTCTTTGCGGAAGTCAGCGAGCAGTTTTCGGAAGAAGAAATAGTGGACCTCACTATGGCGGTTATCGGCATCAACTCCTATAATCGCATCAACATTGCATTCCGCACCGTCGCGGGAGGATACAAGCCGGGCGCATTCGCGGTACATTGAAGCGTTTTGGAAAAGGTCAGACTTTTTAACCAACCCATTTAACCAATATTTCCATGAACGAATTCATGTTATTGTTCCGCCAGCCCAGTTTCGATTACAGTAATGCTTCTCCGGCCGAAATGCAGACTCTTACCCAAAAATGGCACGACTGGGTGGGTGGTATTGTGGCGCAGGAGAAACTCTCAGCCAGGGGGCAGCGCCTGGATACCGACGGCCGGGTACTGAGGGCTGGTGGTGTCGTCACCGACGGCCCGTTCGTAGAGATCCGCGAAAGGCTGGGCAGTTTCATCATCGTCAATGCTGAAAATATAGACGATGCCACGACACTGGCACACGGTTGCCCTGCGATCGATATGGGAGGCAGTGTGGAGATTCGCCGGATTTTTTCCTAATTAGCATCATCAACAAACGAAGCCCGCCCCTGCCCGGGGGCGGGCTTGTCATAAAACCATGGAAAGGGAACAGGAATCATTAAAACACTTATTTCAAAAAGAATTCGCCAAAATGGTGGCTGTGATCAGCCGCATGTATGGGTTGGAACACATTGAAATGGCGGAAGACATTGTCAGCGAGACTTTTCTCCTGGCTTCCGAAACCTGGGGAGTCAAGGGCATCCCCGAAAACCCGACTGCCTGGCTCTACGCGGTTGCCAAGCAGAAAACACTCCATTATTTCAGGCGAAGCAAGATTTACAAGGAGAAGGTAATGCCGCAAGTCATAGAAGGGCAGGGCGGACCAGTGGAACCGGAGCTCAGTTTTTCGCAGGAAAACATCCGTGACAGCCAGTTACAAATGCTTTTTGCGGTGTGTGATCCGTCGATCGCCAGTGAGGCGCAAATGGGGCTGGCATTGCGCATTCTTTGCGGTTTTGGCATCGACGAAATCGCGGAGGCATTTTTTACCAATAAAGAAACTATTAATAAGAGGCTTTTCAGGGCAAAGGAAAAGCTGCGTGCCGAAAAGGTACATATGGAACTTCCGCCCGAAAGCGAGATCGTGCGCAGGCTCGACAATGTGCTGCATATCATCTACCTGCTGTTCAGCGAGGGATACTATTCCAAAACGCAGAATGAAATCCTGCGAAAAGACCTTGGCGTCGAGGCTTTGCGGCTTGGCGTCCTGCTGACCGGCTACGAAAAAACAAATGTTCCCAAAACGCACGCACTGATCGCGCTCATGTGCTTTCACGCCTCCCGCTTCGCTGCACGCGAAGGGCAGGGGGAGGAGCCGGTGCTTTACGACGATCAGGACGATTCGCTCTGGGACCAGGAACTGATCCGGCAGGGTGCGTATTTTCTCAACCTGTCGGCCACGGGGGATGAAGTTACCTCCTATCACCTCGAAGCACGCATTGCTCAGCTGCATTGCATGAAGGAGGATAAACCGGAAAAATGGGGAGAGATCCTGAACTTGTACGATCAGCTCATTCAGATCAATTATTCGCCGAGCGTGGCGCTGAACCGTATTTTTGCATTGTATAAATTGAAAGGAGCCAAAGTGGCGCTGGCTGAGGCAGAGCAGTTGAAACTGGACCATAATCATTTCTACCTCGTGTTGCTGGCAGAGCTTCATTCCGGACTCGACCAGGACATCGCCCGCGGCTATTTCGAACAGGCATTGGCGCTGGCCAAAACCCAAACGGAAAAGCAGGGTATCAGCAGGAAAATACAGGCATTGGAAAATGTGAAGGGCTGAGTGTAGTTTCTAAACTAGAAGCCAGTCACGTGAGGTGACGGATTGGTTCTGAGGCTGTACAAATGTGCATTAGCTCAAAGCGAGGCCCGGACGAATACGCGGCATGGATGATCGAGTTGCTGCATGTGCCCGGTCAGTAGCATGTCGGCTGCGGCATTTCCCATTGCCCTGAAATCGGGCGAAATGGTGGTAATGCCGTTCAGCATATCTTTTTTAGCATCGTTGTCGTGGTAGGAAACGATCCCAATGTGTTTTCCGGGAATCAGGTTGCTCTTAGCGATTTCCCTTACCAGAAACATCAGATGCTCATCTGAAAGAACCACGAACGCTTCGCCTTCTGAGATCCTGTCGGCTGAAATGTCGCCACTGATGCGGTACACCAGGTTGTTTTCCTCACAAAAACGCGCGAACGCCCCCTGAATCTGTTGAGGAAAGGTGGTATGCTCCGGATAGATCAGGTTGGCGCATTGATACCTGCGGAGGGCGGGCGCCAGTTCATCCAGCGCGGGACGGATAGCCGTTGCGAAATTGATACAGACAGCACCCATATTGCCCGAAAGGCACGGAACGGACCTGTCAAGTACGATAAGTTTCTCTTTCGGGAGTCGTTCGATGGTCTGATAGCCTGCTTCCGGATCATCCAGAAAATGCGGAATGACGATTATATGTGAATAGCTGCCTTGTTTTTTCCGGACCAGCTGGCGGAAATGCCGGGCACTGTTGTAGTAAATCCGGAGATCGATCTCCGCACGCCGTTCCAGACGCTCTGCCAGCGCGTCGCAGATCAACTTATTGTATTCATTCAACTGGTTGAAAAGCACAAGCACTTTCAATTCCTGTGCGGGATCGAGCCGGTTGATATAAAAACTTTTGCCGTGTTGGGAGGATAGTATCCCCATGTCACGGAGGTTATTGTAGCTTTTTTCGATGGTGCTTCTGGAAACAGCGTAGTGGCGGCTTAGCTCATTGATAGAGGGCAGCCGGTCGCCCCGGTCGACAAGGCCGGTTTTAGTTGCATTCAGTACCGCCTCCACAAGTTGCCGGTATACAGGTTCGGTGGAATCCCGGTCTACCGTAAAGTGATTTTCGAAGTTGATTTTTCTCATCCTCATTAAGGGGCAAACGTCTTTTTTTCCTTTCAGGCATTATTCAGAAGATCAATTTAAAGAGAATAAAAAGCTTTAAAACGGGTGGGCTGACAGAGAGGGATAAGTCGCCCCCGGAAACCGGAAATCTGTCTTTGGAACCTATTTTAAAGCTGAGGTGATAACGCGCCGCCGAGGAATACCGGATTAGCAGGTAAATTTTTTCGGTTGAACCCCTGAAAAAGGGTTTCCATCGATTTCCTTTGTGGATTATGCCAATAGGTCTGATCTTGCAGGCCAACACGCCGATTATCAAGCTATGGGGTTCAGAAGCAGTATTACCATCCTGACGCATGTGACTGTCTGGTCGTTGCTGGGCTTTATCTTGCTGTTTTATCCTCCGCTGTCGTGGGAGTTTTTGGTACCTCCTAACTTCTGGGTCAAGCAGGTGTTGAACCTGGGCCTGATGGTCTGCGCATTTTATGCAAATGCGCATTATGTAGCGCCAAAGCTACTTTTTCATAAGCGGAACAAAACACTTTTCGGAGCGTGGCTGGTGACTGTGATCGCGGGTATTCTCATTGCCGCCCGGGTAATCGAGCTGCGGCTGAATGTACTGGCGGACATGTCGCGCGCGCTCAACAAGGCCCCCAAAAATCCGTTCAGCCTCGACCTGCATTTGTTCATGATTACGCTGCTGGTGATGGTGATCAGTACCAGTCTGGCGCTGGCCAGACGCTGGCAGGCCGATGCTCAAATGCACGAGCGCATCGAAAAGCAGCAGATCGCCTCGGAGCTCTCATTTTTGAAAGCGCAGATCAACCCGCATTTCTTTTTCAATACACTCAACAACATTTACTCGCTGACGTATTCGGACATTCCGGTTTCCCGTGAGGCGATCCTGAAACTATCACGCATGATGCGGTACGTGCTGTATGACACATTGAGTGACCTGGTGCCTTTGCGACAGGAATTGTCTTTTCTGAAAGATTTTATTTCGCTCATGGAGTTACGCCTGCACGAATGTACCACGCTGGAGTTCCGTGAGCCGGTGATCGACAAGGATTGCTGGATCGCCCCTATGCTGCTCCTGCCATTTGTTGAAAATGCCTTTAAACACGGCTCCAGTGCGTTGCATTCTTCCCGCATTGCGATCGACCTCAATGTGAGCCAGGGTGCTTTATTGCTTCGTGTTTTTAACCATATTGCCTTTGAAAAGGATGGCTATCAGCTGGATCAGGGTGGTATCGGGCTTGCCAATACCCGAAAGCGGCTGCACCTGCTTTATCCCGGCAAGCATGGACTGGTGATTAGCGAAGACCCCGAAGCGAAAACCTACGAAGTTTTACTGACCTTGCAGCTGGACGGGGAGAAGGTCGGCCAGATCGTTGAGCCTGTATGAAACTGAATTGCATTACTGTTGATGACGAACCCCTGGCGCTGAATCTGATCAGCGCATTTGCAGCGCAGACCCCTTTTCTGGAACTGAAGGGCAAATTTGGCAATGCGGTGCAGGCATTGCAGGCGCTTCACGAGCAGACCATCCATGTGATTTTTCTGGACATTCAGATGCCCGACCTGAATGGGATGGAGCTGGCGCGAGTCGTTAGCCATTCGAATGCCGCGGAACAGACCCGGATCATTTTTACTACGGCTTACAATCAATTTGCCGTTGAAGGTTACAAGGTGGATGCGCTGGATTACCTGCTGAAGCCATTCGGTTATGACGAGTTTCTGCGGGCCGCGTCCAAAGCCAAAAAATATTTTGAATTATTACAGGATAATGCACCCGGTGAGGTGTTTGAAAATTACATGTTTGTCAAATCCGACTACAAGCATATCCGTGTCGATTTCGATTCGATTTCTTATATCGAGTCCGTAAGAGATTACGTAAAGATACACCTCGCATCGCCACTGAGTCCGGTGATAACACTCAGCAGTCTGAAAGCGATCGAGGACAAGCTGCCAGCGTCCCGGTTTCTCCGCATTCACCGCTCCTTCATTGTGGCGGTGAGCAAAGTCGATTTTGTGAGTAAGAACGCGGTTCAGGTCGGTCCGGTCGAAATTCCGGTGGGCGAGTTGTATAAGGATGCGTTTAAAACGCTTCTCGCCCGCTGGATATAGCAGGCAAGAAGTATTTCCTTCAAACGCACATAACCACGGCTTAGGAGATGACTTTGACCAGTGAGGCCAGTTCCTGGTTGGCGAAGCCGTGTTCTTCGGCCGATTGAAGAAGGTCCCGGACGCCTTTTGTGAAGTCGGGGTTCAATCCGGTCGATCTGAATGCGTTGTGAATGCGCCGCGTAGCCCCGACGCTGATCGATAGCGGACTTTGGCTGACCGTGAAATCGCCACTTTCGACGACGCCGATCTGGTGTTTGAAAAACTCGGTAAAGCCGGGCGTGATTTCGCCGAGAATTTCACTGAAGGCATCTAACGGCAAGCCGGTCCGCTGAGCGAGTGCAATCCCGTGGATGAGGCCTGTATACGAGCCATACAGCCATGTCAGTGTAGCGAGGTCCATCGCCGAGGCCAAGGCGGCGCGGCTGCCCAGGTACTTAATGTTGCCTCCAAACACCGCCAATGCGCTCCGGCTGTTTTCAAAGTGGGTCTGTTCTCCGGAAACGATGATAGTCGTGTCGGGCAGGCCCATCTGATCGGGCGCTACCTGGATAGCGCCATTGAGGTAACCTGCGTTAAAACCCGCGAGCTCCTTTTCCAGCGATTCGGCTTCCTGCGGCTCCGCAGTAGTGAAATTGATGAGGGTTTTGCCGGCCAGAACGGTTTTATCGCCGACGCTCTCCATAATGCGATCCATGGCCGTGTAGTCGAGTACGCAGATGACGATCAGCTGGCTCTGAATAATCGCTTCCTGCAAGTCTTCATACACCCGCACACCGGCGATGCTGTCGGCTTTGGAACGCGTCCGGTTCCAGACCGAAACTGTATAGCCCTGTTTTACGAGAAGTTCTGCGAGACGGGTCCCCATTTGGCCTAACCCTATTACTGTGATTTGTTTCGTGTTCACTGAAGTCGATGTTTGATTTGAATGACACAAAATTCCACACAGGATGGTCGCTTATCAATTACCGAAAAAAGATTCGGTAACCGAAAATTTATTCGGTATTGGTTAAATTGGGAGGGCAAAATGACACGATCCATTTTATCATCAGGAATATGTACCAGCGAAAAACACCCGAAGACCTCGAATGCGGTATTACCATTGCCATGAAAGTTTTCGGCGCGAAATGGAAACCCTGTATCCTCGATGCCATTCAGAGGGGATTTAAAAGGCCAAGTGAAATGCACCGGGAAATCAAAGGGGCAACGCCACGTGTAATCGACATGCAATTGCGTGAACTGGAAATAGCCGGTGTGGTCGTGAAATACAATTCCGCAGGTTTTCCTCTTTACACCGAATACTCGTTGACCGATACCGGCTGCAGTATTTTACCCATTATCGATCAAATGAACGAATGGGGCCTGATGCACAAGCAACTCGTTCGGGAAGGGGATTTTCAACCCATATCCTTGTAGATTTGTACCTTCTGGAACATTTCAATCAGCGTATTTACTTTGAGTTTTTCGAAAAGCCGGGCTTTGTAAGTACTGACCGAGCTTTCGGTCAAATCCAGTTTGGCAGCAATTTCTTTGACCCACAGGCCTTCGATGAGCATATCCATAATGGTGATTTCGCGGATCGACAGGTCAATCAACGGGTTATCGGCCCGGTAGTTGACCTTGTCGAGCTGATTAAGTAATTCTATCTTGATCCGCGGGCTTACATACCGGCCTGAATCTGCGATGGACCGGATGGCGTTGGGTAGGCCCTCGGGTCCTGCGTTTTTCGAGAGAAAACCGTTCGCGCCGGCACGCAGGTAATGAATTCCGTAGATTCTTTCTTCAGCGGCAGAAAAAACAAGTATGGGGACATCTTTCTGAACCGCGCGCATAAGCGGTATCATCTCAAATCCTTCACCTTCCGGGATCTGTACATCCAGGATGACCAGGTCAAACCCTTGTGCAGCCAGTTCGTTGAGCGCCGCCCTAAACGAACTGGATTCATGGATTACAGCTTCCGGAAACAGTCCGCGGATAACGATTTTTGTGGCTAGTCTGATAATCTGGTAATCTTCAACAATTAAAATGTTTTTCATGCGGTCAAATTCCAAGGCAAAAAATAACTTTCTTTTTTATAATAGAGGCCGGGTTTTCATCCAACGCACGATCCCGCGGAATTGACGGTAATGTTTATACGATCATCGTGGAGAGAAGTATACAGGTCCATTTTTCAGCAGGTTATGGGCCGGAGGGTTTGCGCAACGATACACCCTGCAAACTCTGGATTCAAAGTACGGGTGGTTCCAATGCCGGGATGTGTTACATGATGCCAGAGAGCGGTTCGGTTAAATTAGACTACTAAATGCGAGATTCGATTCACGCGGATGGTCGTGTAATTCTTATCACGCCACGACACCTTTGGACATTGGGGCAAGATCCAATTCCAGCCGAAGATCTATTACGAACTCCGATTCACTCTGCTGCACAGATAGTTCGTGCTTGTCGGGATAGAGCAGCTGAAGTCTTTTGGAAGTATTGGCCAGGCCAAATCCGCCGATTTGCCCCTTTGAGGGATTCGTGTGACTTTGAAGGCGTGAATATGGCGGGACGTTGTTTTTGATCACAAAATGCAATGTCGCGTCATCGAGAACAATGGAAATATCCACGTAAGAGGATTGCTTGCTCTTTCCGGGGCCGTGTTTGAATGCATTTTCGACGAATGAAACCAGGAGAAGTGGGGCTATCACATATTCTTCGGGATTACCTGCCAGATGATAAATAATGGCGACTCTCTCGGAGAAGCGTGATCTTTCGAGATCGAGGTAGTTCTCGATAAAGCTTATTTCGTTGGCAAGTATTACCCGCTCTTTGTTAGATTCGTACAGACTGTATCGCATCAGGTCTGATAATTTGAGCACGAGTTCGGCGGCCTGGTCGTCGACGTCCACCGTGCGTGTATATATCGCATTCAATGTGTTAAACAAAAAGTGCGGATTGATTTGCGATTTGAGAAAGCTGAGTTCAAGGTCCAGGTTATTGCGTTGGAGTAATAAGCTTTCAGTCTGTAAATCCAGGTTGGTTTTTTCAAGTTGCAATGCATCACGTTCCAGGGTCAGATTACGCGTTCGCGAGCGGATGGTGTCCCGCATGACCTTTATGGCGAGCAGGGGAAGTACGTAGAAAAGGCTCCATGCATACACCATATAGGCGACAGTAAAATCCGTAAAACATACTGTAAAGCGCTTGTCTTTCAGAAATTCATTCCAAAATGTTGCAACATAACGACGCTCGTCGGCTTTTGGGAAATCAGTAATGGTAACCAGATAGGCAAATTCGAAATAATTGATAATATGCAGGAATTGGAAAACGAGCAGGATTGAAACAGCGAACGAGATAATCTTTCTCGGATAAAGAAATCTTGGGAAAATAACATAACCGAGAAAGTAAAAAACAAATAAGGACTGCGCCATCACCACGACCGACGCATGGTTGATAACCCGATCGCTATCTCTGGTAACGCCTGGAATCGAATAATAGCGGATAATGGACCAGATACCGATCCACGCCAATACATGGTAAGTGATTCTGATCACTTTTGCACGTTTTTCAGAAGGGAGTGAAATGTTCAAATTCATAAACCTTTCAAATTCTGTTTTTTTGTAAAGCTGCCAATACGTTCGCCCGGTAGGTAATCCCGATAGGAATCTTTCTGCCGCTGATAGTCGTGATTTCGTTACCTTCGATTTCACGTATCACTTTTTTATTGACAATATAAGAGCGGTTGACGCGGAGAAACTGGATCGGAGAAAGAGCTTCCTCGATTTTGGCCATCGTCATATGGATTACCGCAACCCGGTCCGCCCAATACAATTTAAGATAATCGCGCATCCCTTCGATGAAATGAATCTCGCTGGGGGATACTTTGATCAGTTTTTTATTCTCTTTCAATAACAGGAAATCGACAGGAGATCCTGTTATTTCATCCGGGGACTCGCCGGAGGATAAGCTCCTGACCGTGGATGGTGCGCGGGTGGGCTCCTGCGGCTGTTGTTTTGCCGTTGTGCGCGCTCCGTCTACCTTGTTGATCGCTTTGAGGAAACGTTCGAAAGGAACCGGTTTGAGTAGATAATCAGTGACTTGCTGCTCGTATCCCTCCAGTGCATAGGACGGGTCCGCGGTGATCATGATGATTGCGGGCCGGGCGGAGGGAAGCAACTTGAGCAATTCAAAGCCGGTCATTTCGGGCATTTCGATATCCAGAAAGACGATATCCGGCTGTAATTCCCGTATCTGGAAGAGGGCGTCCGTAGCCGTCTCGGCGAAACCAATGAGTTCGAGAAAAGGCACCCTCAGCACATATTTTTCTATCAATCGGCGTGCATCAGCCTCATCATCTACTATTATACACCGCAACCTGCCGGGAGACAACATACTCTGTGCTTAACTTCGGTACTAAATTTCATTCGTCTGCAATAATATAGGTATTGGTCGAAATAAATGCATAGTTCGGCGAAATTATTTTAGTGCTAGATGGTAATAGGATTACTTTTAACACATTAATGAATGAACGTTCCTGAGAAGATTAAATGTTCTATTGGCCATGATGAAAAGACCTGCGGAAATTGAATTAATAAAAGAGAATAGCGTACCTTTTACGTTACTCCTTACCCGTCAACATTACACTTCATTTACAAACTTTGTCGCCATTCCAACCTGAAAAGGAAAAGTTCCTTCGATATTTGCAGCATTTCGCTGACTTCCAAGGGCGATCAGTTCAATTTTTTCGGATTATTTGAATTATAATTTAGGCTCGAAGCATAACTCCTAACTATAAACAGTAATCTGTTATCTGACCGGAAAACGTTAACTTTCATAAGTAAAATGGGTGCTTAAAAAGTTGAAAGCCCCTGGCATTTTGCTAGGGGTTTTTTTATTGGTCATTTTAAAGACTTGGCCTGTTTGATCCGGTACGAGTGAATTTTTGTAGCTAAATATTGACAAATAGGACATACATTCAAACATAAAGCATATGAAAATGTAACCTTTTTTGAGAAACTGGATTTCCAGCCTGAATGAAACCCCAATCTCATAAAAGAATTCTTTACCCTGCCGTGGCTATCTTATGCTCGTTTCTCTGGCCTCGACAGCGTTTTTGACTTGATTTCCCCAACCCGACGCTGAGCCTGGATGGCAAAACAGTTGGTCAAATAGGTTTGCACTAATTCCACACACTAGGTTCGGGCCCGGGCGTTACGCCCGGGCTTTTTTGTTTCTTAACTTTCACATAACCTCTCCCTCGCGGGGAATGATTTAGTTTGCGAACCCTTTTCCGGACTCCTTTGACGCTATGAATAAGCTCTTAACCTTTTCTTTAATAATCCTGGCCTCTTTCCAGCTCCTTGCCCAAAGTGATCGCACGCCACGCCAGGATTATCAGTTCCTGATCGGCAGCTCATTTGTTCAATCCAAAAACTGGTACCTGCTGACGTTGTTTGAGCAGGTACCGGAGGTCAGGACCTTGTTGGAAAAAGATCCTCAGCTGGCTTCGGTGGCGGCTTTGAAATACAAAAACCTGGGAACATCGGTCAGTGAATGCAAGAACGACTTTTCCTGCTATACCGGAAAAATGAAATTCTCGCAAGAAGAAGTCGATGCTGTGGGTGCCAGGCTGGAAGCACTTTATACTGATAACAATGCGTTGGGCAGGCTGGTCCATGACCATCTGATCCCGTCGGGAGCGTACATTCTTTTCCGGGATGTAAACGACCAACAGTTGCTCCGCAAGGCATGGGAGCAGGATGCGAAGAGCGTTAATCACACCATTGAAGTGTATGCAGAGGGCAAAAAGCCCAATTACCCGGCTATTGATTCCATCGAATTTAAAACAACCGCGAGGAGCTACCCCACGTTGGTGTACGATTGCGGCGATATCGTCAGGCAGGAGAAAAAGAATACGGACCTGTTCTTCGGCCCGCCAATGCATTATGCGCTTCAATTCCTGGAAGTAAATGAAAGGCACGAAGCGGCCGATTATGAACCGATGGTTTCGACGGTTAATAAAGCCGCGTTGGAAAGAGTGAAAAAAATTGAATGGAGTAAATTCAAATATACATTGATCCTCGTGCCCGGCGCCGGACCCGATACCTACGACAGGGCGTTGAGTGAAGGGGGGATATTGCGTTGCCGGGTTGCCGCATTGCGTTATTTTGAGGGGCTGGCACCTTACATTCTCGTTTCAGGAGGACGGGTGCATCCTTTTAAGACCAAATACAGCGAAGCGTTTGAAATGAAGAAATTCCTGATGGAGACTCTGCACGTTCCGGAGCATGCCATCATCATGGATCCTCACGCGCGGCATACGACCACAAATATGCGTAATGGGGTCAGGCTGCTGTATCGTTACGGGATGCCCGTAGATAAGCCGTGCCTGGTGTCGACAATGCGCTCACAGAGCTACTATATCACCCATGATGCCTTTGTAAACAGGTGCATGAAAGAGATCGGTCATGTGCCTTACAAGCTGGGCAAGCGGCTCAGCGAAACGGATTTTGAGTTTTATCCGGTGCTCGATGCACTGCATATCGATGCCGATGAGCCGCTCGATCCCTAGGCCATGAACTTAGCCGCCCTGCTTCACATTTTTAAGGTCGTCGTTGTTGATCTTCCTGCCACCTGGCCCCTGCTTGAACAATCCGCCAAATTCCCAGTTGACCGAAAGTTTTACAGAGCGCATCAGATACTGGTTCCGAACCACGGAGTTGAACTCTGGCGATCTGAATACTTCCTTTTGTGAAAGATAGGATCCAAACGGGCTCACGGTGGTCAGGGTAAATGTCAGTTTACGCGCCGGAAGCTCTTTTTTGGCGGAGAAGCTGTAATAGAACCAGGCGCCTTCGAAACCTTGTAGGGAAATGCTTCTGGCGTCATAGTCTCCGTACATCTGGACGCTGTAATGATTAGGAAGTTTCCAGCTGCTGTTGATGTTAACGCCCCAAGCGGCGCCATTGTTGTCAATTCCGAGCGCCCCGCTCTTGAACCGTGCGTGGCGGACGTTTACATTGCTGTTGATCTTCCAGTCGGGAAGGACAGAGAAAGATGTCGAAAAATTGACCCCATACTGTGCATTGGAAGCGAGGTTCTGCTTCGTGGTGGTTGCTACACCGGCATGATCCATCGTCACAATGCTTTCGATAGAGTTGTTTGTTTTTCTTCCAAACGCCGAGACGTTCAGGAAGAGGTCGGAGTTGGTTTGCAAGGCATAGGTGAATTCAACCTGGTTTACCTCTTCAGGTTTTAGTGACGGGTTACCTACCACGATGTTTTTAGGGTCCTGGCTGTCGCGGTTCGGGTTAAGGTCCCAGATCGATGGCCGTGAGATCCGTTTGGTGTAGCTCAGGGTCAGGTTATTGTTAGCATCCAGTTTTTTAAAAAGGGTAGCGCTGGGGACAAAATTCCAGAAATCGCTGGTGAAATGTACCCCGGCATTGCGCTGGTTTCCTTCGAGAAACGTGCCTTCCATACGGGCTCCGGCGTGGAATGCCCAGCCGTTATTCCACTTCAGTTTCACCTGGCTGTAAGCAGCCAATACGTCTTGCTTGTAGTCGAAACGGTCGGTCCTTGCCGGAATGCCTGTCAGTTCATCCGGATTGCCGTTTTCACTTGCCTGCACCTGGTAATCACTTCCTACATTGCGCAGAATTGCCTTGGCGCCGCTTTCCAGTGCATGTTTTCCCGAACCGAACAGCGGCAGGATGTAGTCGGCCTGGAAAGTCCATTCCCGGTTTTGTGTCGTGTTATCATTCATTTCCCGGTACACCGGAAATTGTTCGGTGTCACGCTGTAATGCATTGTAGTTGAAGTCGTCGATCGAGCGGTTGTGTTGCGCCATCAGGTAAAGCTCTTCACCCGGTTTTCTGAATTTTTTGGTATAACCCAGGTTCAGGTCAATCCCTTTGTTAGGTGCTTTGGTTTTGACAGACTGGTGGAATTGTTCCAGAAGCCGCCCGTCGGGTGCAAGACGGCTGTTCTGCTGTTCGCTGTTCTGCGGCCAGTTGCCGAGCCATCCATTGACCGAGAAATTAAAGACATTCGCGCTATCGGGCACATATTCAATCTGCACATCGCCCGAGCTATGTGGTTTGGCGTTGTCACGGACGATTTCCTGCCTGACCTTACCCGTTTCAACCCCGTTTTCAAATATAGTCCGGTCGGTGTTTGACAATTCTTTATTTCGGAAGCGGTGTAAATGCAGCGTCGAGCTGATGTTCCATTTCTCGCGGTTGATCGCAATGCGGGGGTTGACGGCCTGTTCGAGGTTCCCACCCACTACTTCAATCGTTCCGCTCGTACTTTGGTTACCTTTTTTGGTAATAATATTAATGACACCCGCTGCCCCTTCCGCATCGTAACGGGCAGATGGACTTGTGATTACTTCCACCGACTTGATAGATCCGGCGGGCATCATGTTGAGCGCATCGGCGGCATTGCGCGCCATCTGGCCAGAATATTTTCCGTTGATAAGGATGCGAAGATTGGAATTACCGCGCATGGTTACATTGCCTGCCGCATCCACATTGAGGATCGGCGCTTTCCGAAGCACGTCGGCTGCGGTACCACCCTGGTTGCTGATGTCCTTCTCAGCATTATAAATGAGCATGCCGGGCTGTTGTTCCACCAGCTGTCGGGTACCCGAAATGGTTATGGCATCGAGCTGCTTCGCTTCCGGAACAAGCTGAATGACACCGAATTCGTGTGGCACCGTAGAGCTGATGGTAAATGGCAGCCTTTTTTGCCGGTAACCGATAAAGGAAAGGTGCAGGATGTAGGAGCCGGTTTTGACGTCGGTGGATTTGAAGAGCCCGTTTTCATCGGAATAAGTTAAGGCAACGACATTTTGTTTTTCATCGAGGATACTGATGGTTGCAAATTCAATGGCCTTCCGGGTTGAGGAATCCAGAAGGGTGCCTTTGATGAGGTAGCCAGGCACGGATTGGGCTTTTCCCGGTTGAAAGGTGACGCATGCGATCAGAAAGTGAACGGCGGCCAGGAGGTGGTAAGCGTATTTGTTTTTCATGGCAAAAAATCTGCTTCCGGGTTGGATGCCGGAAGGGGTTGTGGAAATTGATGAAGTGTAAATAACCTAAATATCTGCCTTACTCGCAGCAACCGAGAACCGGGACGATGTCGATGACAAGTTTTTTTGCTTTGATGGCTTGGATTTTTTGCCCCACCAAATGTAAAAGCCTGTGACAGGCAGACTGGTACAGATCAAACTGGCCAAAAAATACAGGATTTTTGTCGTTAATCCGCCGACCGCGCCCACGTGTAAGGCATAGTTGGTACGTCGAAGCCATTGCGCAACATCCAGTTTCGCTATCTGTGTCTGGCTGGATGGCAATTCCGCTAATGTGTGCTGGTCGAGGTAAACATAACGCCAGGAGCCATTGTGCATATCGGTGCAAAGGTCGATGGGTTCGGATGCTTTTTCCGGGAAAGACACGATGATCGCTTCTTTATTGAGCACCCCGATCTCCTGCACGCCTTTTCGCCATGCGGCATCGACCTGGGCGAGATCAACGATGGGGAGGTTTTGCGTAGTATCCGAAAACGCCCTTACATACGGAGCGGATGCCTGTCCGCCGGACGCCAGCCAGTAAAATCCTTTTGAAAACCATTGGAAGCCCATGATCAATCCGGTGATGGTTACAATCAGCGCGATGGTGAGCGAATAAAAACCAAGGACATTATGGAGATCGTAGTTCACGCGTTTGAGTCTGGCGCTCCATTTGACTGTCAGGGCTTTTTTCTGTTCCGCTCTTGTCCACTTTTTAGGCCACCAGAGCACCGTTCCCGTGATGAGCAGTATAAAAAATATCAATGTTGCATAACTCACGACCGCGTGCCCGACTTTTCCTTCGATCCACAAACCCGTATGGCCATCGAGGATGAAATGGAAGAAATCCTCATGATCGACCATGGCGACAATTTTGTTTTCATAAGGATCGACATACACCAA
The DNA here is from genome assembly GCF_059568735.1 of Dyadobacter ginsengisoli DSM 21015. NCBI lineage: Bacteria > Pseudomonadati > Bacteroidota > Cytophagia > Cytophagales > Spirosomataceae > Dyadobacter > Dyadobacter ginsengisoli. Next base: position 76,011 of record NZ_JCANTY010000006.1, read on the forward strand.
CGAATCGGAATCGAGACTGAAATGCGCTGTCTGGTTTTTTCCATGATACCAGACGCTGTGGATCTTTTTATCTGGTAATGCCTGATTCACGGTTTTCCACAATGCCGAGGGAGGGAGCATTGCCTTATTCTGAGGGTTAGGAGCATGCAGATGGTCGAGGGTAAGCCCTTCCAGCTCAGTTTCAAATACCAGGATACAGCCGGTCAATCCGACAATGATCACGACGATTCCTGAGGCAAGTCCGAGCCAGAGATGCAGCCATGCATTGATTTTTTTTAAGATGGTCATTTTGAGTGATGGTGATTTCGCCAGTCCATTGAATTTTCAGGTGCGAGGTCACACCTTCACAAAATGAGTAGCGCAGCAGCTAATTTACCGAAGGCCGTTTGGTAAAAATGACACTGCCGGGAAGGGTCGGGATTCGGCGTGGCAGAAGGGAAACCATACATTGCCGGACTATAACCAACTATATTATACATACGCTATTGATTTATGGAAGAAATCCCCTTCGGCCGGTTCATCGACCCTTTTACTGATTTTGGATTTAAAAGGATTTTCGGTTCCGAACCCAACAAGGATATTCTGATCGATTTCCTGAACACGCTCTTTGAAGGACAAAGGCAAGTCATTGATTTGACCTATTCTAACAATGAAAACAGCGGGCAGCTGGCAGTGTACCGGAAAGCTATTTTTGATCTGTCCTGTACCGGCTCGGATGGTGAACAGTTTATCATAGAAGTTCAGCGGGTGAAGCAGGAACATTTCAGAGATCGTTGCTTCTACTACGCGGCGTCACTCATCCGCAACCAGGTGGTGGCCGGCAACTGGAACTACGAGCTGAAACCCGTGTATCTGATCGGTTTGATGGATTTTAGCTTTCAAGATTCGCTCCCGGGTAGCTATTTGCATCACATTCACCTGACGAAGAAGGAATCGGGGGAGGTGTTTTACGAGAAGTTTGGCCTGATCTTTATAGAATTGCCCGGATTCAATAAAACGACTTCGGAATTGGATACCGAACTAGATAAGTGGTTCTATTTGTTGAAGAATTTAGGTAACTTGGATCAGGCTCCGGCATGTTTGAGGAAGCCAGTTTTTAGTAAACTGTTTCAGGTAGCAGAAGTTTGTAATCTAAACCACCAGGAAAAATTGGCTTACGACGCAAGTTTAAAAGCAAGATGGGACTATTACAATTCCCTGGATTATGCTCTTAAAGAAGGCATGGAAAAAGGGATGGAAGAGGGTATTGAAAAGGGTAAGCAAGAAGGCAAGCAAGTCGAGCAACTCAGTATCGCGCGGAATATGAAGAAAAAAGGCCTGGACATCCTGCTAATTGCCGAATTACTGGGTATGACGACGGCCGAAATCGAAAAGGCCTGATTTTATCCTCCGGAACGTGACGGTTCCAGACGCAGGATATAATCGGTGTCACTGCTGAATTCCAGCCCCTTTTTTAGCGCATCCGTCTCCGGATCGAAAATCCATACATGATTGCCTTCCTCGCCAGCATTAACAGTGATGTAAACCGTGCCGTTTTCAACCAGCACGCATTGTCGTGCCGTTCCCTTATCCAGCGGAAGATCCAGTCGCTTCGTAGTCTGCTTGTTGAGATCCAGCAGGTAAAAGTCGAAATGGCGGACCTTATAATGGTCATTCATGCCTGTAAAAACCCCTTTTCGCTCAGTTCTTACAATCGCTTTTCCTTTGCCGATATACCAGCATCCGTAACCATTGTTTCGAATAGCTGATGCCGAAATGTTGAAGAAGTAATCCGGATCGATCGCCCTTTGTGATTTTTTGATCCGGAAGATACCCGTAGGTCTGTCGGGCCGGTTGCCTGCCGCGATGCCAGGGCAAGCGATGAAGTAGAAATCTCCGTTTTCCACCACGAAAGAATGGCTTTGCCGGGTGTTGACTCCCCCCGGATAGACCGAACGCGTATCTTTCAGGATTGTATCCAGCTGCATTGAAGGGAAATCCACAATGGCAGTGTAAAGGGTATCGCCGGTAGTGTAATTCTGCAGCGTATAAGAATGATAGCAATACCCGATGTATAGTTTTCCGGCAAGGAATTCCGAAAAACCCACAGATATCCAGTTGTAATTGCCGAAAGGCCTGGGTACCGGTGTTTCGCCCTGTTCGGCCCGCATTGTTCTGATATTGACCTTTGCAAAACGGATTTTTTGTGACTGGTCGTCGTAGCCGAGCAGCATTAGCGTGTCCTTCGAAAGCCATTGGTGGTTTTCTGCTGTCGTGAAGCCTCTAAGCGGGAGGCTGGTGTCTTTGACAAACTCAATGTTGTAAAACCGATACCTTACAAATGCTCCGGTTTTTCGGTCGACGCTGTAATATTTACCATCTTTGACGATCAGATCGTAATAAAGCGGCGCAGGAACAACATGTGCGCCGGTCTTTTCCGGATCGACAGAACCGGAAGTGAGGGTGTTGGTTTGGAAAATATATTCCTTGCCATTTTTCATCATCGCGTAAATGCTATAGCGGCCCGGAACAGGTTCCTTTTCTTCCGACTGCTTCCGGCAACCGGTCAAAATAAAAATGGCGAACAGTAATAGAAGGAAACCAGGGTAAAGGCTGCGACAGCTACAATTCATGCGACAACTTAAATGTTAAACTGGTGCAGTAATTGTCTCATTACCAAAGGGGGAAGTCCGGCCATGGCACCTTCCGCGACCACGATCACTTCACCGGTCCGATGATCACCGTAATGCAAAGCGATATAGTTCTGGCCTTTTTTTAGCGAAACCTTTTCAATGTTGTGGGCGGGACTGGCACAGGAACCCTGGATTGTGAGCTCCACGTCTTGCCCGGGGTTGATCATCACTGCCCCGCAAAAATCCATCACCCCATTGCGGCTGTCGATCTCGACATTGCTCCGCGGGGCGATGGACAATGTGAAATTCCCTTCCCGGATATTTTTGTTCTGTGTGTCGGAAGTATTGTTCAATGCGATGACCTGCGTGCCAGTTTGATGCATCATCACATAGAGAGCGGCCCCGAATACAGCAAGCACACAAGCGGCAGCCAGGGGGCGCCAGAAAGCAAATTGCCTGTGCGAAGGAATGCCAGCCGGTCGTTGCGGCGGCAGTACCGAAGCTATTTCGTCCCACATTTCCGATTGCACGCCGGCTTTTTCAACCGCGCTGTTCCATTGCACGGTTTCCTCGCTTTCATCGCTCAGAAGCCAGTGTTCAACAGCGGTCTTTTCTTCGTCGGAACAGGTGCCGTTATGGTATTTTTCAATAAGCTCTTTGCTGATCTTCATCAAAAGTACTCGGCAGTTCTATGGTGAATCCTTTTGGTAAAAGTAGCACAAATTAACATTTACCGAAGATGTGGTGCCGCAAATCTAATGCAGATAGTCGGATAGGTGCGTGCGGAGCGTAGTAAGCGCCCGGGTGATGTGGTATTCCACAGCCCTTTCGGAGATGAGCAGGGCCGACGCGATTTCCTTATTGGTGAGCCCTTCTTCCCGGCTCATTTTGTACACGCGCCGACATTGGCAGGGTAGCGTGTCCACCAGGTTGTCGACTTTACTTTTAAGGTTGTTGAACATCACTTCATGCTCGGTACAATGCGTATGGCCGCAATAATCGGCAAATGCGTGTTCATTGTGCTGCTTCCGGTTTTTGGTATTGCGCAGGTATTCAAACACCTTGAATTTGGCAGAGCGCATCAGGTAGCGTTCGACAGATGTGGTGATTTCCAGCTCGTCCTTACGTTCCCAGAGCGATTTGAAAATTTCCTGGACCATGCCTTTGGCGGGCTCGGTATCACGGATCGTATTGTAGCATACCGCATATACCTTCTCCCAATAAGCCAGGTATATCTGCTTGAAAGACTGTTCGTCTATTCGGAAAGGAGTGGTATCAGATAAGTTTCCCGTCATGCATTTGGCAATTGCCATGGATTCAGTGGCGTAAATATAGTTTATTATTTATAACAAGTCCAAATAAGTTTGATTGTTCGAATGGGGAAAACTGCCCTTTCCGGCACTACGATTCCCCGTATGCCATCGTCGCTTCACCTGTGGATCGCTACGGTTGACCTGCGTGCCGGTTTCATTTACAGGGCCTTGTACCGAGTTTTGGATCATTAATTAATGAAACAAAGCATATGAGAGCATTACTATTAGCCATGACATTTTTTATCGCGTCCAACCTTTATGGGCAGGGGACGCAAACCATCCGTGGTACGGTCCGCGACGAAGTTTCCAAATCGCCCGTGATCGCGGCGTCCGTCCTGTTGATAAAGCCGGAAGGGGCTAGCCCCGTAGGGGCGGTGACCGACGTGCGGGGCGAGTTCAGCATTTCCGGTGTCCCAATGGGCCGCCAGTCTTTTCAGGTTACCATGATTGGCTATGAAACCCAGCGCCTGAACAACGTGGTGGTTACCGCGGGCAAGGAAGTGATCGTGAATGTAACCATGACGGAGGCCGTCCAAAACCTGAATGAGGTGATCGTGACTGCCGACCGCAAGAGCGACAAGACGAAAACCAACAATGAGCTGTCGTTGGTAAGCGGGCGGTCATTTAATGTGGATGATACCAAACGTTATGCGGGTGCATTGGGCGATCCCTCTCGTATGGCCGCCAATTTTGCGGGTGTGGTGTCCGGTGATGACTCGCGCAACGATATCGTCGTCCGTGGAAATTCGCCGTCGGGCACCCTCTGGCAACTGGAAGGGCTGAACATCCCGAACCCGAACCATTTTGGTTCGTTTGCGGCAACCGGCGGACCGGTTAGTATGCTGAACAATAATGTACTTGGGAAATCGGACTTTCTTACCGGCGCTTTTCCAGCCCAGTACGGAAATGCATTATCGGCGGTGTTTGACCTGCAACTGCGCGAAGGCAATAATCAGAAATATGAACTAATGGGACAAGTAGGATTCAATGGCTTTGAACTGGGGGCCGAAGGGCCGTTTTCAAAACAATCAAACGCTTCATTTCTTCTGAATTACCGCTATTCGACCCTGGGACTTTTCAAGGCATTGGGGTTGCAGTTTGGTACGGGAACAGCCGTGCCCGATTATCAGGACCTGAATTTTAAAATAGCTGTCCCAACAGGTAACAAGGGTAAAGTGACGCTGTTTGGTATCACCGGAAGCAGCGATGTGCAGTTCCTGGGTAATGAGGTCGATACTACTTTGACCAACCTGTACGGAACCGAAAACACGAACACCCGGGTGAAATACGGTACCAGTGTGTTCGGGCTTTCCTACGAGCATAACCTTTCGCCTAAAACTTTTGCCAAGCTCACATTGGGAATGAGCACGACCCGTGAGACGTTCAGCGGGGACTCGATCAGCAATGCGACGCGCGAGGCTTTCCTGGCAGGTGAAGCGAAATACAACACGTCCAAATACTCGGCAGTGCTCAATCTGCGACACAAAATGAATGCGCGCAGCAGCATTTATGGAGGTGTTATGGTGGATTTGCTGAATTTCGATCTTTACAACCGGGCCATTTATCAGGCGGGCAAAGTGGATACAGTGCGTGTGAATGTAAAGGGGGAAAATAAGGTGCTCACGCAGGCCTATGCGCAATGGAAATACCGGATTTCCCAGGGGCTGATTTTTACAACCGGCTTACATTTCCAGCATTTCAATCTGAACAACAACACTGCCGTCGAGCCGCGGGCGGGACTGCAATACGCATTCGGCAAGGGGCAGTCGTTGAGTCTCGGGTACGGGTTGAACAGCCAGGCTCAGAACATTTATACCTATTTCGTACAGACACCCGGCGAATCAGGCCCGGTAAACACCAATACGGATCTCGGGTTCACACGCAGCCATCACATCGTGTTCAGCTATCAGAATAGACTTACCGATAACCTGCTACTGAAAATAGAGCCTTACTACCAGAAGCTGTTTAATGTACCTGTGGAACGAAGAAGGTCGACCTTCTCGACACTGAATACGGGGGCGTCATTTGGTCCTTCCGATCGTGACAGCCTTGTCAACGAAGGTTCGGGACATAATATGGGTATCGAGCTGACCCTGGAACGGTATTTCAATAAAGGATACTATTTCCTGCTGACGACTTCGCTTTTTGATTCCAAATACAAGGGCAGCGACAAGGTGGAGCGGAGTACAGCCTTCAATACCAAATACGTGCTGAATGTGCTGGGTGGGAAAGAGTTCCGGTTCGGGCAGAATAATATTCTGAGTGCAAACCTCAAAACATCACTGGTAGGAGGGAAGTATTTCACTCCGCTGAACCTGGAAGCCTCAAAAATAAAGGGAGCGGCCGTTTACGATGAAACAAGGGCCTATTCGTTACGGCAGAGCGCGTATTTCCGCACGGATATCCGCTTTTCGTACCGTCGGGAAATGCGCCGGAGCACCATGGAATTTTCGATGGATTTACAGAATGTGACGGCGAGGAAGAATGTTTTTCAGCAGACCTATAATCCTCGGACGAGCGAGCTGGTCAACCAGTACCAGCAGCCATTTTTCCCCGTACCGTATTTCAGGTACACATTTTAATTGGAATTTGAAGGGGCAAACCAGTAATTTGATGCGGTATAGAATCACTGGTTTACCCAACGACGACCCACTCCCGGATGAAAGAAAAGGCCTACACGCTGAATGACCAGAAATGGAGACTGATCGGTATTCCGCTGCTCGGAGTGCTCATTGCGATGATGGTCAATTTCGAGCAGTTTTTGAAACTGAGCCAGCTATTCTTCATCAGTGCCCTTTTTTCAACACTGCTCACATTGACATTCTGGGAAGGTAACCGGTTTATTATCATTCACATGCGCCGCATTTTTCCGGATTACAGCCAAACCGGCAAACGTGTTCTGGCGGAGGCGGTACTGGCTGTTGCTTATGTGTTCCTGGTCTCCTTCCTGCTCGATGAATTTTATTACAAACCGGTTTACCATATGAGCGCACTGGCAGTAGGATTCAGGATCAGCATTGTTCCGACAGTCATTGTGTACCTGGTGTATGAAGCGGTGTATTTCTTCGACGCCTGGAAGTTGAACGTGCGCAAAACGGAGGCATTGACAAGGGAAAATATACAGTCTCAACTGGAAGTGCTTAAAAATCAGCTGGACCCGCATTTTTTATTCAACAGCATGAACACGCTGGCCGCGCTGATCGACGATGACAACACGCCAGCGCAGGATTACCTGGAAAGGCTCTCGGACGTGTACCGGTATGTACTCGTAAGCCGCGCCAAGAACACCGTGCCGCTGAGCGACGAAATAGCTTTTGTCGACGCATATGTGTACCTCAATAAGATAAGGTTCCGTGAAAATCTGTTGGTAGAAAAGCAACTGTCGGCGCGGACGCTCTCGCAACATGTTACGCCACTAAGCCTTCAGATGCTGATCGAAAACGCGATCAAACATAATGTGGCTTCGCGGGAGAACCCGCTTACGATTGTGATCCGGGAGGATGACAATGGATATCTCGTGGTAGAGAACAATATTCTTGAAAAAACGATACTTGAAAAATCGACACGGCTGGGGTTGCAGAACATTATCAATCGTTACAGCCTGCTGACCGACCGGGAAGTGGAGGTGATCCGTGATAGCGGGCTGTTTACAGTAAAAATCCCATTATTGGGATATCCGGTAGATTAGCAGGGAGAATTTAATCTGACATCAAAGGCGAAACACCGCCTGTAAGCTATGAAAATACTCATTATCGAAGACGAATATCCCGCGGCGGAACGGCTCGAAAAATTAATCCGAAAACTGGATCCGCGTACGGAGATCGCCGCGGTGCTGGAAAGCGTCGATGCGGCACGAAAATGGTTTGAAAAGGGCGAACCCGTAGATCTGATCTTTTCGGATATCCAGCTGGCCGACGGCCTGAGTTTCCAGATATTCGAAGAGTACCCCGCGCACAGCCCGATCATTTTTACGACTTCGTATGATGAGTATGCGATCAAGGCCTTCAGGGTGAAGAGCATCGATTACCTGCTCAAACCTATTAAGTCACCGGAGCTGGCGGAGGCCCTGAGGAAGTACGAGAATATCAAAGAGGATTTTTCCCCGAAGGCTTACGCGCGCAAGGTCGAGACATTGCTGGATAGCCTCGAAATGAGCCGGAAGCCATTCAAAACGCGGTTTCTGGTTAAGAATGGCGAACAACTGATACCGGTTAATCAGGAGCATGTTGCTTATTTTTATACTGCCAATGAAATGGCCTGCCTGGTGGCGACGGATGGCCGGCAATACCTGGTAGATTACAAACTGGAAGAACTGGAATCGCTCGTCGATCCGCTTAGTTTCTTCCGTCTCAATCGCCAGTTCATTGCCCGAATCGATGCCATTCAGAAAATACATACCTATTTCAATGGCAAACTGAAAATAGAACTTCGTCCGCAAACGACGCAGAAAGTGGTCGTGAGCCGGGAAAAGGCCCATGCATTCAAGGCATGGCTGGAAACGTAGGAAAAGTAAAAGCCCCGATCGTTTGCCGGGGCTTTTACTTTTATAAATCTTCTGGCAATTACCAGCCGGGATTTTGGCCCAATTTCGGGTTGAACAACCGGTCGGCCTCGGGGATGGGGTAGAGATAAAGTTTATCGTTCCATTTACGCGGTACGGTCGTCAGCCAGGTGATCTCTCCCGAAGTATCGTTGGAGAGCCGCTGCGGATTAGCTCCCGCGCTGATGGTTTCCGCCACATTGACGTACGTAACGCCTGCAACGGGAGAAGCTGGTGTGGTTTTTACGAATGCTACATCCGGCTTACCGTCCTCGTTCAGGTCCAATGGGGTATCTAACGCCGGCACATAGAACCCATTCCAGGTTTTTTCCATCAATGGCCCGCGTTTCCAGCGCACGATGTCGTTAAAACGGAAGCCTTCCAGACAAAGCTCTATACCTCTTTCGCGGCGGATTTCCATGAGCGTTGCGTCTGCGACGTCGGGGAAATAGTTGGCTTTCAGGTAAGGATCAATGACAGCAGGTTTGGCAGTAAGCCCGCCGGTAATACCTGCACGTTTGCGCAGCGCGCCTACGGTCATCGCCCAGTCATCATCGGTGAGTTTACCGAGTTCGGCTTTGGCCTCCGCGTAGTTAAGCAGGATCTCCGCATAACGCATCATACTGATCGAGTTGATGTTCCGCGTTCCGCCATCGTAGTAAACATCGTCTAGGCACCATTTGATAGGCTGGTAACCGGTGTAGGTGTAAGAGAATACCGGCGGTGCGGCTTCCTCCTTGCCTCCGTTGATACGTTTGTAATTGCCCATCCGGATGGTCTGTTGCAGCCTTTTGTCGCGGCCTTTCACTTCCTGCGCGAATGTCATGGTTTCGTGGCCGGCCTTGCCGGTAAATGGGGTACCGTCGATGTTCAGGTAGGTATTGATAAAAGTCCTCGTGAAGCTCAGGCGGGCGCCATAAGTGGAGCTGGTCCACCACCAGTTAGCGTCGTTCAATACATTCAGAGCCTGGTCACACACGAACGAAAGCATGATTTCGCCGGTGACCGGACTGTTACTGATAAAAAGCTGGCGGTAGGATTTCTCGTTACCACCCGTCTCGTTCAATGTAAAACCTCCTTCTTTGATGACCTTTTCCGACGCTGAAACCGATTCATTCAGCCATTTGTCCGCGGTACTTTGCAGGTTGAACGTTGTCTGGTATTTCCGGAAAGTGCCTTCGAAAAGGCAAATGCGGGACTTGTAGCCTGCCGCCACCGACTTTGTGATCAGGCTTCGGCTGTTATCGGAAGTGGTCCGGATGTTATCGATGGCATAGTTCAGATCGGCCAGGACCGAATCCATCACCATTGCACGCGGGTCGCGGCCGTTGTACAGCGCCGGATCGTCGACGGCCATAATCTTATTGATCCATGGAACATCTCCAAAACGTTTTACCTTTTCAAAGTAAAAAACCGCGCGAAAAAACCGGGCTAACGCATTGTAATGCCTCCTGGCATCGGGCGCCACGCCTTCGCGGTTGTTGTTTTCGAGGAAATAGTTGATGTTCCGAAGCGGCTTCCAGTCCCAGCCCGAGCTGTTGCGGGGGCCGTACACGCCTTCGCGCAGAAAATCAGGTGCACCAGATCGCGCACCGTAATCGGTCATCTCATCCGACCTGATAATAGCATTGCCATCGGGAAGGATGTCGTAAAACGAGGTGGCATACAAATCCAGCCCTTTTTCACTGTTGAACACGGCGTTGTTATCAGCTGTTGCTTCCGGAACCTGTTCCAGCTCCTGGCATCCGCCTGCAAAAAGGCCAATGACCGTCAATAGCCCTATGGATTGAAGTTTCATTTTCATTGTTTGATTCTTTAACTAAAACGCTCCTGCCTTTTTCCTTAAAATGTTACTGATAAACCGAATGTGAAACCTTTCAGGATCGGGTAATTGTTGGCATTACCACTGTTGTTCTGGTTCGGGTTGTTCGTCGGATCATTGGATGGATTCAGAATAGCATCTGAACGACCGGTGTTTTCTACGTCGATGTCCTTCGTGATCTTGTAAAGGGGCGACCAGCCGAACAGGTTGTCACCCGACACATACACCCTGGCATTGCTCATCTTCAGTTTGCCGATGAGCGATTGCGGTAGGTTATACCCGATCTGGATGTTTTTCAGACGGATATAGGCGATATTCTGAATGTACTTCGTCTGCGCCTGTGAAAGCGAGCCCGATCCCTGCGCAATATACCCGCGGTAGCGAGGCAGGTAAGCGTCGGGATTATCCTCTGACCAGATATTACCCAGCTGCCATTTCGGGATCTTGTTGTACGGACGGTTGTATTGTCCCCAGAAATTGGCCGCTTCGGCGCCCGGGAACCAGTCCTGGTGGCCTACACCCTGAAAGAATGCAGAGAAGAAGAAGTTGTTCCAGTCGCCGGCCAGGTTGATCCCGTAGGTGTAGCGTGGCAACGAATTTCCGATGATCTTGCGGTCGCCGGGCTTGTCCACCGTGTTGTCGCCTACATCAATGAACCCGTCGTTGTTCAGGTCTTTGAATTTCAAATCACCGGGCAGCAGCTTACCTGAGCCGGAGGCTTTATAGGACAATTGCTTGGCGGAATTATTGACGTCGTCCGCCGATTTGAAATAACCGTCATTCTCGAAGCCCCAGATCTCACCCACACGCTGGCCGGAATAAGGGTCTGTCAGTTTGCGGGTAGGATTGTTGAACTGATCCACATGCGCGGTGTAGTCAGCCATTGTCAGCCGCACCGACCAGTTGAATGGCTTCGAACCTGCATTGAACTGATCTTTCCAGGTTAATGAGGCTTCCCATCCTTTGGTCGTCAGGTCGGCATAGTTTCCTTTGGGTACGTCGGTTCCGAAAACACCCGGCAGGGTCATGCCCAGGGTAAACATGCCTGTGGTTTTACGCTGGTAAATATCCCCATTGAAGGTCAGTTTGTTAGCGAACATCGAAAGGTCGATACCGAGGTCGGCAGTGCTGGAAGTTTCCCACGTGAGACCGTCAGGCAGTACAGTTGGCTGGCCGGTTTTTTGCGGGCGCACACCGTTCAGGATGCGGCCGGACTGGCTGATCCCGAAAGTTTCCTGGAATGCATAGGAGCTGATGTTACCATTTCCCAGCGAACCATAAGAGCCGCGCAGTTTCAGCTCCGAGACCAGTTTTGGAGAAACTTTCCAGAAGGGTTCCCGGGTCACGTGCCATCCAGCGGATACCGATGGGAAGAACGCAAAACGCTGGTTGGAAGGGAACTTGGAAGAACCGTCGTAACGGCCATTGAATTCGAGCAGGTATCTTTCCTTGAAAGAGTAGTTCAAACGGTAAAAACCACCCGCAATCGCCCATTTTTCCCAGCCGCCCCCCGTAGTGATGCTCTGACCGAGCGCAAGGTTGATGTCATTGGCGTCTTCGTAGATCAGACCGTTGCGTATGACCTGTAAGGCCTGGTATTTGGATTGCTCGTAGTTGAAACCCACCAATGCCTTAAAATAATGGTTCGTGCCCAGCTTGGGTTCAAATTCACTGTAAATGTTGGAAGCGAGATACTGCGTGGTACGATAGATGTTCTGCAGATCATTGGTGCTGGTACCGACGTACTCGATTATCCCCGGTTTACGGCTGTAAGGCACCGGTACGCGGCGACGATACTCATTATTATTGGTGTTTTGGAATGTAAAATCACCCTTCACACGCAGTACATCCCCGAAAAATTGACTCGCGAAGCTGGTCGTGTTCCTGAAAACACGCTTGTCGAAGTCGATACCATTGCGACCATACCAGAAATCACCCACCGAATACGCGGCAGAATAGGATAGCGTGCCATCGGGGTTGAACATCGGCGCCATGGTGTGGCCTTCATCCGAAATGTTCCGCCAGATCGACCCGCCTTCACCCACATTCAGCGGATTATGGTATTTCAATGAAGAAAAGTCCGCATTGTTCGAAACTTTGAGCCATGGATACAGCTGTACCGAACCTTTCACGCGGAGACTCATGGTGCGGTAATCATCCGAGTTATAGCGGAAAAGGCCGTCCTGACCAAAGTAGCGGCCCGTTACGAGCAAGTCGGCTTTGTCGCTTCCACCGGACACCGATAAGTTATGCTCCGTGGAGCTGGTGTTTTTCTTGTAAAGTTCTTTATACCAATCCGTGCTTTCGTAGTAAACATACTCACCCGTAACAGGGTCTACATCTGTCTTCGGCAGGCTGGGATCTTTGGAACGCCTTTCGAATTCCGCCAGGTAGGCGGGGGAGAATTTGACGGTTTTGTTAACGTTCTGAGGGGTTTGGGAATAGTCATTGGCTGCGCTCCAGGATTCGTTGAACATCTTGGCGAAAGTATAGCCGTCGGTCACGAAGTCGGGAACCGTCAGCGGGCTTTTAACCGAGTGGTTGACAGAGTAACTGACGGTCGTCCGGTCCTTAATAGGGTTTTTCGTTGTGATTAAAACCACACCGAATGCGCCGCGGGCACCATAAATAGCCGCCGAGGCTGCATCCTTCAACACCGATACGCTGGCAACGTCGTTCGGGTTGATCCGGCTTGGATCGCCTTCCACGCCGTCGATGAGGACCAATGCATTGCCACCCTGACCGATAGAAGTCGTACCCCGGATGTTGTACGTCGGCGATTGGGTCGGCTTTCCGTCGCCCATGGTCAGGTTCAGGTTGGGGATCATCCCCTGTAAGCCCTGCGCCAGATTGGGTAATGAACGGTTTTCCAGCACCTTGCTGGTTACCTGGTCCACAGCACCGGTTAGGTTGGCTTTCTTCTGCGTACCGTATCCTACCACGACCACCTCACTTAATGCCCTGGTGTCCGGTTTCATGGTAATATCGATCATCGATTGGCTGCCTGCCACCATCTCGATACTTTCATAGCCTACAAAACTAAAAATCAGGACCGACTCTGCATTTGGTACATTGATCCGGAATTCACCGTTTTCGTTTGTTGTCGTTCCCTGAGAGGTTCCTTTCACGACTACACTGACTCCCGGTAGCGCACCCGTTCCGTCAGAAGCGGTTATTTTTCCCTGGATAGTAAGTTCAACGGCATTTGTCAAAGTGCCGTGTGCCGCTTGATGCTTCATGTGCGTGAAGTCCCGGTTTGGCGCAGGATGGTCAGAGGCGTAGGTCATCCCCGGAAGCAGGGACACGGATAATAGATGCATCCATCCGACTCGAGAAGCTTTGGCCCAACGGATCGGTTTGGTACGGAGTGATGTTAGCATAAATGTTTCGGTAGATAAAAATTTCGGCAAAGGTATCGGGGGTGTTCATGAGGGGACTATTGCGCGCAGTTATCAATTTGTTAAAATGGCGGCGGGATGATAAACAAAAACTTAACAGAGATAGTGGTGTTGTTTTATCCTTCTAAAGAATATAAAAATGCCAAGTTGGTGGTTTCCGGAATCTTTCCGGGCGGGGATTGGTATGTCGTAATTGTAACCAGATCAAGCGGTTTTGTAGACTAAATATTAGAGGCTTAGGTGGTTTGGTTTTGTATCCGCTTTTATACCTTTGCCATAAACCAACCCTCAAATACTCGGTTTTTCTACGAAGTTTAAGTAAGGATGGGTTAACAGTCCCAAGGCTTTCTGGTGGACAGTTTGTAGGTTAATTGAAATTAAATAATTGGTTTTCAATTATTTAAATAAATTGATGTACCCGTCTGATCTTGCTTTCCGGGAGATAAAGCGAGATATTGTCATGAAATGAAAATACCCCTGAGCACATTATCCCGCGCATTGCTGATATGGACCATCCTTCTGGTTGTCATATTGGGCTCGTTTGTATTTGTGATATTGCTGACACGCGTCAAATCCAGAACGATTCGTGAGAACATTCAGGAACTTCAGAAGGATATGAATGGCTACCAAAAGATCGATACCTGTATCTCGATCTTGTATGTGGCCGAAAATAACAGCAGACTATTTATTATCACCCAGGATTCGAGCTACCTGAACGCATTTACTGATCAGCTTCAGACGGTTTCGGATATTCTGACCGAATTTGAAACCGAACGGGCCAACCGCTCGTCGGCGTTGTCGGGGCTTATTGAAAGCAAGCGGGAAAGCAATGACGAATTTATCCGGATGAAAATTCTGGTGGACAGCCTTTTATCGCTCTCGGTCCAGCGTAGTGAGCTTGATCAGCAGCAGGAAACAAAATCCGCCCGCCCGCCCGTACGGGTCAAAAAGACCTCGAAAGTCGATTCCGTGGTAGTAGCTGATAAGAAGAAAAAAAAGAAGGGCCTTTTGAAAAGGATTGCCGATGCGATTGCAAACAAAGGGGATGACCATGTGACCCAGGAAAGGACAAAAGTGATCATCGAGCGTGACTCTCTGATCACCTCCCGGCTACTTGCCCGGGAGCTTGACCTGAGCCGCTACGATGAATACAACCGGGTGCGAAAGCAGCTCAACGAGGCTGAACAGCGGTTGTTGTTCCTGAATGGAGAGTTATTTGCGAACTTGCAGTTGACGCTCAAGCGATTGAAGGCAAATGAGGAGCAAAAAGTGAAAATGTTCCGTAGTTCATTGCTGGCCGAGACGTCCAACGAGTTCGAAGAGGTGAACCGCCTGCTTTGGGGCGCCGCGATTGTAGTATTACTGATGACCATCATCATCATCAGGAACGTCCTGAAACTCTACCGGAACGATGCGACCATTCTCCGGTATGCAGCGCTGACAGCCGAGGCGGCCCAAAAGAAAGGGGAGTTTCTCGCACAGGTTACGCATGAAATCAGGACGCCGCTCAACGCCATTATCGGATTTTCGCAGCTGATTGAAACCGATCGGCTGGATGGGCAGGCCAAAGAAAGTGTGGAAGCGATCCAGAGTTCTTCCCGGATGCTGATAACGCTTGTCAATGAACTGCTCGATTTTTCCAAACTGGAACGCGGGAAACTGACTTTACAGTACCATGCTTTCAGCCCGGTCGAGTTGTTCAATGAGGTGATCAGTGTGCTGAGTGTTCTGGCAGATGAAAAACATATTGTGATCGAATCCAAACTGAGTATGTTGCAGGAATCGTGCCTGCAGGGGGACGAGTTCCGCATCAAGCAGGTGCTGATCAACCTGCTCAATAATGCGATCAAGTTTACACCCGCCCACGGGAAGATCGTCGTCGAAGCCATGCTGGAAAAGACCGATCAGCAAAAGAAGCTATTGAAATTCAGCGTGAAGGATTCCGGCATAGGCATTGCGCCACAGCATTTGAAGGTAATATTTGAAGATTTCAGCCAGGTGGGAGGCGTTGGTACGGCCCCAGGCAAGCAGGGAACAGGGTTGGGGCTGGCGATCTGCAAGCGGATCGTCGAGCTGCATGGTGGCAGCATATCGGTGGAAAGCATGATCGGTAAAGGTTCGGAGTTCAAAGTGGCCATTCCGATGAGCATTGCGGAAAAGATCAAAGAGAGACCTGCGCGAAAGGCAATGCCTGCTTCGCTTCCCAGGGATTTCAAGGGTAAAAAAGCGCTGGTAGCAGACGATACCAAACTGAATCTGGTCCTCATGGGCAGGTTCCTGGAAAAATACGGACTCTCGTTCGATCTGGTTACATCCGGGGATGAAGCGCTGGAACTGTTCGAGAAGCAGCCTTATGACCTTGTGATCACGGATATTCATATGCCGGGAATGGACGGGGTGGAACTCACGCGGCGCATACGCACACAGGCGGACGCAGACAAGGCAAGGACACCTGTGATTGGTTTTACAGGTGATTCGTCTGACCGCGACAAGCATTTCTACGCCGGTTTGGGCATTAACGGAGTACTCGGGAAGCCTTTTTCGGAAGGGGAGTTGCTGCTGCTGTTGGGGCAGGTCTTTTACCCGCGAGAGTATCCAGAGGGTAATCTGCCTGCGTAAGAGGTATCATTTGATTCGCATCCAGGTCCAACAGGGTTGCCTGATTTGGATCTCAAAGAAAAGGTTCTTAAAGGGACTCTACCGGATTTCGATCTGGGTCCAATAAGGCATGGAACGTTCGTTTTTGTCCAGGATAAACCGCGCTTCATATTTTCCCGGTTGTGCAGCCGCCGGAACCTTGTATACGCCATAATACACATACATAGAACCGTCAGCGTAGCACCAGTCTGCTTTGACTTCCGGTTGCAAACGAAGCGACTGACCTCCGGATTTTAGTTCTAGGTCGGGTAGAGGCTTGTTGGGGTCGATTGGCTTGCCGTATTGTCCTTCGAAAATGATGGGAAAAGGCATTGCGTATAATGTCTGGCCTTTATTGAGCGAAATTGGTTGGTGGCTGGTCGGAAATACCTGGAAGATCGGGCACTCTGCGAACCCGGACCACACGGCGCCCACTGAGGCTTTCACGGAATCCGCCGCAACCGGTTCAATGGATTTCCCAACTACTGCGTTGCCCTCATAGATGTTGAAGAGATACTGGTCATCGGGCAGGTCCTGAGGCAGTTCGAAAGCAAGGGTGCCGTAATCCAAAAACTTTGCATCATACCACCGCGGTGCTCCAAGGCGATCGTTGGATACCTGGACGCGATACTGATTTGCAGGAAAAAAGACGCCACCATGAATCCGCATGGTTTTTCCCTTGGTGATTGTTCTGAAAAGCTTCCGGTTCCAGTCAATCTGGGCGGATGTCTTCGATACCTTTATTTGCCGGATTTCGGGGAACTGGAATGTTTTGTCCCCGAGTGTGATACTGAGCAGCATCCGATCGGACTTTAAAAACTTCGAGCCCTCAGAAATGACCAGAGAGCCCGGGTTGAACCCGGCATATCCGGAACTGGTGACGTTTTGGGCAGGATCTTTCAGCACAGGGACTGCTTTTGTTTTTCCTCCGGGAGTTTCAGGAATCGATCCCAAGCCGGAAATGATTTTAAAATCCGCTCTGGCAGCCACATCCTGACCGTTGGGATAGAGCGTCAGTTCGGACGTGAGGATCGCTTTCAATGGCCCCTCGTGCTTGACGCATATCGTGTACCAGTTTTCTTTGGCGAATGCCACGTTGGTTTTGTACACCTTAAAGTCTTGCGGATAAGTCGCCCGGAAATAATATCTGATATGGTTTTTGATATACAATGCGCTGTCGCCGGGGTATTCCAGTTCCATGCCATCCCCGGGATTGATGTCCAGATCGAGGAGGTCGTCCGTAAAGCTCTCTGGCAGGATGACCTGAATAATGCGCCTGGTGGAATCGAGTTTCACTTCCGTCGCACCTTTTACTTTAATGGATTTGATAAACTCATCGTTGATAGACAACTCCTGCGGGTTTATTTCCTGTTCTTTTTTACACCCGAGAAGGAAAATCAGTTGTAGAATCAGGCAAAAGGAAATTCTTTTCATGGCTGGTTTTGATTATTGGGAGGAGCATTGAATTAAGCAGATATTAAGTGTAACAATTTATATAATATCTGACTAATATTTAACTGGTTACTTAAATAATATCGGATAGATGGGTTAAAATGAACGGATTACCAGCTTTTGCCTGATATCAGGCACGTATCAAAACTGCTTTCCGGCTATGGCAAAAACAGATTTCAAATCCGTTGACGAATATCAGGACACCTTTCAGGGGCCCAAAAAGGAGCGCTTACAGGCAATCAGGGATATTATCCGGGATGTTGCTCCCGATGCAGAGGAAGTTATCAGCTATCAGATCCCCGCATACAAACACTTTGGTTTCCTGGTCTACTATTCGGCAGCAACGCAGCACATTTCCTTGTCTTATCCATTCAGCGAGGCGTTGCTCGGTGAATTCAAAACGGACCTGGCTAAATACAAGGTGAGTAAATCGGCCATTCAGTTTCCCGACAAGGACCCATTGCCGGTTGACCTGATCCGACGGATCGTAACGTTCAGGGTAAAGGAAAATGAACTGGCGGCTGCGTCGAAGCCTAAGAAGAAGTAATGACGGAGTTGTGTATAGGAGGCGTTGCTCAGTATGACGTTTCTCAGTAATGTGGCTAAGCGCAGTCAGTTTTCGGACGCTGGCGCGGCGGTATTTTTGGATGGATAATCATCACTCATTCATACCATTATGCCGCATACTTTTCATATCCCGGTCCTTGGACTCGGATACTCCATCGATACCCCCATTAAAGTTGCCAAATACGGCATTTCCTCGGTTGCCTCGATCGTCGACGACGAGCTCATTGAGCGTATGCGCGTGCATTATGCACACCAGCGCGGGGAGGACGACAGCCCGATCCCCAAAGGCACGCCTGACTACCGGAGCCGCAGAATCACGGGTTACCTGGACTTAATGCACAGGATCGTTTGCGAAGATTTTGATTTGCTCAAAAAGCAGCCGTTCGGAAAAGACAATGACCTGGCCCGTTATTTCAGCCTCTTACCTGCGGACTCGGAGGTGAAGAGGCGGCACGATGCCATGCTTGCTTTACCCGAAGGTATGCAAAAGGAGCAGGAGGCTGCCGCGATCCGTGAGCGGATGGTGCCTGGCAGTATCGACGTCAATATTATGTCGAAGGTAGACAAGATGAACCTGGATGCGGAGGGAAACCCGCTGGCCGAGATCTACACCGATGCTCTGGCTGCGCTCAGGGGGTTTGCATTGAGTACATTGCAGTCATCCATGATCCTTTCCGCGGGAATGAATCCGAGGCTGTACAGCTACCTGGAAAGGTTTGAAGACTTTTTTCCTGATGAAACGGGTGTTATGAAGAAAAAGCTGATCCTGAAAGTCAGCGATTATCGCTCTGCGTTGATCCAGGCAAAGTTTCTGGCCAAAAAAGGGATATGGGTGTCGGAATTCCGGATCGAATCGGGGCTGAACTGCGGCGGGCACGCATTTGCCACGGAAGGCAACCTGCTGGGACCCGTTCTCGAAGAATTTAAACTGAGGCGTACCGAAATGTTCACCGAACTGCTTGCGCTTTATGAACCGGTGCTGGAAAACAAGGGCGTCCGGCTCTCGCGGGTGCCCCGCATACGCATTACCGTGCAGGGAGGCATTGGTACCGCCGCCGAAGATCGCTTCCTGCTCGAACATTACGGGATCGAAGCTACCGGATGGGGTAGTCCGTTCCTGCTGGTACCGGAGGTGACCAATGTCGACGACGCTACATTGCAGAACCTGTCTGCCGCAGAAAGCGACGCCTACTATGTAAGCGATTCCTCACCACTCGGTGTGCTTTTCAATAACTTCAGGGACAGCAGCGCCGAAAAGCAACGGTTGGAAAGGATCGGGAAGGGGCGGCCAGGCAGTCCGTGCAACAAGCGGTACCTGGTTTCCAATACGGAATTTACGAAAGAGCCGATCTGTACCGCGTCGAGGCAATACCAGCAATTGAAAATCAGGCAGTTGATGACCATGGAGCCAAGACCGGCGGATCTGGAGACGCAGATCGAAGCAGTGACAGAAAAGCTTTGTCTGTGCGACGGGCTGAGTACTGCGGCATTGATCAAAAATAACCTGATCAGACCGAGGGAGAACAAGGTCGTTGCGATTTGTCCGGGGCCTAACCTGGCCTGGTTTTCAGGTGTTTATTCGCTGGATGAGATGGTAGGGCATATTTACGGGAAAATAGATCTGCTTGCCAGGAACCTGCGGCCCAATATGTTTATCAATGAACTTAACCTGTACGTGGATTACCTCAAAAAGGATGTCGAACGGCACACCACCCAGCTGAACGAGAAGAAGGCGAAGTATTTTTCAAAATTCCGCGGAAACTTGCTGGAAGGGATCAGTTACTACAAAAAACTGATCCCCGAGATCAGCAATCAGACGGTGGCTTACCGGCAGGAGATGATGGCGCAGCTCCAAGCCATCGAAAACAGGCTGGCAGGGATTTAATTCCGCATCCTGGCCAGTTTTTCATATTCAAGCACGGTGATCAGGCTACCTTTCATATCGACCAGACGTTCGTCTTTGAAATCTGAAAGCGTCCGGATCACCGTTTCGGTAGCAGTACCCACCATGGACGCAATGTCCTCCCGGGTTACAGCCATCGAAAATGGCTTGGAACGGTCTTCCTGGTAGCGCTGAACCAGCATGACCAACGCCTGCGCAACCCTTTTCCTTACAGAATTATAGGCAAGCTGTAAAAGCCGCTCCTCCCGGTCTTTGATTTCATTGGAGAGCATCCGAATAAATTTCGACGCCACTTCACGGTTGCCTTGAAGAAGGTTGAAAAAATCATCTTTCGGGATCATCGCCACCTCCGATTTTTCCAATGCAATGGCGGTTTCCTCGTATGGCTCGCCCTGCAGCAGATCCAGATAACCAAAGAAATCACCCTCCTTGTGCAGATCGGTAATATATTCCTTGCCGTTCTCATTGGATTTGTAGGCCTTCACCTTTCCTTTTTGCAGGAAAAACAGGTGGGACGGGAAACTTCCCTCGGTATAAACGGTCTCTTTTTTACGCAACACTTTCACTTTCTTGTCCTCCGCGAGTTTTACGATGGGGTCAAACGACTGCGCTTCCCGGATGAACTGATCGAGGCCGTCGGCGGATCTTTCAAACTGTCGTTTGAGACGGTCGCTCTTTTTCAATCGCATTTCCACGGCATTGAGCAGCTCCACGTCGTCGTAGGGTTTGGTCAGATAATCGTCCGCGCCCATCGTCATGCCTTTCCGGTAATCTTCTTTTTCCGCTTTAGCTGTGAGGAAGATGAAAGGGATTGAGGCGGTGCGCTCATCTTTACCAAGCATATGCAGGACCCCATAGCCGTCGAGTTCGGGCATCATGATATCACAGATGATGAGGTCGGGCGTGGTTTGGGCGGCCTGCTGCATTCCCTCCTTTCCGTTTTTGGCTGTGATTACTTCATAGTTAGCCAGTTCGAGTATTTCGGCTGTATTCTCCCGCATTTCGGGATTATCCTCGATCAAAAGTATTTTTCTGGTTTCCAAAATGGGTTGAGTTTGATTTAAGGCTCTGTTTTGGCTTGGGAAGGTTCCCGGTTGGGTAATTCGACGCAAAAGGTTGTCCCCCGGCCGACTTCACTGTGAAAGCGGACGGACCCTCCCATGAGATCGATGTATTTCTGGACGATATTCAGTCCCAGCCCCGTTCCCTGTGCATTGCCTGCATTGTGTGCACGGAAGAAGCGGTCGAAAATATGGGCCTGATCCTGCTTTGGAATGCCGATTCCCTGGTCTTCGATGTCAATGCTGACCATGCCGGGAATGGTTTTGATCCGCAGGAAAATAAGTTTGCCGGGCTCTGAATATTTGATGGCATTGGAAAGCAGGTTGAAAAGGACATTCCGAAGCAACTGCTTATCCAGCCAGGCATTCTTTTCTCCCTGATAATCGAATACGATCTGCTGGTTTTCCTTGCAGAGACCTTTGATCTCCTCAATCAGGTTACGGCAGAATTCCGGTAATTCGGTCAGGACTGTAATGCTGTGTACGCGACCCTCTTCCAGTTTGCCGATGGATAGGAAGTCGTTCAGGATTTCGGTCAGGTTGGTGACCGTGGATTTGATTCGCAGCACGTGCTTTTGACGTTTTTCTTCATCTTCCGTCCGGGCGTAGCGGCCAATCAGCGAGGCCGAGGACAGGATGGTCGCCAGTGGGGTACGGAATTCATGCGAAGCAATGGTCACGAACTGACTTTTCATATTGTTCAGCTCCCGTTCCTTTTTGAGGGCTCTTACCACCTC
Organism: Dyadobacter ginsengisoli DSM 21015; assembly: GCF_059568735.1. Taxonomy (NCBI): domain Bacteria; kingdom Pseudomonadati; phylum Bacteroidota; class Cytophagia; order Cytophagales; family Spirosomataceae; genus Dyadobacter; species Dyadobacter ginsengisoli. The sequence goes on from NZ_JCANTY010000006.1 coordinate 98,053, forward strand.
TTCCTGGGAAAGTTCGATCCTCCTGATGGCCGCGGCCAGTTCTTCGGTACGCCGCTGCACCCGCTCTTCCAGTTCCGCATTCAGTTTCTGGATTTCAAGATTGGCCTCGATAATGCGGTTTTCCTGTTTCTTGCGTTCGGTGATGTCAATCACAAAGCTTACTACAAATTCACCATCGCTGGTTTTGAATGGGCTCAGGCTTACTTCTACCGGAAATTCGCTTCCGTCTTTACGGCGTGCAAAAAGATCCATCGCATGACCCATGCCCCGTGCACGCGGTGCTTTAAGATACTGATCGCGGTAGCCGACATGGTTTCCTGAAAACCGCTGAGGAATGAGCGTTTCGATCTTTTTTCCGATCAGTTCCTGGTCGCCGTAAGCGAAAAGCTCCTTGGCTTTAGGATTTAACATTACAATACTGGCCTGCTTGTCCACCACCACGATCCCTTCGGTTGCGTGCTTGAACAGGGCATCCAGCATTTCGATATGCCGTGTCATCACCTGGGTATGAATTAAAATATCCGTATCAAACATACCAAGGTACAGGACAGAGGTGAACACCGCAAGAATTCATACTTAAACCGTCTGACTGAAAAGGCTGGTCTGGGGAATTTCGGCCCACAGACGCGCGTCGAACGCCATGCAGATATTCCGGACAAACGCCTTGCCTTTTTCAGTGACTTTCAGCCGGAAAGGCTCCACCTCCACCAGGTCGTCAAACTCCATTTCCGACAGTCGCTCGATAGCCTGGTATACTTCGGCACAAACTTCCGAAGTGGATGCCCACGATGTTTCGAACGTCGTCATCAGGCGTAGGATATGCCTGCGCAGGATGAGATCTTCTCGGGTGAGCTCATGCCCCCTGAAAATCGGGAGCTCGTTTTGGGCCAGCAGCCGGTAGTAATCCTCCACTTTCTTTTCGTTCTGGGCATATCCCTGCCACGAGTCCCCGATCGCGGAAGCGCCGAGGCCGATCAGCAGTTGCGTGCGGGTGTCGGTGTACCCCATGAAATTCCGGTGCAGGCGTCCTTCTTCACTGGCCTTGCAAAGCTCGTCGGTTTCCAGTGCGAAATGGTCCATGCCGATGTCCTGGTAGCCAGCCAGTTCCAATGCATTGCGGCCGGTTTCATAAATGGCCATCTTCTTGTCTGCGTCTGGCAGGTCGCTTTCGGTATAGTTTCGTTGACCGGGCTTAATCCAGGGCACGTGTGCATAGCTGTAAAAGGCAATGCGGTCGGGCTTGAGTTTGATCACCCGCAGCATGGTCTGCATCATATAGCAGGCTTTCTGTTGAGGCAAACCATATACAATGTCATAATTAACGGACGTATAGCCAATCTCGCGGGCCTTCCGTGTCAGATGAACGACCTGCTCGTAGGTCTGATGCCGGTTGATCATCGCCAGCACAATCGGGTTGAAATCCTGTACGCCGATACTGATCCGTCTGAACCCGGCGTGATAGAGCGCATACAAATGTTCGTCGGTCGTATTGCCCGGATGTGCTTCGAAACTGAACTGCGCACGTGGATGGACAGCCGTTTTGGCGAGTAATCCGCCGACGAGGCGGGAGAGATTGGCCGGGCTGAAAAAAGTAGGCGTGCCGCCACCCAGGTGCAGCTCCCGGATCACCGGCTTGCTTTCGCCGAACAGAGCACAATACATGCCCCATTCTTTCAGGACCGCATCGATGTATTTATTTTCAACGGCGTGATTGACAGTGATCCGCGTGTTACAGCCGCAGTAGGTGCAAAGGCTCTCACAAAAAGGCAGGTGAACATAGAGACTAATGCCTTCCCGATCGTTCGAAACGGCGATGGCATCCTGAACGAGTTCTTTCCATCGTGCCTCCGCGGGCGGTGTTTTCTGCCAGTAAGGAACGGTAGGGTAGCTGGTGTACCGCGGTCCGGGAATATTATATTTGAACAGCAGGTCCTTGTCCATGATCAAAGTTTTGATGTAGATGATAAATCAAAACTAGCCAGGCGGGGCAGGTTAAAACATGATCTTCGTCATACGGAAAACAGACTTCTAGCCGGCTTTGAGATAGCTCCATCCTTCTTGTTGCAGGATCACCAGTTCGGCAATGCCGGATGGGATCACTTCGATGCCGTCGATGAGCCATGCAGGCTCCGTGTTGTTGGCTACCAGCATGTTATGGCATGCTCCGATGCTGACGCCCCGGGCAAGCAGCATGACAATTTCCTCTTCCAGCGCATTGCTGTCGCGGACACAAAAGGGCATAGAGGCACCGTGGCAAACGATCCGTACATCGACCTGATCATGCAAATGGGCCATCAGGTTGCCGATCTGACGTAATGTACTCTGGTAAACTTTCGGATCGGATGAAGTGAGCTGAATAATGGCTTTATAGTTTTTCATGCCCGAAAGGTAAGACACATGGCGGAAGCGGTCAAGGGTTCGGCATGCGCACATGTTTCCCGATCGGGCAGTTGGCGGAAAGTAGCCCGTAATGAAACAGCGATCGTTTATTACGGATTGCTTTTCAACGATTAAGTAACATTGCGTCCCTAGCGGCAGATCGTCATGCCCGCGTCGGGTTTGGCGTATTCTGCATAAGTGGTGGTCACACCGCGCACCACAAGCCATAGGCCCGCTACTGCTACCAGTATGGGTGTAAGCTTCCGGATCCTGGTCCGCAATGCAGGCGTGAATCGTTGCCCGGCAATGCCTAATGCAAGCATCGCAGGCATCGTACCCAGCCCGAAGAGTGCCATAAAAAGCCCGCCACCCCAGGTGCTGCCCGTGGCAGCGGAACTCATGAGTGCCATGTATACCATCCCGCAAGGGATAGCACCATTGAAGGTTCCCAGCAAAAGCATGCTCCCTATGCTGTTTTTTTTCAGGTACAAACCGATTTTTTTTCTGATCTGTCCCACAAGGCGCTGCCAGAAAGCGGGCATATGCAGCTGCTGTTCCAGGCCGGACGGCCACAGCACATAACCCAGCATCGCCAGCCCGATGGCGATCGATGCATAGCGAAGTACGCCCAGCCATTCCAGTGACGCCCCCACCGTGCCGATCACCATTCCGAACGCTGCGTACGTAAGCGCGCGTCCCGTATTGTATGCGAGCATACCCGCTACCTGCTGTGCGCGCGTGCCCTTGTGTACGGGCAGCGCGAGCGCGATGGGACCGCACATGCCCACACAGTGAAAGCTGCTGATAAACCCCATGGAGATGGCGAGATACGGCAGGACGATGATCATGATTAATGGTTCGTATGGTCTATCACCACTACACCCTCGTTCCAGTAAGTTTCACTGCCGGCGCGCCAGTCGACCTGAACTTTGTACCTGCCCACGGGGATCTGCGTCAATGCGAGCGCCTGCTCACCGCTCACCGGCCTGACAGCAAACTGGCGGTCGTTGCGGTCGTCCGAAGGGCAATACATCCGGATCTGGCCGGTAATGGACGAGTCTTCGAATGCCGAAGGGTAGCGGATATGCAAGCCGGTTGTGGTTACTTCCCAGGATAGCGGCTCAGCCAGGGCGGCCGCACGTTGTTTCTTATCGATCTTGCCCTGGAATTTCAGTTCTTCCTCATAGTAATGATCTGTTACGAGGTCAATTTTCTGTCCTGCGCTCATACCGACGAGCAGCAGGATCATGACTACAAAACCGACGTACAATGCGGCAATGCCGGCTCCCCAATTCATTTTCATGGTTGTTGTCTTGAATAATGGTTGAATCTTTTCATTCTTCGGGTGCGATGAATGTCGTTTCAAAACCTTCCAGTCTTTGGTTCCCCTGGTAAACCGAAAGATTGAGTGTCGTCTTGCGGTTTTTCAATCCGGATTTCGGAATAATGATGAAGACCGTTCCCTCTGACATCCCCGCGGCTGCCAGCGTCAGATCAGGGGATCCGGCGAAGTGCAGCTTACCGTGCGGGGTGTCGAGGCGTATGGAGGGTTTAATGGTTCTATTGGTTTTGTTAAATATCTTGAATGTATACAAGTTGCTGATCGTGCCGTCGGGATTCTCGATGTAACGGCTGCCTGGCGCACGAAATAGTGTCGTTTGGGTGTCGTTTCGCGTGGCGAATACAAAGCCGAGCGCCGACCATAACAGCAGCAGGACAGTCGCATAGCCCCATGTGCGGAGTGTCACTACTTTGGCCGTTTTTTTACTGATGGCATTCTCGGACGTGTAACGGATCAATCCCTGCGAAAAACCCACCTTATCCATGATCGAGTCGCAGGCATCTATGCAGGCTGTGCAGTTCACACATTCCATTTGCGTGCCGTTACGGATATCAATACCGGTTGGGCATACCACCACGCATTGAAAGCAATTGACGCAATCGCCTTCGGTACGGTCACTGCCTTTGTGCAACTTGCCCCTCGGTTCGCCGCGTTCGTGGTCGTAGGCCACATTAATGGAGTTGCGATCAAGCAATACACTTTGCAGACGTCCGTAAGGGCAAACCACGGTACAAGCCTGCTCGCGCAGCCATGCGAAGTTCCAGTAGAAGACGCCCGTGAAAATAACGATCCCGGAAAAGAGCCCTGTGTGGTCGGCGATGGGTTCGGAGACAATCTTGTACAGTTCATCGGTTCCCACCACGTAGGCCAGCAGTAAATTGGCGATGGCAAATGATACGATCAGGAAAAGGCTGTATTTCAATCCCTTTTTCAGAACCTTATCGGTCGTCCAGGGTGCTTTATCCAGTAGCTTTTGCTTGCCGGCATCCCCTTCGATCGCATATTCGATTTTCCGGAAAACCATTTCCATAAAAACCGTCTGCGGGCACGCCCAACCGCACCATAACCTGCCGAAAACAGTGGTAAACAGTACAATGAAAACGAAGAACGATAGCATCGTGAGCCCGAAGAGCCAGTAATCCTGAGGTCCGATGAAAATACCAAAGATGATGAATTTCCTTTCCAGCACATTCAGCAGGACCAGCGGCTGCCCATTGACCCGGATAAATGGCGCAATGAACAGCAACGCGATGATGGCAATGCTAAAAGCGACGCGCCGGTTATGCCATTTGCCTGTGGGACGTTGCGGATAAAGCGGGCGGGTTTCCTGAGGCTTTCTGCTTTCTTCGCCCGAGGGTTGTTGGCTATTGCCGGATGTGGGGCGGTGTTCAATAGCCGGGTTCCGTTTCGGGGGCCTGTTGTCGCCGATGGATGTAGATTCCATATCGTTTGGATTTATGTCGTCATCTCATTGCGCGGCCGACAGTCGTTCGCCGACAGCCGATATCTGATCCGCCAGTTCTCCCTGCGGTTCTTTCGCATTCGCTGGCTTGGTGCCTTTCAGGGAAAGCACGAAGCTCGCTACTTTCTGAATATCGGTCGGAGAGAGCTGTTTTTCCCAGGAGATCATCCCTTTTTCAGGTACCCCGTATTTAATTACCTTGAACACATTGTGGATACCACCCCCGTGGAGCCAGTATTCGTCCGTAAGGTTGGGGCCTACCGAGCCGCCGCCTTCGGTACCGTGGCAGGCTGTACATTTTTCTTGGAAAATCTTCTTGCCCTGGTCGATGCCTGCGTTGTCTGTCAGCAAAGCCACCGAGTTCTCGTCCATGCTGGCACCGACTTTTTCCATGTAGGCCTTCTTTTCGGCTTCGGCAGAGGCAATCTCCTTGTCCAGTTCTGCGATCTGCATATCACCCAGTCCGCCGAAATAGTAGATTGAATAAATGATCGCGAAAACGATGGTTGCGTAGAACAACGATTGTAGCCAGGGCGGCATCCGGTTATCGAGTTCCTGGATACCATCGTAGTCGTGGCCGTCGATGAGAATCTGTTTCTCGTCGTGTACCGCGACGCTGATTCCCCTGAATTTTTTCCACCAATGCGCACTGAAAACGTGCGTAGGCTCCCGATGCGCTGCCTGGGCCGTTTTGCTGAGCAGGTTCATGGCCGATGCCAGCAGGATCGCCAGCTGGATAATGATAAAAAGTAGGGCGCCGAGCACCACATACAGGATCAGGTCGAGTTCGGTGATGGCCCGCACCGGTTCACTGTCCTGGGCGGATGCCGGCAATGTGGCGAATCCCAGCACGAGCAGCGACAGTAGTCCTTTACGTACTATGCCGTCGTTTAGAGGAATGTTTCGCATTTTATCGAGTTTCCTTTTATCCAACCCCCATACATAAATGAGCAGCCCGACGAAGAAGACAAAAAAGATCAGCAGGGATATGAGCGGGTAAATGCCAACACCCGCGATGGTTTCGAGATAATTCCGGAATTTCATGAGAGTCAATGACTGAATGAGTGAATGTTTGAATGAGCCGCTGTGGAATTTTTAGTGACTGAATGGGGGAATGAGTGAATTCATGAACAATGTTTATTCGGTCGTTCACTCATTCATTCACTCACTCATTTTTTAATATCGGTTCCCATTCGCTGCATATAGGCGATCAGCGCGATGATCTCTTTGTTGGCCGCCGTTTTGATGCCGCTTTGCTTCAACCGCTCCTGGATTTCCTTTTCCTGTTTCACCAGATCTGCATTGGCTTTGTCCTCAAAACCTTTTTCATAAGGCACACCGAGCGTTTGCATCGCCTTGATTTTGGCCTTCGTAGTGGTCGTATCCAGGTCGTTTTCCAGCAGCCAGCCGTAGCGCGGCATGATGGAGCCGGGTGACATGCTGGTAGGGTCTTCCATGTGGTTGTAATGCCAGGAGTCGGGGTATTTGCCGCCTATGCGGTGCAGATCGGGACCGGTGCGTTTGGAGCCCCATTGATGCGGGTGGTCATATACAAACTCGCCCGATTTGGAATACTCCCCGAACCGCTCGATCTCGGACCGGAACGGACGGATCATTTGCGTGTGGCAGACATAACAGCCTTCCCGCACATAAATATCGCGGCCTTGCAGTTCCAGTGGCGTATAAGGTTTCACGCTGGCAATGGTAGGTACATTGGATTCAACCAGAAATGTCGGGATCATTTCGATCATCCCGCCGATGGCTACCACCACAAGCGAGAAAATGGTGAGTGCCAATGGTTTGCGCTCCATGAGGCGACGGTGCCAGTATTCGCTTTTTTCAGCATGCCAGATTGCGCTCAATGGCATTGCTTTGGCGGTTTCGGTGGCCACAAGCTTGCCTTTCAGGGCGGTCATCCAAAGGTTATAGATCATCACCACAAAACCGACCAGATACAACGTGCCACCCACACCACGCAGGAAGTACAGGGGTTTCAATGCAGTAACGGTTTCCAGGAAGTTGGGGTATTTCAAAAGGCCCTCCTGCGTAAACTCTTTCCACATTGAACTCTGTACCCAGCCGGCCCAGTACATCGGGATCGTGTAGAAGATGATGCCCAGTGTGCCGATCCAGAAATGGAAATTGGCAGCTTTGGTCGAGTACAAGGGGCGGTTGTAAAGTCTGGGGAAGAGCCAATACAAAATTCCGAAAGTAAGGAATCCGTTCCAGCCCAGCGCGCCTACGTGCACATGCGCTACGATCCAGTCGGTATAGTGGGCGATGGCATTGACATTCTTAAGCGAAAGCATCGGCCCTTCGAAAGTCGCCATACCATAGGCGGTGATGGCCACGACCATGAATTTCAGCACCACATCTTCCCGCACTTTGTCCCATGCGCCGCGCAGGGTCATCAGCCCGTTCATCATCCCGCCCCATGACGGCGCGATCAGCATGATGGAAAACACCGTTCCGAGCGTCTGCGCCCATTCGGGCAACGCGGTATAGAGCAAATGGTGCGGCCCGGCCCAGATGTAAAGGAAAATCAGTGCCCAGAAGTGTACAATGGACAGGCGGTAGGAATAGATCGGCCTGTTGGCAGCTTTGGGTAGAAAATAGTACATCAGACCCAGGTAAGGGGTCGTCAGAAAGAAAGCCACCGCATTGTGGCCGTACCACCATTGTACCAATGCATCCTGCACACCGGCGTACACCGGGTAGCTTTTCATGAATGAGATCGGCAGCTCGATGCTGTTGACCACGTGCAGCATGGCGACGGTCACAAAAGAGGCAATGTAGAACCACACCGCCGCGTAAATGTGCTCGACGCGCCGGTTGACGGTTGTCATGATGATGTTGACCAGTGCAGATACCCACACGATGGCGATGGCGATATCAAAAGGCCATTCGAGTTCGGCATATTCTTTGGAAGTCGTAAAGCCCATCGGCAGGGAAATCGCCGCGCCGAGAATAATAGCCTGCCAGGCCCAGAAGTGAAAACGGCTGAGCGCGGGACTCCATATCGGTGTACGCAACACCCGCGGAACGGAATAATAAAGGCCGGTGAAAAAGCCGTTTCCAACAAATGCGAAGATCACCGCATTGGTATGCAGCGGTCGTATCCGGCTGAAAGTCAGGAAAGGCAGGTCCATGTTCAGGTCTGGGAAAACCAGCTGCATCGCAGCCAGCAGTCCAACGAGCATGCCAATGAGCCCGAACAGAATAGTGGCGATGGCAAAATCCCGGACGATCCTGTTGTCGTATTGAAATTCATCCAACTCAACGGAGGCCAGGTCCGGATGTGGAACGTTTGACATAATTTAATGGGGATAAATGGTAAAATCAGTTCAGGTGGTGGGTATCAGAAGTTTATTTCTTTTCGGAATCATCCAACAGGATGCGCACGGAAGGCGTGTAATCGTCGTCGTAATGTCCCTTTCGGACCGACCATATGAATGCGCCCAGAAAGCCCAGCGCTACCAGCAGGCTGGCGATGATCAGGAGATACAATGCGCTCATGATGAGGAAAGAATTAGGTGATTTGATGATTCAAAACTACCGGCGGGACGATTGGCAAAAGATGACGGGAGGTGCTACCGGATTATGACATTGGTCAGGATTTAAGCCACCTCCGTGCGGCCAGATTACTGGCGGCGGTTGTGAACACCACGATGGTAATGGAACTGAGCGGCATCAGGATCGCAGCGATCACGGGCGAAAGCTTCCCTGCGACGGCAAATGACAGGCCGACGATGTTGTAAAGCAATGAGATCGCAAAGCTCTGCCGGATAATGCGCTGGCCGCTGCGTGCGAGGTGCATGTAGCCTGGTAGTTTGCCGAGTTGGCTGCCTTCGACGATAGCGTCACAGGACGGCGAAAAGTTGTTAATGTCGTCGGACACCGCCAGTCCGACCTCGCTTTGCCGCAAAGCCCCGGCGTCGTTCAGCCCGTCGCCTACCATAAGCACGCGATGCCCCTGCTGTTGTAGTTTTTTAATGAAATCCAGTTTCTGCTGAGGCTTTTGATCGAATAGCAATAGGGCATCGGGGCCGAAAAGAGGGGTGAGCATCTCTCGGTCCGTTGGTCTGTCCCCCGAGAGCAGATAGGTTCGGATGCCCGCCGAGCGAAGTGCTTTCAGCGTTTCCGTCAGCTCCGGCCGGTACTTGCTGCGGATCGTGAAATGACCTTTAATAACCCCGTCCATTGCCACGAATACCTGGCTCGACTGCGCTGCATGATCAGTGGGAAGACCGCCAACCCATTCCGCAGAGCCTATCCTGATTTCCCGGTTTCCCCAGCATGCAAGCATCCCTTTTCCGCTGGTTTCGGAAAATCCGGTGAGCACGCGCCGGCTTGCGTGAACATGTGCGAGATGCGTGGCAATAAGCCGGCTTAACGGGTGTGACGACTGGCCGACGATGGTTTTGATAATCACAAGGTCTTCTCCGGTAGCAGGTTGTCCTGTGTAGTCAATGTCCGCGTCGTTGGGTACGGTAATGGTGCCTGTCTTGTCAAAAACCACGGTGTCGATATGAGCAAGCCTTTCAATGCTCCCGGCATTTTTGGGGTAGAAGCGGTTGCGGCTGAAAACGCTCAGCAGGTTTCCGTTCGTAAATGTCGACGAAAGCAGCAATGCGCATGGACAGGCCACCAGCAGGGTTGTCGTGAAAGCCAGGAAGGCAGTTTCCGGATCTTTAAACGCAACGGACCAGACCGCGAATGTGAGGATGGCGATGCCGAGGACAACGAGGGAAAAGTACCTGTTAATACGGGCCGCAAGTGTACGGTTCGCATCTTCCTTTTCCCGGACAAAAGCCTGGTTGTTCCAAAGTTGGGTCAGATAACTTTGGGATACTTCGCGAAGCACCTCCAGCTCAATAGCAGCGCCCTTTTGTTTGCCGCCCGCATAAACGGTGTCACCCTTTTTTCGTTCGACAGGCTGCGATTCGCCGGACACGAAGCTGTAATCGATCATTGCGACGGGACTCTGCAAAACAGCGTCGGCCGGGATCAGTTCCTCGTTGCGAACCAGCATGCGATCGCCAGGATGCAGGTCTGTAATGGGTTTTCGGATTTCCTGGTTGCCATCCGACACGGAGACCGCGATCGGGAAATACGATTTATAATCGCGGTCGAACGAGACGCCCGCATAGGTTTTGTCTTGAAAATAGCGCCCTACCAGCATAAAGAACACGGCTCCTGCGAAAGAGTCGAGGTAGCCCGGACCGCTTTGCGTGGCCAGCTGGTAAACGCTGATCAGGAAAACACAGGATAATGCGAGGGCAATAGGGGCGTCGATGTTCAGGTAACGGCCTTTCATCGCCGACCATGCCGATTTATAGAAATCTGCCGCACAGTAGAACAATACCGGTAAGCTCAGCGCGAGGTTCAGGACGCTGAATAATGTGCGGAGGTTTTGGTCGGAGGTATTTTGCCCGAGGTGAAAGTATTCGGGAAAGCTCAGCATCATGATGTTCCCGAATGCAAAGCCCGCGATGCCGATCTTATACAAGCGGGTCCGATTCCATTTGCCTGCCTTATTGCCGGCCAGATCTTCCATGCTCAGGTATGGCTCATATCCGATCCGTGCCAGCAAAGCGGCCAGTTCGCTCAGGCCCAGCTTTGGGGCGTCGAAAGTAATCCTGACTTTCTTTTCCGGAAAATTAACCACAGAACTTCTCACCGCCGTATCGAGCCGGTAGAGGTGTTCGAGTAGCCAGATGCACGAACTGCAATGCATTTTCGGAATATGCCAGTACACCGCCGTGAGCTGACCATCCGTGAATTCGATCATCTTGTCCCGGACTTCGGGCAGGTCGAGGTGGTCGTACTTTCCTTTGTAGAACGACATGTTGGGCGAAATGCCTTGTGCGCCATCGATGGTGTAATACTGGCACAAGTCACTTTCTTTCAGCAGGTCGTAAACCGTCACACAGCCTTCGCAGCAGAATTCATGCTGGTCGGCATGGAGTACTTCGTCGCGGCATTCTTCCCCGCAGTGGTAGCAGATGTGACGGGTATCGGGAATGGCCTGTGGGGCCGTAATTATGCTCATGGTCATGATAGCTTAACCTTTTGCCAAAATTGAGGCAAACGGCCAGGGCGAAGGATGACCGGCGCATGGTCCGAAATATGACTTTCGTCAGCACTAACCGCCGGTTTCAACCGGCGGAGATAGCATGGCGTGTAAGAGGAAGTATCACCGTTTCAAAACCTGCGGGATCCCGACCTTTCGCGTAGAAGCGGCCGCGGCATTGATGCCCAGGTTTTTCATAATGTCCGAAGTGAGGTTGGATGTGGAGTCGCGCGCGTAGAGTACTACTGGCCAAAGGTCTCCGCCATCGGGGTTGAGGTCCATCCGGAGCAGGAATGCGTAGCCTTTTTGCCGACCGGCGAAGATGATCGCCTCGTTCACCTTCTGTTTTATGGGTTCGAATTTTTTGGAATAGTAGTCGCGGAGCTGCGCCATCGAGTTGGTTTCAAAGTCCTCGTAGGATTTCTTGAGGTTTTCGAGTTCTATGGCTTTATCGCGTAAAATCGCCTGGTCGGCCTTACTGGCCACGAGCTTATCGAATGCCTCCGATTTGGTTTTGAATTCTTCGTACTTGCCTTTCAGGATCTTGTCGTATTGTTCGCTTTTCACGACAATCTCCTCATTGAGTTTTTTGAACTCGGGCATATTCTGAAGAATGTGCTGCTGATCGACATAGCCGATCTTCTGATCAGATGATTGACCGAAGCTGATCCCTGCGCCCGTGAGAACGAGCAGCGTAAGTACAAGTAATGTTCTCATTTCGAAAGGTTTGTTTGATGGTTTTGAGGTATATTGCAACAACGGTTACATATCGATTCTGTTGTCTTAAAAATGTAAAAAACGATCACATAACTGTAAGCAGCATGCGGGATAAAAACATTTAGCACCGGCATAGCGCCGACTTTCTCCCAATTTTCGGAAATTGCAGGCTCCTAAACCTTTCCGACACATCGTTCCCGAAAACCCACATAGTACCGACGAAGCATTGCTTTCCCTAATGCAAACGGGCGATAGTGAAGCTTTTGCAGCATTGTACCGCAAATACTGGCGGAGGCTCTTTGATGCGGCCTACCGGCGGCTCATGCTGCGGGAGGAATCCGAGGAAATCATACAGGAGATTTTTATCGATCTCTGGGCCAAGCGCGAAACACTGCTGATCTCGGTGTCGCTCGAAGCATACCTTTTCGGGGCACTGCGGTACAGCATTTATAACCTCATCCGTTCACGCAAAGTCAGGGAGGCATATTTCGAACACCTTTTACAACTCCCGGAAGCCGCGGGCAATCCCATCGAAGACCGTCTTCACTACGAAGAACTGGCACGGGCGCTGGAAGCCAGTGTTGCCAATCTGCCAGACAAACTGCGTAAAGTGTATGTTTTAAGCAGAAAGCAGAATTTGACCTACAAGGAGATCGCATTACAGGAAAATATTCCCGTAGATACCGTTGAAAAGCAAATGGGAAGAGCATTGAAAATTCTGCGCGAAAATCTTAAAGACTTTGCGTGGGCTGGTATCGTATTGGAAATTTGGGATTTATATATCAAATAAAAAAATGACCGGTTCCGTGGCGGTAACCGGCCCGCAGTGTTACTATTAAGAGGGAAGAAGCATATCGACGAATGGACAAGGACCGCTTGCTGTATTTATTGGAAAGGGAAAAGACCGGTGAAAACTCGGCAGCCGAGAAGAAGGAGCTGGACGATTGGTATCAATCGCCGGAAGGACGCCCGGCATTTACGGACGGCTTGTCGGATCCGGCTCTGTCGGCGCTGGAAGAGAAAATGTGGTCGGAAATACAGGAAGAGGGAAGTAATGTGTCCGAGTTGCTGGTGGAAATCAGCCGGAGGTCGTTCATGGGATACTGGACCCGGATCGCGGCAACGGTATCGATTCTGGTTATCGCCGGGATCGGTATTTACCTCTTCCGCCAGTTCAATGGCGCGGTCGTGGAAAGGACCGGCTTTGGTGAGACGCGCGTCATCAGCCTGCCCGACGGCTCAGAGGTGACTTTGAATGGGAATTCAACACTCTCCTATGATGCGCAATGGACCAATTTACGGGAGGTACATTTGGAAGGAGAAGCTTTTTTCAAGGTTGTTCATACGGCAAGCCACAGTAAATTCAGGGTGCGTACGGATTCGGATTTCAGCCTGGATGTGCTGGGGACGCAGTTTAATGTGAGTAAGCGAAAAAGTGGTACCCGCGTGGTGCTCAATGAAGGGAAAGTGCAATGCAACCTGGGTGGTCCGGCACATAACGCATTGATCCTCAAACCGGGTGAAATGGTGCAATTCGCGGAAAAGCCGTCGGATTACGTCAAGGAACGCGTCGAAGCCTCGGCATATTCCGCCTGGAAAGATCATAAACTGATATTTAATAATACTTCACTACGCGAAATCGTGGTGCTGTTGCAGGATACCTACGGCCTCGAAACGGAGGTCAGCGAACCTGATCTGCTCAGCAGGCAAATCTCGGGTTCCGTCCCGACGGACAATGTCGGACTATTGCTGGAAGGTATCGCAGAGGCATCGGCCGTATCCATCCAAAGAGAGGGCAGCCACCTGACCGTCCGGCCCAAATCTAACTAAACATTCTTTCCCCGGCAGACGCATCAATATTGGTGTTTACTTAATATTTTTATTTATTAAGTATTGGGAATAACATAGTTTCATATCTTAATTTCTCGCTCAAAATACTTTTTGAAGGGTATTCCAGCATTTTTTAGGGATGATTTCGAAAAAAGTTCACACGCTCGTGGCGGTAGTCCGAAGGAACAGGTACTCTATGTTCGGAAATGCGAAATAATATCATACATCACCGATTATTCGCCCATTTAAACAAACCCTTTTAAAGCGCTTCGCCTATGAAACGACTAATCCTTACGCTAAACCTGATCGCCATTTGCTGTTGCATCGCTACTGCGGTGAACGCACAGCAGTTTGCGCTATCGAGGGCCGAAGAGGTCCACCCTGGCACCAGCACGCGACCGCGCCAGGCGGTATCCCTGGAAACGAAGCTCCGGGAGCTCGAGAAGCAGTTCAATGTTTCCTTTTTGTACAACTCAGGATATGTGAACGGAAAAACAGTGAAGGAGGCCGGAAAAGGAGGCTCGCTGGAGCATTCCCTGCGCAAGATCCTGGAACCTAATAAGCTGGCATTCAAAAAACTGAGGGATAATTTTTACGTCATTTATGTCAAGGACGACATCGGTGAAAAGCCGGCCGATCGCCCGGATGCCGAACGAAAGACTTCTCTGGAAGAACAGCAACCATCGGGCCGGGTAGAGCTGCCCCAGTCGATGAATACGTTGGCTTCGCTTTTTAAGGGGGCTGCCGAGCGGAAAGCTACTGCCGTCGCATTGTCGGTTTCGGGTGTGGTAATCGACGCCGTTACAGGTGAGCCGCTCCCGGGCGCCAGCGTGATCGTGAAGAATTCGAGCGCAGGTACCACCACTAACGGAGAAGGGCGCTATGAACTTTCAGATGTTCCGGAAAACGCTACGCTTGTGTTTTCATTCATTGGCTACCTGTCGTCGGAAGTAGCTGTGGAGAATCGTTCCGTGATCGACATGAAGCTTTCCACCGATTCCAAATCGCTTTCGGAAGTGGTGGTAGTGGGCTATGGAACCGTTTCTAAAAAAGATGTAACCGGTTCGGTATCATCGATCGGTGGTGACGAGATCCGTAACATGCCGATCCGGAGTGCTTCGGATGCATTGCAGGGGAAAGCGGCCGGGGTAATGGTTACACAGAGCAGCGGCAGCCCGGGTTCGACTGGGGTGGTGCGAATCCGTGGTATCGGTTCTATTAACAATTCCAACGAACCCCTTTACATCGTCGATGGGTTGCCTCAAACCAGCATTGGGTGGCTGAACCCCAACGATATTGAAACAATGGACATTCATAAGGATGCGTCGGCTGCCGCCATCTACGGTTCGCGGGCATCGAACGGCCTGGTGATCATCACTACCAAAAAAGGATCGAAATCGGAGTCTATGAGCGTTTCCTTTGACAGTTATTACGGATTGCAGTCGCCCTGGAAGCGTCCGCATATGCTGAATGCCGAGGAGTTTATCAACTACAAAAACCGCGCGGCGGAAGCCGTGGGTGTAACGCCCCCGATTTCTCCCGATATGAAATCGCAGGCGCTCAATTTCGTACGTGCCAACACGGGTGCGGAGGGGACCGACTGGTGGAAGCAGATCATTCAGGAGAATGCGCCCATTCAGAGCTATAACATCACCGTCTCGGGGGGTAGTAAAAAAGTCGATTTTGCATCCGCATTAGGCTACATGAATCAGAAGGGGATCGTCCGGGGTTCCGACTACCAACGGATTTCGTGGCGCAACAATGTGAATGCGGAAATCAACGACCGCGTGCGTCTGGGCAGCAATATTGCTGTGGTATATGAGAGCCGTCGTAATATCGATGAGAACAATCCTTATTCCGGTACCATTTTCAGCGCTATGACAGCCGACCCGATCACGCCCGTTTACCGGGATAACCTGCGCGATATCCCGTCTTTTTACCAGACGATCATGCAGGGCTACGACGCGAGTAATCCATTCTCGCGTTATGCCGGGGTGTTGTATTCCAATAAACCCAATCCGGTTGGGCAAATTGAGCGTATGCGGCAGAGTATCTGGGAGGGCATCAGTATGAAAGGCGGTGCCAATCTGGAGGTTAAGATCATCGAGCCGCTGAAATTCCGCAGCAATTTTGGTCTCGATGTACACCGGGGCTTATCCAAAGGTTTTACACCTCAGTATTACCTCAACGGCTACGACTATGCTACTTACAACACGGTCAGCAATTACTCCTACTGGTCCAACTACTTTGTTTGGGAAAATACCCTGGCATTCGATCAGGTATGGGGCCAGCATCGTTTGAATGCGCTTGCGGGTGTTTCTGCCGAATTGACCAAGGGGTTGGAATATGGTGCTTCCAAGCAAGGGATTGTCAATAATGAAGAGGATATGCGGATTATCAATGCGGCGACGATCAATCCGGGTGCTTCGGGGTACACTTACTCCAATGCTTTGCATTCCTACTTTGGTCGTGTAAGTTATTCATTCGGAGGTAAATATGTGCTGACGGCCAACGTGCGTCGTGACGGGACCTCGCGTTTTGCCAAAGACTACCGCTGGGGGACCTTTCCCTCGGTTTCGGCTGCCTGGAATTTTACCAATGAAGAATTTTTCAAAGGTGCGGGCCTGAAATGGCTTTCGGAAGGCAAGCTGCGTGCCAGCTACGGGCAGATCGGCAATCAGAACATCGGGAACGGAGCTTATCTCTCGACTTACGGCAACAATGCGCGCTATCTTTTCGGGGATAACAAAACCGGATATCTCGGTGCGGGAAGAAACAGCATCGGCAATCCTATTCTGCAATGGGAAACTTCCAATCAAACCGATATTGGGCTTGATCTCGCATTCCTGAACAATAAGCTCACGTTCACTGCGGACTATTTCAAAAAGGCAGTGGATAATATGCTGCTCATCGTTCCGCTGCCAACCACGCTGGGCTATCCCAATTTTCCCTGGTCCAATGCAGGCAAGATGGTGAACAAAGGCTGGGAGTTTGCTATCGGTTATGATGATCAAAAGGGTGATTTTCAATATGGTGTGAAGGCTACACTGTCGACTTTCACCAACAAGGTGACCACACTCGGTGGCGGAGAGCCGATCTACTCAACGGCGCATCTGGGCGAAACTATTACCAAAACCGAAGAGGGGATGCCGGTTGGTTACTACTTCGGTTGGCAGACGGATGGTATTTTTCAAACGCAGGACGAAGTCGCTGCCAGCGCGCAAAAAGGTCTATCGACACCCGGCGATATCCGTTTCCGGAATATCAACGGCGACCAGATCCTGAATGCGGACGACCGGACTAAAATCGGTAATCCGTGGCCGGACTTCATCTACGGTCTGACATTGAATGCTGCTTATAAAGGATTCGATATCAGCGCTTTCCTGCAAGGTTCGCAGGGTAATGATGTGATGAATATTCTGCGGTACGATACCGAGGCGGGAACGGGTTGGTACAATGCGCCCAAAGGGTTTCTGGAAAAGGCCTGGAATGGCCCGGGAAGTACCAATACGCATTACAAGATCTCTCAGAACGCGGGATTGAACACCAATGTGTCGCAGTATTTTGTAGAAGACGGTTCATACCTGCGCATGAAGAACATTCAGTTGGGTTACAGTCTGCCTGGCGGGTTGCTTGAAAAAGCGAAAATCAAGCAGGTGCGGTTTTATGTAGGCGCGCAAAACCTCTTCACTGTGACCAAATACAGCGGCCTGGATCCTGAAATGGGCTCTACCGATCCCAAGCTGACGGGTATCGACCAAGGGTACTTCCCACAGGCGCGTACCTGGTTGTTTGGTGTCAATGCAAAATTCTAAGTCATTCATTTTATCACTGATCCTCAAAGGAAATGTATATGAAAAAGCTATCAGCCATCCTGCTCGCGTCATACCTTGTGCTCGGCGGAACGTCGTGTTCCGATGAGTTCCTGGACCGCACTCCACCGGGCAACCTCACGGATGAAACATTCTATAAATCGCCCGACGCGGCATTTAAATCGCTGGTAACCTGTTATCGCGGATTTACAGGCAATTTCTGGGGCTACGAAGCCGCACGTGCTGAGCTGGGTAACATGGCGACAGACGATGCCGATAAAGGTGGCTCCGATGCAGGCGATCGTCCGTTTGTGACCGATCTGGGTTTCGGGAGATCTATTTCGTCCAACGAAACGCTGACAGGTTACTGGTCGGCCCGTTATGCCGCGGTCGGCAATTGCAATGTGGCGCTGGAAAAATTGCCGGAAGCCGCGCTGATCGACGCGGGTGGTGCGCCGTTGGACGCTACTTTAAAGAGTCGCTATCTGGCAGAGATCCGGTTTTTAAGGGCGTTCTTTTATTTCGAACTCGCGGAAGTTTTCGGCGGGGTGCCGCTGGTAACCCAAACGCTGACCGTCGACGACCGTACGAAGCTGAACCGCGCAAGCAGTAAGGAGGTATTTCAGTTTGTAGAATCGGAGCTGACCGCCGTTGCCAATGATCCGGCCATGCTTTCTGCTGCCAGCTTACAGCCTGCGGAACTGGGCAGGGCTACCAGGGAGGCTACCTGGGCGTTGCTGGCGCGGGTTTATATGTTTTTTGCAAAAGATGATCCTGCATTGTTCGCCAAAGCACGAGACGCTGCCAAAAAGGTGATCGATTCCGGCGCATTTGCATTGCATCCGCAGTTTCAGGAGATCTTCCTTGAAAATGGCTACAAAACCAAGGAGGCCGTCTTCTCGATCATCATGGGCGACGATCCGGCTATCCCGATTTACGGTAGTACGACTAACGTTTATTGCTCACCGCGTGGCGCCACGGGCGGCTGGGGTTTTGATTTGCCTACGCAAGACCTTGTCAATGAGTTTGAAGAGGGGGATCCGAGATTGCTGTCAACGGTATTGCAATCCGGGGATGTTTTTCCAAAGCTTAATGGGACGAAAGAAGTGCTCGACTTTTCCACCTATCCCAATACTGGCTATCACAACCGCAAAGTATATCTGCCCGAGTCGAGGCGGGGGCAGGGTTGGGGGAACGACGCCTGGACGTATCACCCGATCCGGTACGCCGATGTGCTGCTGATGTATGCGGAGGCGCTGATTGAGAGCGGCGGGGATAAAGCGGAGGCTGCAAATTATATCAACCAGGTGCGTAAGCGTGCTTCCAATTCATCGCGTAAAGATGTGGAAGCGACTTCCCGCATGTTGAAAGTGGCTGAAAAACCGCTTTCCGATGTGAAGGTGACCGAAGACCTGCGCAAGGCCGTGCGCCACGAGCGTCGCGTCGAGCTGGCGATGGAATACCACCGTCTTTACGACCTGATGCGCTGGAATACGCTGGTTCAGACGATGAAATCCTATTCTGCTAAACCCCTGTCAAATGGTAAAGGAGCCAATTTTACAGCCGGAAAGAACGAAGTGTTCCCGATCCCGCAAGTAGAGATCGATCGCTCCGGCGGATCTATCAAGCAGAATGCTAATTATTAGGCAATGATTGAGTAGTCTGGAATGACTGAATGACTGAATGACTGAATGACTGAATGACTGAATGACTGAATGAGTGAATGAGTGGTTGAATTAATCTGGATGCGGCGACTGCCGTTCCGCTTGGGTTGAAGGCACTGTTCACCGCTATATTTAGCAACTCTCAGGGTGATGTATTCAATCATTCAGTCATTCAAAATTAAAATAAACATAACGCTATATTAAATAAAATAAATTATTAAGTTTATCGTGTGAAAAAAATCAAATCTATCGCGGGGCTATGGGCGGCCGGTGTGTTGTGCCTGGCTTCGGTATCGAGGCACGACACACCGCTGTTCCGGGCTGTTGACAATCCGAATCCGGTGGCGCTGGACGTGACGGACGTGAAAATGGCGTCAGAAGGGCCGGATTCGAGCCGGTTTACCTATACTAAGCTGGTGTCCGGTCTCGACGAGCCTATGGAAATGGCCATTCTGCCGAATTACGACATGGTCATCGCCGAACGGAAAGGTGCTGTACGCTATTTTAGCAATACGACGAAAGAGCTTTCAACCATTGCGCAGTTCAATGTTTTCAGTGGTATTGAGGATGGGCTGCTGGGGGTAGCCGCTGACCCTGATTTCAAGAATAACCATTGGCTCTATTTTTATTACGGGGTAGGGGGTGACAAGAGCATCAGCCACCTGGCCCGCTTTGAGCTCAAAGGAAAGACTTTGGACCAGTCCTCGAAAAAAGTACTCCTCGAAGTGCCCACGCAGCGTAAGTACTGCTGCCATTCTGCTGGTTATATCACATTTGCGGATGGTTTGCTGTATCTGTCGATCGGCGATAATACAAACGCAGAAGAGATTGAAGGACATACACCCATCGACGAGCGTCCGGGCCGGGAGCTTTCGGACGATCAGGCTGCTACCGCCAACAGTAACGACTATCGGGGTAAAATACTCCGGATCAAACCCGAAGCGGACGGTACTTACAGCATTCCCGATGGAAACCTTTTTCCCAGGGACGGCTCCATGGGTAAACCTGAAATCTATGCGATGGGCGTCCGTAATCCCTTCCGTATCTCCGTTGACCCGAAAACGAAATACCTCTACTGGGGTGACGTCGGTCCGGATACCGAAGTGCCGGGCAGTGAGGGTAAGATGAGTTATGACGAGATCAATCAGGCACGGAAACCCGGTTTCTTTGGATATCCATATTTCCTGGGAGATAATGAGGTATTTCCGGATTATGATTTTGCCACCAAGAAAGAAGGGCCTGGGAAAGATCCGAAAAAGCCGATCAACGATTCGCCGCACAATTCGGGGCTGCGGGAGTTGCCGCCTGCCCAGCCCGCATTCATCTGGTATGGCAAAGGGCCTTCCAAAAAATATCCGCTGGTAGGCAAGGGCGGAGCAAGCGCGATGGCCGGCCCGGTTTATTACAGCGATCTTTACCCGAATGCGCCTTATAAGCTGCCCCAGTACTATAACGGCAAGCTGTTTATCTTTGAATGGATCCGGAAATGGATCATGGCGGTGACGATGGACAGCAACGGCAACTATGTAAGTATGGAGCCGTTCCTGCCCCAGCTGAAAGTAGTGGCGCCCATCGACATGCAGATAGCGCCCGACGGGGCCATTTATTTGCTGGCTTATGGTACCAACTGGTTTGCCCGGAACACCGATTCCGGCATTATCCGCGTGGAGTACGCAGAAGGAAACCGTAATCCGATCGCCGCCGTTTTGACGGGCAAAACCATCGGCCCGGCCCCATTTACTGCGACACTTTCAGCCAAAGGGTCTCAAGATTACGATCCGGGTGACAAGCTGACGTATGAATGGAAGATCGGTTCGAAAAAACTGGCCGGTGAGGAAGTGAAACACACATTTACCAAATCCGGTATTTATAATGTGGTGCTCACTGTTTCGGACCAACATGGCGGAAAAGGCACGACTACAACCGAGTTCAAGATTGGCAACACACCGCCGGATGTAACGATCGCGACGAAGGCAAACCGTAGTTTTTATTGGGACAATGCGCCTTTTGACTATCAGATCAAAGTAACCGACAAAGAGGACGGAAAGATCGATCCTTCGAAAATCCATGCCGGTTTTAATTACCTGGCATTTGGAAAAGACCTGGCCGGAGCATTATCCGGCTCTGAAGGCGAGGATCTGCAATATGTCGCGACAGCCCAATTATATGCTTCGCTGGATTGCAAAGCTTGCCATACCATGGACACGAAGTCGATCGGCCCGGCTTTGAAGGAGATATCAAAAAAATATGATGGTAAAGCAGGAGCCACGGATATGCTTGCGCGCAAGATCATCACCGGCGGTAGTGGCAACTGGGGATCGTACCCGATGCCGCCGCATGCAGACCTGCCTGAAAAGGATGCCAGGGAGATCGCAGGATATATTCTTTCATTGGGTAAAAAGGCTGTTCGTACGCCATTGACGAACCAGATGAAACTTGGCGAACACATCGGGAAGGGCAATGAGGGCGCTTACGTGTTACAGGCTGCTTACACCGATAAAGGCGCTAACGGAATCGGTCCGTTGAAAAGCGCGAGCCACATTGTGCTGCGCAACCCGCTGATTCAGATGGAAGATTACCAGGAAGGCAACGTAGGTGTGGTCATCGCTACCCAGAACACTGGGTATGTATCGTACATCGCTAATATCACCGATGGCAAGTACACCCGTTTCAACAATATCGATTTAACCCATATCAAAAATATCCGTCTGCGTGTGCAGGAGCAGGGCACTGGGGGCACAATCGAACTGCGTAGGGGCTCGAAAGACGGGCAGCTGCTTGGAAAGGCAGACATTCCCGCCGGGAAAGTGGCGGATCCCAAAACCGACTGGAAAGAGGTCCTGCTCCCGGTAAATGGTAACGGAATGCACGATCTGTACCTGGTTTTCAGAAACGGGCAGGTGAAGGGGCCGCTGTTCCATATCGACTGGATGTATTTTGAAAACGATTTTAACCCTTAACCTTTAAGATGAACCGCAGAAATTTTATTTACAGCTCAGCCTTGTCGGCGACGGGGCTGGCTGTTGCGGGACCCACGTTGTCCTTCGGAAAAGATTTTAATGTCGCAAACGGCAAAAGGGTAGGCGTGATCGGGTTGGATACCAGCCATAGCGAGGTGTTTACACGGATGATCAACGCCGGTAGCCCTGATATGAACGGATACAAAGTCGTGGCTGCGTATGCGAAGGGAAGCGAGGATATCGAATCGGCACTGAAGATGCGGCCCGATGTTACTGCCAAAGTAAAAGGAATGGAGGTGGAGATCGTAGATTCGATCGATGCTTTGCTGAACAAGGTGGATGTGGTACTGCTCGAATCTAATGATGGCCGGCCGCATTTCGAACAGGCCTTGCCCGTTTTTAAGGCGGGAAAGCGTGTTTTTATAGACAAACCAATCGCTGCGTCGCTGGATGGTGTCAAAGCTATTTTCAAAGCGGCTGCCGAATACAATACACCTGTTTTTACCTCATCCGCATTGCGTTTCGATGCCAGTGTGCAGAAAGTCGTGGGTGGGTCGATAGGTGCGGTGACGGGCGCGGATGTGTACACGCCGGCGGAAATGGAACCACACCACAGCGATCTTGCCTGGTATGCTATCCACGGTGTCGAAATGCTCTTCACGGTGATGGGGCCGGGGTGCAAATCCGTTTCGCGCACGCATCAGGAAGGCACCGACGTCGTGGTGGGCGTGTGGAACGATGGCCGGATCGGCACGGTACGCGGCATTCGCAAGGGAGCCGCCAACATTGCCGGAACCGCATTCGGCGAGAAAGGCATTGCGCAGCTCGGGCCATTCTCGACCTACGAGCCGCTCGTGAAAGAGATCATCGCATTCTTCGGATCGGGTAAGCCGCCGGTAGCCGCCGCCGAAACGCTGGAAATTTTCAGTTTCATCCATGCAGCCGACATCAGCCGCAAAAAGGGTGGTAAAAGCATCGCATTATCCTAAACAACCTATATCCAAATCAACGATCAGGGACTATTCCTGAACCTTAACCTACCTTTCATGCAACCCGAAAAGTATCTTGGCCAGTACCGGCATACGCTGCTGAACGATGTAATTCCTTTCTGGATGAAAAACTCACCCGATCTTGAATCGGGTGGTTTTTTTACCTGTCTCGACAGAGAGGGGAAAGTGTTTGATACCGATAAGTTCGTGTGGCTGCAATGCCGGCAGGTCTGGTGTTTTGCCATGCTTTACAACCAGGTGGAACAACGGCAGGAATGGCTGGACATGGCACTTTCGGGTGCGAAATTTTTGCAGGCGCACGGGCGGAACGGTCGGGGCGACTGGTATTTTTCCCTGGACCGTTCCGGTAACCCGCTCATGCAGCCGCACAGTATCTTTTCAGATTGCTTCGCGACCATGGCGTTCGGCCAGCTCTATAAAGCAACCGGCGATGAAAGTTTCAAAACCATCGCGATAGACACTTTTCAGAATATTCTCAAAAGACAGGATAGTCCCAAAGGTATTTACAGCAAGGCCGTGCCGGGTGCGAGGCCGCTGGAAAGTTTTGCGCTGCCAATGATCCTTTGTAATCTGGTGCTGGAAATTGAATCACTCCTCGATCCTGCGCTGGTGAGTGAAGTCATCGACCGGGGTATTGCGACGGTCATGAACAAATTTTATCGTCCCGAATTGGGCGTGATATTGGAAAACATCAGTCCGGACGGCTCGTTTTCAGATTCGTTTGAAGGGCGGCTTGTGAACCCGGGCCACGGCCTGGAATCGATGTGGTTCATGATGGATCTGGCCAAACGGTCTTCGGATCAGCAGTTAATTCAAAGGGCTGTGGACATTGCCATTCAGCTGATCGAATATGGCTGGGATCATGAATATGGCGGGATTTTCTATTTTATGGATGTGAAAGGCAACCCTCCCCAACAGCTCGAATGGGACCAGAAGCTCTGGTGGGTGCATATTGAAACACTTATCACCCTCCTCAAAGGCTATCTGCATACAGGCGACGAGCGCTGCTCGCATTGGTTCGAACGCATTCATGATTACACCTGGGGCCATTTCCCGGACCCTGCGCATGGTGAGTGGTTCGGGTACCTCAATCGCCAGGGCGATCCGTTACTGACGCTGAAAGGTGGGAAATGGAAAGGATGTTTCCATGTGCCTCGGGGTTTGTTCCAATGCTGGAAGACACTCGAAGCGATCCAGGCCAAAATATCCGTAATTGTCTGACCATGGCACACGTACCCGTTGCATCCGACCAGCCTGCGGGCATTTCGATAGGCCAGAATTTTCGGCCTGCACTCGCTACGCTGGCTGTACTGTATTTCATGATGGGGCTGATCACCTGCCTGAACGACACGCTCGTGCCGTTTTTTAAGAACAGTTTTCAGCTCACCTACACACAATCTGCGCTGGTACAGTTCTACTTCTTCTTTACCTATGGCGTCATGTCCATTCCGGCGGGGGTGATCGTGGGACGGATAGGCTTCAAGCAAAGCATGGTCGCGGGATTTGCGATTGCTGCGGTGGGGACGTTTCTGTTCTTTCCGGCGTCTCTACTGCATCAGTATTACCTTTTCCTGGCCGCATTGTTCATCCTCGCGATCGGTATTGTGCTATTGCAGGTGGCTGCCAATCCCTACATCACGATGCTGGGTCCGGCGAAGACGGCTTCCTCGCGTTTTAATCTGATCCAGGCGGTGGGGTCGTTGGGTACCACAGTTGCGCCGCTGCTCGGCTCATGGTATATTCTTTCACGTGCGGATCAGGTTTTAAAGTCGAGTGATGCAGTGCGGATGCCCTACCTGGCCATTACGGCCTTGCTTATCGTGATTGCAGCGGTAGTGAGTCAGCTGAAATTACCAGTGCCGGTCACCCGGGAAATTGAGAGAAAGGATGAACCAACAGGTATTTTTAGTTTCCGGAATCTGCGTTTCGGGGTCATTGCATTGTTCTGCTACGTGGGTGCCGAGGTTTCGATTGGCTCTTTCCTGACCAACTACATTGCGGATACGGCGGGTATCAGCGAGAATGAAGCCAATACTTTTGTCGCGTTTTACTGGGGCAGCATGCTGGTAGGCCGGTTTGCTGGGGCCGGTATCCTCAAAGTGGTGCGACCGTCGAAAGTGCTCAGCGTTTGCGCCGCCGCAGCCGTTTTCCTGATCATCCTTTCAGTAAACAGTGCAGGCTCCCTGGCGGTATGGAGCATGATCGCGGTGGGTTTGTGTAACTCCATTATGTTCGCGACAATTTTTTCATTGTCGGTAACCGGCCTGGAAAAATATGCGACCCGGGCATCCGGCTGGCTGTCAACGGCCATTGTGGGTGGGGCAGTGGTGTCGTTCCTGCAAGGCTGGCTTATCGATCACTACAATTGGGAGATTGCCTTCATGTTACCGGTCGTATGCTATGTTTTTATCCTGTTTTTTGGATTAAACGGATATAGAACAAAGTAAATATGTCCTTAATTTAGCCGCCCAATGTTTTAAACACCCTATGAGCAGACCCCTTCGCGTTGCCGCTAACTACAAAACCAAAGATCCGGCCAGGATCATTCTGGGGTATCTGGCCAATCATGGCAGCATGACATTGCCCGAGTTGGGTAAGCAGCTCAATATCAGTATTCCCAAGGTGACGGTGCTGGTGAATGAGCTGAGAAACGAAGGGCTGGTCCGGGATTTCGGAAAGATCGAGTCGTCCGGCGGCCGGAGACCAAATCTCTATGGGGTGGCGGCCGATGCCGCCTATTTCATCGGCGTGGATGTGAAGCAAAGCCATATTACGATCGGCCTTTCAGACCTGGATAAGGCGTTGGTTGTCAAGTCCGGCAGGATCGATTATGAACTGAGCAACACACTCGGATCAAGGGACCAGCTTTGTGATCACATTCTAACCTTTATCAACGGACTTTCCATTCCCAAAGACCGCATCCGCGGGGTGGGTATTAACCTGTCAGGACGTGTTAATTACCGCACAGGTCACAGTTACAGCTATTTCCATTTCGATGACCGCCCATTGAGCGAGATTGTAGAGGAAAAGATCGGCTTTCCGGTTTTCCTGGAAAACGATTCCCGCGCGATGGCTTATGGCGAGTTCTGCATGGGGGCGGTGGAAAATGAAAAGGATGTGCTTTTCCTGAACCTCGATTATGGTATTGCAGTCGGTATCCTGATGGACGGCAAACTGTACTATGGGAAATCGGGCTATGCGGGGGAATTCGGACACATGCCGGTTTTCAACAATGAGTACATCTGTCGCTGCGGCAAAAAAGGTTGTTTGGAAACGCAGGCAGCCGGTTGGGCATTGGAAAGGATGTTCCGCGATAAACTGCGAGACGGCTCTTCATCTGCAATCAGTGCCAGAATTCCCGACCCCGACCAGATCACCATGGACGACATCATCGACGCAGCCATTGCCGATGACGTCCTTGCCATCGAACTCCTTGCCGAGCTGGGTGAAAACCTCGGACGCGGTATTGCTTCGCTCATCAATGTCTTCAATCCCGAACTCGTCATTCTCGGCGGAAGCCTTCTCGCGACCGGTGAATATATCGGTCTCCCCATCAAAACAGCCATTAACAAATACTCGCTCAGCCTTGTCAATAACGACACCCGGCTCGTCACATCGCAGCTGGGCGGGGACGCCGGATTGCTCGGGGCATGTTTTTTGGTCCGCGAGCGGTTTTTAATGAGCCAATGACTGAACGAGGCGCCGTGGAATGGGGAGTGAGTCAATTAACCCCGTTGGGATAGCCTGGTTAATGAGTACCTCGACGTAGATCCCTCTATTATAGACTACTCAATCATTCATTAACTCTACTCAGTCATTGCTTTCAAAAGCCAGATATCCGAAATCTTGGATTGTTTGCGCCAGTTGAGGTCCGATTCTTCCGGGCCATCGAATGTGACGGAGATTTTACCGTCCTGTGTCAGGGAAAGCGGGACGATCCATTCTTTGAAAGTATCCGGTTCTTTGTTATAGGTCAATGGAGAAAGGCGCTTGCCATCTACGCGCAGGAGCGCTTCACCTGAACCTGCCACACGTATGGTGTAGCGTGCGTGCGGGTCGAGGTTGTCATAATCTAACTGCGGCTCGCGCTGGAAAAGCTGGAACGACAACCGTTTTCTGCTCTTGCCATTGTCCCACCAGGCCACATCCGTCGCATCTTCTGAAATGGTTTTGACCCGCGGACCTTTGCTGACGCTCGAAATATCGTCGTAATAACTACCCGGACCCGGGTTTTCCCAGAATGCGATCGTTTTTAATCTTGCCAGCTGCTTTTCCGGATCGTCCATTTTTTTGATTTTTTCAAATTCGTCGGCCAGCCACCATCGGTTGTTGAGTGGGTAATCAATAAAATCCATCACAACGCCGCGCTCCGGGTTGCGGGGCTTGTGCTTTTCGGTACTCGTTTGGAAACCGATTGAACTGTATAATGCATCACTCAGTCTTTCAACCCACTTACGGACGTCTTTCGCAATGAGGCTTGGATTCGGCCGGGTCAAGACCATAGATGCGGAATCCATTACCTGATAGAGGTTCTTCTCATTAGCATTGGCAAGAATTGCATTGGCCTCTCTTTCCAGTTTTTGCTCGTGGATCAGCCGGAGGCGCGTGTAGTGATCGTAATATGCCCTCAATAGCAGCATTTGCCAGCGCCAGTTATCTTTCAGTCCTACCTCCGTATTTTCAAGCACTTTCCAATGTAAATACGTCATTTCCACGCCTCCATTCTCGGCTAACGGGCCCTTCCAGTTTTGTTCCAATGCTTCGATGCCGCTTGCGATCGTTGACGCGATCGAATAGTTGAAGAAAAAGGCACTGTATTCTTTCATAATGTCATGGACATCCATTTGCGGATCCCAGCCGCGCATGCTCCACAGCACTTTGTTTACATCGTCATGACTTCCATCAGAATACGAGACGAAGCCGTCAGTGAACGGGGCGTACTTGGCGTGGATTTTGGCAAATGCGACTGGCCTGGGGTTGACCGACTCGCGGCCGAGAGTCAATGCGTAGGCCTGATCAAACTTTTCGACCGGGAATTCGCAGCGGACGGAATGCGTAATGTCGGGATACTGACGGTGCTGGTATTGCTTCGGCAGGCGGTAGCGGGTTTCGGCCGTTGGCGGGCTGCCCGGCCCGGATACTACTCCTTGCAGCCAGGCAGGTTTTTCAGTTTCAAGATATTTGTAAAAATAGTCGATCTGCTCGGTGTCGAAACCTTGTAGCGAGATCCACATTTTTGCATTGGGGTGGTATTGTACCAGTTTGGTTTGCAGTTCTTTGAGGAAAGGCAGCACGTCTGAGGGATGGTTGTCGCCGGGGTCGCCACCGGGGAAAAAAATATGATCGAGACGCGGGCATTTTTTGTAAAAATCCTCGTGCATTTCGATCTCCGCCTTTCGTTTTGCCTGGTTTTTTAGGTCGAAAGTAGCGGGTGTCCAAACCCAGTAATCCATGTCGTACTTCCGGCATATCTCGCTCATTTTGATCCGCATATCCGCGGCCGGTATCTTGAAATGCGGACTCGGGGATTCGTCTTCATGGAACGGGATACCTTCCACAGCATTGCTGCCGAAAACTGCCAGTTCGCGTATATACTGATCAAATTGGGCGACGGTCCACGCGTCGTAGGTATTCGCCGTCGTGCGATACCCAAGCTGGTGCCCGCGAATGGGGTAGGCGGGAGAAGTAGTAATGTCGGCTGGCTTGTCGAGTTGTAGTACATTCTTGTCCATCCGCAAATTTCTCAGCAACCAGCCCGTTCCGAAAAGCACGCCACGCGCGTCGGCACCGATGATCCAGATGGTTTTATAGGCGCCCGATTGTTCGGTAACGACGCGGAAGCCTTCTTTTTTTAGCTGAGTCGCCGATGCAGGCAGGTTATGGCCTGCTACCGTGTTGTCCGAAGCGTGTGCAAGTGCTATTACAGTGGTATTAGCCTTGGGCCAGGCCATTGTGCTTTTGACCGTAACGCCGGTACGTTTGAAGATTTCTTCTGTCAGAACAGCAGGAGCGGTTTCCTTCATCGGGGAAGGCACGGAAGGGGAAACAACGAGTACGGTATTTTTGAGATCAATGCTTTGCGCGCGCACAAACTGGTTGGCTGGTGCAAAAAACAAGGCCATGATCAGGCTTGCGAAATAAAGGTCGTTCAGGCTGGTACTGCGGGTTTGGGAATGCATGGCAAATACAATTCAATGTGTTGTATTTGCAATACTGGCTTTTAGGTATTTTAGGCCAATTGTAAGGGTTATTTGTCAGAGTCGGAGATGCCCACAAATGCATCCCGGATCAATTCGTGATGTGGGTTGTGGTTGTGGATGAAGATTGAACCGTAACCTTCGCCAGCAAAGGTGCTATCGTATTTAGAGATGGAATGTGGAATAAGGACGCTTGCATTTCTGATCCACCTGTCGAATAATCGCTGTCGGCACTCAGCTAGCTCGTCGCAGGATTCACAAATAACGATAATTGATTTTTCCGGATATGCTCTGAAAGACTCGAGAAGTAACCAGATGATTGTGTCTCTGATTCTTGCCTTGCTACAATGGCCGACGGTTTTTTGAATATCTTCAAAAGAGATTGAATTTTTCACTTCATATGGCTTAAAGGCAAAAGTGGCGAGTTGATGATCCAACTGAGGGTAATGGTCAAAATAGCCGGACGATTTCACAAAAGAAGCGGTATAACAAACGCCGGACTCGGTTAAGAACCAATAGCGATCGTAATCATCGGTGACGATTTCATATGGGTTTAAAAAATTTAATTCCTTTTGCATGTAACTGTTGCAGTGTGTATTCGCCGTGAAAATATTTTTCAACAGCCCGTTGGTCTTCAACCAGTTTTCGGTAAAGTGCCTTTTGAGCTTCTTTTATTTTTCCCTTTTCTACCTGGCCTGTAAGCATCGTTTCCATTTGTGAGTAATGTTTTGATTTTTACAAAGATAGCGAACCGGAGATCGCTATGCCAAGTCAGGGAACCACCGATTTTCAAACGGCAAGTTTCAATGTCCAAACTCCGGATAACATTCCGGTAAAGTAGAAAACACCCTATTTTCCTACTTTTAGCATTGAAAAACTCCTGAAACCCCATGTCTCTGCTCAAACTCCTGTTGTTCTGCCTCTTATCGTTCCTTTTGCTGACATTGCGCCCCTCCCTGGCGCAGACGCTTACGCCCCTGAGGGATTTCGAGGTGAAAGAAGCCAAGCAGGCTGTCGCGGTGGATGCGCAGTTCTTTTATGTAATCAATAACAGCACCATTACAAAGCATACCAAAGCCGACGGCAAACAGGTTGCCGCATGGGATGGGACCAAGGAAGGGATTGTTCATCTGAACAGCGGGGTAGTGATCCAAGGAAAGTTGTATTGCGCGAATTCCAATTATCCCGAAATTCCGATGACGAGTTCGGTGGAGATTTTTGATGTGAAGACATTGACGCACGTGGATACCCACAGCTTTGGCATCGCGCAGCATGGCTCGCTGACCTGGCTGGATCAGAAGGACGGTCACTGGTTCATCGGTTTCGCGCATTATGCGGGGAAGGAATCGAGCGAGGGAAGGGATGTACGGTGGACGTCACTCGTGAAGTATGATTTGGAGTGGCGGCAGGTGGAAGCCTGGGTATTTCCTAAAAATCTGATCGACCTTTTTACGCCCAAAAGCAATTCCGGCGGAGCCTGGGGTGCCGACGGGCTCCTGTACTGCACCGGGCACGACCGTGCGGAGGTATATGCGTTGAAATTGCCCCGTTCGGGTTACACGCTTGAATATATACGTACATTACCCGCGCCGATCGAAGGACAGGGCATCGCGATCGACCGGTCTGTCTCAGGCAAGCAACTGCTCTACGGCATCAAACGCGCCTCCCGGCAGATTACTGTTTCCGAAATCCGCTAAACCACCGCACAGATGAAACTGCGTTTACCGTTCCTGCTTTCTTCTCTTTTGTTGCTATCCATTTGTTTCGTACATGCCCGGCATACAGGCAAAGCGATTGATCAATCCAAAAAAAGGACATTGATCGTCTTTTTTGACGGCCTCCGCCCTGACTATATCACTGCGGAGCAAATGCCGAACCTGTTTGCATTCAAACAAAAAGCGGCCTGGGGCAAACATCATCACAGCGTTTTTCCAACCGTAACGCGGGTCAATTCAACATCTTATGCGACCGGCTCATATCCGGGCACACATGGATTGCTCGGCAATTCGATCTACATTCCCGAAGTGGCAGCGAATAAGGCGATCGGGACTGGCTACGTCGATTTGAGCAAAATTCCTGCGGCTACTTCCGGGCCATTACTTACCGCAAAATCGCTCGGGGAGCTATTGGCGGACGCGGGTGAGAAAATGATGGTGTTCAGCTCGGGAACGACCGGGCAGGCCTTTCTGCAAAACCACAGCGTGAATGGAGCAGTGGTAAACCCGGAACTGATTTTGCCTGAATCTTTTAAAAGTCAGGTTATGAACGAGATAGGACTAGTATCACAGGGTGCGGATGAAGAATTTGGCAAACATAAATGGATCACGGATGCGTTGCTGAAATACGGACTGGATGAAAACGGCCCGCTGGTGAGCGCAATTTGGTTTTCGGATCCCGACGGCACCGCGCACGAGCATGGCATCGGATCATCGCAGGCGGTAGAGTCCATTCAGTATGTCGACGGGCAGTTTGGCAGGATTATCGACGCATTGCAGGCAAAGGGCCTCACTGAGCGTTACAACATCATTATTTCTACCGATCACGGTTTCGTAACACACACCACCAAGCCCGGACTTTCGGATTTTCTGATCAAAGAAGGGTTTAAGAAAGACAAGGAATCGGACGACGTGATAGTGGCGGAAGGCGCGATTTATGTGAAAAATCATAATGTGGATGTGATCAGGAACATCGTGGCCGCATTGCACCAACAGGAATGGGCGGGCGCTGTGTTTACGAAAGCAAAGAAAAAGGGCGATATGCAGGGCCAGGTGAAGGGGACGCTTTCCTTCGACGCGATCCACTACGACCATCCCAAACGTTCGGGCGACATTGTGGTGGCACCCAACTGGAACGACGGCAAAAATGAAAATGGGTACGCGGGAACCGATTTTTCGGGTGGTGTGGCCGGGCATGGCGGATCCAGCCCATATGAGATCAATATCGCTTTGCTGGCTGCGGGTCCGGATTTTAAGAATGGTGAGACAACGGAATTACCTACTTCGAATGTCGATATCGCGCCGACCGTTCTTGCTATTTATGGTTTGGCAAAACCGGTTGGAATGGATGGCAGAGCCGTGACCGAGCTCTTGAAAAAGGGAAAAAAGGAGAACGGCATTTCCCGGAAACAGGTTGTGACAACGGAGGCAGCTTATCCGTGGGGTAAGTACAGGTTATCTGCTGAAATGTCGATTTTAGGTGCCTACCGCTATTTCAATTATGCCAAAACAGAAAGAACGCCAGCGCGTTAATGCGGCGAAGCCCTTTCTGTCTGGCGCTGAAAATCAGTTTTTAGCAAATGCAATTTTAATGGATCGCACTTCTCGGATCCAGCGGGCCGGCTTTTTATCCCTGGGTGTGACAATGCGGAACGGCCCTTCGCCCGCAGGCAATGGCTGTCCGTCTTTCTCGGTCGCCAGCAGGATCACCTGATCTGTGAATTCGGGATCCAGTTCGGCCAGGGCATAGAGTACTTCGTAACCGTCGGCGGCGGTGATCAATGCGTATTTTGCCAGATTTTCTCCTCGCAGTTTTGGGCCGGTCGTTACGCCGGCTTTTTCAAGCAATTCGATCAGTGCGACGCCTTTGAGCTCGTGTTCCTTTCCGTCGCGGTCCTTCACTCTGGCACTTACCTGCTTCATTGCGGCCAGGTCCTGTACTTTCAGTTCGAGCGGCGTAGTTACTTCCCCGGAAATGGTCAGGGTAGCAGTGGTTTGCCCCAGAGCCGTCATGCGAAGAGCGCACAGCAACAGGATCAGCCAAATGGTATCGTAAGGTAATTTCGTGATTCTTTGCATGTTATTCGGTTTTTGAAATGGAATGCGGGTTTGAAAATGCAGGGCTAGTAACGAAAGCAGAATCGGTGAGCATACCGAGGAAGGCAATGATGTCGGTTTTTTCGGTTTCGTGCAATGCAAGCGTTTCACCACCTTCTTCATTGGAAATATCCTGCAAAAAACTGCTCAGTGTACTGCCGTTGCGGATGTGGTCGCTGTAATGATCGAGCACTTCGCGGATGGTTTTGAAACGGCCGTCGTGCATGTACGGAGCTGTGAGCATGATGTTACGTAAGGTAGGCACGCGGAACCGGCCCCTGTCCATCGGCTGGCCGGTGACTTTTTCGCGTCCTGCGTCAGCAAATATGTTGTCGAGACCATTATTATGAAAGAGTTCTTTGAAAGTTTTCGGACCGCCGTGGCAATGGCCGCAGTTAGCTCCGCGGATGCCTTTTTTGGGGTTAGGAGCATTCTCGAAAAGTTGCATTCCGCGCACTTCGGAGGCGGTAGGCCGATAGGCTCCTGCCAGGTAATGGTCGTATGGCGAATCCGCGGAAATAAGGATTCTTTCAAACTGCGCCAATGCTTTCAGGATGTTCTTTTCGGTAATTATGCGGCTGCCGAATGCGCTTTCGAACAATGCGGGGTAGTGCGCTGTTTGGCTAAGTTTTGCCACGGATACATGCAGCGGCTGACCCATTTCGTGGGCGTCGGTGAGCGGGAACGCGGCCTGCTCTTCCAGGCTTTGCGAACGCCCGTCCCAGAAAAAATTGCGGACCCAGAGCAGGTTCGTCAGCGACATGGAGCTACGTGGCGTAAAGCTGCCATCGACGCCCATGCTTGCAGGCCGCCCATCGGTAAAGGCCAGTTGTTGCTCGTGACAGCTTTCGCAGGATAACTTGTTGTTGGCTGAAAGCTTTTTCTCGTAAAACAGCATCCTGCCCAGGTATACACCTTCTTTTGTGACGGGGTTATCCGTCGGTATGGTAAAGCGTGAACCGAAGTTAGCCGGGTATTTCAAGGCGTAGGGCTCGGGAGCCCGGGTGGCGGAAATCAGGCTGCAAAACAAACAAAAAGAAGCGATCAGGCCGGTTGCTGCCCAGCCTGGTCTGTTTTGATGCATGGCTTTAATCTCCCGAAGTCTTGACATTAATCAGAAATAATTGAAAACCAGGTTCACAAAGAAATTCCTGCCTGCCTCCGGAAAACCTTCGACCAGGCTGTAATTCCTGTCAAAAATATTGTTGATGCCACCTTCCACGGAGATGAATTTGTACAATTTCAACGAAGCTTTCGCATTCACGAGCGTGTAGGCGCCGGCTTTGGTGCCGTAACTGGTACTGTTGCGGCTGCCGTTGTGTTCGAGGCTGGCAAGGACGTTCAACACTTTCAGAAATGAGAAATCAGCATAGGTAATTAGCTTGTGCTCCGGTACATTCGTAAACAGGATCGCCGGGTTCGTTTTGTTCTTGCGTTTGATAAAAGAATAGTTCGACCCCAGTTTCAGTCCGTTAATTATCTGGTAATCAAAACCGGCCTCGGCTCCGTAAAAGCGCGCTTTGCCGGCATTTTGCAGCTGGAATTTATTCGGCTGCACATGATCGACCTGCTGGATGATGTCGTCGATGTTGCTCTGGAAAAGGCTGGCCTGTAATGCGAGTTTCTCCCCGACTTTACCTGAATAGCTGAGGTCGTAGTTCAACGCGACTTCGGCGTGCAGGTCGGGATTCGGGATAGCCTGTCCCATGCGATAGGAGTAGCGGTCCTTGATCGTGGCAAAACGGGTCTTGCGCGCTACGGACCCGCGCACGGCGTGATGAGCGTTGATGTCCCAGAAAAGGCCGATCTGTGCATTCACGGCATTGTTTTTACTATCCGTAAAATCGGTAAGCTCCCTGGTGGTTGCATTGTATTCCTGCGCTTCTCCTGCATTCCGTGCGTTGAAATTGATGCCGGGTACTACCGAAAGCGATGGAATGATCTGGTAGGTGTTTTCGATTCCGATAGAGAGCGTGTTGTCGGTGTAGGATTGTACCGGCTCGTCGAGGTCGTGCTCGCGGTGGACGTCACGTTTGTACTGCACATTGAATTTGAACACATTATTCGCCCAGGCCCGCGATTCGAACTCCGCATTGCCACCCAGAGTGTAATCATCGTAGTAACTCTGGAATGCGTAACCTTTGGTTTGGGCGGTGTAGGTGGTATCGTCGTAGCTGAACAGCGAATTCACGAAAGTGTCGTAGTACAGCCTCGTTTTGACCTTGTTTTTTTCTCCAACAGCGGTATTGGAGATGAAATAGAGGCTCTGCTTGTTCCATTTTGGCCATTTCCAGAAGCGCGTAGTAATCCTGGAATCATCACCCACGTAAGGCGGTGTTCCTTTTTCGCCGTGCTGGTTGACGTAGCCGATCACGTACTCATCTGTTGCATTAGGTGTATAACCAGCTTTGACACTGAATTTCAGATCATCGCGGTAGGCATTTGCGCGATCGTCGGTTTGCTGGTATTTACGCGGTTTGAAATCGCCGGAAAGAGGGTAGGTGTTTTGTTTAAGTTGTGATGCTCCGACCTGGTAAAAGAATTGGCCCAGCCGTGAGCCCGCATTCACATTCCAGCGATAGCCGTCGCCGCTGAAAACGCCGGCGCGCCCATTGATCTCCAACTTGCTCACCGGCTTACGCGACACAAGGTTGACCGCCCCGCCCATGGTATTGGCTCCATAGAGGATGGAGGTAAAACCTTTGGAAACGTTCACACTCGCGAGGTCGAAAGTCGTGAAACGCCCCATATCCACGTAACCATCGTATGGCACATATACGGGTACGCCATCCATGTACACAGGCACCTGGCGCAGGTCGAACCCGCGTACGTATACAACCGACTCATTCCTCGGCCCGACATTGGCGATGCTTACCCCGGGCAGGATGTTCAATGCATTGGAAAGGTCGTTCCGGTTGAATTTTTCAATGGTCTCATAGGAAAGGCGGGAAGCAATGCTGTCCCCCATTTGGATGCCCGATACACGCACCTCGCCAAGCTGGAAAGTACGGTCCGTTGTGTGGGGTGTTTCGTGGGCCTGCTGGGCAATGGAGGATAGGGAGAAATGAAGAATAAGAGCTAAGGGTACAAAAGATTTTCTCATTATTTGCGATATGTATGAACGTACATATCGCAAATATAAAAACTCCATCGTATTGTGCGGAAAAAAATTGACGAGGTGCGTCAGACGAGTGATAAAAGCTCTGGTTCTTCGGCCAGTGCAGCCAGCAATTTGTCGTTCAGTCTTTTGTAGGCTTTCATGACCTTCTTCGCGGTTTCGGTGAGCACGGTACCGCCACCTTTGGTACCACCTTTCTGGGTTACTACATACTGGTCTTTGCCGAGTGTGTTCAGCGCGTCGATCATCGCCCAGGCTTTTTTATAGGACAAGCCCATGTCTTTGGCAGCCTGTGCGATGGAACCGGTTTCACCGATCCGTTCCAGCAGTTCATAGCGCCCCGGGCCGAAAAATTTGACCTGATCCACATATACCCAATGCCGCAGGCGTGTTTCGACGTGTCTTTCCATGACAAAAGCTTTTTAAAATGTTTGTAGGTGTTATCTCAGCATTCAACGCCGCAAACTATCATTAAATCGTAACTTTGCGCCCCAAACAAGTTCTTTAATTTATTTTTCCAACCAAAAAGGTTTCACAATCAGTGAATTAATAGGGAATCGTGTGCAAATCACGAACTGTCGCGCAACTGTAAGTAACGGGATAGTCTATGCCAAAGAGAAGTCCACTGGGGCAATTTTGAATGACTGAATGACACGATTATTCAATCATTCAAAATTATATTCCCCCGGGAAGGACGGTGTAGATGTTACAAGTCAGGAGACCTGCCTTTTTGGATGTTGACGATGCTTTCGCGAGGTGAGGCTGAGTCAGGACCGGAATATGGCGTATGCTGTGGGATAATCGTGCCCCATTACCTCCTCCCTTTCGTCCTTCCTCCCTCTGAAAAAGCCATCCGAAAAGTGATTGACGGGCTTTTAACTCATTTCTAACCAACTCAGTTAAAAGTATGTTCAGTTTTACTCCCTGCTGCCCGCGGAATGGCAGCGCAAGGAAAACCGCTTTATGGGCATTAACGGCCGTCGTGTTGACCGCTGCGCCAGATGACCGTGCAT
The DNA here is from genome assembly GCF_059568735.1 of Dyadobacter ginsengisoli DSM 21015. Classification (NCBI taxonomy): domain Bacteria; kingdom Pseudomonadati; phylum Bacteroidota; class Cytophagia; order Cytophagales; family Spirosomataceae; genus Dyadobacter; species Dyadobacter ginsengisoli. The sequence continues at coordinate 135,442 of NZ_JCANTY010000006.1, forward strand.
TTGCACAAACCAAGCCGGCTACGTTGTCCGACAGCGTGGAACGGACTCACCATTTGTCGGAAGTGACAGTCTCCGGCGTCGGACGCAATGCGTTTTCTGCCGTCAACAAGATCGATGTGCCGGTCCGGGACATGCCGCTGACGACCTCCTCAGTGTCGGCGCGTACGATCGAGCAACGCGGGATCGATGATTTGCAGGAAGCGATGAAGAACACCACCGGCGTTCGGGCGAACAATACCTATGGCGGTTTCCAGCATTTTACGATCCGTGGTTTTTCCAATTTTGTATTGATGGTCGATGGCGTGCGCGATGAGCGGCATAACATTTCGACGAGCGCGCCGAGCACCAACCTGGCCAATGTGGAAAGCGTGGAGGTGCTTAAAGGTCCTGCTTCGGTGCTTTTCGGGCATTCGGCATTAGGAGGGATCATCAATATCGCTCGAAAAAGGCCGAGTGCCGACTTTAAAGCAGACTTCTCGGCGGCTTATGGCACTTTCAATACCCGGCGGATCCGTGCGGGTACGGGCGGGCCCATCAGCGGCAAACTGCGCTATCGCGTTGATTTCGGGGTGTCGGATACCGATGGTTACCGCCATTCCGGCTCCAATACCAACAACGGTTACCTTGCATTGGAATATACGCCTACCGAACGGGACCTGATTTACCTGACGATCGGCGCCAATAAGGATATTTACGACACCGATACCGGGTTGCCGGTGCTGGAAGGCGGCAAACTTGCACCCGGAATGGATCGCGACACGCGTTACAACGACCCGGCCGATTTTCTGAAACATACCCGCTATGATTACCAGCTGAAATATGTACACAAGTTCAACTCGGGTTTGACGATCTCGGACCAGCTGTCGTATTACGACGATAATATCAATTATTTCTCGACCGAGGAACTGAGTTTCAATGCTACGCTCGATTCGCTCAACCGTTCGTTTCCGTTTTATTTCAACCACCTCACCAAGCCATTGCAAAATCAGCTGGAACTGACTTACGCCTTCGATACCAAAGGCATTTTGCACAAGTTGCTGGCTGGTTATTCGCTGAGCATCCTCGACCGTAAAACCTACAACGGCGATGTGTTCGGGCCTGGCAAGAATGCAACGGTCTCAGTCCGTAACCCGATCCTGAACCAGGGCTACATCGATGTCAGGGCTACCTATTACCGTGCGACAATGGAAAATGTACACGGCATTTACGTGCAGGACTGGATCAAGATCAGCGATCAACTGAAAGGTCTTCTAGGCTTGCGGTACGATATTTTTCGCGGCACTTACTATACAGACCAGATCGATGCTGACCGGAACGTCACCGGGAAAGGGGCGGAATCCAAAATCTCAAAATCGGCATTGACTTATCGCGCCGGGCTGGTGTACCAGCCATTGGAAGCACTGTCGGTATACGGCTCATACTCGACCTACTTCAAACCTGCCCGCCGCGTAGCACCGAATGGCGAGACGTTCGATCCGGAAACAGGCTATCAGGGAGAAGTAGGCAGCCGTCTGGAAATGAATGGACGGTGGGCGGCCAACCTGGCATTCTACTACATGCGTAAAAACAATCAGCTGGAAGCGTTGCCGGGCGGCATTTACAAACGCATCGGTTCGGCGGAGTCGAAGGGGATTGAGTTTGAGATTAATGGAAATCTCGCCCCCGGTCTGGACCTGACGGCGGGTTATACCTATTCCAAAGCGCAATACCTGGCTCATGACGGCCCGGAGATCAATCCAGTCGCCGGAAAACAAGTCGCTTTTGCGCCTGAAAACATGGTGAATGTGTGGCTGAATTATGAGGCACAAAAGGGTGCTTTGAAAGGTGCCAGCATTGGGGCAGGTGTCAATTACATGGATGAGACATTTACAAACAGCGCAAATACTTATGTGATGCCGGCCTATACGGTGGCTGATCTGGCGGTAGGATACCGGGTGGGCCGGATAGGGATGCGATTGAATATCAATAATCTTTTCAATGAACGCTACTATGCCAATGCGATTTACGCGAACCAGTTTTCGCCGGGTGCCACGCGGAATTTTCTGGTTAGTTTGAAGTATAGTTTGTAGGGTTTTATACCACGAATGGATGGTATTTTCATTTGTGAATGTTCGGGTCTTCGTGGCAAACAAAAAATGAAGAGACTAATCAAACTAACCTTGCTTCTGCATCGCTACCTGGGTTTTGCATTGAGTTTGCTGTTTGTGATCTGGTTCCTGTCGGGTTTCGCCATGATGTACGTGAAATACCCAACCATGCGCCAGTACGAAAAGTTGCAGCGCCTGCCATCGCCGCGTTTGGAAAAGGCGACGCTAACCGTCTTGGAAGCATTGGAACACGCGGGTGTCCGGGATACGCTGCGCTCGGTGCGGATCGGGATGATGCTCGACAGACCGGTTTTCCGCCTGACTACGATCCGGGGTGAGTATAAAGCTGTTTTCGCTGACGACGGAACATTATTCAAAGGAGCCGATCCGGGGCTGGCCGTCCGACTGGCTTTTGATTTCACCCATTTGAACAAAACACGAAGTGTTGAGCTGCTTACAGACATCGATCAATGGATGGCGGCCGCGCGCTCACAGGGGTACACGACGCCCGTGTACCGCATTCAGATGGGTGATGATGCGGACACCTATGTGTACGTATCCGCGCAGACGGGTGAAGTAGTACAGCTGGTGAATGCCCGGCAGCGATTTCTGGCCTGGTTAGGGCCTATTCCGCATTGGATCTATCCGACGGTATTGCTCCGTAACCGGCCGCTTTGGAATGACATCATCGTATGGACCTCGTCGCTTGGCTCCTTCATGTGCATTGCCGGGATTGTAATGGGTTTTGTCCGTTACAAACGGAACCGCGGGCTGGCATTCAGTCCGTATAAAAGGAAATGGTTTCGCTGGCATCATTATACCGGTTTCGTGTTTGGGTTGTTCGTTTTTACCTGGGTGTTCAGCGGGTTGCTGTCCATGACGCCCTGGGACTGGGCGCCCTTCACGAGGCTCGGGGCAGAGGAGTCGGAGCAATGGGCGGGAGGTGTGCTTGACACGCGGAAGTTTACGGTTTCGCCTGCGGCAGCTTTCGCAAAGTTTCGACCCGTAATTGATGCCAAGGAGCTGCATGTAATGCAATGGGATGGCAAGCCCTATTACCTTGCCTATGAGGATGATCTGCACGTGCGTGTGCTGGCGGCCAGTGACGCGTCGGCATTGCCGTTTCAGCAATTCGGAACGGAAGGGTTTGTCGAGAAAGTGAAGGAAATGAATCCTGCGGTAGATCTGAAGGAAGCGGTTGTACTTCGGGATTATGATGATTACTATTATTCCCGAAATGCAGATAAGCGGTTGCCGGTGCTGCGGGTCAAAATGGCGTCGGAGGATGAACCCTGGTATTATGTGGATTTGCAAACCGGGCAGGTAGTTCTGAAACACCAGGACCTGAGCCGGCTGGAGCGTTGGCTATATCACGGGCTGCACAGCCTGGATTTTCGGTGGCTGGTTTCCAAAAGGCCGCTGTGGGATATTGTGGTGATTTTGTTGATGATAGGCGGGACTTTGGCAAGCGTCACGGGGCTGGTTCTGACCTGGAAGTGGGTGATGCGGAAGGTTCGGTTTTAGTTTTTGTATGCCACTAATGTACCGCAGTGGTGCATTAGTGGCATTAAATTTTAAGATTTAACCCTCGTTTTCCGCAAAAACCAAAAGCTAACTGCCACCGGAAACCCCAGCGTGAGCCAGGAAGCGACATCCCAGAGGTTGTCGCCTGTCAATGCGGAAAGGAGACCCACGGCGGAGCAGATGCCGATGATGACGGGCATGCCCCAAACCTCCCAGAAGTTATTTTTCATTATTGAATGTGTTTAAATGGCCGGTTATGCATTCTCTTTTTGCGCAATGACGGTCAGGATCTCCGTTTCGTTTTTCGTTAGCCGGTTGATATGTGCCTTCGTGGCTTTGTTCCGGGCAAACCAGAGGTAAAGCCCGCTGCCCAGGATCACGATCGTCGCGATGTCGAACAGGGCCCAGATGATTTTCAGCGGTAACCCGCCGTAATCTCCGAAATGCAGGGGTTGGGACACAAAAAGCATATTCACATACCAGGGCATGTCACGCATGTCCGTCAGTGTGCCGTTTTTTGCATCGATCAGCGCCGGTTTGATGAGCCGCTTGGTGAGCGGTGTATTGCCCTTCATGAATACGGCATAGTGGTGTTTGCTGGTAAACATGGTTCCCGGGTAGGTAATGATCGACGGTTCCATTTCAGGCGCTTTTTGCTTCGCCAAGGCAACCGCTTCATCCAGTGAGCTTAGTTTGCCGGTGAGTGGCCTGGCATTTTTATAAGGAGCGGTCATTTCGGACAGCTGGCCTATCTGCCATAACCCGAGCACGATTTCGGAGGCCGTGTTGATGACCCCGGTTAATCCCACCACCGTACCCCACACGATTGTGACAACACCCAGCAGGTTATGCAGGTCGAGCCACTTCAGTCGGGTCGAACGTTCGGTGCGGACCATTCCGAAATCGAACCGTTTCATGATTGGCCCGTAAAGCATAATGCCCGAAACGATGGCTGCTACAAACAGCAGCCCCATGAGCCCGAGAAAAAGCTTCCCGCCAATCCCCATGAACATGTCTATGTGCAATTGCAGCATGACATACATGAAGCCTTCCTGAAAGTTGGGCGTGTCCAGGACTTCCGCCGTGTGGTCATCGACGATCACCGTCGTGAAATTGTCGGGCGGAGCGTCGATAGAATCGGATAAGCTGAATGTGGTGGTATTCGGCTCGTGTTCGTCCCAGTAAACGAAGCGGATTACCTTGTCCGGATACTTGGCTTTTGCGGATTCTGCCAACTTATCCAGCCCGGCCGGCGGCGTACCTTCCGCGACCTGTTTCGCCAGCTTCGGTTTGCCCTCCAGCTCTTCAATTTCCTCGTGGAAGATCAGCGGCAGGCCCGTGAGGCACAGCATCAGCAGGAAGGCGGTACAGATCAGGCTCGTCCATTTGTGGACCAGGAACCAGGTTTTGATTTGCTTTACGGAACTCATGGGATTGGGGTTTAGGATTATTCAGCCAGCTTTACAAAGCCCTGTACCGCGCCGTCCAGCGCCACATTAAATGCCTGAGTTGCCTTGGTGCCGTCCAATACATAGTAGCCGTCGATTTTCTGAGTTGCGTTTTTAACCCACAAAAACACTTTGCCGTCGATCTCGGTAATAGCCTGATCATTGGCGTAAGCATATTCGTGCCGGGGTAGTCCCTCCAACTTGGTAACCTGCCTGGTCGTGAAATCATAGGTGTAGTAGTCGAAGATAGGCGCTTTACTCAGGTTCGAATAATCCGCTTTCAATGGTTCCGAGGCCATTTCGAAGTACAGTTTTCCGCCTTTGATCAGTGCGATAGCCAGGGAATTGGCCGACTGCCATTCTTTGGTGGAGAAAACCCACGACTTGTCAAAATCCGTTTCACCTTTTTTGATGCGGATGATGGCCGTGTTGGAGAACGCAGTAATTCCGAGTCCCGTGCTGTACAGGTACAATGCACCATCGTCGCCGATCGACCACATTTTATTGCCTGATGAACCCCAGCCTACCCCTTTCAATCCGTCATATTTAATTGATTTCTCATATTTGTCGGTAGCGATGTCGACCACCGCAAACTCGATGGCGTTGAACACCTCGTCTCCATAACCTGCTGCCACTTTGGTGCCGTAGGAAATGCCTACGAACAGTTTTCCTTCTTTCGCTGCAATGGTATGTTTACCCACAGCCTGGTATTCCACACCTTGTTTCTGAACGGCAGAAAGATCCACCTCCCCGGTGCGCAACATGGTCGTAGGGTTAAATTTTTGCAGTTTCAGCAGCGCACGTGTTTCATCGAGGTAATAGCCGGTGGTCTCATTCACCACCAGGTATTGTGATGCGCCGGCGATAAAACCCTCGTCTTTCAGACTGCCGTCTGCATTGAGGGAGTATTTCTGCAGGCCTCCGTCGCCCGCTGCATTGGACCGGTTGAAAAACCATTTCCCAAATGAACGGAAGCCAAAAGCATCTGCGACCTGCAGTGATTTGGAGTTGGTGTTTTGAATGGTTCCGGACGGCAATCCGTCCAGGGCAGTGAAGTAGCCTGCTCCGAAACGGTCGATCGAAGTCATGAGCACAAATTTCTCTTTGGTCTCCGGAGTGGGCGTCGGGTCGCTGTTATCATCGGATGAGCAGCCGGCAAAGGCTGCCAGGGCGAGGCAGAAAAGGAGTGATTTAATCAAAGATGTTTTCATGAATATGGATTGTAAAATGGATAAATTTATTTGAGGGTATAATTGACTTTCAGATGGAAACTGCGGCCGGCATTCTGGATCCGGAAGTTGTCATAGACGTTGGTATTGAAAATGTTTTTAGCCTGGAAACCGATCGCAAAGCGCTCATTGACAGGATTGAAAGTGAATCCCGCGGAATGTAAAGCCTGGCTCGGGATGATATTGGGCGCGTCGAATTTGGCCTTTCCCCAAAGTCCCAGAAAGCCATCCGGTTCGAGCGATTTCGGTACGTAGTCGAGGTAGTATTCGCGGACAAACGTGAAATAATAGTAGAGTTGGAGCTTCCCTTTGCCGACTATCCGGTCGAGGTTGCCGTTCAGGCCCAGGTTCGCGAAAAAATAGGGGGTGTTGCGGAGTCGGGCTTTTTCCGTCAACCGGTTGCCGGTGTCAAACAGCCGGAAGTCCTGGTAGGTGAAATTCCCGTTCGCGCGCAGCCAGCGCGTGAGGAACACCGTGAGATCGGTTTCCAGGCCGATTCCCTTCACATTGCTGACATTCTGATTCTGCGTAAAAAGGAAGTCGATGGGGACTTTCAGGATCAGGTCGCGGGTTTTACGGTAAAACGCATTGACTTCCAGATTGTACGTATTCCGCTTTTCAGTACGGAAACCGGCATTGATGTTGACGCTCTTCTCCGGTTTGAGCAGGAAGTTGGAGCGGTGGAAGTTGCCGTCGCCGAACATTTCATCCTGCTCGGGCAGACGCGTGGCCGCTTCTGCTGATATGCGGAAGAACGTTCCGGGCGTCAGGGCGATTTTCAAAGCTTCTGCGATCCCGAAACTGCTATTGGAAGCATAGCGATGCTCACCCAAGGCCGTCCCGTAAACATCGACATTAATGGTGGAAGTGTTATAGTAGTAATACTTGGCAATGAGGTTGTTGGTCAGTTTTTCATTCCAAAAAACGGATTGCAGCCCCGCGGCGCCTACAAATTTGTAGTACTTGGCGGGAAGGGAGAGAATATCCTGGCCGCTTGCCGGAAGTTTCAGGCCCATCGGGTCCCGGCCATCCCGCCCGATGTTGGTCGATACGATATTTAGTTCGGCTTTATGGGCGTCGTTGATCTGGTACCCGACATTGGTGCGGGACGTAAAATAAGAAAATGTGATGTCCGACAGGCTGCCGTTGACGGTTACTTCGCCCAGGCGCGAGGGGCTCGGAATGAAGTGGCCGTACCAGTCGTAGGTACCCCGGGCGGTATCTACCTGCTCCACGTGAATGTTACTGGCCGTCAGGAACTGGTCGAGGCTTAGCCGGTTGAAGGCCTTACGGTAGCGCAGGGTAGGGATCAGAGCGTATTGCCGGCTCACCGCAGCGCCAAAAGGCTGTGACATCGACGAGCCATACTGATTCTGGCGGTTAATGCGGAACCACGTCAGGCCCACACGTAGTTCGTCGGCCCAGCGCAGGCCGGTGAGTCCGCCATATGCTTCGGCATAATAGTTGGTGAATTGATTATGGAACAGCCTCACCCGGGCTTCGCTTCGGGCAGCGGTTTCATGATCGATAACCATTACGTCGACCTTGTAATTGTTATCCGACCGGTTCAGGAACGCATCCGCCCCTACAAAGAAATGCCGCGTAGTGTCACTGTACAGCCCATTCAATGAAACCCGGTGGGTATTGAAGGAAGCAATTTCATAGGAAGCCTCGGCATAGCGGTACAGCGATTTTTTCGTCACCAGGTTCACCGCCCCGCCCAGGGCGTCGGCGCCCAGGCCCGTAGGCAGTACGCCCTTGTACACCTCCACGCGTTCAAGCATGTTCACAGGTACGAGGCCGATATTGTAGCCTGCGCCCAGGTAATCCATCGGGATACCGTCTTTGAAATTCTTGATCGCGCGGTCCTGGAAACCATTCATCATCAGGCCCGCATTGGAACCCAGCCCGCCGGTTTGACGGATGCGGATGCCGGCGGAGCGGTTCATAAGTTCCACCAGTGTGGACGGCTGCTCTTGCACCGCTTTGGTATTGATCACCTCTGCCTTAATGGGTTGCAGCCTGGCCTCCTGCGTTTCAGTCCGGCCGGTAACCTGGACTTCCGAGAGCTGTGTCTGGTCCTCCTGCAAGGTGAATGTCAGTGGATTGTTCCGGAGATTTTTGGTTGAAATGGTGCGGGTCTGTTTTTTGAAACCTATATGTTGAGCTGTGATTGCATACGATTCACGGAGCGGGGCGGACAGTGAAAAATGTCCCTGTTCGTCGGTGACGACAAAAATATTAAACGTTGCAATGCCAACGGAAGCGCCGGCCAGCGCCGCCCCCTGGCCATCCTTAACTACTCCCTGTATTTTATAACTTTCTTGTGCATAGGAAGTTACTGGTGTGATTAGCACCACAAGCAGAAAAAATCGTAACAGGAAGAGGAAAGGTTTCAATTTGTGTTTTAATTTTACTTAATTAAGACTGTTTAAAAATAAGCGCAAATGTACTTCGGAACCTTCGGGCCGGGTTAACGCGAAAAGCAGTATTAATGCCGCCAAAAACAGGAGTTTGATGAAAATTGTATTTAAATCCGAGGACTTTGCCGAGCTGAATCACGTCCGGGAATATGCGAGCGGGTACGAGGTGGAGGATCGGGGCGGTATCCGTGAAGCACATCATGAGTTTGAATATGGTGGCATTCACTCCAAAATTCACCGTATATACTGCCCCGGCATGATCTTTTCCATGATCGAGGGAGCGCTGGAAAACGATCTGGTTCAAATCCTTGAAAGCGACTTCCCTTATCTGCAAATGCACTTCGAGCTTTCGACAACCGGTTGTCTGTACTTTCCGAACGCGAAATTTGAGATTGAAACGGAGATTTATGGCGGATCGCATGCCCTGCTTTTTTACCCTGCATTGAAAGGAAACCTGCATTATCTTAAAAAGCCGCTATCGTATAGTGTCGAGATTGAGCTGTCACTGGATTTTCTGCGGGGGCTTTTTCGGAACGACCTGGAAGTACTCCGGGAATTTGGCAGGGATATCGAGGCGAACCATCCCGCCATTATGGGTAACCGCGCATTTCCCATTACTCCGGGCATGAAACGGGTGCTGGCCGAGGTCCGGGACTGCCCGTATCATGGTGCGCTTAAGAAGGTTTTTGTGGAAGCTAAAGTGGCTGAATTGCTCACCATGCAGATCGATCAGATCAATGCCTCGCAAAAAGGCAGAAAGGTGTTAAAGAGGGCAGACGCAGACAAGCTTCACGAGGTAAAGCACCTGTTAATCAACCGCGTTTACGATCCTTATTCGATCGACGAGCTGGCGAAAGTCGCCGGGATGAACCGGACAAAATTGCAGGAGGGCTTTAAAGAGCTTTTTGGAACAACTGTTTTTGGCTATATCAGCGATATCCGTCTCGATGAGGCCAGGAGACGTATTCTGGACACCTCCCACAACATCACCATTGCAGAAATAGCTGCATTATCAGGTTATAAAAACCCCCAGCATTTCACCGCCGCATTCAAACGTAAGTACGGACAACTTCCGAAAGATCTCAAGTGAGCGATTGAATGTTCGGAATATAGATATATTTCTACAAATAAAAGGTAAAAAGTGTACAACAAATTTCCGGCAAATTCGCAAGCTTTGATGCGTCGGACTCAGCCGTTATTGTTGACAGGGCAAGCTAGCTGTCAATAATACGACAAACAGGCCGTGTATAGGCATACGTACTTTGATTTGCCTCGCATGATAAAGAAACTGTACAATTATACATCCAATGCCAGCGGATGGGTAAAGGCCATCGCGCTGCTCGTGTTGATGATTCTGGCGTTACTCGCAGGGCCGTAACCTGCTGTCACCTGGATGCGAAACAATAGCTGTGGCCGATGTGAGCAGGACAGATACGACCCGGAAGGACGCGCGTTATTCCCGGTAGAGGGACGGGCATAAATGCGGCATACTTCGTATGTTAATAGATAAGCAATAGCAAGTTAAGTATCGAAGCGTATCAGGGTTTCCCGGATGCGCTTTTTGTTTTACTTACTCTGAGAATCAGGTTTTTGCAGCAAAATCCTTACTCGCTGTATTTTTCAGAAAATATCAAATTAGTTTTATACTAATACCTGAATTTTTGTGATACTTTTACATAAGTAATTTTACAATTTTAATCACTTTACTCATATACGCAGTAGATGTAAGCATGTGGGCCGGGGATGGGGGTTTTCATTCTGCTGGCGCTGAGGCGTATGGGCGACAGTGGTGCTCGAAATGATCTAAGAAAGAATAATAAGCCGATAAACGAACAGTAGTTGGAAGCGTGTCAAAGAGATCTTTGACACGCTTTTTGTTTGGTTGTACTCCAAGGCAAGCTTAGACGCCGAATTTGCGCAGATTGTATACCACGCTGATCAGGAAGTAGCGGCGCAGTACTTTGCTGCGAACGTCTTCGATATAAGAATCGGACGTGTTGCGCACCAGGCTGCGGTTTTGATTGAGGAGATCGAAGACCTGAAGCCGCACCTCGGCCTGCCTGCTTTTCAGAAACTGTTTGGCTAAAAATGCATTCCATAATACAAACTGCTGATTGTAGCCTTCCGCACGGCCCGAAGTGCCGGTGTAGGTGAGGTCAGTATTCAATACGAAATGGCCCGGCAGCTGCCAATGCACATCGGCGGTAGCGTACTGCGACCAATAGTTCGCGTTTTGCCGGGGCAGGAGGGAATACCGTGCTTGCTGGTAATTGATCCGGGCGCTCAAACCGTAATCGATTTTGCCGTTGTAATCCGACTGGAAGCGGATACCCTGCCCGATGACGGTGTTTCGCGAGACATTGCTCCGCGTATTGATCAGTCCAATGCTCCGGGTGACGCTGGCCTGTGTCGTTAACCCGATCGTCAGCTTCACAGGTACTAGTTTGCGGCTCAGCGAAACGACTCCGTTGATCGACCAGTATCCCGCCGTGTTGACCGGCTGAATGAGTTGTGCTCCGCCCGGGCCGGTGCTGGTGGATGTGCTGATGCGGTTATCGCTCTGATTGAGATTGGCAAACGCAAACAGATTGTTGCCTCCCGATTGCGCCGCTCCATGATAGGTCAACGTCAGCGTATGGTAATATTCGGGCTTCAATGCAGGATTACCTGTTCTGATATTCATCGGATTCGAGTTGTCGGCAACCGGCTGGAGTTGCGTAGCGCCGGGTGGACTGGTGCGTGTGCGGTATTGCAGCCGCAGGTTCCGGTTACCCTGGAAAGTGTAAGTGAAAAGCGCATTGGGCATCAGGTACCAGAATGCCCGGGTGGAAAGTTCACTTCCGGAACGATCGTCCGCACGAAGAGCCGATCGTTGGAGGTCCATGCCCAGGGTCCAGCTATAACGGAGGCGACGGGTTTGGAAAGACGAGCCCAGCCGGTGGGTTTCGAATGTGTTACTGAAATCATTGCTCAATTCCTCGTTGGGCAAATCGTAACCTCCCTTTTCCTCATCCCTGTCGGCGGTGAGCCGGGCAAGTTTGTTGAAGGTATTGCTGTATGCGTAGCGGAATTCGAATTTTTGCGTCAGCGATAATGGCTCGGTGAAAGAAAGCGTCAGGTTGTTCTGAAGCGAGTAGCTGTTTTGGAGATTGCGCTGGTCGAGCAGGCTGTCATCTCTTGTTGCGTCGTAATAGGTATTGAAAGAACGGTTGTAAGCGGTGGTTTTCCCATCTGCCAGGATCGTATTGAGGTGGGCCGAGAATGTCCTGCCTTCTTTAGTGAACTTTCGCATGAGCAGCAGATTGTTGTAGCCATTGATACTGTGCCCGTCCCGATCGTTGCTGGTAGCGCCATTATTGAGCGAATCTCCCGTGGATCGATAAGAGCCGCTTCGCCAGCGGGCCAGTTCATCCTTATATTGTAAACTGATATTTGGCGTCACGCGCAGGCTGGTCATGGAATCGAGCGGCAGGTCAAACCGGCCGTTCAGCCGATGGGTGGTCATGGAATTCTTTGAAAAATAAATCTGGTCGGTTAGAAACGATTGTCCGGGTAGGATGTTTTCGCGATGACTGGCCTGGTCGGTAGTGGTGACGCTCTGTCCGACGAAGTAGCTGGCGGCCATTTCAGTCCGTTTCCCCCAGCGCATAGTTGCACTCTCATTGCGGTAGTTGAAACCGCCCGCCCGCACTTCGGTAATGGCCGACGGCGTCTGGGCATCTTCCTGCGCGTTGCCTCCTTCCCCGACGATCACGGGCCCTCCGGCACCGGGGGCGCTGGCATCCTGCATGGTAAAGTTCTGCTGGTTCAGGTTGTTGGCCTGCCCGATGGCTGAAATTTGCCTGACCGGGCCGCCATTGCGGTTATTGAAGCGGTTGACATTCAGCCGGGCCTGGTACCGTGCAGCCTGCGCCCCGGGGCTGGGACCTGCACCCAGGGCATTCTGGCCGAAGTATCCTTTGCCCTTGTCTTTTCTTATCGTCAGGTTGATCGTTCGTTCACGGTTACCGTCGTCCATTCCCGAGAACTGGGATTGGTCGGACGACTGGTCATAAAGTTGTACCTTATCGATAATGTCGGCAGGGAGGTTGCGGGTCGCCATTTTCGGGTCATTTCCAAAAAAAGGCTTGCCGTCGACCAGGACCTTGCTGACAGCCTGCCCGTTTGCCTTGATTGACCCGTCCCGGGCTACTTCCACGCCAGGCAGTTTTCGCAGCAGTTCTTCCACCTGGGCATTGGGCTGTGTCTTGAACGAGCCGGCATTGAATTCCAGCGTGTCGGCTTTGATCGTGACGGGCGCACTTTCCTGCCTGATTACGACTTCGCCCAACTGATTGCCCTGTTCCGACATCCATAGCATCCCCGCGTCCGCCGGACTTCCTGCAGGAACCTGAATGCTTTTCGATAGATTACGGTAGCCGATAAACGTGACCAGCAGCCGGTAGTTCCCCGGCGGGATGTTACGCAGCCGGAAGCGGCCGTCGCCGTCCGTAATGGTGGCCGTAATGTAAGCCGAGTCGCGTGCGGCTAGTAAGGACGCCGAGGCGGTCCGCATGGGTTTGTGGGTGGCCGAATCCAGCACGACACCGGTAATCTCTCCTGTGCCGCTTGTTTTCTGGCCCGAAACCGTAAGCGTCGTGCAAAAGAGCAGTAGCCAAAAGAGGTTAATTACCTTCACCGGTCATCATTTTTTGTTGAAAATCGGCCATTGCTTTTTGACGGATATCTGCCAGGCGCTCTTTTGTGACCGTTTCAGCCTGCGTTCCGGGTTCGACCAGTTTCGGGTCGATGACTTCGAGGCTGACTTTCGTGGCTTTGTATTGTTCGCGGCTGCCTTCTACCAGCAGTGCGACTCCTTTTTCGGGCGTTAATGCAGGGACAGGTGCATACCGGAGCGGCAGGTCCGTGGTGAACCATACCGCATATGGTTCATTGCGATAGCTCACCGTCGCCTTCCGGCACAGATAGCCGGCGATCTTGCGGGTCTGATCGGTCATTTGCCAGTCACTCACCCGTTCAATAGGCACTTCCGTTTTGTAAGTAAGTGCATCTTTCTCTTTGCCGACAGTCAGAAACGTCAGGATTTTCTGTGCCTGGAAATCAATGATGGTTTGTTCCTCGAATGGTCTTCCCAGATTTGTACTTTGCGGGGCACCTCCCGCGCCGGGTCCCTGCACAATGGTCCGCATCATCATATTCTGCTCGTCACGGTTTTCGCGGGCGTAGTTTCCGGCAAATAGTACTTTCTGTCCAAATGTCCGGGTATCGGGAATATCGGAAGGAAAGTTGGGGTCGCCGGGTTTGACCTGTTCGCCATTGATGACGATACGCATTCCCGAGGGATCAACCTTTCGTACTACTTCATACGTGATCCGGCCGGAAGATTGCGGATAGGCTTTTACAGCCATGGTAAGCAGCAGTAGAATGAAAAGATGTGTTTTCATGATAGTCACTTATGTTTTGATTTGACGGATCAAAGGTCAGGTGACGATTTGTAAGGTACTGCTATTTAATGTTAAATAGCGTTAATGGATTTCTTGTTAAAATTCAAAGAAAGATAGACTCAGTTCTATGCCTGGAACCGAAAACTAAGAAAGGTTACATTTTTGTTGGTTGCTGGCCGTATATCGGTATCTTGGGGTAGCGGGTGTATAAATCTTCTGCCCCTTCTTCATCAAACTCTCTATCCCGTTCCCTGTTTCCATCCGCTGATCGAATGACGCACCAATGGTAGTCAGGTATTTAATTTAAGAATGGCCAACATTCATAACCCTCTTCAATATGATTTATAGCTTTTACTTTAAAGCTGCGCTGTTCCTGCTGATTTTCCTCGCAAGCCTGTGGCTGTCGAGGTTGTATATTAAAAAATTTCCGCAGGAAATTGCTGGTAAACAAGCCGCCGCCCTGATCGCCGCGATGCTCACGATGCTATGCGTATTCCGGTTTCCCTATCTGCGCGAACGGGAATACGATATCGATACCAGCACATGGCTGAGCGCGGTAATAGCCATCAATCACTACCCCGACAAGCTTTGGACATTATTGAATTATACCGATGCCAGGCCATTGACGGTATTCCCGTTGGTGGCGGGCTCCTGGGCCGGAATGCCCGTTAGTTACAGCAGCGCTGAGATCATCGGATTGCTGCTCTGGATGGGAACTACGTGGCTGCTCTACCTGATCTGCAAGCTTTTTGCAGGGAGAAACACGAGCCTGATCATCACGTGGAGCCTTACCGCTTTTCTGGCTACGATATGCCATATTTTCGCCGCTTACAATTCGGAGCACGTGAGTATCCTGATGGTGACCGCGGGTGTTGCATTGTTTTTTCTGTACGTATATAGGCGTTGGGACAATGCGCGTGTCGCTGCGGGGACGGGAGTTTTGCTGGGAAGTCTGGTGTATGCAAAATTTCAGAACGCGCCCATGGGATTGCTCACCGGTGTATTTCTGTTGGCGGTTATGGCTGGGCGCAGGGACTGGCGTAACATGTTCGCATTGTTCGCAGGTTGCTTATTGCCTACGGTTTGGGTGAATATTTACTATGGGATGCTCGGCAAACTGGATGTTTTCTGGAATAACTATTTCTGGAATTATTACTATTACTCCTTTACAACGCAGTTTTCATCGATGCCTATGGCCGAGCGCTTCAGCCCATGGCGGGTCGTACCTTTCCTGTTTTACGCGACCAGCTCGGGTATTTACCTGCTCGTATTGACAGCTATGGCCGTCGTATTGCCGGTACTGGCATTTGAAAAGTGGAAAACAGAGGTCAAAGGGCAATGGATTTTGTTCCTGTTTTCGTTCATGCTGCTGATCCTGAGCGTGTATGCGGTGTTGCAGTCGGGAAATAACTTTGAGCACTACAAACTGTTCCTCATTGTCCCGCTGTTGATTTTTAACGGACTTATGATTTCCGTAAGCAGGCCGGTCGTTCAAAAACTGGCCGTCGCTTTTTTGCTCCTGGGTAGCGTACTGCAAACCGCTGTAAACCTGAAATACCTGGATCAGGACGTGGGCTACGATCCGTGGGTGGATGTGGACAGGAAAATAGTGAGCCATATCGTCCGTCATACCAGCCCGGAAG
This sequence comes from Dyadobacter ginsengisoli DSM 21015, assembly GCF_059568735.1. Lineage (NCBI taxonomy): Bacteria > Pseudomonadati > Bacteroidota > Cytophagia > Cytophagales > Spirosomataceae > Dyadobacter > Dyadobacter ginsengisoli. The sequence goes on from NZ_JCANTY010000006.1 coordinate 151,240, forward strand.
ACCGGATTGTGGTATGGGGGTGGCGCGATGGCCTGCACGTAAGTGCCCAGAGAGCGATGGGGTACCGCGATGTCCATACATTTCATTTCTCCATGAATTCGCCCCTTATTTCCGCCTGGACGGATGATTTCCTGGAAGACATGGAGGAGAATAAGCCTAAGATTTTTGTGGAGGCGATGATCCGCGACTATTCCGAACGCGGCCACCAGTTTTTACCGCACGACAAGGTGCCCGTGGTCCGCGAATACGTGCGGGAGCATTACCGGTTCGTAGCGGAATTGGCTGGGGTCAGGATTTTTCACAGGAAGGAAGTGCCCGAACTGTCTCAGGTTCAGTAGCCTTTCCGGGAACCCATTAATTCATGCTATTTAGTGTTAAATAGTGTTAACCCGCAGCGGATCATCCTTTGGGAAGCTTAGATTTGCTGTGTTATGAACCGCCGTATCCGATCTGTTTTCTGGCTGATTACTGTCTGCATTGTTGCGATCAATGCATTTCAGGGCTATTGGCTATGGACTACCTACCAGCTTAACCAGCAGCAATTTGTGCAGAATGTGCAGGATGCATTATTCCTGGTCGTGGAAGGCCATCAGATCAGTAAGGCGCGGGTGTTTTTGGGGGAGGGAACGAGCGATCGCCGGGAGACACACGTAGTCATGAAACGATTGGGGGTGAATGGCACAGCAGGGTCGCGGTTTTTCTACAAAATTACAAACGACAGCATACAACCCACCCCGGCGGATACCCTTGCGCGGCGCATTTCTCATTTGCTTGTCCAGGGATGGAAGGAGGGTGATAAAATCCGTTTGGACAGGCTGGATTCGGCCTACCGTGCAGAATTGTACGGAAGGGGGATTGTGGCGGAGTTCAGGCTGGATACACTGACGATCCGGCCGAAAAGCAACACAGGCAATGTGATGATCTTTGACAATAGCGGCAGCATGCATGATCAAAACGGTACCTTCTCCACGGTCCCGCTGCCCATTAACCCCGTCCGGCATTTGTTTGTACAAGCTACATTCGATACGCCGGTTCCCTATATGCTGCAGCGCATGGGCTGGCTGCTGGGCTGCTCACTGGTGCTGCTCCTGCTCACGACGGGCTCCTTCGTATTTATGCTGCGGACAATCCTCCGGCAGAAGAAGCTTTCGGATATCAAGAACGAATTCATCAACAACATGACCCATGAGCTCAAAACGCCGATTGCGACGGTGACCGCGGCAGTGGAAGCATTGCAGCATTTTGGCGCACTCGACGATCCGCACAAGACGCAGGAATACCTTAATATTTCGCAAAATAATCTGCAACGGCTGTCGGACCTCGTGGAAAAGGTACTGAACCTGGCAGTGGAGGAGAAAGGAGAGATGGAATGCCATACCGAGGCGGTCGGTCTCGCTGAAATGATAGGCGATCTGGCGGCCAATCACCGGGTCAAGTCGGCAAAGAAGGTGATTTTTAATATGCACATTCCGTTTGGAACCACCGTGCACGTTGACCGAATGCATTTCGGAAATGTGCTCAACAACCTGATCGACAATGCGATCAAGTACTCACATGATCGCGTAACGATATCTTTTGACTTCCGTCGGGAGCAGAAAGGGTGGCAACTGACGGTTTCGGACAATGGGATAGGCATTCCCAAAGCTTACCAGGAGTCTGTTTTTGACCGCTTTTTCCGCGTCCCCACCGGCGACCTGCATCAGGTCAAGGGATTTGGACTGGGGCTCGCCTATGCCAGGCAAGTCGTAGAAAAGCATGGAGGCAGCATCAGCGTGACGAGCGAACCGGGGAAGGGAAGCGCATTTATACTAAAATTTTAACATCATGCCAACCGTACTGTTGATCGAAGACGAGCCCGCACTGGGCATGATCGTAAAGGATAGTCTCGCTTTTCGCGGGTTTAATGTACTCTATGCCGGAAATGGGGTGGAAGGTCTGGAGCAGTTCCGGCAGCATCAGCCCGACATCGTTGTTGCGGATGTGATGATGCCCGATATGGATGGATTCACCATGGCCGAACACATCCGCCGGGAAAACCCGCATATCCCGATTATGTTCCTGACCGCCCGTTCGCAGACCGCGGATGTGGTTCGGGGCTTCGAACTCGGAGGGAATGATTATCTCAAAAAACCTTTCAGTCTGGATGAACTTATTGTCCGGATCAATGCGTTGCTACGTGCCGGTGCCGGAAGTCCGCACTTGCCCGAAATGCTCAGGATCGGGAAGTACTCCCTTGATCCTGCTAAGCAGAAACTGGCGATGGAGGGCCGGGAGGTAGCGCTGTCGCACCGGGAGGCCGAGCTATTGCGGAAACTCTACCAGCAACGGAACCAGGTGCTCGAACGCAGCGAGGTCCTGAATGAACTTTGGGGTGACGATTCGTTTTTTAACGGGCGCAGCCTCGACGTTTTCATTACAAAATTACGAAGGCACCTTCGGGAAGATCCCCGGGTGCAGATCATCAACATCCGCGGAAGGGGTTACAAGCTCATTTTCTGACCGGAGCGCGGAACCTGAAAGTTTTTGAACGCCCATGCGTCATGCGCGGGCAGGGGTGCGTATTGAGCCATAAGTAAAAAATCTGCGCACCAATTCAACTCAGAATGAACCTCCGACTCAAACAACTTATTCTGCTGTTCCTTACTTCCGTAGTGATTGCCCTGTGCGTCGCCTGTTCGAAAGAGGACAAGGAAGTAGATCCCGGTAAAACCAATGCCGACAACTCCGTTAACATCGATAGCGTTGGCTTCGCGTCGACGGCACCCGAAGGCAATACAGGTACCGCCGCGGATGAGGATGATCTGCTGGCCAATTCGGCCTTCTCTTCGGTAATCTCCATTCAGTTTGGAACGACGGTCAGCATCACCAATCCGCTGAGCGGAAAAGGCGTGACCGTCACGGAATCGAATGGTGATGTGGTGATCAATGCGACGGCGGCGGAAGTGGAATATGTCCTGTCGGGCACCACAACGAGCGGTTCTGTCAAGATTTACAGCGACAAAAAATTCAAATTGACGCTCAACGGGGTCAGTATTACGAATAACGACGGCCCGGCGATCAATATCCAGTCGGAAAAGCGGGCATTCATTGTTTTAAGCAATAACACTACCAACTCCCTTACCGACGGGTCGACGTATGCCGCCAGCGGTGACGAGGACATGAAAGCCACGCTATTCAGTGAAGGGCAGATGATATTCAGCGGAACCGGGAGCCTGGTGTTAAAAGGCAATTATAAACACGCGATATGCAGTGACGACTATGTGCGGGTGATCGGCGGCTCGCTCACGGTAACTGGCGCAGTATCCGACGGCATTCATACCAACGACGCGTTTATCGCCGACGGCGGCACACTCGACATTACGACGGCAGGCGACGGCATTCAATGCGAGGAAGGCTTCATAGTAATCAATGGCGGTAATTTTAAAGTAAGTGTGGCGGACAAAGCGATCACCGCCAACTACGACACCGATACCAGCATCGATCCTTATGTGACCATCAACGGCGGTATTTTCAATATTACCTCATCCGCCGGGGAAGGGATTGAAAGCAAAAGCATTCTGACCATCAATAATGGTGATTTCACCATCAAAACAGCAGACGACGGGCTGAATGCGGGCAGCTTCATTTATATCAATGGTGGTAGTATCTATGTTAGCAGCACTTCCAACGACGGTATTGACTCCAACGGACCGATAACGATCACCGGAGGCCGCATCATTTCCGTTGCAGCCGGAGGCCCGGAAGAAGGGTTCGATTGCGACCGCAATACATTCAGGATCACCGGCGGGATTCTGATCGGAATGGGAGGTACAACCAGTACTCCGACGGCGAATGTCAGCACACAACCTTCCGTGATCCTGGGAGCAGGTTCCGCAAACCAGCTGATGCATATCCGCTCATCTGACGACAAGGAGGTGATGACCTTCACGATTCCCCGCGCCTACAACACGATGTTGTTTTCCAGCTCGAACCTGAAACAGGGGCGGACTTACCTGGTGTATACCGGTGGTAGCACTGCCGGCACGACCGGTTTCAATGGATTATTTACATCCGGGACTTACACTGCCGGTACCGCGGGCACCAGCTTTACGACGAGTGGCATGGTTACCAATGCAGGTGGCAGCCAGGGTCGCTGAGTAACTATTTTGATGCCGGTTTGCCGGGTTTCGGAAATACCTGGTGGGTGTTGGCCCATTGGTGCAGAGGTCTGCCAGGTGTTTTACTTTGTCGGGATGCGCATCTGCTACGTTGCGGGTTTCGGGAACGGTCCACAGCAAGGTCGTACAATTGCCAGGTGGAGTCGGCCGCAGCGGAAACGAGTTTCCAGTTGCCCTGCCTCGCGTAGCGTGCCCCGAAATGTTCGTTGAACAGCTCCCGGTGACCGCTGGAACGCTTAAAATTGAAAGACGCTACCAGGCTGGAACCGGTGCATGTCGTCGGCAAGGATCACGATGATGTTGGGGCGATTTGGCACTGCCGGTGTTTCTGTTTGGCCTCCGTGCTTCCAGGCACAGAGGTCGATCCCGGTTACCAGCCCTAGCCTAAGAAAGGTTAGTTTAGCTTTGGACATAAAAAGTGCCTGATTCCGGGCGACTTGCCATAAACGCGGTTGAACAAAAGAATAGGGTATCAGTTTGCTTCAAAGGTCACTCAGCCCCGACAGCAAAGTTTCGACACCAGCAAGATCATTGGCTTTGCCCAATACCGTACCCTTTTTGTCGAGCAGGAAATAGGTCGGAAACTGGTAAATATTGTAGGTAGTATTCACCTTGCCTTTATCGCCTTCGAATTCAGAAACGTGTACCCATTTGGCCTGGTGTTTTTGGATAGTGTTTAGCCACACCTGGCGGTCGTCGTCGTGTTCGGCAGCGACGCCGATGATCGTCAGATTTTGCTTATATTTTTCGTGCATAGCGCGCAGGCCCGGCATGGCTTTAATGCAGGGGCCGCACCAATGCCCCCAGAAATCCAGCAATACGTATTTTCCTTTAAAATCCGCCAGTGAAACAGTGCTGCCCGACGACGACGGCAGTTTGAAACCGGGTGCGGGTTTACCTTTGGCAGGCTGGTTTTTCGTGATTTCGATCCGCTGCGCAGCATCTTTGCCCTGTGCACTTTTCCGAACTTCCGGTGTCAGTTCGGCATAGAGCCTTTCCAGGTCGGTAATTGGAATATCTTCTTCGAATGTAAGGCTCTGCAATAGTTCAGCGCTGATTTTCGCGGCTGGATTTTCCCGTACAAACTGCAAAGTCTTTTCCTGCTGTTCCTTCCATAGCTTTGCCCTGCCCTCAGGCGCAGATTGCTGTATTTTTTCGTTGTACGGCCAGCGGATCGCCTGATTATAGCGTGTCGCGGCGTCATTTTCCGGGCCGCCGGTGATGGTTAGCAGATAGGGCTTTTCAACGGAGCCCGAAACCGTGAGATGGGCCTTTTCGTACCAGGCCCCTGCCCAGCGGGGATAGCTGATGAAGATATCGAATGTGCCGTCGTCGCTGGGCCGGGGCTGGTAGGTAAAACGATCTTCGATCGCATACACGGTATCTCTTTGAGTATGACCTTCCTGCTTATAGAGAAATTGGATGGGCGTTTTGCCGATCCCTTTGATTTCTCCCCGGACCTCGCAGTCCTGACCGTACACGCTTGCACCTGTGAGCGCCAATGCGGTGAGGATAAAATAAGGCAGGTAAATAAACACATGGCTGCGTATCATGACGTGAATCTGAAAAAGTGACGACAGGGATTAGTAACTTATTTAAACTTACGCAAATATGCAGGACTTTTTCAGAGTTTACGGAATCTTGCTGACCATACGGGCTCCGGGAACGGACTGATGATCCGGATTACGTGCTGCCCGCGGGAAGTCAGAGTGATGTGGGCGCCCGTAGTCGCTGTTTGCGTGAGTACAACACCGGCATTATTAAAAACCGTGAGATAGGGGTGTGCAAGCCATGCGACGAGAGACGAAAGAAGTAAAATCCATTTCATGATACATGCAGAATAGAATGATGTGACAAAGCTAGTTTTGTAAATTGCTTATGGCACAGCTTGTTGAGTAGCCTGCACATTTATTGCGTAGCTCGCACGGAGGACACAAGATTCACGGTGTCATCGGAAAATTTATGTAATTTCTGGCTCTACTTTATAACCTGTAAGATGACAGATCAAAAACCGGGATCCGTGGACGAATACATCGCTGCTTTTCCCAAAGAAATACAGCAGGTATTGCAGGAAATACGCGCGACGATCCAAAGTGCAGCCCCTGACGCCACAGAAACCATTTCGTATGGCATGCCCACGTTCAATCGCAACGGCACTTATCTGATTTATTTCGCCGGTTGGAAAAAACACATCGCTTTGTACCCGGTAACCGGCAGGGTAGCCGCGCAGTTCGGGCAGGAGCTGGCTGGTTACAAAGGGACCAAAGGGTCTGTCCACTTTCCGCTTGGAAAGCCCATGCCACTGGACCTGATCAAACGGATAGTTGAACTGAGAACAGAGGAAAACGATTTGCAGGCAGGGAAGTCATGAATTATGCCGGATAACCCCGCGCCATTTCGAAATCGCTTGCTATATCGATTTGGCTGAATTTGGATTTTAAATTCACAGGGAAGTTGAATGATGACAACTAGCTTAAACGCGTGAATTTTTTCAAATAAAAAGTGAATTTTTTCAAGTTGAAAATAAATGTCACTAAAACACGAGCAATGGGCGCCGCTTGAAAAATGCATAAGTATAAATCTCATTCATGTTTCCTTTTTCCCTCAACTTTTGAAAAGGAATTTCCTAAACACTAATAAAGAATATGATGAAGTTATCCCGCTTTTTCATCGCCTTGATGCTCGCGCTGGCGACAGTGACAAGGGTGAATGCACAGCAACCGAAGGGACAGGATGCAGAGAAATTTGACCGTGACTATGCCCTGGAAGCCACGATGCTAGGCTTCTTTGCGAAAGACGGCGCCCGCAACCCGACGTTGAAGGCCAACAAGGGCGACCGCGTCCGGATTACGATCACGAACGGAGAGCTGATGACCCACGATATCGCCCTGGAAAAGCTGGGCATCAAAAGCAAGGTCATCATCGAGAAGGGGACAAGCACCAGCATTACATTTAGGGCGGAACAAAGCGATACTTATTTCTGCTCGGTTCCGGGCCACCGCGCGGCAGGTATGGTGGGTAGTTTTGAAGTCGTGGAAGGGGTTATTTCCAATGAAACGGTGGCGGGACAGATCCCCATGAAAGATGGTCAGCCATTGAACTTCGGGTTTGAAACCGGCGACCTCAAAAACTGGACTGCGACGGGAGACGCATTCGCCCAACCGCTTTTCAGCTCCGATCCGTCGCCTGTGCATGAAAAGGAAATGAGCATCGGCTATGAAGGCAAATATTTTCTGAGCAGTGGCGGTACGGTTAATTACAAGCAAACGGGGACACTGACCTCGGTCCCATTTAAAGTAACACAGCCATTCGCGGCATTCCGGGTTTCAGGTGGCGCATTGCAGGATACCCGCGTGGAAATCGTTACGGCGGACGATAACAAAGTCATTTACCACATTACTGGTCAGGGCAGGGCGAACCTCCAGCCTGCGGTTGTAGACCTGCAACCGTACCAGAACAGGGAGATTTTTATCCGTATCGTTGATAATGAGACTGGCATTTCACAGATCCCCTACATTCCAAATGACAAATGGGGACACATTAACTTTGACGACTTCCGGTTGTACCCAAGCCGGCCGGAGTTTCCTAATGAACTAAAACAAAAGGATATTATCATTCTCCCTCCCCTGGATCCTGTTTTGAATGCAGGACTATCGGGAACGGAAGCCGCCAAAGCGATGACACCGCCGAAGGGATTCAAAATCTCGCTTGCGGCGGGCGAACCGGACGTCATCCGTCCGATCAGCTTCACGATCGATTCGCGGGGAAGACTTTGGGTTGTGGAAGGCCATACCTATCCGGTACGCGCCGCGGAAGGTCAGGGCAGGGATAAGATCCTGATCTTTGAAGACACGAACGGCGACGGTACGCTCGATAAACGGAAGGTATTCGCGGAAGGACTGAACCTTGTCAGCGGAATTGAAGTCGGGATGGGCGGTGTGTGGCTTGGAGCTGCGCCTTATCTGCTGTTTATTCCGGCTGATTTCAAAAACGATAAACCTGCCGGACCGCCACAGAAATTGCTGGATGGCTGGGGGCTGGAAGACACCCACGAGGTACTCAACAACCTGCGCTGGGGACCCGATGGCTGGCTTTACGGTACACATGGTGTATTTACCCATTCCAACGTAGGTAAGCCCGGTGCGCCGGATTCGGAACGGACCAAGATCAATGCCGGTGTGTGGCGTTACCATCCGACCACGCACAAGTTTGAAGTCTTTGCCGAAGGATCGAGTAACCCCTGGGGGATCGATTTCAACGACTACGGGCACCCATTTATAACCGTATGCGTGATCCCGCATATGTACCACGTAATACAGGGCGCACGTTACCAGCGCCAGGCGGGTAAGCATTTCAATCCGTATACCTATGACGACATCAAGACGATCGCGGATCACGTGCATTGGGTAGGAGAGCGCGGGCCACATGCAGGGAACTTCCGTTCGGCATCTGCCGGAGGTGGTCATGCACACGCGGGAGCGATGATCTATCTCGGTAACAGCTGGCCGAAAGAATACCGCAATGATATTTTTATGAACAATATCAATGGAGCCCGTTTGAATATAGACCATCTGACCCGCTCCGGTTCGGGGTACGAGGCCACCCACAAAAACGACTTCATGGCGATGAACGACTCCTGGTCGCAATGGCTGAATTTCAAGTACGATGCCAGTGGCTCCGTGTGGGCGATCGACTGGTACGACAAAAACCAATGTCATAGTCCAAACCCCGATGTACACAACAAAACCATGGGGCGGATTTTCAAGATCAGCCATGAAAACGACAAATGGGTGCAGGTGGATCTTTCCAAAGCTTCGGACATGGAACTGGTGAACCACCAGCTTAACACGAACGAATGGTATGTACGCCAGGCCCGCACGATCTTGCAGGAGCGTGGCCCTAACAAGAAAGTACACAAGGCTTTGAAAGAAATACTGGCCAAAAATCCGGATGAAACCCGTAAGCTGCGTGCATTATGGACATTGCACGTAACCGATGGCTTGACAGAAAAGGAATTGACCGAACTGCTGGGTAACGACAGCGAGTACATCCGGAGCTGGGCCATCCAGTTGCTGACGGAGGACAAATCCGTTGCACCTGAAACCCTGAAACGGTTTGCGGAAATGGCACAGAAGGACCACTCCAAACTGGTACGCGTGTACCTGGCCTCCGGAATGTTACGTCTGGACCCGTCGCAGCGCTGGGACGTCGTCGATGCATTGGTACAGAAAGAGGAGGACAAGGACGATCACAACCTGCCGCTGATGGTTTGGTACGCAGCCGAGCCGCTGGCAGCAGTAGATGCAAAGCGCGCATTGCAACTGGCCGAGAAGTCCAAGTTACCGAAGATACTGCCCTACATGATCCAGCGTACGGAAGCCATCGGAACAGAAGAATCCAAAAAGCTCCTGAACGACCTCAACAAACGGGTAGGAAAGGCAGAACAACCCCAAACGAACCATGGAACCCATTAACCCAGGGCTTAAGCCCTGGTCTGGACGCCGGGCTGGACGCTCGTCTGGTCCCTGGACCGTGGCATATGCACTGCTCGTGGTCTGCTCCTGTATAGAATCACTGTGTGCGCAGCCCTCAGCCGACTTCAAAAAGACCAAACTGACCGGCGACTTCATCTCGGAAGGCGTCGCGGTCGCAGACCTGAACAGGGACGGCAGGTCCGACATCGTGGCGGGCTACTACTGGTTTGAAGCCCCATCCTGGAAGAAGCACGAACTGGCACCGTCACGCGTCTTCGACCCGCGGAAAGAATACAGCAACTCTTTTCTGAACCTGGGCATGGATGTGAATCTGGATGGGTGGGAGGATGTAGTGATCGTCGATTTCCCCGGAAAGGCCGCTTTTTGGTTTGAAAACCCGCGCAACAAGGCAGGAGAATGGCCAAAACATGTCATCGCCGATTCGGTAGGCGTTTCCAACGAATCTCCGGGATTTGTGGATATTGATGGCGACGGCCGCCTGGACATTCTTTGCGGAGATCCGGCAAAAAAGCAGATCATCTGGCTCAAAGCGCCGGTAAGAAAGGGAGAAGCAAACTGGCAGCGTTTCCCGCTCAGCAGGGAAAACGTCCCGGGAACGGAAAACTTCTCACATGGAATCGGCTATGGCGATGTCGATGCGGATGGGATTAATGATGTGGTGGTGCGGGAAGGCTGGTTTAAAGGGAAAAAGGACAATAAATCAGGGGATTGGGAGTTTCAGAAGGCCAATCTGGGCGAGCCCTGTTCACATATGCAGGTACTTGACGTGAATGCGGATGGCAAAAACGATGTGATCAGCGCTTCGGCGCATGCACTGGGCATCTGGTGGTACGAGCAGATCAAAGACGCTGACGGCAAAATCAATTTTAAAACGCATTTGATCAGCAATACCACAGCTCAAACCCATTCGTCGGTCATGGCTGACCTCGATGGCGACGGTAAAAAGGAATATATTACCGGGAAGCGTTTCCTGGCGCACCACGGGCGCGACCCGGGCGACAGCGACCCTGCCATTTTGCTTTGGTTTGAAATCACACCCGGCAAAGAGCCATATTTTAAAGAGCATCAGATAGACAACGATTCAGGGGCAGGACTGAATATTACCATTCACGACATGAATGGCGACCGCAAGCCGGATGTCGTGATCGCTAACAAGAACGGTGTGTTTTTGTTTGAAAACCAAATGAAAAAATAGCATAGATCGCATAAAAATCGGACATTGCCTGCTTCAACATTACATTTTTATGGAAAGGGGAAAAGTCAATTTTTTCGAACGTCTGGCCGGCAAAATCACCGCCTGGACCGGTAGCTCCATGGCATTCGGTGTAGCGGCCGGAATCATCATCATCTGGGGAATTACCGGGCCATTATTTGGCTATTCGGATACCTGGCAGCTGGTTATCAATACCGGGACGACCATCGTCACATTCCTGATGGTATTTCTGATCCAGAAATCACAAAACAAGGACTCGAAAGCCATTCAGCTCAAACTGAACGAACTCATTGCAGCGAACCGGTATGCCAGTAACCGGATGGTCGATATTGAAGACCTGAGCGAAGTCGAACTGGACGTTCTGCGTAAATTCTATCGGAAGATCGCCGAGATGTGCGATGAGGAGAGCGATATTCATACGTCACATTCCATCGACGCAGCACAACGGCTCCATAAACATAAAAAAGCGACATTTTCAGGTTTGCCCAACGGCGATCCCGACGCACAAACCTAACTATCGATCCTTTTTCTTCTCCTTTTTGTCATCGTCTTTGGAAAAGATTTTTTGCAAAAAGGTCTTCTTTTCCTTCTTCTCTTCTTCCACCGACGCCAGGCTTATCTCGTTGTCGATAGAAGGTTGAAGGGCGTGGATGAATGCATTTTGCAGAATATTGGTGATCGCCAGCCATACATTCGTTTTGGGGTCGTCGAGCCGGCCTTTGAAGGAGATTTTTGTGGCTACCTGGTCTTTGGACCTGTTTTCGAAAAGTTTGCCAGCCCCGCCGGCAGTCGCTTCCCATAATTTTCGCAACAGGTTATCCTTCCTGTCCTCCTTGCCCAGAACATCCAGGTCTTTGATCAACGGTTTTACATAACCCGTGAATTCCTCATCCTTGGCAGCCACCTCGGTGTAAAGCCCAAAACGGCCTTTGTTGACGTCGACTTTGGCATAGGCTTGAAAGAAATCGTTCAGCTTTACAAGATTGGTGTTGTTGAGTTCCGCGCTCATATCAAAAGTAGGCGCGTCGGCCAGCGGGTTCAGCTTGGCGTCGAAGCGCAGCTTGCCTTCATAAACATCAGCTGTAGCGTGGATCGACGCCGGTAATACGGCGGAGGAATCGTAACTGTTCCGGAGATTCTGTGCCAGCAGGTGAAGGTTGTTCATCGCAATGTCCACATTGGGGCTTGAACCGAAATCTTTGTACTGGATCACTCCATTTCGAAGCTCGCAGCGGTTAATGTTCAGGGGCATGAACTTGTCGAGGATCCGTCGAAAGTCGGCCGAGTCCTTCACCACTTCCTTCGGCTCCACCTTATCTTTGGTAAAAAGCAGATAGGGACGCTGGAAAACAAGTTCACCGGCGATCGAACCTTTGAATAAAGCTTTCCATTCTATGGAGAGATCTACCACGCGCGAGGCGAAAAAAGGCGTCTGTTTGTGTGTGACCGTATCTTCCTTGTTAATATAAATGCTGTCGATCTTGTATGCACCGCGGATGATGGCCAGATCGATGTCCCTGATATGCCCATAATAGCCGTTCATATTTTCCAGGCTACGGTTTGCGAAATGCAGGACCACATAGGGCAGGACCAGGCGCAGCGTCACGATGAGGACCAGCACGGCGACGAGGATTTTGGCGGTTCGGTGTTTGCGTGACCGCGGGTGTGCAACAGCCATAGGTTATAATGATAGATAAACAGATGGCCAGGGTTATCTCAACAATCGTACCAGCAAGTAAATAGGAGCGGGTTTTGAAATTTGTAAAAAAAATCTCCAACTTTTGTCCAACATCTGAATGTCCGTTCGTCAATCGACTTTAAACACATAAACTTTTATACAATGAAAGACTTCATGTTCATTTTTAGAACAAATCCCGCAGTAATGGCCGATCGCTCCCCCGAAGAAATGCAGGTATCCATGCAGAAATGGATGGACTGGATAGGCGGGATCGCCGCTCAGGGTAAGCTCGTCGACCGGGGGAACCGCCTGAGCTACGTCGGAAAAGTCGTTAAATCCGATAAGATCGTTACGGACGGCCCTTTTACGGAAATCAAGGAATCGATCGGCGGTTATACGATGGTGAGGGCGGAGTCCCTCGAAGAGGCAGCGGAAATGGCGAAGGGGTGTCCCGTACTCTTAATGGGGGGAAATGTGGAAGTGAGGCCAATCGATGCAATGTAAATTGTTGGATGATCATTCGTTTCAAGGCCTTTGTTTCGCGCAAAGGCTTTTTTAATTTGTCGGCATGGAGCACCAGGAATTGATCCCGCATTTGTTCAGGACCGAGTACCGGAAAATTACAGCGGTACTCAGTAAAACATTCGGCCTCGAACACATCGAAATCGCGCAGGATATTGCAAGCGACACCTTTTTATTGGCGGCCGAAACCTGGGGGATCAAAGGTGCGCCCGACAACCCGGTTGCGTGGCTGTATACCGTGGCCCGCAACAAAGCGAGGGATTACCTGCGCCGCGATAAGGTTTTCAAAGAAAAAGTAAGCGGGCAGGTAACCTATCTTTCAGAGGACTCCGAAGAGATTGACATTGACCTTTCCGCACAGAACATTACCGACAGCCAGTTGCAGATGATGTTTGCGATCTGCCATCCGTCCATTCCGGTGGAAGCACAGATAGGCCTCTCGCTGAATGTGCTTTGCGGTTTTGGGATCAATGAAATAGCAGCCGCCTTCCTGACTAATAAAGAGACGATTAATAAACGGCTTTTCCGGGCCAGGGAGCGATTGCGGGCGCATCAGGTGAGGATGGAATTTCCGGGTGACAACGAACTCGAAAGCCGCCTGGATGCCGTATTGCGGACTTTATATTTGCTTTTTAATGAGGGCTATTATGCAGCGGGCAAGGATGTCACGCTGCGAAAGGACGTTTGCATCGAGGCGATGTGGTTTACCAAACTCCTGATCGAAAACGAGAAGACAAACACGCCACCGGTGTTTGCCCTGCTCGCATTGATGTGTTTCCACGCCTCACGGTTCGAAGCCCGGGTCGATGCGCACGGCGAAACGGTACTGTACCAGGACCAGAACGAATCGCTCTGGGATGAAGAACTGATCCGTCAGGGCATCTATTTTCTGAATCTGTCCTCAATAGGCGATGAAATTTCGAAATACCACGTCGAAGCGGTGATCGGTTATTGGCACACGATCAAAGCCGATACCGAGGAAAAGTGGCGGCAGATACTTGGCCTTTATAACCGGCTCCTGATCATCGAATATTCCCCGATCGCCGCATTGAACCGGACTTATGCATTGTCCAAAGTCCACGGCAAACCGGAAGCCATCCGTGAAGCCGAAAAACTCGATCTGGCGGACAATCATCTGTATCATTCATTACTAGGGGAATTGTACCGGGACGTCGACAACGCCAGGGCGCTCAAACATTTCGGCATTTCCCTGTCACTGGCCCGTTCGAAAGCGGACCGGGCCATTATCTCGAAAAAAATAGCCGGATTAGGCGGATTAGTTGCCTAAATCCAATCCGGTTAATGTTTTGTTAATCCCCTCGTTAATCCTCACCTCCTAATTTGCCGGACGGTTCGAAAAGATCCGACCCCGGTAATTGCGCTTTGCAGGTCACTTGGGTAACCAAACTTTAATAACCCAGAGCATTAAAAACCCTTGTTTGTGTCCTCTTAACGCATAGGATCCAGAACAATAAATTTTTTCATGAAACGCCTATTCCTAAGCCTTACATTTTTTGCATCGACCCATTCTATTTTTGCCCAGACACCCGGCTCTCTGAAACTGTGGTACCGGCAACCCGCCGGAGATACCTGGACCGACGCCCTGCCAGTCGGTAACGGCCGGCTGGGCGCAATGGTCTACGGAAATCCGGAACAGGAAATTTTGAAACTGAATGAATCGACTGTTTGGGCAGGCGGCCCGAACCGGAACGACAACCCCGACGCGCTGGCTGCGTTACCCACCGTTAGAAAACTGATTTTCGAAGGAAAAAATGATGAAGCGTCTGCACTCGCGGCGGCTAAAATCGAATCCAAGACAACCAACGGGATGATGTATCAGCCAGTGGGCGATCTTCATATCAGGTTTCCGGGGCACGAACAGTTTACCGGCTATCATCGCGAGCTGGACCTTGAAAAGGCGGTCACGACTACTTCCTATACCGTGGGCGACGTCACATACACCCGGCAGGTTATCGCCTCGGTTCCCGACCAGATCGTCGTGATCCGCCTGACTGCCGATAAGCCGGGGAAACTGACATTTCAATCCTCGCTGAGCAGCCCGCAAAAGGGAGAAAGGAGAACAGAGAAGGGAGGAAGGTTGATTTTTGCGGGTGTAAGCGGCGATAAGGAGGGAATTAAAGGACAAGTCGCGTTTCATACACATGTACGCGTAATACCCGAAGGCGGGCGTTTGAGCGAGGGCGATACGCTCGTAACTGTGGAAAAAGCGGACGCTGCCACCATATACATTTCCATCGCGACGAATTTTGTGGATTATAAGACGTTGACAGCCAATGCACAGGCGAAGGCGGATCAGTATCTCTCCAAGGCATCCGCTAAATCATTTGATACTATTCTCAAAAGTCATATTGCGGCTTATCAGCACTATTTCAACCGCGTAAAACTGGATCTGGGAACCAGCGCGGCAGCCCGGTTACCAACCGACGAACGTATTGTCGGGTTTGCCGCCGGTAATGACCCGCAGCTGGTATCGCTGTATTTCCAATTCGGACGCTACCTGCTCATATCCGCTTCACAGCCAGGTGGCAACGGAATGCCGGTGGGGCAGCCCGCCAACCTGCAAGGTATCTGGAACAACCTGATGAACCCACCCTGGGGCAGTAAGTATACCATCAATATCAACACGGAAATGAACTACTGGCCGGCGGAGGTCACCAACCTGACCGAAATGCACGAGCCGCTGGTGCAAATGGTAAAGGAATTGTCGGTCACAGGCAGGGAAACTGCCCGGGTCATGTATGGTGCAAAAGGTTGGCTGGCGCATCACAACACAGATTTGTGGCGCATTACCGGCCCTGTCGATCCGATATTCTATGCCATGTGGCCCATGGGCGGAGCCTGGTTGAGTACGCATTTGTGGGAAAAATATGCCTATTCGGGCGATAAAGCCTACTTGCAGTCGGTATACCCTGCATTGAAAGGTTCAGCCCAGTTTTTCGTGGATTTCCTGGTACCGGAGCCGGAACACAACTGGTTGGTGGTCGTACCGGGCATGTCGCCGGAAAATGCTCCCTCCATTCGTCCCAAAACAACCATTGGGGCGGGAAATACCATGGACAATCAGATCGTCTACGACATTTTTACCTGTGCCATCAAAGCGGCGGGAGCATTAGGTACAGACGCGGATTTTGTGAAGGTCCTCCGAGCCAAACGTGCGCAGTTGCCCCCGATGCAGGTCGGGAAATTCGGGCAATTGCAGGAATGGCTGGAAGATCTGGACAGCCCGGAAGACAAGCACCGTCATATTTCGCATTTGTACGGACTATATCCGTCGCATCAGTTGTCTGCCTACCGCACCCCGGAGCTGTTCAGTGCTGCCCGCACTTCGCTCGAACATCGCGGAGACGTTTCTACTGGCTGGTCGATGGGTTGGAAAGTCAACTGGTGGGCGCGCCTGCTCGATGGCAACCGGGCTTATAAACTGATTACCGACCAGCTTTCGCCGGTGAATGCACCAGGTAAAAATGGCGGAGGCGGTACCTATACCAACCTGTTCGACGCGCACCCGCCATTCCAGATCGACGGGAACTTCGGCTGTACCGCCGGTATTGCCGAAATGCTGATGCAGAGCCACGACGGTGCTATTCATCTGCTGCCCGCGTTGCCGGATAGCTGGAAAAACGGCAGCATTCAGGGCCTGCGTGCACGGGGTGGTTTCGAGATTGTTTCAATGGAATGGAAAGATGGTAAGTTGGCTAAACTCGTTGTAAAATCCAATCTGGGCGGAAACTGCCGGTTGAGATTGCCTAATGCATTGAAAGGCAGTGGTATTGCACAAGTACAGCCGGGAGTGGTTAATACAAATCCATTTTATCAGCTCGAAAATATTCCAAAACCATTGATCTCGCCCGAAGCTAAAATTACAGCGACGAAACTACCCGAAACAGCACTTTACGATTTCAAAACAGAAAAAGGCCAAACCTACACATTTAGCCTGTAACCCTTATCTCCTAAACCCATGAACAAAAAAATCTGGATAGCCGGCATCCTGGCAGCGACACTCGTGACCTGCCAGGTATCGCGACAGAATACTTCCAAAACCAGTGCATTACGTACAACCGACGAATCTGTGGCGGCGATTCCCGTGTTCACCGAAAACCCATCCCCCGCGTATCTCACGCCGGAGCAAAGCATCAAAACCTTCAAACTGCCGAAGGGTTACCACCTCGAACTGGTCGCCAGCGAACCGATGATCCATGAACCGGTTGCGGTGGCATGGGACGGCAACGCGCGTATGTATGTGGCTGAGCTCAACACCTATATGCAGGATGTGGAAGGCACTGACGAACATGCCCAAACGAGCCGGGTGATGCTGCTGGAAGACACGAACAATGACGGCAAAATGGATAAAAGCTCGGTTTTTATAGACAAGATGCTGTTGCCCAGAATGCTCTTGTGTGTAGGGCACGAGTTGCTCGTGAATGAGACCGATACCTATGATATTTATGCTTACAAAGACACGAACAAGGACGGTATGGCCGATGAAAAGCGGCCTGTTTACACTCCGGGTAAAAAGTCGCCCGGGAACCTCGAACACCAGCGTTCGGGCCTGAACTGGAATGTCGATAACTGGATTTACATGGCCGTGGACCCCGTCCGGTTCCGTTATACAGGCGGTATCCTCAAACCCGACTCCATTCCGAGCGGATCGAACGGGCAATGGGGCTTGACGCATGACAACTACGGAAGGCTGTACTTCTCGTCGGCCGGTGGCGAAGTACCAGCACTGGGATTTCAGCTGAACCCGGTGTATGGCCGTATGGAGTTCAACGACCAATACAAGGAGGAATTCAATGAGGTATGGCCTATTATCAAAACGCCGGATGTGGAAGGCGGGCTGAAAAGGTTACGTGCCGATACGACATTGAACCACTTCACGGCCAGTTGCGGGCAGGTAATCTTCCGGGGAGATAAGCTGCCGCGGGATCTGCAAGGCGACCTGCTCATCAGCGAGCCGGTCGGTCGACTGATCCGCCGTGCCAAAGTGATCAACAAAAACGGCAAGATCACCCTCGAAAATGCTTATGACAAATCGGAATTCATTACTTCGACTGATATGAACTTCCGTGCCGTCAATATGTATACGGGACCTGACGGCTGCCTGTACATTGTGGATATGAACCGGGGGATCATCCAGGAAGGAAACTGGACGGGGCCGAAAAGCTACCTGCGTCCGCAGATTCAACGGCTGGGTTTGGACAAAAATATCCAGCACGGACGGATCTATCGCCTGGTTTACGACGGGATGGAACGCGGTGCGGCACCCAAAATGCTCGACGAACCTTCGAAAAAACTGGTTGGCTACCTGGCACATCCCAATGGCTGGTGGCGCGACAATGCGCAAAAGGAGCTGATCGTACGCAACGATAAATCGGTGATTCCTATATTGAAAGCCATTGCAACCGGTCAGCAGAACGAAGCCATTCCCGCTTCGCCGGCCCTGGCGCGTTTGCACGCATTGTGGACATTGGAAGGACTTGGTGGATTGAACGAGGAAGTGCTACTGAGTGCATTGAAAGACAGCGACGCGGAAGTGCGTAAAGCAGCGGTGCGCATGACGGAACCTTACCTGAAAAATGATCAGAGCCTGGTGGCATCCCTTGCTGCAATGAAAACCGATCCTTCGCCGGATGTACGCATGCAGCTGGTATTTTCGCTGGCATTCAGCCCATCAGGCGAAGCAAAAGCACTGGCCGCACAAATCGTTTCTGCCTCTTCGGGCACGGAAGTAATTGCCCGGGCGCCGAGAAGCATCGATAAAAATGAAGATGCCAAGAAGTTCGGGATGCGGCTAGGACGTCTGGATGCGGCCGACCGTGAACTGGTCATGAATGGGTCGGTGATCTACAAATCCCTGTGTGCAACCTGCCATGGGGCAGACGGTAAAGGGCTTATGAGTAAAACGGCCCCACAGCTGACCGGTTCGCGCCGGCTGAACCGGAACAATACCAATGCCGCGGTCCGCATCCTGCTGCACGGCCTCTCCGGGCCAATTGATGGCGACACCTACCCGACGGAAATGCCATCCATGAAGGATAATGACGACCAATGGATCGCTTCGGTACTGAGCTATGTGCGGCACGAGTTTACCAATTCACCGCCGGTGCGCCCTGCGGATGTGAAGGCCATCCGGGAGCAGACTGCCTCGCAGGACAGAGCCTTTACATTGGATGAACTGTCGATCCAATAAAGAGAAACCAAAACCGAAACGATAGATTGATGAAAAGCGAGCGGTTTTTGCGGTCGGTGCTGCTGAAAAGAAGCATCGGCTTGTCCGCGGGCGCGCTGTGCGTGGCGATGATGCTCGGTACCGGGTTGACCGGCGAACAAAGCGGGCGGGACACTGACTGGCCCAATTACGGGGGTAATAAAGCAGGTAACCGGTATTCGGCATTGAATCAGATCAACCTCGACAATGTCAAAGACCTGGAAGTAGCCTGGATGTACGATGCATCCGAAAAGCCGGACCCGGCCAATCCCGGCCGGCAGCGCAACCGCGCCATTCAATGCCAACCCATTGTTGTGAACGGTGTTTTGTATGGTACCACGCCCGAATTAAAGCTTTTTGCATTGAAAGCAGGCACCGGAGAGCAAATCTGGAAATTCGAGCCATTCAAGGACGATCGCCTCAACTCTAACCGGGGGGTGGTGTATTGGGAGAGTGGAAGCGACAAGCGTATACTGTACACGGTAGGATCCAGCCTGTACGCCGTGAATGCGGTTACCGGCAAAATCGTGAAGAGTTTTGGCCAGGAAGGGCGGGTAGATATTCACACCGGTTTGCAGACTAACTTGGACCACGACGTCAGCAAATTATCCGTCAATGCGACGAGTCCTGGAATTGTATTCAAAAACACCTTCATACTCGGATCAGCGGTATCCGAATCGGGGGACGCAGCACCGGGGCACGTCCGGGCATTCGATGTAGTGACGGGGAACCTCAAATGGGTTTTTCATACGATCCCGCAACCAGGTGAATTTGGCTATGAGACCTGGCCAAAAGATGCCTACAAAAAGATCGGTGCCGCCAATAACTGGAGTGGCATGAGCCTGGACGAAACGCGGGGCGTGGTTTATTTCGGTACGGGTTCCCCGGCATCGGATTTCTACGGCGGCGACCGGAAGGGCAGTAACCTGTTTGCGAACTGTATTATGGCGCTCGACGCCCAGACCGGCAAGCGGAAATGGCATTACCAGACGATCCACCACGATCTCTGGGACCGCGACCATCCGAGTCCGCCGAATCTTACAACTATTCTCCACAATGGAAAGAAGACAGACGTGGTGGTCCAATCCACGAAAGACGGCCTGGTGTTCGTGCTCGACCGTGACAGCGGCGAGTCGATATTCCCTGTTGAGGAGCGGAAAGTGCCGGTGAACGGTCTCCCAGGCGAATATCCGTATCCGACCCAGAAATTCCCATTGAAACCCGCCCCGCTTTCCCGGCAGGTCTACACAGAAACCGATATCACAGATATTTCACCCGAGGCGCATGCGTATGTGAAGGAGCGCTACGAAAAGATCAGAACGGATCACAAATTCACGCCCCCCAACACGGCGGGAACCTTGCTTTTCGGGTACAGCGGAGGCGCGGAATGGGGAGGTAATGCCGTAGACCCCGAAGGCATATTTTACCAGAATGTGAATGAAGAACCCTGGGAGCTGATCATGGCAGAAGCCAGCCAAAAGAAAAACGAAGCACCCCGCTCGCCTGGAAATGCACTGTACATCGCCAATTGCGCGGCATGTCACGGCCAGGACCGGAAGGGCAGCGGCCCTGAATTACCTCCGCTGATCGACATCGGTAAAAAACTGAATGCCTCCGCCATCAAGAGCATTCTGAAAACAGGAAGCGGAAGAATGCCTTCGTTCGGGCATTTGTCTGATAAAGAGCACGATGCGCTTATCAACTTTCTTTTGAACAAAGAAGGAGAAAGTAAAGCACCGGTCAAACTGGCTGATCAGGCAAAGCCTGCTTCCAAAGGCGGCTTCCCGTACGTGCCTGCCTACGTGAGCAAAACCTGGCGTCGCTTTACGGATCAGAACGGTTATCCGGGTATCAAGCCACCGTGGGGCACATTGAATGCCATTGACCTCAACACCGGTGAATACCTCTGGCGTGTACCGCTGGGCGAATATCCCGAATTAACTAAAAAAGGCATCCCTATTACGGGTACCGACAGTTACGGAGGGCCGCTGGTGACCGCAGGCGGGCTTGTTTTCATTGCCGGAACCAAGGATGAAAAGATCCGTGCATTCGACCGGAAAACCGGCAAAACGGTTTGGGAGTACCAGTTGCCCGCTGGCGGTTTCGCCACACCGATTTCGTACCAGATTAATGGCAGGCAGTACGTGGTGATCGCTGCCGGCGGCGGCCGCGGGCAGAAAATAGGCGGGAATTACATTGCATTTGCATTAAAATAAATACTAAACCTGTACATATGACGAAGAACGAAAACTCCCGGGACAACAGCCGCCGCAATGCGATGAAAATGCTGGCCGCTGGTTCCGCAGCAGGACTGCTATCCCTGTTCGATAGCCCCAAAGCGCGGGCCGAGCGCTATGAAATGCCCCAGTATGCGAAGGGAGCAGCGTCAGTCACGATTACCAATGTGAAGGCGATTACTACGGCACCCGGCGGGGCCAACCTGGTGATCGTGAAGGTAGAAACCTCCGAGCCGGGCCTGTATGGCTTGGGCTGCGCCACTTTCACACAGCGCGCAATGGTGGTGATCCCGGCGGTGAATATCTACCTCAACGAATTCTGTGTCGGCAAGGACGTCGATAACATCGAGGACATGTGGCAGTCGGCTTATGTAAGCTCTTACTGGCGCAACGGGCCGGTGCTGAACAATGCATTGTCCGGACTGGACCAGGCGCTTTGGGACATCAAAGGCAAGCGCGCAAAAATGCCCGTACACCAGCTCCTGGGCGGAAAGGCGCGCATTGCGGTGGATACCTACACGCACGCGAGCGGGCCTACACCCGAGGCCATCGCCGACAAAGTGCAGCAATATATGTCCGAAGGTTTCCGTCACATCCGCATTCAGCAAGGTGGCTACGGCGGAGTGGGGGCGATGGACGAAGTCAAACCTGATTTCAAGGCGGCCGGTTTTGGCAGGGCTTCCGACGATTTCAGCGACCAGCGTACCTATCTGAAACGGGTACCCAAAATGTTTGAAATGGTCCGCAAAAGATGCGGCGAAGACATCGAGCTGCTGCACGACATGCATGAGCTGGTGGAGCCGATGGATGCGATCAATATGATCAAAGGACTGGAAGAATACCGCCCGTACTTCATCGAAGACGCATTTTCTCCCGAAAACATGGGCTGGTTCAAACAGTTGCGGCAGAGTACCACTGTGCCGATCGCGATGGGAGAACTTTTCAACAATATCAACGAGTTCCGCGACCCGATGGCGAACCAGCTTTTCGATTACATCCGTTGCCATATTTCGCAGCTGGGCGGCATTACCCCGGCCATGAAAGTAGCGCGGCTGGGCGAGTGGTTTAATGTCAAAACGGCATGGCATGGTCCGGGCGACACTTCGCCGGTAGGGCATGCCGCGAATAACAACATCGACATTGCGGTCTGGAACTTCGGTATCCAGGAATCGCAGCGTTTCAGTGAAAAGGTGCAGGAAGTATTTCCGGGTTGTCCCACCATCAAGAACGGTTATTACTATGTGAATGAAACGCCGGGACTCGGGATCGATATCAATGAGAAAGAAGCAGCCAAATACCCGATCGGAACGAAGTCGCGGTGGACGGTGCGGAAGAGCGATGGGACCCTGTTAAAGCCCTGAAAATCAGTTGATTCGTGACAATGCGCTATTTTTTATTGAAATTGTTAAAAAAATCAATGAAAAATAGGGCTTGTTAATGGTTTGTTAAGTTTTTCTTAATGGCTGGATTTTAGGTTTGCCGGAACATATTTACCCTTTTTTCCGGCGCCATTGCTATGAATGATTCAGACTTGTGGAGCAGTTTCCGAAGCGGGGATGAAACGGCCTTTTCAATGCTTTACAAATCCCATATCGAGATCCTGTACCGGTATGGCCATAAATTGACTACCGACACGCAACTGGTGGAAGACTCCATCCAGGACATGTTCATCGAGCTCTGGAACAGCCGGAAAAGGCTGTCAGACACCGATAGCATCAAATATTATCTTTTCCGGATCCTGCGTCGTAAAATCACACAGCATCCGTTAAACCGAAACGTAGCCGGTGCCGGGGTGGAAGCTGAGAAAGTGGACGCCCTTGAGCACCGGTTCTTCTCTGTCTCGGCCGAAAGCGAGCTGATCGACTATGAAAGCGAGCAGGGCCGGTCGCGCATGCTCGGGCGCGCACTCACACAGTTGCCCCCGAGGCAGCAGGAAGTAGTGAACCTCCGCTACTACAACGAGTTCAACCACCAGCAGATCGCCGACATCATGAACATCTCCCTGCAATCGGTACACAACACGCTTCAAAAGTCGATGAAGGGCCTGCGTACGCTGCTATCAGGCTACTCGGAGATCATTCTTTCAGCATTGATCTTCCTCTTTTTGAATTGAAATCACCTCATTTTCAAGGTTAAGTCAAATTTTCTCGAAAAAATTTACCCTTTCAGGGGTAATCTGTGCTCCTTTCTCCCATTTGATTTTGGAGGACGAAATCAGATTTTTCCATGAATTATTTGTCATTTGAACCGGAGGACTTTGCGACAGATGCATTCTTTTGCAGCTGGGTCCTGCATCCGACCCCGGAGACAGAGCTATTCTGGCTGGACTTCTTCCGGGACAATCCTTCCAAAGCGAAGGACATTGAGCTGGCCCGCCAAATGGTGTTGCTGGCTTCGCTGGATGACGACGTCGGGCCTTCGACCGAAGCGGTGGACCGGATCTGGGAAGGCATTGAAGCAGGCAAGAACAAAAAGCACATTATTTTCCGGAACCGGCTGGTATGGATGAAAGTCGCGGCGGTGGTGACGTTGCTGCTGGTTGCATTCGTTTTTTACATCGGCCGGCAAAACCAGAACCATACCTACCACACTACTTTCGGCGAATCGCGGCGTGTGCTGTTACCGGACGGATCCCTGGTAACGCTCAATGCGAATTCGAGCCTGCGCGTGGCGGATCGCTGGGGCCGGCGCACCGAACGAGAGGTGTGGCTAAATGGTGAAGCATTTTTCAGCGTCAGGAAACTAAAAAGAGAAGGGGAGGCTGTGAAATTCGTGGTGCATACGCACGACCTCAACGTGGAAGTCCGCGGAACGGAATTCAATGTGAACACCCGCAAGCAGCAAACGCGGGTTGTTCTGAGCGAGGGCCTGGTCCATTTGCATTTGAATGGCAGGGATCAGAAGGAGATCCGGATGAAACCTGGCGACCTCGTCGATTTTTCGAGAAAAAACCAGAAACTGTCGATGCGGCACCTCCATGACGCGGCTCCGATGTATTCCTGGAAAAATAACCGCTGGACGCTCAACGACACGCCGCTCAGCGAGATTGCGGCGTTGCTTCACGATACGTATGGCGTAACCGTTACCATCGAAACAGACTCACTTAAAAAGCAGGTCGTGAACGGCATCGTCCCGACCGACAACATGGACGACCTTCTCAATGCATTGGAAAGTGTCTTGCCCATCACTATTACACATCAGGAGAACCGGGTGACGATCCGGGGCCGGCCTAACTAGCAGCAGAAAACATTTACTGAAACCTCAAATCAATGCTCATGAAAAAGATCAACTTACTCATGATGGGATTGCTATGCATGGGCGGCTCGGTCGCTAATGCCCAGACTTTCGCCCGGGGACAGGTTCCCCAGCCGGAACGGGCTGAGCAACCTGTATACCGAAGCCTCGACCAGGTCCTGCGTGACCTGGAAAAGAGGCATAGCGTGTACTTTATGTATCACAATGATAAGATCAAGTCGATGCAGATCCAGTACCAGGCGCGCGGGGCCGAGGCCATCGAAGAAACGCTGGAGCGGATACTGAAGTCCAATGGATTGGAATACAAAAAGCACGGAAAGATCTACGCGATCTTTCCGAAAGATGCGGACGCAGGGTCTGTCAAAGAGCTGAAACAAAGTCTGCGTCAGACTCAATTACCGCCGAGAGGTTCCGAGCCGTCTATGGAAATGCAGCCGGGACAAAACCTGACCAGCCCTGAGAATGCACCGAAGGCGATCAATATACGGGGTAAGGTAACCGACGAGAAGAATGAGCCGCTTCCCGGTGTAAGCATTATTCTCAAGGGCACGCAACGCGGCACTACTACCGACGTGAACGGACAATACCAACTCGAAATCCCCGATGAAGCAGCTTCCGGCACGGTGCTGGTGTTCAGTTTTGTGGGATATGAAAGCCAGGAAGTGGTGGCAGGCGGGCGTACGAGCATCGACGTAGGCATGCGTGTGGCGGAAAGAGGACTGGATGAAATCGTGGTGGTAGGTTACGGTGAGCAGCGGAAAAGTGATGTTACGGGGGCTTCCAGTACAGTTTCCGCGAAGGAGATCGGCAAACGGCCATTGGTACGCGTAGAGCAGGCATTGCAGGGAACGACATCGGGCGTAACGGTGTCGAGTTCGAGTGGGCAGCCGGGGCGGGGATTGAATGTCCGTATCCGGGGCGCGAACTCCATTACCGGGTCCAATGAGCCATTGTATGTGATCGATGGTTTTGTCGGCGGTAACATCGAATCCATTAACCCGAACGACATCGAGTCCCTTGAAATCTTGAAAGATGCTTCTTCCGCGGCCATTTACGGTTCGAGAGGATCGAACGGGGTGGTGCTGATTACGACCAAAACCGGTAAGGAGGGCAAAGCGCGGGTCAATTTCAGTACCTGGTTCAGCAAAGCCAGTATTCCCAGGAAACTAGACCTGATGAATGCCTATGATTTTGCCAGAACGGTGAACACCCAATTTGCCTCTACCGGTAATGCCCCGGCATTCTCCGATCAACGGCTGGCCGAGTTGAAAGCCAATGGCGGTACCGACTGGCAGGACGAGCTGCATCAGGAACCCTGGATCCAAAACTATCAGCTGGATGTGTCGGGCGGTTCGTCGAATGTCCGTTACTTGTTTTCAGCCAACTACCTGGATCAACCGGGGTTGATTTTAAACCAATATTACAAAAGGACAACACTGCGTGCGAACATCGATGCCAAACTGAACGACAAGATCGATCTGAAATTCAATGTAGCTGCGATGTTGCCCAACAGCCGCAACAACGGCTATTCGGGCGACCTGACCGACCCGTTCACGCAGGCTACCGAATGGGACCCGACCTCGCCTGTGCGCGACCCGGCTACCGGACAGTTTATTTATACAGCGCCTTACGGATCGATCCAGTATAACCCGATCTCGCGTGCTACCAACCAGCAGTTCGATAACCGTCAGGCCAATGTGACCGGAACGGCTGTGCTGACTTACCGGATCATAAAAGGCTTATCGTTCACGACGATCAATACTTACGAGATCCGATCGCAGTTTGGTCAGAATCTCTTCGGGCCGGGAACGAGCAATGGGGTGCTGTATGCAGAAGGCAATGCGTCGCGGGGCGGTTTCTTCCAGAACAGTAACTTTTTGACCTACAAAACCAACTTCGGAGACCACTCGCTGACTGTGACCGCCTTGTACGAGCAGCAGAACGGGAACAATACTTCCCTCAATGCCCGTTCCAACAACCTGTCGTCCTATGCACTAGGGTACTATAACCTGAGCCTTGGCGCGACACAGCAGACCAATTCGGGTTATTCGCAGGACGCATTGCAGTCGTACATGGGGCGGGTTAATTATGCTTATAAAGATAAGTACCTGCTCACCGCCGCGGTCCGTACCGATGGTTCCTCGCACCTCACGCAGAAGTACAGCACTTTCCCGTCACTGGCCCTGGGCTGGAATGTGGCGAATGAGGATTTCATGAAAGACTCGAAGGTCTTTTCCGACTTGAAGCTACGTGCAAGCTACGGGCAGACCGGCAACCAGGCAGTAGGTGCCTATGCAACTATCGCACAGATCACTACCGGCGGACCGCAGCCAGCCTATTATTTCGATGGTTCCACGGCCAGCGTAGCCACGCCGTTGGGAGCGCCGGTTTCGAAGAATTTGAAATGGGAACGTACAGAGCAGTTTGACGTTGGTCTCGATGCGTCGTTTCTCAGAGGTAGGCTTACATTCACAGCGGATGCCTACAAAAAGAACATTTCCGACCTGCTTTACAATTACCAGGCGCCCTTTTACATGGGCGGGGGCGATTACCTGCGCAACATCGGAAGTGTAGAGAACAGGGGGATCGAGTTTTCGGTAGGTGGTACGCCGGTCAGCTCGGGCAGACTACGGTGGACGACTAATTTCAACATCTCTTTCAACCGGAACAAAGTAACCGACCTGGGCGGGCTCGACAATGTGATCGTCAACGGGATTGGTTCGGCAGGAAACAGCGCCTCGATCCTTCGGGTGGGGCGGCCTTTGGGTGAGTTTTATGGCTATCAATTCCTGGGAACCTGGAAAACCAATGAAGCCGAGGAGGCCACTAAATATGGTATGAAGCCCGGTGACGCGAAGTACACCGACGTCAACGGTGACCATGCCTACACTGCCGACGACCGCATGCCGATCGGAAACGGTACGCCGAAATATTCTTTCGGTTTTATCAATGATGTGAGCTACGGCGATTTTACGCTGAGCTTCATGTTCCAGGGCACGCACGGGAACCAGATCTACTCGCAAACACTCGCGTACCTCTGGGGCGGGCTGGGAGATCAGCGGAATGCGACCACCCAGGATGCGCTCAATATATGGACGCCTGACAACCAGACCGATAACCCCGCATTCAGCAATACCAGCAAGAATTTCAACAACAGCAGCCGGTATGTGTACAATGCGAGCTATATCAAGCTGAAAAACGTTTCGCTGACCTACAAACTGCCGGCGGCGGTCCTGAACAAGATCAGGGTTCGTAACCTGGAGGTGTACCTCAGCAGCCAGAACCTGTTTATGATCACCAAGTATCCGGGCTACGATCCTGAGGTTTCCAATGGGTTCAATGCCATTACACAGGGTCTGGAAATGGGTGTGATCCCGAATGCCAAGACTTACACGATCGGTTTGAGATTGGGATTGTAAAGGACAGGTTTCATGACATTTTAAAAAGAGCATTATGAAAGTGAAATATTCAATATTATCGATTCTGTTTGCTGCGATAGCATTCTCGGGATGCCAGAACCTGACCGAGGACCCGAAAGCAAACCTGACGCCGGGAACCTATTTCAAGACGCAATCCGATCTGGACGGAGCGGTGTCGGCCATTTACATTCAGTTTGCCAGGGATGGTGCATGGGGTTTTACTAACCGGAGTACTTCATATTTCGGGTCCGACGATTTCACCACCGACCCCGGGCTGAACAAGGAGGATTTTCGCCTTTTCGACCGTCTGAGCGGCGGCAGCGGAAACCTGAGTATGGTTGCACAATGGCAGGGGCCGTGGCAGGGTATTTATCAGGCCAACAATGTGATTGCGAATTATGCCAAAGTCAATTCGACGGAGGAACTCAAAAACCAGTCCGCGGGCCAGGCTTACTTCCTGCGTGCATTGGGTTACTACTACCTGGTGCGGACATTCGGCCCGGTACCGGTGATCCTGACGCCCATCGATGTCGATGACCGGCCAGACCGCGATCCCGTAGAGAAAGTGTATGAAGCCATTATTGCCGATCTGCAAAAAGCCAAAGAGTTGCTGCCCGTGAAATTTGCGAATGCACCCGGTAAAGCCACCCAGATGGCAGCCCGTTCGCTGCTCGCGGATGTGTACCTGACGATGACCGGCTGGCCTTTGAGCCAGGCCTCGTACTATGCCCAGGCGGCGACGGAGGCCGATGCGGTGATTAAATCCGGGCAATTCAATGTGAGCACTCCTTATGCGCAGGTTTTCACGACGAACAACGGTCCCGAATCGATCTTCGGGTTGCAGTATAATGTCAATGGCGGTTTGCCATTGCGCAGCGCTGGGTCTTCCTGCGTGCCGCTGGACGAGGTGGCTACGAATGGATCGAGCGGCTGGGATGACTATTATCCGGAAATTAATTTTTACAAAAAAGCGCCTAAATGCAAGCGTACGGACGATACGTTCTACACAACACTGAAACTGCGGCAGCCGGATGGCAAAACTTTTAAACTGGTATCCTGGGATTCACCCGAAACCCACGCGCGGCATCCCTACTATAAGAAATTCCGTGCCGGTTTGAATGGTGACGGAGTTTCGGAAACGGAGACAGCCATTAACTCGATCAATCCCAGCACCAACAAGGTGTATGACATCATCCGCTATCCGCTGGTGTTGCTGGCGTACGCAGAAGCTTCGGCGATGGCGGGCGGCGGGCCTACCGCTGCAAGCTACGCAGCGATCAACGAGGTACGGAAACGGGCTGGTTTGCCCAATCTGACGGCTGGCTTATCAGCGACAGCATTTCGGGATTCGGTCGTGTACGAGCGGGCTTACGAGTTTGCGGGAGAGTTCGGGGTGCGCTGGTTTGACATTGTCCGGTTGCAGCTGTTGCCGAAGATCGTCGCGGAAAGGAGCCCGGAAGAAAATCCGATTCCCGCTAATACCAATTTCAGTCAGAAATATCTCGCCCCGATCCCATTCAACGAAATGACCCGAAACACCAAATGGGCGCAGAATGAAGGATACTGATGCGCATCCCGAACCCAAGGCTTCAGCCTTGGGCGCGCCGGCAGAGCTCACCATAGACTGAGCTCTGTCGGCGCGCCCAGAGCTCAGTCTATGGTGAGCGCACTGATGCCGGGCTCACCGGGAACCCACCCCAGTGAGCCACGGTGCGGAACTCACGTGTGGCTAGGCTCCAGCGTGTCTCACATGTATCTCACATGCGTGAGCTCAGTGGGAGCTCGCATAGGGGCCGCCTGCGAGTTCCGGGATATCTGACAGCAGAGGCAGCCCCACCGCGAACTCAGGGATGCCTCAGGCGAGGGTCAGTCCCGCTTGCCTGGGATTGCGCCACGTGAGACTCGGCCCCGGGAGCTCAGTCGTACCTCGTGTATGGGCAGCCTATGAGCCCTGGGGTGCTGATGGATGGGGTAGTCATAGTCTGGACGGCATATGCGGTGCGGTTGCCATAACTGAGGTTCTGTGGATGTGCTGGCGGTGCTCGGGCCGTCAGTCTCGGGAGTAGCCCGCCGGTGGACTGCCCGTCGGTGCCAGCCCACTGGGGTGTCGGTCCGTCGTTACCGGTCCACCGGGGTGTCGGTCCGCCAGGGGTATCAGTCCACCGAGGTGCCGGTCCCAGGGCTGAAGCCCTGGGTTGGGGGGAGAGCTATACAGATCAACTTGTGATGATGAGAGAAAATCCGAGATATATACCATCTTTCGGGAGCGACATCCGGGCGGGCCGACGTTTGATACTTTTCAAACTGATCAGCGTTGCTTTGCCTTTGTTGTGCATTCTTTTGATCGAATGCGGGTTACGGATGTTCCATTACGGTGCCGACCTCAACCTTTTTATCGAATATCCTCTTGACAAAAATTACCTATACCTAAACCCTGACGCTTCCAAACGATACTTCATTAACCAGAAGAATGCGACGACCGGTAATGTGGAACCTTTTTTGAAAAAGAAAGCCGCAGGTACCCGTCGCATTTTCGTTTTGGGAGAGTCTACCACGATTGGCTATCCCTATTTTCATAATGGTTCATTTCACCGCTGGCTGCAATTCAGGCTTGCGCACACTTTTCCCGATCAGCATTTTGAGATTATCAACCTGGCTTTGACCGCCGTTAATTCCTACACCGCACTGGGCTTCGCACGGGAGTTGGTGGATTACGCGCCCGATGCCGTGCTGACTTACACCGGGCATAACGAGTATTATGGAGCCATGGGAGTAGGTTCGGCTGAGAGCATTGCGGGTAACCCATGGCTGGTGAATGCATTGCTGCACCTCCGTGGGCTGAGGGTAATTCAGCTGGCAAGTCACTTGTATACGGCGTTGAGCCCGGCAGGAGGAGAAGGTGGTAACGAGGGCACGCGGATGCAGCGCATGGTGGCTGACCAGCGGATCGGCTATCAGTCGGATGCGTACCGGAAGGGTGTGGAGCAATTCCGGGCGAATATGGATCAAATGCTGGCAGTGTTGCACGCGCACCGGATTCCGGTGCTGATCAGTAACCTCGTGAGCAATGATAAAGACCTGCCGCCGTTTGCAAGCGAGGCGGTAGACCCGGTAAAGTTTCCGGAATTTGAACCTTTATATCGTGCCGGCGTCAGAAGTCTTGCTCATGGAGATAGCCTTACTGCGTATCATTTTCTCAAAAAAGCGGGACAGCAATACGAGGCACATGCCGGTTGTAATTATTATTTGGGTCAACTTGAATATGCCCGTAAGCAATTCTCATTGGCGCGCAAGTATTTTACAAAGGCCCGGGATCTGGATGGGTTGCGTTTCAGGGCGCCGGAAGAATTCAACGGCGTGATCCGGCAACTTGTTACCCGCTACTCCAATAGCCATTTGGTAGATGTAAAGGGGCTTTTCGAAGCAAATTCCCCCGGAGGGATTGTCGGAAAGGAACTGATCCTCGAACACGTCCATCCCGATCTGAGAGGATATGCATTCATGTCGGAGGCATTTTATCGGGCATTGAAAAAGACTGGCTTGCTGCCCATGACTGCCTCCGGTGAAATGTCCTTTTCAAAACTTTTGCAAACCATGCCTATTTCCCGCATCGATTCACTGGCCGGGCTTTATAAAGTAGCTAATCTGAAAAACAGCTGGCCATTCAACGGAAGCCTGCAAGACGACTCTTTCAGGATCGAAAGTTTTGAAGAACAGACCGCCCATGCGCTGGCGAATCGTAAACTGGGCTGGAATGAAGCGATGAACGAGGCCTATAATCATTACATTGCCAAAAGCGATTACGAGGAAGCACGGAGAGTGGTAGAGTCGCTCATCCTGGAACAACCTTCCGATCCGCGGTACTATATGAAGTCGGCCATGCTGAGCGGACAAATGCATCGGGAGGGCGATGCTTTGTTCAGTTTTAGAAAGGCCTTTGAGCTCGCACCGTCCTTTGAATCGGCCAGATACCTTTTTGTTTTGTATTTAAAGCAAGACCAGCCCGAAAAAGCACTTCCGTACCTGGATTACGCGATCCGGAGCAATACATCAGGGCTCGATCTCTCGCCGGTGCGGATGTTAGCACAGGAAGTCGTGGCGCTCAGGGCGGTAATGCAGGCCGATTCTTCGGACATTGGAGTGCTGAACAGAATTGCCTTGGCCTACTACAAAATGGACAACCGTGACGGTGCATTGCATTATGTGCGGAAGATTCTCAGGCTCAACGCACACGACCCTTCTGCATTGCAACTGATGGCGATACTCGGGACGAAGCACTAATGTGTCCTATTCAGTTTTCAGCGATTTGACCGGGTTCATCAAAGCGGCTTTCAGACTCTGAAAGCTGACGGTAAGCAATGCAATTCCCACGGCAAGCAGTCCCGAAACTGCAAATATCCACCACTGCATTTCGATCCGGTAGGCGAAATCCTGCAACCAGTTTTCCATTGCATACCAGGCAATGGGTGACGTGATCACGATTGCAATGAGTATCAGCCGCACAAAATCGCTGAAAAGTAAGGCCATAATGTTCGCAACGGAAGCGCCGAGCACTTTCCGGACGCCGATCTCTTTGGTCCGCTGCTGAGCCGCGAAAGTAGCCAGCCCGAACAGCCCCAGACATGAAATGAATATCGAAATGGCTGCGAAGATCCGGAACGCGTCGAACACCAGTTGTTCCATCATATAACCTTTCGCGAGGGATTCATTCAGGAAAGCATATTGGTAAACATCCTGCGGGAAAATATTTTTCCAGACTTGCTCGATGCCCGCGAGCGTACTGCCCACGTTCATCCACGCACCGTTGGCCGTATTAACCGCCACATGGATCTGGTCATAGAAATCGGTATTCCAGCACATGATCACACAGGGCATGATCGGTTGCTGCAACGATACATTGTGGAAATCCTTCACGACGCCGATAACAGGTGCCTCGCCTTCGCTTATCACCAGGGTTTTGTTCAGGGCCGTTTCCGGGGTTAATCCCAGCATTTTTACCATCGTTTCATTGATCACAAAGCCGTTGAATGCAGAACCATCGGGGACGATGTTGGAATGGTTGAACCAGCGTCCGGTGAGGGTTTTCAGGTTGAAAAGGGAATTGTAATGCAAATCAACCACCTTCATTTCCGCCTGCCTGTCCATAGGTTGCCCTTCCGTTTTGAGCCGGAAATTGGTCCCGTAAAAGCTCTTGGTGATCGGCGCACCGGTAGAAAAGCTCACTTCACGGATCGACGGGTTTTGCAGAAGTTGCGCCCGGAATGCGCTCATCTTGCTGATTACCTGGTTACGGGGTCCATTGATGGCGATCACCGCATCTTTGGCAAAACCCAGATCTTTATTTTTAAACAAATTCATCTGCCCGGACGCGACGAACGTGCCAACCAGCAAACCATAGGTAATGCAAAATTGCCCGATGATTAACCCCTGCCGCAATGTAAACCTGCTTCTTACCGGAGTGACCGCATTTTTAAGCGCATGCATCGGTTGAAAGCGCGATATGACCAGCGCCGGATAGAAGCCGGCCAGCAATGCGATCAGCACGATAAGGGCAGCGCTGAAAAGCCAGACCTCGATATCGGGCTGCAGGTCGAGGCTGACGACTGTGAGGGCATTATTAAGCGCGTTCAGTAAAAAGCCCATCGCCAGCAGGGATATCGAACCCGCAATCAATGCGACGATCAATGTTTCGCCGATAAACTGGAAAAACAGTTGAACACGTGTGCTTCCGACGGTCTTGCGTACGCCCACCTCCTTACGTCTGCGTAACGCACGGGCAGTGGTGAGGTTGATAAAGTTGAACGAGGCGATCAGGATCAGGAAAATGCCGAGGCTCGTCAATCCCCATAGAATCTGCCGGCTTACCAGATAGCCTCCCAAAAAATCTTCATAAAGGGGTTCCGTATGTATTTCGGTCAATGGTTGCAGGAAATAGGATATGCGCGTATCATCTTCCTTGTTCATGTACTTCTTCTTCATCGCAGTCAACTGACGTTCGAATACCCGGGGCTGAACGCCGGGTGCGAGCGTTACGAATGTGGTTCCCTGGTAATTACCCGACCAGTTGGAGGTGGCGTACGCATTGTTTGCCTTGAAAAACCGGTAGTTGACCAGCATATCGAAGAGCAGATTGGTATTGCCCGGCGGATTGCGGATGACGGCCGATACAACCAGCGGATCGGTATTATTGAGTGTCAGTGTTTTGCCTATCATCTGCTCGAAATTACCGGCGTACTCGGCAAAATAACGATCGGCGAGCTTTTGAGTGAGTACCACGGCATTAGGTTGGGCGAAGGCCGTTTCCGCGTTGCCTGCAAGCCAGACCCCTTCCGGATGGATCTTTTTGAAATCAAATGTCTTCAGGTACTGCGAATCGGTAAACATCAGCTTGCTTTCTTCAAAACGGTGAATGTTCCCTTTGCTGTCCACAGAACTGATGATCCGGCTCAGCGGCCCGGCCGTCTGGGTGACGGTTGCGCCCGGGATATTTTCGCGGATGGCAGCCGCCAGTGGATAGGCAGTAGTGGGCCAATGCTGAATGCCGTCGGCCTTTTTGCTGTGTTCTACGACGCGGTAAGTGCGCCCGGAGTCCGAATGAAAGTTGTCGAACCCTAACTCATACCGGACAAATACATAAATGACAAGGCAGCACGTCATGCCCAGGGCCAGTCCGAGAATATTGATCATGGAGCTTGTTTTGTCACTCCAAAGTCGTCGGAATGAAATTCGGAGGTCATAAATGAGCTGCATAGGGATTGTAGATTTGTATAGCAGAGTCGTTGGTTCAAGAATCATACCAACTTCTAAACAAGCCAAAGGAGCCTGTAAAGGTATTTTTTAATCCAAATCCTGTCCAGTATCGGACAACCAAATGTCCGGCTTGTCATGATCCGGCTATGGGCGGACGAGGCTGACCCGCAATGCTTTCAAACCGGATATGCCTTGTAAATCTTCCACTTCGAGCCTTTCCATCTCGCCGGTGATCCTGTTTTCGGCCTGGAGCAGGCGAATGTAACCTTCATATTCCTTTTCAACCGCCGGGTTCGAATATACGATCACCAGTTTGCCGCTTTGGACGATCCGCTCGTTGATACCTTTTACAAATGCTTTGTCAATGCGTTTTTTGACGATCTCATATCTTGCATTATAACTACCGTACACATCGAACCGTTTTTCGTCCATTCTGAACTGGATATCGATGGCCGCGTGGTAAACAAGGATAAGCGTGGTCACTTCCAGCGGGTAAGGCAAAGCAGGTTTCATCTCATGATGAGCGATCTCCATTTCGCAAAGCGTACGGAATTGCCACAAACGTAGTGCATGCAACTTGCCCAGGTGAAAGTGCCGTCCTGGAGAGATCGAAGCGCCGACATACAGGTTATGCTCGATGCCGTCGGTCTTGAACCTTTCGAAATAATGCGGGAAAACCCCTTGTGCCTCCGCCTGGCCGTCGTCGATGATGCGGGCCATGGCTTCGTTGATCATCGAGATGGTTCTTTCGTACTTCCGGCGCGCATGGTGAAATTGGCCGGTCATTTTATCGCTGGCGTTCAGATACTCCTGTATCAGTCGGGCCGGTTCAGGGTCGCCGATTTCGCGCAGTTTCGGATGGATAGTATTTTCAAGAAAGCTGCTGACGTATTGCTCCGTACTTGCTCTTATCGGCAGGGAAAGGTCCGCGAGGTAACCACTCAGCTGACGCCGCTCTTCCTGAAACAGATCCGTGAACAACGGCTGCCTGTCGATCGTTTCGAGTAATGTCATGGCCGCATTCAACTGCCGGGTCAGATCTTGTTGTACACTGTTATTCCGGGCCTCCGATGATCCCTTGATGTCGATCTGTCCGTATAGCGGGTGCACTTCGGGAAAAGTGATCTCGTGTAACTCGTAATCCTCTCCCAGCTGTCTGTGATGGATCAGTTTTCTGGCTTCGGCATTGAACTTCCAGTAAACGCTGTTATGTATGGTCGTGAATTTTTCCTGAATCACCGCCTGCACCTGGTTTTGCAGTTCGGAGGCCAGTCTTTCGATGGTGTCGGTCAAAAAGGGGAGTACTACTTCCAGTTTGCGCGCATTAATGCTGTTGAGTGCCTTGGGATGCGGTGAAACGACTTCCAGGATGCCGTACAGGAAATCGTTCTTGACCACGGGAGCAAGGATGAAACTACTTATCTGCTGGGCGGAAAAGTTGCGTGCCAGCAGGTTTCGCGGATTCGCGTCGAGGTATTCGGCGGTGTTTGAAATAATAAAAAATACTTTCTCATCGATGAGCGTATGGTAAGAGTCGGAGCACAGCATGGTGCGGACGTCCTCATGCTTGTGATCGCGGAGGATGAAACTCGGCAATTGCTGACCGAAAGTGTCCGGACTGAAACGACTCTCTTCGGGATTGAAAACGGTAAACCCCACTTCAATGTCGGGAATACGGTAAATCGACCGGAATATAGAATTAATGCTTTGCCTGAACCCGGGCGACCGGATTCCCAGCAGTTTTTCTTTAAGCAATGAGGCGGCCGTTTCTACGGTCACGTCGATGAGGCTCATAATGCCAAAACCCTGAATTAGCCAGCTGTTGGGCGGAAACTTGGATTTCCAAAGTTCCAGGTCGTCGAAGTTGTCGATTAGCTGGGCG
This sequence comes from Dyadobacter ginsengisoli DSM 21015, assembly GCF_059568735.1. NCBI lineage: Bacteria > Pseudomonadati > Bacteroidota > Cytophagia > Cytophagales > Spirosomataceae > Dyadobacter > Dyadobacter ginsengisoli. The sequence continues at coordinate 188,077 of NZ_JCANTY010000006.1, forward strand.
ATATCCTCTGCACTGATGGGAAGTGAGTTTTTCGTCGCGATGATGTCGAGGAAATCTGCATTGTAAAGGATCCGGTAATGCCGGGTAATGCCGTTTGCGGCCGGAATATCATAGAAAAACGGTTTGGTAAAATCGATCCTCACATGGTAATGCTCCTGCAGGATGAGGCAGCAGCTCATGACATAGAACTGATGCTCGCTGAAATCACGGATGTTGAAATCGAAATCCGGCCCTGCGGCGTCCAGAATGGCCTTGAACCGCTCTGAGTGATTGAAGATGAACCCGGAGTAGGGCAGTCCGATCGCCTTGATTTCGTTTTTGGTCAATACCTCCGGAAAATAAGGTGCCAGGAGTTGGCTGATCAGCTCAGCATTGCCGGTAACCTGCGCCACATCGGTAATACCCTGTCGAAGCTCGGGAAATCGCGAAACCTCTTTCAGCAGGGCGCGTTGCTGGGTTGCCAGGGGATTGGATGGAACATTCGCCGTCTTTTCCAGTTCCCGGATTACCTGACCAAAACAAAGCTGCACCTCGAAAGGCGAATCCGGGAAATAAAAAAGGTCCATGTAATGGGCGTTAAATGAAGGGGTAAAAATAGCGTGTATGAGATGTTTTGACAAGCCGGAAATCTTCTAACCGGTTAAAATAAGCGCTGGTGGAAACATCCCGGTGAAAAGTGATGATTTCAAGAATAATTGTGTAATCATCAAACTCGATAATGCGATAGTCATGACGCAAATCCTCTGACCCGAATTCCTCGAACCAGCGTTTGATCAAGCGGGAGCGGTAATGCTCCTTTTTATCCAGATTATCACAAATATATAAGATGGGAGCCCAATGCTCCTTCATGAAAGATCTGATCAGCTCAACAATGGTATTTTTGATGCGAGAATCCCGGGGAGCGCTCTTACTTTCCGGATAGAATGACAGCTCTAACGTATTTTGGCAGTGAAAGCAATCCAGCTGGAATAGATAAGAGGCAGGTGTAAAGCGGATGAAATAGCGATGCCCCAACCGGGTATCGAAGAAGAATTCATGAGAACTCGATTTCTCGTTGCAAGGGAAGGCAGGATAACAGTCAGACGACGGTTTTTGGTTTGTTTTTTATTGAATCCCGCATATCTCCTGCCTGTACTTTTTGGGTCCATTCCTGTTTTTTTGAAATGGCTTCTTTCGGTTTTTCGGGCATGGGCTTGTTTATTCTGATGTGCTTTTCCATGTTGATATCGATTAGGATCGTTAGTTGTTCGACTTGTAAGCGTTTTTTTTTGGTTAGTTTAATATCCGATATTCAGGGAGGGTCTGGGAGGGAGGTATATGAAAAGCAGAATCTGTTGATCTAACGGTGGATTAACTGTATGACTTCCTCCTTATAATTCCTCCCGATCGGGATCTGATGAGCGCCCCAGATAATGCGGTTGCGTTCGATGCGCCGTATTTTGTCAATGGATACGATGAACGATTTATGGACCCGGATAAACCGTGAAGCGGGGAAAATGTCCAGCATGGCTTTCACCGACCCTTTGATCACGACTTTACCCGAGCCGGTATGGATGATCGCGTAGTCTTTGAGTCCCTGGATGTGCGTAATGTCATCGAATGCAAGTCTGACGCGCTGTACGCCGCTTTTGACAAAAATAAAATCGGGTTTTTCTTCGGAACCGTGCTGTTCGAGATTGGTGTTTTGCTCCTTCAGCTGCAGAAAATCCCGCACCTTTTCGATCGCCTGCAAAAAGCGCGGGTAGGAAATGGGTTTAAGCAGAAAATCGATCACACCCAGCTCGTATCCTTCGAATGCATAATCGCGGTAGGCGGTTGTGAAAACGGTTACCGGAGGCTGCGACAATGATTTCAGGAATGTTATGCCATTCATTTCCGGCATTTCGATATCGAGGAAAAGCACGTCCGGTTCTTTTCCTTCCATGCAGGCGAGTGCGTCACGCGCGTTCCCGAACTGCACAATGCCGGCCGCAACCCCCGACTTCCGGAGGTATCCTTCCAGAATTTCCCTGGCGAGCGGTTCGTCGTCGATGATCACGCATTGCAGCATACGTTGCGGTTAAGTCAGTTTACGACACGGTTGAAAGTGTAGCTCAGATAGTCGCCGCCCACCATCAGCTTCCGGGAACTGTCGAGCACAAATAACACATTTTCGTCGCCTTTCAGAAACAGCAGGGATTTGCCGGGTTCGTCGGGGTCGAGCACGATTACCGTGGCGCCGGGATTGTCAGCGGTGCCTTTGGCGGTTGCCCATTTCCCGGTACGGGGCTTGTCACGGTATAACGATCCTTCCCAGAGATACGTCGTGGGCTGGCCGGTGCCCGGGTCGATGAAGAACGTGAAGCCCCATTTTACCTTTTCACAATTGGCTTCCACCGGCACATGCAGCACCTGTGCAATTTCCTGGCACGGTACGCGGCCGTGAAAAACACCCCAGACTTTGGAGCCCTCGGCAATCGGTTGGCGGGTGGTGGTTCTGGATGGAACATTGGGTAGCTGTACTTCCTGCCCAACAGCGGCCTGGAATGAAATGACACTTGCGATGCACAGAAACAAGGTTTTCATGGCTAATGGATTTGAATGTTCAGATTCCGGTGGATCGATTCATGGTGTAACTAAACCCGGCATTGCCGATCATCAGGTTGCCTTCGGGATCCAGTAAATGGAGTAGCCGGTTGTCCAGCCGTAGAAGCCTGATCGGTGTTTTCGATTGAGATTGAAGCACGAAAATATCTGCGCCAGGTGCTTTTCCGGTGTTTTTTTCGATATGCCATTCCCCATTTATTTCCCTGGAAAATCCATCGTTGGCAAATCCCTGGGTACCTGGCTTTGTCATTCCATAGGTGTACTGCAAGGTGAAACGGGTTGGGTTCTGGTCACGCGGGTGACGCTGCAAAGCTATTTTCCATTTGATCATTTCGCAATCCATATCCATCGGGATCGACAGCAAATGCCGGGCTACCGGATCGCAGGGTGTAGCGCCGACAAACATTTCGCGTTCAGGAGAGGGCCTGTGCCCCTGGTTGAAGAACATTACCAGCAAAAGAAAAGGAAGGAACCGGTGTGTTTTCATGATATGTTGGGGTTAAGTGTTGGCAAGATTGATTTCCATAAATACCGTAAAACGTTCCTGCTGATCATCGATCCGAAGGCTATGGCGCGAGGGATACAACAGTTCGAGGCGCTGACGGAGATTTGCCAGCCCGATGCCGCCTTTGGTTTCTTTCCCGGAATGGGCCGATTTGCTATTCTCGATGGTCACCTCTAGGGCCGACGGCTTTACATGAATTTTTCCATGGAGCCAGCCTTTTTCGGACTTCCTGCTGACACCGTGCTTGAATGCGTTTTCAAGCAGTGGCAAAAGCAGCAGCGGAGCGATTTCCTTACCATCAGGATCACCCGCCACGTCGAGCGAGATATCAGGATTGTTGTCGTAGCGGATCCGTTCGAGTTCGATATAATTATGGAGATAGCTGATCTCCTTATCGAGCGAAACAGTGCTGTTGTCGCTGTCGTAGAGCATGTACTCCATCATTTCAGACAATTTCAAAACCACTTCAGGTGCCAGATCAGATTTCTTCAACGTCAGTGCGTACAGGTTGTTAAGGATATTGAAAAGGAAATGGGGGTTCACCTGTGAGCGCAGGAAATTTACCTCGGCATTCAGCTTTTCGACTACGATTTTTTGCAAAATGCGCTGCTGCTCGTACCAGTCGATGCTCAGTTTGAGGGCTACCATCAATGCGAGATACCAGAGCGTGCTGAAAAAATTGTAGGAAACGGACTCCATCCAATTGCTGTTACGCATCGGGCCGATCACATAACCATACAAATAGTAGTCAAAAAGGCACTGGATCAGCAGGTAAGCAATGATCGAGAGCAGCACCATTCCGAAGTATTTCAGATACTGTTTTCTCAAAAGGTATTTGGGTAAAAAATAATGCAGATTGAGATACGCGATGACGATCAGCAGGGCAATCCGGCCCATGACGCAAATGGCGAAGTAATTGAGACTCGCCTTGTAAATGAGGTAGCGCTTCTCGTACAGGAAAAAGCCGGTTACCAGCAGCCAGTAGCCTGCGTGGACCAATGCATATTTGACATTGACGGTCCGGTTCGATAGGGGAAACCTTACTTGTTTTTCCAGAAATGAGGTATCCATAGGCGCGGATTGAAATAGTCGGGTAAATGAAGGCAAAAGATTCCGGCGGATGAAATTATATCGACCAACGCTCAAAAAAGTAGAGGAAATGCATAGTTCTCGTAATTCACTATTTATTAATGATTTATTGATTTTTTTATCCTGAAACTTCGTATAAATAATTGTAATTTTAAAGGAATAGTTTATACATATCTTCAACTCAAATCCAACAAACCAAATGGTGAAAGTTCTATGTAAATTTGGAATGGTATGGCTGCTCTTTGCACTGTTCTCAGGATGCGAAGACCATGATACCCCACAGGATGTCGTGAGGCAGAACGGATTGCCTCTGAGCGGCTCCCAGGAGTTGCCGGCCAAACAAACCGGTGCCACGGGCTGGGCGGATGTTTCGTACAACAAAACCACGCACATGCTCACATTCACCCTCAACTGGGCAAACCTGACAGGTAACCCAACAGGCGCGCACATACACGGGACCGCAGCACGCGGAACCAACGCCGGCATCAAATTCGATTTTTTTAACCTGATCCCGAAAACACCATCCGGCACCTATTCATCATCCGTGCTGGTGGACGGCACAAGCATCAATGAAACGGACCTGCTCAACGGCATGTACTACTTCAACATTCATACGCCACTTAATCCGGGCGGTGAGATCCGGGGGCAGATCGAGTTCTATGATCAGCCTCATATCGTGGTGAAGAAAGGCTTGCCGCTCACCGGGGGGCAACAGGTTCCGGGTGTGATGACCAACGCCTGGGGTACGGTAGACGTGATGTACAACAAGTCTACCCACCTGCTGAGTTATTTCATCAAGTGGAAGGACCTGACCAGCACACCAACCGGCTCACATATTCATGGCATAGCACCCAAAGGAGCCAATGCCGGCGTTCAGCATGATTTCTTCAACAACTTCCCTAAGACACTGTCGGGAGAATATTCCAATTCGGTGATGGTTGACGGGGTAAAGATCAAGGAGACGGAGCTGCTCAATGGCCTCTATTATTTTAATATTCATAATATTATCTACCCGGCAGGAGAAATCCGTGGCCAGATTGAATTCTGACCATTTTCCTGAGAAGCAGATCATCCCGCCCTCCACATCCGGAGGCGGGATGATTTATTACAACTACTCTATTACATCATTATTTACTCCAAGGGTTTACCGATACCGGTGGGCGATGCAAAGACGCGGAGGGAAGAAAGGATCAATACAAAAGGCGAAGGGGTGTAATTTTGTGACGTTTTTGTTCTACAAATGTATTTTGCCGATTCTTCGCGTTGTTGGTCGATAAAGGCCCCGTAGCTTTTCTCCTTTCTGTAAGATGCTGTATTATTGTATGATAACTCCTAACTGATCGAACTGAATGTATTGGCCTCTACATACCAACCCGCGTCGGATCGTGGGGCAACCGCTCCGGATATGGGGCATGTTTCTGGTGTTGTACCTGGGTTGCGTATATATAGTAAGGTCACAGCAGATTGATCCGGATTTGAGATTGCTGATCGATACCGAGAAGGCCTTTGCTACTGCGGCAGGGGAGAGAGGTATTCCGGCTGCTTTTCTGGCCTATCTGGATAGTACCGGGGTAGTTTTCAAGGAAGGCGTACCCGTTAACGGCATGACCGAATATGGTCAGGTGGCAGGAAGTAACAACGATCTTCTGAGCTGGTATCCCGTGATCGCGCACGTGTCCGGTGATCTGGGCTTTACCTCCGGGCCTTATCAGTATTTTGCAGAAAAGGACAAGAAAGCAGTGAGTTCCGGGTACTTTTTTTCTATCTGGAAGAAGAATGCATCGGGAAGCTTCAAGGTTCTGCTTGACGGAGGAGCTTTTCATGCCAAAGACCATGCACAAGCCTTTCTGCGTGATCCTGAGCCGAAAAGCTACACCGGTTATGGCTACATCCTCCCGTTTGCGCCCGTCGGCGGACAAACTGGCAATGTGTGGATGGAGGACGATAATTTTTCAAAAACGGCCGCAGTTGATGTGATCGAAGCCTATAATCGGTCATTAGCAGAGGAAGTAGTCTTATTGAGAAATAATAGTCCCTTCGGGCGAACCAAAGCACAGGCGCTTCGTACGATCGGTGAACAGCATATCAAATCATACCAATTTATCAAGGGCGGACAGGGGATTTCCAGAGCGGGCGACCTTGCCTACTGCTACGGTCGGGTAAATGCTACCACCAGCGGTGTGCAGGAACCAACCGACGGTTTCTTTGTCAGGATCTGGCAGCACAGGCCCGAAGGCTGGAAAATCGTTGCCGATCAGATCTGCCTGTTTCGTTAAGCGCTATCCGCGCACTTTTTGACACCGGCGCTGTACGGTGAACGGGAATGCTGTGCCCATTCTACAATCCTGCTCTCAGCACATAGCTGTCCGGTCGTTGACCGGCAAACCGATCCGCATTTTTAACCAATCCATAATGACCATGAAAAATATCTATTCATTACTATGTGTGCTGTTGCTGCCGGCGATGCAAGCCGCAGCCCAGGACAGGGCCGTCACCGGGGTGGTGACCGCCAAAGACGATGGGACCGGGTTGGCCGGGGTGAACATCAAAGTCAGGGATGCGAATACCGGAACGCAAACGAATGGGAACGGTGAGTACTCAATCAGGGTATCCAGCGATAGTACGGTGTTGGTTTTTAGCTATATCGGTTTTGAAACGCAGGAAGTGAAGGTGGGGGCCAGGTCGCGGCTGGACGTTTCGCTCGAGCAGGATACCCGGCAACTGGGTGAAGTCGTTGTAACGGCCCTGGGTATCCGCCGGGAGGAGAAGTCGCTGGGTTTCGGAGCGCAGAAAATCGATGGTTCGGAGCTGAGCAATGTTCGGGAAACCAACCTGGTCAACTCGTTGTCGGGTAAGCTGGCGGGCGTGCAGGTTGCAGGTAGCCCGGGTGCAATGGGCGGTTCTGCAAAGATCAATATCCGGGGGATTACGTCGATTTACGGAAATAATAACCCGCTTTTTGTTGTGGATGGTATGCCAATGGAAAACCGAAATACGAACTCACCGGATCAGCAGCGCGGTGCGGGAGGCTATGACTACGGAAATTCTATCCAGGACCTGAATCCCAATGACGTGGAAAATGTGACAGTGCTTAAAGGCGCGGCGGCTACTGCGCTATATGGAAGTCGGGGTTCCAACGGGGTAATCGTGGTGACGACCAAGAAAGGCGGGAAGTCGCGGAAACCAAACCTGACCTATTCACTTGGTTACAATATAGATAAGGTATACAAACTCCCCCGTTACCAGAATAAATACGGTGGCGGCTTCCGTTTTGACAAGCTCTACTATAATGAAAATCCGGAGGCATTTCCCGACGACCGCAAGGGAAGCTACGACGACAATGACGGGCTGGGGCGTTATGATCTCTTACCGCAGTATGCAACCGACGAATCCTGGGGGCCGAAGTTTGAAGGGCAGTTGTACCGGCCCTATTGGAGCTGGGACAAAGACAGTAAGAACCCTGATTTTGGTAAAGTGGTACCCTGGGAAGCGCAACCCAACAACATCCGAAGCTTCTTTGAAACAGGCTCTACTTTCAATCATAATGTATCTCTCGACGGATCGACCGACAAAGGTTCTTACCGAATTTCGTATTCGAATCTGAACCAGAAATACATTCTTCCCAATTCCAAACTGATCAGGCACAATGCGAGCATGAACGGCAGTTACGAAGCACTCAAAAACCTGACGATTTCGGGAGCCGTCAACTTTGTGACCCATTCGGCGAAAGGCAGGCCAGGTACGGGATACGCGGACGACGGCTCGAACGTGATGGTGCAATTCACCCAATGGGGCCAACGACAAGTCGATTTCAACAAAATGAAGGAGTACGAACTGCCGGACGGGACGCAGCTGAGCTGGAACCGGACGTCATGGTTTAATTCCGCACCAAGATATTCCGACAACCCGTATTGGATAAGGCATAAAAATTACCAGTCCGACGGCCGGACGCGGGTGTTCGGAAACCTGGCTGCCAATTATAAACTGGCCGAAGGACTGACCGCCGAAATCAAATACATGACGGATACGTATTTCGAAACCCAGGAGGAGCGTGTGGCGATCGGGTCGCAGTACACGTCACAGTACTGGCTGAGCAAGTACGGGCATCTGGAAAATAATTTTCAGGGCTTACTTTCCTACAATAAGGTGTTTACCAAGGACTTTTCGCTCAATGCGAACCTCGGGGTCAATCGCATGACACGCACCGGATCCACATTAATATCCAAGACTGTGGACGGACTGAGTTCGGATGTTTTTAGTTTGGAAGCATCCATGGGGCGCCCCGACATTACGGATTTCAAGACCAGAAAACGGATCAATTCGGTGTTCGCGAGTTCCTCTTTGGGTTACAAGGATATGCTTTTTCTGGATCTGGGCGCACGTAATGACTGGTCGTCGACGCTTCCGGTGAAGCACAACTCCTATTTCTACCCGTCCGGATCGCTTTCCTGGATCGCTTCCAACCTGATGGAGGCCAACTGGCTGAATTTCCTGAAACTGCGTGCGGCGATCGCACAGGTTGGAAACGACACCGATCCTTATAATACGGTGCTGGCGTACCAGCTTTATCAGCCATTCGGCTCCGATTCGAGAGTGTCGGTGCCAAATACTTTGCCAAATCCGGATTTGAAACCTGAAATCACCTCTGAATATGAGTTTGGAACTGAATTTAAAGTCCTGAATAACCGGTTAGGCGTGAATTTGTCCTATTACAACCGTCGCACTAAAAACCAAATCATTCCGCTCAGCCGCTCGGCTGCCACAGGGGCTACCTATAAGTATATCAATGCCGGGTTGGTTGAAAACAAAGGTGTCGAAATCAGTCTAAACGCCACGCCGGTTTCGATGGAAAATTTTAAATGGGACGTAACCCTTAACTGGGCCAAAAACACCAACAAAATCGTGCGCCTCATGCCCGACCAGAAAACCATGCTGCTGACCAATGCGTCTTTCGCTGTGCAGCTGGAAGCCCGGGAGGGCGAATCGTTCGGCTCTATTGTCGGCTATGATTTTGTGTACAACGACAAGGGGCAGAAAGTAGTGAATGAGGACGGAATCTACCTGCGCTCGGACGATCAGGTGGTGCTGGGATCCGTACTGCCGTCATTCACGGGCGGGTTGGTTAATGCATTCCGTTACAAAGGCTTCAATTTTTCGGCACTGATCGATTTTCAGAAGGGGGGCAGTTTCTTTTCGACCACTCAGATGTTCGGGAGAGAAACAGGTATCCTGGAAGAAACCGCCGCCGGTAGTATCCGGGAAGACGGTATGATTGCAGAGGGTGTCAAGTGGGACGGTACTCCGAATGACGTTGTGATTACCGCCCGCCAGCATTACAGCAGCAATGGGAATGGCGGCTATAACATCAACTCAATCGATGTGATCGATGCGAGCTTCATTTACCTGCGCGAAGTGAGCCTGGGCTACAATTTACCCGCAGGGATCGTTTCCAAGACGCCGTTCAGCAAGGTCAGGTTGTCGGTAGTGGGGCGGAACCTGTGGTTGATGAAGTCGAACTCCAAACACGTCGATCCTACTAATATCACCAATTCCATCACCAACTGGCAGGGGCTGGAAGGGGGAGCGTTACCCTCGGTCCGTTCGATGGGAGTAAACGTTTCTTTCGGATTTTAACTTGAAAACAGCTATGAAAAAAAGCATCAGAAATATCTCATCTGCATTCGTCCTCTCGTCGATGCTAGCTTGCACCGATGGTTTTGAGGAAATGAACAAAGACCCGAACAGTGCCGAGCATGCAACTTCTTCCCAGCTGCTCACCAATGCGCAATATAATTTCTCGACCAATATCACCGACGAATGGAACAATGGCCGTTTCGGGATGTATTATGCACAGTACTGGTCGTCGACCTATTATTCCGACGAGAGCCGGTACCAAATCCGGGAGAACATAAACCAGATCATGTGGAACACCTTTTATGCGGACGTCCTCAATGAATTGCAGGAATCCCAGAAGGTGGAGCAGGAATCAAAATGGCCGGGATACAAGAACCGCATTGTCATTTCCGAGATCATGAAGGCTTATACCTACCATTTCCTGACCGATATTTATGGCGGCCCCATCCCCTATACCGAAGCCCTGAATGCCGATGACGTCACGCCGGCTTACAACAGTGGCGAGGAAGTATATGCAGGATTGCTCGTCACACTGGACGAACAGGTGAAACTGCTCGATCCGGCGCAGCCGAGCTATGCCACCGGCGATGTGATATACGGAGGTGAAGTGAATGCGTGGAAGCGGTTTGCCAATTCGTTGCGGTTGCGGATTGCTTTGCGGATGATCGATGTGAAACCTGCCGAAGCTACTGAAGCCATTAAGAAGGCCCTGGATCCGGCGAACGGGGGCATTATAAGTAGCCAGGATCAAAGTGCGCTGTTCCGCTGGCTGCCGTCTCCGCCGAACAACAATCCAATGAACCAGGCCTTTAAAGTACGGGCTGATTTTTCGATGTCGAAGCCCTTTATCGATTATCTTAAACTGTATGACGATCCGAGGCTGCCTGTTTTTGCAGAGCCGCTGCTGAATAGCAACAATTATGTGGGTGAGACGTACGGTCTCGAGAACAGCGATGCGAGTTCCAATGGAGATCCCACCCTGGTGAGCCTGCCGGCAGGTTACGCGGTCGGCGCTACGGCACCGACGATCTGGCTGGACCTGGCGGAGGTGAAGTTTATGCTGGCTGAAATTATCGCGAGGGGTTTGAAAGTCGGCTTGACCGGAACTGCGGCCCAATATTACCAGGAAGGCGTCACCGCATCCATGCGCTTTGCGGGCATCCGCGACGAAAACATCACGGCTTATCTCAAAAAGGTGCCGTATAATGCCGCCAAATGGAAGGATTGCATCGGCTCCCAGAAATGGATTGCGATGTATACGCAGGGCATGCAAGGCTGGCTGGAACGTCTCCGGTTGGATTTCAGGGACCCCAATACCGGCAAAGCCATTTTTGCATTACCCGCCGACGGCTCACTCGACCCTGATGTAACGGATATATCGGCCCGCATGAGTTACCCGCTTGTAGAAGCGTCGCTCAACGGCACGCATTACCGGATGGCGTTGGAAAGAATTGGAGGCAGGAATAGCAAGGCTGCTAAGAATTGGTGGGATAAATTTTGATGAAAGGCGGGCGCAACGCATGTTTACGATGCGCCCGTTTTACTTTGTTAAAATCGCTTCACATACCGAACGGACAATGCCCTTCCGGGCAGATTGTATCCCCGTTTTTCGTAATAGTTCTCATCGGTGATATTGCTTAGTTTCAGCGCGATGGCGTGGTCGCCGACGATTTTGAACTGCGCGGTGAAATCCAGCACCATATATTTCGGATATTCTATTTCGGGATTGATCGGATCGGTGTAGTCGATGTCTTTTCGTGTTCCGATCGATCTTCCGGATAATCTGATTTGAAGCCATTTCAGGTTATCATACGCAATGCCGTAATTGAAAGTATTTCGTGCAACATTCTGAATGTCGCGCTCCACTTCGGAGGCGTCGGTGCCAACAATCAGCTCCCTGGCTTTGATTATTGAATTACCGTTCCAGAATGCTCTGAGCGAATAGTGATAGTCGCTTCTGGCCCCAAAATCATAGGATAATTCGGTTTCCAGACCTGTGATTTCCGCGTCGGCCGCATTCACAAAAGTGGCCCTGGATGTAATCACATCACCATTGGGCAGTGGCTCGTTCACGACATGTATGATTTTCGCGATGCGGTCGTCTACCTGCGTATGGTAGAATGTGGCATTGGCTGCGAAACCTGCTTTGGGTTTATTGAAATCCAACCCAAGATCCCAACTGAAACTGCTTTCGTTTTTCAGATCAGGATTGCCCGCAGTGATCGCAATGCGGCCTTTCGAGTCGCGGATCTCATTATATCCTGCCACGCTGTACGCATCCGTGGTCACGAACGCCCTGCCGACATTGGTCTTCATCCGAAACGAAGGCACGAGTTCGTACGTAATGCCCAGACTTGGACTTGTGAATGGACTGGTCTTCTTCCCTGCTTTATAAGTAGGGAGCAGGGCGGTTTCCCGAACATCAAAAGTAATGTGATCGAGTCGGATCCCTGGCTGTACGGTCAGTTTTCCGAAATTTAGCAGGGCTTGGCCGAAGAAGGCATTGGAAATCAGCGCATATTCCGGTTGAGTAGGGGCGCGCTCCGTGGTGTCGTTGGTCCAGCGACGGCTTTTGGTAGAAGCATTGAGATAATCATAACCCAATATCACAGAATGACGGCCTAATTTCCAGACATCCTTCACCTGAATACCCTTCCATGCGTTGCGCCCCTGCGCCGACCGGAAGGGGACAACAGCCTTGCCAGACACATTTTGTGTGTAATTTTTGGTACTCTCTTCAGAAGTGAAAACTTTCACACTCGGATTATGCCGGCCAATCAGGCCACTTAATGAAACATCCAGGGCCTGCCGGTCCAAGTCCTTGGTACTGGCCTCGGCACTTCCTGACGATAGCTCACCCGGCGATTCTACGTCCTTCGCCTGAAATTGCTCCCCACGGACATCCACCCGCCAATGCTCATTGATCTGGTATCCGAGGCGCAATGCACCAGAGAAATAATGCAGCTTGGTGAACGGTCGCCGGTCGCCGTCACCGGTGGTCTCGTCGGTCTCAACCACGGGCCGGCCGATGTAGTTTTTTTGTGCATGTTTGTACCCGAAGGCGTCCCTCAGCCAATTGTTTTTCCCGATCCGGTAATCTTTGGATCTTTCCAGGTAGCTGAATGAGAGATCGTAATCGAGTTTTGAAGTAATATTCCCGCCCGTATGAAGCCCTGCCTGAATGGTTTTGAAACTACCATATTCAACGAACACATTACCGGCTGGCTCACCTTTTGAACGTTGCGTGATTACGTTGATCACCCCGCCCATAGCCTGTGAACCATACAGGGAAGAAGCAGGCCCTTTCAGAACTTCAATCCGCTCGATACCATTGAGATTGATCTGCGATAGGTTCGTAGCACCGGCCGGGCGTCCGTCGATTAATAGTAATGTCCTTTGGTTCAGACCCGAAAACTGGGGCCGGAAGCCGCGGATTCCAATGCCGGATGAAAGGTTCGGATATTGAATTACATCCACAGCGGCGGTTTTTCGGACGATATCGGTCAGGTCGGCGGACGGAGTCATCCGGATATCGTCCCCGGAGATCAGCGTGAGCTTTTGTGCGATCTGTTCTTTTTTTGTCTCAAATCGCGTCGCGGTCACGACCACGGCGTCCAGCTGTTTGTGATCGGAGGAGTCGGGGACGTTTTCCTGCGCGGACGCTGGCAGGTTAGCGAGAACGAATAACATCAACCCGGCGAAAGGCCTGCGGAAAGAATGGTACAAAGTAATATGCATTGTTAAGATTGAAATGATTCGTATAAAGTCACTGCGCCAATGAGGATCGAGAATGAGCCGACGAGGTAGTTGACGATGGTCAGGAAACGGTCGCGCTTGCCGGCAAAACGGCCGATCGAGAAGGCAAAGAAATAGCCGTAAGCCGACATGGAAAGGATGATGCCGACGCTCTGGAGAATGATGATCCAGACGGCCGTGACGGCGTCGCTGGCAGCGAGCGTCAATGCAACGGCGCACGCTCCGCCCGTGCCCGCAAGCCCATGAACCATGCCTACCCAGAACGAGCGGCTGACCTTAGGATCATCGGCAATAGGGGAGTATGTATTCTTTTTGAAATTCCTTCGGATAGCCAGCATGCCCAGCCAGATCATCAGCGGCCCCACCAGCAATTCCACTTTACCGGCAACCTGCAACGAAAGCGTCGACCTGAGAAGTAGCACCAGGACGGCAAACAGGATCAATGTGAGAGAATGACCCAACGCCCAGTGCGACGAGCGCCATATCAGTTTCCAGCGTTGTGCCGGACTTTTATTTTCATCGGTGGCCAGTACCGATACCGCCGCCATATGGTCGGGTTCGAAAGAATGTTGTACGCCGAGCAGCAGCGAGTCAATGAGCAGATAATGAATCATTTGGATTTCCGCATAAATTAAAAAACAACTTATGGGAGAATGCAGAAGGCGACTCAGGTTACATGTACCTGCGTTGTTGTCCTCTTGCCTTTCTTCCCGAAAGCAAAACCGGATTGTTCAACGGCAGGTCTTCTGGCTCGTCCAAGCTCTTGCGCCTTCCCGGGCTTTCGAATGATTGAAGTCATTCAAAAAGTCTATCCCAGTGACATCATGCAAGAGCGATGTTTTGAACTTACAGCAGCGGGTACTGCTCCGGATTTGCACCGGATTCCCTTTTAATCACGCGCAGAGCGTGAACCTATGAATGTGCAAAGCTAGCTTTTTTTGACCGAGTAAAACCAGAAAACCGGATGATTAAGCCTAACTTTGCGGTCCAACAAGTTCTTTAACATACTTCTACAACAGAAAAGGTAATGCATTTCAATGCATTCCAGGGGAATCGTGTGAAAATCACGAGCTGTCGCGCAACTGTAAAGGGACAATTTTGAATGACGAATGATTGGGCAAAAATTATTCAGTCAAACATTCAGAATTAAAACCCAAAGCCAGAGCACCTGCTTTTTCATGTTGACAATGCTTTCGCGGTTTGAAGCAGGGTCAGGTTTGGATATGGCCGGGATTTGCTCCCGCCTGCCGGTTTCGGTGCTTCCGTTCATACCTTTCTTTCTTTGCTTACTTACTGATATCGCCTGATGTGTGGCTTTTCAGATCCTGACTTTCTGAGGGCCGGGATCCCGGATGGTTTGCGATTGCTGGGATAGGATGATGAAGAAAGCTTGTATCTAAAAAAGGAGTCATTGCCTTGAAATAAATAGCTAACAACAAAACCGCCCTCCTCAATGCAGTCAGCATTCCTCATTTCTGCTCCTTCCAGCAACTCGGGTAAGACCACCGTTACGCTGGGGTTATTGCGCGCATTGAAAAATCGGGGGTACAAGGTGCAGCCATTCAAATGCGGGCCGGATTACATCGACACAATCCATCATACCACCGCTGCCGGGACGCCAGGGATTAATCTGGACACTTTTATGGCTCCCGGATCGCATGCAGAGGCGCTGTTCGAAAAGTATGCTGGCGCATCGGATGTAGCGGTTACCGAAGGGGTAATGGGGTTGTTCGACGGGGCCGACAGGATGAAGGGAAGCAGCGCAGAGATCGCGGCTTTGCTGGATATTCCGGTAATAATGGTTATTTCGGCGCAGTCGATGGCCTATTCCGCGGCACCGTTGATTTATGGTTTCAGCCGGTTTGATCCACGGGTACGCATTGCCGGTGTCATTTTCAATTTTGTCAATACCGAGTCCCATTACCGTTTTTTGAAAGAGGCCTGCGAAGATGCCGGTGTTGAGGCACTGGGTTATTTGCCTAAGGATCAGAACCTGGTGATCCCTTCGCGGCATCTGGGGTTGCATATTTCTGCTGATACCGATTATGAGGCCATTGTTCAGAGACTGGCCAAAATTATTCCCAAAACCGTTGACGTGGACCGGCTGCTCGAAATCACCCGAAATAGTAACCAGCGGACAATTGCAAAACCTATTGTCCCGAAAGCGGATCCGCGAAGCCCGCTCCGGATCGCAGTGGCCCGCGACGCAGCTTTTTCTTTTTTGTACCACGAAAATATCGAAGTATTAAAATCAATCGGGCAGGTGGAATGGTTCAGCCCGATACAGGACCGGCAATTGCCAGAGACGGATTTGTTGTACCTGCCAGGCGGCTACCCGGAGCTTTTTGCAGTTGAACTGTCAAAAAACACCCCGATGCTGAGCGCCATAGCGCATTATTGCGGGAGCGGAGGCATCACCTATGCCGAATGCGGGGGCCTGATGTATCTCGGTAAAAGCATTACGGACCACCGTGGCGACAGCTTTGAGATGGCAGGCGTGCTGGACGTCCGAACCTCGCTGAAACATGCGCGGATGACGCTGGGCTATCGGAAACTGCATTGGAATGGGCTGGAAATCAATGGCCATGAATTTCACTATTCGACGGTGACCGACGAGAAAATAACTCCCGAACCTGTGCTGATCACCAATGCAAAGGGCATTCCGGTCGATACCCGCTTGTATCGGGCCCAAAATACTTTTGCTACCTATACACATCTTTACTGGGGAGACAAGCCCGAGTTTATTAGCCATTTAATCCAACAGTCGAACCGCAATCGTTCACATTAAGCCGATTGCCGATAGCTCCTTATGAAACGTCAGCGCGTCACCCGATCCGATGGAAAAGCCATTAACCTCGTTCAGCGGCGGGGGCACCTGTCATATTGTTACAATGCCTGCTGCTGCGGCCGGGTCGACCGGGGTTATGCGCCTATCCCTGTGGAATTGTATAAAAATGAATGGTTGCGGAGAAAGCTTCGGAATGTGGTGCATATGACCAAAGGCGGTTGCCTGGGGCCCTGTACACTGGCTAATGTGGTGACACTGCTGTTTGACGGTCATTCGGTCTGGTTCCATTCGATCAACTATGAATGGCAGATCATCGCCATTTTCGATTATATAGAGAGTATGGTAAAGGCCGACCGGTACCTGGTACCGCCTTCCGACCTGGCGGAGTATGTGTTTCAGTTTTACACCTGGAAGGGAAGCGAACATGCGACGGTGGCTGGTCAGGTGGCGCTACCTACGGAAGGCATTGTATTTCTGACCCATGCCGACACAGACCTGCTGACATTGAACCGTGCGATGCAGCTCTTGCCGGATGATTTTCCGAGGACAACCGGTATCAGTTTGCTAGCCATCAAGAGCGAAGAACAAATGCAGCAGTTGCTGCAACGTGAAATTGCGGAAGCAAAAATCATTGTTGTGCGCATCCACGGCAGGTTGAGCAGCATTCCGGGTTTTGGAGAACTGGTGAACCTGGCCGGACAACGCGGGCAGCATCTGATCGTGGTGAGCGGCACAGGTGAGTTGAATCCCGAATTTGCTGCTGTATCCACCGTTTCTCCCGCCATTTTGCAGGAAACACTGGGTTATCTTCAGGCAGGAGGATACAACAACCTGCTGTCGTTACTAGGCTATCTGTCTGACCATTTACTAATGACGGGTTTTGGTTTTGAAACACCCGCTGTGCTTGCGGAGCACGGTATTTACCATCCGGACCTGCCCGAGCATGCGGATCTGGACGACTGGCTGAAACACCGGGACCCGCAGCTGGCGACGATTGGCATTACATTTTACCGGGCTCATTGGCTAAGCGGTAATACACACTTTATAGACACCATGGTGCGATCGCTGGAAGATCGGGGTGTGAATGTACTGCCGGTTTTTACCTCATCACTGAAAGCCTTCAATCCGGAATCGGGGAAACCCTATGCGTTTGAATTTTTTGGAAAACCGGAAGAATCCGGCATTGCCGTCCTGATCAACACGATATCTTTTGCGATGAACGACGTCAGGGCTGCGGGGGCGCGGCCTGTGCAAACCGATGCGCTGACTGCCCTGAATGTGCCGGTGTTGCAAGCCATTGCCTCGGGGATGAGCCGTGGGCCCTGGGAATCGTCGGCGCGGGGATTGAATCCGCTGGACACGGCCATGAATGTGGCGATCCCTGAGTTTGACGGGCGTATCATCACCGTTCCGGTTTCTTTTAAGGAGAAAAACAAAGAAGGAAGAGGTTATGAACCGCTGGAAGACCGCGTCGAGCGGGTAACGGGTTTGGCAGTCCGGTTTGCAAGGCTGCGGTACCTGAAAAACCGGGATAAGAAAATTGCTTTTATCCTCACCAATTCCAATACGAAAGCATCGCAGATCGGTAATGCGGTGGGATTGGATGCGCCGGCATCGCTGCTGAATATCCTGAGGGCCATGCAGGCCGAAGGATACCGGATCGACCAGCTTCCGGTGACGGGGACAGAGCTGATCCATGCATTGATCGACCGTTGCTCCTATGATGAAGAGTTTCTGACTTCCGGGCAACTCGCACAGGCGATTGCGCGCGTACCTGCGGCGCAATATCAGCAATGGTTTGACCAGCTTCCGGAGCAACCCAGGCAAAAAATGCGTAAGCAATGGGGCGAAGCGCCGGGCAAGACCTACGTGCACGAGAATCACATTGCCCTGGCCGGGCTGGACCTGGGCAATGCCCTCGTGATGTTACAGCCGCCAAGAGGCTACGGAATGGACCCGGACGCGATCTATCATCAGCCGGATTTGCCGCCTACCCATCACTATTTCGCGTTATACCGTTGGCTGAGGGATAGTTGGGGTGCCGATGCGATTGTACATGTAGGCAAGCACGGAACGCTGGAATGGCTCCCTGGCAAGGGTATCGGATTATCGGAAAACTGTTTTCCGGATGCTTTCCTGACCGATCTGCCAATGTTTTATCCGTTTATCATCAATGATCCCGGGGAAGGTTCACAGGCCAAACGGAGGGCGCATTCGGTTATCATCGATCACCTCACGCCCCCTATGACTTCTGCGGACACTTATGGTGAGTTGGCCGAGCTGACGCAGCTGGTCGATGAATATTACCAGGTCGAAAGCCTGGACCCATCGAAATTGCCGTTGCTTCAGAGGCAGATCTGGGAGCTGATCCGGAAGACCAACCTCGATACCGATCTCGCCGCGATGCTCAGCAGGGACCATGGTGACCATAAACATGACTGGGATGAGGACATGACTCCCGAAGGTGTGCCGGTGAGCCTGACAGAAATGGATGGAAAGGATATTGCCCATTTGATCGAGGACATCGACGGATACCTCTGTGAACTGGGTGCCGCTCAGATCAGAAATGGATTACATATTTTGGGGGAAATGCCTGAAAAGGAAGCGCTGATTAATATGCTTCAGTCGCTCACGCGGTTGCCCAATGGACCCGTACCTGGCTTACAGACTGAACTCGCGGCGTTGTATGGCTTTAATATAGATACACTTCATCAACAAAAAGGGCAAAAATTAGGGCAGGTATCCGACCAGTTTGCCGCCTGGGCAGACCGGCCGATCGTTACAGGTGCGGACGTTCTGGAGGTGCTGGATGAAATGGCCCGGCATATGATCCGGGTTTTTATGCATTACCGGTTTGAAATACAATCAATCGACCGGATGATCGCGGAGGCGCTGCCATGTGCACTATTCGACGCTGGCCTGAATGGAATCAGGTCGATAATGCAGTTTATGGCCAGTGAACTGGTTCCAAACCTGGGGCAGACCGACGATGAAATCAATAACCTCCTGCATGGACTCTCGGGTGGGTATGTACCCGCAGGACCCAGCGGCGCACCCACACGGGGAATGGCGCATATTTTGCCAACCGGTAGGAATTTTTACGCAGTAGACCCGCGTGTGTTGCCCTCAAAGGCCGCATGGGAGGTGGGGCAGCACTTGGCAAAGGAGGTGCTCGACCGGCATTTTAGGGAAACCGGCCGCTATCCTGAAAGCATTGGTATCAGCATTTGGGGCACCAGCGCTATGCGTACCCATGGCGATGATGTGGCGGAAGTACTGGCGCTATTGGGCGTCAGGCCGCTCTGGCAGAGCGAAAGCAGGCGTATAACCGGGTTGAAATTGATCAGCACGGAAGAGCTGGGCCGGCCGCGCATTGATGTGACTACGCGTATCAGCGGTTTTTTTCGGGATGCTTTCCCCCATCTGATCGAACTGATGGATGAGGCGGTCCAGATGGTAATAGCCGCGGAGGAGCCATTGGAAGATAATTTTGTCAGAAAACATTTTCTGGAAGAATTCGCCGAGTTGCAGAAGGACCCGGGCTTGTCCATTGAACAGGCTGAGGAAAAAGCTTCCTACCGGATTTTCGGTGCAGCGCCGGGTAGCTATGGCGCGGGTATCCTGCCGTTGATCAACGAGAAAAACTGGCATTCGGATGCCGATTTTGCACAAACCTACATTAATTGGGGCGGCTATGCCTACTCGCGCAACGCGCAGGGCGTAGATGCGCGCAAGGAGTTCACGCAGCGGCTCGCGGGTGTGGAGGTCGCTGTGCACAATCAGGATAACCGGGAACATGATATTTTCGATAGCGACGATTATTTACAGTTCCACGGCGGAATGATCGCCACGATCCGGAACCTGACGGGACATCAGCCGAAGCATTATTTCGGAGATTCCCAAAATCCGGCCAGGCCGGTTGTAAGGGACCTGAAAGAGGAAATATTACGGGTTTTCAGATCAAGAGTGGTGAATCCGAAATGGCTGGATAGCATTCGGAAACATGGTTACAAGGGCGGTTTGGAACTGACCGCGACGGTCGATTACGTTTTTGGCTACGATGCGACAGCCCACGTGGCGGAAGATTGGATGTATGAGAAGTTAACAGAAACTTATGCTTTGGATCCCGTGATGCAGGCGTTTTTTGAGCAAAATAACCCCTGGGCATTGCATGCGATCGCAGAACGGTTGCTGGAAGCAGCCCAGCGGGGAATGTGGGAAAAACCTTCTGAGCAGGCATTGCAGGGATTGCGGGAGCTGTACCTGAAAAGTGAAGCATTACTGGAATCCCGTGTGGAATAACCGGTTCAAAATAGAGCTAATCATGAAATTATACCCTTTCCCGGCGATTGTCGGACAGGAAAAATTGAAGAAAGCATTGCTGCTTTGTGCGGTCAACCCAGGTATCGGCGGTGTGCTGATTAAAGGGGAGAAAGGGACTGCTAAAACGACCGCGGTACGAGGATTGGCGGAGATGATGCCGCCGGCTGTTCATGAAAGTGGCCTGAGACAGGTTCCGTTTGTCGATTTGCCGCTGGGTGCTTCGGAAGATCGCGTGCTGGGCAGCCTCGATATCGAAATGATGCTTTCTGAAAAAAGGAAGACACTTTTGCCGGGTTTACTGGCAGAGGCGCATCAGGGGATTTTGTACATCGATGAGGTCAATCTTTTAGCTGATCATCTGGTGGACGTGCTCCTCGATGTCGCGACTTCCGGCGTGAATACCGTTCAGCGGGAAGGGTTGTCGGTGAGCCATCCGTCGAGGTTCATATTAATCGGTACAATGAATCCAGAAGAAGGTAACCTGCGTCCGCAATTTCTCGACCGCTTTGGGCTGATGGTGGAAGTGGAAACGCATAACGAAGTGAGCGACAGAACTGAAGTGGTGAAACGGAGAATGGCTTTTGAACACAACCCCATACAATTTAACGAAACCTGGCAAAAGAGTGGGGACGTCCTGCGTCAACAGATCCGGCAGGCGCGGGAGCTCTTGCCGGTTGTGCATATGCCCGACGGGCTCCTGAGCCTGATTAGCCAGCTATGCATTGAATGGGCGGTAGGAAGCCTGCGCGCGGATATCGTTATGTATAAAACTGCAATCACCATTGCAGCCTGGAATGGCAGGAGTACGGTCGTTGCGGGGGATATCCGGGAGGCGGCGGAGTTAGTTTTGCCACACCGCAAAGGGAAGAAACCTTTGCCGGGGGGGCAGAAAGATAGTGGGAAGGAGGATGGAGGAAGGGGTGGACGTGGGGCAGGCGATGGGGGAATGGAGAAAAGGGGGGAGAGGGAGGAGGAATTTGAATGCGGAGAAGGGAAGTGTGGGGATGATGGTTTGACGGAAGTAGCGGAAATTGGTTTTGGAATGGATGTTCTGGCCTTGGGTCTTAAAGAGAGCGCTCTTTTGACCGAACCTTTGGCTGGTCGGAGCATTAAGATTCGAAATGTTAGAAATGGAGCCCAGGTCAGGACGGGGAAAGATTTGAATAGCGGTGACCTGGCTTTGAACGAGACATTTATTCATGCCTTGTCGCGTGAGTCGGAACATTTTGACGTGCAGAGGGAGGACTTGCATCGCAAAGTCCGCAACGGGAAGGCGGGACACCTGATCGTGTTTGTTGTGGATGCGTCAGGATCAATGGCCGCAGGCAAACGGATGGAAGCGGTGAAAGGCAGCGTAATGGGCTTATTGCAGAATGCTTATCAAAAAAGGGACATGGTAGCGGTCATTGCATTTCGGGGTGTCGAAGCAACGGTGCTGCTGAACCCTACGAGAAGCACGGAGCTGGCGGAACAGGCGCTGATCGCACTACCAACCGGTGGCCGCACACCCTTGCCACATGCGTTGCAACTCGGCGAAACAATGGCAAAGCGCGCGATATCAGCCGGGCAACAGCAGCCTTTCGTAGTAGTTTTGACGGATGGAAAGGCCAATGTACCGCTGGGCGGGGCTGGTGATGCCTGGGCGCAAAGCTTGGTTTGGGCGGGACACTTACGCAACCTGGGTGCAGGCGCGTTGGTACTCGACACGGAAAGTGGTTATGTGCGGCAGGGACGCGCGCATGCGCTGGCGGAGGCCTTGGGGGCGGAATGCATTGTCATGGACAGCATGTCTTCCGGGGATATTACAACGACAATTTCGGCACGGATTCATCACAACAATGTATAAAGATTCAAAGAAACTCCGGCCGGTCATGTTTGTCGGGACTGGCTCAGATGTCGGTAAAAGTGTAATCACAGCAGGGTTCTGCCGGATATTCAAACAGGATGGCTATGCCCCAGCACCTTTTAAGGCACAGAACATGTCGCTCAATAGCTATGTGACGGCCGACGGACTGGAGCTGGGGCGCGCACAGGCCGTGCAGGCTGAGGCGGCTGGCATACCCTGCGAATCGGATATGAACCCGGTTTTGCTGAAACCGACGAATGACAAGTCATCCCAGGTGGTCTTGAATGGAAAACCGGTGGGAAACCAGTCGGCTTACGACTATTTCATGGCCCAGGACAAACGCGAGCTATTTACAGCGGTAAAGTCGGCATTCAATCGGTTGGAAAGCAGGTTTTCGCCGGTGGTGATGGAGGGAGCAGGAAGCATTTCCGAACTGAATCTCAAACACAGGGATATTACCAATTTACGCATGGCCGCCCACGCGGGAGCGGCCACCTACCTGATCGCGGATATCGACCGTGGCGGCGTTTTTGGCAGCGTTTACGGGACTATCGCTTTGCTCGACCAGGAGGAGAGAGCTTTGATGAAAGGTATTCTCATTAATAAATTTCGTGGCGATGCAAGGTTGTTTGATGACGGGAAACGCATGCTCGAAAAACTGACGGGCTTGCCCGTAGTGGGCATACTTCCCTATTTTCGCGATATTCATATTGAACAGGAGGACTCCGTATCGCTGGAACTTAAACAACGGAGTGCGGTATCCGGCAAAGTGAATGTGGCCGTGATTCTGCTCAACCGGCTATCAAACTTCACGGATTTCGACAGGCTGGAAAAGGACCCGAGGGTGAATTTGTATTATACCCAGACTGCATCAGAAATAGAAAAAGCTTCGGTCATCATTATCCCGGGTAGCAAGAACACGATTGCGGATATGCTGGCCATTAAAAACAACGGCGTCGCAGGGGCCATTAACAACGCACATCGTGCCGGAAAGACGGTCATCGGCATTTGCGGCGGCTATCAGATGATGGGGCAAATGATAGCAGATCCCGGTCAGTTGGAAGGAAATATCGGGGCCATTCCGGGACTGGGCATCTTACCCGTTGAGACCGTTCTGGAAACCGGTAAGATAACCGTTCAAAGACATTTCAGATTCTTGAATGAGCCGGCACAATGCGAAGGCTATGAAATCCATGCGGGCAGGACGCGCCATCTGAACGCAGCCTCACCAGTGGCTGTTCTGGACGATGACTCCCGCGACGGCTGCTATCTGAATGACCAGGCATGGGGGACCTATTTGCATGGCATCCTGGACAATGCACCGGTTATCGATCATGTTCTGGCCCGGTTTACCGATGAAAAAGGAGCATCTCAGGATTACAGGGAATTCAAAGAAGCGCAATACGACAAGCTCGCGGATCTGATTCGCTCGCATGTGGATATGGATTTTATTTACAATAGTTTAAAAACAGACTAATGTTACATGGGCACGGAGACGATGGGTACCGTTACGGCAGGGAGATCGTCGCAGACTTCAGTACCAATGTATGGTACGGAGGCGAACCTGGCAGATTAAAGGATCACGTGTTTGCGCAATGGGGGAGCGTCAATCGTTACCCGGAGGTGATCGCGGAAAGTCTCAGGAGTCGGATTGCAAAGCATCACGGCTTTTCGGACGGGCAGGTGCTGGTCAATAGCGGAACCACGGAAAGCATTTACCTCATCGCGCAATTGTTTGGAACAAAGCGCTCGACGATCGTGGTGCCGGCATTTTCGGAATATGAGGATGCCTGCCAGATTTTCGAACACGAGATCAGTTACCTGTCCTGGAATGAAGCGCGGGAGCTACCCCGGTTGAAAAGCGATCTGCTGTTTTTGTGCAGTCCTAATAATCCGACGGGTTTGATCTTTGAAGATCTGCAATATTGGCTGAAATTGAATCCGCAATGCGTTTTTGTCGTCGACGAGGCATTTATCGATTTCACGCTGGATCATAGCACCATTGTTCCACTGATCGCCAGGTTTCCTAACCTGGTGGTGATGCGGTCGATGACCAAGCTTTATGCCATACCGGGATTGCGTTTGGGGTACGTGCTCGCGAATGAGGATGTCATCGCACAACTGTCCGGCATCAAGCAACCCTGGACCGTCAATGCGATGGCCCTTGCTGCCGGGGCATTTATTTTTGACCATTTCGAGACAGTTCAACCCCCGATTGCTGCATTGCATGAAGATAAAAGAACGTTCGTTCAAGAATTGGCAAAGCTCGAATCGTTTGAATTCTCAGATAGCGATACCCATTTCTTTCTGGGACGGACACTCGTCCGGAACTCGGCCCAGCTCAAAGATTACCTGGTCGAAAAACATGGTTTACTGATCCGGGATGCCTGTAACTTCCGTACGCTGACCCGACAGCACTTTCGGATCGCGACACTTGCACCTGCTTCCAATCGATTGTTGGTCAATGCATTGAAAGAATGGCAGGCACTCTACTATTGATCATTCCTCTCGTAGCAGGTTACCTGCTGGACCTGGTTCTGGGGGATCCCGATCATTGGCCTCACCCGGTGCGGGTGTACGGCAGTCTGATTGCGAAAGGTGAAAAATGGTTAAACACCGGCAGGGCGCGTTTTTGGAAGGGCGCATTCTTGTCGTTTACTCTGGCGACATTGACTTACCTCATTTTTAGTAAGTTGAATGAGTTTCTGCTCCAATATCCCGTTCTGTTTCTGGCCATCAATACAGTGTTTGTCTATTACGGCCTTGCCAACACGTCCCTAATCACCGAGGGTAGGAATGTGTTTAAGGCGCTGGATGAAATCGGTTTGGAAGCAGGGAGGAAACAGCTTTCCCGCATTGTAGGGAGGGATACCGCCAGGCTGACGCCCCAGCAGATACGCATTGCGGTTTTGGAGACTATGTCGGAAAACCTGAGCGACGGGGTGATAGCCCCCTTGTTCTATTACATGATTGCCGGTGTGCCGGGCATGATGGCCTATAAAATGATCAACACCATGGATTCGATGCTTGGTTACCGTAATGAGCGGTATGAATTGTTCGGGAAGTTCGCCGCGCGATTGGATGATGTGGCTAATTTCGTTCCTGCGAGATTAACCGCCCTGATGATGATCGCGGTGACCGGGAGCCGAAGAGGATTACGGTTTATCCGCGCATTCGGTCATCTTCACAAAAGCCCCAACGCCGGATATCCGGAAGCTGCGCTGGCCGGTATTCTGGATTGCCGTTTCGGGGGGGCGAATGTTTATCACGGGAAACTGGTGGAAAAGCCTTTGATCGGGGAGCGAGACAGGCTCATAGGCCGGGAAGAGATCGACAGGGTCATCAGCGTCAATCAAAGGACCTGTTTGCTGATGGTATCGGGCATCGCGTTGCTCAAAGTCGTAAGTACTGTGATTTCATGCATTTGATCTTCTGTACGAAATCCGGTGCCACACCCACAAGCCGTGCAATCTCCCCGATGCTAAAATTGGTTTCCATGATTAGATTCTTAGTGACGGAGAGCCAGTCCCGGCGTACGGATAGTAGAAAAGCAGGAAGTCGTCAAAAATATCTTCGGGAATCGATTTCCATAACTTGTCATCCCGCTCCATAGCTAAATGTGTGTGGTTATTTTCGCAATGATAACCAACAAAATATTACTAGTTTTGCGACCAACCAGGTTCACGCACGTCGCGTGATGAAAAGGGAATCCGGTGAAAATCCGGAACAGTCTCCGCTGCTGTAAGTTCACAACGAGGCTCTTGTAAAATGTCACTGGAAGAAGTTTTGCCTGACTGAATAGAAAACAATCAGTCAGGCATTCAAAATAGCTCCTGGGAAGGCACAAGAGTTGAACGAGTCAGAAGACCTGCCTGCTAACGCTATGAACGAGGCTTTCGGAAGAAAGGCCGTCAGACAAAAATGAGTTTCAGAAAAAAGATTGCAGTATTCTTGCTGCTCGGCATGATGGCCGGTTGTAGCACTTCTTCGTCGCTTTACGAAAAAAGCGATACCCATTATGCAGGAAGGGACTTGTTTCCTGAAAAGGTCAAATTAGCCTACGCAAGGGGATTTTCCATTTCCTACTATGGTCATTACAAGGTCGTAAAAATCATGAGTCCGTTTGAAAAATCGACGGACACGCTCTCGTACGTGCTCGTGCAACGCGGTACCCCACGACCAAATGGCTTTAAGGACAGCCAGGTGATCGAAATTCCCGTAAGGAGCATGGTGGCAATGTCCGCATTGCATATCGGCCTGGCGGGTTTCCTGGAATGCGAAGACATCCTGACAGGTATGGGCAACCTGCGTTATGTATCATCCTCCAAGGTGATCAGCCGCATTCAGGCCGGTAAAATCGCGGAGGTCGGAAAGGACCAGGGGTTGAATGAGGAACTGCTGATCAGCATGCATCCAGACCTGATCATGGCCACGGGCAGTCCCGTGTCGAAGGTAAGCCGCTATGAATCGTTACACCAGGCGGGAATCCCGGTGCTGGTCAATTCGGAGTGGGTGGAAACGACACCGCTGGGGCGTGCCGAATGGGTCAAGCTGCTGGCAGCGCTCATCAACAAAGAGTCGCTGGTTAACCAAAAATTTGGGGCTGTGGAGAAAGAATATCGTCGGCTGGTCCGGCTCGCCGGCAAGCACCCCCACAAACCCAGCCTGATCACCGGCATGAATTCAAAAGACGCCTGGTATGTTCCCAACGGCGACAGCTATGTGAACCGTTTTTTTCAGGATGCGGGCGGATACTATCACTGGTCGGGTACAAAGGCCACAGGCAGTTTGCCGCTGAGTTTCGAGACGGTTTACCCAATTGCCTTGCAGGCCGATTACTGGCTGAATGTGAGTATTGGCAATGTGCAGACCAAAGACGACATCCTGGGGCGTGACGTACGCTACGCCGATTTCAAAGCATTTAAAACAGGAAAAATTTACAGCTATAACAAGCGGATGAACGCGCAGGGGGCCAACGATTACTGGGAGTCGGGAGCTGTTAACCCGCAAGATGTTTTAGCAGATCTGATCCGGATTCTTCACCCTGAATTGCTTCCGAAGCACGAACTGATTTATTATAAACCGATCAACTGATGAAAATATATACCAAAAAAGGGGATAAGGGCACTACGGGGCTGTTTGGCGGAAGCCGGGTGAGCAAGGACGATGTCCGCATTGAATGTATCGGGACACTCGATGAGGCCAATTCTACAATCGGTTTACTGCGGGTGAAGCTCGGTAACGACCATGAATGGCAGCCCAATCTGCATCGCATCCAGAAAGACCTGATGGACATGATGTCGCATCTGGCAAGACCGTCAGATGCTAAAAAAGAGAATAAAAACCCGATGCCGCTAGACGGAGCAGCATTTTGCGAAGAATGGATCGACGCACTCGAAGCGGCGATGACGTCTCCGTCGGATTACTTCCTGTTGCCGGGTGGTAATGAAGTGTCGGCACTGTGCCACATGGCGCGTACACAAATGCGCCGGGGAGAGCGGCGACTGGTCTCACTCATCCGGACGGACGAGGTCCACGAGGCTATTCCGGCTTATATCAACCGGCTTTCAGACCTGTTTTTTACATTAGCCCGGGCCGAAATGGATAAAGCCGGGGTTGCCGAGGAGAAATGGCAGCTATTCCTCTATAAACGATTCAAGACCGCCGAGCCGTCATGATCATTTACGTAACGGGCGGTGCGCGAAGCGGAAAGAGCCGTTTTGCCATGGACCTTGCATTACAGAAAAGCCGTGAGCCTGTGTATGTGGCGACAGCGAGGATCTGGGACGATGATTTTGCCCGTCGCGTTGAGCGGCACCGGAGTGAGCGGGGGCCCGAGTGGACATCGTGGGAGCGTGAAAAAGACATTGCAGGCCTGCCGTTGTCCGGAAAGGTGGCGGTGATCGACTGCGTGACGCTCTGGCTGACCAATCTTTTCATGGACAATGACCAGGATATTGAACGGTCGCTATCATTCTTTAAAACGGAGATCGACGAGCTGGCCAAAACAGACGGTGTTTTTATCATCATTTCCAATGAAATCGGGATGGGCGTACATGCCGAAAGCGAAGTGGGACGCCAATTCACAGACCTTCAGGGCTGGGCGAATCAGTATGTAGCCTCAGTAGCAGACGAGGCATTTTTGATGGTTTCGGGGTTACCATTGACATTAAAGACAATTGCATAGATGAGGACAGAAACAGGTATTGACCAGGAAATACAAGAGAAGATAAATTTGAAAACAAAACCTTTGGGCGCACTGGGAATGCTCGAAAGGATTGCATTCCGGATCGCTTCGGTGCAGCAATCGTTGACGCCGCAGCTCGTCAAACCGCACGTGGTGGTTTTTGCGGGAAGCCACGGTATTGCGGCTGAGGGTGTGAGTACATATCCGTCGGAAGTGACGCCACAAATGGTACTGAATTTCATCGGCGGGGGAGCGGCGATCAATGTGTTCACCCGACAGCACGGAATCGAACTCATACTGGTAGACGCCGGTGTGGATTACGATTTCGGGAAAACAGAACGGCTGATCGATGCCAAGGTGGGGTTTGGCACGCGCAGTTTTCTGACCCAACCGGCCATGTCGGAGGCTGAATGCCGGCAATGCCTGGAAAGGGGCGAGGAGATAGTCCGCAACGTGCATGCTACGGGCTGTAACGTCATCGGATTTGGGGAAATGGGTATTGGCAATACCTCGTCGGCCGCGGTGATTATGAGTAAGTTGCTGAATATACCCATCGGCGATTGCGTGGGGAAAGGAACCGGCCTCAATGAGACGCAGCTCGCCGGCAAAATCACTACGCTGGATACTGCGCTCCGGCACCATGGCGATGTTGGGGATGACGCGCGGCGGGTATTGCAGGTTTTTGGCGGGTTCGAGATCGCCATGATGTGCGGGGCGATGCTGGAAGCTGCACGGCAGAATATGCTGGTGCTGGTCGACGGTTTTATCGCTACGGTGAGCTATCTGTGCGCATTCAGAGTGGATGCTTCGATTAAACAAAATGCCATTTTTTGCCACCAATCCGACGAAAAAGGACACCAGTTGCTTCTCAAATCGCTGGGTGCGGAAGCAATCCTGAAACTGGATATGCGCCTAGGCGAGGGCACGGGCTGCGCGCTGGCTTACCCGCTTGTGCAGAGTGCAGTGAATTTCCTGAATGAGATGGCGAGTTTCGAGAGCGCGGGTGTGAGTCAGAAGACGGATCAGTAAGCATTCTAAAGCCCAGATAGCTATGTCAGTCATCCGCAGGCAAATCACACTTTTTTTTACCGCATTACAATTCTATACCCGTATTCCTGCACCGAAATGGCTGGTTTACCACCCGGATAACCTGAACCGGGCGACAGGATATCTGCCGCTGGTAGGCTGGGTAACCGGCCTGGTCTCCGGAATTGTCCTTTTGGGCGCGCTCAGATTATTTGGTCCGAACATTGCTGTCCTGCTTTCGATGATTGCTTCGATTTTACTCACCGGTGCATTTCACGAAGACGGTTTCGCCGACACCTGCGACGGTTTCGGCGGGGGCTGGACCCGCGATAAAATCCTTGAAATCATGAAGGACAGCCGTGTGGGAACCTATGCGGCTGTGGGTTTGATCCTGATATTGGGTTTGAAATTTGCACTGACGGCAGCTATGGTTAACGTGCATTCCGGGTTGCCGGTCATCCTGGCGGTCGTAGCGGCGCATGCGTTGAGCCGGCTGATGCCCGTTTTTATTATTTACACATTGCCTTATTCCCGCGATACCAACGATAGCAAGGCCAAGCCCGTAGCACAGAAGCCACCGGTCGTTGTACTCCTTATTGCCATAGTCTTCGGACTGTTACCTCTGGTTTTATGGATAGTACAAGCGCGACAGCCGTTGCTTTTGGTGAGCATTCCCTGCCTCGGAGCGATTACGTTTCTGATGGCCCGCTATTTCTGGAAATGGATCGGCGGGTATACCGGTGATTGCCTGGGCGCTATACAGCAGGTTTGTGAAATCGGGTTCTATCTTTTTGTTGTTGCGTTGTGGAAATTTATCTGATCCGGCATACGACGCCTGTTTTCCCGCCGGGCATGATCTATGGCCGGACGGAACTCGCGTTACGTGCGGATTTTTTGGAGGAACTGAAGTCAGTAACGGCCTCCTTGCCTGAGCATTTCGATGTCATTTATTCAAGCCCGGCATCGAGGTGCACGACACTCGCTGGGGCTATTGGCAGGACCTATCGGACCGATGACCGTTTGCAGGAACTTGATTTTGGAGATTGGGAGGGCAAAACCTGGGACACGGTCGACCAGGAAGCATCGAAAGTGTGGATGGACGACTATGTAAACCAATGTGTACCGGGTGGGGAAAGTATGATAATGATGCACCGGCGCGTGACGGGCTTCTGGGAGGAACTGATAGCGCAGGGGCACGAGCGGGTTGCGGTCGTCACGCACGGCGGAGTTATCCGGCTGATGCTGGCGATGGTCCGCGGGTTACCGTTGCGGGATATTTTTAACATTAAAGTCGGTTATGGCGAAGTAGTCAGGGTAGAAGGTTGACCGGCGGGATGTATTTGTAAATTAGGGAGGAAGATTCAGAACCATAGATCCGAGCCAGTTTATGAATACAGAATATCTCGAAAGTACACGGAAGCAGTTTGAGTACTACAAAATGCTAGGAGAAAAAACGATCGCCCAGTTGACCGATGAGCAGCTTTTCTGGCAGTATAATAGAGAAAGCAACAGCATCGCCATGATCGTCAAACACCTGTGGGGCAATATGCGCTCCCGCTGGACCGGTTTTCTGACGAGCGACGGTGAAAAAGAATGGCGCAATCGTGAAGCCGAGTTCGAGAATGACATTGTCGACCGTGCCGATTTACTGAGCAAATGGAACGAGGGCTGGGAATGCCTGTTCACCACATTGGAATCATTGAATGAAACCAATTGGAACTCGATTATTTATATCCGGAACCAGGGACATTCCGTCACGGAGGCCATTAACCGGCAGCTGGCCCATTATCCCTACCATGTCGGGCAGATCGTTTATATTGGCAAGATGATTACCGATGAAAAATGGGAATCGCTGTCGATCCCGAGAGGTAAATCACAGGCTTATAACGCTGATAAGTTTGCGAAGCCAAAGAGCAGGCAGCATTTTACAGACGAATATGTCGGTGGCGCTCAAACGGGCAATGCGGATCAATCGGTTTGAAACAGAAACTAAAATGCCGCCTTCCAAATGGAGCGGCGGCATTTCTCTAAATAACCCACTAATGTTTAAGCACCCATTAAAGGTTCTTGGGCTGAGGAGCTGGTTTACCCGGTATTTCAATTCGCATGCCTTTCCACCTGGCTTGCAATGTGTTGTCTGTGTTTGAAACAACCGGATTAATATACCCGGCTTTGCTTTCATTGACA
Source organism: Dyadobacter ginsengisoli DSM 21015 (assembly GCF_059568735.1). Classification (NCBI taxonomy): domain Bacteria; kingdom Pseudomonadati; phylum Bacteroidota; class Cytophagia; order Cytophagales; family Spirosomataceae; genus Dyadobacter; species Dyadobacter ginsengisoli. Next base: position 220,004 of record NZ_JCANTY010000006.1, read on the forward strand.
CCAAAGGTGAATCCCAGCGTTGCATCCTCCATGGAAGAAAGATTCAATTCTTTATTTTCACCGGAGTAGATCACATAGTCGATCCAGGAGACGTTGCCGTCTCCGCCTTTTTCCCAATGGCCTTTATAATCGCCAAAAGCCGCATGGAAAAGCTGAAAACTCAGGTCCAGCCCATCCGCGTGTACGCTGAATGGCTCATTTACTTTACCTGGAACGGCAAGCTGGCCAGGCGGTACATGACCAAATTCAAATCTCAGCCTCAGGTCTTTGGCAGTAAATTTGCCGTCTTTGAGCTTGTCGATATTGATGTGTTTGTCCCCGCCATTGGTCATAAAATTGATGCCCGCAAGAATGCTATTCTCCTTTTGCTCGCTGTAAAATGCTGCGGCACTGAAATCGTACAGGTCATGCAGCACACGTACTTGCAGGTAATGCGGACTGGCGGGCGTACCCCAGTACACGAGGAAGGGCCTGCGCTGATTCCACAGGTTCGATCGGTTAGCGGAAGACAATGCGTACTGATCGGTGAGGTAGGTCGTTCCGATGATCTTTGGTTCGTCGGTCGTCAGGTTATCGGTTTGCGTACGGGGATACTTCGGGGCCAGGAAATAGGGTAGCAGGTCGGCCGGTATCCGGTGTTTGATCTTCACATCGGGCCTGGGCATGGCACCTGGCAGATCGATTTTCCCGCCGGAAGCCTGTTTAAAAACACCCGTTACCGATGGCGTCAGCAGTGTGCTGTACGACCGGCTGTGCGGTCCGGCCCATTGTCCCGAGGGTTTATGATAGTGTTTGGCGATGATTTCCCAGCCTGTGCGGTACAACCTGTCGATTTTGGGTTTGGCATCTTTATCGATGATGTGCCGTTTCATCCGATCCAGCTCGTCCAGGGCCACAATGGTGTAGGTCGGACTGTTGTATTCGGTAAAACCCCGCTGCAAAGTATAATCATAGAACTTTTGCAGGCGATTGGTGGCGTAGGTCTGCATATCAGGGAGATCAAATAGATGCGAAACCAGGTAAGTAACGTAGGTGCCCATGATGGCGATATTGGTATAACCCGGCTGTACATCACGCTTCTGAATGGATCGCGCCGCATAAATCAGCGAGGTACGGATCGTCGCTTTCAGGTCTGCGGGGAGTTTATCTTGATGGCCCATGTAAACGTCCAGTAAGCTCACGCCGTTGAAATCCGCCCAGTTCCAGTCGGCAGGGGATTTCTTGGTAGCGAGCGGCTCTTCCAGGTAATAAGGCCATATGCCGCAGGTTTTGTTGGCTGAAATGGTATCCTGCAACGTAATGGTTTTGCGGATAATGTCGAATGCCCGCTGTTCGTATTGCGGGTCGCCCAGATCGAGCAAACCCACCGCGTAACTGAACGAGGCCCGTACTTCATGGAAAATGCCGGTTTCAGCATCGGTATGGTAGTTCCATGCATTGAGCGTCTTGGTGATCATCTGCTCTTTCGGGTCATACTTTTCGTGCTGTTTGTCGAGTGATTCGCGGAGTATTTTTCGCTCCGCCTCAGAAAGCCTGACCGGTTCGTATTGAATGTGGTTGTCCTTGTAACCGATAGAAAAGGCTGAGGCCTGTATGCAAGCGGTCAGCAGAACCAGTATGAATATTTTGTACATCATATATCATGTTTTAGTAAAAGATGAATGCGTGTCAATAACCCGGATTTTGCCAGAGCACGCTTTCATCCGCATACCGGGATATTTCTTCAAATGGTATAGCGAAAATTTTCTGGTGAGGCTTCATCGAATAAATCCCTCCCCCTTGCAACGGGGTGGCGAGGAACTTGTTGACGGTTTCTTCGGCTAAGTTCCAGCGCAGCAGATCCAGCCAGCGCATGCCTTCAAATGCAAATTCGAACCTCCTTTCGTTGCGGATGGCTTCCCGCATGGCTTGCTGTGAATTGAGTTGCGAAGCGGTTTTAGCAGCCAGCCCGGCCCTCTTCCGGATTTCGTTGAGTAGGGTGAGTGCTTCTCCGTTTGCGACAAAACCCTCTTCGTTCAGTGCCTCGGCGTACATCATCTTCACATCGGCATAGCGAAGTACCGGGATGTTGTTGGCCCAGTCCGACTGCGTTTTGGGGACGTAAGTATAATGGCAATATTTGCGGATAAACACCGTGACAGTATCAACGACACCCGTATTGCTCACCCAGCCCTTGAGGGTCGACATGGCTCTTCGGGCGTCGCCGGCCTCGTAGCTGTCGAACAAGCCGGGCGCCACGCGCAGTGCGGTAGAGTAACCCGAAAACGGCATGACAGTTTTGTCATTGAATCCTTCCGGCAGCAGCCCGGTCGAGAAAGTCTGACCTTCCCCCGTTTGTCCACCCGTAAACTGCACTTCCCAGAGACGTTCCTTGCCATTATCGAACCCGTCGTTGAATGCGTTTTTATAGCTTTCTTCCAATGCATATTTGCCCGAACCGATGATGTCGGCCAGCAATGGTTTGGCCATCGTAAACTTCGATTGAAACATATACATTCTGGCCAGCATACCTTCGGCGGCATATTTGGTGACACGTCCCTTGTGGGCACCCGCCCATTCGACCGGCAACAGTTCAATGGCCTTTTTGTAATTGGATTCCGCGAATGCAAATGTCTCTTCCCGCGAACTGCGCTTTACGGTCTTCACATTCGCGATGGTCTGGGGTTTTTCCAGAATAGGGACGCCGCCAAATATCCAGCCCAAAGTCCAGTAGGCATAAGCCCGGAACATATAGGCCTCTCCTTTGATGTAATCCTTCATTTTGGGATCCGTAAACTCACCGGCATCGATCTTTTCTAGGACCAGGTTGCTGAGGTTGATCATCTTGAAATGCTCGTTCCAGGACTGGGTGGTCCAGGCGTTGGTCGCATTATCGGTAAACTGATCAAGTCCCTCGAAATACAAACCGCCTATGCTCACCTCGTCACCCCGCGCGATGGTAGCCCTGAACCAGCTGGCGTTCGGGGAAAACAGGTTTTGTTGCGAGGCATACACGCCTGCGATGGCCTGGTTGAAATCATTCTGGGTTTTATAACCCGCATCGACGCTGTATTCCGAATCGGGTTTTAGGTCGAGAAACTGGTCGCAGCCGGATAATGCGATGCTTCCGGCGAGCAGCCATATATAAAGTATCTTTTTCATGTCGGTCTGCTTAAAAGGTAACATTGATTCCGAAAGTATATTTCTTGGAGAGCGGGTAGGTGCTGTAATCGACCCCCGCCTGGGTGGTCGCATTGCCGAAACTGTTGGTTTCGGGCGTTACTCCCGGGTAGTTGTCGAATGTTTTCAGGTTATCGACCGAAACGTAGATACGTGCTCCCTTGAAAAAGCTCCTGCCTCCTATTTTGCCCGGCAGGTTATAGTTGAGCGCGATGTTCCGGATCCGGAGGAAAGTGGCGTCGTAAATCCGGAAATCGCTGTTGTTGTCGGATTTATTGCCTTTCGTATACGGTGTCTCGCCATCCCACGACATGTCCACACCCAGGTAGTCGGGGATGGGATTTTCACCCGTCCCGTATTTCTTTTCATAATCGGGCTTCCAGGCATGGAGCCACCGCTGGAATACATTCACATTGGTGCCGCCATTGTCGAGCTGGCGCTGGCCGAGGAACAGCACATCGCCGCCAAGCTGTCCCTGCAACAGGACGCTGAGTTCGAAATTCTTCCACTTGACCCGGTTAGTGAAGCCATAGATCAGGTCGGGGAGATTGTTGCCATACGGAACGAAGTCCTGCGTATTGATCTTACCGTCGCCATTCTGGTCGACATATTTGACATTGCCGACTTCCTGTCCGGGCAGGGTGGGTACAATCGCCTTACCGGCATCGTTGAAGTCCGACTGGGTGAGCAGGCCATTGGTCCGGTAAACGAGGAACTGGGAAACCGGTCCGCCTACGCGCGTGATGAACTGAGCGTCCCAGTTGGTGCTTGTGAATTGATTGATATTACCCATATCCAGTACCTTGTTGCTGTTGGCCGACAAATTCAGCGACGATGTCCAGCGTATCGGACCGGTAGTATTGACCGTCGTCAGGTCTACTTCCCAACCCTTGTTACGGATCGAGCCGATGTTACTGCGCAGGCTACCAAAACCCGTGGTGTTGGGAATGGGCAGATTGAAGAGCAGATTGTCGGTCTTGTTGATGTAATAATCGAGATTGATTTGCAAGCGGTTGTTGAATGCGGAAAAATCGATCCCGAAATCCCGGCTGGTGGTCGACTCCCATTTCAGGTCCGGATTTTCGATATTGGAAGGAACGAGGCCGGGCACCACGGCGTCGCCCCAACTGGTATTACTGATGCCCATTTTGGCCATGTAGTCGTAGTTGCCGATCCGGTCGTTGCCCGAAGTTCCCCATGCCGCGCGGACTTTCAGGAGTGACAGCCACGTTACACCGCGCAAAAATCCTTCTTCGTTGAGCTTCCAGCCTGCCGATACCGCTGGAAAAACGCCCCATTTGTGGTTGGTGCCAAAACGCGACGAGCCATCACGCCGGAGGGTCGCATTGAGGAGGTATTTGTCTTTAAAACTGTAACCCAGCCGGCCGAAAAAAGAGGAAATACGCGAGGCATTGCGATCGGTAGAAGCCCTGGTGGGCGTGGTGGCGACGTTCAATGTTTCGATGATTTCGTTGGGCCAGCCACTCGCGGTGGCTTGTATCTGAAAGAACTGGCGGTTTTCGGCACTTTGCCCGGCAAGCAGGTTGAGCGAGTGATCTCCGAAATTCTTTTCATAAGCCAATGTGTTCTGGATCGACCAGTCTTTACTGGTTTGGGAGTAACTGTTACCCAGCGTTACATAGCCATTGTTGTAGGTCACATTGCCGGGTTGAAAGAACTCATACTGATTCTGGTTGAAATTGTAGCCAAACTGTGTTTTGAAAGTCAGGCCGGGAACAAACCGGTATTCGCCGAAAACGACCGACGTAAACCTGTTTTTATTGGTCTTATCAGTGGTGTATTTCAATCTTTCTACCGGATTTGGATACACCTGTCCAATACCCACCGGGTAACCCCAGTCGCGCGTCGCCTGGTCGAGGCCCACCAGCGGCGACTGTGCCAGTGCGTGGTGAATCACGGTTTCCTTTCCCTGCGTTTCGCGGTCGTCCTGCACGGAAAATGAAGGCGAGAGGTTCATGCCTATCTTAAACCGGCTGGTGACATTGAGTGTCCCGTTGAACCGGTAGTTCATACGCCGGTAATAGGTGTTGTAAATGATGCCGTCCTGATCGAAATACCCTCCGGACATGTAAATGCTGCCGATATCGTTCTTGGCTGACACGGCTACCTGGTAGCTCTGAATGGGCGCAACGACCGTGATGGCCCGCTGCCAGTCGGTACCCTTGTTGTTGGGATCTAGCCAGGCTTCGGGGATCTGGAGGTTGGCCGGGCGGGCCGACATTGGATCCTTCATCGATCCGCCTTGCCGAAGCCAGGTTTCATTGCGGTCCCAGATGTTGTAAGCCAGCCATTGGTCTTTGTTCATCATGCCCACAAATTTCTCGGGATCCTGGATACCGTAGTAGGCGTCGAAGGTAACGGAAGGTTTTCCGGAGCCTTGTTTCGTCTCGATGAGCACTACGCCGTTGGCACCCCGGGCACCGTAAATGGCCGTGGCCGATGCATCTTTCAGGATCTGGATCGATGCTACGTCGGCCGGGTTGAGGTCGTTCATGTCGTCGCGCGGTACCCCGTCGATCACGTACAACGGATTGCTGTTTCCGTTAATGGTATTGACGCCCCGGATGCGTATCTGCAATTCCTGCCCCGGAATACCCGAAACGCTTTGCGCCCGTACGCCTGCGAGCTGCCCCGCAAAGGCGTCGCTCAATGTCGTGAGCGGGCGGCCCTGTATCGACTCACTGCCGATCTTCGACACGGAGCTGGTTAAGTTTTCTTTTTTGATTGTTCCGTAGCCCACTACGATTACTTCGGATAATGCCTTGGTATCGGTTTGCATGGTGAGGCTGATATCCGACTGGTTGCCGACCCGCACTTCCTGGGGAATGTAGCCTACGAAGGAGAATATCAGTGTGGCATTGGCATCGGGTACTTCGATGCTGTACCTGCCATCCTGATCGGTGATCGCGCCGGTCTGGGTTCCTTTGATGATGATGCTGACACCCGGAAGCGGTTCATTGTCTGTGTCCCTGACTGTGCCTTTAACACTCTGGGTGCGAACAAGCGGCTTCATTTCGGTAGGGGATTTCAGTTGGGCGATATCGGTACCGTTTGAACGATCATTGCTATACGTATCCCGTTTGGTGTTTTCCGGCTTTTTCTTGAGAAGAATGTGCTTGCCGTTGATCTGCCAGGAAATACCCTCCTCGTCAAAAAGCTGACCGAGGACTTTTTCCAGGGAAGCATTCAGATCGATCGTGATGCGACGGCGGGTATCGATCTGGTTAGAACTATAAAAGAAGCTCATCCTGCTCTGACGTTCGATCTCGTACAGTACCTGCCGGACCGTCGTTTCTTTCAGGTGAAGCGAAACTTTGGTATCCTTGGCAATAGCTGCGGTGCCGCCTGCCTGTAAAGGCATCAGATTCATCAGGAAGAGAACCAATGCTAACATAAGTATGGAATGCGATTTGTACGGTTTTACCCTTTGTATTGGGTAATAGACTCTTAATAAAGTATTTTTCATACTTTTGGAAAGGTTTGGTGAAACAACTGTTTGTTCAAACCCGGGTGCTATCATTATTCTTTGGCGAGAGGCGATAGCATCCGAATTTCTTCCCGCACCGGGCTGCCCGTTACGAGGTATGGTTCTGGGTTACTGGCTGTTCAATAGGCAATTCACTTTTTTACATTACATCATCACACAATTTCCCTTTGATCGATACATTCTTTCCGTCGATCACCGGGAGTGCTCCCGTTACCGCTTCAAGTAGTTTGAGTACCTCCGGCAGCGTTTCCTGGTCTACATTGAAATTGAACCGGCAATCCTTCGACTCTTCTTCTACTTTGATCTTAACGTGATACCATTTTTCCAGCTCGCGGGCGATCACTTCCACTGGCTCATCTTCGAAAATCAGCCGTCCTTTGTGCCAGTAGCTATCCTCTTGCACAACTACCGGTGCGGTTTCCAACTTTGCCGACTGTGGGCTAAGTATCGCCTGCTCATTAGGCTTTAAAATGGTTTCTTTGCGCTCCGGCGCCTGGCGGTCTTTGATCGTCACTTTGCCACGGACCAGCGTGGTTTCGAATATCCGCTGCGCATTGCGTGATTTGACATTGAATGCCGTGCCCAGCACCCTGATTTCCATTCTGTCGGTTTTGACGAAAAACGGCTGTCGGGGGTTGTGCACTACATCAAAGAAGGCTTCTCCTTCCAGCGTCACCTCTCGCGTCGCTTTGTTGTTCCATTGTTTTTCATATTTAAGGGACGAACTGGCATTCAAAATAACTCTTGAACCATCGGGCAGCATAGTGGTTTGCATTTGCCCTTTACCCGTGCTGACGGTTTGAGGCCGGGTTCCCCTGAAGTGATAGTAGCCGATGCCGAACACCATCAGAAAACCTGTCAACACTGCGGCCATGCGCCAGAAATTAGCTTTACGGAACACCGGTACCGGTTTTTCCGTAGCATCGCTTTCTTCAATGCTTTGCTGCAGGCGGTCTAGTATTCGGTCTGAAATGGCGGGTTCGATTTCCTGCGGTAATCCGAATATCTTCCCCGCTTCGGAGTTCATGACTTCGTCGAAAACCCATTTGCCTACCGGCGTCTGCAGATGTGCCAGAAGCTCGTCTTGTTCCTGCTCCGTACATTGATCGGCCAGGTACTTGTAAAGCAGGTTTCTGATATAGATTTCCTTGTCCATAGGTTTTGTTTTGTATGGATAATACAAATGAACCTGGGATCAGGCATGCTCGGACTGGAAATTTTTCTAAAAAAAATATCAGTGTAAGAACATTGCGAGAACGATCACGGTAATGTCAATGGGAATGCCTGTGTAAGCGTGCAGGTACTTACGGAGGTAGCGGTTGGCTTTGAGGAGGTGGTCTTTGACGGTGCCTTTAGAGATGCCAAGCTGCTGTGAAATCTCGTCCGAATTCATTTCGTCGAAACGGTACATCCGGAAAACCTTTTGGCGCTGGGGCGGAAGCTGCGAGATGATCTGGTCGGCACGGGCTTCGTAATCGGCTGTGACGACGGCGTTTTCGGTTTCATTGTGCGAATGCGCTATCCGCTGCCCCATTTCCTGCATAATGGCCCGTTCCCGCGTGGCACGTGTGAGGATATTCAGGATGTGGTTTTTGCAGATTTTAATAAGATATCCTTTCAGGGAGCATTCTTCATTGAGCCTTTCCCGGTTTTCCCACAATTTTAAAAAAACATCATGGACTACCTCTTCCGCATGTTCGGATGATTTGAGAAATCGTAATGCGAAGCGGTACAGGTAGCGGTGGTAATACTGATAAGCCTTTGTGAAAGACGCCTTGTCACCCTGACGGATGTTGGTTGCTAAAAGCAGGTCGTCGATCATGGGGTCTTTCATCAGGGTTTGCGGGCGTTAACAGGTGTAAATATAAGTATACCAAAATAGAATTCAATTTTTTATGTGTTTTATCCTGTCATTTTTAGCGGATCAGATACACATCGGTCATTTTTTTAACGTCGTCGAGTGTTCGGTCCGTTTTCGGGTGGCTCTCCGGGATGGGTAGCCCGGCTTGCGTTTGCAGATACAAAACCCACGCGTCACGCCACCAGACGGCTTCCTTATGCTGTTTGGATAGCCTTGCATCCACATCGGCATAGGTTTCCGGATCAACGACCGGGCGCACTTCCGCCCATTGCTGTTTCATCCAGAGGACCGAATCGGCCCCGGTATAAAACCGGAAGCACAATTCCTCCCAAAGCGAACGGCCGGAAATCAGTTTTTGAGTCCACGGAACGTGATGGAACCATAGGAGGTAGGGTAGCGGGCAGGTTTGAGCGTAGTTCCATTGCTTGCGTACTTCGGGGCGGTACTGCTCGAGGGCGCCGCTGCCGGTAGTCGTGCGGTCGAAACCCAGCCCGAGCGAATCGGCGCGATGGTAGTAAGTAGCGGTCCAGTCGGGGCGGGAGCTCCGGCTTTGCCACGGTTCAGGTGCATAATGATTCCCGGCCCAGGGGCGCGAGAGGCCCAAAGGCGCGTTGTAGTTTACATAGATTTCCCGGGATTGCAGCATCATAGCAGCGATCTTGGAAACTGCCGGCGGCTGCGTCGTGAGTGTGAGTTGTATCCATTCGCGGGCAATGGCTTCTGAGCTCAGGCTGTGGTCCCAGGCGAGGCGGCCAAAGGCGTACCAGTTAGCCTGGGCCATGGGATGGCCCGTCCAGTTCCGGCCCGACCCCGTGTTGGCGACGCCGGCCATGCAGGTCAGCGGATAGTTGTGCAGCGAGCCGTCAATAATTTTGGCTACGGTAGAGCCCCGACCATTTACATCAGTATCGGAATCGAGGCATTCTTTAAACAAAGGCGCTTCATACACCAGATGGGTTGTAAAGCCGAGGTATTCCTGGGTGATCTGAAATTCCATCCCCAGCGGGGTTTTAGGCATGTTGCCAAACAACGGGGAAAACGGCTCCCGGGGCTGAAAATCGATCGGCCCGTTTTTGACCTGGACGATCACCCGGGAATCGAACTTCCCGTCGAGCGGGACAAATTCTTCGTAGGCAGCTTTAAACCGATCTGCTTTCGGATCGGCTTTGTACACAAATGCCCGCCAGATGATGGTGCCGTTATAAGGTTTGACCGCCTCTGCCAGCATGTTTGCACCGTCGGCATGGGTGCGGCCATAATCTTGTGGCCCGGGCTCGCCTTCGGAGTTGGCTTTGACCAGAAAGCCGCCGAAATCGGGGATAATGCTGTAAATCTCCTTAGCTTTGTCATGCCACCATTGCCGTACTTTCGGATCGAGCGGGTCGGAGGTAGGCAACCCTCCGAGTGTTTTCGGCGCGGCGAAATAAACGGATAAATAGGTTTTGATGCCGTATCTCCGGAAAACCCCTGCCAGCGCGGCTACTTTATGCAGGTATTCGGCGGTCAGGAATCGCGCGCTTGCATTCACATTGTTTACAACCGTGGCATTGATCCCAATGGAGGCGTTTGCCCTGGCGTAGTCACGGTAACGGGGATCGATGTGCTCCGGAAGGTCATACCATTTCCAGAGAGAAGCCCCCGCATAACCCCGCTCGACCGTTCCCTCGGGATTATCCCAATGGTTGAGCATCCGCAGGTTTATTTTGGGAGCGCTGGCACCAGGTGCTGTTTTCAATGGTAAGTGCATTTGTAAATGCCGCAGCAATGCGAAACTGCCATAGAGAAGTCCTGCATCCCGCTTGGCTAAGATCACAAGATTCCCGGATTGTACCGATAGAGAATATCCTTCCTCGTGGGCTGTTGCGGCACCCGGATAAGTCGGGGCCATGATTGTCAGCGTGATACCGGTTTGGCCTGCGGGCGGCAAATGGACAATGGGTATCGACACGCCGAGCATTCCCTTAAGGCCGGTTTGTAATTCGCTGGCCGCAGCCTGCAATATCTCCCCCTGACGGGAGACGGCAATGAACCGGATGGACCGGATGTAGTTCTCCCTCAGCGCCTCATCGGCGATCCTGTCATATTTGAGCCAAAGTCTGTAACCGTCGTCGGCGAACGCCTTTTTGCTAATCGATATATGGATGATAATCAGAAATAAAAACAGCGTTCGGCTGGCGGAAAACAGCTTCATAGGCAGGTATTTTTTAGCCTTCATAAGGCCTTATCGCGGTTCTTCTACTGAATGTCGCAAACGCCCCCTATTAATGCCGTTTTTACACAGCGCCCATTCTTTTTGCAGCCGCTAGTTTTGTATCAACCAATCAATCAAACAAAAACATATAAACCAAAGAGATCATGGAAACCACATTTGTTAACACCAGTGTAAAAAAGCAAACCAGCAAGGGAGTATTGGCCGGAAAAATCATCAGCATTCTGTGTATTCTGTTCCTGCTTTTCGACGCTGTTATGAAAGTCATCAAGGAATCACATTCCATCGAAGGTTCGGCGCAGTTAGGCTGGCCTGTTGATCAGGTTCAGAGCATCGGTATTGCACTGCTCATCTCGACAATCCTGTATGCGGTGCCGCGCACGGCTATTCTGGGGGCGATCCTGCTGACAGGCTATCTTGGGGGCGCGATTGCGATCATGGTGCGTGCCGGACAGCCGCTGTACTTTGCGTCGGTCTTCGGAATCCTCGTGTGGGCGGGTCTGTACCTGCGCGATGAGAAGCTGCGCAAGCTGATTCCATTAAAAGAATAGTGGTTGTACGCTATTGTTGGTAAGAATACCAACAATGGCGTGTTACCAACAATGGCGTGTTGCCAACAATGGCGTGCAATCGGGATAATCATGCATTTCATCAACAAAAAACGGGCAGGAGCGATTGCGTTTCCTGCCCGTTTGTATGCTATACGCGTCTGTCAGACAATGCCACCCATGAGGGGGTCTGTTTTGCTGACGGCACCGGTTTCGACGTGACCTGCAAAACGTTCTTCATAGGTATCGTGCCCGTCGACCTTTACGCTGAAATCATACCAATGAAATGATTTGGCAAGATCCAGTACCAGAGATGCCTTTCCGCCAACGGCAAACCTCTTTTTCTTGCTGCCGGTTTTGTAGCTGTTGTCGGAAATGGTGACGTCGTGCGGTTTGGAGTCGAGGTTTTCTATTCTCAATACCACATTACCTGTTGCTCTGGAGGCCTTGGTTTCAGATTCACAACTGATTTTAAGCTTCGGATTGCGCGCATTGCCCAGGAATTCGCGATAGAAACCATTCGGACCGTAAACGCGCAGGTGGTATTGGCCTTTCTCGAATGCATCGAGCTGCCAGCCATCTTGAAGCGTATCACCAGCCGCAACGCTGTAATCCCAAGAACGCAGAACTTCGCCGCGATAGGGCTTCATCGCATATACGCGGAAAGGTACGCCACTTGCGCGAGGGCCGAAGAGTTGGTTGCCGGCCCGGAATGAGAGCTGGAAACTGTCCCCGTTTTTATTCAGAGCGCCTTGGGTGTAAGCTTCGTAAGGCAGGGCGCAGGCCGAACGAACACCTTTTTCCTGAGTTGGGAACAATGGGGAGTTTCGGGGCGCACGGTCGATCTCTGACAGGTCGGCAGCACTAAGTTTTTTGAAGTTTTCGGGTGCCTGCTTGAACTGGGCCTGGTGAATGCTTTCAATAAACGGCTTTTGGTCGAGAAACGCGGGCTTGTCGATTTTTTCACCATTATATGGCCTGAAAACGGAGGTTAGGTCGCCACAAATCGTACGGCGCCATTGCGTGATGTTTTCTTCCCGGATCTTTTTTTTGAACTTCTTTTCGAGGAAGTTTTCGAGGAATTGCAGGGAAGAAGTGTGGTCAAAAACCTCGGAATTGACATAACCGCCTCTCGACCATGGCGAAGCGATGATCATCGGGACCCGGTAGCCGAGCCCGATCGAACCTTCCCGGATGTTATTGGCATTGGCAGAAGGGTTGGTCTGCTGGTTTGCCAATGCGAAATCGAGTTTGGGATCGATGCCGTTGGAAACTTTGCCTGTGTTCTCTTTATATGGATTCGGGACCGTGAATGGCGGCACGTGATCGAAGTACCCATCGTTTTCGTCGTAAGTCACGATAAAAATGGTTTTTTTCCATACTTCCGGATTTTGCAGCAGGATCTCCATGGCCTCGCTCACATACCAGGGGCCAAACCACGGCTCGCCGGGATGATCGGAGAAATGCGCGGGCGGCATGAGCCAGGACACCGTAGGCAATGTGCCGTTTTTGACATCCGCCCGGAACTGGTGGAATACATCGCCTTTGGGTACGCTCAGCGTCCGTTCGGTGCCGTTGTCGTTGTACTGCAACGAGGTAAGCTCGTGAAAATGCGGATCGTTACTATTGGTGGTGAATGCTTTGCTGTTCAGTTGTTTGTCTTTGTCAGACAGCTTCGACTGCGTCTCCGCATTGAATTTGGTCTGGGCCGTTTCAATGTTCTTCAAAAGGCGTTTGGCCGCAGCGGCGCGTTGGGCCGCTTTTTCATCACCTTCCTTTTCGAGGTCGGCGATGGTTTGCAAAACGGTTTTACGTTTGTTTTCCAGGTTGGCAATGCCGCCCTCATGAAACCGGACATGGTATGCCTTGAAATATTCCAGCACATTGGTGCCGAAGTTGCTGAGCCACGCGCTTTCCTCGCCTTTGAGACCGTAGCCCATAGTCAGTTCGTTCTGGTACACTTTCCAGTTGACCCCGGCTTCGTCGAGTCGCTCGGGGTAAGTCTTCCATTCCAGCTCGGGGTATTCGTAGTTGCTGATATTCCACAAATGCGCAATGCCCTCCGGCTTGTTTTGCTCCCGTACGGTGCCGGTCATCCAGTAGTAGCGATTGGGGTGGGTGCCGGTAATGCTCGAACAGAAGTTATGATCGCAAACGGTGAAGGCGTCGGCGAGGGAGTAGTAGAAGGGAAAGTCGGAACGGTCGCAGTAGCCCATGGTGAGCGGGATGTGCGAATAGTTTTTGTTACGGGGGGCTTTCACATCGAGCCATTTGTCGTATTTTCCATTGTTCATCGCGTCCGTCTGATCCGTCCAGCCGTGGGGAATGGAGCCCATCCAGGCCACTTTGGTGTCTTTCACGTTCAATCGGAAAGGACCGTAGGTGTCACCTGCCTTGTTGGTTTGGAACCATACCTTATTCTGATCGGGGAGCTGAATGGCGCGAGGGTCATTGAAGCCACGGACGCCCTGCAACATACCCAGCTGGTGGTCGAACGACCGGTTCTCCTGCATCAGGAAAACAATATGTTCGGCATCATAAAAGGTGCTTCCCGGTGCGGGATCGATTGCCAGGGCTTTCTGGATCACGGGTGGTAAAGCGCCGGCCATCGTACCGGTGCCGGCCAATAGCGCGGCTTTTTTAAGGAAGTCTCTTCTTGAATCCATTAATATCAGTGAGTTGTAAGGGTATGGAAGTCGGTTCGGGTTTCTCAAAATGACGGCAAATATATTTTGCACCCGGATCATTCCTGTTAACGCACAGTTATGATTTGGTCATTTTTATATCACTATATTTGGTAAAAGCACTTTCAATAACAGATTTATGGCAGCCATTGAAGTTATTTCTGAAACACCCCCTAACCCGACGGCCCTGGAATTTGCAGCTCATATGGAGAAGTACCGGTCGCCGGCGGAGGCGATGAAGCTGATGCGGTATTTTAAAACCGGTGAGGGCGAATATGGGGAAGGGGACGTCTTTATGGGCGTTCGCATGGGTCAGATCTTCGCTTTGGCAAAAGCTTACATCAATATGTCGATGGAAGAAGTTGAAAAGTTGCTCGAAAGCCCTATCCATGAAATCCGGACAGGAGCCCTCAGTATTATCGACAAGCAGGCACGGAGCAAGAAGATGACTGTGGAGCAGCGGAAGCTCCTGTACGAGCTGTATCTCCGGAACACGGCCCGCATCAACAACTGGGACCTGGTCGATATATGTGCACCGCACGTTGTGGGAGGTTATCTCTACATTTCCGGGGCTCCGCGCGATGTGCTTTATGAACTGGCCAGGTCGGAGCGCATCTGGGAGCGGCGGACCGCCATTGTCAGTACGGGATATTTTATTAAAAAAGGCGATCTGGGAGACACGTTCCGGATCGCGGAACTGTTACTGAACGACCGGGAAGATTTGATCCATAAAGCAACCGGATGGATGTTGAGAAGTGCCGGGCAGGTCCATCGCCCGCAGTTGATCCAATTTCTGGATCAGTATGCCGCTACCATGCCCCGGACCTTACTGCGTTACTCGATCGAGCATTTCGACAAGCCTTTGCGCAGTCATTATATGGGCTTGAAAAGGGCAGGGTAGCGGCTTTATGGCATTATTTTGCCGGTGTAATCACGATGTTGCGGTATTCGACAGGCCCGTGATCACCCTGGATGTATAGCGGACCAGGCTCCCCTTCGTTGCTGTCCAATGCGCCACCCGTAATGCCGGGGATCTCCTGATTGCTGATCACCGTTTTGCCATTGGCTACGAGTGTCAGCATTCTGCCTACCAGTGTGATGTCGAATGTATTCCACTCTCCGGCGTCCTTGGCTACCATTTCGCTGGGTGTGATAAATCCGTAAACAGCGCCCATCTGATCCAGTGCGGGTTCCATTCCTTTGCTATCGGTTACCTGTACTTCGTAACGGCCGCGGAGGTACACGCCGCTGTTGCTGCCTTTCGGGATACGGAACTCGACATGCAGCTTGAAATCACCGAATTTCTGGTCAGTAACGAGGTTGGCGCCGGATTTGGGGCTGCGGAGGATTCCGTTTTCGGCGATCCACTGGTTCTCACCGGTCGCATGCCAGCCTTTGATTTCATTGCCAGCCGTCAGTTTGACGGGTGATCCCCAGGCAGGCATTGTTTTAGGGCGTAAGGAAGGGGCGCGTACGCCTTTCCAGGAGTAAGTTTTGCCTTCCGGTGTGGTCATCGATCCGGTGATGGCGTCGCCGGAAAGCGTACCTTCCACGGCCAGGTATTTATCGCCCTTTTCCCATTGCGGAGGGATGTCAAAATTCAGTTTACCGTCTTTGAAATGTACTTCGGCAATCGGCCTTGCGGAGCCTGAAAAACCTGTAAACTGCCCCACGAGCGTTTTGTAACCCGAATGCCTCACTTCGAGCCATGATGGTGCCGGTTTGCCGTTGACATCCACGGTAATGTCCCAGCGTCCTTCCAGCGCAGAGGCAAGGGGAGCGGAATTGGCTTTTACAGCAAAAGTGGCCATCAGCAGCGAGCCAGCCGAAAGCATCAGGCGCCGGGAAGTCCGGTACAGGTTGGTTTGGGATATTTTCTTCATAAATTTTTTAGGTATTAAGGGCTGGAAAGTTAGATATAAAATTCAATTGTTGACAATCGGGAAGAAATACGTGCATTGAAAATATTTAAACTACAATTAAGGTAAATATTGAAAAATATTTGCTACATTTAAGGTAAATATCATATTATGAATCAGTATCTGGGTGAATTCGAAGAAGTCGTGATGCTCACAGTGGCAGTGTTGTACACCGAAGCCTATGGAATTGCGATTGCTGACGAGATAGAGAAGCGACTGGGCCGGAAGGTGAGCGTTGGCGCGTTGCAGACGGTTTTGAAGCGGCTGGAAAAAAAAGGGTTGCTTGTTTCTGCACTGGGTGAGGCAACAAAAGTTCGTGGAGGAAAGCGCAAGCGTTTTTTTAAGGTGACACCGGCCGGACAGCAAATGCTGGAAGCGGTGAAAACACAACGTATTGCATTATGGGATGCCATTCCTGAACTCACTTTTCAATGAACAAGGAAAATTCACAGCATAATGCCCCGCCGCAATGGGCATTGGCTTTCTTCCGCTGGTTCTGTGATCCGGATTGGGCCGAGGACATCGAGGGAGATTTACAGGAACGCTACAATCGCGACCTGTCGGAATCGGGTGTCCGACGTGCCAGGTGGTTATTTGTCTGTGAAGTGGCAGGGCTGGTGAGGCTTTCACTGGTCAGAAAGCCTTTTAGAGCGGAGCACTTAAACATATCGAATATGAAAGCGGTGGATTGGATTCTGATGGCAGCGCTGCATGCGCTGTTGGTTTTGGTGATGGTATTGCCTTTTCTGCCTGGTCCACCCAACAAGCTGGTGGTGGGTTTATCGGCCCTCGCGCAGTCGGCTGGTTTTCTGGGGGTAGTGCTAGGGCCCATCGGGATACTATGGCTTTATCTGGACGCGCGGAGAAGAGGAGGGAAGACGCAGAATGGTCGCTATGCTTTTGTCCTCGGAGTAATTGTACTCGTCCTTGCTGCTCTGCCTTGCCTGCTTGCGCTGACGCAAACTTACGAATGGCTGGGTGTCGGCCCTGGATTGATTACTACGGGAGCAGGGACTTGCCTGTTTTACAAAGCTTTTCAGAAGATCAGACAATTCAGATTTGCACCGGCTGGAGCATTTAACCTTACGCCCGTTTACCTGTTGACGATCCCAACGCTTGCCTGGATAATGCGCATGTACGTACTGGCTCCTGTGAGCGCTTACAGCCGTGAGCTGGCCATGGATGCCGGTGAGACGCTGGTCGCCCGGGTTGAACTTTACAAATCAGAAAACGGACATTATCCGCATTCACTGCGAGCGTTGGCATCGCAACACGGAAACACTGTGGCCGAGTCGCCGGTAATGGGGATCAGTGAACTGAAATACAGCGCGAGTGATGATGGGTTCAGTGTCTCTTTCAGTCAATGGCAGAATATGGCCATTGATGAGGAGATTGTTTTGTTTCAAAAAGGTGAAAATCAGTCCGTATTAGCTTCTGGCGACGATTGGCGCCAGGATCGGTACCGGATCAAGGGCGCCTATGCAAGTTTCAAAACGAGGCGGAACGACTGGCGCTATTACTGGTGTGATTAGCACATTAAAATAAGTAATCAATATCTGAGACATTTCCGGCCACGGCGGTTGGCGGCTTTCTTGCCTGCAAAGCGAAAAAGTGCATCCATGCCATACCATACTGATATTTCGAATGAGCCGGTATCGAGGCCCAGGGAGGAAACCGGCAGGTCGTAACTGGCCTGGAAAAGCATATTTCCATACGCCCATCCGGCGGTACCGATCAATGCGTCGCGGCGGGTCGCGCCCCATATCATTCCCCGATACCATATTCCCATAACCAGGGGAGAGACGATGACATTGAAACCGGCGTCCATTTGCCTGCTTGCTCCCTGTTTCCGAACCTGCAAACCCAGGTTGAGTGCACTTTGGCGGTCGAGGTCGCTGCCCAGATGGTTGCCGAAGAAAGAGGGAATGCCGATCGGGATTTTGGAGCCGAGCTGCACGTTGATCCGCTGGTGCTCGATGCTCACCGGATCGTTGATTCCGATGTTATGCCATGCACCGCTGATCCAGTAGGAGGGATAGTCGTCGTGACGGGGCACATATTCCAGAACGACTCCGGCCGATGCGGTGAAGCGGTTTTGCTGGATCGCACTACCAGCCAGCGGGTCCGGGCTTCCAAGAAAATCTGACACGTAGGCGAGGTCTTGCCCGTTCCACCGGTTGAACAGCCATGCGCCCTGGATACCACCGATGAGCCGAAGCTCTTTCTGGCCGTCGAGATACACGAGCTTTGAAACCTGCCCCGAAACCTGGTCGCTTTTCAATGCTCCGCCGCGCTGATCATGCAAGACCTGTACACCCAGCCCGATCTCGGTATCTTCCGCATAAGTGTCGAAGGAAAATGCGGCAGTTTGAAAGGAAGTGCCTACGCTAGACCATTGGTTCCGGTAGTTGGCGATGAACCGGGGTGTTCCGGCATCGCCGGCCAATGCGGGGTTTGCGTAAACCGGGTTAGCATAGAATTGTGAAAACTGAGGAGCCTGTGCGTATACCTGCCTCACGCAAACAGTCCAAAGTAGAATTTGTAATGCTTTTTTCATGAATCTCATCGGGCCAGGTATATGTTTCCTCTCAATTTTTTAGATTTCTTCTGGTCGATGTAAAGTACCTCGGCCTCGTACACATACATATCGGCAGCGGCTTCCTTCCCAGCAAAAGTCCCATCCCACGATTCGTCGGGCTGTTGGCTGCCCGGTGGCACGTTTTTCATCTCGAAAACCACCTCTCCCCACCGGTTGCGGATCCTGAGCAGGTTGATTTGTGTAATGCCATCTCCAAAAAGCGTATAGCGGTCGCCTATTCCGTCGCCATTGGGCGTGAATGCCTGGGGGATGTCAATCTGGCAATGCGTAACAACAAATGCGGCCATCCGTTCGGTGGAATCCATGCAGACACCCCCTTTCACGGTCACCAGTTTGACACCATAGGAGCCGGGCTCGAAAGCAAGACTCGGGTTTTTGACATTGGCAGTCCGGCCATCGCTGAAATACCAGTGGTAGGAATCAGCCTGCTCCGAAAGGTTGACGATATTGACAGGGCCCGGGGCGCAAAACAAGGAATCGCCGCCAAAGCTGAAACTGGCTTTAGCGGGAGCTACAACCGTTACGGGAGCCTTTTGTGCGATTACCCTGCACGCCTGTGAGCCCCGGTAAACGCTTAATGTAACCGTATAGGTGCCGGCACTTGCATAAAGATGCTCCGGAGCATAGTTGATCGAATCGGCTGGTGAGCCGTCCCCGAAATCCCAGGAAAATCCAAGTTGCGGGTCGGTTTTATTAATCAGTTGTATCGGAGAGCCTTCGCATGCAAGCGCATTGCTTTCGAAGGCGCCGGCGGGTGCTTCCGTTGTTTTTACGGTGAGCTGGGTCGAGTCGGAGCCGCAGGCCGTATAGGCAATGAGGGTCACTTTGTAATCCCGTTTGGCATTGGCAAAAGTGTGTGCAGGGTTGGCCTGGGTGGAAATTGTGCCATCCCCGAATTTCCAGAGCCAGCGCTCAGGTTTTGGGACGGTGGCGTCTGTAAAACGGACCACCTCGCCAGGACATACCATGGATTTGGAAATGGTGTAAAGTGCTTTGACGGTAGTAGGGTAGACCCGGATCGGCACTTTGGCGGTATCCCTCCCGCAGGCGCTGGTGATTTCAAGCTGGACCGTATAAGTGCGTGCACTGTCCCTGGCCGAGAAAAGATGGGAGACCGTATCGCTGCCGCTCTGCAAAATCGTTCCGTCGCCGAAGAGCCAGCGCGAAAGGTTTTTATCGTGCCCTGATGATCGGTTCGAGAACAGCAGCGTTGCCGGTGTACAGCGCAGCATCGTGGAATCTACCCCTATTTCGGCGCGGGCCAATGGGCGGACTACAATCTCACGGGTATGGGTCTGCTCGCCGCATGCATTCCGCGCAGTAACAGAAATGCGATAGGTTTGATCGGCTTTCTCCCGGTTTTCGAGAACCTGGGCAGGTAGTTGAAAACCAGTATAGTCAGCCGTCCCGCCGACATCCCAGGTATAATCGACACCCGGAGCGGCGGCACCAGCCACTTGAAAAGCCACCCGAAGTGGTGAGCATCCTTTTGTTTCACTGGGTACAAAACTAATTGCGGGTGGCGGTGTGGTTACGGTTATTTCCTTCGTGATGGTATCGGAACAGGCTCCGGCGAGGGCGATCAGGCTGATACGCTGAGGGCCGGAAGAGAGCGAAAGCTCCGGATTTTCCCCGCTTCCGGCCGGTTTGCCATTGACGAGCCAGGAATAGGATGCCGCACCGGTGGCATTGTTTGAGGGTTTGAAAATCGTCCCCGAGCAACCGTTTGCGAGTGAGAAATCTGCTTTGGGTCTGCCGAAATGGATTGTAGCATTGGCCTCCGCCTTACAACCGGTGCGGTTGGCAACGGTGTAGGTGACCGCGATCTGGCCTGAGGTAATGCCGGACGTAAAAAGTGTGTCACCTTTCATGCAGTTTGAACATCCCGTTGTGGTCCATTGTCCGGCGGCCGGTGTGCCTGTGAGCTTTACCCAGGCAGTCCCTTCACAGATCGTCTTGTCATCGGCCGTGGCCTGAATGCCTTCCACCGTCACTTTGACGGACTGGGTCATCAGACATTTTCCGGTACCACGGGTGTAGGTTATGGTAAATGCACCGGGTGTTTTGGGTATAAAAACCTTTTGACCGTTCTGCGTTTCTATGCCCGCAGTACTCCATTCCCCACCTGGTAAATTGGCGACAAGCGGAATGGCTGTTTCGCTGACACACAGGATTGTGTCTTTCGGGAAGGGAATGATCCGGACCGGCTGGGGTTGTGAAACGGTGAAAGTATCGCTGAGCGTCTGCGTTCCACAGGCATTTTTAGAAGTGGCAGTAACGATGTAGGGAGCCGCCGCAAATTTCAGAGGCATTTCCTTAGCAGCATCAAATGGCGATCCGTTGAGGGTATAGGTTGCACCGGCAACGGGATTTTTGATTTTGTAGACAATTTCTTCACAAACATCGTCTTGCGGAATGAGCGTGGCAGGCGGAAGGCTGACGACCTTGTAGGTCCGGCTGATTTTCCGGTTTCCACATTGGTTGTTGACGTTGAGCGTAATCGTATATTCCTGCCCGTCGGACAATTTGACTTTGACCTTTCCCTGATTGGCGTGTGTATTGTTTTGGAACTCAAATTTCCCGCCATCGATCTCCCAATAGTAGCCCGATGCTTCCCTGGAAATGGTACCATCGAGTTCCAGTATGCCGCCGGATGAGGAACAAATCACCGTGTCTTTATCCAGAACGGTCGTTCCTTTGACCGTGAATGCGGGTACGGGCGGTTTTTTGAGTCTGAATTCCGTTTCGGCGGTGCTTGTCCCGCAGGTCTTCGACTTGGCGGTCAGTTTTACTTTGTAGGTTTTGTCAGGATCGTCAAAAGTGAGATAAGGGTTGGTAGATGTGCTGGTTTGCCCATCGCTGAACTCCCAGAGGAAGTCGATGTTGTACGTCGGGCAGCTTCCGTTCACAATACTCACCGAAGACCCCACGCAAGCCGCGTCGATCACGGGCCGGGCTTCCGGTTTTTTCTTAAAAGTGAGGAGGTAGCCTTTGTTGTCGTTGCTGCACGTTGAGTTTTTGATATTCAGGTTGTATTCAACCTCTCCCGAGCTGCAATCTTTGGCGAAATACCGGAGATCATAGACATGTTTTACAGTTTTTTCGGCGGTGAGCGTAACCTTATCGGTGTTGCCGTCACCCCATCGGATTTCATAATCCTTTGTATCGCAAAAGCCGGGTTTGAGTGTCAGGCAGAGTTCGTAGCTTGAATCGCTTGGTGTGACGCAAAGTTCGCCGGTGCCAGTGCAAAACTGGAAGTCGACCGGGATCTGCGCCCGGGACGTAAATGCTACTAAAATGAAGAGCAGGGTTGGTAAAAGGTACTTCAAATCGGAAGGATGTTAAGCGACACTGGATAAAGAGGTTTAAGAGGAGCGAAGATAATGGTTTACAGGAAATAAGTCACCAGTAGCTTACTGCTGACCACTTATTTTGAAAATAGAAAAGCCGTTGAGAAGCAACTGCGTACAAAATTACCTCCGAAATAGCCAGGCCGGAAGGTTGAGGCTGTAACTCGTACTTTTTCGCCTCCCGAAAGAAGTGCGCATCCGATGTTGGCCATGGGGGCAGGTCACGTGTTGCGCTAGCATTGGAGATTTTGGCAATGGACAAGATGAGCCGAATAGCGACGTTATTCGGCTTGTAAAAGTGATTTTGCATGCTTCGCTACACAAATGGCACATTCATTTTCGATAAATTGGATCGATTATTTTGATGCAAATGGTTCATATTCGCAACAAACGGGAGTACCATGAAAAGGATAGCTCAGATCACAGATTTGCATTTAAATGAAGAATGGCCTGCGAAACACGGTGCTGATGCAGACACCAATATGAAATTGATCTTGCAGGACGTGGGCGCGCGCGGCATCAGGCATGTGATCTTTACGGGCGATATCGGTCACCCGGACGGCTACGAGCGGTTTTTTGCATTGCTGAAAGGCTTTGATTTCCGGGTAATACCGGGTAATCACGACACGTTTGCAGACATCCGGCCGCATTATCTGCCCGAATACCTGAAAACGAGAGACGAAATGTACTATGCAGAAGAAGATAGATATTTTAAATACATCTTTCTTGATTCTTCGTCCGATGCTGTCAGCGAAGTTCAGTTAATATGGCTGGAAAGGGAGTTGGAAACGGCAAAAAAAATACTGCTTTTTATACATCATCCGATTCTGCAGGTCATTACCGCTGTGGATTTCAAGTATCCGTTGCTGAACCGGGATGCCGTGAAGAAGGCGTTGATCCGAAGCGGCCGGAATGTCACAGTTTTTAGCGGACATTATCACACCGACGATTTCACGAAAGAAGAGAACATTACACAATATGTGACGCCGGCGGCGTCGGTTCAGATGGAAAAGAACGCATTGGAGATTGTGGTCCACAGCCGGTATTATGGTTATCGTGTGATTGGGCTGGAAGGGGAAACCATCACTACCGAAGTGGTGCTGAACCACGGGGCGGGGTTTGATGTCGTTAATTGAAAAGGACACGACGTATGGTCGGGGATGACATCTATCGGACCAGGGTCGGTAATTACCGCATTTTATATCAGGTAATGAAAGGTGAGTGTAACTATCATTCAGGTTGGCGATAAAACAGCCATCTATCGCTAATTGCATTTTCACACACCTTCTTTCACCGTGATCACGCTCGTTACCGATTCATCCTTCAAATGCAGAAATTGGATCCTGACCGGGTCCGAGAGATAGGCGGCCATATCCGCTTCCGATACGAAACGAACGAGATGGATTTCGTAAGGCGCATCGAGCTCGCCTTCAATCAACTGCTCCCTGTCTGTCCGCAACCTGAGGAGCAGTTTTCCATTGTAGCGGGACAACAAAGGTAAAACCAACGACTCAAATTCCTGAAACACCAGTTCCTGACCTTCCTTTACGTAGACAAACTGCGTGATTGTGACCATAGCTACCACCGTGCTTAAATGGATTGTGGGATCTAATCTCGAAAAGAATTCGCATTAGCTGCAACTTTCAACCATCACTTATTCTCTTTGAAACAAATTGATGGCCATCAAGATTTTGGAATAAGGTGAATGGGAATGTATGCCCATTGAGCTGTTTTTGTGTTTTTTATTCAAAATTCCACCCCTTGATAGCCATGAAAATTAACAGAATTCTCTTATCCCTGCTGCTTTTGTCAGCTTTTTATCCAGCTTCGTATCTGCCTGCCCACGCCCAAACCTATGTGGAATCCGATAAAGGTTATTGGCAGGTCCACACTGACCCGAACACCCGTAATACCATTGTTCAGTTTTACGATGGCGGTAACCAGTTACTTTACCAGGAATCGATGTCGCGGAAGTATGTCAAGCTTACCAAACGTAACATTCGGCTTTTCGACGATCTCCTCAGCAAGCTGATGGCGAAAGAGTTGCTTTCAGCAAAAGTAAAGACATACGACCTCGTGGCCGATAGTCGGGCGGGACTCGGCAGTATGGTACGGCCTGAACTGGAAATGCCGGTTGCCGGGAGCGGGGCCAGCGTCAAAACCGCGATGTCGAATATCTACGTGGTAAAGCAGGGTAAAATGAAAGTAATCCTGAAAAATCCGTCCCAGGAGCGTTACGACATCCGGATCATCGATCCTGAACTGCGCACGATTTACCAGGAATCGGTAGATGGACTTTCGTATGGCCGCTGGTTCGACATGTCGAAACTGGCGCAGGGAACTTACAACATCCACATCAGCAGTCCGCGAAAGAAATTGAATTACAAACTGACCGTCGATGACTATCTGGGATATCGCCTGGATGAATTGAAATGACGGGGTGAATGTGTGTCCAGGTGTAGGTAGCCTTTGCATTTGCGAGGGCTATTTTTTTGTGTTCTATCGGAATGGATTTGTAGTGAACGCCTGCCTTTTTAAGGAGCACATAAAAATAACACGTGGAGCTATCTTGTTTGGTTCGAAACTTTCATTTTACTTTGTAACACAAAGTACTTTTAAAACTGATTTTGGCAATGAAAGTAAAAATGATCCTGCCTGCGCTGACCGAAGCCGAGAGCCCTTTATGGCGACCGATCAAGTATTCGTTATTTCCACCGCTTGGGCTGGCGACATTAGCCGCTTATCTTGCTGCTGATGATGAAATCGACTTGCAGGATCAGCATGTGGAGGATTTAAAGCTCGACGATACACCCGACCTGGTGGTCATTCAGGTTTACATCACCAATGCATACCGTGCTTACAAACTGGCCGATCATTACCGGGGACGGGGGAGTTATGTGATCCTTGGCGGGTTGCATGTTACTTCATTGCCAAACGAAGCCCGGGTGCATGCGGATACCATATTTGTTGGTCCGGGAGAAGACACGTTCCCAAAGTTTTTACAGGATTTCAGAAAGGGCGCACCGCAGCAGGTTTACACCTCGCTCACCCGCACGCTTGCGGGTATACCGCCCATTCGTCGCGACCTCATTAAGCGAAGCTTGTACCTGGTTCCAAACTCGATTGTAGTAACCAGAGGCTGTCCGCACCATTGCAATTTTTGTTATAAAGATGCCTTTTTCGAAGGAGGAAAAACCTTTTACACACAGCAGGCAGACGATGCATTGGCGGAGATCGACCGTTTGCCGGGCAGGCATTTGTACTTTCTGGACGATCATTTGCTGGGTAATGTACGATTTGCAGAAAACCTTTTTGAGGGTATGAAAGGGATGAACCGCGTTTTCCAGGGAGCGTCCACAGTAGATGCTATTTTGAGGGGAAATCTGATTGAAAAAGCGGCTGAGGTGGGACTAAGAAGTCTTTTTGTTGGTTTCGAAACCTTTTCTCCGCAGAATTTGAAACAAAGCAATAAAAAGCAAAACCTTGAAAAAGATTATGCGGAGGCAGTTAATCGCCTGCATTCGCTGGGCATCATGATCAACGGAAGTTTTGTGTTCGGGCTGGATGACGATGACCGGGATGTTTTCAAGAGAACCGTGGAATGGGGTGTAAACCATGGTATTACGACCTCCACGTACCATATCCTGACGCCCTATCCGGGTACGGCTCTATTTAAGGATATGGAAAAGGAGAGAAGGATCAAAACCTGGAACTGGGATTTGTACGATACCCGGCACGTTGTTTACAAGACCAGGGGACTGAATGCCGAACAGTTGGAGGAAGGTTACTGGTGGGCCTATGAGGAGTTTTACAGCTGGAAGAATATTTTCAGGTCTAGTTTGCAGCATGATTCCGTGAAGCATATCCTTAAACATTTCCTCTATACCGGTGGCTGGAAGAAGTTTGAACCGCTCTGGAATTTTATTATTAAAACCCAGGGGCTGAATAAGATGTTACCCCTTCTGGAAACTATTCTGGCAAAGGTGAAACCACAAAAACAGCCGGAATCGAGGCTGGATCAAAGGGAACCGGAACTTGCAGACTCGTTTTTTCAATGATGTTAACTATTCGAAAAAAATACCTGATCGGTGCAATGACCATTTTCGTGACGGAAGTGCTGATCGCATTGTATGTACACGACGAGCTGATCCGGCCATGGGGCGGTGATTTTCTGGTGGTGATATTGCTTTATTGTGCGGTAAGAGGTGTTACCCATTGGGATGTGGTGACGGCTGCATTCGTGGTTTTGCTTTTTTCATGGTTGGTGGAAGCGTTACAATATTGGCAGATTATCCGGATCCTGGGACTTGAAGATAACGGCATTGCCCGGACTGTTATCGGGACGAGTTTTGCCTGGGCGGATATCCTGGCCTACACGCTGGGTATTGGGTTTATTTGGGGGATGGAAAGAATGAAAGGTAATTTTCGCAGGATATGAAATGGTTTGTTAAAGAGGGTTCGATTGTGCGGGAGATCTGGGGGAAAGCAGATACCATTCTGTTTATTTTCGCAGGTGCTTCGGCGGAATTTGCATTGAACAAGTCGGTGGACTGGCTTTATTTTACCGGCAAACTCCCGGCAGATCCGTTGGGCAGGTTGTTCTCGACTGTCGGCTATGCGAGGCAGATTGTGTTTGCAAGTGAAGAGGGAGCCGCGAATGCCATCAGGCGGATTGCGAGCATTCATCAGGGGGTGGAGCAAGCGAGAAATGCACGGATACCCGATAGCGCTTACCGCGATGTGCTTTTTATGCTGATCGACTACTCGGTCCGGTCGTTCGAACTGCTGGAAAGAAAGTTGACGCCAGCTGAAAAAGAGGAGATATTTATCGTCTTTGATCAGGTGGGAAGGGGAATGGGCATTCCGGGGTTACCCTCTGATTACAGCGAATGGAAAGTCATGCGTGCTACACATCTGGAAGAAAACCTTATTCGGAGTAATTTTACAGTCGATTTATATCTACAGTACCGGAAGCATTTGGGGGCGTTCCGGTATCATTTATTGCGGCAGGTGCAAAAGCGCCTGGTGCCGCAGCATGTGAATGCATTGCTGGCATTGGGTGCCGGCTGGATGGTGGCCATCCTGTTGCCGGTGTATAAATTTGCCCGCATCTTCAAAATGCATACGTTGCTTCGAAACCTGATCCTGCCGGAGCAGTACATGGCGGAAGTGAGCGCGCTCGACGAAATGCCTGCTGATTACCGGAAGTCACGGGAAGCCGGGAATATTTCTCCCTGGATGGTTTTGCGCGGCTGAGTCTTTCGTGCCCTGGTGTGTGAATCGTATTCATCCTTTTCGTCGGCGCGGGAGAGTGTGAGCACATCGGGCTCCTGTTCTTCGGCCGCCGATAGCTTTTTGAGCAGTCCGGAGGCATTGATGCATTTTTTAACGACCACGTGGATCACATCGCTCTCTTTTTGCACTTTACCTTCCACCAGCAGCAACTTGGATCGCAGTACTTCTTTCCGGTAGGTTTCGAAGAGGTTCTGAAAAACCACAAGGTTGGCGGTGCCGGTTTCGTCTTCAATGGTGATGAAGCAAATGCCGCTCGCGGTGCCGGGGCGTTGCCGTACCAATACCAGGCCGGCTACTTTCACATATTGCCCGTCCTGAATTTCTGTCAGTGAACTGCTTGGCACAGCGCCCAATGCATGCAGCTGATCGCGCACGAAACTGACGGGGTGCTGTTTCAGGGAAAGCGAGGTGGCGGCATAATCGTGTAAAACATGCTCGGATAAGGTCATCACAGGAAGTTCGACCTGCGGTTCCGTTTCGCTCGTGGAAGATAGTCCTTCAAACAATCCAACGGGCCGGTCGCCCAATGCGGATGCTTCCCAGAATGCCTGCCGGCGATCGAAACCGATAGATCTGAATGCATCGGCATCGGCGAGTTTTTCCAGTGCAGTTTGCGAAATGCCCACGTCCAGCAATTGATGGATGTGGGTAAACAGTTTTGTCCTGGCTGTTACCAGCAACTGCATTTCTTCTTCCTTCAAGCCTTTCACCTGCCGGAAACCGAGCCGCAATGCGCATTGCTGGCCGGGGATGGTTTCCAGGGTATTGTCCCAAAAAGAATGGTTGACGTCGACAGGCCGCACTACGACATCATGGTTCTGCGCATCGGTGACGATCTGAGCCGGACGATAAAAGCCCATTGGCTGGCTATTCAGCAATGCGGCGGCAAAAACATCGGGGTGGTAGCGTTTGATATAGGACGAAACATACACCAGCAATGCAAAACTAGCTGCATGGCTTTCCGGGAATCCGTAACTACCGAAACCTTCAAGCTGCTTGAAAATGCGTTCGGCGAAGCCTTTATCATATCCGTTGCCGACCATACCGCTGATGAGCTTATCCCGCAATCTGGAAACGATGCCTTTGGATTTGAAAGTGGCCATACTTCTGCGGAGCTCATCTGCTTCGGAAGGGGTAAAGCCAGCGGCTTTAATGGCAATTTTCATCGCATGCTCCTGAAAAAGAGGTACTCCCAGTGTTTTGTGTAAGATTTCTTTCAGTTCCTCATTAGGGTATTCCACTTTTTCTTCTCCATTTCTCCTTCGCAGATAAGGATGAACCATGTCGCCCTGAATAGGTCCGGGGCGTACAATAGCCACTTCAATCACCAGATCGTAAAAGCATCGTGGTTTCAACCTGGGAAGCATCGATTGTTGTGCACGGCTTTCAATCTGGAAAACACCGATTGTGTCGGCCTTGCAGATCATGTCGTACACACCAGTATCTTCCGGCGGGATGGTAGAGAGTTCATAGTCTTTACCGTAATGATTTCGCAGCAAGTCAAATGCTTTACGTATGCACGTGAGCATGCCCAATGCCAGTACATCTATTTTAAGAAAACCCAACGTATCGATATCATCCTTGTTCCATTCAATGCAGGTGCGGTTTTCCATGCGGGCATTCAAAACAGGGCAAAGATCCGAGAGTTTTCCCTGGGTGATGACAAATCCACCGGTATGCTGGCCAAGTTGGCGGGGGAACCCTCTGTACTGTTTGGTCAAATCAAGGATTTTGATCAAATGCAGGTCATTTGGATTAAAACCATGATCTGAAATGCGCTGACCATCAAACCATTCGTCGGTAAATTCCCAAAGCGAACCCGAAAGGCGGTTAATGGCGTCCATAGACATCCCCATCGCCTTGGCCACATCGCGAACGGCTCCTTTGGAATGCACTTGAGTCACGGTTGCGACGATCCCGGCCCGGTCGCGGCCATATTTATTGTAAATGTATTGCATCACTTCCTCGCGTCGTTCATGCTCGAAATCGACATCGATATCAGGCGGTTCGTTACGGGCAGAGGAAATAAACCGCTCAAAGAGTAGGTCTATTTTCATCGGGTCCACAGAGGTGATACCCAGGCAAAAGCAAATCACAGAGTTGGCAGCCGAGCCACGGCCCTGGCATAGGATATTTTGCTCGCGCGCAAAACGCACGATGTCATAAACGGTCAGGAAATAAGGCGCGTAATCCATTTCCTTGATGAACTTTAATTCGTGCTCGATCGCGGAGCTAATTTTCTCAGGTATGCCATTTTGATAGGTTTTACTATTTTTCTCGTGTATCAAATATTTAAGCTCTTCCAAAGGCGTACGACCTTCCGTGGTCAGTTCTTCGGGATAGATGTATTTCAAAGTACTCAACGAAAACTGACAGGCGTCCGCAATTTCCTGCGTGCGTTCAATAGCTCCCGGGTATTTCGAAAAGAGCCGCTCCATTTCCTTGATCGGTTTCAGGTAGCGCTCCGCATTTTCGTGAAGACGGAAACCTGCATTGTAAATGGTGCATTTCTCCCGCACGCAGGTAAGTACGTCCTGTAATTCGCGTCTTTGAAGATTGTGGTAATGTACGTCGTTGGTGGCGATGAGGGGAATGTCCAACTGCCTGGAAAGCTGGTCGAGACGGTAGAGTTTTTTCAGGTCGTCGCCCTGGTAAGCGCGTATGGCACCGAGGTACAAGTCCTTTCCCAGGTTTTCCCGGTATTCGCTTAATGCATTTGTGAAAGCCGGGTCGAAATCGAAAGCTTCGTTCAGTGAGCCTGGGGGGACTGCTATGAATTTCATGCCTGCTGCATGCCGGAATACATCTTCTTTGTAAAGATCACATTTACCTTTTTCGGTACGCAGGTTTCCTTCCGTAAGCATAGCCGAAAGCCTGCTGTAAGCTTCCCGGTTGGTGGGGTAAGCAAGCAGGCTCGGACCGTCCAGCAGATCGAGGCGACAGGCGGGGATAATGCGGATCGCTTTATTTTTGGCCGACGCATGCGCACGTACGATGCCGGCCAGCGTATTGCGATCCGTAATGGCCATGGCCGTGTAACCGAGGCGGAGAGCCTCTTCCACGAGCTCTTCAGGATGCGATCCGCCGCGCAGAAAGCTGAAATTGGAAGTGACCTGTAATTCGGTGTATTGCATGATGAATCTCGATGAAGTGTAGCACGGTATGTGACGGTTCTCAGGCAAAGAACCCATGGATAAACCATTCGGTCTTTTCTTCATTGGTTTCACTATACGGCCCTAGCCGGAAAAGCCAGTAGCGGGCACCCTCTTTGTCCTCTACGTAATAGTAATCCCTGAAAAGTCCCTGTTCCAGCCACCATTCCTGCTCGATGCGCTCGGGGCCGTCTGCTTTTCCTATATAGTGAACTTTCCCTTTATAGCGGAACGACGAAGGCGGATAATCCGGAACAGGGGCGGTCACCTCTATAATTTCCGGCTTCCGAAGCAGGTAAACAGGCCTGGGGCGGTCGGTTCGCCAGGGGATGTGGGGTTTTTCATGTAATGAAGCCACTTTTTTAACCGATCGCTCCGGCCAATGGTGTTCGTCGGGCAGATACCTTTGGATGATTCCCTGCCCGACTCTCCCGGTGATCGTATCGAGTAGCTCGGTAATGGAAGCATTTTCAAACCCGCACGTCGGGTCCCAAATCGTCTCCTGGGTAATGGTAATGTCTTCCACTTCAGGTGCTTCCAGTACAAACAGCTCGATGCCGAAACCGGGGGCAATGGTTTTAATTTTCAGTTCAAACAGCCTGAACAAATGGGTGACATGCCGTGAGGCGCGGTTGGTTACAATGTCGATTTGCTGGATTTGTCCGTCAACGCGGAAACACTTCAGCACGGCGCTTCGGAGTCCTTTGCCTTCCTTATCTAATCGGGCACAGAGGTTTTCCAGGAGTTTTTGCAAAGCGATTTCAATGCCTGTCGCCGTGACGATAGGTTCCAGGCAAGGGAGGCGTTCCTGGTAAGGGACCACCGGCTGAATGGTTTCGATAAATTCCTGCACCTGACCCAGCGCCTGCTCCATACGGTGGATCAGTTCCTTACCAAAACGCCTTCGCAATACCCGTGCGGGCATATGAATGAAATTTTGGATCTGATAGAAGCCCAGCTTTTGCATTTTGTCCAGCATATCAGGTTCCAGGCGCAATGCAGCGGGCGGGAGAGGATGTAATGCATTCATGGTATCGCCCTGCCTGATGATGCTGACAGGCCTGCCATAATGTGCATGCGCCCAGGCTGTTCCGATGGTGTCAGCCATGGCGGCCCGAATGTGGTAACCCGAATCGCGCAGGCGTGTCACGATCGCACGCATGTACTCGCGTTCGCCTCCCCACAGGTACGCGCAGCCGGTTGCGTCCAGGATTAGTCCTTCCGACGAATCGATGGATACGCTGGGTGTGTAACGGATACACCATTCGGCAAGCTCGTTGAGGGCTTTTTCCGCTAGTTCGGGCAAATGATCCAGCACCAGCAGTGACGGGAAAATGGCTCGTGCATCTGCTACGGCCATCCCTTTTTCAATGCCCACATCCTCTGCTTCCTTGCTTATAGCCTGCACCACCATGCGTCCATGAACGGGTTTTGCGAGGATAAACGCCATCCCCCGTAAAGCCGGTTGGGTAAGTACCTGCTGATCAGTGCTCAGATGAGGAAGCCATATGGAAACAAAGCGGCTGGACATGGACAGTGTGCATTAGGCAGCAATCTGTTTATTAATATGTTAAATTAAGACTGATACTTTTAATATCTTTAAAATGGTTACAATAATATCAATTTGTTTTGACAGATGCGCGCTTTTTGCATTATTTTATTTCAATACATAAAATCATTTTAACACACTTTAGAATGAATGTTTTCTTTGTCATTCTCCTGAATTTCAGCTTCCCAGTAAAAATTTTACCGAAAAATTTGCGTAAGTAAATGCTTACATATAATATTGCGTAAGCAAACACTTACATATATGTCCATTGAAGCAAGAAGAGATGTTTTTCAAGCCATTGCTGATCCTACCAGAAGGCAGATCATCAACC
Source organism: Dyadobacter ginsengisoli DSM 21015 (assembly GCF_059568735.1). Lineage (NCBI taxonomy): Bacteria > Pseudomonadati > Bacteroidota > Cytophagia > Cytophagales > Spirosomataceae > Dyadobacter > Dyadobacter ginsengisoli. The sequence continues at coordinate 252,168 of NZ_JCANTY010000006.1, forward strand.
TGATCGCCTATCAATCGATGAATTTGAATGCGATTGCCGATAATTTTTCGATCAGCAGGCCCGCCGTTTCACAACATATCAAAATTTTGATGGAGTGCGGTATGGTGGTGGTGCGGCAGGAGGGAAGGGAGCGCTATTGCGAAGCAAAGCTGGAAATGCTCAGTGAGGTTTCCAATTGGGTCGATCAGTACAGGCAGTTCTGGAATACGCAATTTGACTCACTGGATCATTACCTGAGCCGGATTCAAAACAACAACAGCAACAATCAAACTAATCAATAACATGGAAAACCAGACCACTAAAAAAGCAGAATTGAAAATCGTCCGTCAGTTCAAGGCGCCTCAGGCGCTTGTATTTAATGCCTACGCCTCCGAAGAAGCTTTTGCAGAATGGTGGGGCCCCGCGGGGTCACAGCTGACAGTGAAACATTTCGATTTCAGGGAAGGGGGCCGGACGCTCTATAAACTGGATAACAATGGTATGATCATGTGGGCCATGTTTCGTTACCAGATCATTAAAAGCCCGGATTCGATCGAATTCCTGAGCTCTTTTACGGATAGCGAAGGAAATATCATTACCTCGCCATTCCCGTTCGATTTTCCGCTGGAAGTTTATAACCGGATTACATTAAGTGAAACCAATGGTGTTACAACCCAGACACTCTATGCGGAACCTCTTAACGCGACGGCCGAACAGGAGGAAACGTTTATCAAACTCAACGAAAGCATGAACCAGGGATATGCCGGTACCTTTGGGCAACTGGATGCCTACCTGGCCAAAGTACAGGGCTGAAAGGTATTGATGCTAAGCCGTTTAATCAAATTACACCGGCAAGGCGACCTCTAAATCATTCGCCGGGGCTGGTTCGTTGTATTTGGGGATATATCAACCTACGTTTGCGGCTCGATTCGCGTGAAGCGGGTCGGGCCGTTCCGACGTCTGTTTTAAATTATCCATCATCAATACTTCCCGCACATGACTATTCAGCTTATTACTACCGGTTTAATGGCTTTATTGCTTGGTTCGGTACAGAGCTACGGGCAGAACAAACCTGCTATCAATTACCTGGGAATTTCGGGCCCGTTGACATTGCAAAAGAAGAGCTACCAGCTCATCTGGTCATCCCATCCCGATCCTTCACTTTATAAGCAGGAGTACATCACTGCCGGCGATGGGTTTCCGAATTACAAATCCATGATTACGATCGATTTCGTTGTAGGCGCTGTTACGGTTGATGACGCCGTTCGTACGAAGCTCCGCGAGCTGGATCAGATGAAAAAGACATTGGACGTCAATTATGAAGTGATATCGAATCCGGCGACCGGTGAAAAAATCGTGGATTGCCTGCTGGGGCAGACTGCGGCGGACGAGCAAAAAAGCATTTACGAACACGACGTATATAGATTCAGGGCAGTTACTGCCAAATCCGGGCAAAAGGGCATTGTCCTGTTCGCGCTCAGTAATCGAGCCTATGGAAAAGACATCAACGCATTCCTCGTCAAACTAAAAGCAGAGCGAAAAACATGGATCAGCGAGGTTGCAAAAGTGATCATTCCTGAAATTACAATTAAGAAGTAACGTGCCGGATATGGAGGAAAAAGGAGACCGATACATAGGACCGCCTACAACGCGCTATCATTATTTGAACGAATTTCAGGTCGAATGCCCGAAATGCGCCGGTGCGGCATTGGTAATGACCCGCCAATCGGTGGATACGAGTCAGGATAAGCTGATCTGTCCGAATTGTAATTACCGGGAAATGGCCGATGAGCGTATCCGCTACACCGCAACGGTAAATCAGGCATGCAGAAATTGTGGTGAGGCTATTCAAATCAATATTCCCAACAATAAAGAGAAATTGGCCGGATTGAAATACTCCTGTCCGCATTGTGACGACGTGCAGGTTTACAAGCCCGGGCATACGGTCGTTCGCTTGAAATATCCGGGTACCTACAAGCTCGCCGACCCGGTTTTCAATTTGCCGTTGTGGTTTCAGGCTAATGTCAAAGGGGATACTTTATGGGCGAATAACAAGGAGCATCTGCTGGAAATCAGGAATTATGTCACAGCAAAGCTTCGGGAGCGACAGGTTCCCAACAGAACCACGATGGTCGAAAAGCTTCCGCAATTTATCAAGGCCGCAAAAAACAGGGAAACCATTTTGCGGGTTATTGACAAAATGCTGAAAAGGTAAAACTTTCCGCTTTCGCGGTATCCGGTTCGGTACTTCACTAATGGCATTGATTCTGAATTGTTTGCTCAGGTTTCGCTAAATTGCATCCACGGATTTTCACTTAGCCACGAATCTCTCATGGACCGATTACCAGTCTTTGCGCCGCAACTATGGATCCCGAACGGAGTGAGGGATGTCGATTTTTATATTCTGGGCTTGGGTGCCGTTGAATTGAGGCGTTTTAGTAATGACGACGGTACAATTCACGTCTCGGAATTGTCGATCAATGGCACGGTTTTTCATTTGCATGAAGAAGGGAGGAATTCACCGGCATTCGGCCCGGCGCGCCATCAGGGGACGACTGTGACGATCGGGTTATTTGTGGATGACGTCGACGCATTCATGAGCAGCATGGTCGCGGCGGGTGCCAAGGTGCTGTCGCCAGCGCAGGATTACGATTACGGATACCGCCAGGGAGATGTAATGGATCCGTTTGGGCATATCTGGATGTTTGAAAGCAGAATCTGAATCAACCGGGTATCGGTGGTAGGTCAAAGCGCTTTTTAATGTAATTTGCCGCATTGCTTAGCCACAAACCTGTTTCCAATGCTCAAACGATTGTTTTTTTCGCTCTTCTTATTTTATGCCATAACCGGCAATGCCCAGCACGTTCTTGATTCTCTGCAAATCGAGGGGCGCTACCGTACCTTTGCCTATAACCCATCTTTGAAAGTGAAGCCAGGGGCTAGTCTCGTGTTTGTGATGCACGGGTCCGGCGGGGAGCCGATGGGTTTTGCCCGAAGAGGGGCGAAACTGGAATCGATAGCGGAAAAGGAAAACATCGTGGTGGTTTATCCCGGGGGCTACAAGAAGTACTGGAATGAATGCCGGAAGGCTTCGACGGCCGTAGCCAATGTCGAGAACTTGAACGAAGAGGTTTTTTTCGAAGCATTAATCAAACTTTTCGACTCCAAATACAAAATTAATAAGGACCACGTTTTCGCCACCGGCTTCTCCGGCGGCGGGCATATGGCCTACAAGCTCGCATTGACCATGCCCGGAAAAATCAAGGCGGTATCTGCCGTGGTCGCTAACCTGCCGACGACTGAAAACATGGACTGCCCCGCCTCGGGCGTTAAAATTCCGGTCATGATCACCAACGGGACAGCCGATCAGACGAACCCGTATCATGGCGGTGCGGTCAACACGCCGGGTGTTACATTGGGAACTGTCCGCTCTACGGACGAGTCGTTCCGGTACTGGGCCAAACTCGATGGCTACACGGGCGAGCCCGTCAAATCGATGGTGCCCGATGCAGATCCCTCCAATAATATTACCGTCGAAAAATATACATTTCAACAGAAAGGGAAACCGGAAGTTACGCTATTGAAAGTGGTCAACGGACGGCATGAGTTTCTGACGGATATGGATGTTTTTGAAGAGTCCTGGAAGTTTTTTAAGCGACAGATCGTTCGTTAAGAATGCCGGAGCATTTGTTTTTAGAGAGTTTTGTAACTGATAGTGATTGTTTGTTTTATTGTGATATTTATGAAAATCTGTGACGAACGCAAGAACTATTTCACGGATTATATGATCCAGGGACAAGACTTGTAATTATTGTATCGCGACAAGCTGGAAATCCACGAATTTTATCGCGAGAGAGGGGCTAACATCGTGGAAGTGGATATCAGCCGGTTTCTGGATGGTGAAGTACATGAAGTTACAATCGAACCGCCACGCGGTTCGATTGTAGTAAGCTTTGGATTCAGGAACATCCGCGCCGGGTATCAGGACGGATAATGAGGCCGGTATCGGGCAGATTTCGGATAAGTGGGCGAAGTATGTCGAGTGATATTACTTTGCAAAATCATCCGGCAACCGTTTAAACCATAGGTTTACAACCCTGCCATTTGACATTTTTATACCCGATACCGCTCCCGATCCATCGCGTACGATATCGATATTCTGCACAAACCACCACGGAGCCGACAACCTGTCTTTCCCGGTAACGCTCAGATCTACTTCACCGTGATGGACATGCCGGAGTTTGAGCGCATTGTCTTTCAGGGCAATGGTATAAATGGTTTCCAACTCCGGACTGTAATATTGTCCCACAAACTGGGCCGGGGGAATGGCCGCAGCTTCCTCTGCTTTCACGCGGGTCGCCGGATGGTCCCCATTCTGTTTCCAGGTGATCCGCTCGGTTTTACCGTCTTTTGATTTGTGGAAAACAACGGAGGCCTCGACTACTTTGAGAAAGAAAGTGGAATCTGAGGAAGGAAACAGCTCGAACGGAGGCTGTCCGCTTGCCTGTACATAATAGCGGGAATCGTTGCGCGTGAATTTCAGGATGAACGAAGGCATTTCCGAGAGCGAATAGGAGCCCGCATACGGGCGGAAAAGCGTAGAGTCGAATTTAAATTCTCCGGTGGATACGGTTGCCGGTTTGAAAGCAGGCTTATCGTCCTTTATGAATGATTTCAGATAGATATCCGCTACTTCCAGGTTCTTTTTGGGGGAGATGAATTCGGCTTGATTGCTCAAAACGATGAAACCATAGTCTTCTTTCGGAAAGTAAAGCAACGAAGACCGAAAACCTGCGTCGGCACCATCGTGGCCATAATAGGCCAGACCTTTGTATTTGCCATGCATTAAGCCAAAAGCATACGGAAGTGTATCGCCTTTGGTGATCCTGCCTCGTTCCAGCATTTGTTTCATAACTGCCTGGGCCTGGGGCGAGCGGAAATTGTCGACCCATTTTGCCATGTCGTTGATGGTCGTAAAAAGACTGGTCGCACCTACATTACCATAGCTCAGAATGCTTTTGCTGAACATGGTAGGCCCCATTGTGCCGGGTGTACGGTGGAAGGAGTAGGCACGGCCCTTAACGATACCTTCCTGATTGTCATAGAATTGGGTATTGGTCATGCCCAGCTGTTTGAACACATTGCGCTGCATCCAGTAGGCGAAAGGCTGCTGGGTAATGCGGCTGGCGATTTCGGCAAGGAGGGTATAACCCGTATTACAATAGGTGAATGCAGATCCGGGCTCGAAGTTCAGATCCCTTTGCCGGGTTACCAGGTTCAGGACGTGCTGTTTGGTGATGACGTCGTCGAGCTGCCAGCCCGCCATGGCGAGCAGGTTCCATTGGTCGCGGAGGCCGCTCGTATGGTGGATCAGATGACGGATGGTAATGGTTTTGCCAAAATCAGGTACTTCCGGCAAATGTTTGCGGACATCGTCGTCGAGAGAAAGCTTGCCTTCCTGTGCTAAAAGCACAATCGCATAGGCAGTGAACTGTTTGGAAACAGAGGCTACGTGAAAGATCGTTTCCGGGCCGATTTTCGCACCAGTTTCCAAATCGGCTTCACCAAAACCTTTGGCATAAACCAATTTGCCTTTATGTACGACCCCGACAGCCGCCCCGGGCATTCCCGGCTTGTTCCATTCCGCAAAAAGCGAATCGACTTTGGCCACCGGCACAGCGGATTGCGCCATCAGGTTTGGGATATTTTGGATTAAGGCGAAAGCAATGGTGAGAAGAGGAAAGATTTTTTTCATCGAAGCAGGTATTAAAATTATGACAGACGAAGCATTCGTGGCAATATAGCCATTCAGGCCTCATTTCATAAACTGCTTCTGGATAAATGCCGGCCAGCAAGGATAAGTGGTGACAAAGAGCGGGAGTAAAGTTTATTAAAACAATTACATACCAGGGTTAACTTATTTTAACAGCCTTGTTGATTATGCAAAAACGATAATTGCATAGCTTGGCCTCCTCAGCCATAACCACGAACCCATGAGTAAAAAGTTTTATTATTTTACCATCTCTTTCCTTGCACTAACCTTCTTGCAGGACGTTGTCCTCATGATTGTTGAGTATGAAGCCGGGAATAAGATCTATCTTTTACCGTCTTACCTGCCGTCTTTTATTTTGGGTGCAGTGGTGCGGGTAACAGGCCTGCTGGCATTGCAGCAATATTATCGGAGTCGGGGATACTCGCTTGCATTCCTCGCAAGCTGGTTATATGTATTTACGAATGTCGTTTTGGAATGCATTGTTGTCGGCATTTTGACTGGTAGCAAGCTGGAAGGTTGGTACTTTGTGTCCGCCGGGGCCATATTTGGGGTTAGTTTTTTGCTGGGATTGAGCTTGTGGATTTCAAAAAGCCGGGAACGCCGTTGGTTAAAGTATGCTGGAATGGCATTGTCCGTGATCGGATCGGTCCAGCTGGTCGTGTTATTCTTGTTTTTGAATTTTGCCGGTTACCAAGGGAAATTTATACTCGAACGCATCAATTTTGGGCTTGGCTGGATTTCGGCTTTTGTGCCTTGGTTTTACATTCTGGATTTGGTCCGTGAATGGAAAAAGACTCCGGATGAAGTTCCCGTGAAGTCGGGAAAGAAACTATTCGCAGTATTATCGGGAGTAAGTATCATCCTGTTGGTACTGACGGTATTCCTGGGATGGAAATTGAATACAGAACGTTTTATCCCGCCCCGTCCGCAGGTGATATCACAGCGGGCGGAAGCCATAGCATCACGTTTTGAGCGCCGGTCGTTTGTCAATAGTGAAGGGGACACTTTACTATACCGGCTTTTCAAGCCTGTGAATTATGACCCCGGCAGGAAATACCCGTTGGTATTATGTTTGCACCACGGCGGGGCACATGGGAATGATAATGTGGTTCAGGTTGAAGGGTCTTATGCACCTTTTTTGTCTGATTACAATAACCGGATAAATTATCCTGCTATTCTGCTCGTCCCACAATGCCCTAATCAAATGGCCTGGTGGAGTAGGGAGATTGATTTATCCATAATAGAATTAATCGGGGCGTTAGAAAAGGAATGGAACGTGGATACCCGGAGGCGGTATGTACTGGGTGAATCCGGTGGGGGCTATGGTTCGTGGCATTTTATTGGCAACCATCCCGAATTGTTCGCGGCTGCGGTTCCCGTGTGCGGCTCAGGCGACAAAAACCTGGCAGGAAATATAGCGAACAGAGCTGTGTGGGCCTTTCATGGGGCTCAGGACCCATTTGTTCCGGTCGGAAAATCGAGGGAGATGGTGCAGGCGATCCGCGAAGCAGGGGGTAATCCGCGTTATACCGAATTTGCCACCGCAGGGCATGCTATTGCAAGAGAGGTTTACGTTACACCTGGCTTTTTGGACTGGCTTTTTGCACAAAAACGTCCGGATTGAGACAGTTGGATTACGCCCGTTGCAGCCAATCTCTTTCCTGCAATGGCTCTTCGGTTAACACTTCTACCGGTTTTGCAGGGAATACAAACCGTCCGCTCAGCCATTCCACCTCCCATTCGCCGGGTTCGCCGTTACGTATTTTTTCCAGCTGCACATGCCAGCGGGGATGTCCGACCCCGGGCATTCCGGGATCCAGTTCACTGGCTACGGGCGCAACGCGCCAGCGCGAGACGCATGTGAGCGAATGAATGCTGCGCGGTTTGTTGCGGTGCAGAAATCCGGTGACACGACTTTGCTCCACCGCCAGTTGTAATCTCCGCGATTCAGTGAAGGTAATGTCCCGAAGTTCGCCCACTACCGCTGCGAGCGAGTCGCATTTCAAAGCCTCTTCCATCGCCCAGATCACATCCTGTTCTTTCGCAAGATCGATGAAAATGACCCGGTGAGGCTCAATGCCAAAGATCTTTAGCGCAGCGGGAAAAATGAATGGCTTGATGCCGATCCAGAGACAGATCCCATATTCACCGATCAGTTTGCCCAGGAGTCCGGCCATAAAGCCGGTGGTAGAGGCGGCATTTTCCGCATTGGTACTAATAAATTCATGCACCGCGGTGGTGGGGAATGTTTGGTTTGGAAAAGCATTATCCATCACTCCCAGGCCGAAATCCACCTTTCGTGCACCAGTTGGCACACTCAATCCCTGCAAAGCAAGAATGTCGTTTTGCAGCCTGTCGAACATGCCGTTTTTCAGGACCGGAAGTGGCATAAGGAACGTTTGAGTTATATTTTGATATTTATGGTATCAAAAAATAGGTTTCAAAAATAACAAACCGATCGCTGGAATGCAACACTTTTTTATGAGAGCCGGGGCTTATCAAAGGAAAACGAAACGTTAAGATTATTGCAACGAAGCGATAAAATATTGGGGATGATGTCATTTCAAGTCTCAAACCGTGTTGGCAGGAAGGACCTAGTGTGCCACCGCGAGTATTGTATTGGATCAGGAAGTGAGCAGCGACTGCGCGAAGAAGATCGTTTTATATCCTGTCCAATTGCGTGAAGGGAATTTACCGATTGCCGCAGAGCGTTATTTCTATGTGGTTATTCCCAAAATTTCAGACGACACGGAAGTCAAGTTTAAAATAAGCATTATAAGATAATCTTGCCAGTCAGAAGCATTAGATCATTGCTTTTACAGCTTTATTAAATAAGTCGACCAGGGTTACAACTCCGGTTCCGCTCCTGGTGTCGGCATTTAAAACGATTGAAAAACTATGAAAAAAATCCTGGCCCTGATCGTGATCTCATTGGCCTGTTCCAAAAAGGAGATAGATAGGCGTTCCGACTGTGTAAAAGTCGAGCAGGTTAAGGTGGCACCGGCATGTTACGACGGCGCCAAAGGCCTGACCTTAACGGCCGATACGCCTTCATCGCAAGCCTTAGAATGGGTCATTGCCCCGCTGAGAGACACATCAGGCGCCCAAACGTTCGTCCCTTACTACGTGAGTACGCCATCCAACCAACTTACTCTGCCCGACTCATTGCTCAGCAAGTATCCCAAAATCGGCATCACCTATGTTGGCGGGTATGACTGTGGCTCGGACATGTATTTCAGCTTTGTGAAAAGAACAGATCCGGATTCGTCCTGCGTACGCTGGTTCCTGCAGGAGCGGTTTCTCAAAGGGGATTGAATTTGAATGTGAGGTGCGGCTATAAAACACCGCACCCGCTACACCTGAATACTACTGCGCGCGGACGTCAATCATCCAGTCGACGCCGAATTTGTCCTTGAATGCGCCGAAAATGTCGCCCCACATTTGCTTTTCCATGGGGACGGTAATGGTGCCGCCGGTACTAAGCTGTTCGAATTTCTTACGGAGATCAGCTTCGTTGAAGCCACTGAGCGAGAGCTGGATTTTATCCGAACCCAGTGGCCCGGGCCGGGGAGTGTCGCTACCCATGAATTCGATTTCGCCGCCCATCAGCGACGCGTGCATGATCTTGTCGCGGAGGGCATCGGGGCAACTGCCGTCGACCTGGCCGAATGTCATCATATTCAGCTCGCCGCCGAAAATATCCTTGTAAAATGCCATCGCCTCGCGGCAATCGCCTTCAAACATCAGGTAGGGGTGTAATGCAGCCTTTTCCATACTGTTTTGTAATTAAGGTGGTTGTATCAGTGTTCTAAGGCAAAAGTAGCTTCCCGGGAACAAACCCCGCGGGTGATAACAAGACAAACGAAGGGGGACAATGCGACATTCGGCTACAACTTTCTCAGTTTGATGTTCCGGTACCAGACGGTGCTGCCCCAATCCTGCAAACCAATACGCCCACCATAGTTACCTTTGGAAATAGGGGCGGCTTTGAGACCGCTATTGGCAATACGCTGCTTCCAGTCCGAGCCGTTGAGGTCGTGCTCCTGTACGATGAATTCATTTTGATAAACCGTAAGCTTGCCTTTCTTTACGATGAAATGGATCTTATTCCATTCTCCCTGGGGGTTACCTTCGCGGAGGCGTGCATTCGCGACACCAAAAAAGTCACTGGCGCGATGGGTATTTTCTTTGGCTCCCTCGTAAATTTTATCGTCGATTACCTGCAGTTCCAGCCCGGTATCGTGCATGTTCTTATTTTTTTCGGATTCCTGGACAAAGAAGAAAATGCCGCTGTTGGCATATTTGCTCACTTTCCACTCGGCCTTAAATTCAAAATCACCGCTAATAGCCTCATCGATGACGATATCTCCGCCGTTTTTAGCTTTGTTGCCGGCTCTTTCGGGTACATTCAGCTTGATAGCGCCCTGCTCGACCATCCATGCCGAGCCCACACTTTTGCCATTGTAGGCGTGCCACCCTTTCAGATCTTTTCCGTCGAAAAGCAGCTTCCAACCTTCCTTTTTCTCCGCTGCGGTGAGGGTATTGAGGGATTGTGCAAATGCGTTGGATAATAACAGCAGGGACAGCGATATAGCAAGGGAAATGCGCTTCATTAGGGTTTGGTTTAAATGTGAGTATTGGTTTCGGTGCGCCAAAATACTGATAATTTTTCACCAAATTGCCTTATTTTTACCCCTCCAACTCATCGTTTGACTATGCGGCCTTATCTTTTCGGGCAAAAATGGCTGCTGGGTTTCGCCCTTGCGCTGGTTTATATTCCCTTACGTACCTATATAAACGTTCCGAGAGAATACTGGTATACTATTCCCGGTAATTTGCCGCTGTTCTTCATGGAAATCGTTATCAGTACGATTTTTTACACCACCTGGATTTACCTCGTCGACTGGATGCTGCGAAAGCGGGCCACGATGACCGGGGCGGACAAATCCCCTGCATTCAGTATCCGGAACCAGCTCATCACGTTGATACCAGCGGTACTGATGGCCTTCGTTTTTCACATGCTCCTGATCCGGACCTGGGGATTGATGAGCCAATTCTGGAATCCGCTGCCACGACCGGTATTGTCGGATCCGTATTTCAGGGCTGCTATCCATACCAGGTGGCGTGCCGGTCAGGCATTAACTATCCTGGCGCTCATAGCCGCCTATTATCTTTGCGTGAGCAATCAGGTGCAGGAAAAAATGAAAAAGCTGCTCCTGGATTCGGAGAGACTGGAAAAAGAGAATATGCGCGCCCGTTTTCTGGCATTGAAAAATCAGGTGAGCCCGCATTTCCTGTTCAATAACCTGAGCGTACTGTCGTCGCTGGTGGAGTCGCGGCCGGAGCAGTCCGGAGAATTTATTCAGGAACTGTCGGCAGCCTATCGATACATTCTGGAACAATCCGAATTGGATAAGATCAGCCTGAAGGAAGAAATGAAATTTCTGGATACCTACATGTATCTGCTGCGAACGCGCTTTAAAGAAAAGGTGGTGCTCGAAGCCGTGCTGCCCCTGAGTGACCTCGAACGCTATTCGGTGATCCCATTGACTTTACAGCTGCTTGTCGAGAACGCCGTGAAGCATAACACGATGTCGCTTGCTAATCCGCTGGTCATCAGTATTTCTATTGCTGGACCGATGTTGATCGTCACCAATCCGCTGCAATTGCGGCAACAGGATCAGCCTACGACGCGTCTGGGTTTGAAGAACATTGTAAACAGGTATAAATTGTTGCAGGATAAAGATGTGATAATTGATCAGAAGGGTGGTCATTTTACAGTTAAAATCCCTTTGTTGTCATGAATGTGCTAATTGTCGAAGACGAGGAACTGAGTGCGGAACGCCTGCAGAACCTGCTCCGGGGCATTGATCCGACGATCAAAGTACTGGCTACGATCCCGTCTGTTTTTGAAACCATCACTTATCTTCAGAGCGATTCGAACATCCAGCCGGACCTGATTTTTCTTGACATACACCTCGAAGACGACAACGGGTTCCGGATCATCGAGAGCCAGAACCTGATGATCCCGATCATTTTCACTACCGCATTCGACGACTATATGCTCCGGGCATTCAGGGCATACAGCATCGACTATCTGCTGAAACCTGTTAATCCACTGGAGTTGCAGGCGTCATTGAACAAATTCAGGAAAATAAATTCCGGGACTGATCACGGGCGCGAGGTTGGCCATACCGTTAATGCAACCGAAAAATACAAGGACCGCTTTCTGGTGACAGCGGGTCCGCGGGTTTTTACATTCCATACATCCGAAATCGCCTATTTCACGATTGAGGAAAGGGCCACATTCCTGAGATTGTTCGACGGCCGGCATTTTGCGGTAGAGTACAGTCTCGAAAAGCTCTCGCAAATGCTCGATCCCGCGGCGTTTTTTCGCATCAACCGCAATATGCTGATCTCCCTTCGGGCTATCCGCGAAATGCATACCATATCGGCCGGAAAGCTGAAAATAGAGCTGAACCCTGCTGCCGTGCAGGAAGCTTTTGTGAGCTCGGAGCGGATGAGTGAGTTTAAAAACTGGCTGGGCAAATAACCGGGCGTTTACTTCTGCATCAAGAAAGGCTTGTTCGGGGATCAAAAACAGGCGTTCCGCGATTTGTATTTTTGTTCAAAATGGCGTTTTGCCAACTTGGGACGAACAGCAGGCGGTTTGTGATATGAGTCCTATTCAATTCAATGCCCACAAGAAATACCATTTAGTGCAATGCAAAACCCGAATCTGGGAATCCGGCCGGGAACTGAGCAACCACTATCGCATGATCTTCATCAGGTCCGGAGAGGGCCAGTTCAGCCTCGACGGCAGGCTGTACGATTACGCCAGGCAGGGCGTCATTTTTCTTCGTCCGCATCAGCATCCGATATTTCAGGAGGACCCGGACAGCGAGATCTTCATGATCGCTTTCGATACCTGGCTGGCAGACGATTTTCAGCAGAAAAAAGCATTCAGCCCCGATTTTGCCGATACTTACAAGCAGGCCGAACACATTTGTGACAGCCTGAGACTTACGCAGGGCAGGCCACTGCAACACGAACGCGATGCACAAACGATCGTTTACCTGATCAACCAGATCCTTTTCGAGGTAACCCAGCAACCTGTTTCCCATAATAAGCTCATTCGCGGCAGCATCGATCTGATCGTCACCATTCTGGCCCGAAACAACTTCGAAAGTAAGAAAGTCGAGGAAAAGACGAGCCGTCAGCATCTGGCAGGAACGATTATCGAGTACCTGCGCAACGAGCTTCACGCCAACAGGAGCGTCAGGATCCCCGAACTGCTGATGCATTTCAACATTTCCGAGGAAGTTGCCAACCTCTGCGTCATGAACCAAACGGGAATGTCGCTGCGCAACTTCATTTTCAAATACAAGGCTGATCTTTTCAAAAGCCGGATACTGAAAGTGGATGTTATGGAGCTTTCGACCTATCTGCACCCGAAGTCGCCCTCCCGTTTATCCGTTTGAAAAGTCGCTGAGTTTTTTTGAGCGAAAGATGGAGGGGGAGCCAGTCGTTTGCGAATGACTTATTTTACGGAAGTGTGTGTGCTGTCATATTTCGGCTAAAATTCCGACCTTCGCACATTCGATAACACACATTCTTTCAGTAGTTTACGCATGAGGCGAATCTCCATCCTGATCATTCTTTTTGCATTCATTGTCAATCCGGTAGCGGCCCAGAAGGAGCTGCCGCAGGCATCGCTTAACCATTACGTGGCGTTTCTGAGCGAATCATCCGAACTGGTGATCAGGCGGTTTGAAATGCTGAGGAGCTATCAGGAAGAAGTGGGGAGGTATAGTAAAAGGTCGGAATATGGGTTGCGGCTACCCTCATCAGGACCTTTGGAGGAATATTATTACAAAAAGGCGCAGGCAGCGGCAGGACTCAACGCTTCGGAAAAACAACAACTCCATGCGGGCGCTGAGAATGTCTGGAAAGTGCTCAACAGACTGGACGAAACCTGCAAGGCGCTGGAAACCTATGTGCGGCTTAAAGATTACGAACGTGACCAACTGAAAAAATCGGAGGCTTTGCTGGATGAAATGCAGTCGCTCTTCGAACGCTTCGCCCACGATAAGACGGCGTTTTACACGCAAATCCGGCAGATTTATCAAAAATACCAGCCTTATACGGCGAATGATCCTTACCTGGTAACGGAAAAAGCGATGGGCGAAGTAATCGCGGCACAGCAGCGATTACTGGAAGCTTTACCCTACTATCTCAATGAGGAAACACACTCGGAATGGCCGGTTGCGCTGGTGCGGCAAAGCATGCTCGACGATGAAAAGGCACTGGCTACGATCGGCAATACGCATACCCAACTGGAATACCCGGCTTCGGATATGGTGGGCAGTTTCAAATCCGCGTTGGTTTCGATGCAGGACATTAAACGCAGCGCACTGGATGACCATACCTTTGCCGCGCAGCAGTCATCGCGGCATGGTAATGAGGTGTATATGTCGCTTTTGAAGCAGTTCAATCAGGATATGCTGGCGATGTTCAAATCGTTTGTGGGATATAGCGTTCCGAGACGCCGTCTTCTCAACTACCCGGAATTCAGTCCCGCGCTGACTCCGGAACCAAAGCGGGATGTAGCCGCCGCGGATAAGCAAACAACCCCCTTTCAGGATAAGTCTTTTACCCCTTTGAATGTAAAAAAAGCTACGGCACCCGCTGGTGCAGCCACAATCGGTACTTTGAATCAGTATGTAGACTGGATCAATCAGTCGCTCCGGCAAATGCATTTGCTGCAAATGATCCTGCGGGGTTACCAGAGTTCGGCGGAATATTATCGTGATCCGGCAAAAGCCCAGAAGCGAGCCAATCTGAGCTATACGCATGAAGACTTCAAGGTGCCTTCTTCGGAATATGCATTGTTGCTGAGCGCCAGTTCTGCGATTCCGGAACCCTACCGAAAATCGGTAACCGGGCAAGCGGAAATTCTGATGAATATTTTGCAGGAAATGGATGGGCTCAGCATTGAACTGATCCGGTATACCCGTGAAAAGCGGTATCTGCAAGATCAGCTCAAACGCTCCGACACAATCCTGGACCGGTATGTACTGCTTTTTGATTTACTGGATAAAAAGAAAGAACAACTCTATGAAGACGTGCGCCGCATTCACGAAAGTTATCCCAACGCGACTCCCATGGCTTCCTGGTACATTGCAGGAACTGCCATGCAGAAAAGCATGAATAACGGGCACCGGGCGCTTTTTGGCGTTCGGGATTATCTCAAAGGGGAGGCTCTCAAACTGCCTGAAACTACTCAACTGGAAACCGACGCCCGCCAGCTGATCGCCGACGAGTACAAGAACATGAAAGGTTTGCAGCGTTATGGTCGCAACAACGGACTTTGCCCGTACACGCCCTACGAGGACCTGGGCGCCAATGCGACCCGTTTCGCGGAGAAAATACGGGAATACAAACCGGAGAGATCCGGTTTCGCGGCCCATCCTTATGAATCGTTCTACTATTTCTACAACAACGAACTGGTTTATCAGCACAACAACTTCATTGAACTTTCGAAGGCCGGGCTATTAAAGACTATCAATCAGCCTGATGTTTTTGCATTCCGCCGCACAGCTCCTCAAAAAGTTTCAGGTCCGCCGCTGACTACACGCAACGAACCTAAGGCCCAGACCACAGAACCGGTTTCTACCCAAACCGGGGCCGGTACCGAAAGTCCGAAGCAGAATACGGGGCAGGCTGCTAAACCGACCAGCAACGAGGCTGCTATCACACAGGTGACGCGTGATACCGTGTACGTGGAGCGCGTACGTGTGGATACGGTGTATGTGGATCGAAATGCGCAACTGCAAAATGTTACCCGCTCGCTAGATGGTTTTGCTGCCAATAACATGGTACTCCTGCTGGATGTTTCGTCCTCTATGAATTCTCCCTACAAGCTACCCTTGCTGAAACGCTCCATTAAATCGCTGCTGACGCTCGTGCGACCGGAGGATATGATTTCGATTGTGCTGTATTCCGGCAAGGCGCGGGTTGTACTGAAACCGACCTCCGGTTCCAAGGCGACCGACATTTCCCGCATGATCGACCTTTTGAAGTCTGATGGCGATACTGACGGCAATGAAGGCATTAAACTGGCTTATAAAACTGCGAACAAACAATACATCCGCGCCGGTAACAACCGTATTGTACTTGCTACCGACGGGGAATTTCCAATCAGCGAAGAAGTAACGGACATGATCCGGCAAAACGCCCGCCAGGACATTTACCTGAGTGTCTTCACGTTCGGGCGTAATGAGCACACCGGGCAGAAGTTGAAAAAGCTCAGTGAACTGGGAATGGGTTCCTATGCGCACGTAACGGATGCCAGCGCCGACCTGCAACTGATCCTGGAAGCCCAGGCGAAAAAACTGGCCGGCAAATGATAGGTGTGATGCCTTAGAGATCGGCATAATGCGTTACAAAGCTGATCCAATCACGACCGGAGGGAACCAGAAGATATTTTCCGCCGGGGGTTATGAGCAGTTTTGTAGGGTAGCCCGGTACCTTGTAGGTATGCATAGAGATACCGGTACCATGCACGCCGTTCCAGTTCGTCCTTTGTGGTTTTTTCCGAAGTGGTAACCTGCCCGTTTTCGAGGTATGCATTCACTTTTTCCAGAAGTTTTCCGGCCAAGGGTTTTAATTCAGGTTTAGAATTGATTATCGGATAAATCATCAACGCATAGCGGCCGGCACGATTGGAATAAATATCCGGATCCGATAACTCCTCCCGGATAAATCGGTCGGTAAGACTGGTCAGTTTCATTTGATTATCCGCGGCATCACTGATGTTCGAAAATAAGTACATCGGGTTGACAACCTGTTTGAGAATCTGATTGGTATCGGCCATGATGGTGGCCATCAGCCGCTTGCCAAATGACTGGATACGGCGAAATGAATTAACTTTAGCACTATCGATATCCACAGGAAAACCCCGATCGGCAATGCCCTGAACGAATCCGTCGTGGATGAGGCTTGGCAGCCGGGTAGCCGCCAGTTTGTCTGTTGATATTTTTCGCAAACAAAACAATGCGGACTCAGCATTCAGATCGACGGAGGTGTATCTGGAAAAGTTATTAAGACATTCGAGTGACGATTCGGCTGAGGGGGCCTGTGCATTAGCTGGCGGAGATAAAAAATGACAGGGAATAATAATAAATGAGAGGACTTTGAAAAGGGAGTTTTTCATGGCTGCTGACGGTTGGGAACAATGGATTTGCATTACAAGAGCTGTAACCGGAATTACAATGATAAATACCAAAGTTGTTGCATTGATATTGTTAAATTGTGATTTGTTTATAAAAAACGAATAACCATTTAAATGAACCAGCTGCCGGTCGTGTAAGGAGAAATGAATTACATAGAAAGGTTTTCTTTATTAGAATACGGATAATTAATCCTTACCAAACGCTTTCACGTATGAATACCAGGCCGCTCAGTAAGGATTTTTATTCCTTCATTATTTTCTTTCTGTCGATCCTGACCATAGCGTCGCTGATCCAATCCATTGCGCTATTGGGGATTGGGTCTAAAGTTTTGACCATGGGATCGTTCTATCCGTGGTCGTGGCTTTTCATTGCGCTGGTAATAGTGACGTATGGCGCAATGATCCGGTACTTCTTCCATCATGGTTACCGCGTCGCGGCGATAACCTGCCTGATTTTGTTCCTACCGGCGACGCTTCAATATGCCATGATTTTAAATGTGGAAATACGGGTGCAATTTCAGCAGTATTATCAGGCAATTTCCTATTGCATGTTTGCGACAACGGCGCTTTTCGGACTCAGTTTGTTGTTCACCAATGCCAGGGAAAAGAGATGGCTGAGATTGAGCGGCATTCTGATGGTACTTTTTCCGCTTTTACAGACGGTGTTTTTTATCTTTATTTTGATTCGGGAGACGGTGGTACAAAGCTGGTGATCGAGCGGATCAGCCGGTGGTGCGCACTTTGCGAAGTGATTGTGCCCATTAGCTTCCTGATTCATTTCAAGCTTGAAAACAAGCGATTTGCGATCGCTGCACCCGCGAAAACGTTGCCGGCCCTTTTGAAACTAGCGGCATTCATCGGATTGCTGTTCCTTGGGTTCAATTTTTCAGTGGAGGCGATCAGTCGTGGTCGCCGTTATAAGCCTTCTACCGCGGAACTCTACCAATCGACACTGGTACAAGCACTTGCTTTTACCGACCCGGCAGGTGATACATTACGCTATCGTCTTTTAAAACCGCTCGAATACGATTCAACAAAACAATATCCGCTTATCGTGTGCCTGCACCATGGGGGCGCGCACGGGACAGACAATATTCATCAGTTATCGGCCGATCCCGCGCCATTCCTGATGGAGCCGGAAAACAGAAAGAAGTACCCGGCATTTATTTTTATGCCGCAGAGTCCCGAGGGAATAGGGTTTAGCGGCATGCACGGGAGTCCGAGCGTTGATTCTCTGGTTTTCAGAACGATCCGGGAGCTACGGCGCAATCTGCCGATCGATGGTAAGCGGATCTATGTCATGGGCATTTCCGGCGGAGGTTATGGTTCCTGGCATTTCATCAGCGCCCATCCGGAGCTTTTTGCGGCAGCCGTGCCCATTTGTGGCGGTGGCGACCCGAAGTACGCGCCAAGGCTGATTGATATGCCGATCTGGGCATTTCACGGTGCCAGAGACAACCTGGCACCTGTCGCGCATTCAAGGGATATGATCGAGGCGATTCGCAAAGCGGGAGGCAAGCCGAAATACACCGAATATGAGTTCGCAGGTCACAATATTTGGGAGAATGTGCAGGAAGAGAAGGGTTTGATGGACTGGATGTTTGCGCAGCGGCGTTAAACGGAAAGAGATCAACCAGGTATCGGGGATCTCAAAAAAAGCCGGTTCCCGTTCAGGGACCGGCTTTTCAGTATTACAACTGTACATTATGCGCCTTGCTGCGCAGGGAAGTTGATCATCCAGTGAACGCCGTACTTGTCTTTAAATGCGCCGAAATAATCACCCCAGAACTGATCTTCCATCGGCATTTCAATGCTACCGCCTGCTGAAAGTCCATTGAAGTATTGATCGGCCTGCTCGCGGCTGTCGGTGAATATCGAGATGTAGTTATTGTTGCCCACATCGAGCGTATGTCCCATGGAAGGCATGATGTCAGAAGCCATCAGCAAATCCCCATTGCCGATCGGCAGCGCAATGTGCATCACACGGTTTTTTTCGTTTTCGGGCAAATTTTCTGCCCCCGGTGTGCCGTCCATTTTGTGAACGCCCTGAAATTCGCCGCCAAATACAGATTTGTAGAAAGTGAAAGCCTCTTCCGCAGTTCCGTCGAAGTTGAGGTAAGGATTGATCTTAGGCATAGCTAAAAGATTAGAAGGTGGATAATATGGTTTAAAGATTGTTGACTGATGCAAAAGTAGAGGGTTATCGCTTCATGCATGCTCCCTAAAAAGGACATTCACAGGGGGGGAGTGCGCCAATTTGTAACAATACTGATGCCTTGTCAAAAAATAGCGCGGGAAAATTGAGCAAGTGAATACTTGCATATATATTTGCAAGCAAACACTTGCATGTTATGAGAGCGCGAAGAGATGTATACCAGGCCATTGCCGATCCCACCCGCCGGGCGATTATCGGGATGCTCGCCACCCAGCCCCAGAATGTTAACGCGATCGCCGAGCATTTCGATGTGACGCGACAGGCAATATCCCTCCATGTTAAAATACTGACAGACTGTGGTTTAATATTCATTCGCAAAGAGGGTAGGGATCATATTTGTGAAGCGCGGCTCGATAAGCTCAACGAGGTGTCGGTTTGGGTGGAACAATACAGGAAACATTGGGAAAGTAAGCTGGATTCACTGGAAACATATTTGGAACAACTAAAAAAGGAAAGGTATGGAAAATGAAAAAAGCAGCACGCACGATCGCGAACTGACCATTACCCGTAAACTGAATGCCCCAATTGAGCTGGTGTGGGAAGTCTGGACTCAGCCGGAACACATTGCCAAATGGTGGGGGCCGGATGGTTTTAGTAATACCATTAAGACCATGGACCTCGTGCCGGGAGGCGTGTGGGAGCTGGTCATGCATGGTCCCGACGGCAGAAATTATCCTAACAGATCCGTTTTTAAAGAAGTTATTCCTTTTGAAAAGATCGTATACCAGCATTTTAATCCGAATTTTCAAACTACGATCGAATTCGAAGCTCAGGGAGAGGAGACGTTCCTGAAATGGCATATGCTGTTCGAATCAGCGGAACAATTGATTGCCATTGTGAAAGCGCACAATGCTGCCGAAGGCTTGAAGCAGAATGTAGAGAAGTTGGCGGCCTATCTGGAAGGCAGAAAAGCGGTTCAGGGGTCATGAAAGCCACGACCTCCAACGTGCATTGCCCGGAGAAATCTATACTGCCAAAGCAGGAAGCCGCAATCGGAACTCACGGCGACTTTGGTAAAGGAATTCCTCAATAAATACTTATCCGATGATTTCGCTGATCTTAGTCCATTTCAAGCCAGGATACCGGTCATTATCAAGCGGATCGAGTCTGGGAAGTCCACTCAGCATATTATGAAGATATTGCATGCCTTGCCAGGGCGGAAACACTTCATCCCGCCCGGGCATGAGCGTGTGCAGGATTTTGATCATCGTTTCTAATAACCCCAGTCCGCCAACTCTCAGCAAGCCAAATTCCTTTCCAAAAGCCCGACTGGCGGTTTGCTGAATATTCCGTATCGTCGCTACCTCCCCTGCAATGCGTAAAAAACGCGGAGCCTGCGTATCGAGTGCAGCGGCAGCGGTGAATGCAGCCGTGTTGGCCATCGTCGTAAAATCCATGGGCTGATCAGTATCGCCCCAGTAAATCACGCGCTTTAAAGCGGGTTGGATTAATGGAGCCTGACCTTTGAGCAAATCCGTAAACATACCGTTGAGAATGGATGTCGCGTGGATCGGTGTTTTGTTCAGGATCAGGGAAAATTCGCGACGCAGATCGAGATTTCGGTTGAAACCATCGGGGAGTTTGTTGAAATCGATGCAGTAATCAGAAGGTATAAACCGCGGCACGCCCGCATTCAACGCTGCTTTGAGCAACGTCGATTGGGCTTCCACAATTACATCCCGCAAGCCAGACAGGGCAGATACAATGCAATGTGCATTCCTGAAAACTTCGGAAAGTGCGACTATATTATCATAATCTACTCGCACCACCGCAGTGCCAGCCTTTTCCAGCGGCTCGGTTTTGGCAAGAGGCGTATCTCTCCGCACGAGCGCCTTCACATGCGCATGCCGGGCGATGAGTTCTTTCACTATTAACGTTCCGAGGTGCCCCGTTGCCCCGGCAACGATAATGGTTTGGTGTGTGAAGTTTTGTAGGTCGGTCATTTGTTTGCCCATTTTTTCTGCCCCTGCTGGGGTGTTAAATGACTGAGCTATAATTGTGCCAGAGGATTGAATGAATCTCCGGTCCGTTTCCAGGTAAATATTCTTTTGTGACAAAATGTCCTGAATCTGGTACAGTATTGCTTTTCGATTCGGCCAGAGGGAATTCATTTAATAATCGTATCAATTGTATGGCATTGATTATTAAATATTATATATTGATCCGGGTTACTTATGCTTTTCATGGATGGATTTTTGCAACCTTTCTCTGTCTGATCAGTATGTTTAGTGATAAAAAAATCGTCATTATTGGAGGCGGACCTTCTGGATGTTCTGCCGCAGCACAGGCATTAAAAAGCGGCTTTCAACAGGTGGTTGTTTTGGAATCTTCGATGAATTTAGGAGGGCTTCATAAAGACATAGAGATTAATGGATTGCATTTCGACCTTGGAGCTTTCTTTTTTTGGAATCATCACCAGATTTTGAAGCTTTTTCCGGGTGTCAGGCAATATTTAGTATATGCGGAAAGTTCCAGGCACTTGTCTCTCAGTGATTATTATCATGTTGATCAATACCCATTGACACTCAAAGGATATGTGAATGATCACGGCTGGGCAGATACGTTAATCGATTTTTTGAAATTGTTGTGGCAACGAGTGACGCGTCCACAGTCGGAATTCCGAAATGCTGAGGAATTGTTGCTTCACTTTATGGGGCCGTTTTACAGAAAGACGGGCCTGGATAACTATATCAAGCGCTTGTTCTATATGGAACCAACGGAGATTCATACCGATTTTGCATATAAGCGCTTGTACGGGGTAATAGGGAAGTTTAAAAGCAAAAATATTCTGGAGAATATTTTTCGGTTTGACGTCAGCTATTTCACTAACTATAAAATTGTGCAGGATGTTTGGGCCAGGCCTGAGTCTGGATTTAATGTTATTTATGAGCATATCAGAGATGAAATTGTAGCAGCAGGTGGAGAAATACGGTGCAATAGCCGGGTGGTGAAAATTAATTATACTGAAAGAAGCATTGAATTGGATAATGGTGAGATATTGAAATATGACTATCTATTATCAAGTCAACCGTTGCAGGCAACCAGTCATATGACTGGCATCGAATTCAATATTCGGTTGGATTATCAGCCACTTTGTAGTTTGTTTTATGAAGTAGCGGAAGAGCCAATTCCTGAATGTTTTGTTCTTTTTAACTTTACACGCAAAGGTAAGTGGAAGAGGATTACTTTTCATTCCAATTATTACAATAGACATAAAGGAGTATCTTCAAATCGCTATTATTTTGTGGTTGAATCAATGCCGGCGGTTCATGAAGTATCAAATCCGGACTTGGCGACGCAATTAGATGTGGATTTTCGCGCTACTTTTCAAAATACAAAATGGAGCGGGACGTTAGCGAATGCTACTTTATTGGGAAGCCAGATCACAAAGAATGCTTACCCTATTTTCAATAGTTCTTTTGATAGGAAGAAGGTCACGGAATTTCATCGGATTTTGAACGAATGGAACATTTACAATATCGGTCGACAAGGAGAATTTGATCATGTAAGTTCGAGTGACGCGTCGAAAAGCGCGCTCCTAGCCGTCGATTTGATTTGCCAACTTGCATCGAAAGATAACATTATCTCCAATGCCGCCTAAAAGATATGGATAACCAATACCTGAAGTCCCACAAGGTATCCAGGTGTTGAACCCGGCTGGACGTTTTTCTTATAGCATGGAGCACCATAACAGGCTTCGCACTATCCTGCACAACCACATCACGCGAACCGCTGGGATTACAGATCCAGGATGTAATCGTGCCGGACAATACCGCCTTCGGGGATTTCCCTGAAAAACCGGAACTGCTGTTTGGTAAGGACATTGATGGACGCCCGGTTCTCGGGGGCTACCAGTGCAACGAGAGATTCGACGGTCCCGCGTTCACGTGCGTAGGTGATGAGCCTGCAGGTGATTTCGGATGCATAGCCTTTGCCCCAGAAGTCGGGTAGTAGGGCATAGCCGATTTCTGTAAAACCGTCCTCAAACGGAACGATCTTCCCCAAGCCCACGAACGAATCACTTGCTCGTTCATAGACCGCAACAAAACCCATATCGCCCTGCTGCCCGTCGGCGCGAAGCGATATTTCAAATCTCCGCCGGGCGCCTTCGAGATCAAGGCCGGCGCCGCTAATGTGCAGCATCACTTCCTGCTTCGAAACAAGCCGGAAATAGTCTTCGAAATGATCGGGGGTAAATTTTTCGTAGCGTAGACGTTCTGAATGGAATTGCATCATGAAGTGTAATATGGTGTCATTGGTAATAAAACAGACGTTGAGACCGTTTCCGCAGGTTCCGTTGTACGGCCTTGTCACTCATCAGAACAAAAAGTCAACAAAAAGAATTTGTTCATTCTTCGTTTTTTACGGTTGCACTCTTCCATTTTCTGGCATCAAACCGACGCGCTTACAAAATGTATAGTGGTCAGGGATGCACAGAGTGGAGGTTGATTTTGTTTACCTCAATGGAACCGTCAATGGTTTCATCAATCTTGAAAGGAAAACAAATGATGGAAAATCAAGGCAAAGCCAGGAAAATCGTAAGCATTAAAACCCCGCCTGCCCAGCAGGGTTTTCTGGGGGCTGATCATACAGCAAGGGCAGTTGTTTACGACGAATTTGCACACAGCGACCCGTTCATACTGCTAATGGACGATTTTCTTGATAAAAAAGACGATACACCCGTTGGAGGACCGCATCCTCACGCCGGTTTTGAAACGGTTTCACTACTGCTGGAAGGCGAAATCGGTGACGATGCCCACAAAATGAAGCAGGGGGATTTTCAGGTGATGACGGCCGGAAGCGGCATTGTTCATACCGAAACGATCGAAGGTAAATCGCGTATGCGTTTGCTGCAAATGTGGTTGAACCTGCCTAAAACAGCACGTTGGACAACGCCACGAGTGCAGGATCTTGCATTTGAGCATGCGCCCGCAGCTCAGCGGAATGGTGTAACAACGGTGCTTTACAGCGGTTCTTTCGCAGGTTTGACTTCGCCGGTTAAGAATCATGTTCCGCTTATAGTGGCTGATATCCGGATCCAGCCAGGCACCGCCATGACAGAGCTGTTGCCGCGTTCATACAATGCATTTTTATATGTGATCGAAGGCACAGTACTGGTAGGAGAAGATCGGCAAGCGCTGGAAGTCAATCAGATTGGTTGGTTAAGCAGAGATTCGGCGGGCGAAACGAGTGAATTGAACCTGGTAGCAGGAGAAAATGGGGCACGCTTTATCCTGTATGCAGGTGAGCCTCAGCATGATCAGATTGTTTCTTATGGCCCGTTCATTTCAGACAATCAGGCGGAGATCCGGGAGCTTTACAGCGATTTCCGGCACGGCAAAATGAAGCACGTATCGACATTGCCCGGAGAACAGCGGTTTAATTATCGATCCTGATCACTGCGCTTTAAAGGGCGGTTAATCTTTCTTAATTTGGAGGTAAATTCAAACCTGACCTGCAATGAAAAGAGAAAGACTGACCGCCCTTTTATTGATTGTCCTGCTTACGCCATTGATCACATTTGGCCAGCCCGCATTGAAAGGCTCGGTGGAGCGCATTAAAGTACACGGCAAGGCACTAGAAGGCAATCTCGAAGGTAACCCGGCCGATCCGGATGTGTCGGTATATCTGCCTCCGAGCTATAAAAAAGAGTCAAAACGCCGCTTTCCGGTGGTGTACCTGCTGCACGGTTTCACAGACACAGATGCACAGTGGTACGGGTTTGTGAAGCACTGGATCAATCTCCCGGTGATCGTGGACAAGGTGTTTGCTTCGGGCCAGGCGCAGGAGATGATCATCGTCACACCTAATGCCTTTACCCGCAGTGGTGGCAGTTATTATTCCAATTCGATTACAGCCGGAAACTGGGAGGATTTTGTCTCCAGAGAGCTGGTCAGCTATATCGATCAGCACTACCGGACGATTTCTAAAGCTGCGAGCCGCGGACTAGCCGGGCATTCTATGGGCGGTTATGGAACGATCCGCATTGGAGAGCGGCATCCCGAAATATTTTCAAGCATCTATCTGCTGAGTCCGTGCTGCATGGCGCCGGGTAACCCACGCTCGGCAGAGGCTATTGCAAAATTAGAAGCCGTAAAAACACCGGAAGATATCTCCAAGGCGGATTTTATGACCAAGGCAGCTCTCGCTTATGCAGCAGCCTGGTCGCCGAACCCCACGCGGCCGCCCTTCTACACGGACGCGATCGTCGAAAACGGTAAGGTTTCGCCGGTGACCGAAATTAAATGGAATGCAAATATGGGTCTTTCTAATATTGACCAGTACATTACGAATCTGAAACAAATGAAAGGCATCGGCTTCGACGCTGGAGATCGCGACCAACCCATTGCCGCCAACATCAAAATCCTGCATCAGATTCTGGAAAACTACCAGATCGCCCATTCCTATGAAGAGTATGAGGGTGATCATATCAACAAGATCGGCGAGCGGATTGAAACGAAGATGTTGCCTTTTTTCTCAAAAAACCTCGCTGGAAAATAGGTTAGCAGGCTTAATTTAGAGCTCAGCTAGTGACGAGTTCAGTACTTCCCAATTCTTTAATGAATGGATCTATTTCGTCGGGCGACAGCAGAATGGTCTTGTTGTCGACGGTTTTGATCAATACAAGACGATCGCGTCGGGTGAGGTACCAGGTCATTTTGCCATAAACCGAGTTGTAAAATTTGCCATAATATCCGAAGAGCCCGCCAACACCAAAAGTACGGATGGTAAATTTCAATTGGTCTTTTGAAATAATCTGGGCTGTTTTAATCGACTTCCTTTCCACAATCACGCTACGCCATGGCCTGCGGATAATAACCTGGTTATCGGTTATAGTGTATCCAAGAGGCCGGTAAATGTAAGCACTCACGTAAGTCACTATTAGAATCGACGTTATGATTGCCGATTTTTTCCAGTCGAAGGGATGGCTAAAAGGAAGAAAATCCATGAAGCCCAATCCAATAAATAGCACGGTTACGCCTGTGGTGATGATTTTGACGGATTTATCCCAGGAAGCTTCGTATTGCATGGTAGTAGAGGTGTAGTTACATTCGAAATATAATTTAGGAGAAAAAATAATGATTTCCAATTAGCATGTGGCCTTTCCGATTCGAGCATACGATGCGCGACAGGAGATTCATAGCCGAAGATAGGGGAGGTCCGCTCACCAGGGAGCATCATGGTCAATTGCTCCTCCGGACCTGTACCTGTGTGGGGCACGTCGTGTCATTAAACCGAAGGAATCCGCGGATTAATCGAAGGGCAAAAGTTTATCATTGATAAGAAGAGAAAAGGAGTGTGAAATCAATCACACTCCTTTTGGATCATTGCACAACCAACTTCTCCGACGCATAAATATCGCCCGATTGCGCCTTTAAGATGTAAATTCCTTCCGCAAGCGATCCGATATCAAGCGGATGCTCTGCTGATTCCAGTCGGCTGGTCTGCAACACATTACCATTTTTGTCTAACACCTGCACATTGACCGGATACTTCCAGGAGCCCTTAAATTGCAAGTTGACTTCCCTGGATGCAGGGTTAGGGAAGATCATGACGGTGTTTATTGCATTTTCGGGCCGTTGGAGCGCCTTTTCTTTTTTTGCAGAATAAGTAAATGCAACGACTTTGCCTTTAAACACAGGTTTGTCCAGGTCGATCGTGGTGAGCTGTTCACCGGAGGCACTTTTGACGGTTAAAATCGATCCTTTTCTGACAAAATCAAAAGCAGGTTCTGGCTGACGGAACTTTTGAGCCTGTACACCGCTTGCAGCCAATACTGAGCTAATGACTATTAGAGATGAAATATTTCTTTTCATAGTTGTAATTGTTTGAATGTGACATTGTTATTTGTGGTCGAGAATGATAGGGGAGAATGGGAAGTTGAGCTGCCACTCATGAGAAGGTGAAGCGGGATCAAGGGGGTTAAAAGTGATAATATGCTTATCAATCACCGTTTTTCCGTTGAGCAGTACAGAGAAATGGGGCTGATCGAAGAGGTTGTAGGCGAGTGGCTGGGGAAGATTCAACATTGTCAGCTTGAGGGTGTATTTGCCGGCTGGCATGTCCTTTTTAAACATTCCGAGGACGGCGTTTTCGGAATCGACCCATAACTCCGTCAGTGGGTTTCCGTTGGCATCAACGATCTGGACTATCTTGCCATCTGGATCCAGTAGCTCTACGCCCAACAGGTAATCCGAAGTCTCGATCGGTAAAGGGTCGGCAAGATCCAGATCGTTCCTGTAACCAATCACTTTGATGTCGAGGTCTTTTAGAGGTATGGCTGGCGGATTATTGTTGCCGCCCGCAAGGGTGGAGAACAAGACCGTGGGTGCGTTAAGGCCCGGGCAGCTTCCGGAGTTTTTAATGGCCAATGTATAGTTTTTGCCATTCCCCAATGTGCCTGCGGGAAGGAGCATAGATGTCGCCATTGTCGGAGCATTGTTGAAACCATTGACCGGAACTCCGTTACTCGCAATCGTCACCAGGTACTGCTCACCGGGTTCCATCCATAGACTGGCGTCCCAGGTAATGATAACAGGGAGAGCAGGGTCGATCTGGTCATTTTCATTTGGAAACTTGGGAAGGGGTTGGTCAGGACAGATGGTGTAGCTGAAAGTGGGGGACAACCCCGATTCGGCCCCTTGCGGTCCAATGGCCATCACGCTTGCCTCGATACCCTGGTGGTCATCGAACATCAGCTGGTCGAGGACTTCCTTTTCCAGGGCCTTACCGGGAGTTGTAAAACAGGTGACTTGTCCTGAACTTTTTTCCTTGATGCAGAGCTTAAAATGAGCTACCAGATTGGGCTCCACAGTGCCGTATCCCCAAAAGAATTTTTCACCAAAATAAGATTTGTACGGGATCGGTATTTTGGGATCAGGCCCCGCCATTGCCAGCAACGTGGCATTTTGATCGGTTTTGATATGCCAGACGTTGGTACATTTGGCATAAACAAAGCCTTTCTGCGGCAATACCCTCACGAAAAGATCAGTTTGGTCGGCAAGGTTTGGTAATGTTACCAATGCGTTTGTCATGTTGCCGGGTGCTACCTGAGAACGGACGATGTTGGAAAAAGCATCATCGGTGGCAACTTGCACGAGGTATTGAAAAGCTCCGGGAGTCTTGTAATAGTCGACCCCGAAACCCAGCGAGCTCACTACGGTGGGCGGATCGTTGGGTTTTTGGTTGAGTGCTTGCAGGACGCTGGTGGGGGGGATGTAGGTATTTACACTGTCGATGTCTGACCAGGCGCCGAAATTATTGACGATTACAGAATTGTTCCGTTCTGCCCTGACACGGACATAATATTTCTGATTTACTCCCAGGGTTGTATTGATTATACCTGATTCTGTAAAGTTGCCTGTTGGGTTTGCCGATCCGGTATAGACAAGAGTGGTAAATTCTTTGTCGGTCGCTACCTGGTAAGTATACTTTTCAGCGCCAAATATGTTCTTCCAATCAATAGCTGGGTTTTCCCAAGCATTTACTGTGAAGCCAGTCGCTGGGACAGCATGCCAGAATTGGGCTTTTTTGTTGCTAAGGACAATCGCGTGGGTAGGGCTAAATTGCTGGTACAATTGGCAGAGTGGATTCAGTCCTTTACAGAAGTTGGCATCGGCCTGTGTAATCTTCGCTCGTATATACACCAGGTCTTCCGGGTGGAAATACCCAGTCGCTTTACCGGCATAAACAATCCCTCCGCCAGGTTTGAAGAATGCATCAAAGCTGGTTACTTTAACGGTTTGCAAATTTTCTGAGAAATCATATTTAGTGGACATCTCTACTTCCCACTCCTTTATGCGTTTATCATCGTCCCAGGAGAAGTTAGCGTTTATTTCAGGCCAGGGCTCCACACCCGAAGTGGCATTGGCAGGTGACAGAGTGAAAAAGGGCAGATTGTTGTCGCAAACACCAACTGCACACCAGGCTTGATGCACTGCCTGATACTCGACGGAATTCAAGCCATACAGTTTTTCGGCCGCTTGTAAGGTAAACAGCTTAAATGCCGGATAATTCGAAAAAGATTTCAAAGATGGAATCGCATCCCAGATGATCTTAATAGCTTTTTCAACACCAATCCCGGTAAGGTTGCTATACGTATAACCAAGATCGTTCTGTTTGGAACCCTGAAACCCGACCGATAGTAAATAGAACCAACGAGAGGCTACTCCCCCAGCATGGTAAGGCTTCTCGCCTACGCAGGATTGCGGGTAATATTGGCCATGATATGTATCCGCAAACTGACCTGTTTTGGGATTGCTGGTATCGAAGGTTAAGTTTAATACTTGCGGGGCAAAAATCCAGTCGTAATTTTGGGGAGTCGAATTCATTATTTTGTTTTTGACATAGATTCCAAAAATGTTGCAAATTCCTTCATTAACTGCCACATACTCGGAACAACTGATGTCACTTTTTGAGTAAATTCCAGTTTTGTATCGTATGATCGAATGGGTCATCTCATGAGCAAGCGCATCGATTGTAATCTGAAATGGTTTGTTATCATTTAGATTCCTCTCGAAGCCGAAATATCCCCCCAAGGCATTGCCTAAATAGTAGGAACGAGACTTAGAGCCTGTCTCAAACAAGTTCTTCATCTTTATGTCAAGAGGGGCAGTTCCAACTCCATCGCTCCCTTTCCAACTGAACCGTTGGTCAAACACCTTCTCAATGCGTTGGAAACCAGATAGAATCTGGACCGCCTCGCTACTTAAATAGGGTGTCAAATTGTCCGTAAATTGGTCATCATACGGTGCTTTGTCTTCAAAGAAAACCGTGGAGCCTTGATTGGTGGCTTGCAATGTAATCGCGGGAAATCCATTTTCAGGCAAAGTTTGCAACCGATATACTTTTTCACTTTGAGGGTCTTGGTCCTTAGTATATTCTAGTGCCCTGAATGTTTGCTGTCCGTCGAAAAAGCTCATGGCTGTCCGGTCGACATTCTTTGGATTGTAAAGGGTCTGAGCAAATAGCTTTTCAGAATACAGTAAGCCTAACAACCCCAACAAAAAATAACTTAAACGTCTTCTCATAACCTTGAATGGGTGTTTTGTTTTATAAACTCTACAAGATTGGCAGGCCGAGTCTTACTTGACATCCAGTACAACATCGTCAAACTGGAATCCAACCAGCCACTGGTTGAAGGGCGAATCAGGGTCGAAGAAGTCAACGGTAATAACATGCTTACTTATCACTGGTTGCCCATTGACGGATACTGAGAAGGATGGCTGGTCGAAGGGATAGTAGGTCAGCGGGGGGAAGATATCGAGTATTTTCAGCCTTAGCTTGTACTTGCCCTGGGGTTTATCATCGGCCACCATGATGACACCTGAATTTTCCGAGTCGACATCGAGAAAGGTAACCTGGTTTAAATTCGGATCGACCAGAGCGAGCGGGTTGCCATCCGGATCGATCAGTTCGATACCGAGCCGGTAGTTGGATGTACCCCAGGCCCAACCGTCGGGATCATTGCGGAATCCTTTCAGGTCAATAGTAAAATCGACGAGCTGGGGCTTTGGAGGTTGGTTGGAACCTCCCGACCCTACGGCGTTGAAAAATACCTGGGGTAGAACTATTGCCGCGCAGGAGGAAGAGTTTTTGACGGTCAGTAGGTAGCTTTTACCGCTGGTCAATGTGCCTGCCGGTACGAGCATAAAATTGTTTGCAGTAGGCTTGTTATTGAATCCGGCTATTGGGACCGAGTTAACGGGATCCATTATAGTGACCAGGTATTGGCTGCCGGCGGCAAACGATTCACTGTGGTACCACTCGATATTGAAATTTTTGTCCGAATCCACTTTGCCCAAATCACCGGGAAAGGATACGGCGGGGTGGTCCGGGCAGACAGTATAATTAAAAGGGGCGGAAAGGGCTGATTTCGCTCCCAGGGCATTTACTGCACAGACCCGCACCTGAAAATTGCCATCAAACAGCAATGGGTCTTTAATGAGTAAGTCCAGGTTTGGGGTAGTAAAAATAGAAGTAACATTGGACGCTGTTTTAGTGATCTCCAATTGATATTGGGCCACCCAGTTCTTATTGAGCGAGCCTTCGGTCCATGTAAAAGTAGCCAGGAAGTCGTGGAAGGGAAAAACCGTGCCGTTGGCCGGGCTATTCATGGCCGGTACGGCCAGTTGTTGATCGGTTTTGATACGCCAGGTCTTGTTGCAGAGGCCAAATGCCGCTCCTTTTTGCGGGAACACACGTACAAAGAGATTGGTAAGATCAGCGACAGAAGGGAGTAGGAAATTGGTGGACGTCAGATTCCCCGGCACGGTTTGAGAGCGGATGATATTGAGAAATGCGTCGTCTGTGGCGACTTGTATGACGTAGTTACTTGCCCCTGCATAAGCATACCAGTCCATAGCAAACCCAAGGCTGCTGACCGGCGTGGCGGGATCATTGGCATTTTGATTCAGGGCCTGCAATATGGAAGTCTGCGGTGTGGCCGTATAGAGATGGACGACATCGGACCATGCCCCATAATTTTTATTGATTTTGATGAAATCCAGCCGTTCCGCCCTGACGCGGGCATAGTAATCCTGCCCTGCTTCCATAACCGTGTTGATCTCTCCTTGGTCGGTGAAATTGGTGGTGTGCAATGCAAAGCCATCATAGACCAGGTTATTGAAATCATTGTCGGTGGCCACCTGGAGGCCATAACGATGCGCGTCATCGACAGACTTCCATACAAGTTCAGGTTTATCCCAGGGATTGACCACCATGGACAGGTTGTTGTTGGGCCAAAACTTGATTTTCAGATCTTTCAGCACGAAAGCATGCGTAGGACTGAACTGCTGATAGAACTGACAAAGCGGGTTAATGCCTTTGCAGAAATTGGGATCGGCCTCTATGATTTTGGCCCTTGCATAGACCTTTTCCCCGGGATGGTAGTAGGCATCGACGGTAGCGTAATTGGTCAGCAACCCATTTGGATCGACCACCATGGTGATGTTATCGGTTTCGGCGGTCTGAAGATTTTCTGAAAAATCGTATTTGGTGGATGTCTCCACGAGCCATTTCTTGACGTCACCATTGTTAACGCCGGGCCAGGTAAGGTTTATTTTTACAGCTGGCCACGGAATGACGTCGCTGGTGGCATTGGCGGGCGACATCGAAAAGCTGGCCGTATTGTTATCGCAAACGCCCACCGCGCACCATGCATTCTGTACGGCCAGGTATTCGGTAGAGTGCAGACCATAGAGCTTCTTGGCAGCGTCCAGTGTATATGTTTTGAATGCATGATAGTTGGAGTACACCTTGATGGATGGTATTGCCTCCCAGACTATCTGGATGGCTTTTTCCACATCAATGCCTACCAGATCGCTGTATGGGTAACTGAAGTCATTATACGCAGTGCCCTGGTGACCTTCGACAAGGAGATAGAACCATTTGAGCAGGACTCCCGAAGCGGGATGTACGTTGAAGCTCATCGAACAGGTACTTGGATAGTTTTGACCGTAATATGTGTCGGGAAACCCAAAGCTTTTGGGATCGCCGAAATCCTCCCCAGGAATTTTTATTTGCTTTTCAAACACCCAATCAAAATTTTGGGGCGGCGTTTGCAGGATTTTGTTTTTTAAGTAGATGCCAAGAATATAGGCAATGCCTTCGTCCAACGCAGGAGATTCCTTACACAGGTCTGGCCAATCAAAATTAATCCCTGTCTTTTGGTGCATAATAGCATGAGTATATTCATGACCAACTACTTCCAGCACATTGTTAAATGGCTTGTTGTTCGTTTTGGTGGCCCGGAAAAATTCAAAATATTCAAAGTCATCACTGTAATGAGCCCCGGAGTTATACGGATTGGAAGGGTCGTCATCAGAATCTCTCATGTAAATGGTCACGGGCTTTTGTCCGATGCCATCAATGCCTTTCCAGCCGAACTTCTGATCCACGGCCTTCATCACCCGCTGAAAGGCATAAAAGGTCTGTACCGCTTCTGAACTTAAGTAGGGTGTGTTATTATCCGAAAACTGATCGTCGTATGGTGATTTGTCTTCAAAGTAAACAGTACTGCCCTGGCTTTCGCCCTGTAAAGTGATCTCCGGATACCCATTTTCAGGCTTTGTTTGCAAGCGATAAATCTTTTGGCTTTGCGGATCTTGATTAAGAGTGTATTCCAATGCCCTGAATGTCTGAAAACCATCATAGAA
Organism: Dyadobacter ginsengisoli DSM 21015; assembly: GCF_059568735.1. NCBI lineage: Bacteria > Pseudomonadati > Bacteroidota > Cytophagia > Cytophagales > Spirosomataceae > Dyadobacter > Dyadobacter ginsengisoli. The sequence continues at coordinate 285,524 of NZ_JCANTY010000006.1, forward strand.
GCTCATGGCCGTCCGGTCGACATTTTTGGAATTGTATAGTGTCTGGGAAAAGACAAGCGGCATCATCATATTGATGCAGCCTAAAACAAGTGAAAGCAGAAGTTTTTTCATAAGCATAATGCGTGGTTTTTGTATTAAATACTAATTGCAAATAGCCTCAAAAAAAGCCGCATTCCGATCATATATGCGGTGGTAAAGAACTAGCATGAGTATACATTTGACTAGCTTGGCGCAGTAGACCGTGGGCTGCCCGGCGGGTAATCGCCAAGCTAATTACTTCCCGCCGCTCAAGCAGTCTGAGTAGGATCATTGGTGAACGGATCGCTTTTTCGAATGTAACCCCACAGAGACCCGACCAGCAGCACCATGGAACAGATCAGAATTCCGATAGGAGATAACATACGAATAGCAAGGAGCCGGTTGGGCTATTCGCAGGAATATGTGGCCGAAAGGCTGGGGATTTCAAAACAACGCTACCGGCAGCTCGAAAATGAAGAGCAGGATTCGCTGACAATAGGAAGGCTGTCTGAGATAGCCGTTATTCTGGAGACTGACATCGAGACATTGGTCAGTCTCCACCGCGTGAGGTTTTCCGGAATGCATGTCAATGTAAATGACACACATATCCAGGCACTGCGATTGCTGATTCAAACGCAGCAGGAATTAATTACAATGTTGCAGGAAAAAGGCTAGTCAATTGTTCCGTAAACTCTTGACGGGATCCAGCAAGGCCGCTCTGATGGCCTGGTAGCTGACAGTCAGCAGAGATACGACAATCGCTAGTACACCAGATAGCGCAAATACCCACCACTGGATACTGACGCGATAGGCAAAGTCGCTGAGCCAAAGGGTCATCGTGTACCATGCAACTGGTACAGCGATAAAAATGGAAATGGTCACCAAAGCCATGAATTCTCGCGAAAGCAATGCCGCAATGCTCATGACCGAAGCACCCAACACCTTTCGCACCCCGATTTCCTTAATGCGGTTCTCGGCCATGTAAGCGGCCAGACCGAATAATCCCAGGCAGGAAATGAAGATGGTAAGCCCGGCAAAAAGGCCTGTTAATGTGGCGATGCGGCGGGTGTCTTCAAATTTGAGCGCATAGTCTTCGTCCACAAAATGGTATTCAAACGGGTATTCGGGATTGTAGCGGCGGAAAATGGCCTCTACCGCGGGCATCAGTTGAGATGCGGTTCGGGTCGAATCGAGTTTCATATGGATCACATTGAAGTAGCTCTGGGCGCCCTCGATAATCAGCGGCCCCTGCTTGTCATAAGGCGAACGGATCACAAAATCCCTGACTACGCCGATTACATGATAGGCCGTACCATTGTCTTTGACGGTCTGACCGACCGGATCCTTAAAGCCCATGATTTTAGCCGCGGTTTCATTGAGAATCATTGCCGAAGAGTCGGAAGGGAATTTGGTCAGATCCATGTCACGGCCAGTGATAAGCTGCAGTCCGGCTGTCGCCACCAGGTCCTCATCTTCCGTGAAACGATCGAAATCGATTTTTTCGGCCATGTTTTTGCCCTGCCATTCAATGCCCCACGTATCACTGGTCACACTGCTCAGCGGGGATGCGGTTTTGGTGACCGACGTAGCAATGCCGGTCGCGAGCAGTTCCTGTTTTATTTGTTTATAGTTTTTGGCAAGATCCCCGGTAATCCAGTGATAGACTACCTGTCCGCGGTCATAGCCGGGGTCCCGGTCCTGCGCGTGACGGATTTGCTGGACTACGATCAGCGTAGATATGATCAGCACAATAGCGAAACTGAACTGGATGACCACCAGCATTTTACGAGGGTTGATCAATCCCTGGGTTTTCTTGAATGCACCTTTCAGGACGCTGATCGGCTTGAATGACGACAGGTAGAAGGCCGGATAGCTCCCGGCGACAATGCCTGTGAACAGGATAAATGCGAGTGCTGCAACCCAGAATTGCGGGTTAGAAACCGGTACCTGAAGGTCTTTGGCGATCAGGGTGTTGAATGCAGGCAATACCAGGTACACAGCGAACAATGCAATGGAGCCTGCGATCAGGGCGATCAGAATCGATTCTCCGATGAACTGCCCGACCAGTAGTCCCTTGTTGGCCCCCGCCGTTTTACGGATGCCCACTTCCTTGGCCCGCTTCTCGCTGCGGGCTGTGCTGAGATTCATAAAGTTGATACAGGCAATCAGCAAGATAAATGCAGCGATGATCCCGAACAGCCGGACGATCGCGATCCGCCCGCCGACCACCTTGCCGTTTTCAAAATTGGAATACAAATGCCATTGGGTGATCGGATGCAGGAACACCTCGTGCTCTTCGGTCTTGTTGGAATGCCGGATGGTAATATCTCTGATTTTTTTTGCCAGGAGTTCGGGATCTGTGCCGGGTTTGAGCTGGACGTACGTCCTGACGGTGTTGTTTCCCCAATTTTCGTCATCCTCGCCGCTTTTTTTCAGGTATTGCCACGGAAGAATATATTCAAACTGGAATTCAGTATTGGGCGGCAGGTCTTTCATAACCCCGGTGATAGTGAAATTATCTTTGTCGATCGAAATGAATTTCCCGAGCACATTTTCGGTACCAAACATTTTAATCGCCATTTTCTGTGTCACCACCATGGAACTGACGGCATTGAGCGCGGTGCGGGGATTTCCCTGCAAAAGCGGAAAATCGAACATGCTCAGAAATGCTGCGTCGGTGACGATCGCCTCGCTGGAAATTTTCGTGTTCCCGACCCGGGTTACATACCAGCGCGAATACTTTCGGGAAATATCAACCACCTCGGGATACTCCGCTTTCAGTGTCGGACCCAACACTTTGGGTGTTGAATTCCAGCATTGGAGCTTTCCGTCAAACGTTCCGCGGTTCCAGGCGTCGTATAGATAGTCCCGGTTTTTGTGGAAACGGTCGTAGCTGACCTCATTATACATCCAGAACAGGATGAGCAATGCACTGGCCATCCCAACCGACAATCCTAGAATATTGATCGCCGAAAAGCCTTTGTTCCGAAGCAGGTTCCTGAAGGCGATTTTGAGGTAGTTCCTAAGCATATTAAGTAGCGTTCTGGATAATTTCTTTGAGAGACCAACGGGGCAGGCGGCTCCCAAATAGCACATGGTACTTTACCGCCGGCCCCATTGCCGGTTCAAATAGTTTGCCAGATGGTTAATGTGCTTATAATCAGTTTATTGACAAATTATGTATGCGTTTTGATGTTCACTAATGAACAGTGTGCGTCCGCGTCGGGACGCCTATAAGTAAAACCTGAGGGAAGCCCCGTGAAAACGGCTAACGGTCCAACCGCTCGGTTAATACGACTGTAACTTTCTCTCCCTGGGTCTTTTTGATCAGGTTTTGAAGGTCGGATTTGACGGGAAGCTTATGCGTGCCATCACCTAACGCCATAAAAGAGCTCTGAAAAGAATGGCCGTCGATCGTTCCTGCTACCTTCACCAATCCGCGTGTTTTAAAGAAACTGACCGATTCCGGCCATTTTACGTAAGTCCAGCCGCCTTTGTTGGGGCTTTTGATCAGCTCTGCTTCGAAAGTCTTATGGATGATGCTCATGTCGGTGTTAGTTTGAGTGAATTATTTTCAACGACTTAAAGGTAATGAGCTCGGAATGAGTAGGTGGGGTGTAAATGCGACAAATTTGGTGGGTGATTAGGAATGATATTGTTTCTCGTATGAATTGCTGATATTTAGTACAGTTTTTGATGTGCAATTATCAAACTAAACCAGTTGAAAAATGAAAAAGGCAACGATTTTAAGAAGTACTATTCTGGCATCCATATGTATGCTGATGTCAGCGCTGGTTTTTGCTCAGGGAGATAAGGCGAGTCGGCCCAGCCCGCCAAAAACCGCTACCGGTAAAATTGGGGAAGCTACTGTCACCATTAACTATTCTAGTCCGGCCGTTAAGGGCAGGAAGGTTTTTGGGGAACTGGTGCCCTATGGAAAAGTTTGGCGGGCAGGCGCGAACGAAGCGACGATTTTTGAAACAGACAAGGACCTCATGATCGAAGGGAAGAAATTGCCGGCAGGTAAATACAGCCTGTATGCGATCCCGGGCGAGAACGAATGGTCATTTGTCTTCAATTCCGAAACCGGACAATGGGGAATCAAACGGAGCGGCGAGACCTCGAAAGACGCCAGCAAAGATGTATTGACTGTGACGGCCAAGCCGGGCAAAAGCGCATCAATGAGCGAACGGCTGGCATACGATGTCACCGGCAAAGGATTTGTACTCCGTTGGGATAATACCGAAGTACCTGTGGCGATCAAATAGCGGGTTAGCGTTGTACGGAGTAACGCCCTTCGGAAAGATCAGAAACAGAAAAACGCCGGCTTTCTTCCTGGAAACCGGCGTTTTCCGTTTTTAGGGTCTTGTAAGTATACAAAAGGGGCGGCGGTTCCGGCCATCGATGTCTGTTGTATAAAGCTGCCAGGTGTTGTCGCTGAGTTCTTCCAAATGGAACTGATTGGCAGGATCGGCGAGTACTTTCCGGATCGGGCGAGGGAAAGCATTTGCAGAACGTGCGTTTTCCCAGGTTCTGATCGCTTTGAAAATCGCGTCTTTCTGAGGACAGCTTTCGACATCCTTCTGGTTGAGTTGCAGACTATAAGTTGAACCTATTCCCACTGAGATTGCCTGGATATGCTCATACTGGGCCACTGTGGAATTGGCGTTGATCGGAAAATTACCGCCCATCCCGGAAGGGAAAAAGTTGGCGTATGTCACATCTCTGAGATCTTTACCCTGGCTGGTGGCGCTTCCCCATTCCCTGGTCTCCACATCATAAAGGTTTTTCCCGCTTCCCACATTCCAGATGCTTTGATAGTGCCATGAACCCTCCGACAAGGTAGAGCCCGTAAAGCGGATATAGGGCACGCCCAGTTCTTTACCCTTTTCAAACATTTTCCGGAAAAAGCGCTTGACCGAGTAATAGCCATGTCCGTTATTGAACAAAAACTCCTGACCGTCAAAATCGTAGTAGGCGAGACCATTCACTTTGCAAATGACCGCATAGTGCTCGGCTATTTTGTCCTGCAATTGCACATTCGGGATCAACCCGTCGTAACCGTAGTTAACGGTCACCTGAAGTTTGTAAATGGTATCGCCCGCTGAATGACCAGCGCTGACAGTGTTCCAATAGCCACGTTTCACATTTAAAAGCCGGTGAGGCGCTTCAGCGGAAACGCCCAGATAGTAAATGAGTTCTTTTCCTATCTTGACCATGTTCAGATTTTTGCAATGTCCCTCCCAACTGGCTATTTCGTTGAGATATTGAGGGTCATTGACCAGGATGATGGTGTCTGCCGGGCCGATGTTTCTGGTTAGCAGACGTTTTTGCTGGTAACAAAGACTATCGCTTGGAATGGGACTGGCGTCTTTGGTATCCGGTGCCAGGGCATTGGTAATAGGCGTCCGGCCGATGAGCAATCCCTGCAGCGAAGCCATTTCCGAAAATTCCCTGTGCGATTTGGCCCCTGACGCCATTTTTAGGGGTTTCTTTTCAAAGTTTTTTCCGTCGATATACCCGGCATTGCCACGATCGGGTCGGATAAAGCCCTGATCGTACAAGCTGATAGCCTTAAAACCTAAACGATGCGTATAGGGGACGATGCTATCGTACACGCCGCCGCTGGTCATAGCATCGGGGATAAAGGCTGCCGGATCCTTTATCCATTTGCCGTGGATAGTGGGATAAGGAAGGCTTTCCGATAAAACAATATTCCGGATCACATCCAGGAGCGCAGTACTGTCCGGGCTGCCCCAGAGAGCGACAGAAGAACCCCGATAGTCGACACCTGGCAAAGGCTGCACTTCCAGATGGTTGGGCACATTGGCCTCCATATTAGGTATCAATGAAAAGAAAACCTCGCGTTTGAAGGCTCTGTCCCTGGAGTTGTAGGCAATGGAAATCCTGCCCTTACCGTCGATCTGCGCCGCATTGCCGTATAATATCCGGTAATAAGGTTCTTTATGCGAATAAAAAGCCACATCGCTGATCCCATCGCCGCCGATGGGGAAGATCTGCCCTTCGTGCAGGTGTGATGGGAGTGGAAAGCGTTGCAGATCAGGACTATGAATGATATATTGAAAAGGTGCGGCATCGGCGATGGTTTCGGATGTGCCTCCCAGGGTATTGTCGTTGAGTGCCAGCATGCCAATGGCATAGTTGACCGCCTCGCTCGTATCGCGGGCGACTCCGATGATTTCGCCGAAAAGATTGGTGATGTTGGTATGATAGGCGCCCCATTGAATATTATCGATACCGTTGCGCGGATGAAGCGACTGTAAAGTCAGTTTAAAGTACTTTTTGTAGGTAACCAGGGAAACCGTGGCCACTGAGCCATTGGGATAGTGCAGCGTGAAGGTTCCTTTCGCTTTATTATAAATAGCCTTTGTCGGTTGGTAATATTTTTGTTGTTCACTGTTGAAAAGAGATAACAGTGGGGAAGGCTTATCGGCAGGGCTGAATTCCCGCTGATGGGCCGTTACCGTGACATTTTTCATACTTGTAATCCAGCCTTTCCTGTCAATATGGATTTTGAAATAACTGGTGCTGAAATCATGCTGGGCATAACAGCAAGGGACGAGTATCAATGTTATGATGCTGGAAATAAATGCTTGGGTAAGGCGAAATCGCATATCGGGTACTTGGATTGTTGGTAAGGTTTGAAGGGAAAGATAATTCTTTAAAAAGCGATGATACTGGCTCTTCCGAGGTTACTGTCATCGCCTTTCCTATTTGCCTCCTGCTAATCTAGGGAATTAAATGGGCCACCGGCGTCCCATGGGCTGCCAGCGGATGAAATATGACCAGTGCCTCGATGATGGTTTTTTAGCTCCCATAATACAATGTCTTTTTGGGTATCTAAAACACTTGGAAAGCGGCTGGTTTTTTCACTCCACCACTGGTGATGGAGTGCATGATGATTTGTAGCGGCAAATGTGCTGAAAGAGCCAAAAGGAGTGGGTGAAAATTGTTTGATTAATGATTAAATAGATTTAATTCTTACATGAAATTACTTCTATTATTTATAGAAATAATTTTACAAATTTTTGTGCTTCTCATTTCTCCTTTTTAGCCTGATGTACTGGTCAAAAGGAGGTCGTTTGAAATAAAAAGCGGTAGAAAGCGGGCATTTTAGTGCCTTCCGGTGGTATCAAAAGGGAAGCAATGGTTGGATGATTTGTGCAAACATGGTATCAGAAGGTGCCAATCAAAAACTAATTTACTGGACTGGTTTATAATAAATTTGCATAATTTCTCTAGACGCTCCGTTTGGGTAAGCGTGTGCGAGAGATGCTTTATGAGATCTTATTAGTATATTTGATTTTAATATATTGATAATGAGCTACATAAATCCTTTTTTAGAAGCAAGGAGGGCGCTCTGTATTTTTTTGCCCCCGTTGGTTGGAGTTACTGGTAGTATATTAACATAACTCCATGAATTTTTACGCAGGTTTATTGATTGTCAAATGAAAAAGAAGTTCTTATTTCCAGTGGTGTTGGCTGGTGTCATTGCGTTTCTGGCGGTCTCGTGTTTCAAAAAGAACGGAACATTACAGACCAAATCGGGCAGCGACGCAGTAAGTTATAATTTTGATATCCGGCCGATCCTGTCCGATAAATGCTATGCCTGTCACGGGCCGGATGCCAAAAAACGGGAAGCCGGATTGAGACTGGATGTGGCCGAAAGCGCTTATGCCAAATTGAAAGATGGGAAGGGTGTAGCGATTTTTCCGGGCAAACCCGAACAATCAGAAGTTTATAAAAGGATTACATCGGTAGATCCGTCGTATCAGATGCCTACCCCGGAATCGCATTTAGGGTTGCTGAATGAAACGGAGATCGGACTGGTGCGCAAATGGATCGAGCAAGGAGCAAAATACGAGAAGCATTGGGCATTCTCGACTCCTGTGTTGCCGGCCGTTCCCGAGGTTTCCAACAGCGAGTGGCCCAAAAATGAAATTGACCACTTCGTGCTGCAAAAAATGGAAGGCGCTGGGTTGACCCCGAATGAAGAAGCCGACAGAAGCCATTTGCTTAAAAGGGCCGCACTGGACCTGACCGGCCTGCCACCAACGGTAGAAATGCAAAAGAAGTTTGAGGCAGATGGAAGCGACAAGGCATATGAAAAGATCGTCGACGAACTGATTGGCCAAAACACTTATGGAGAGAAAATGGCGGTTTATTGGCTGGACGTGGCACGGTATGCCGATTCTTATGGCTATCAGGATGATGAAGTGCGAACACAATGGCCCTGGCGCGACTGGCTTATCAACGCATTCAATAAGAATATGCGCTACGACCAGTTTCTGTTGTGGCAGATTGCCGGCGATATGTTACCCAATGCCAGTAAGGAGCAGATTCTGGCCACGGCATTTTTCAGAAACCACAAATACACCGAGGAAGGAGGGGTGATCCCGGAGGAATACCGCATCGAATACAATATCGATAAAACCAAGACTTTCAGTACCGGTGTACTGGGGCTGACCGTCGAATGCGCGCAGTGCCACGACCATAAATACGACCCTATTTCGCAGGAAGATTACTACCGGATGTTTGCGTTTTTCAATAACTCGAAGGAAAAGGGTTTTGAGGGCGATATTTCTCAGACAAAACCTGCGAAAATGCCCGTGATGACGATTTCCGATGAAGAAGCGAGGACGTTGCTGTCGTTCATCAACAGGCCGGACACCAGTAAACTCATGGTATCGGTATTGGGCGATCTGGACACCCTCCGGCCTACGCATATCCTTAACCGCGGCGTGTATGACGCACCCGGACGTGTAGTGACTGCGGCTGCACTGCCCGCGGTGATGAAATTTGATACTACCAGACTCCCGCAAAACAGGCTTGGACTGGCTAAATGGACGACGAGTAAAAGTAATCCTCTGACAGCCAGGGTGTTTGTTAATCAGATCTGGCAGGAATTCTTCGGACGGGGCATTGTAAAAAGTACTGGGGATTTTGGTATGCAGGGAGACCTCCCCACGAATCCTGCATTACTGGATTGGCTTGCGGTAGATTTTATGAACCACGGATGGGACATTAAGAGGCTGGTGAAGCAAATTGTCACCTCTGCTACTTACCGGCAATCCGCCAAGATCACCGACGAAAAACTGAAAGCGGATCCCGACAATATTTATCTGTCGCATGGGCCGCGTTACCGGCTGCCTGCGGAGCTTGTCCGGGATATGGTGTTGTCGACGAGTGGATTATTAAACCCCAAAATAGGCGGGCCCAGCGTAAAACCTTACCAGCCCAAAGGCCTTTGGGAGGCAGCAACATCAGGCCGCGGCACGTTGCGGACCTATCAGCAAGACAGGGGAGAAGCATTGTACCGAAGAGGCATGTACACGTTTATCAAACTGACGGTGCCGCCGCCCTCGATGATCATTTTTGACGCCAGCAACCGTGACCATTGCGAGATTAAACGTTCCAAAACGAATACACCGTTGCAGGCGCTGGTAATGCTCAACGACCCGACGGTCCTGGAAGCATCGAGGGTACTGGCTGAAAGGCTGGTTGTGAAATCGACGGATGTGGAGAGCAACATCAGAACGTCTTTTGAGCAGATCGTCTGCCGCCAGCCGACAGATAAGGAAATGAAACTGCTCACCAACTATTACAACGGGGAGGCTTCGATGTTTTCGAAGGATAAAAAACATGCGTTCAGGGTGCTGAATGTGGGTGAGTATCCGCATGAGCCAAAAGCGGATGAAGTACGCGCTGCCGCGTTGATGCGGGTGATCAATGCGCTGTACAATATGGAAGAGACGATTACGAAGAGTTGAAGGTGCCTGTCGGCTGTCAGCCGATTGACGCTGGGTTTTGTTGGAATAGTTATGTGTTGAAATTAGAGTTGTATCTGAATAAAATAAGGCTGACAGTCGATTGCTGATAGCCGAAAGCCAAAAAACATGGAAAAGCCGATATTTGATTTTGGGATCAATACCACACGCAGACATTTTTTATCTAAACTGAGCCTCGGGCTTGGAAGTGCGGCGCTGGGGTCGCTCCTGATCCCGGACCTTTTCAAAGGTGGAGGCGGGGAAGGTGATGTGAACGAACTGATGGCGGGCCTGCCACATTTTGCCCCGAAAGCCAAACGGGTGATTTACCTGTTCCAGAACGGGGCTCCATCCCAGCTGGATTTGTTCGACTACAAGCCAATGCTGAACAAAATGCATGGGCAAGACCTGCCGGAGTCGATTCGGGGTACCCAGCGTTTGACGGGCATGACGGCCAACCAGGCTAAATTCCCTTTGGCGGGTTCGATATTCAACTTTAAACAGCACGGCAAAAGCGGAGCCTGGATGAGCGAGCTGTTGCCGCATATGGCGGGCATAGCGGATGACCTGTGCATTATCAAAACCCTGAATACCGAGGCGATCAACCACGATCCGGCGCTTACATTCTTTCAGACCGGTGCGCAGGTTGGTAACCGGCCCAGTTTCGGTTCGTGGCTGAGCTATGGTTTGGGAAGCGAAAACCAGAACCTGCCGGGCTTTTGCGTTTTGTTGTCGCGGGGAAAAGGAAATGGCCAGGGCGTGTATTCGAAATTATGGACGAATGGCTTTTTGGATTCTGTGCACCAGGGCGTACAATTCAGCAGTGGCGAAAATCCGGTGCTGTACCTCAACGATCCTGATGGCATGGACCGGACGCAACGCCGTAAAATGCTCGACAATCTTGCCGAACTGAACCAGGGGACATACAATGAGTTTGGTGATCCGGAAATTACTGCCAAAGTGCAACAGTACGAAATGGCGTTCCGGATGCAAACGGCTGTTCCCGAAATCACCGATATGAGCAAAGAGCCCGAATCGATCGTAAAAATGTACGGTCCGGAATGCCTCGTGCCCGGTACTTACGCTGCCAATTGTCTTCTGGCCCGGAAGCTTTCGGAACAGGGCGTCCGGTTTGTACAGCTTTATCATCAGGGATGGGATAGCCATGGAGGGCTGCCGACCGAAATCAAAGGGCAATGTATGGATGTCGACCAGGCATCTGCCGCATTGATTACCGACCTTAAACAACGCGGGTTACTGGATGAAACGCTAGTGATCTGGGGTGGGGAGTTTGGGCGGACCAACTATTGCCAGGGAACCCTCACCAAAGACAACTATGGGCGTGACCACCACCCCAGGGCGTTTACCGTCTGGATGGCGGGCGGCGGCGTAAAGCCGGGGATCGTCTATGGTGAAACGGATGAGTTTGGGTACAACATCGTGAAAGACCCGGTTCATGTCCATGATTTCCATGCGACGATACTTAATCAACTGGGACTGGATCACGAAAAGCTCGTTTTCAAACACCAGGGACGCCGCTATCGCCTTACGGATGTGGCGGGCAAGCTGGTGAAAGGAATTATCGCTTAATGGCGCGGCACGCCGCCGCGAAGTACCGTGACAAATAAAATCATTTACTAACCTCGAATACAGTGCGCAGATATTTGTCAGATTGGAAAGGGCTTGTTTATAATTTGGCCTTCTTCCTGAATGGATTGCTCGTATTTCTCTTGTTTTTTGAAAGCCGCTTTACCGTCCCTTTCTGGATGCAGGCGGTGGGAAGGATGCACCCTCTGGTTTTACACTTCCCGCTGGTCGTCCTGATACTGTACAGTTTGTGGGTCCTGATCGTCGAAAAGGTGGATTCGACCCGTTGGAATGTCCAGCTGGCAGATAGTTTGCTGATCATCGGCGCGCTCACTGCGGCGGTTGCTGCATTTTCAGGTTTTGTTTTGTCCAAAGAAGAAGGTTACGAATCTGATACACTACTTTGGCATAAATGGCTGGGTATTGGCATCTCGCTGACAAGTATCATCTGGTACGGGGCGAAAAAATATCTGGCTCCCTGGAAATTGTCTTCCAAGCTGGTGGCGGGTGCCTTTTTGGTGTTGCTTTTTGTGGGGGGGCATTTGGGCGGAAACCTGACCCACGGCGAGGATTTTTTGATTTCCCCGTTGGGACCATCCGCCGATGAGAACCCGAAAGTTGCTTTCGAGGATGCCAAGGTTTACGACGACCTTGTGAAGCCTGTTTTGGAGCAAAAATGCCTGTCATGTCATAATGAAGAGAAAGCCAAAGGAGGTTTACAGATCCAGACGCAGGCCTTGCTTACCAAGGGAGGTAAGGGGGGCGTACTTTGGGACACTACCAAAGCGGATCTCGGCCTGCTGATCAGCAGACTACACTTGCCACTTGAAGACAAAAAGCACATGCCGCCGCGTGGTAAGGTGCAGTTGACAGACGACGAAATCGTGTTGCTGGCAGCGTGGGTGAAGAGCGGGTCGCGGTTCGACCAGCTGGTGACTTCCCTTTCGCCGCAAAGCCCGGTTTATACATATGCCCAAAATGTATTGGAAGGGGACCGGACGGAAGAGCAGTATGACTTTACCGCGGCGGATGCCGATGAAGTAAAAAAACTGAACACCACTTATCGACTGATCAGGCCGTTGTCGGCGGAATCGCCGGCATTGTTTGTGAATTTTTACAACCGTGCAAATTTCAAAAGTGAGGATATCGAAGGATTGATACCATTGAAAGGGCAGATTGTTTCGATGGATTTGAGTAAGATGCCGGTGAAGGATGAGGATCTGAAGAGGTTGGCCCAGTTTCCGGAGCTTCGTAAGCTGATCCTGAATTTTACAGATATTACGGGAACGACATTGGGAGAGCTGAAAAAGCTGGGAAACCTCCGTGAACTTTCATTGAGCGGGACGGCCGTAAAAATGGACGATATTAAATCGCTGGACGCTATTCCTTCTTTGAAAAAGGTGTATGTATGGAGTACAGGCCTGAGTACCGAAGAGCTGGCAAGATTGAAAAAAGGAGGGAAGATCGCATTTGAGACGGGTTTCAGAAGCGACACCTTGGTCCTGGCGCTCAATCCGCCTATTATCGTCACCGAAAAGCAGCTTGTTGCCAAAGACGAAAGAGTGACCCTCAAACATCAGATAGCCGGAACGGTCATCCGATATACCCTCGATGGTTCCGAGCCCGACAGTGTTCGATCGCAGGTCTATGATAAGCCGATTTCCATTACCAGAAACAGCACGCTGAAAGCAAGGGCTTTCCGGAACGGCTGGTACGGCAGCAAACAGGTGGCGAAAGTATTTTTCAAAGCGGGTTATCCAATCGACAGCGCACAACTGATCACACCGGTGGATCCGAGCTATAAAGCGAAGGGAGCGGCTTCGCTGTATGACGGAAAGGTAGGCGATACCGAACGGGTGAGCGGTACCTGGCTGGGTTACACCCAAAACGATTTTCAAAGCTATCTGTACTTCAAAAAGCCTGTAAGGGCCGGTAATGTAACTTTGAGCATGCTCCGGAGCCTCGGAAGCTATATTTTCCCGCCCACGCGGATTGAAGTATGGGGAGGAACCGACGAAAAATCACTTAAGCTGCTGAAAGTAATCAGTCCCGAAGTACCGGAGAAAGACATACCCGGCGCCGAAAACCTCATTTATGAGGCTGCGTTCGAGCCCCGTGAGGTTAGTTGTATTAAATTGGTAGCCAAACCATTGGCAAAGCTTCCGGCCTGGCATCAGGGTAAGGGAGGGAAAGGGTGGCTGTTTGTGGACGAGCTGATCGTGAATTAAAGAAGCCAGGCAGTCCGCCAGCAAATCTGTAAGATGCCGTAGCTAATCATTCAGCTCAAAATAAGTGGTCAACTCGATCACATTGCTCACTCCAAGCTTATCGAAGATTTTGGATTTATAAATGCTGATCGAGGAAGGCGAAAGGTTCAAATGTTCACTGATTGTCTTGGTGGACGACCCTCTGACCAGCAACCGTGCCACTTCGAGTTCTTTATCCGAAAGCTTGTCTGCGACAGACTCTTCGGAGCCTTTTGCATTGAACAACTGCCGGAACGCATTTTGCATGACCTGCGGACTGGCATACGTGCGGCCGCTGAGCACCTGATCCACCGCTTGGGTAAAGTCATCGTTCATCGCCGTTTTGGATATATAGCCATTTGCACCGGCTTTAAGAAACGGCAGTGCATAAAGCTGCTCGTCGTAGCTTGAACAAACCAATATGGGTATCTCCGGCTGCTTTAACCTGACCGAATGGACCATCCCAACCTTGTCGCCGCCCGGAAGATTAATATCCATGATCAGCAGATCAAACTTACGCTTGTCAAGCATTGCGATCGTTTTGGAAAAATCACTTGTGCAGGTCAGCACTGCTTCCGGCTTATGTTCCATCAATAAATGCTGGATACCCATCAAGATTAGCGGATGGTCTTCCGCGATGATGATTTGAATGCTCATTGCAACGGGTCGTGAGTGGTGCCTGGCCTTATGCCCGACAATAATATAGAAAATTAGCCATAGTACTACTTCGATAGATTGCTAAATTTTTTAAATGAGCAAATAACATTTTTGAACAGACGTTTCAATTTTTTGTGGTCTCGGGTCCGGCTAAACGCCCTACATTTGTTGCATCCCGAATCCCTGGTATATACGGAAGATCTGGGATAGTAGGCTACGCAGGGAGGAAAGCTATAAGTGATTTCATGACGTTGAGTGAAGTAATCATCTCCCGGCGATGCCGGGAGACCTGATTTTAAAGTGGAGCGTACCTTTGGTACAAGATAGACAGAAGAATATGAATGTAGTACTGATAGACAAGCACCCCGTATTTCGCACAGGCATCCGCGTCATGCTGAAAAGCCAATTCGAAGACATGACAACCCTCGAAACCGCGTGTATGCACTCACTTGGGAAAGTTACGCAACCGACTCCCATCGACATTATCATTATCGGCCTCTCAGAGGAACAGCCCGAAATAGACAAGGTCGTCCTGAAAAGGGTGATGCGAATGAACCCTTTAGCTTCATTCATTATATACGCCAGCTATCCGCGTTACGAGCTCGCGCAATCGCTGCTGCGCATCGGTGTGAAAGGTTATCTTACCAAAAACGGCTGTCCCGAGGATCTCGTGACCTGTATGCAATCGGTCATTGCCGGTAAGTCTTACGTTTGCCGTCAGGTTCAAGCGACGGCTGCTGCCAAACTAAAACGCATACCGGCCAGATTGAGCCTGGCGTAGCCACCTGCGACAACTGGCGCTGTATGCATCTTGCGTGGTTTATTTTAGGGTTAGTCTTAATGAGTAACGATCAATCAAATAACCCATCCGTTTCACACAGGTATCCGGCGATGACGTTAGCCGGGTGCTCAGGTTCTGCCTTTTAACTCCCGCGACAATCTCAGCGCTTCGTCGATAATTTCGGTGGGATATTGATTCAAACCCAATATCCTGATAGCATTGGTGGTGGCCAGTTTTCCAAGCTTGATTTTGTAGTCAAAAATGATTTTATTTTCCTCTATGATTTCGGTGAAATGATAGAGGTCAAAAGTATCGGATAAATAATCAGCCATTTCCAGATCGTGCGTGGAGACCAACACCATATTTCCCCGTCGGGTTACGTAGCTTAATACCGACTTCCCGATTGCAATCCGTTCTATTGAATTGGTCCCTTTGAAAAGTTCGTCCAGCAGGAAGAGATTGTTCTCACTGGATTCACTTTCCTCAATCAGGTATTTTAATGTAACTACTTCCTCAAAATAGTAGCTTTTTTCATCAAGCAGATCGTCCGATATTCTGATCGAAGAATGAATTTTTGTCAGAGGCATAGAGAAATCCTTTGCGAAGCAGGTGTTGATGGTCTGTCCCAGGATGGCATTGATGCCCATCGTTCTGATAAATGTGGTTTTGCCCGACATGTTTGAACCGGTCAACAAGGCTGACTTCCCTTTCAATTCAATATTGTTGGGAATCCCGTTGAACAACAGCGGATGATATACTTCCTTGGCAGTCAACTCATTTCTGTTCTTTTCTGAGGCCATTGGGCAGGAATAGGGTACGCTTTCCCGAAGCGCAAGAATAGATAGTGCGACGTCACATTCGGCCACGAAATGAAAAACATCCGCGATTTGCTGTCTTTGAGAATCGAGCATCCGGAGCGTGGTAAACATGAGGACAGGTTCCAGCAAAAAAATGCTTTGAACAATTCCATGACATATTCAACGAACTGGCCGATTTCACCTTGCAGTTTAGCCTCCATCCTGAAAACCGACATCTGCGGACCAAGACGATTGAGCATGTCGGTGGACCTCTGTAAGTTCGGATGGGCTTCGGTGAATTCAGTATTTGCCAATATTTTTCTAGCAATCTGATTCAAAAGGAAGAGTTGGGGAATAGAACTGCCATACCTGTACAGGTTGTTTTTATTCCAATAATGGATACCCATGTTGATCGGGAAGAGAACGATCAGTAAGATCAGGATTTGCGGAAAAAAGTAAGACAATGTAATCGAAACCACGCTGATGCCGCAAAGTAGCCTGATGAGCCAGAACCAGGTGGGTCTTTGCAAGTATTTTTCCTGAAAAAGTGGCGCTACGTAGTAAGCATCTCTTTTGCTTAGTTTGGATATTTCTCTTGTTACTGAGGTTCTTAGCGCTAAATTTTTTCGGAAAACAGAGATCGTACTTTCAAGTTTCTCCACACGGGTACTATCACGTGGAATGCTTCTGATCAGAGAATACAAATATTGTTGACCGACGCAGGAGACAGTGCGGTCTATAAACCTGAAGACGTTTTCAATGTCCAGGTCCATGAAAGTTCTGTCGGAGATGACCTGAAAAATGTCGTCGTGCTTAGCATTGAGAAAATACTTTTCAATCTGACTAAAATTGAAGTACTCTGTTTTGATTTTGTGTTTCGTTTCCTGTTCTGAGAGAGTTTTCATTGATTTCAGATTCATGGGATTGCCCGTTGCATCAGGAGATAAACAATTTCCCCTGGTAATGAACTGACATCAATATAGAATACAGGGTAAGAAAGTGCATCCGGAATGTGTCAAACGGAAGATCCCGTCATTTAAATGCTCATGGGAGTAATGCGGGGAACTGCCAGTTTTTTATAAGTCTGAAATCAGAAAATCCTGTAATGTATAATTACAGGATTTTGATAACTTTTCGATGCTACCGGGGAGGTGGCGCCATAAACGTGTTGATTAGCAATGCAGCCGGGAATGTGAAACGGACTTATTCCCGGCTGCCACTCTGGACAATTGTTGAAATTGGAAAGGGCTAAAATTTGAAAGAAAAATTAGCGACAAAATTTCTGCTAAATTGAGGATTTCCTACTGAGTCCCAATATTTCACATCGGTTATGTTATTTAGTTTGAAACCAAGCTTCCATTTCTCTTTTTGATAAAAAGCGGTAGCATTAATCGTGTGATAGGCCGGAATCGTATAAGTGTTGCTGGAATTCAAATACGAATCACTCACATAGTTTCCACCAAAGCCCAATCCAATTCCTTTCAAATTTTGGAAAGGCAGACGATAGCTCAGCCAGTAGTTAACGATATTTTGTGGTGCCTGTGTCTGGAATTTGCCTTCATACACATCAGCCTTGATGAATTTGTTTTCATTGAAGCCATATCCGGCTACAATACTCAGGCCGGTCAGGGGGTTTGCAGTGAGTTCAACTTCAACGCCCTTGCTCACCTGCTGGCCATCCTGAAAACTATACTGGGCATCATCGGTGCGCAAGGCATTGTCAATGGAAATATGGTAATAGCTTATGCTGCCGCCCAGTTTATTGCCCGGTAGTTCTGCTTTTAAACCACCTTCCAATTGGTTGGCAAAAACCGGTTTAGGTTTAAACAGGCCGCCGTTGGGTTGCTCAACCGGACCCTGGTTCTGAAAACCATTCATAAAGTTTCCAAACAGGGATACCTGATCTTTTACGACCTGGTAAACGATGCCCAACTTCGGAGAAAGCGACGGCTGCACAAAACCTCCCTCGTACGTTTGCTCAAAACGATTGTAGCGTAGGCTCAGCATCGTGGACAGGCGATCTGTCCAATTGATCACGTCAGAGACATACAGACCAAAGGCATTTCCCCCGTATGCATCATGAGACGCAGGTGTTGAAGGGGCAGCCAAAATGCTGTTGATTCTGCTCAGACCCGCTTTTTCGAAGGGTTGGGTAACGTTTATTTTATCAAGGGGAACAATCCTGTAAGTAACTGTTTCGTCATTGTACTCATAACTGGCCCCAATTAATATGTTATGATGAAATCTGCCAGTGTTAAAACTGCCGTTGAAGTTCTGCTGCACATTTGCATAGGTTCTTTCTCTCGGGCCGAAATGTCTGATACTCGTCACGGCTGTATCGGCACTAATCCAATTGACATAAGGCTGATAGCTATTATTCAAAAATTCGTTTACATGAGATATGCCCGTCGTTGACGTCCAGTTTTTACTGATCTGATACTTGGCTTGCCCAAAATATTTGGTGGCCTCTGCATCGCTTAGCAAATCATTTTGAAAGAAAGATTTTTTAAAGCCCAACGGAATATCTTTGGCGGATTTGAAAGGCACCTCATCTGCAAAGAGTAGTGTGTAGGCGGGCCGGGTTGCGTTACTTTTGAAATATTCAAAATCGAACAGGAAAGAAAGGCGATCGCTAGCCTGGTAGGAAAGGCTCGGAGCAATGACATACCTTTTATTTTTGCCATATTCGTTGGAACTGTTTTGCTGGTGATTTACCGCATTGAACCTGAGCAACACTGTTTTTTCTTTGTTAAGCGGGGTATTTACATCAACAGTAGCCCTGCTTAAGTCAAAACTTCCCATGCTGTAAGCTACTTCACCTCCAAAACCAGCATAAGGTTTTTTGGTAACCAAATTCATAGCGCCGCCGAAAGTGGACACTTGCGAACCAAAAAGAGTGCCCGATGGGCCTTTAATCAACTCGATGCGTTCGAGATTTGCGATTTCCGTTCCTGACCTGTAAACCGAAGTCGCCATCCCGTTCCGGGCATAGTCGAAATTGGTGAAACCTCTGAATGTTACCGCAAAGCTTCCGGTAACGTATTCGGTAGGGGCAACCCCCGCCGCGGCCCGAAAGACATCCTTAATGTCGGTCATCACTTGCTCTTTCATCAGATCCTTGCCCACGACGCTGTACACCTGTGGATTTTCGAGATTTTTTAAAGGCATCCGTGCAACATATTCGGTTTCTTTGTTCATCAACCTGCTATCGTCGCGTATGACAACCTCCTGCAACTGACGGTCGTCTTCGGCCAGGGTAAAATTGACTGAACTGGTTTCTCCTGCTGCTACCGTTACGGTACTTTTTTGTGCGACAAGTCCGGTAAAACTCGCTGTAAGCGTGTAAGTTCCGGCAGAAACTTTATTGATCGTGTAATGACCGGCCTCATTTACGACAGCGCCCCTGGCCGTTTTTTCCAGAATAATATTTACAAATTCGGCAGGCTTGCCGTCCGAAGTGGTTACTGTGCCCTTGATCGTGCCGGTTTGGGCAATGGCTCGCACCGAAACAATGAGGAAAATGAACATTAGAAATCGAAACATATGTATTTATTTTATTTGGACTTATTATAAATAAAATACAAATGTAGAGAAACTTTGTAATCCTTTCCCGCGGAACGTCAAAAAATCAAGTTTTTTTAAACCGGGAGAGTAAGGTTGAAGCTAGGGGAATGCCGTAGTGGTGGCAACTCGTTTTCGTAGGAGCATATCCGACCATTCATCGTGTGCTTCGAATTCTGCATACGATGCTTTTTTAGATCGCCGTCGCGGTCGTTTACCATCGCTGGCTTGTAGGGGAGGAGGGCAATGTCCATGTCGAAGTTTGACAAGTTATTTGTTCGATTACGAAAAAGGCCGCTCCTCATAACGGGGTCGGCCAAAAGTAGATGGAGTGAGATTCAGCTAACTCCAACGCATTGACATTGGAATCAGTTCTTAAACCCGGTTTACGTGTAGTACGGGTAAAGGCACAAACTGGTTAAAATCGATCAAGGTATTTAAAAAGTAAAGGCGTAGTTTCATGACTCGTTTTAGAGCGGGTTATGAAACATGAATATTTAGCGAAGAAATATATTGGTACCGCATTGTCTATTCTGCCTACTGTAAAAAACAATGACGAATTTGAACGCCTACGACAATCTTAGATCAATGCTTGAAAGCCTTGTCCCGCTTTCTGAGGAGGAATGGGCCTTGCTGGGCGGTGCTTTTACGGAAAGAGTTGTGGATAGCAAAACTGTCATTACCAGTGAAGGGGAAATCGAAAAGGAAATATATTTCATCAGCTCTGGGTTGGCCCGGCTATTTTATAGGACCAAAGACAATGACCAGATCACAGCCTTTATATTTTGTGAAAATATGTTCGCCAGCTGTCTCGAAAGTTTCATCAGGCAGCAACCCAGCACACAAAACCTTGAAACTTTGGAAAAGTGTTCATTACTGGTGCTCACCAAAGATAAGCTTGACGGGCTTTACGAGCAGGTCCCTCAAACCCATGTGATCATGCGAAAAGTGATGGAGGCCCGGTTTGTTGCCTCACAGCAGCTGCTGTCGTCTTACATCCTGGCTGGTCCTCAGGAGCGGTATGAGCTGTTTGCGCACCATTATCCGCATCTGGTCCAGCGCGTACCGCTATACATCCTGGCCACGTTTCTGGGGATAACGCCAGTTTCGCTCAGCCGGATTCGCAGGCGGATAGCTCAGTCGGGCTGATTTCTTATCCTTTGTTAAGGACTAACCTTATTGACGGTGGATATCTTTGCGACTCATCAAAAAATAAAAATGTATGAATCGCTCCTGGATGATAATCCTGATTGTCATGTCAATGTCCTTTCCAAGTAATGCCCAACGCCACCCTTCTTCCGATCGGTTTGAGGTCGAGGCAGACCCAATCGCTTTCATACTTAACGGGTACTCATTTCATGTGGGCTATACAATGGGGCATTTGCGGTTTGACGCCGGTGTTTTCGGGATCAAACAGCCCGATTTTACACTCGAAAATAAACTTTTCTCGGTTTTTAGTTCAGGAGGTGGATTAAAGGTTGATTACATGCTGCGTAGAAACCGGGGGCTGTTCTTTGGTCTGCAATCAGATTATGTCACCGACAAGATTGGTTTGAAGTCCGACGAGATCACTCAGTCGGTAAGCGGTGTGACCCTTGGATTGCGAACGGGTTACCGGTTCATGTTTGGTAAGCAGGAACGCCAATTTAAAGGTCTTTACCTGGTGCCGTGGGTAGGTTTAATACATTCGTTAAATCCTTCGGTAGTAACAAAAAGCGGGCATACTTATACACAAGCAAGTTGGTCCATTTTCCCGACGATCCATCTGGGGTACAGGTTCTAATTGGAGCAAAAATATGCAGCCCGTGAACTTGCTCGCAGGCTTCGTGATCATAACCAAACTGGGTTTAGTATGGAATTTCTACACTAGCGTGTCGGCAATGGGTAGCGTACACAAACTCATCTTCGGGCGTTCATATTCTACCCTTGGAGGGATTTCCGGCTAAGCTTTTTGGATACCAGTTTGTTTTCAATCAAAAAATTAAGTTGCTGGCTCAGGTGATACGGCTAAGCAACTTTCGGAGCGGTTTGGTAAGATTCAACTGTCGTTTTTCAAACCGGTTGGCGGCTTTCGATGAAGTGATTAGGTGAAAGCGGGAAGCTAAGGGTTACAGACCGTTCAATTCATCAGTCAGCGTTGACACTTGCCGACGCTAATCCTTAAAAACGTCACAAATCGATCCATCGGAAAGACGCCCAGTGGGGTGAGATGAAAATATTTGAGTGAGTCCGAAAGCATTGGCCACAATGGGTTTCATGTTCAATCATCGGTTCGTACTTTACTCATGGCTTTCAGTAATTCGGAAGGCAATTCATAAATGTCAGGTTCTCCTTGAGAATAATTCCTCATAAGGATGATTCCATATTTGTTTTCTTTTGCAAATGCAAAGTTAGCTGTGTAACCCGCTACCGCTCCTCCATGATTAATAATGGTCAATTGACCTTCTTTATTAGCAAAAAAACCTACTCCATAGTAGTTCTTTTCTCCGATACTAATCATTTTGCTTTGCATCACAGCTAAATTCTTTTCAGACACAAGGTTAGATGAAGCGCCCATAATACAAATCATGAACTTGGCCAAATCATTTGGAGTGGAATATATACCTCCGTTAGGAACTTTGTATCCGCGCCCCTTATGTTCTACAAGAGGTGTTTTCATATCTACAGCACCATCCTCAAGGTCCTGAATTCCAGCCGATAAATTTGAGGCTTTTGCCTCAGGTACAACATAATAACTAGAATTCATATGCAACGGTTCAAAGATCCTTTTCTGGATTAAGTCAATGAATGGCTTTTGTGCAGCCCTTGAAAGAGCCAACCCGAGTATTCCATATCCGATATTGGAATAGCCAAACTTCTCACCAGGTTTAGACTCAAAAGAGGTAGTAGGAATGGCTTCCAAAATTCTATTTTCCCAGTCTTCAATAGCTCCGGAAGCAGCAGTTGGTAATTCTGGTTCACGCGCTAATCCAGAAGTGTGCGTAGCGAGTTGTTGAAAGGTGATTTTTGCATTCTCCGAATACCCCTTCAGCTTTTTTACATCCGGAAAATATAATTCAACAGGATCATTCAAATGAATAATGCTATCCTGAACTAAAAGCATCATCAGAAACGCCGTAAATGTTTTGGAAATCGACCCAATACGGTAAATAGTAGCAGTATCGGCCAAAGACTGAGTTCCTAAATTGGAAACTCCATATCCCTTTGACCAAATGATTTTATCCCCTTTGACGATAGCCCCGGATATACTTTTGTCTTTGGGCAAGTTTTCTGCTATGATTTTTTCTAATTCCTGAATAATCGCTTCTTCGCTATTTTTATCCCCAAAATCATGTTGGGAATGTGTGCAGCTTAAAGAAAAAGCGAATAGAATCAGAAAGATCAATCGAATTTTCATCATTTTAAAAATGAATTCGCCTATTAACTTATTCATTAGTAGTTAATTATTGCCTTCTGGCAGGGTTAATAATGTTGTATGCTGTCGCTGAAGAAAGGAATGGAAAAGGCTGCATAGTGTCTCGGATATCTCCTCCCTCTATATTCTATTGGACATTTCTACTCCCCGGGCAGGCGGTAAATGGCATATGAGGACATTGCAGCGCATTCTAGAAAGGGCCGATAAAATAACGAAAGATCCTTCTGAAGGTATAGGCTAAATCATATGCTTGTACGCCAGATATGCAAATTTTATTTCAACATTGTCTAAATCCATTCTACAAATAGTGTGATTTGGTCACCAAGTGAATGTTGAGCTATTAAAGCGCTCTCGAAAGGTAGCGACTTTTCTTAAAAATGGCTATCAATATTGTTGTACCAATACCCTGCAAAAAGCAAAAACCTGCGCTTGCGCAGCAAAGGTTTTTTTATTTTTTGCAGAAAGGAAGAGATTTCCCTGTGGAACTGCTTAATTGGCCTGAAAGCCAGGTAATTGCGGTTTTTTCGATTTGGTACGAATATAAATGGATCATTTTTGGCGTTTTTTTGCAACTTATTTGTCGCGATTTTTGAGCATTTGAACCATGTCAAACAGTAATTTATTCTCAGCTTCTAGCCCTTCGAGCCTTCCTATTTTCGCCTGCATAGTCTTGTATTGTTAAATTTCCTCGGGTAAACATCAAAGCCTGTCAGCTTTGTGAGGCAATATCAAATTCATTTGCAACCTTAGCAAATGTCAGTTCTGGTAGCGCTCATTAACTTGTCCGTGAATATAGAACCCTTCCAACATGATACTGAAGCCTGCCGGATTACTCACCCATATCAACGCATGCCTGGCAATAATGAGCGATAGAAAACCAAGGAAATTTCATGGTCGCATCCTTATCAGCATCGCCTTCGTTGTTTTATACCTGCTGCCATATCTCAAATGTAGCGCGCAGCAGGAGCCTGTCCTGTTGACAGATACAATTGCACTAAAATCGATGTGGCTCAACAAATCCCCATGGAAGTTCCATCCCGGGGATAGCGTGCAGTGGGCAAAACCCGGGTTCAGTGATTCAAGTTGGGTTACATTGGGCGAAACCGGCTTCGGTAAAGACCGGTACAGCAGGGCTCAGGTGCCGCCGGGATGGCAGGGTTTGGGCTGGTTCAGGTTATGGGTAAAAAAGCAAAATGTTTCTTTGACGGAGACCTGGGGACTGTATATTAATCATGATGCGGCCTCAGAAGTGTATTTCGATGGAAAGAAAATAGCCTCACTGGGTAAGCTCGGACGGTCAAAGCAGGAAATGACGGCGGTCAGGGAGCCTTACCAATGTATCCCCCTCGCCATTACCGATACGCTCCCGCATTTGCTGGCCATACGATACAGTAATTTCTGGGAGTACTACCCCAATTTCCTGGGTTTTGAAGCAAGTATCCAGGACCTGGATACCATGAACCGCTCCCAGAAAGCGAATCGGGAAATTATGGGGCATATGCTGATGAGTGTGTCTGTTTCAGCGATCCTGGTGATATTACACTTGCTGATTTATATTTTTTATCCCAGGCAAAAAATCCATTTGTACTACGTGCTGTTTGTGTCAATAGTCGGCCTGGGTTTGTATGCGCGGTATCAGACGTTCGTGGCCACGGACCCGGCCGATCAGGTGCTGGCTACCAGGGTCTTTCTGGCTTTTGTGACATTGCATCTCAGTCTGGGCCTGTTAATGCTTTACCAGGCATGCTATAACAGGTTGCCTCGCCGAAAGACGCTGGTTATGCTCCTGTGCAGTTGGCCGGTGCCCATTATAGCATTTGCCGACTGGTATGAATTCTGGAACAACCCCTTCATTGAAAAGCTGCACAATTGGTACCAGGTCATCTTCGTCCTGATTTTCTACACGGATGCATTTATAGCGATGCGTCGCGCGATTATTAATGGCAATAAGAAACTATGGCTGATTGTGGTGGGAATGATACTCCTGGTGACGGTTGGGACAGTGCTGGGTAGCAATATGTTCGGCTGGCTCACCACGATGCAGGTGATGATCTTTTTTGCCTGGGGGAATTTGCTCATGCCGGTCATGTTTTCGATCTATCTGGCGATCGATGTGGCCGCCACCAACCGCAACCTGGCTTTTCAGTTGAATTTGAATGAAAAACTGGCCTCGGAGAACCTTGCCAAAGAGCAGGAAAAAAACAGGCTGATCGCCGGGCAAGCTGAGCGGTTGGAAAAAATGGTACTCGAAAGGACAGCGCAGGTACGCCAGCAGGCTGAAAAGCTGCGCGAAATGGATGCGGTCAAATCGCGATTTTTTGTCAATCTGACCCATGAATTTAAAACACCGCTCAACCTGATCATCAATCCGGCAAAGGAACTGTTGCGCCAAACCAAAGAAGCCGTACCGCAACGATACGCGCAATTTATACTTCAAAACAGCGAAAGGCTGCTCCAACTTATCAATCAGTTGCTGGATTTGAGCAAGCTCGAAAGTGGGCAGCTCAGTATGAACATGCAGCCTATAGAGCTGGTTCGATGGCTTTCGGGCTACGTGCAACAGCACAGCTCCCTGGCCGAGCATAGAAATATAAGGCTACGTTTTTCCTGTGAACACCCCCAAATATGGGTACAGACCGATTTGGACAAAATAAAAAAGATGGTCCAAAACCTGTTGT
The DNA here is from genome assembly GCF_059568735.1 of Dyadobacter ginsengisoli DSM 21015. Lineage (NCBI taxonomy): Bacteria > Pseudomonadati > Bacteroidota > Cytophagia > Cytophagales > Spirosomataceae > Dyadobacter > Dyadobacter ginsengisoli. The sequence continues at coordinate 311,052 of NZ_JCANTY010000006.1, forward strand.
CCAATGCGATCAAATTCTCTCATGACCACAGTGAAGTCGTCGTCATCCTCGATAAGTCCGGGACAAAGGAATTCACTATTTCCTTGACGGATCATGGGATAGGTATCCCAACAGGAAAGTTGCCCTTTATTTTCGACCGTTTTTACCAGGTCGACGGATCAGACAGCCGCAGCCGCGAAGGCGCAGGGATCGGACTGGCACTTACCAAAGAATTGGCGGTACTGCTTGGCGGAACAATCACAGTGGATTCGGCCAGCGGCCAGGGGAGTACCTTCCTTTTAACGCTGCCCTATATAGAACCGAGCGGAGAAAATGAAGCGGATAACAGCAGTGATGTGGAGGGGACCGGCACCTGGCAGACCGATCAGGAATATGAAAGCCGGGGCCTTCTTCAACCGGAAACAACCGAAGAAGACCTGCCCCTGATATTATTGGTGGAGGACAATGCCGATCTGAGGGAATTCATGACTTTATCCTTTTCAGAAGACTACCGCGTAATTACCGCATGGGACGGTGAAGAAGGCATACGAATGGCACTTGAAAAGATCCCGCTACTGGTGATCACCGACCTGATGATGCCCAAAAAAGACGGCTATCAGGTATGTGAAGCATTGAAAAGCGACGAAAGAACCAGCCATATTCCCGTTGTAATGCTGACAGCCAAAACCGATACAGATAGTCGCATACAAGGTATCGTAACGGGTGCGGATGCTTATCTGGCCAAACCCTTTGATAAACGGGAGCTTATGGCTGTGATAGAAAACCTGGTCCGGGTCCGCAAACAGCTCAGAGAAAAATACGGTCAGCAAGAGGTGTGGCTTACGGGTCTCGCGCAGCTTCCCTCGATCGAACAAAAGTTTCTGGACAAAGTCCGCAATGCTATTGCCGACAACATCGAAGACAGCTTGTTTGGCACCGATCAACTAGCCAGTGAAATGGCACTCAGCCGCACCCAGCTGCACCGCAAATTGAAACAGCTTATCAATCAAAGCCCGGGTGAAATGATCCGCGTTTTTCGAATGCTGCGGGCGCAGGAGCTCTTGCAGCAATCCGTAGGTACGGTTGCGGAAGTCGGCTACATGGTCGGTTACGGCAATCCGGCCAATTTCTCCACCAGTTTCACAAAACATTTCGGTTACCCGCCCAGCGAGGTGTTGAAACGGTCTTAAACTGCCCATAAATAGAATTTGTGTGTTGTACAACGAATTCAAAGTTATTTGCAACACACTCAAATGCCGTTACATGTTGTCGTAGGTAGTTTTGATAAACTTAAAACTGCTGAAAACATGAACGCTGTCATTATAATTTTGGTATTGACCGTTGCCTTGGTCGCTTGCCGCAAGAATACTCAGGAAACGAACCGGTCTATTACGGGCGAATGGGATTTACACTCCACTTACAACGGAAAACCGTGGCTTTTTACAGCCCGCTTCAAACCGGACGGCGTGATTGACGGCATTGGAAATGGTAAACTCGTTATCAGCATGAATTACAAGGTTTCTGGTGATACCATTTATTTCTCCGGGGACCCTTCCTGCGTACCGAACTCGGTAGGAGTTTACAAGCTAAACTATTTTCAGGATTCTGTCAGCTTCGATCGGGTCGATGACACATGCAGTGTAAGAATTGCCAATACCGACAAAGTGCGCCTGGGCCGGGTGAATGCAGAATAGGCAGGCCGGTAATAACTTAAAGCGATGAAACCGAAACGTTTGCTTCCGCTGGTCCTGTTGATTTTCGTCCAGGCCACACAAGACTCATGCCGGGAAACGCGTTCACTGCCGGCCGACGAAGTTGCGCTGGGAAAGCAACTTTTTTTCGATCCCATCCTGTCGTCCACCCGTCAAATCAGCTGTTCCAGTTGTCATAGGCCGGAAACCGCCTTTGCGGACACAACTGCTGTAAGCCTTGGGGTGTTTAGAAGAAAAGGGAAACGGAATACTCCTTCGGTGATGAACCTGGGCGACGCTGCTTTCCTCTTTTGGGATGGAAGGGCAGAAACGATGCAGCAGCAGGCACTTATTCCAATCGCCAACCCAGACGAAATGGATTTACCCATCGACATTGCAGTTAGCAGGTTACAGGCAAATGCATTCTATCAGAGTGCGTTTGGCAGGGTTTATCAGCAGCAACCTTCCGATTCGTTACTGGCCCGTGCATTGGCGGCATTTGAACTATCTTTGGAAACGGGCGACACCCCTTTTGATGAGTGGAAGACAAACGACAATGCATTGGTTGTCAGCGAGTCGGTCAAGCGCGGTTTTTCGCTGTTCAATGGAAAGGCGAATTGCGTGCGATGCCACTTCGGCCGCGACTTTGCCGACGCCGGGTTCCGGAATGTCGGGCTCTTCAATGGTAAAAACCTGAGCGATAGTGGTAGGGCCGTCATCACAAAGAATAGCGCCGATCTGGGCAAATTCAAAATCGCTCCTTTGCGCAATGTTGCACTGACGGCCCCGTATATGCATAACGGTATGTTCAGAACCCTTCGGGCAGTAATAGACTATTATGACGACCCGGGTAAGTTCGTGCCAGACCCCATCAATCGCGATACCCTGTTGGAAAAGCCAATTGGTCTTACCGACCAGGATAAGCAGGACCTTGAAAATTTTCTAAGGTCGCTGACAAGCCCAAGATTTACCCCCGGAGGCTTGAAGAGCGATCAATATTAACGGTGGGGGATAAACGAGACGAAAGCAACCGGACGGCCAAAAGCACTTTTTCGCCGCCCAATACCTTAGTTTTTTAATGTAATCATCAGTCTTTCATAAAATGCTTCCGTGACGCTCCCCACATAGTTGTAAGGAACCGTTGTTCTTGGGAACTTCAATGTTGTAACGTCGTTGTCCACAAAGAATGATGTCGAAGAAAAAACGGTGATTGGGGCAACTCCTGACCCTGTGCTAGTGAGCTGGTAGGGGAAAATCATTTCGAAATCAACATCCATACTTTCACCGATAGGCATGTTTAACGCCACCGGGGAGCCGATCCGGTCCCTTTCGCCATACGTACCGCCGCCGACACTGGTGTGCAGGATGCGTTTACCTGAAGTGTTGTGGGTAAGCCCGATCAGATACCCTTCATTAACCGGAAACGAAGGTGACGCGATCCTTTTCAAGGTCATTTTTACACCAAAAGTAGCTACGCCCATTTTACCAGCCGCATTTCCTGTGTAAGTATCAGCTTTGGCCGATGACCGCGGTAATGAGAGCGCTTGCTCCGATCCGGTGACCGTACCTACGGACGTTCCGCCAGCACCCAGAAACGTTATTTTTTCAATTAAAAACTCGCAGGGGTACATCCGGTCTGTGCCATCCACGGTCTCGCATTTAGATTCGGGCAGGTTGTCGGATGGTACTTCGTGGTCTGTACAGGACAAAGCGAACATCAGCACGCCATAAACGACAGTCAGAGAAACAGAGGTAAAATTGAATTTGAGCATAGTTGTGATCGAAAAAGTAAAACTGTATGAAAGAAAGGATGAATTTATTGGCAAGAACATCAAACAATACCAAGCCTAATGGCAACTTTGGTTAGACCCACCGAATTTTTCACACCCAGTTTTTGGAACAGGTTTCTCCGGTGTGTCTCAACTGTCTTTTCACTAATAAACAGCTGATCAGCAATGCGATTGGTGGAATATTCGCTGGCAACGAGCTGCATTATTTCCAGTTCTCTTTTACTGAGAATATTTTTTACGGCAGCCGGTGCCTCCTTTACCGGGCGGTCTGCAAATGGCTCGGCAAGTTGCAGCATTACCTGCTGTCCGTAGTAGGTCTTTCCTTCTGCAAGCGATTTGATGGCCCATTCCCATTCTTCCACATCCGCTACCGGATCGATGTACCCATGTACTCCCGAACATATGACCTCCCGCACTGCTTCGGGGCTGGATGTCGGTGCAGCGAGCAGGAATTTGAGCCGGGGATGAATTTTTCTGACAGCAAAGATTGCGCTGGCGATTTCGGCAGTACAATACTGGAAAATGATGACCATTTCAACCTTCCCAGGTTCCATAGATCGTGTGAACTTATCCAGGCTGCCGCTTTTGCCGGTCAGTCTAACATAAGCGCTTTTTAGTAACCAGTCGGCAACCGCGGCGCATTCCAGCGAGTGCGGATGGACAAGGTAAGTAAGGATGACCGGATGATCCATATCGTTATTGGCCGCAAAAGGCTAATGCAGGTTGTTGTTGAAATGCGGACAAAACTATTGCTGGCAGCTCAGATTAGCATTTGTTATTGCTGCAAATGCTTTTGATTTTGTTTCTTCACGTCGATAACTGAAAATACAATTCGCTTTGCCTGTATTGAATGATCGATGAAAGAGCAAGCTAAACTTTAAAACAGTCCATGCACCCAAATCAACTAATGCTAAAATGTAAAATTCCGCTGTCTTACTTGATCGGCTCGGGAAACGAGACTAAAGCGCTTCGCGGTTCATTTCCCTGAGTGTCATTTTTGAAGGTTGTAAAAGGGTCGCGAACAAGTCACTCTTTCTTGACGCAGATAAATACCTTTTTTTTGAAATTGGTCAGATATTTCATCGCTGCGTTGTGGCCCAGCTGCTTTTCCGTCTTCAGCCAGAACGCATATTCCGATATGAAATCGTAGTCAAGCTTGTTGACATCGAATTCCCAGGTTTTATATTTCCATTCGATGAAGGCCTTTGTGTGGTCGAACGAGGTCTTGTACCGGCCAAGCGTTTCCAAAGCATAGTCACTGCCCACCATCCGCGCTAACTTCTCGTTGTGGTCTCGGAAAACTTCGAGTATATCTTTCGATTTGTCTGACACACCATTGATTCTGTTCCTAAGTTTCTCAGCACTCAGTTCGATGTTCGCTTCCAGTATCTGCCTTTGAATGTCATACACTTTGAGCAGCATGGAGTCCAAGTAGCTATTCAGGACTCGGGCGTCTTCACGAGTACCGTTTTTGCGACCTGTTACCGAATTCCATTTTTCTGGCTCGCACTCCCGCTTTGTGGAGAGCTCGAATCTTTCGCCATTGGTTGCTATCCGCAGATATATCGGTAACGGGCCTCTAACATAACCGCTTCTTTTTTTCAGGTAAAAGAGTGTGGTGAGGTTTCTAGATAACATAATAATAGTTTTAAGTGAATTAAATCTACTATCAATGCCGTCAAAAAATCAAGATGTTTTCTTCGTAAAAAGGTTGTAATTCAGTGTGTTATGTCGGTTCTGGTGAGCAGATTTTTTACTTTGACAATGCTCACCAAATGCTCACCAGAATATTGGGTAAAATTGAATATTCTGGCAGAGGCTTAAAAAAGGAAAAGCCTGTAAATGATTCATTTACAGGCTTTTGTTGCTTTTTGTTACTCTTATCAGCAGAGAGGAAGAGATTCGAACTCTCGATGCAGTTACCCACATACTACCTTTCCAGGGTAGCCCCTTCAACCACTCGGGCACCTCTCTATCGTGGTAATGAGGGTGCAAATATAGCAAACAGTTTTTTGTTTCCAAATCCGGAATCAAATCAAATACTCATTTCTCCTCGCAAAGGAGTACCTAGCATGTCGATGCAGGTTCGGGAAGGATGCCCGCAGGCGAAAATGTACATCATTTTAGTGATCGCGGCTTCGGCGGTGATGTCTGAACCGCTGATGACGCCGATCTGCTGCAGGAACTTGCTCGTTTGGTACTGACCCTGGGCAACACGGCCGCCGTCGCATTGAGAGACGTTGAAAATCACGATATTTCGCTCAATCGCGTTACTGATCGCATTCAGGAACCAGGATTCTGTGGTGGCATTCCCTGCCCCGTAAGTTTCCAGCACAATGCCTTTCAGTCCTTCTATACCGAGAATGGATTCCACCACCCGCTGGCTGATGCCCGGGAACATCTTGAGAATTGCGACATGGTTATCGAGATTTTTGTGAACTTTCAGTTGCAGGCCTGGTTGATAAGGCTTGATGTAAGGATGGTTGTACTCGATTCTTACGCCGGCATTGGCAAGGGACGGGTAGTTTTCGGAATGAAACGCATTGAAATCGGAACTTTCCTGCTTTTTCGAGCGGTTGCCTCGCAGCAGCGACGAATTGAAATAAATGCATACCTCGGTGATGATCGGGTGCCCTTCGGTATTCTTAGCGGCGGCGAGTTCCAATGCGGTAATGACATTCTCGCGTGCATCCGACCGTGCTACGCCTATGGGCAGTTGCGCGCCCGTGAGAATAACCGGTTTATTGAGGTTTTCGAGCAGATAGCTCAGTGCGGAGGCAGTGTAAGCCATGGTATCCGTGCCATGCAGGATCACGAAGCTGTCATACTGGTCGTAATGCGTCTCGATAATGCCCGCTAGCTCGATCCAGATCGCCGGATTCATATTGGATGAATCGATCGGTTCGGGAAGCGACAGGAAAGTTATGTCAAAATCCAGCCGGCTGATTTCCGGGACTTTCTCGATAATCTGCTGAAAATTGAAAGGCACTAACTGTTTGTCCCTAGTTTCGTATACCATCCCGAGTGTACCGCCGGTGTAAATCACCAGTACCGAACCCACGGTCGGCTCGGGTGAAATAGGATTGATGTGGATTTTGGTATAATTCATTATGATTTTTTATTGAGCATGGTTCTCGCATTGGCCGATGTGATGGTGATGACATCCGCCTTTGACACTTCCTTCAGATCGGCAACGCGTTGAGCTACCAGATCAATGTAGGCGACTTCATTGCGTTTACCGCGATACGGTACCGGTGCGAGATAGGGAGCGTCTGTTTCCAGTACGATGTGTTTCAGGTCGATATATGGGATGACTTTGTCCAGCCCACCGTTTTTAAAGGTAGCAACTCCGCCGATTCCCAGTTTGAAACCGAGTTCAATGGCCTTCTGCGCCTCTTCCAATGTCCCGGTAAAGCAATGGAAAATGCCGGTCAATGCAGGATCAGCGAAGTCTTCGATCAGTTTGACAGTTTCCCCAAATGCACTCCTGCTGTGAATGTCGATCCAGAGGTTATGCTTGCGCGCAAGGCTGCATTGGTATAAAAATGCCTTTTCCTGCTCCGCTTTGAAGGTAACATCCCAAAAAAGATCCATGCCGATTTCTCCTATGGCGATGAACTCGTATCGGGCGAGCCAATCTTCCATGATCTGCAACTCCTTTTCAAAGCCCTCCCTGACGTAAGTCGGGTGCAGACCTATCATGGGCAAACATTTACCAGGATATTTTTCGGCCAGTTCGAGCATTCCCTCAATGGTAGTGTGGTCGCAATTGGGCATCCATATCTGCTCGATGCCGGCGTTCCAGGCACGGTCGAGCATTTCGGTACGGTCTCCGGTGTAGTCTTCGCTGTATATGTGAGCGTGGGTTTCAATCATTTTAATGTAGAGGATTTAGGCTGTAAGCTATAAGCTTTAAGCTTTTTTTGTTATTTTAAATGGGTTGCTGGTGGTCGATCTGTTTATGCCTGCGGTTTACAGCTTAAAGCTTACAGCCTACGGCTTACAGCATTTCCAACGCCTCAAACCGATAACCTCGTTCCACAAAGTGCTCCAGATAGCGGGGGAGTGTGTACAACATATTTTTCGAGGCTTTGATACTGTCGTGGAAAAGGACGATCGAGCCGGGGTGCGTGTGTTGAATGGATTTTTTCAGACAAATTTCCGGAGTCAGGTTGGGAGAGAAGTCGCCGCTCAGAACGTCCCACATAATGATCTGTCTTTCTTCCAAAACCACTTTGGACTGGCTCCTTTTGATGCGTCCGTAGGGCGGCCGGAACAGTCGGGTTGGAAGATCCAGCTGTTCCTGGCATTTCTGAATGTTATGTAGATAGATACGGTCTTCGGTTTTCCAGCCATTCATGTGATTGAATGTATGGTTACCAATGGAATGGCCTCTTTTTTTTACACTCTGAAACACATCGGGGTGTTTGCGGACATTGTCTCCAATGGAAAAGAATGTGGCCTTTGCTTCGAATTTTTCCAATGTTTCCAGCACGGTCTCGGTAATGTCCGGAATCGGGCCGTCGTCGAACGTCAGGAAGATTACTTTTTCCGTAGTAGGTACGTGCCAGGTAAAGCCAGGGAAAAATGCTTTGAGCCAAAACGGAGAATGGTGCAGGAACATATCGACTGTCGATGAATTGGAAGTCAAATATAAAGGGATATAAAATAAGAAGCTGCCGTGTGAGGGCAGCTTTCTTACCAATAACAATATATAGAGGCTGGCTTAAATCCTGTATGGGATCATGCGTGCGCAAATGCAGGATTCAGCATCGATACAGCCTTTGCTTCCAGGAATGACTCACCCATGAGGTACTCATCCACCGCACGCGCGGCTTCACGGCCTTCGCTGATCGCCCAAACTACCAGCGATTGCCCGCGACGGCAGTCTCCGGCAGCAAACACTTTTTCGTTGGAAGTCGACTGGTAGCCATTGGTCTTAATGTTACCGCGATCGTCGAATTCCAGGTCGAGGTCGTTCAGCAGCCCCTCTTGCTGCGGATGCAGGAAGCCCGCTGCCAGGAATGCGAGTTCGCAAGGAATGGTGCGTTCGCTGCCTTCTACTTCTTTCATCTGCATCCGACCGGTTTCGGGGTCTTTTTGCCAGTCCAGGTCGACGATTTTCAGCGCTTTCAGGTTGCCGTTTTCGTCACCTACGAATTCTTTGGTATTGATAGACCAATGTCTGTCGCAGCCCTCTTCATGTGAAGTAGAAGTGCGCAGCATCATGGGCCAGTTCGGCCAGGGCGTGCTGGCATCGCGGTCCTTCGGCGGGATCGGCATCAGTTCGATCTGCGTTACGGATTTCGCACCATGACGGCCGGAAGTTCCGACACAGTCAGAACCGGTGTCTCCACCGCCGATTACTACCACGTGTTTGCCCGTTGCAAGAATCTCGCCATTGCTGTAACCCACGCCGCGGTGATCTACCACACGGTCGATTCCGGCTACACGCTTGTTTTGCTGGCTCAGGAATTCCATGGCGAAGTGAACGCCTTTGAACTGGCGACCCTGGATTTTTACATCTCTGGGAACCGTCGACCCGACGGTCAGCAATACAGAATCAAATTCGTTCAGCAGTTCTTCCGCTTTGATATCCACGCCCACATTGACGTTGGTGCGGAACTCAATGCCTTCTTCTTCCATTACCGCCAAGCGACGGTCAATAATGCCTTTGTCCAGTTTGAAATCGGGGATACCGTAACGTACCAATCCACCGATTTTATCTGCTCTTTCCAGCAACACCACTGAATGCCCTGCCTGGTTCAACTGATTAGCCGCTGCCAATCCCGCAGGTCCTGACCCTACTACCGCCACTTTTTTTCCGGTGCGGGTTTTAGGAACCTTAGGCTTCACGAGGTTCAGTTCAAATGCTTTTTCGATGATGGCTTTCTCGATATACTCGATTGCAACCGGTGGCTTGTTAATTCCAAGCACGCAGGAAGCTTCGCAAGGAGCGGGGCAGATACGACCTGTGAACTCAGGGAAATTGTTGGTAGAAGCTAGTATTTCGTAGGCCAGTCCCCAGTTTTCATCATACACCGCGTCGTTGAACTCGGGAATGATGTTGCCTAGCGGACAACCATTATGACAAAAAGGAATTCCGCAGTCCATACAACGGGCTGCCTGCTGTTTGGAATTAGAGTCGGTCGGTGCGGTTTCAATCTCACGGTAGTCAAGAATACGTTCCTCTACGCTTCTCTTTTTTGGCAACTCCCTTTCAAACTCTAAAAATCCGGTTGGTTTTCCCATTCTTATTACTGATTTAAAAAATTCTGATGATCAATCCTTTCTCTGAAAATTACTGATGTACTACGTCTACGACGATGTCTTTGTACACCACATTTTTGTCTGCAATCTGCTGCGCCAGCGTGATGCCGCGTCCTTCCAGCGCTTTGCGGAAGTCGGAAGGCATTACTTTGACAAACTGTTTCACAGATTGTTCCCAGTTCTGGATCAATTGGAATGCGATGTTGCTGGTTGTGTACTGGAAGTGCTTATCCAGGTATTCGCGCAGGATGCTCTTGTCTTCTTCGTTCAATGGTTCCAGCGAGACCATTTCTTTATTCACTTTTTCTTCGAAATTACCAGCTTTGTCGAGGACATAAGCCACACCGCCCGACATACCAGCCGCGAAGTTTCGTCCTGTTTCGCCGAGGATGATTGCCAGACCGCCCGTCATGTATTCCAAACCGTGATCACCCACGCCTTCTACCACCACTTTCGCGCCTGAGTTACGCACGCAGAAGCGCTCACCCGCGGTTCCGCGGATGTATGCATCACCCGAGGTAGCACCGTAGAATGCGACGTTACCGATGATAATGTTTTCTTCCGGTTTGAACTTCGCATCGCGGTCTGGATAAACGATCAGTTCGGCGCCGCAAAGGCCTTTTCCGAAGTAGTCGTTGGCGTCCCCTTCCAGCTCCAGACGGACGCCGGTGGTGTTGAACGCACCGAAACTCTGGCCGGCCGTACCACGGAATTTGAAGTGGATATTGCCGGTTGGCAAACCTACGCCGCCGTATTTCTTCGAGATTTCATTCGAAAGCATCGTCCCCACCGACCGGTTCAGGTTGTTGATCGGATACTCCGCGTAGATCTCTTCCTTGGTTTCCAATGCAGGCTGCGCCGACCTGATCAGGTTAATGTCAAGAATAGCGTCGATACCGTGATCCTGCTCTTCCTGCTTGAATTGTGCTACTGAAAGATCTCCTTCCTTGTACAGGATTGCGTCGAAATTCAGGTTTTTATATTTCCAGTGTTTGATATCGTTGCGGATTTCGAGGTACTGAGCCTGTCCAACCATTTCGTTGACGGTACGGAAGCCCAGTTGTGCCATGATCTCACGCAGTTCTTCGGCCATGAATGTGAACATGTTCACTACGTGCTCAGGTTTGCCCGAGAACAATGCGCGCAGTTCTTTGCGTTGCGTTGCCACACCCACGGGGCAGGTGTTCAGGTGGCATTTGCGCATCATGATACAGCCGGCGGCTACCAATGCAGCAGTTGCTACACCCCACTCCTCTGCACCCAGCAACGCGGCTATCGCAAGATCGCGTCCGGTACGGAGCTGGCCATCTGCCTGAACGGTTACCCGGCCGCGCAATTTGTTTCTTACCAAAGTCTGATGCGTTTCCGCCAAACCAAGTTCCCATGGCAGACCGGCGTGACGGATCGAGCTCAATGGCGAGGCACCGGTACCACCGTCGTATCCCGAGATCAGGATGTGGTCGGCGTGTGCTTTGGCAACACCGGATGCTACCGTTCCTACACCGGCTTCGGATACCAGCTTCACGCTGATCCGTGCTGCACGGTTCGCATTCTTAAGGTCGAAGATCAGCTGCGCCAAATCCTCGATCGAATAAATGTCGTGGTGGGGAGGAGGAGAGATCAGACCTACACCTGGCGTCGAGTGACGGGTACGTCCGATCCAGTCGTCGACCTTAAAGCCAGGCAACTGGCCACCTTCACCTGGTTTTGCACCTTGCGCTGTTTTGATTTGCAGCTCTCCGGCATTGCTCAGATAATGGCTGGTCACACCGAAACGTCCGGATGCTACCTGCTTGATCTGCGAGTTCATACTGTCGCCGTTCGGCAAGCGGTTGTAACGCAGTTCGTCCTCGCCGCCTTCGCCGGAGTTGGATTTACCGCCGATGCGGTTCATTGCGATCGCCAGTGTGGTGTGTGCTTCCCAGGATATCGATCCGAAGGACATTGCACCGGTTGCGAATCGTTTGAATATGTTTTCGGCAGGTTCTACTTCTTCCAACGGAATCGCACTGCCTTTTTTGAATCGAAGCAAACCACGTAATGTCAGCGCTTTGTGGCTCTGGTCGTCGATCAGCTTGGAGTATTTTTTAAATTGCTCGTAGCTGTTGCTGCGAGTTGACTGTTGCAGCAGGTGTACCGACGCGGGGTTGAAAATATGGGCTTCACCACGTTGCTTCCATTGATACACACCACCTACTTCCAGTCTTGGTTTCTGCTCGGGGTTTTCATGATAAGCCACTTTGTGACGAACCAGGATTTCGCGGGCGATCTCAGGAATGCCCATACCGCTGATCCGCGAGATGGTTCCTGTGAAATATTTGTCGATTACATCCTTGTTCAAGCCGACGCATTCGAAGATCTGTGCTCCCTGGTAAGATTGCAGGGTCGAGATTCCCATTTTCGAGAAAATCTTCAGAAGCTCCTTGTTAACGGCCTTGATATAGTTGTAATGCAGTTTTTCATCGGTAAACTCACCTTCGATCATGCCCTTGCGGTTCATGTGCGAAAGCGTTTCGAATGCCATATAGGGGCATACACCGGCAGCACCGTAACCGATTAGTGTCGCTACGTGGTGTGTTTCCCAAACGTCACCTGCTTCTACCAACAGACCTACTTTTCCTCTCAATCCTTCACGGATCAGGTGATGGTGGATGGTGGCCGTTGCGAGCAATGAAGGGATCGGAGCGTGGTCGGAATCGATGGCGCGGTCGGAAAGAATGAGGATTTCAAATCCGTCCTCAATAGCGTCTACCGCGTAACGGCAGATTCTCTCCAGAGCTCTTTCCAATGCTTTTCCGCCCTGGTCGGCGCGGAAGTAAGTATTGATGGTTTTGGCCTGGAAGCCATCTTTATCTACAAAGCGCAGCTTGTCAAATTCCTGTACCGAAAGGATCGGGTGCGGCAATGCGATCTGGCGGCAGTGCTTTGGTGTTTCTGTCAGAATATTCTCTGTGCTGCCTACGAAGGAGATCAATGACATGATCGCACGTTCACGGATCGAGTCGATGGGCGGGTTGGTAACCTGTGCGAACAGCTGTTTGAAGTACGTCGACAAATGCTGGCTCTGATCCGAAAGGACTGCCAATGGGCTATCAGTACCCATTGAGCCGATCGCTTCCATACCGGTTTGCGCCATTGGCCCGAGGATCATGCGCAGATCTTCCGAAGTATAACCGAATGCTACCTGACGTTTCAGCAATGCATTGTCGTCGTAAGCACGGTAGGTACGGATCGGGTGATCCAGCTGATCCACGTGCAGCTTGTTCTCATCGAGCCATTGCTGATAAGGCTGCGCGGAGCAGATCTGCGATTTAATTTCTTCGTCAGGAATAATGCGGCCTTGCTCCATGTCGACCACGAACATGCGTCCGGGTTGCAGGCGGCCTTTGGTGACCACGCGTGCCTGGTCCACTTCGAGTACCCCCGCTTCCGACGCCATAATGATCGTGTCGTCGTCGAGTACCCAGTAGCGGGAAGGGCGCAGACCGTTACGGTCGAGTGTTGCGCCCACCATTTTACCATCTGTGAATGAGATAGACGCAGGGCCGTCCCATGGCTCCATGATGGCAGCGTGGTACTCGTAGAATGCCTTGCGTTCCGCGTCCATCTGCTCGTTACCGTCCCATGCTTCGGGCACGAGCATCATCATCACGTGTGGCAATGAGCGTCCCGAAAGGTGCAACAGTTCGATCGCATTGTCGAGGTTGGCGGAGTCGGACTGGTTCCTGTCGCAGATCGGCAGAAGCATATCCATTTCTTCTTTGGAGAAAAAATTCGATTCGAATGATTTTTCTCCGGCACGGATCCAGTTCACGTTGCCTTTTACGGTGTTGATCTCACCATTGTGCGCGATGTAGCGGAATGGCTGGGCCAGCTCCCACGAAGGGAATGTGTTGGTTGAGAAACGGGAGTGGACAACTGCGAGTGCAGAAACCACCGATTCATTTTCCAGATCGGGGAAGTAATATTTTAGCTGGGCAGTCGTAAGCTGTCCTTTATATGAAATGGTACGGCAGGAGAGCGACGAATAATAGAAACTCTTCGCACCGCCTTTTACGGTATCTTTAATGAGTCGGGTCGATACCTGGCGCAGGATAAACAGTTTCCTTTCAAAAGCCATATCGTCCGTAATGTCGTCCGGACGTTTGATAAACGCCTGCTCTACGCTCGGTTCGACGGAGAGTGAGCCTTCACCCAATGTATTGTTCAGTGTGGGAACTTTCCGGTAGCCCAGCAATTGCAGGCCAAGCTTCTTGATCTTTCGGTTCAGTATATCCCTGCACTCTTCCCTGACCGTTTCATTGCCCGGGAAAAAGATCATCCCCACTCCGTATTCACCCGCTGGTGGCAGATGAAAGCCCAATTTGGTAGATTCTTCTACAAAAAACTCGTGAGGGATCTGAATTAAGATACCAGCACCGTCACCGGTGTTAGGGTCAAAACCAGTTGCACCCCTATGCTCCATCCTTTCAAGCATATGAATGGCATCCGCCACGATCTGGTGCGACTTACGACCCTTGATGTTAGCCCGGAAACCGATTCCACATGCATCATGCTCAAATTCCGGGCGGTACAGTCCCTGATTTTCTACCATTTGTTCAGACATTTGCGACATTTATCGAATTGTAGAGTAATTAACAAATTCGTAATTAGAATTTATTTAAATAAGCACTTTAAAAGGAAAGCGAAACCGCTCGTGTGTGATGATTTGGGTAAAGCCACGCAAGATAATCATAAAAAATATTTGGCTTATTATGGGAATGGCAAAATTTTCTATCACATATATGTATTTGGTTGATAAGTCACAATTATTATAGAAATATTGATAATAGTATAAGGATTAGCCACTTTGATTAACATTTTAGAAACCGTTTTAAGGCATTTTCGGTGACTTGGAGGATTACAAAACAGGCCTAAGGAAAGTAATAAAAGTGTGCTGGGAACCTAACAAAAACGTCCTGCCGGGCTACGGCAGGACGTCTCTTTTATCGGCTCGGAAATTATACTATTCAAATATTACGGTTCTTTCGATTCGCTCACACCTTCGTAATCTTCGTCATCATAATCGTCGTCGCCCGCACCGAACTCATTTTCAAGACTGTGCATAAAAACGGCGTCGATCGCTTCTTCCTTGGTTGGCAGAACGGTCAGGTCGGGGATGCGCAAATCTTCCAGCGTATCTATGAAATCGTCGTCGCGCGTGACGAGCACGAGCAGGCCGAGATCGTTCGCGCAGAGGCGGTTTACTTTCTTCAATATCACGATTCCGGCCGCATCCAGTGATTTCACCGTTTGCACGTTTACGATCAGGCTGTGGTAGCCTTCCCGGAAAAGCGAGCGGGCTGTTTCTTCGAAAGAAGCTGGTACGTCTTCGGCGAAGGCTGTTTCGGTCAGCTCGATATAGACGTATTGTTCCTTCTTTTCCAGTTTAAAATCCATTGCGTTTGTCGTTTTGTCGAACAAATATTTTTGTAGTTGTTACAGAGCAGTTTTTTACACCAATGTACGCAACACGGCAGTTTCGATTCTTTTCAGGGGATTATCCAGATTGTTTTTCTGGAATTTGTTGCCGGTTACCTTCTCAAACAGTTCGATGTAGCGGTCCGAAATGGATTGCACGCGGTCATCGTTCATCTCAGGGACAGTTTGGCCTTCCTTACCCTGGAACCCGTTCTCGATCAGCCATTCCCTTACAAATTCCTTGCTAAGTTGCTTTTGGGGAACTCCGGCGCGTTGATTTTCCTCATAAGTGTCTTTATAAAAGTATCTTGAGGAATCGGGCGTGTGGATTTCGTCGATCAGATAAATCGTGCCGTCCAACTGCCCGAACTCGTATTTGGTATCCACCAGGATCAGCCCTTGATCGGCCGCCATTTCCGTTCCTTTCGCAAACAATGCCAGCGTATAACGTTCCAGATGTTCGTACTCGTCTGCACTTACGAGCCCCTGCGCCAGGATTTCTTCTCTTGAAATATCTTCATCATGACCTTCGTGTGCCTTGGTTGTAGGTGTAATGATCGGCTGAGGAAGTTTGTCGTTCTCCTTCAGTCCCTCGGGCAGCGCCACGCCGCATACCGAACGCCTGCCTGCTTTGTATTCCCGCCACGCGTGGCCGGCCAGGTAACCTCTTACCACCATTTCTACCGGGTAAGCCTGACATTTCAGGCCGATACTGACATTCGGATCGGGTACTTCTTCAAGCCAGTTGGGGACGATGTCCGAAGTGGCGTTCAGGAAGTGTGCGGCAATCTGGTTCAGGACCTGGCCTTTGTAGGGGATGGCCCTGGGCAGGATCACGTCGAACGCGGAAATGCGATCCGTTGCGATCATGACCAGCCGTTTTTCGAATGAGTAGACGTCACGGACTTTTCCTTTGTAAAAGCCTGTCTGGCCCGGGAACTGGAAGTTGGTTGCTGGTATGCTGTTCATTGGATTATGGGTAAAATCACCATTCAATTTCGGTCTTTTGCCCCGGCTTTCTATTGTATTGCTTGCGCCGGAGCTGGTAAATATATTGCGATTCGTTCGATTTCATGGCATCCAGGATAGCTCTGGCTTGCTCTTCCGACATGTTCATCGCCTTGAGACTTTTAAGCAGTTCTTCTTTTTTAAAGTCTTCCGCTATTTCCCGCGACTCCGGTTTTTGTTCCGGGGGCATTTCCTGTTCGTTGGGAGCAGCCGCCTGCTGACTGGATCGCTGCTTTCTGGTACTGATATCCGAAGGTTGTTCGATACCCGAGAAACTCTTTTTCAGGATAATGTAATTTGTTCTGGCGAGATTGTTCCCGGGCTCCTGGCGTATTGCAGATCTCAGGCTCACCAGCGCGCTTGCCGTATCTTTCCGATTGACCCGGATCAATGCGATCTGGGAGTTCGCTACTGATGCAATGGCATTATTGTCAATTTCGCTGAGCAACTTGTAATGCTTCAATGCTTGTTTATAGTCGCCCATTTTATAGAACGAATGGGCCAGGTTAAGTCTCGCTGCCGGATCTGAGAACAGGGAGCCATAGGTGATCTGCCGGTATAATTCGGCTGATTTTTTGTACTGCTTGCCCTTAAAAGCTTGTTCCGCATCCAGTTTTCTCTGGTTTGCTTTCGTAATGGAATCGAAAGTCCGGTTATCCCAAAGCCAGAGCAGGACATAGAGAATCAGAGACGTCATATCGGTTCACATTTGCCTGCAAAAATAGGGAATTGATCCTTACAGTCGAAACGTTCCGATTGTAATTAAAACATCCAGCAGGATCAGAACGAGTGCCGCTCCCAGGAAGTAATAGTATTTATTGCTGATCACGGTGATGGTTCGCGAGTCCACCAATGTGCCTTCCGCCAGGTTGACATCGTTGATAAGTTTCTGAATATCATTGTGGGAGTTGTTTAACTCATAGTATGTCCCTCTCGATGAATTGGCCACGCCGCGCAGAAAATTCTCATCCAGTTTACTGATCACCAGCTTATCATACTTGTCCATCATCGGCTTTCCGTTTTGCTGGATACTGATACCAACTTTGGTACCGACGGCCACCGTATACATTCCGATCCCGAATCGCCGAAGGTTGTTGAAGAGTGCGTTGCTGCAAGCGGAGCCGTTTTCTCCGTCGGAAAAGATCACCATCATTTTGGAGCGACTGGTAGGGTCTCCGGTGTTCAGCAGCTTATGATATGCCATCTCAATGGCGCCGCAGACATTGGTGCCATTGGTAGGCAGCAGATCTGTCTGGAGCGACTGAATAAATAGTTCCAGCGCGCCTGCGTCATAGGTGAGTGGGACATGAATGAATGCGTCATTGGAGAAAATGATGATGCCAATGCGGTTGGCGCGTTCATTCTGCACGAAGCGGTTCATTTCAAACTTGACTTTTTCCAGCCGAGAGGGGATGACGTCCGCGGCGTCCATTGATTTGGACAGGTCCACGACCATAAAAATATCTTTACCCTTTGCCTGAATGTCGCGTTCGGCTTCTCCGAATGACGGTCCGAGCAGGCTGATGATTAATAGCGAAAATGTAATTGCGCGTAAAAAGAGCTTGATGATAAGTGTACGGGCGGTTGTCTGAAGCTGCCGGGCGATCCTTACAGTCCGGATAATGTAGGCTGTGTAGGCAAATATGAAAAAAAATATGAAAAAATATTCGGTGCTTTCAAAGGGGTAATTCCAGTTCATAATGAACGCATTGGGGTAATTTAAACTTTGGCAAAAATAGGGAATTCAGGCTTCTGGTAAAGTTTTTTTATTCAAATGTTTGCTTTTCTGAAAGCGAACCCTCTATATTTGCAACCCAGAACGGAAAGAAGGAGGGATGGGTGAGTGGCTGAAACCAGTAGTTTGCTAAACTGCCGTACTCGCAAGGGTACCGCGGGTTCGAATCCCGCTTCCTCTACACCTTTTCTGAACGTCTGAAAATTGACTTCGTTTTGAGTAACAAATAAGTCAAAGATCGGGGAGTGGCGCAGCCCGGTAGCGCATCTGGTTTGGGACCAGAGGGTCGCAGGTTCGAATCCTGTCTCCCCGACATCAAAGGACAAAATAGATTTCTATTTTGTCCTTTTTTATTACCCCTTGCGACTAAATTCAGCAACTGCATTGGGAATCAGGGATCAGTCCGAAAAATAGGGGATCAAGCAGAATTCTTGGGGTGAGATTAAGCATAAAGTTTCGTGAGCCTGAATAGGAAGAACGGAATATCCCTCACACCCCTGGATGGTGACCTAAATGCCTTGATCTTCGCATTAAATGACTCTGCCGAGGCATTTGTACTACGATTGTTAAAGAAGTTGAGGATATCCAGATAGTGTGTCTGGATAGATCTAGCGACAGTTTTGAACGAATCAAGTCCGCAATCTTCAACTGCGTTGTACCATAGCGCAAGCTTTTTAAACGCCTGCTCTTTGGATTTGCAAACCCGAAAAACGGTCCCTAATCCTGTTGCGAGCTTGTAAGCTTGTTCGATAAGCGGGTAAAGCTCGAAAAGCAGCCTGGAACGGTGAACCTGTGAGGCGGTCCATTTATCATGATGCTTGAATAGCAAGTACCTGCTTCTGACCAACAATTGTTTTAGCGTATCACCATTGGTAAGAACCTCAGGCTGGTAAACCAAACCAGATTGCCTGGCATCTTCAATAGCCTGATTTTCTTGATCCAAAGCCTGCCACCGATGTTGTATTCTGATTTCCTGAACTGCATCAAAGGCTAATTTCTGTGCGTGGAAGCGGTCGATAACCTTTGATGCTTTTGGAAAACATCGACTGACAATTAAGCCCATATTGGCGGCCATATCCAGCGTTACTTCTCGTACCTTGCTGCGCATGCGCTTAGGTATCGTTCGCAGAATTTCAATGACGGATCTTGCTTGCGTGCCTTTGACCATGGCTACCAATGAGCCCTTGCAGCCTTTGGCGGACTTGTTGGTTACAATCGTGTACAGTTCACCATTAGATAGTGAAGTTTCGTCAATACTTAAATATGGACTGGTGTTTTCTGGGTACAAAAGCCATTCAGAAGCATGCTCACGCTGGTCCCAATCCTTGTAATCGCTGATGTGGTCCCGCTTCGGCGGTCCGATTGTACTGTTGTTGGAGTTGTTTGCCATCTAGATGAAAATATTTACCCAGTTGGGAGCAGCTCACAGGGTTATTATCAATACAACCCTTTTAAAAAATCAGCGAACTCTTTGGTCATCCGAGTTCCCTGTTGCACCACATTCCAATTTCTGCTGATAATCTCACCCGTGTCCCTGACCTCCCATCTCCGGCGCTTGATACAGAGTGTAACCTTCTGATTGCGAATAGGAAAATCCTGGATGTATATCTCCGGTAAGAAGCCCTTAGACTCCAATTTTTGATCTTGGTATTCGGAAGGAGGAAGATTTTTCTCTTCTAGATAAATGTGCAGGCCAGTGAGGCCTTCAACTGTTTTAGAAAGTTCGAAATAATCGGGGCGCCTAGCCGAGGATACCCTCAGGCAATAGGAAACAGACTAGGGCCAAATAAGACTCGCGGTCCGCCGCCGCGGTGCAATGCATTAAATGTTGATTCAATGCAAAACAACTACTTTTTTAAACGCCCCCCAAGTTTTCGGACTGATCCAAAATAGGTGCTCGGCCCCGGAGCTGAAACTCATGGTTATGTGCTAATTAGTGAACCGGTGCCGGTTTAAGTGAGAAATAACCCATTCTTCGCTTGATATTGAAACTTTTTTGAATACCTTTGCACCCGCTTATGTTAGAAGCGTGTTTGCAAAAAGGCAACTGCCTTCTAGGCAATAGGTTTACAATAGGGTCCCGTAGCTCAGCTGGATAGAGCAACTGCCTTCTAAGCAGTAGGTCTTGTGTTCGAATCACAACGGGATCACTTGATCATCAGATAGGCCGTCTCAAATCAATTTGGGACGGCTTTTTTGTGCAGTTGAAAACGAGCTGTTTTCGAGTTTCGCCCGGCTTGTGCTTGAAATTTCGCGACATATCAGGCTTGCCTGGACAGCCTTTTTGATATTCCGTGCAATTGGCGACCGATCCCCACTTCTGCGTTCGGCGCTGCCCGAAATCAAGTGCCATCCGACTTCTTATCACAATAGTCAATCAAAAATCCAAGATTTTTAGATAGAAATATTTCTATGAAAAATATGGATGGTAGCTACTTATATAGTATAATTTATGGTATAAATTTGATTAAATCAATTGCGGCACAATCCCAATTGAAACTTTCCCGCTCGATGTTAACGTGACATTGATGCGATTGCGAAACGTTTAATGATCCGGCAGTGTGAAACAGGTTTTCTGCCAATTGTGCCAAACCACCAGTCGTATACTTTCGAATTTACAGTGTGCATTCGATGCGTCGATGTGAATTATTGACGCATACCCAAGTGGCTTTTGAAATGCTCAGCATTCCCAGTTTTGCACATGTCGCTCTTTGATCGACAACGGGTTCTTCGTGCATAAAATCACCGATAATTCTTGACAATTAACTCCATATACCAACCAAACAAAGTCGAACGATGAAAACAAAACTGTTATTAACCAGGACTCTGGAATTAAAAAGATCTTGCGCGATCATGTTGGTCGCAATGATGTTTCTAGCTTGCTCAGATCTCTTCGCGCAAGTAAAAATCGGGACGAACCCGACTACGATCGATCCGAATAGCAATCTCGAAGTGGAAGGCTCAACGGCGGGCCGCAAGACCAGCATCCATAAAGTAACCGGCCAGGTAACTATCCAGGACGGCACACAAGGAGACGGAAAAATATTCACTTCCGATGCCAATGGCGGAGGCAGCTGGCAAGGTGGAACACAATTTATATTCTATGGTGTAACGACCAACACCAGCGCCTCTCCCTACATAGTTACATCAGGACTGGCAGGGAGTAGTTTGGGACAAAGGCCGCCCTTTACGCCTTCTTTCGGAGCTAATTACGACGCACCCAATAAGCAATATCTGATACCTGCGGATGGATATTACCGGCTCACCACGGGCGTGCGATGTGTGGGTACGACCGTTTCACAGGAATCAGCTCAATTTGTTATGCGGGACGGGCAATTCACCCCATCGGACTTTGTTACCACTTTAACTACCGGGTCCAGTTCGTTAAGATCTTTTACGACTGTCGGTTTTTACACCGCCAATACACCCATCTATTACTATATAAACAATCAATCAGGGACAAATGTGGGTTGCTACGGCGGTTTTATGGCAGTGGAAAAGATCACACCTCCGTGACCATCTTAACCGGTGAGTTTGATTATTACTTTAAGTGATCCGGCGCGGGTTAGTGATGAACAGGCACGCTGCGATCAGGTTATAGTGTATAAACTGAATCCATTTCGAGATGAACAAAACATATATCAATCTTTTTGCTGCGCCTGCCTGGGCGAAGACCGTCGCTTTGCTGGCTTTGCTGGTGACCGGCTTTACTTCAAAGGCTCAGCAAGGCAGCTCCGGTAACACCTATATTTTTGGTGGGGCCGAAATGACCTTCTTTGGGGCTCACGATTTTGTTAACGGTGGGAGCGGCGCGTTACCCGGTGTTGTGGGTACAGTGAGGGGACCATCTTCCATAGGCATTCTCAACTTTGCGTCCACGGCTTCCCAAAGCGGTGCCTCGGACGCTGCCTATGTGGACGGTTATGTCAGGAAATACGGATCGACACCTTTCGTATTTCCTGTGGGAGACAATGGTTTCTACGGTCCTTTTGCTGCTTCAGGTGACGGTACAATGGGGGCGTACTATCATGGAGACCCTTCGGTGGCCATCACAAGCGACCTGGGTGGGGGGAACTATCCTGTACTGCCTGCCGGTGGTCCCTTTCCGGCAGCTACATTTGAAGACGCTCTGGAAGCAGTGAGCCCGGTTGAATACTGGGATATTGATGGCAGTGCGGCTACGGCTCTGACATTAACATGGGATGCGGGCAGCGCTATCGGCACACTGACGGCGGGGCAGCTCAACAAACTGACCATCGCTGGCTGGAACGGCACCGAATGGGTCGCTATACCATCCGAGGTAGATGTTACTTCTATCCTCGGTGGCGCCAGTGATCTGACAGCCGGGTCGATCACCACTACTGCGGCCGTTATCCCCAATACTTATAACGCTTATACTTTTGCATCGCGCGACGTTCCGCTTCCGGTTACACTGGTCAGTTTCCGGGTGGTCCGGGAAGGCAACACAGCGCTATTGACCTGGTCGACCACCGAAGAAACCGACGCCGATCGCTTTGAAATCGAGCGCAGCCGGAATGGTAACAGCTGGAAGATGATCGGCACAGTGGAGTCGACCGGGGAAAGCAAAGTGCGGGTGGATTATCATTTTGCAGACCCTGATCCGTTCGACGGGACGTCAGGCGGCGTGAAGCTGTACCGTTTGCGGATGGTCGACAATGACGGAACGTTTACATACAGCCGTGTCCGATCCGTACGGTTTGAAAACCAGGAGAACAGGGTTGTTTATCCTAACCCGGCAAACGATAGGTTATTTGTCAGGGACTTTGCCAAAGCTTCTGATATCCGTATCGCTGATCTGAATGGTCAGACAGTTATCCGATTGGGCGATCCTAAAGAAGGCGCCATTAATGTCGGTAAATTAGCGGCAGGCATTCATGTAGTGGAAATCACATGGTCGGATGGAACTAAGACGGCACAAAGGATCCTGATCCGGAAATAAGCGGAAAGTGCAGCAATATTTAAGAGGTCGTGCCAGATTTAACCGGTGCGACCTCTTGCTTTTAATTGTATGTAAAAAACCTGCCATGAAATTTTCAGCAATGACGCCCTGAGCGAGAATTTTAGTGTATGACTTTCCGGATTGAGATCGATTTGGGTAATCCTGTTACCCTGCGATTTGTGATAGGGATCGTTTAGCGGATATCTTTGACAATTCCCGGCTTGATATTATATTGGCTGGATTTGCAGTTCCGCAGTCTGGTTTCAGACGGCATTTGAAACCATCATTCTACTAAACCCCATATGAACAGTCGTAGGAAATTTCTGAAAAATACCATGGCGTTGGCCGCAATATCGGCCCTGGACCTGCCCCAGAAAAAAGTTAAACCGCAGCTGGCCTTTTCAACGCTTGGCTGTCCAAAATGGTCGCTTTCCCAGATACTCGCAACGGCAGCTTCCGAGGGCTATCAGGCGGTTGAAATTCGGGGACTGCAAGGAGAGCTTTTTCTTCCCAACTGTCCGGAATTCAGTTCTCCGGAGCAGATCGCGAAAACGAAGAGGCAATTCGCAGACCATAAGATCAAAATATGCAACCTGGGCGCTTCCACGGCGCTACATCATCTCGATCCCGAAAAGCGGCATAAAAATCTGGATGAGGCCCGGCGTTTTATAGATTTGGCGCAACAACTTTCCTGTCCTTACATCAGGGTGTTTCCCAACGATCTACCTAAGGACCAGGACCGGGAGAAGACCATTGATATCATTGGTGAAGGCCTTTTGGAACTGGGACGGTATGCCGGGAAAGCGAACGTGACCGTGCTGCTTGAATCACACGGTGAGGTGATCTGGAAGGATGTATTGCTCCGGATTATGAAGCAGGCCGAGCATCCCAATGTAGGTCTTATCTGGGATATTTTTAACATGTGGTCGATCACCAAAGAGCCGCCTGCAGAGGTGTATGCCACATTAAAGAAATACATCAGGCACACGCACATAAAGGACGGCAGGCTTATCAATGGTAAGCCGGAATACACCTTCATCGGAAAGGGGGAAGCGCCGCTCACAGAGGCGATCACCGCGCTCAAAGCAGGAGGGTACAAGGGATATTACAGCTTCGAATGGGAGAAAATGTGGCATCCGGAGATTCCGGAGCCGGAGGTCGCTTTTGTCGATTATCCTAAATCAATGGAAAAGTATTTTGGACCTGCAAGGTGAAAAAACGCTTCGCCAAAACGCTGTGCAAGTCGTTACAGGGCGGTTTGGCGAAGGGGACGTTTGTACGCTATCGGCTCCGGCAGGCTCCCGGGTGAGTATTCCGGGAAATATTTCGCCTGGCAGATCATCACGCTACGGTTGAGAGACTGGCATCAGCGTGTTGCTGTTGAGCATCACTGCTGAATTGGGTTGTATCGCGGAAGGTATCTATGTTTTCCACAAGTGCTTTCACGTGTGCCCGTTTGCGCCCGGCTTGGGCGAGGACGCCGATAAAATCCTTTACGTGCTCAACACTCACGAAAACCAGAACATCGTCTTTCTGTAATGCTGAAACAACGGCTGACAGAGCCCTGATATCGCCCTCTTTCTGCTCCACCACTATTTTCTGACAACCTGCTATTTGCAGTGTTCCGATCAACTCTTTCGCTGCGCCGAAAGGCACGTATCCAGTAACCATTTTTTTACTTAATGATGAGATGCTAAAAGTAGGGCACGCCGACGCTACGGCCGACCGATCGGGATTAGAAAAAAATTAAAATGTATTGCCGGAAGATGGAGAATATTTGAATTTTATCAGGATATTTACAAAATTACTTGGTAAATTTCTATTTATCTTTTTGAGTAAACCCCCTAACAGCACCCTAACAATGACTTTGACAGAAATCAGGGCCGAAATGGTCATGAAAACCGAGCGCAAAATCCAGGAAATGAAAAGCCGTAATATTGTGCTACCGGCACACCACACGGATATGTGCGAGCTCTGCGATCAGCTTTCCCAGGAAATTTATGATTTTGCCATCAACACTACCATTCAGATCGCCGACCGGAATCACCTGCGCCAGGACATGGCCACTCTTCTGGAAGATGTTCACGAAGACATCTCTGCGTTAACCAACGGTGCCATCGACATATTACTTTCGACGTCGATAGCGGAGAGCTATGATTTAATGGGAATCAGGAGCGAACGGGCGGTTGAAAAAAAGGCGTTTCGCTATGTCCCTGCTGTCAGCGACGCTCTGTTCAGACTGTTTCAGAATTTATCGGGCTGGATCAGGGGCAGGTGGGATTTCAGGCCCGCTGCATAATACATGGTCGTCTTTTGGTCTGAAAAGGGTCGTTTTCTTCTGCCATCTGGCTGTTGCATGCCATCTCTTTGTTGGCGGGAAATCAGCCTGCCATTTCAAGGGGAGTAGCGGCAGAACGGGTGAAGTGAAAGACATCAAAGTAACTGTACGAGAATATTTTTTGTATTTTCAGTACGTGAACAGGAAAACGGAAATCCCGACCCTCGGCATCGATGCCTTTGAGTCCCATGTGCAGTCGGATTACAGACTATTGTATCATGAGACCGATGGGAAAAGCCATATCGATAAACCGCATAAACACGATTTCTTCCTGATGTTCCTGATCCGGAAGGGCACCGGGATTCATTCGATAGACTTCAAGGATTATGCCGTGGCCGACAGCCAGGTACATCTGCTGTTTCCCGGGCAGGTGCATCGCTGGGAACTTGATGAAGCTACTTCGGGATTTCAGTTGATGGTCAGCAGGCGGGCATTCGAAACTTCATCGAGCTTTCTTCGTCTTGCATTTATACTGAATCAGAATCATCAGGTAGTAGACTTGTCCAAGGAGATTTTCGGAGCATTGTGGTACGAGCTGGAATCAGTGCAGCGTGAGCTCCGTATGCCATCTATCGACTGGGACCTGGTACAACTGCGAAGCAAAGTGGCCCTGCAGATCGTGGGACGGGAAGCCGAGCGGGTCTTTGACAATATAGGTACCTATCGTTCGAATCCCCTGTTGATCGAATACCAGGCATTGATCGAGCGACATTTTGAAACCCAGAAAAATGTGGCGTTTTACGCGGGCAACCTGCATATTTCCGCTAATTATCTTAACATACTTTGCAAAAGGCATTTGCATGTGCCGGCTACCTACCTGATCTATAACCGCGTGATCCTTGAAGCGAAGCGGTTGCTGCTGGTTTCGGGCAAATCTGCCAAAGAAATTGCATTCGAACTCGGTTTCAGCGATCTGCCACATTTTTCCAACTTCTTCAAGGCCCGAACAGGCCGTTCGCCCCGCGCGTTCAGGAAGGAGTTATAAATAATACAAGTTATGGGATAAATGACGCATCGTTTTTGAGATCCGGTGTCACTAATTTTGTAGCCTAACCTTGTTACGATGATGGCAGAATCTATCTCCCGCAAAACTTTTATCAAAAACTCGGGTCGGGTCCTGGCCGGCGGAATGCTGATCGGCAGCCGTGATGCGATGTCGCAGGAGCACTCCAAAGCCCCCGGGTTACCCGTAGACACGATGGGAAATAAAACCTGGACATGGAAAAATGTCAGACTGGAAACCGGATTTATCCATGACGAGGATGAGATCGTCGGCACGCAGACGGACCTGTTCCGTATTGTAATCGAAGATGGTAAGATTAAAAATGTGCTTCCTAATGATACCAGGGGAGAGGCGGTGGATGCGAAAGGGCTGCTGATGTTGCCGGCGTTCCGTGACATGCATATCCACCTGGATAAAACGTATTATGGCGGCCAGTGGAAGGCCAGGTCAGCGAAAAACCGGTCGGTACGGGACATGATCGCTTTCGAGCAGAAGGTATTGCCCGGCATGCTGGAAACTTCCACTTACCGGGCGGAAAAGCTGATGGAGCTGTTGCAATCCCACGGCGTCAATTTCGCAAGGAGCCATGTCAATATTGAGCCTACATCAAAACTGGATTCACTGAAAAACCTTGAAAAGGCGATCCGGAATAAGAAAGGGACATTCGAAACGGAGCTGGTCGCATTTCCGCAGCATGGCATCTTCTTTTCGCATTCGGAACAGCTGATGAAAGATGCCGCTGCCATGGATATCGATTTCATTGGTGGGCTGGACCCCAACTCTATTGACGGCCATGTGGAGAAAAGCATTGATTTTATCGTGCAACTGGCGTTGGATCATAACAAGGGGATAGATATTCACCTTCACGAAGGCGGTGAAGCAGGGCTGCGGACGGTGGAGTACCTTATCGAGAAAGTCAACGAAAACACGGTGCTTGCGGGCAAAACGTTCCTGAGCCATTGCTTTGTCCTGGCGCGACTGGAAAAGGGAAAACTGGAAGCTACGGCTGAAAAACTCGGACAAGCGCGCGTAGGCATTGCTTCGACAGTCCCGTTCGGAAACCTCATTATGCCCATTCCGACGCTTTATCGCTATAATGTGAACGTTGTCACCGGGAACGACAGCATCATCGACCATTGGAGTACGTTCGGTTCCGGCAGTATTCTGCAAAAAGCGAACCTGATGGCTCAGCTTTACGGCCATTCCACCGAGTTTGAACTATCACGGTGCCTGAAACTCGCCACGGGTAACGTGCTGCCGCTCGATAGCGACGGCAGGCAGCAATGGCCGAAAGCCGGTGACGAGGCGAATGTGGTACTGGTCGATGCCAGTTGTTCCGCAGAAGCTGTCGCACGGGTTTCGCCGGTGAAATCGCTGGTTCACAAAGGGAAGATAGTGTTTTGAAGATTATGCTGTGATGCATCGGGATAGTCGGGAGGTCACAATGGCTTCGAGTTTCACGAAATCACGTCAGTACTTAGGAGAGGCATCGGGAATTATCCGGATGCCTTTTTGCTTGCGGCCGGAATCGGTGAGCTTTTCAACAAACTGCCTTTGAGCTTTTCAACCAAGTCGTGCGGGGAGCGACAGGATACCTTTGCACTGTACTTAAAAAGTAAAAGACAATGGCAAAAATATGGTTCATTACAGGTAGCTCCCGGGGATTGGGACGTGACCTTACAAAAGCGGTGCTTCAAAACGGTGATAAAGTGGCGGCAACAGCCCGGAATATTGCCCAGCTGGACGACCTTGTTGCGCAATATAGCGACCAGATACTCCCGCTTGCTTTGGATGTGACGGATTATGAGGCGGTTTACCATGCTGTCGCGGGCGCGATCGCCCATTTCGGGCGTATCGATGTATTGGTCAACAATGCCGGTTTTGGCATTATCGGCGCGGCAGAAGCTTTTACAGACGAGCAGGCACGCAGCCAACTCGAAACGAATTTGTATGCGCCGATCGAAATTACCCGTGCCGTGCTGCCTTATATGCGGAAGCAGGGAGGCGGTCGGATATTTCAGATCAGCTCCATTGGCGGGAGGGTTGGTAATGCCGGTCTGACGATGTACCAGGCGGCCAAATTTGGCCTTAGCGGGTTTACCGAGGCACTCTCAAAGGAAGTAGCACCCCTGGGCATTTATGTGACCAGTGTAGAACCGGGCGGCTTCCGTACCGACTGGGCCGGCGCTTCCATGACCTACGCACGGGAAATTGATGATTATGCATTGGTCAACCAGCGGACGGAGTTATTCAAAAGCGGAAAATTTACGCCGGTAGGGGATCCTGTGAAAGCGGCTGGCGTAATGGTGGAACTTGCTTCGCACCCGAATCCGCCCGCTCACCTGGTGCTTGGAAGCGAGGCAATCGGTATCCTGAAAAGCGCCGATCAAGCAAGACAGGCCGAAATGGAGGAGTGGCTGGCTGTCAGCCTTTCGACTGACCATGATGAGTCGGTCAATTTTCTGGAAACAGCCGCTGGAAAGTGGTATACTACCGTAGCCCAGCCGAAACAGTAAACCGACATCCCTGAGCGGACGACGACTTTACAATGCAAACGGGCAGTGGGCGTTGTCCGCTTTTTTATAACTTTGGTTATGACAGACCTGAAAATTGCTAAATCAGTTTCATCCATTGCCTACTCCTGCTACTTTACCCGGAGCCGGGAGGGAGAGCAATTTGCGTCTGAACATGTTCTGAGCTTTCAGCTATCCGGCTCGCTTACCGTAAGCACGGGCGATCAGGAATACGTTTTCAAAGAGGGAGATTTCCGTTTTATCCGGAGGAATCAACTGATCAAGTTTGTCAAGCAGCCGGGGCAGGACGGTGTTTTTAAGTCGGTCTCGATTTACTTCGATCAGGCTGCGCTGAGAAATTTCAGTATGGAATATGGGTATTCGGCCGAGCCGGGTAAAAGTTCAAACTTCGATCCTGTCATTAAATTATCGGGTGGAGGGCTATTGAGAAGTTTTATGGATTCGTTACTGCCTTATGTGCAAGGTGATCAACTGATCAATGCCGATCTTCAGGCGCTGAAATTGCGCGAAGCCATGATGGTTTTGCTTCAATGCAAACCGGCCATTAAAGATGTTTTGTTTGATTTCAGCGAACCCGGCAAGATTGACCTGGAAGCTTTCATGAACAAGAACTTTCATTTCAATGTGCAACTCAAACGGTTTGCCTATCTTACCGGGCGGAGTCTGGCCACTTTCAAACGCGACTTCGAGCATGTTTTTCACACTTCGCCGAGCAAATGGTTGCAACAACGCCGATTGCGGGAAGCGCATTATCTCATCAAAGAGAAAGGCAAGGCTCCGTCAGACGTCTATCTCGAAATCGGCTTCGAAGACCTTTCACATTTCTCATTTGCATTTAAGAAAATGTATGGCGTACCGCCATCACGGCTGGCCGGTTGATAGGCTTTGCCCGCAGGAACTGCGGCGAAGGAAATAACTCGCATTTAATACAAAAGCACCCGGACGACTCCGGGTGCTTTTGTATTAAATTTTCATGGCTAGTACGCACTAAGGTTAAATGGTCTCTTTTTTATGCCGGGACTATCTTTATTAGAAAAAAGCATGTGCCAAAACAGAGGAGTGCTGATTTTTCACCACAGATATTGTATTAACTATTTTAAAATCAACTGCTTGAATTTATTTCTTACCGAATGATAATGGTAGGCGCAAGATGAAGTTCTGTCCGGATTCGGACGCGTGTTCCGGAAGCGTACAGGGCAACCAGTAAAACCATGAGTAGTAAACCTTAGGTAAATACGAGTACTATATACTGAAATTGAACACCGGTGCACGCTGGTAACATGGTCCTGATTTTCTAAAACTGACGATCTATGAAGTTGCTATCTTTCTTGCTGTTTTTCACATTGTTCCTTCCATCACGGCAAACGCCCGCTGAGCTTGCGGGAAATAATGCATACGGAGACCTGGTTCGATTGGAATATAAGAATGCTGAACAGGTATCGGACCTTGGAGTAGGGCTCTGGGCCTGGCCATTGCCGATGGATTACGATGGGGACGGCGATATGGACCTGGTTGTTTCGTGTCCCGATGTGCCTTATAATGGCGTGTATTTTTTTGAAAACAAGTCGGGTAGAAAGGTTCCGGTGTTTGAAGCTCCCGTGCGCGTGGGAGCGGGCTTGAAACATCCTCAGGTTTCATATGTGGACGGTAAACCGCATGTTCTGGATCAGGGAGCTGAGCTTGCCGGGTTTCCCGAAAATAAGGGCATCGAAAAACAACCTTTGTTTTCGGCGGACTCACTACATACCGATTTCAAAAAGAAGCCACGGTTTGTGCAATGGAAGTATGTGGACTACGATGCCGATGGTGATCAGGATCTGATTGCAGGAATCGACGATTGGCTGGAATATGGCTGGGACAATGCTTTTGATAGCAAAGGCGACTGGACAAATGGCCCGTTGCACGGTTATGTCTACCTGATCGAGAACAAGAATGGGAAATATGAAAACAAAGGAAGACTCAAAGCGGGTGGTGCTGTGATCGACGTGTATGGCGCACCGTC
Organism: Dyadobacter ginsengisoli DSM 21015; assembly: GCF_059568735.1. Classification (NCBI taxonomy): domain Bacteria; kingdom Pseudomonadati; phylum Bacteroidota; class Cytophagia; order Cytophagales; family Spirosomataceae; genus Dyadobacter; species Dyadobacter ginsengisoli. Next base: position 341,822 of record NZ_JCANTY010000006.1, read on the forward strand.
GCCCAATTTTGCGGACTTCGACGGAGATGGTGACCTGGACCTGATCTGCGGAGAGTTTATCGATAAGTTTACCTGGTTCGAAAACACGGGTACAGCAAAGAAACCGGTGTATGCCGCCGGAAAAGTGTTGTTCAACGCGGCAGGGAACATCCGGATGGACCTTGAAATGATCATTCCCGTCGCTGTCGACTGGGACCGTGACGGACACGTCGACCTGGTGAGCGGCGACGAGGATGGCCGGGTCGCATTCATTAGAAATACCGGAAAGAAACAAAATGGAATGCCGCATGGAATGCCGCTTTTCGAAGCTCCCATTTATTTCCAGCAAAAAGGGGGACATGTCAAATCGGGTGCATTGGCCACACCATTCAGTGTAGATTGGGATGAGGATGGCGACGAAGATATCATTACAGGGAACTCAGCGGGATACATCAGCTTTATTGAAAACCGCGGAGGAGGAGCCCAGCCGGATTTTGCACCGCCCCGGTTCCTGAAAGCAGACGGGCAGGTGATCCGTATTCAGGCAGGTACCAATGGTTCCATTCAGGGTCCGTGTGAGGCAAAATGGGGTTATACAACACTTTCGGTAGCCGATTGGGACGGCGATGGGTTGAAAGACGTGATCGTTAATTCTATCTGGGGCAGGGTAGAATGGTTCCGGAACAAGGGAACGAAGAAGGTACCTGCGTTGGAAAAATCGAAGCCGGTAACGGTTGCATGGAACGGTACAATCCCCAAGCCCAAATGGGTGTGGTGGACTCCGGCGGCGCAGGAACTGGCCACCCAATGGCGCACTACCCCATTTGCCGTTGACTGGAATAAGGATGGCCTGACAGACCTGGTGATGCTCGATACAGAAGGCTACCTGGCATTCTTCGAACGTTTTCGAAGTAGCACCGGGCTCGTGCTCCGGCCTGGTGTGAGGATATTCCACGACGAAACCGGTGAACCGCTCCGGCTGAATAAAAAGGAAAATGGGGGTAGCGGAAGACGAAAATTTACATTGGCCGATTGGGATCACGATGGCGATCTGGATCTATTGATCGATAGCAGGAATGTTGATTTTTATGAAAACCTGGGTAGTAAGGAAGGTAAAGTTACATTCCGCAACAAAGGGGCATTGTCGGAACTAAGGCTGGCCGGACACGACACCAGTCCGACTGTGGTCGACTGGGACAAAAATGGCAGGTCAGATTTGCTGGTGGGAGCGGAGGATGGTCATTTCTATTACTTGAAAAGATAACCGGACGGTTGCATCATCTATTGTTACCAAGGCATCCGGCAGGTGTGTCAATTATGAAAGCGGTTCGGGGCGCGGCGGTGCTCCGGCAGGCCGGGAAGGGTCTTCGGGTAATGGAATGAACTCGTGGTCGTCGGCCGGAGGTAATTGGATGCGTCCTTGTTTCCAGTCTTCTTTGGCCTGCTCGATGCGGTCTTTTCTGGATGAAACAAAGTTCCACCAGATAAACCGCTCGCCCAGTGGTTCGCCGCCGAGCAGCATGAGCGTGGTGCGTTCATGCGCGCGAATGAGGGGATCGGCGCCGTTTTTGAATACTAGCATTTGCCCCGGCCCATACACGTGACCCGAAACTTCCAGCGATCCTTTGACCACATACACCGCTCGTTCGGAATAACCGGATGGTATACCCCAAGTGGCTCCCATATCGAGCACAACGTGCAGGTAGAACAGCGGAGACAATGTGTCCACCTCATTTTTCAATCCATAGGCGTCGCCTGCGATCAGGCGCATCCACACGCCCTTATCTGTGAATACGGGAAGCTGCTCGCGGGTGTAGTTGACGAACGATGGAGCGGATTCTTCATCCTTTTCAGGAAGCGCAACCCAGGTCTGGATCATTTCCAGGCCTCCTGCCAACGCAGCCGGATCTTCAAACCGTTCCGAATGGGCAATACCGCTTCCCGCGGTCATCCAGTTGACCTCCCCCGGCCGGATTATCTGCTGCACGCCCAGACTATCGCGATGGGTTACCTGTCCGTCGAAAAGATAGCTGACCGTGGAAAGTCCGATATGCGGATGTGGCAATACATCCAGGGACGATGGATTGGCGGGTATCGTGGCCATTGGCCCGGCATGGTCCATGAAAATAAACGGTCCTACCATTCTCCGCAGGCGAAACGGGAGGATCCTTTTCACAATCACCGATTGGCTAATAGCCGCTTTCCGGGCCTCAATAACGATATCGAGCATATCACTGGATTTGTTTTAAGCGAAGATATGAAAAGGTGCGTTTCCGTGGCATTGCATTGCCAAACGATTCTGTTCTGCATGAATGGCTTTTGAGAACAGTTACCTGAAAATGAAGATCCCTATAATCATTAGTATTTTAAATTATACTTTAATTTTTACATTTTCAGGAATCTTAAAGCTCCAACCCATCACAAACCAATTCAATATGTGTAACTTGTTTTTCCCCGTATCCATTCTGTTTTGTCTTTTAACCAGTATTGGCGCATTCGGGCAGAAAACCCATATTGTCAGCAGCAGCATCAGGCAGGTTACTGTTTATCGTGACGGTGCGGAAATAACCAGAGACCTTACGGTTTCTTTGGAAGAAGGTGTACATGAGCTCATTGTTAAAGGTTTGTCGAGTTCCCTCGACAAAGAAAGTATCCGTTTGTCCGGCCTGGGTGATCTGACCGTTTTGTCTATTTTCGCAAGAGGCGATTATCATCAGCAGGGGGAGAAATCAAAGACCATCACGTCGCTGGAGAACAAGCGGACGCAGTTCACTGAAAAGCTGACCTTCGAGCGTGGCATGGAGCAGATCTACAAGCAGGAGGAGGAAATGCTCATTAAAAACCAGCAAATTGGAGGAACTTCGGGGACAAAGATGCTGGAACTGAAAGAGGCCGTTGAGTTTCAGCGGAAAAGAATGGTTGAAATTCTTCAGAGGAAACTCGAAACGGCAAACAATATCAAAAGGTGGGACGATAGCCTCAAATGGATAGGCAAGGAACTTTCGCCGCTCATGACCGAGTCGAGAAAGGCAACCACCGAGGTTGCAGTGCGGGTATCGGTAAAGAAACCGGCTCAGGTTAAACTGGATTTATCGTATTACATTGCTAATGCGGGATGGTATCCGGCTTACGACGCGAAATTGACGGATCTGGCTGCGCCAATAGCACTGCAATTCAAGGCAGGGGTGTTTCAATATTCAGGCGAGGATTGGAACAAGGTGAAAATCACATTGTCCAGCGCAAATCCCAGGGACAAGTCGGTTTCGCCAGAATTGAAAACCTGGTATTGGGGCGCACCTAATAATTACAGCAGCTATGCGACGATTTCATCGGACAATCTTCCCGTTGCCGGGGATGTTACTGAGGTGAGTGGATTTGTCAGGGATGAACAAAATGATCCGCTACCCGGTGTGACGGTCACTATCAAAGCAGCTAATATCGGAGCGAATACGGACATGAATGGTTTCTACCGGGTTTCGGTGCCTGTCAATCTTCCTGCCGCACAGCGTCTGCTGGATTTTTCATTCATAGGCTATGTAACCCAATCCAAAACGATTTCCGATAGCAAAATGGACGTGAACCTTAAACCTGATAACATGGCGCTGGGAGAGGTTACCGTGGTGGGTTATGGAGAACAACGAGCCAGAGGTCTTTCCGGGGCAGTTGCGGGTATAATAGTTAATAAAAGGGAGGCCATTCGCCTCAATACCAACGAAAGAGACGCTCCCACGAGCGTGACCTATGAAATTCCGGTGGCCTATACATTACCGTCGGACGGAAAGACGTACACGGTAGATCTGAAAAGCGAAAACATCGGCGACAGCTATTACGAATATGTGAGTATCCCTAAAGTGAGGCAGGAGGTGTTCCTCAATGCCTACCTGCCATCGTGGACCGGGCTTAACCTGTTGCCGGGAGATGTAAACCTTTATCTGGAAAACAGCTATATCGGAAAGACACGGTTGGATCCCGCCGTTGCGTCAGACACACTAAGCCTGTCGTTTGGTGTCGACAAGTCCGTTACAGTTCTTCGCGAACAGGTGAAGACCTTCATTAAAAAGCAGTTTCTCGGAAATAATACGACCGAGACCCGTGCTTACCGCATTGTGTTGAGAAATACCAAGAAGGTTCCTGTCCGGATCGTGGTCAGGGACCAGTTTCCACTCGCCAAGAGTCGTGAAGTAGAGATATTTGATAAATCCGCACCGGAAGCGAAAGTAGATGAAACGACGGGCGAGTTTACCTGGACAGTCGTGCTGCCTGGCGGGGAGAGTAAAGAATTGTCCTTCCGTTATTCCGTTAAATATCCGAAAGCCGGCTATGTGACCAGGGAATAAAATTGGGCGGGCAGCACACGTTATGATGGCTTGCCCGCCGGACCTTTGATGAACATTTACTGTAACAAAATCTCCCGCTCTATCCGGATATCTTTCAGGAAATGGGTATCGTGTGAGACAACGATCAATGTCCCTTCGTACTCGTTGATCGCATGGGTCAATATCCCGATGTTCTGGATGTCGAGGTTATTGGTCGGTTCGTCGAGTACGATCAGGTCGGGTGCCTGATTGCCGATCGCCAGGGAACATAGCAGCAACCGCATTTTTTCGCCACCGCTTAATGCTGCACAGGGTTTGTCCCAATAGTCCTTCGCAAAAAGGAACCTGTTAAGACGTATTTTGATTTCGTGCTCCTGCAATGCGCCGGAATTGAACTTTTGAGCCTGTTCATACACCGTGAGGTGATTGTCGATCAGAGAATAATCCTGGTCAATATAGATGTGTTTGAAATCCGATCGGTCTATCGTTCCCTGGCTAGGAAGGATCTGGCCGAGGAGTATCCGTATCAAAGTAGTTTTTCCGGAACCATTCGCGCCTTTGAGTGAAATACGTTCGCCACTGGAGATTCGGAAAGTCAGGGCTTCGGTCCATAGCGGTTGTTCGTCAAAGCTGAAATTCAATTGCTCAGCGGTGATGAGTATTCTCCCTCTATGCAGTCCCGAGTTGTCAAAATAGATCTTCATTTTACTCTCCGTGCTCAGCTCGCCCCGCAACTGGCTCAACTCCTGGGTGATACCACTTACCTTTTCAGCATGTACACCCTTCATTTGTGCGGTACTCCTTTCCGCATTGTTCCGGAATGCATTCATTACAATGGTTGGCAGGCCAGCCTTTTCCTGCTTCCTTTTGCCACGTGCATCCAGCTTCTGCTGACGTTCCATCGACTCCCGCTCAACTTCCTTCGCTTTCCGCAACGCCTTTTCTTTGGCTTTGACGTCCTGGTTCAGCGCTTCGCTTGCAATCTTTTTCTGGGCGACGTAAAAGTCATAATTCCCTCCATAAACGGTTATTCCGCGCGGGCCGAGTTCGCACATGGTGAAGAGCAGGTTTAACAATGCCCTGTCGTGGCTGACTACTACGAGTGTTTGACTGGTGGATTGAATATAATCATACAAAATAGCCCGGCTGCCGGCATCCAGGTGGTTACTCGGCTCATCGAGCAACACGATATCCGGTTCATGGATGATGATCCCGGCCAGAAAAACCTTTGTTTTTTGTCCGCCGCTCAATGTTGCCATAGGCTGCGAAAGACCTATGTCGCCGAGCTTCCAGTGGGCAAATGCTTCCTGGCAGCGCTCTTCGATGCCCCAGTCGTCGTCGAGGAGTTCCAGGTTGATGTCGGTGAGGTGGCCATCCAGTATCTCTTTCAGTGCGAGCAATTTGTCGTGGACGTCTAATGCCTGTGCAACGGTTTGGTCATTGAATTGCCCGAGAAGCTGCGGCACATAATAGGGCTTCGACTCGGCCCTCGCCACACCCGAGACAGGTTTTAAATGGCCGGCCAGCAATTTCAGCAGGGTAGATTTCCCTGTGCCATTGTTCCCGGTTAAAGCGATTTTGTCTTGCTTGTTAACGGTCAGATTGATATCCGTAAACAGCACATCCCGGTTTGGGTGTGCATAGGTAACACCTTGAAGAAAAAGCATAAGTACATTTCTTTGGAGAATGAATAATCGCCGCCGCCGTAACGGCCGCATGCATTTATTTTTCTGAAGAAATGGTCTCTTACACCTGGTGTTGTGATTAGTGAATAATGGTTACAAAGGTAGCAAAAAAGCTAAATACATAAAACCCGGTGCGTCCGTCTTTCAGATTTCTGCACCGGGGGAGTTTAATCAGGTATGATTAAACATATTAAATATATAACACTGCGTAGAATTTTAAAAGTAATTCGCAGGTAAAAATTGTAAAGAAGGTTTACAAGAACAGGGATTATGCCAAATGAGCGACGCTGCCGGGGTTGGCCAGTTTAGCTGAACAATGATATTTGCCGGTAAGGCGCTTCGAGCTCCAAAAGAAACGCCTTGTTGGCGAGGCCTCCGCCAAAGCCGATGAGTTTCCCGGTCGCCCCCACCACCCGGTGGCACGGCGCGATAATGGAGATCGGGTTTTTGTTAGCGGCGCCGCCCACTGCACGCACCGACTCAGGATTGCCGATCTGCCGGGCTATGTCGCCATAGGAGCGTGTTTCACCAAAAGGAATCGTCAGTAATGCTTCCCAGACCTGCTTTTGAAAGTCGCTGCCCACAAAATCCAGTTCAAGCTCGAAAGCTTTCCGCTTTTTTGCAAAATATTCCCTGAGTTGTTTTTCTGCCTCCACCAGCACAGGATGATGGATGTCTTCCTTGCCGCGCTCCAAACTTGTCCGGTCGGGATCCTCCCTGTCCCAAAGCACGGCTCGGAGCCCCTTGCTGCTGGCGACGAGCGTTAGCCGACCTACGGGGGATTCCATTGTTTTGAAATAAGTTTCCATATTGGTTGCGGTTCGTTCCGGAAGAACACGAAAACAGATTTGATCAGTTCGCAAACCGAAAGGGGAAATGCAGATGAAGTTGCCGGTTGTTAAACATGGTCTGTTTTGGAAGGGCATTTATGCCATTACAGCGTCTTTTTGAACCGCTTCTTCAAAGTGGTAATAGAAATCTATAAAACGGCTGCACCGCCGTAACCCGTGTAGAATTTGTCCATGACTATGGTCGCATCGGGGCGGCGTCCACCTGCTATCGGCAAGGTTTCTATAAACTTTGGGCCATTCTCTCTCCTGCACTCCGAGGCAAGCCTATTCGGGATTCAATACATCGAGCAGAAATGTAAGCGCCCGGGAAGAGTGCAATGCGGCGGTTGACGTGAGTGTCATTTCAGTAACTTCCGATGCCCGCTCCCGCATGCCACGCTCGTAGGCCCCGATGGCGGACCGGGTGTCCTCAAAAGCCGGGTCGGTAAGAGCTTTACTCAGTTCCAATGCATCGAGCATAGCCATATTCACCCCTTCTCCCGCGTAAGGCGGCATGACGTGCGCGGCATCACCGAGCATTGTCAGGTCGGCCAGCGATTCCCAGTTTTGATCCATAGGCATGTAGTATTGGGGTCTGGGAGTAAAAACGGGTTCGGCTTTTTCAAGCATTGCGGACCATACGGGGTCCCAGCCTGCGAATTCTTTTTGAAACCACCTGATAACCTGTGATTTGTCACTGAAATCGATGCCGCTTTCCCGTACCCATTCTTCTGTCGTCTTGCAACCCGTATAAAATACCAGGCTTCCGTCACCTTTTGAGCTAACGATCAGCGTCTTGCTGTCACCGATTGCGAATATCTTCCCACCATTCAGCATGGCATGGAGGTCCGGCATTGTGTTCGCCGAATCGCTAACGGCACCTTCCACAATGGTTACGCCCGAATAAGTGGCCCTGACCGGTGTGATGTAGGGGCGGATCCGTGAGTTCGCGCCGTCGGCTCCGATTACCAGATCTGCCGCGGCCGTCGTTCCGTTGCGGAATGCCAACAGCCAGGTGTCGTCATCCTGCCGATCCATCGACACGAAATGACTGTCCCAAACGACCGTGCCTTCGCGGAGCGAGTCCAGCAATAACTTTCTTAGCGGGCCGCGGTCGATCTCCGGGCGGGTGCTGTCCAGATCATCGTACCCATTTTCATCGAGTATGAGCTTCGCCTGCCGGTCATAGATCCGGAGTGTGTCCGCACCAGGGCGGTAATGTGTTTGAAATGCTTCCATTAACCCGGCCTCCGTTAATGCGAGCAAACCAGAATCAACATGCAAATCCAGCGTGGCGCCTTGCACGCGCGTATCACGTCCATAGTCGCGGTCGTAAACGGTTACTTCGGCACCCTTTAGCTGCAATAATCTGGCGAGGGTAAGCCCGCCCGGGCCACCACCTATAATAGCGATCCTTTTGTCTTGTATCGCATTCATAACAATCATTTTTGGTTTGTTGATCTACTTTGAAAGTCCGTTAATAATGACATCGCAGCAATCGGAGAAGACAGGATCCGTGATGATTTGCTGCGGCCGGTCGAGGTGATCGAAATATTCATTCACCAGATCCAGCAAAGGTGAGAATAGCAACGCCCGGTGTACGTCGATCGGGAACTGCCGGATTGTACCGGCTTCCATATGCCGTTGCAGGAAATTATGCACCGGCACAAAAAACTGCCCTTCGCGGATGTTCGCTTTTTGGTACGCTTTGTTGAGAAGAGGCGAAGATTGTCCGTAGCGGATCAATGCAAACGCCTCCCGGTTGCCGGTCAGATAGCTGAAGACATTCGCCCAAATCTTCCTGACACCTTCTGCGAAACCCATTTCCGGTGTGAAATCATGGAGCACTGCTTTTTCATAGTTACCCAATACTTCTTCGATGAACAGCCGGATGAGGAGGTCTTCCTTGTTTTCATATTTGATGTAAATCGTCCGGGGTGAAATATTCGCTGCTTTCGCCAGTTTTTGCATACTCAGATTTTCCAATCCCTCTCTGGCGATGATCTGCAAGGCGATTTTGCGGATGGCTTCCTCTTTTTCTATGCTTTTGGGTCTCATAATCGTTGCATTTAAAACTACACCTCAAATATAAGTAAATGTTTATTTACTAACTCTTCAAAACTTGAAAAACTTTTGAGAAATTCTTTCAAACGAATTGGAAATAGTGGGAATGGAACGGTGGCTAGTCCGCTCTCAGATTCTTGACGGGGTTGAGAAGGGCTGTTTTGACGGCCTGGAAGCTAATCGTAACCACGGCCAGCAACAATGCCGACAGTCCTGCGAAAAGAAAGGTTTCATAGCCGATAGTAATGCGGTAGGCGAAAGAATTAAGCCATTGCTCCATTGTCCACCATGCCAGCGGCAACGATATGGCGATCGCTATTGCCACCAGTATGACAAAGTCTCTTGAAAGCAGTACCGTAACGCTGCTTACCGACGCGCCCAATACTTTCCGCACACCTACCTCCTTGATCCGGAGTTTTGCCGAGTAAGCCGACAAGCCGAAAAGACCCAGGCACGAAATAAAGATTGTCAATACCGAGAACCCATTGAAAACCTGGCTCATACGGTTTTCCGACGTGTATAGTTTTTCGAGATTTTCGTCGATAAACGAGTAAGTGAATTTGCTCGAAGGAGAAAGATGATGTACCTGGCCTTCCAGGAACCGGATTGTTTCGGTTAATGCGTCACCTTTAACTTTCACCATCAGATAATTGGCCCGGTAAGGGTTGTACTGGATCACCAGCGGTTCGACGGCTGAATGCAGGGATGCAAAATTAAAGTCTTTGACCACCCCCACGACCGTGCCTGTATCGGCGTCCGCCACAAATGCTTCGCCCACCGGATTTTTGAACCCATACATTTTTACGGCAGCTTCATTGAGAATGAACTCAGGGTTTTCAATTTTCGGAAACTGGTTGCGAAAATCCCTTCCTTCTTTCAGAGGTATTCCCAATGTAGCCAGCATTTTCTCATCGGCCCACAGCATACGTGCGTTGTCAGGCACCTCTTTCCGGTCGGGGCGGTGGAGTGGGGAAGCGCTGTAATTACCGAAGCGCTCGCCGGGCAGTGTGGACGTGACCGAGAAGCCGCTGATCGCTTTATTCCGGGTCATTTCGTTCATCAGTACCCCATATTTTTCCCACATCTGGTCATACATGGTGACGGCTATGATCTGGTCCTTGTCAAATCCAAGATCCTGGTTATGGAAAAGCTGCATCTGGCGATACACGATGATGGTGCCAAAGATCATGAATACCGAGACGGTAAACTGAAATACGATCAGCCCCTTCCGCACTATATTGACAGCCGGACCCGCAAGTCTTTTGCCTTTCAAAGAAACCACCGGATTGAACCGCGCTACGAACCACGCGGGATACAATCCCGCGAATAGCGCGATGAGCACGACCAGCAATGCGACGATGGAAATGTTTGGTAAAGTGAATATCTCGGAGAATACAAAGCCGTCCGACGCCAGATTGGCGTAAAAAGGGATACTTAATTTGAAGAGCAATACAGCCAGGCCGGTCGCCAGGAGGGTAACCAGGAACGATTCGCCCAAAAACTGCCGGATGAGCTGCGGACGGGTAGCGCCTACCACCTTTCGTAAACCGATTTCCTTCATACGGTTGAACGCGAGCGCAGTGGAAATATTGATGAAATTTACGGTTCCAACGAGTAATATGAACAGCGCGGCAACGGAAAAAATGTAGACATAAGTAATGTCGCTGTTCGGAAACATCTCCTTTTCCAGCTTCGAATGCAGGTGTATGTCCCGGATCGGTTGCAAATGCAGCTGACGTGTTGCAAGTATTTCCTGTGCCGATTCACCCGAAGGGGCGTAAAAGCGGGTCGCGAAAGAGGGTAGGCTCGCTTCAAGTTGCCCGGGGGAAGCGTCTTTCCGCAGCATTACATAAGTGTAGAATCCCGACCAGCCGACTTTTTCCATGGATTCCTTGTCAATATAGCTGTCGATGGTGGGCATAGAGACGAGATAGTCGAATTGCAGGTGGCTCGGAAAATCAAACTCCTTTACGACGCCCGTTACTTTTAGGGCGAGCTTCCTGCGGTCGTCCTGGATGATCTTGCCCACCGGATCAGCCTTTCCGAAATACTTTTGGGCCATTGCTTCCGTGATGATCATCGTGTTAGCTTCCGACAAAGCCGATGCTGCGTTACCGCTTACGAACGGCAAATCAAAAACGTCAATGACCGCTTCATTGGCGAAAAAACCGCCCTTCTCTTCAAACCGCTTCACATCGCCCTGAGGGCCGGCGTAGCTGAATAGCTGATAGGGAAATAATCTGTGGAAACGGACCATCTGCTCTACCTGGGGGAACCCGCGTTGCAGTGATGGACCCAGCATTGGCGCAGTGGCCGCCCAGTGACGGGAATCTGCACCTTTGCTTTCGTACGTGACGCGATAAATGCGGTCGGCTTTGCTGAAACCCTTGTCGTAGCTCAGCTCATGTTTGATGTGAAAAATGATGAGCAGCGAACCCGCTATGCCGACTGCCAGGCCCACGATATTGATGGTCGAGAACGTCTTGCTTTTCCAAAGGTTACGCCAGGCGATTTTTATGTAGTTCTTAAACATATGAGCAGATTTTGGGTCAGGAATAGCACAGGTATTCCTGTTATGTCCAAAATAAATGCCAGAATTATAACAGTCTGTTTTTCAGTAATTTAAATAATGCCAATATCGTTGAAATGTTCGGTTTCGTACAAGTCTTGTTCGGGAAGGAACAGGCTTGGGAGGCTTTTGCCAAAAAACAAAAAAGCATCCGGCGCTAAACCGGATGCCTCGCTTGCTGATGAGATGGGGTGGTTACACCAGGGTCGCATTCAGAAGGATTTCGAAGTTGAAAGCCTGGCTTACCGGACAGGTTTTTTCGGCTTCTTTCGCGATAATCTGGAATTCCTCCTCGCTGATGCCCTGCACCTTGGCCTGCAACGACAGTTCCGAACGGGTGATTTTACCATTGTCGAGGGTTACTACCGACTGGGTTTCTAATGCATCCACCGTGTAGCCGGCCTGTGTGAGGTCGAGATCCAGTTTCATGGTAAAACAGCCGGCATGGGCAGCGGCCAGCAATTCTTCGGGGTTGGTACCGATGCCGTCGGCAAAGCGGCTGTTAAACGAATATTGTGTTTTGTTCAAAACGGTGCTTCCTGTGGTGATGTGTCCTGCTCCGGTTTTGATGTCACCATTCCATACGGCTGTTGCTTTGCGTTTCATGATATTTCAGAGTTTTAAATTGATAAATGGTTAATATTAAACTGTACTGTTTAGTACATAATTGATTAAAAAAATTTAGTATAAAATTTTCAGATTCATCCGGACAAGCTGTGCAAGTTTCTGCTGATCCGTTTCTATTCGGCGGGTAACATTGATGCCGTTCCATAGATTCACGAGATATGCGCCCAGCGTTGCGGCTGACTCTTTCGTAGTCAGCAGGCCCAGGTCTTTCCCTTTTTGCACCGCTTCCGCGAAAATTTCTTCCAGCAAATGCAGGTATTGAGCTGCGATCAGTTTCAGGCCTGAATCGTTCGCCGAAACCTGGATCAATGCATTGCCAAAGTAGCAGCCTTTATTGCCGATCGGCGATTCGTTGCCGGAGAGCGATATGAAAAAATCCCTGATGAACTGCACCGGATCATCGCAGGAGTCCAACGCCTCGCGGAGCGACCGGAAGTTCAGCTCAACGACCCGCTCCATCGACTTCCGGAACAATTCCTCTTTTCCGCCTTTGAATGCGAAGTAAAAACTGCCTTTTCCAATGCCCATCGCAGCCAGGAGGTCGTCGGCGGTCGCATTAGCATATCCTTTCTCCCAAAAGACATCCACCGCCTTGTCCAGGATTGCCGTTTCGTCGTATATTTTAGGTCTGCCCGCCATTGTGATTGCTTTTTGATAATGCAAATGTAATACTTTACTAATTGGTACAAAATAAAAACCATTATTTTCCTGAAATTTTTTTCAAGCCGGTTTAGGAAAGGCTTTTTCCGGCAACTGCATCCATTTTGTTTGCTATCCGGGCGATCGGATACTACATTTGTAGTCTCTACAAATCATCGTAATCCGGATCCCGGTTCTTGAAAAATTTTAGCAAACAATGGATAGCCATGAGCCTCATGGTCCTGATGCTCGTAAAAGCATGGGTGATTCCGTTGTTATACCTGGATTTTGAGCTGAGAAAGGAGTACATCATCGCCAACCTGTGCGTAAACCGCGATAACCCGATCACCGTCTGCGGTGGTGTGTGCTATCTCGCAAAAAACGTGGCCGATGCTAAAAAGCAGGAAGAGCGCCGCGCCGAACAGACCTCCATGGCCCAGTTTCTGTACCAGGTCATGGATAACCGGAAGCCGTTCTCTTTGAAGGTGCCTGAGCATTTTGAGGTTCCGGCTGACATTACGTTTGATTATTCTTCTCCATTTCTGGCGCGTATCGTAGCCGAAGATATTTTTCATCCCCCGCTGGCCTGACCCGGCTTTTTTCAGTTCTGACCTTCCTTGCGGGAGGTAATCATGTCCATTTATTCATTTTCAGATCGGCCGGCCGTAATGGTCCAAGGCTGTACTGTCCTTATTTTTTACTGATGAAAAATATTTTTTCCTTCGGCTATGCCGTCCTGGTTGCTGTATTGTCTGTTGTCGCGCTCGGTGCTTGTTCCGGGTCATCGGGTAACCCTGATTCGCTTCCCGATCCTTCCGGGAGTGGGAAGTTGCGCGTCGAGTTCGATAATGTGGTTGGAGATAAAAACCTGGTGATGAACAGCGTCACCTATCGCAATGCGGCTAATGAGGATTTTGTAGTGACCAAGTTTAACTACTTTGTTTCCAATATTAAACTCATCAAATCCGACGGCAGCAGCTTTGTCGTGCCTCAGGATTCCAGCTATTTTCTGATCCGGGAGGATACCAAAGCTTCCCAGTTTGTAACGCTTAACAACATACCGTTTGGGGATTACAAAAGCGTGGAGTTTATGGTCGGAGTCGACAGCCTGCGCAGTACCGCTCCCATTGAAAAACGCAAAGGGGTGCTCGATCCGTCGGGTTCGATGATGGAAGACGGCATGTACTGGTCGTGGAACTCGGGGTACATTTTCGTGAAGCTCGAAGGCACGTCATCACAGGGCAACCCGGTAAACGGCAAGTTCTACTATCACATTGGTTTGTTTGGAGGGTATTCGCAGCGCACCGTCAACAATACCCGGGCTGTCCGCGTGGATTTCGGAGAACTGAAAGCCTCCGTGAATGCTTCCAAAACACCGGAGGTGCATCTGCTCGTCGATATCCTGAAAATGTTCGACGGGCCGGGGACACGGGCCAAAATTTCGGAATCTAACAGCATCATGGGCGGGCAGCCGGTAAAATCGCAGGAAATTGCGAATAACTATGCCCATATGTTCTCACTGGACCATATTCATTGATCGAGTATGAACAGATTCTTAATGCTGTCAATATGGGGACTAACAATATGCCAGATGGGCGCTTCCTGCAAGCGTCCGGGCAATTTGCCTGTCCCGGACGATCGCGCCGGCCCAACCGCCATAACCTGGAAAAAACCGGCACATTTCCCAGATCCGGTGTATGATATGAGCCGGAACCCACTGACCGAAGAAGGGGTCAGGCTGGGACGCTTCCTGTTTTACGACGGTATTCTGTCCAGGACCAACGTGGTTGGCTGTGGGACCTGCCACCAGCAGCAGGCCGCATTCACGCATCACGGACACGAACTGAGCCACGGAGTGGAGGATAAGTTGGGCGTACGTAATTCACCGGCCGTCCAGAACATGGCCTGGAATACCTCCTTTTTTTGGGACGGAGGCGTGCATGATCTCGACCTGCTGCCCTTCAATCCGATCGAAAATCCGGTGGAAATGGATGAGAAAGTGGGTAATGTGCTCGAAAAGCTGCGGAAGACTGCCGGTAAGCCGATCAGCTATCCCGAAATGTTTAAAGCGGCTTTCGGGACGGAGGATATCAATGGCGAGCGGATGATGAAAGCACTGTCGCAGTTTATGATTACGATGGTTTCGGCGGCTTCGCGCTATGATTATTTCAAAATGGGGGATGCGAATGCGCTGAATGCGCAAGAACTGGAAGGGCTGTCGATTTTCCGGAGCAAATGTGCCTCCTGCCACGAGGGAGAGCTTTTCACGGATTTCAGTTTCCGGAACAATGGCCTCGTGCCGCAGCGGAATGACGATCGGGGACGGTTTGCGATCACCGGACAGCCGAGTGATGAATACAAATTCAAGGTCCCCAGCCTTCGCAATGTGGCGCTGACGGCCCCGTACATGCACGACGGGCGGTACCATACTTTGGAAGAGGTCATGGATCATTACACCGACAGCATCCGGAAATCCGGAACGCTCGACCCGTTGCTGATGCAGGCCAATGGCCGGCCCGGTATCGCATTATCGGATATGGAAAAACGATCGTTGATCGCATTCCTGCATTCCCTTTCCGATGAACAGTTTATCCGTAACGAAAAGCTGTCAGACCCGGGCGTCGGCAATGCTTTCTGATCTGACAAAATCTAAAAAAATGAAAAGAACATATTTGTATCTGATAATCCTTACCGGCCTCGCCCGCGCGGCGTCCGCCTGTGACATTTGCGGGTGTGCCAACAGCGGCTCTTATTTCGGTCTCATGCCGCAATCACACAAATCGCTGATCGGCATCCGGCACCAGCGCCTGCATTTCGTGACGCATCCCGATAGTAAAGTGCTGCGGACCGAGGAAACATTCCATGTTACCGAACTGTACGGACGGTTTTTTCCAGTCAAACGTGTGCAGGTAATGGCTTTTGTGCCCTACCGCATCGATCGCCAGCAAACTACCGCCGATACGAAAAAGCAGAACGGGCTGGGAGATGTGACGGTCCTGGCGAGTTACAATATCATTAACTCGCTCATGGACAAAGAAACATCGGTAGCATTCACTCATACGCTGCTGGTTGGCGGAGGTGTGAAGTTGCCGACCGGCCGGTTCAAGTTCGATGAAGATGATGTTTTGCAGGTAGCCAATGCCAATTTCCAGCCGGGTACAGGCAGTACCGATTTCATCCTGCAAGCATTCTACACCGTGAACCACAGCGACTGGGGGTTGGCGATGAATGTCTCGCGGAAGTTCAATACGACCAATTCGCAGGCGTACCGATTTGGTAACCAATGGTATGGAACGATGGATCTTTACCGGTCTTTCCGGTTAGGGAAGCTGACGCTCACTCCGAATGTGGGTTTGTACGCGGAGCAGTCGGCACACGGGCGGCAGCACGGCGAGGTGTTGAACGAAACAGGGGGCAAGCTTCTGAACGCGACGCTAGGTATCAATTTGTTTGCTAACCGTTGGATGCTGGGCGCCAGCGGGCAGAAGCCTGTTGCGCAGGAAAGCGCTTCCGGGCATGTCGTTGCCAAAGAGCGGATGTTGGTACAGCTCGGATGGCTGTTCTAGTATCTGCAATTCTGATCAGCCAGCGGCGTTGCTGCTGGCTGACTATTAAATCCTTAGTCTATTATAATACATTAATCCATCATGAAAAATCTAATTCTGACAGCAGTACTGATCCAGGCATTGTTGGCTTGCGAGCAGCGAAAACTACCTTACCTGGGCGAACCGGAGACGGTCGTGAAAACGGTCGACGGCAAAACGGTCGAGGAAACCATTCCCCCGGTCATCCCGGAATTTACTTTTACGAACCAGGACAACCAAACCGTCACTGAGCAGGATTTCAAGGACAAAATCTACGTCGCGGACTTTTTCTTCACGACTTGCCCTACCATCTGCCCGGTCATGAAAAAGAATATGCTCAAAGTGTACGACGTTTTTAAAGACCATTCCGATGTGAAGATCTTATCCCATTCTATTGATCCTCAGCATGACACGCCGGCTGTTTTAAAGGAATATTCCGATGATCTGGGCGTGAGCAATCGGATGTGGCAGTTCGTGACCGGAGAGAAAAGCAAGATATACGAGATAGGACAGAAGCACTATCTCGTTACTGCGGGAGAGGATGCTAAGGCGCCGGGCGGCTACATTCATGGCGGGCAGTTTGTACTGGTTGACAAGGATAAGCACATTCGGGGTATCTATGATGGTACTACCGACGCGGGGACGCTCGACCTGATCCGCGATATCCGTGTGCTTTTGAAAGAATAAGATCGTTGTAATGAATTGATTACAGCTGTTTTAGGATGTTTATGACGAAAATCAGTTTTTGAAATGGTTAAAATCGCTGGGCATCGTACTTAGCAATAGGAAGTCGGGGTTGAGTAGTGGGTAGTTTTGTCATGTGTAAGTTGTATAGCGTTTTGAAAAGTGTTTATGCTTTATCGGCGATGCTGGCGTTGGGGTGTGCTTCGTGCGGAACTGATCAGCAATCGGCGCGCACGAAAAAAAAGCCGAAAACCGAGACCATCGCCGACCTGGGGGCATTGCCCCGGTATGCAACCGATCCGGTGGATAATCCTACGAGTCCGGAAAAGGTACAGCTCGGACGTTTACTTTTTTTTGATCCGATCCTGTCCGGAAACAAGGACGTATCCTGCGCCACATGCCATCAGCCGGAGTTCAGTTATGCGGAATTTCTGGAAACCTCTATCGGGGTCAACGGTGTAGGGCGCGGTTCCAAGCGTTATTTCCAGGATCCGAACGACATTCCATTTGTAAAGAGAAATTCGCAGAGCATCCTGAACGCAGCATTTAATGGCATCCGGAACGATGAACCCTATCATCCTGAGTCGGCCCCGATGTTCTGGGATATGCGTGCCAAAGGGCTTGAAGCGCAGGCCCTTTTCCCGGTTAAGACCTTTGAGGAAATGCGCGGACACGGGTATGAAGAGGAAAAAGTAGTGGAAGAGGTCGTGGGCAGACTGGCCAAAATCCCCGAATACGGTACATTGTTTGCTGCCGCGTTCAAGAACGAGGACAATCCGATAAATGCCGGTAATCTTGCCAAGGCCATTGCTTCCTACGAAAGAACGCTGATCGCCACCAATTCGCGATTTGATCAATATATGCGGGGTGACAGCAGTGCCCTCACGACCGGCGAAAAGGAAGGTATGAACCTGTTCCTGAAAGCCGGATGTGCCAAATGTCATTCGGGGCCGATGTTTTCTGACTTCAAACTGCATACCCTCGGCGTGCCCGATACGCCAAACCGCAAAGAAAGTGACACGGGTGGTAACCCAAACTATGGATTTCGCACGCCGACGTTGCGCAACCTCCGCTATACAGGTCCGTACATGCATAGCGGGACGTTCAAGACGCTCGATCAGGTACTCCTTTTTTACGAAGACCTCGCCGGAGGGAAAATTGAAAATCCCCATGTGGCAGTTTATCAGATGGACACGCTCATCAACCAGATGGAAGTTAAGTTTAAGGATATCGATCGCATTGTGGAGTTCCTGAATGCATTGAATGACGATTCTTTCGAAAAGACTATCCCTGCCAAAGTTCCTAGCGGTTTGCCGGTTTCGGGCTTGTAAAATTCTGCTCCCGGGAAGCTTTGGTATCCGGGCAAAACCTGACGATAATCATCCGGATAACTTTTATGTAGCCGGAACCAGAACGGTTCTTTTGGCGTATTTTGAGGAGAGAACAAACTTTTAAATCACTAAACTTTAACCGCTATGTCAAAGAAAATTTTGTTGCTGGCCGGAGATTATGTCGAGGATTATGAGGCCATGGTGCCGTATCAGGCAATGCTGTCGGTGGGACTGGAAGTAGATACCCTGGCGCCCGAGCGGAAGAAAGGTGATACCGTACCGACGGCCGTTCACGATTTTGTGGGTGACCAGACTTATAAGGAGACGCAAGGTCACCGCTTCGCCATTACCGCGGACTTTGACAGTGTGGATCCTGCCGATTACGATGGATTGTACATTGCAGGCGGGCGTGCTCCCGAGTATACACGGCTGAACAAGCGTGTGCTTGAAATTACCCGGCATTTCTTTGAGGCCGACAAACCGGTAGCGGCTATCTGTCACGGTATTCAGATCCTGACTGCTGCGAAGGTGTTGCAGGGGCGTACCCTCACCGCGTACGTGGCCGTAGGGCCGGATATTGAGCTGGCTGGGGGAACCTGGAAAAACATTCCTGCCGACCAGGCTGTTGTGGATGGCAATCTGGTAACTTCCCCGGCCTGGCCAGGGCATCCGGCTATTTTAAAAGAATTTTACAAGCTCCTGGGCGTTCAGATTAGTGGTATCTGAGCTAATAAGAGGAATGTAAGCCAGAGCGGGCCGGCGCCCAAATAGTGCCGGCCTGCTTTGCATTTGGGTCCGCTATCTGGCGTTCTTTACCCAGCTGTGAAATGCTTCCCGGCCGCCGGCCTCGGCAAAGAATTTGACCTCTTCCCGTTCTGCGATCCGGCAGAAGCGGTCATAGGTTCCGTCATACTTAGCGACGACGGGCATTCTTCTGCATTTGAGATAGAGTAATGGGAGGGAAGCCATTTCAACGCGTTTCAGGCTGGCTTCATCCCCGGCCACTTTCCGGGCTTCTTCAAAAATCCGGTAAGCTTCATGTACAAATTCGTCTGAAAAAAGGGAATCGCCGGGTTCCAAGCCGAGGAAAATATGGGTGTTCGGCGTCAACCGGCTATGTAGGAGGTCGAAGTATTGACGGACGAGTTTTCCTGCGCGTCCATAATAGCCGTTCATGAAATCGTCGATGACGGCTTCCTGGTCGCAATCCGGGTTCCAGAGGAGTTTAGCAATGAGATAGGCACGAAGTTCGGCAAATTCTCCGCCGCGGCTCTGGTAAGCGGCTTGCTCCATGATCCCGATGGCATTGTTTTCGCGGAATGTGCGGATGTTGGGCTGCAATACCCTGAAATTGGGATAGGGCATTACGTAATGACTGAAATTCACGACATAATCCCAGATATAAAGATGCGGTGCCCGGGCCGACCAGTCGTTGAGTTCTGCCAGAAATTCCTGGTTTTTGGGGCAAGACTTGAAATCATGGGCAAAACAGCATTCGATGCTGCATAAACGGACGACGACATTGTTTTTCGGACGGATGTGGAGCGGTGGCTTGCGCGTATACTGGTAGGCGAGGGTCCCGATGAATTTATCGGGGAACTCCTGTGCGACGGCATCGGCAACCTGATTCACAAACCAGATGATGATGCCCGATTCGGTCCCTTCCTGTTTGACAATGGCCTGGCACTGGCTGCATTCGCAGGGGTTATGCCAGTCGTTTTGCGAAACGTCGTAGATCAGATATTCCGGACTTTCCCGCATCCGTTTCTTAATGCGTTCGGTGATAATCCGCAGCACATCCGGATTACTCAGGCACAACTGAGCGTGATCGTGTATCCTTTTCCCGTTTATCAGGCTGTAATATTCGGGATGCTGACCATAGAACTCTTCGGGGGGCATCAAGGGGTAAAAGGTATGCACGGCCCAATAGCTCTCAATGCCCCCGGGTTGTTTGGGCGTGCTCATGGAGCCGTTCATTTTGTTACGTGTGGCCCATATCGGATCAAATGCCTCGAAATAGAAATCATTGCGTACCCGCACTCCGGGTTGTTCGCTGTGCGCAAACCGCGTGAATTTCAGTTCCGACCGGGTGGGGATCGACTGGACGGCCGGCGTGTACCAGCGGCAGCCCAGCTCATTTTCGAGGAACGCCAGCACACCGTACATCGATCCGCGTTGCTTTCCTCCAAAGATCAGGATGTCCTGTCCGGCATTCAGGTAACGATAACCTTCGTCGGTATCGAGCGGTGCATTGATTTTGATTTTTTGTTTTACCAAATCATTGAAACCTACCACGATCTGAGGCCCATTGTGCTGTGTGCCGAGCTCCTGAACCGGAAACGCTGCCCCGCTAACTTCTTTGAGCCATTTCGACAACTCACCCGCGGCCCATCGCTCCGATTCGGAGGCGCTGGCGTCGATCGCAATGCGGTAAGCGGTGGCGCGGTCTTTAAACATGATATACTCCTCTCTCTTGCCCGAAATGAACTGCTGATCGAGGCGGATGGTTTCGCCGCTGGTGAGTTGGATGTCAAATGAGGCGTTGTAGTTTTGGTAATCTAAGCTTTTCAGGTCAATGATGCCTGTAAAATCTCTTGTCTTTTCTTCTGACGCTACTTCCTGGCCCACTTCGTTCTTTACGGACAATTTCATCTTTCCAACCAGTTCACGAAGTACAACCGGCGAGTATGCAGATGCAATGACCGCTTCCCCGTTGACTTTGGGCTCAATACGGAAAAGGCGTTGATTAGCGAGCTTTGCCACACTGAATGGCAGAAAACGGGCGCAAAACTCCCAGCGATTACCACGTTGTTCCACTTTCAGCAACAATTTGTTGGCCCCCTTCTGTAAAGCGACAGGAACGATATCATCGTCGGATTTTAAACCTCTCTCCGACGGATGATCCCAAACGAGCTGTCCGTTAAGCCACAAGCTGCCGCCATCGTTGGTACCTAAGGCTAGCGAACGGATCTCATTCCGCAGTGAGTAGACTTCCGTGTAGGCATATGCAAAAAGAGGAGAGCCCGCCGAAAGTGCCTTCCTCAGGTCGATAATGGAATCTTTCGAATGATGCATTACCCATTGGAAGGATTGTTTCCCTGACTTCATGCTGGCTCCTTCTTTCGGGAAGAGCTTCTCTTCACCGCCTGCTTTTGCCAGAAATGCGGCCTGATAGCCGGGCAGGTGGTCCCAGGCCTGGGCGGGATCGTTTGACTTCGAGAGTGGAAAGGGACCGCAGAGCAGCCAGCTACTGAGCCATTGGCCGTCTTTAACAGGTTGTTGAGCGAATACGGAGGAGGTTAGAAAGCAGAAAATGGCAATGCATTTGAGTGTCAGTTTTCGTTGCATGATGATCAGGATAGCGTTGAATCAGTCAATCAGGTTTAAATAGTACTCACTGATGAGATTCTTGGACTATCCGGAGAGGGCTGGCAAGCAAAAAATCCCGCATACGACTGTGCGTATACGGGATTGAAAGTGGTGCCGGAGGGCAAGTTTTGAAATAACTATTTAATCTGTTTCACCTCAAAACTTGAATGATACACCGGCATTCACCGAGTAGTCGGCAAATGCAGCGTCGCCACGGACGAATGTATTGGTTTTAACAGAGTTCTCTTTGTCGGTAACACTCTGGGTGCGGTTTCGAATGAAAGCAACCGGGGCCGTCACAAAGAAGCTGAACTTTTTACCTGAGTAATTAATACCCGGCTCAACACTCCATACATAACCCGGGCGACGGAAATCGCCGCTTCCGCCAACAATGTCGTGAACGGGAATACCTTCCAGGCGCGCGCCTGCGGCAATGGACAGGCCGTGGGCCAGTGTATTGAGCGAGTAGCTGAACCCGCCACGGGCCATGTACTGGTCGGGGACGCTCATAATGGCTTCGTTGGCCAGACGGGGCGTCAATGTTTCACGATAGGTGCGGACGCCGTTCTGTTCCCTCGGGTTCAGGAGATAGAAGAAGTTACCATACACCCCGAAATTGTGAAAGAGATTGTAATAGGTGTTCAGTTCGACGGTAACACCGGTACCACCATCGCCAAGCTGGATCGACTGATCCACGGTACGAAGCTCCTTGGTGCCATTGGGGCCTACATTGTACCAATAGTCTTCATACTTGTAGTCGCCGGTAGGCAGCTTGATGCCCAAGCCAACCTGGATATTGCCCCGCATGCTTTTACGAGGGTCGAACAGCCAACGATAGGCTGCAATGCGGAGGTCGCCGATACCAAAGGAATGCATGCTGTGGCGCTCATTGAACTTGTTGGCGCCATTGACCAGCCCGTGCTCATAAAGCGATGACCTTGTATTGGAAATAATGGGCAGATCTATCATAATGGACCAGCGATCGTTCAGGATACGGGTCAGGTTGAGGTCCAGAGAAGCGGTATGGTTGATCACTTCGGTGTGCTGGACGAGCCGCTCCTTGTTTTCGTCGGGTCCCGAAAAGTGGCGGAACGATTTGAAATACCGGGCGCTGGTGCTGAATACCCATTGCTGGTGATCGGAGCTGTCGGCATGGGCAAGCATACACGCGCTACCGGTACCACGAATGGCGACGCAGCCCTGGGCAAATGTGTTTTGAGTGGCGCAAAGTGTAAGTAACAGGGCGAATTGTAAGTATATGATGACTTTCATAAGAGTCTTGGTAAAATGTTCCTGATGGGTGGAAAGGGATGCTTACGCCGCGGCGGTCCTGTTATTTTAACAGGTTGCGCCGGGCAGTTTTTTGAACTAATTAAGAGAGCAAGGCTCCTTCGGGAGGCGGGGCTGGTGTGCTGAGACTGGTTTGAGAAACCGGGTCACTGTATTGGTCTGTTGCTGATGGTGTTGTTTCGAGCCATTCCATCACAAAGAAAATATGCTTCTGAGATGAAGTCATAAATTCTTTCATGAAGTTTTTGAGCAATCGGGAGTGGTCTCCGGAAGGAGTCCTGGTCGTCTCGTCAAGGATGTGCTCGGCGAGCTCCGCAAACCGGTCGCGGGCATTCTGGTCGTACTCGCAATACACGTACATGGTATCGCTGACGAGTTGCTTTGCCCTGATCTGATAATATTCTCCCTTGTGCTCGATTTTTCCTTCCGAGGGTTCCGGGTGCGACCAGCTTACCTGGTAGGGCAGCGATACAGGCACCTTCACGACAATGTCCTTCGAATAGGAACTACGTTCGATATAGTCCGGTCCTGCCCCGGTAGCCACATACTTTTCTTCCAACAGATACACTATGGGGTAGCCTATCATGTTGTAAAGCAGAAGCCCGAAAAGCAGGAATGATAAAATTCGGCCCAAATTCGATCGCAGCAGTTTTGTTCTTTATACAAATGTAAAATAAAGTCAAAAAAATGCAAAGATCGTACAATGAAAATAGTGCGGGCAAATGGTATCACCTCGGTTATTCGAGCCGCTGATAGATAATAACATCATATTCATTTTTCCATGTCATGCGGTTGCCGGAAAAACTGACGGTATAATCGTTGGAAACTGCGAAGTTGGTGGCGGAGGTCGAAATTTTGTTGCCGTTCAGTTTCCATTTGGTTTTGGCCCAGAGCCGTTGCTGGATATTTTTGTAAGCCTCGTCACAACCGGAGGCAGATGCATCCAGACGGTAATTGCCGTCTTCCGTAATGCGGTAAACGATCTTGGCTGCGCAGGGGCGATGCGTAAGTAAAGCCACATGGGAATCGAACGTTTTGCCTTCGAATGTGCCCAGGTGCGAAACAATTTTCCAGTTGCCCACGGGACTTTGCGCGTACAATGTCGAAGTGCAGGACAACATTAGCAGAAACATCAGCTTTTTCATGATACTTGTTCCATTTGGTAGTGCAGCAAATGTATCGTCCCGGAACAGAGGACTCAACACCGAATCGACGAGCGACATTTCAAATCGACGGAAAGAGGTTATGTGTGGCAAATCCGGAGCAATCCGCCTATCTTTGTGCAGGTAATTTTCAAAAAGCAATGTACGATAACCAGTTCTTCCGCAATATCCTTCCCCCTCCGGTAGCCAGTCGGGCTTAACAACCGGAGTCAAATCAGGTGCTTTCTGTTTGTGCAGGAAGTAGACTTGCTATTGCAGTTTCCTTAGTTCAAAGGTTGTTTGGCCGGAACCCGCCAGGGATTCCATGAGCCGGTGTATGCCATTACGCCGAACCGGTCACATCGAATGCCCGATGTCCATTTATCAATTATTTGAACGACCATAACAATGAAAAAAGCTTTCATCAAGCTACATATAGCAATTATACTCGCCGGGTTTACCGGTATTTTCGGAAAACTGATCACCCTTAACGAAGGCTTGCTGGCCTGGTACCGGATGTGGCTAGCCGGTATTTTGATGGTGATTATTCTCATGCTGACCCAAAAACTCCCACGCGTATCACTTACCGAGTTCAGACGCATTTCGTTGGCGGGCTTGCTGCTTGGCCTGCATTGGATTTTCTTTTACGGCAATATCAAGTATTCCAATATCTCGGTAGGGGTAGTGTGTTTCTCGCTGGCCGGGTTCTTTACGGCGATCTTTTCGCCACTGATCAACCGGAAGCGATTCGTGCTTTCAGAAATACTGTTGAGCATGCTCACGCTGGCTGGTATTGCATTGATTTTTAGTTTTGATTCGCGCTACCGGACCGGTATCGCATTGGGTGTCGTTTCCTCGGCCATCGGGTCGCTGTATATGATCACCAATGAGCGGCTGGCGCATTCATTTCGAAGCGAAACGGTGACGGTATATTCCATGATCGGCGGAGCGCTGAGCCTCACGCCGCTGATGCCGGCTTATTTCCATTTCTTTCCCGTGGCCACGCTGATGCCTTCCTGGTCCGATTGGGGTTACCTGTTGCTGTTGTCGTTCTTCTGTACGGTAGTGCTATATATGCTGCAGACTCAGGCGCTCAATCGTATTTCCGCATTTACGGTCAATCTCAGCCTGAACCTCGAGCCGGTGTATACGATAGCGTTGGCTATTCTTATTTATCATGAAAATAAGGAGCTCAACTGGGCCTTTTACCTTGGGTTGATACTGATTGTCTTATCAGTAATATTACAGATGTTCAATGTATTAAGGGATCATAGAAAAGGTCAGGTACCGGCGTGATGAATCCGAAAAGTAGTTCCCGGTTTGTCCGGGAACTACTTTCTCAGTTTGTCAAGTATGTCGTCAACCGCAGGTTTGATGAGTTCCATCGGGTCATCGTGAACCGGTCGGAGAAACCCCGGATACCGGAATGATGCGGGGATATCCAGTTCCAGATTGAATGCGTCTTGCCTGCGGCTAAGAAACAAGCCTTCCGCCTGCAAATGCTCCGCCAGGTACTCCTGTTCCGATTGCCCGGGAGTAGGGATCAGCAATGCTTTTTTTCCAAATGTAGCGAGGTCCATCAGTGTCGAGTAGCCGCTTCTGCATATCACCAGTTGCGCTTTGTCCAACGCGTCTGCCAGTTGGCCCGCATTCAGGTGCGTGTGGTAGCTGATGTGCGCGGGCAGGCCCAATGGCACATGCCCCGCGGGATGACCCGCAACAAAGCGGAATTGATATCCGGAAATGCGTGCGACCTGCGAAATAATTATCTCTTCAAGCATTCCGCGCATGGGCTCCGGTCCGGAAAGCAAGATCAGGATCTCGTGTTCCTGCCCCGACGAACGCCCGAAATGCCGCTGTAACTGGGAAAGCATACCCACGTAGCGCGCATTGGCAGGCAGGCGGTTAGGGTGCGACAATGTTCCGCCCAATGCGCCCGCACCTGCATAATCGACGACCCAGCATTCATCGAATTTTTCCAATTGCCGGTAATGCAGTTTCCTCAGAGCAAGATCTGAAACCTGCCCGAAGCCGGTCCTGATTTGTAATTGATGGGTCATGATCACGCTGTAAACGCCAGGGATTTTTAGTCCGTAGCGGTTGTCGGAAATGACGAGATCGAATGACCGGCGCGCATGTTCATCGGTGAGCCATCGTCGTTCACGACGGATCGCACTCAATATTTTGGGGATTTGAGCCAGAATTCTGGCGGTGAAAGTCCGTCCGCTACGGCTGTAAGTTATTTCATACCCGGGTAAAGGCAGGACATCCAATTCCGGAAAATTGCTTTTCAGTAACGCGCCCGCCGGTCCGGATGCTGCGACAACGACGGTATGTCCTTTTTCAAGGAGATAACGGACGACAGGGATACAGCGGGTAGCATGTCCCAGTCCCCAGTCCAGAGGCGCTATCAGGATACGGAACGGCAGGGTGACGTAATTTTGATTATGACGATAAAAATAGTAGGTAGCGTGTTATTTTGAACTATGAAACGTGAGTACACGATCTGTTATTTCGCGAAGTAACGGGACCTGCAATGGTTTTTGCAGGTAATCCATCACGTACCCGGAATGCATGGCGCGATTATAATCATCTTCTTCGGCCGAGGAGCTCATCACGCAGATTTTGATCAGATCAGCTACCGCTGTTTCCAGTTTTCCATATTCATGCAGGAACTGCCAGCCATCCAGAATAGGCATATTAATGTCGAGCAGGATGAGCTGCGGTAACTTCATGGTATCTTCTTTGTGCCGGACCAGATATTCTATGGCATCCTGGCCGTTTTCAAAAAAGATGATTTTCCGGGCTATGCAGGCCTTTTCAATAATTTTTCTTAGCAGGAACGTGAAGATTTTGTCGTCGTCGACGATGCAGAGTATTTCAAGCATTTTCGTTAAAAGTGATTTTAAAAGTAATGCCGGTACCGACTTCGCTGAATACCTCGATTTTCCCGCCCTGAGCTTCAATCTGATTTTTTATCAAAAATAGTCCCACACCGTGAGCATCTTCGTGTTTATGGAAGGTGTTGTACAGCCCGAAGATTTTACCCGCATGGAGCGAAAGGTCGAGCCCTTTTCCCTGGTCGCCGTATTCGAGCACTTTTAAGCCCGCCCGGTCCCGGTAAAACCGTAGTTTAATGCAAGGATGCTGATGGTCTTTTTTGTACTTGATGCCGTTGGTAATCAGGTTCAGCAGGATACTTTCAAGGTAGATGCGGGGGAAAAAGATTGTTTTTTCGTCGAAATCTATCTCAACGCGCGCCTCGTTTTTGTGAAGACTCTCGTCCAGCACGCTCAGTACCTGGTTGGTTACCTCCCTGATATCCAATTTCTCACCCTTCAGATGGTTGTCCCGGATCTTGATAACCTGAGAAAGGTCGTCGAGTGTTCCGCTAAGGTATTTCGAAACGGTTTTGATCTTCTGAAAAATTTCGTCGTTGTCCTTGTTCAGTGTCGATTCATCAACGAATTCAGTCAGAAGTGCAATGTTGCCGGAATGGTTGCGGAGGTTATGCGACAGGATATGTGTAAAGCTCTGAAGTTGGTTATTTTTTTGAGCCATCTGATCGATGGACTTGACCAGGTTGATTTCCAGTGTTTTGTACTTGTCGATATCCATAATAATACCGCGAACCTTATTGATCTGTCCACCGGTGTTTGAAAGCGGTGTGGCGGAGAACCGCACCCATTTTTTTACTCCGTTCCGCGTGAGTAGCTGCAATTCATGATCCCATGTGTTACCGCATTCCAGGGAGTCACGCAATGCAGCCCGGATGATAAGCTGATAGGGTTCGGGAAAGAAACGCAACAAGTCCTGCTGGTATCTGATCTCCGACTCATCGGTTTCGAAGATATTGCCACAGGTGGCTGTCCATTTGAATTGCTTCGTGGTAGTATCAAATTCCCAGCCACCCAGCTTCCCGACATTTCCCGCAGCGGAGAGGAGGAATTCGCTTTCAGCCAGTTTATCTTCCACCGCTGTGCGTTCGTCGATCTCCTTTTGCAGGTCATACACAGATCTGAGCAGCAGTACATTGGGAAGGACTTTGAAAAGGTAGTAAACCGTGGTGAGCGAAATGATGGCCGTTGCGAACCGTACGAGCGCGCTGAAACGGTATACCGGCAGCCAGAAGATCACGGCGTCGATGAGGTGCGTGGTTCCACAGAGCAAGATAAAGGCACCGAAAAGCCAGATCGTTTTGGGGAATGGGAAATCCTTTCTTTTCAGTGTAAACCGGATCAGGAAGACGGGAATCAGAAAGTAAGCAGCCCAGATAAGAATATCAGAAACGATATAAAGCCATCCGTGAAAATCCGACCACGAGCCGCAGTGCCAGCGGGCAGGCCATTCGTTGATGCTGAAAAGTCCACTGAAAAAATCTCCTGCCTGTTGTGATAAACGATCTTCTCTGGGCGCGGCAGATGGCATACCCACACGGCAAACAGGAATATTTTCAGTCGGAACCACTTCTGGAAGGGTTGTTTCCGGGACCATGAATCGTCAAGTAATCGAGGGTGCAAATCGAATATTAGTGATTATTACTATTCCGAACAACTGTAAATTTGATTACCTGATTTGGATGCCCAAGGGTGTAAAAATATTGCTTTATTTACGCATAGAAGTATTTTTATTGGAAATGACAACGCTGGCCAAAATTGTTATCGAAGGTTCTTTGTAGAGTTTTCAGGTTGCTAAGCCTATTGGGATCGAGCATCGTAAAATATGTTCTCGGGTGTCGAATAGGTGGGTTAATCGGTATGATCATCATCCCTGGCGCCCATCGAAGTTTTGGCTGCGGAACGGATTGGCGTAGGATCGTCGATATCGGCGATGAGAGGGAATAGAATAAATATTTTCGTATGTAGAAAAAAGTTGAGATTCCCAGGCCGAGGTCATGAGTTGTTATTCTTGCATTTTTCAAAGTATTCGCTACTTTTGTAGTCATCAGATGATATGATGAATTAGTTGGAGATCATGATAGAAAAAAAATCCCTGGCCGATGCAGTTGCGCAAAGGATTCGTGAAGAGATCGAGAAAGGACAGTATGCGGTCGACGACCGCTTGCCTACGGAGCCGGAATTGATGAAAACATTCGGAGTAGGGAGGTCTTCTGTCCGCGAAGCCATACGGATCCTGGTCAACTCCGGTTTTCTTCGGGTGCAGCAAGGGGTTGGGACGTTTGTGGAGAGCGTTCGTGGCAGCGAACCGCTGAGCAACTGGCTGGGTAGGGCCGATATTAATGATCTTATGGAGGTCAGGGAGCTGCTTGAACCCAGGATTGCAAGCAAAGCCGCTGAAAACCGGACGCAGGATGATTTGAAAACCATGAAGGCAAAACTTACCGAGCGGGGAGCCTACGCGGATGCGGGGGATATCCGGTCTTGTATCCGCGCAGACGTAGAATTTCATCTGTCTATTGCATCAGCCTGCGGTAATGAGATACTTACGGAGCTATACCACTCGGTGTCTGAGCACGTGATGAGCTGGTTCATGCTGACTTACACCGACACAGCAATATTCAGGACAACCCAGGTGCTTCACGAACAACTTTTCGAACACATCAAAGCAGGAGCTTCACAAAAAGCGATGGTCGCAGCCGGAAATATCATTGGGCGCGTCTAATTTTTTTAACCTTAAACATCAGATGATCTGATGAATTAAACATGGAAACAACGCTTTCTTCTTCCAAAACCGTCAGGACGACAGTCTATGGGATCTTGTTGACGATCAGTTTTACCCATTTGCTCAATGACCTGATCCAGTCGGTGATCCCGTCCGTATACCCGATGCTCAAAAATGATTTCGGCCTCAGTTTTACCAGAATCGGGTTGATTACGCTTGTCTTTCAGCTAACAGCGTCCATTCTTCAACCCGTAGTGGGCTTTTATACCGACAAGAAACCGACGCCCATGTCGTTGGCTATCGGCATGGGCTTTACCTTCCTGGGCCTGATCGCCCTAAGCCTCGCTGTGAGCTTCGGAATGATATTGGTTGCCGTGAGTCTGATCGGGATGGGCTCATCGGTGTTCCATCCGGAGGCGTCGCGCGTGGCGCATCTCGCCTCGGGAGGAAGGAAAGGACTGGCACAGTCGATATTCCAGGTAGGCGGTAATGCGGGAAGTGCTATTGGTCCGTTGCTGGCCGCGATTGTCGTGGTTCCATACGGACAGTTTAATATCATCTGGTTTGCATTGGTGGCGATACTCGCCATGCTGATTCTGGCGCGGATCGGCTCCTGGTACCGGATTAACCTGGTCGTGAAAACCAGGCAGTATGCCGGACAAACGGTTTCATCATCAGCTATGCCAAAGCTGAACCAGAGAAAAGTGACTACCTCGATCGGGATTTTGCTCGTCCTGATTTTTTCCAAATACTTTTATATGGCCTCGATGACGAGCTATTTCACCTTTTTTCTCATCGACAAATTTCATATCAGCGTCGAGCAGTCGCAATATTACCTGTTCGTGTTTCTGGCCGCGGTTGCTGCCGGAACCATTATAGGAGGGCCGTTGGGTGACCGTTACGGTCGGAAACACATTATTTGGGTCTCGATTCTGGGTGCCGCACCGTTTACACTGATGCTTCCTCACGCGGGTCTTTTGGGAACGGTGGTGCTTTCTGCGGTAATCGGCGTCGTTATTTCCTCCGCATTTTCGGCGATATTGGTATATGCAACCGATCTGGTGCCGGGCAAAATCGGTATGATTTCCGGTTTGTTCTTCGGTTTTGCATTCGGAATGGGTGGGATCGGCTCAGCGGTGCTCGGCTGGCTGGCGGACTATACTAGTATTGAATACGTGTTCGGTATTTGTGCTTATTTGCCTCTGATTGGGGTCCTCACCGCTTTTCTACCAAACATCGAAGGATCGCGGAGATAGGCCAATGCGTCGGCTAAGCGGGCGGAGGCAGCCCGCTTAGCCGAAACTTTTATTACCTTGGGGCGGTTCCGCTAGAAATATTTCGGATAGAACTCCATATTCATGAACATACAGGTACACGAGGCCAGGGGGATAAAAATTGCGGAGGTTAAATCGGATGACATCCTGATCAGCACGGCAGAAGAAGGACTTCAGTTAATGGTTGATTTGTATTATCAGGATTTCGGCGAGTTTATTTTGCACGAGCGGAATATCTCGCCGGATTTCTTTGATCTGAAAACGGGCATTGCCGGCGAAATTCTTCAGAAGTTTAGTAACTACCGGATCAGGCTGGCGATCGTGGGCGATTTTATGGCCTATCCGGGAAAGAGTCTGAGGGATTTCATATTTGAAAGCAATAAGGGGCGGCAGGTTAATTTTTTAGATTCAGTGGAGGAGGCTGTCGAGCGACTTGCGCGCTGAGCAACCGTACTTTGTGCCATGGAAGTAGACGAAATTTTGGACAGGCTCTATGAATTGCCCGCGGCCTCCCGGACAGCATTAAAGGCGAGTATCTCCCAGATAGCTTATCCCAAAGGTCATATTTTATTGCGGGCAGGGAAAGTTGAGCCGATGCTTTACTTCATCAAAAGAGGTATTGTCCGCGCTTATGCCGACTCAGAATGCGGCGACGTTACTTTCTGGTTTGGGAGGGAGGGGGATACCGTCATTTCCATGAAAAGTTATGTCGCCGGTGAGCCAGGTTACGAGCACGTGGAGTTGCTGGAAGATTGTGAGCTTTACGCGCTGGCGACTCAGAATCTGCGGAATTTATTTGCTAATGACATCCATATCGCCAATTGGGGGCGGAGACTCGCGGAAAAGGAGCTCATCAAAACCGAGGAGAGGATTATTGCAGCGCAATTCAGAACTGCTCAGGAAAGATACATTGCCCTGATGACCGGGAGTCCGGACCTTCTTCAAAGGGTACAATTGTGCCACATTGCTTCATACCTAGGCATTACACAAGTTACTTTGAGCCGGATCC
Source organism: Dyadobacter ginsengisoli DSM 21015 (assembly GCF_059568735.1). Lineage (NCBI taxonomy): Bacteria > Pseudomonadati > Bacteroidota > Cytophagia > Cytophagales > Spirosomataceae > Dyadobacter > Dyadobacter ginsengisoli. The sequence goes on from NZ_JCANTY010000006.1 coordinate 373,836, forward strand.
GGTCCGGGATCAGGTAGCGCTTTTTAACATTTGTAAAATTTTTTGTCAACCCGGTTGCGGACCTTTGTAGAAAACAAAAAAGGTATGAACTGGATAATTTTGATTGTAGCAGGCCTGTTTGAAGTCGCATTTGCTTCCTGCCTGGGAAAAGTACGCGAAACCAGCGGCGTGGAGATGTACTGGTGGTTTGCCGGATTTGTCGTTTCTCTGGTCGTCAGCATGGCATTATTGCTGAAAGCTACGCAAACACTGCCGATCGGGACAGCTTACGCGGTATGGACCGGCATTGGTGCGGTGGGAACAGTCCTGGTAGGGATGTTGGTCTTTAAAGAGCCGGTCAGCTTTTGGCGCGTGTTTTTCATTACCACGCTCATCTGCTCCATTATTGGCTTGAAATCTGTGGCGCATTGACAGATCGTGACAGTACTTTTCGGATTCATTTTTTGGAATCGCTTAGACGGAGCCTTGGGCGCAGAGGCCTGATCACCAGGCTTTTTCCGTAAATACAAAACATAGTTAAATGGCGGCGACAAATTGTTAGAAAGCTGATGGTAGCGTCTTTAATGGGATAGTTATAAAAATAGTTCTACAAAAACTATCTCATAAACATGAAAAGAACCATTACTTTCCTGCTAGTTTTAGTTTCTCTCTGCGCAAAAGCACAGGTTGGGATCGGGACTATCTTCCCGAAAGCGGGCCTCCATGTCGCCGACAGCAGCGTGCTTTTTTCGGCATCAGGAGATGTGGCGACCAGCCCATCCGGAATACCTGCAACAGGAGAAGGCCGGCGTATGATGTGGTATGCCGACAAAGCCGCTTTCCGGGCGGGTTATGTTGGCAGTTTCGGAAGTTCCTATTGGGATAATGGTCTGGTCGGGAATTATTCTTTTGCCGCCGGCAGTAATACGCGCGCGTCGGGGCAACATTCGTTTGCTGTGGGGCTTGCGACCACCGCTTCCGGGAATGAGTCGGTGGCACTCGGCAGCTATGGTACAGCGTCAGCGGATCGTGCGTTGGCATTCAATGGTACTGCTTCGGCCGTCGGAGCGATCGCAATGGGAAGCGGCGCACAGGCGACCGCTGATGATGCGATGGCACTGGGGCCGTCGTCGATTGCCGGTGGACTGGCCTCGGTGGTGATTGGCCCTTCGATCGCCTACGGCGCTTTTGGGATTGCTATCGGGTTACAAAATAGTGCCCGGGGCAATTTTTCCCTCGCAATGGGTAAGAACGCCCGTGTGCGGCACCAGGGAGCGTGTGTAATCAGCGACGCGAGTGCCGGGTTCAGCAGCGACAGCGCATATAGCAGCAGCAACAACCAGATGACGATGCGTTTTGTCGGAGGTTTCAGGCTTTTCACAACGATGAACCTGAGTACCGGAGTGACGCTCGCGCCGGGCGATGGTGCCTGGGCAAGTGTCAGTGACCGCCGCAAAAAGGACAACTTCAGGAACCTGGACACGGAACAGATTCTGATGAAAGTAGCCGGAATGTCGGTTACAAGCTGGAACTACAAATCGCAACCAGCTGCGACGCGGCACATTGGTCCGATGGCGCAGGACTTCTATGCCGCGTTCGGGCAGGAGGGCATCGGGAACGATACGACCATCAATACCATTGATATCGACGGCGTAAATATGGCCGCGATTCAGGCACTCGAAAAGAGAACGAAGCAATTGCAGGAGGAGAATGATCAGCTCCGTGCGAGATTGGAGGCATTGGACAAGCGGATGGTTTCTATGGAAAAAATGATCAATAATGTGGCAAAGAAGGAAAAGGTAATGGCTTCCCGTTAGGTTAACTGAGATGATCGATACATGGAAAAGGCCTCCGGCAAACTGTCGGAGGCCTTTTGGCAATTGACCAGATATTTTTTTTGATTAATCCAGACAGATCGGATTGAAAATCATTAATTTGAAACCGCTTTTAAACCAATTTTTGCAGACATGAAATATTTTAAAATCAGCCGTGCGGCTATTTTTCTGTTTCCAATGTTCATATCCACCATGGGTTTTTTCCTTCCCGGGCGCTGGGTGACTCTTTTTGATGGAAAAGAAATAAAAGGCTTGCACAGTTACAATCAAACGAAGGCTGTGGGCTGGTTTGTCGAAGATGGAATGCTAACCAGTGACGGCAGTGGTGGCGACCTGGTTACGGACAAGGAATATGGAGACTTTGAACTGGAATTTGAGTTTAAGATTCCGGAAGGAAGTAACAGCGGAGTGCTGTATAAGGTAATTGAAAAGCCGGAAATCAAACGGACCGTCTTTTCAGCCCCGGAATACCAGATCATCGATGATAAAAATTATCTGGTCAAAGACGAGAGTGGGAAAAACGTTGGTCTGAAACCCGTACAACTGACTGGGGCAAACTACGACATGAACCCGCCCTCCGACCCGACGGCCTTCAAACCGGCGGGAAGCTGGAATACCGGGAAGATCGTAGTTGAAAAGGAGCATATCCGACATTATCTGAATGGAAAGATCGTGGCTGATTATACATATGGCAGCGATGCCTGGAAAGAAGCCGTAGCCAAAAGTAAATTCAAGGATTGGCCCTACGCAACTCCGCATCACCGAGGAAAAATTGCTTTACAGAACCATAATGCGAAGGAAAAAGTATGGTTCCGGAATATTCGTATCCGTGAGTAAATAGTAGTGGCTATTGCGGATAATCAATTGCTAAAAAAGCATGGTGAATTATTTAATAAGTTATCAAAATTCTAATGGATAAATAATTAGTGCCGTTTAATAAGCTAGATCCGAAATTTAAATGTATTGTCGTAGAATTGGTTAAGTTACGTGTGGGTTACCTTTCTCTAAGCTACGATGAATATAGATCCTACTGTCAATAGTAAAATCGGAGACAATACTTTGGCCTGTCCGTTGTGCCTGGGAAAACTCGAATTTTCCGGGGATCAAATATTATGTTCCAATTTGGAATGTAATCATTCTCGGAATGCCATTCCATTAATACAAAATAGAATTCCGGTTTTGGTAGATTTCGATCGTTCGATTCTCGATGAAAATCCATTGCTTTCTACAAGCGGAGAAAGCTTGATCCCAAGAACAGGAAATAAGTACGATCTGATTAAAAAAATATTTTGGAATAGCAGCGGTACAACCCGGAAGAATCTGGATCAGTTTCTCGGTGCCTTACCAAAATATCCGGATCGCAGGGCAACGGTCCTCATAATTGGAGGCGGGGCCATAGGGAATGGGGCAGGAGGGATGTATGACGATAAAACAATCGACATTCTTTCTTTTGATATTTATGCATCGCCGAATACGCACTTTGTCGCGGACGGCCATTCACTTCCCATTGCAAGTGGAACGATAGACGGTATTTGGATTCAGGCGGTTTTGGAACATGTACTGTATCCCCATCAGGTCGTATCTGAGATACTTCGTGTATTGAAAAAGGATGGTGTGGTGTATGCCGAGACACCCTTTCAGCAGCATGTACATGAAGGACCGTATGACTTTACCCGATTTACCGAGAGTGGGCACCGGCTTTTGTTTAAGGATTTTCGATTACTGGACTCTGGTTTTGTAAGCGGTTTCGGTTCAGTGGTACTGTGGAACATTCGGTACGCCACATGGGGGATAACGCGGAGCAAGAAATTAGGTATTCTGGCTTCCCTGATATTTGGCTGGGTTCGGTTGTTTGATAAGCTGGTACCAGATGCGTTTAACATTGATACGGCGAGTGGCGTATTTTTTCTGGGGAAAAAAGATCCGGATTTTAAATTTAAGGACCGGGATATTATAGCCCATTATAAAGGATACCAAAGGAAATAATTCTATTCCCTGGAACAGGCTTAATAGAAATTGATCGGGTCTGATGCTTTCGGAATATCTTCATTCAAAACAGGTAGATCGAGATCGCTGAAAGAGCGCTTTTAACGGGCTTAATCCAGGACAGACAAAGTTACTTTGATAATATCATCAAAAAAGGCTTTGTCAGCCGTTAATTTTGCAGACACTCTCACACCTTTTACCGTATTAAAGATGAAACGGGCCAGCGCCCTGGCGTCCTGTTTGGTTGTAATTTCTCCGTTTACCTGCCCTTTCTGAATAACGGCGTAAAACAGCTCTTCTATGCGGCGCTCATTTTTAGAGATTATCTCTTTTACCTCTGCATCATGCGGCGCCACTTCTACCTCCGAATTCACCATAAAACACCCTTTGCCTTGCTCGTCATTCAGAAGGTCCCGAATGAAAAGCTCCAATAGCTGCCGTATCGCCTCTTTGGCAGACGCAGTGTTGGCAATGATATTATACATTGGGGTACTTGCGCTGTTTTGGTAGAATTCGAGCGCTTTAATGTACAGCGTATGTTTATCGGCATAAGTATCATACAAGCTCGACCGGCTGATACCCAGATGGTCCACCAACTCCTGCATGGATGTCCCATTGTAGCCCTTGTGCCAAAAAAGGCACACGGCCTTGCCCAATACTTCATCCTCATTAAAATCCTTCGTTCTTGCCATGGCAGAAAAGCTTTACCCAATGATGAGCAAAGCTATTCAATTTTGAATTAATTCGCGATTCCCCTCATCGGAGATGACCTCGGATCGCAGACTAGTTTTTGAAATACAATTAGTTAGCGTATGCCGCCGCTCGCGATGATCGTTTCGCCGGTTAACCAGCGGGAATCATCGGATGCCAGAAAAACTGCGATCGGAGCTATGTCGTCCGGCTGACCGATCCGTCCCAATGGCGCTGTCTTTTCGGCATTGGCATGAAAATCACTGCCGATAAACCCAGCCGTGTGCGTGCCTTCTGTTTCTACCATTCCCGGATTGATCGCATTGACCCGTATTTTTTTGGGACCCAGTTCTTTGGAGAGTACTTGTGTGATGGAGTCGACGGCACCTTTACTGGCTGTATAAATAGCGCTCCCGGGAGGGGTGATCCGCGTTACGGTAGAGCTGATGTTAATGATGCTTCCGCCTTTGTCGCCGAAGCTATTGACAGCTCCTTTGGTAACGAGCAATAAGCCAAGCACATTCGTATTGAACTGGCGGTTGAACTCTTCGGCCGTTACATCTTCGATCGCACCGAACTGATAGACACCCGCGTTGTTAACCAATATATCTACCCCTCCGAAAGCCTCCTGCGCTGCTGTGAAAATCCGGTCAACGTCTACCTGCTGGGAAACGTCTGCCTGGACTGCAATCGCTTTGCCTCCGTTATTGACGATTTCGGATACTAATTTTTCAGCCCCTTCCTTGGCTGATGCGTAATTTACAACGACCGCTGCGCCTTCTGCTGCCAGACCTTTTGCAATGCCGGCTCCGATTCCTTTGGACGCGCCCGTCACAACGGCCACTTTGTTTGCTAACTTTTCCATTTGTTCAGTTATGATAGATTTTTATTCGGAATGATCGTTCCGAATATATAAAGCTACAAACCGGAACAAACGTTCCGTTATGCTGAATTTTTTTTGCTGCCTGCTCCCGGAGCTTTTAGTTTTGAAAACAGAGTACCGGTATTTACTTATTCGCCAGCGTTCGCAGCAATTCGAACGTCGGTGGCCGCGCTGTCAGAAACGAGATCATCAGTGTTGAATTCATTAAAGATGATCCGGGCTGTCACTTTACCGGCGGTGGCCTCGATCAAAAATCTGACGTTCAGAAGCGTTGAAATGTCCCTCACCAGCACTAGACCCAGCCCATGACCGTCTGCGCCTGCTTTGGCGATATCCCAATAAGCCGAAGTACGTGACTCATCCTGCTCCAGGTTTCCATTCCGGGGTGTTTTTGAAACCGCATTCTGAATGAGCAGATGCAGCTCGTCATCCAAAACGTCGGTTGAGATCTCAATTTCGCCCATCCCAGTGTTTTTGATGGCATTGTCAAGCAGATTATGCAATACCACGCCTAGCAGATTGGCATTACTGGTTACACTCAGGCTGTCGTCCAGGCGGATGTGCAATGTGTTGTTTTTCGAATTAAGAATCTGTTCAAACAGGCGTGCTTTTTCGCTTATCACCGCTGCCAGATTTACATTACCCATATGCAGGGACCCTTTATGAATCTGGCCCTTGGCAAACTCAAGCAGATTGTGCATAAACGTGGCCATATGGTTCAGCGCATTTTCCAATTGCTGATTGTATTCACCCGCCTGTTCCACCTGCCGGTTTCTGATGAACTGTCCGATAAGTTCTGTACCCGAGATAATATGTCTGAGCGGCGCGTTCACATCATGGGCGATCGACGCGACTACGCGTGAGAGCAGATAGACCTGATGATCCAGCTCATCCTGAGATTCGCTCAGAACAGAAAGTGTCCGTTCGAGTTCTCTGGTTCGTTCGGCGACAAGGACTTCCAGCAGTTGTTTTTGTCGCTCGGCATCTTTGGCTTTGTTTCTTTCTCTATCTAGCTCCTCCCGTTGTTGTTGGCGCTCATTTTCAAGCAGAAAAATGAGCGGAATCATAATGAGTCCCACCAAAAATCCCCGGATGGAAAGGCGAACGGCGGCTAACCAAAAAGGAAGTTCACGCATTGGTTTAAGCGGATAGTCCTCGAAAAGCGGATTAGATCCGAAGTAAAATAGATTAGAGAGCGCTCCGCAAACCAGCAATGCGATGACAAATTTTTGCCATTTGGCTGTCCCAATCCGATAATAGATGTGATAGGTGGCCGTCCACATCGTCGCACACATCACCCAGATTACAATTTCTGATCCGATCAGATTTATAGGGTTGTGGCCCTGGCCTTCGGAAAGCCTCACGGGCAAGATCGACGTGGCTAAAACGGTCGCGATCACCGCACCGAGTTGCAGATTGTATCTTTTTATGGAAATCATAGTACCAGGAGCAATAAATTGGGCAATATAGCAGGTACTTTGTTTTCTCCCGATAGTAAGTTCAGGCCAGGTGTGGAAACTTTATGATTTATTAAACAGAAGCAGCACTCTTGGAGGAAGCTCCTGTTTTCGGAATACGATCAAAGTTTTATTTTCAATCGTATAAAAAGACCGATTGATGAGCCAGATACAGCCGGTGATGGAGCAATACGTGCAATGATTTTAGAAAGTTCTAAAATAAGTATCGCAGGATAGTGAATTGGATTATTTTTTAGTCAACCATGCTCCTCCATTTCTGCGGGGTTACACCAAACTCCTGCTTGAATATCCGTGCAAAATATCCCGGATCTTCATAGCCACAATCCATCGCAACCGACGCAACACTGTTAGCCGGGCCCTGCAATAGCTCCTTCGCTCTTTCGAGCCGGATCACCCTGATAAATCTGTTGGGAGAGCAGCCTGTTAGCACGTCCAGTTTCCGATGCAGTTGCGAATGGCTCATGAAAATCAGTTTGCTTAATTTCTCGACCGTAAAATCAGCATCATTTAGGTTTTGCTCGATGGCTTCCCGGACCCTTTTTACAAAACGATCCTCTAAGGCGTGATCGCTGATTTTATCCGAGTCGTTTGCCGACTGTAAGCGTGGATGATCAAAACCAGCTTTTTTGAGGTAATATTGTTGCAGCTTTTTACGCATTTCCAGCAACTTCCTGATACGCACCAATAGTTCTTCACTGTTAAATGGTTTTTCGAGGTACGCGTCGGCGCCTTGCTGCAAGCCTTCTATCTTACTATTGATATCCGCTTTTGCCGTCAGCATGATAACAGGAATATGGCTGGTGTTTTCGCTCCCGCGTCGCGCGTGCCTATCCACAGCCTGCCCTTGCTGTCTTCAAGCAAATTGCTGACCGAGTTGCTGCTGATCGAACTGGAATCCTGCGGGTCTGTGGTAAATGTTTTGAATGTGTACCCGTCATACCTGTTGAGACCGCCCTTGGTGACTATCCAGATAAAGCCCTCCCGGTCCTGGACCATATCGTTAATCAATCCCTGGGAGAGGCCTTGAGCGGTGGATATGAATTCATAATCAGAAGCTGTTTGGGCGAAAACAAGCGTTCTGCAAGAAAGGAGGATCAGTAGGAAAAGGACAGAAAGATAGCGGAGTTGAGTCATCTATAAATATAGCCTCCCCTGGCTATTGCACCATACCGAGCGTATACTTTTTAACCATTTCTGAGTAAAAAGCTGAATTTGTCCTGATAGTGCACAGTTTGTCCCGCTTAAAGAAGGAAATGTAGCATCGAAAGCGAAGAAACTCCTCACAAAAGCACCCGTTTACTCCGGAACTTTGGGAATCAATGCTCCGATTTTTCGAAGCGTTTTAAAACAACTGAAATGAAAAATCACCACCTCCTCCTCGCTATTACTTTATCAGCCGTTACGACCGCATTTACGCAGAAAAAAATGCACAGAACAGATTGTTTGGAGCATCCGGGCCATCACACTTGTAGACGAATTTTTAGCAGCCACAATCAGTGGTGACCCGGAAAAAATCGCAAGCTATTTAGCCGATGATTTTAAGTTCTACAACGGTACAAGCGCCGCCCGATACGATCCGGGAATTCGCAAAGTGCGGTTTGTAAAACTTGCTCTTCGTTACCAGCTGGAACGGGATTTTTTTACCATACAACCCTTTCCGGATGCTCATCCGGACGCAGTTGAATATCGGGAAGATCCTAAGAAGAGAGAAGTCTGGGTACAAACCTGGAATGTCCCGAAAGAAATGGATAAGAAGGCGGGGGTGAAATTGAATACAGCCGCCCCCCGCCTGTATAAGACCTCCAAAGACAACAAAATCAAAATGATCATCAATTTCACCAAGGTACCTGATGAGATCGGAGGCGAGATTTATTACAGTGAATCGCTACTGACCCAGTAGGTTACTCTTTTTCAGATGAAACCATTTCCATAGGAATTTCATGTATCAGACTTTTTTTGTTGGCATTTACCTTTCGCTGCTGTTTTTGGTGGTTCACAATCGGGTTTTGGCAGATTCACTGCCGGATCCGGTTGTCGCCGATAAGTGATGAGGAAGCCGGAACCGAAGCCAAACCCGCCACCTGCCGAAGGATGTCAGGAATATGGTCTTTCGATGTTGCGCAATGTTATCGGCTCATTTTTGGCCAAGTATTTTTTCTCCAAGCAGTTTAGTTTCCGATTCCGTGAGCTTATCTACAAGCGCATACCGGTTCGTTTTGGTAATAGCCATCTCATCCATCGCATCGACCATATTTTTATAGCTGGAAACGCCCGTGGGTTTTATAACTACGATCAGCGAACTGTTAACGCCTTCAGAACCGGGCAATGCATCTACGCGTTTGTGAGCGGCGAAGATGACATTTCTCAGCTCGTACCCGGGTCGGGTGATTTTCAGCGCAACCGGCGCAATGTCATCATTAGCCGCGACGCCATCCAGATAATATATTTCGTCGTGGTTGCCCAGGAAAAGCGTCAGTACGCGGGAGGCACGGATAGGGTCGGTATCGATCGTTGTATTGTCCGGAAAGAATACCGACATAGATGTTGGCTTGCTCATGGTCGTCGCTAGCATGAAAAACGTAATCAATAGAAAGCCCAGGTCGACCATCGGCGTCATATCGACGCGTGTCGAGACTCTGTTGCTTCTCAAATGACCATGGCGGCCGCCATGGGTGTTACCGGATACTTCGATTGCTGTCATGTTGTTAGGTTGTTAGTAATGAAAAAATTTCCCTCGGATGTCGCAGATTGCATTTTTTGAGCTCGGCATCGATCCACGTTTCCTGCTTTGAATCAACTGAGGGTCTATTACTTCAAATATATAATTTAACTATATATAAATACAAATTTCTTATAAATTATTCTGGGCAACTCTGGTTAGTCGTTAAACCATGGTCGCCCCGGGAGCTTCTTGCTTTCCCGGTCATGCCGTCGATGGAAGCTAATTCTAATTCCAGGATGAACTCTGGTGGATCAAAAACACCGGCGGAGTGCACAAGCATCTGTTTCACCTATTGTGAGAACCGCCGAGATAGGGCAAAAATCTTAAACCAGATCAAGGCTACTTCTTAATATAGGTCAATAGAGCAATCAGATGTAAATCCAGACCTTTGACATCTCATTCGCTCATGACCCAGTAGCCGTTGACGAAGCAGTGAAAGGATGGGAGGAGGCGAAAGTTTGTACAAAAGAATATCCAGATGAGAGACTTGAATCATGACATCCGTTAAAATCCAATCAATGAGAAATGTTTTGGTTACGATAGCAAGCGGAATCCTTCTTTTTAGCATAGACGTGACCGCACAACAGGTTTTGTTCAACGCGGCTACGCTCGAAGCAAATCAGGTTTCGACGCAGTTGGTTCAGGAAACCGGAAAGTCGGTGTTAAAAGTCACTAAAGACCCGGCTGTTAAGCTCGACGACGAACCTACTTTTGTAAAGATAAAAGGGACTGGCTTTCGCAATGGTACGATTGAAGTAAAGGTTCTTGGCAGGTTATTGAAAAACGCTCCTGCCCACGCCAGAGGGTTTATCGGAGTTGCATTCAGGATCAACGGAGACAATTCCAGGTATGAGAGTATCTACATCCGGCCAACCAACGGCAGAGCGGATGATCAGGTAAGACGCAACCATTCCATTCAGTACTATTCTTACCCGGATTACAAATTCGACCGGCTTCGAAAGGAATTCCCGGAAAAGTATGAGTCGTACGCAGATATGGAGCTGAACAGATGGATAACCATGCGCATTGAAGTAAACGGCCAGCAAGCCAAATTATATCTGGATGGTAATTCTCAGCCGGCACTCATCGTCAATGATCTTTTTCATGGCGCAGAGGCATCCGGCGCAATCGGTTTATGGGTAGAAGTCGGCACGGAAGGCTTTTTCTCTGATTTAATTATCACCAGGAAAGATTGATCCGCAATAGATGAAATACGGCACTTACACCACGTCCATACAGCCATTGCTGGATTACTTTGACCGGTACATTCCTCTGAGTAGCCGTGATCAGGAATTAGTAAAAACGCGGTTTCACCCGCGGCTATACAGGAAGAGGCAATTTGTATTGCAGGAAGGGGATGTATGCACCCAATTCAGCTTCATTGTGAGGGGATGCCTGAGAATGTATAAGATAGACGACAAGGGCAATGCCCATGTGCTTCAATTCGCCACTGAAAATAGCTGGATCAATGACCTCGGGAGCTTTCACGGTATTAAACCTTCCACTTTGAACATCGAGGCCCTTGAAGACACGGTCGTCTTCCAGATAAGCCGGGACGATCTGATCGTCTTGTACACGGAAGGCACCGAGTTTAACAGGATATTCCGTGTCCTGGTTGAAAATAGCCTCGTAAGCTTGCAGGAAAGGTTGCTGCAAAACATCAGTTCTACGGCTGAAGAGCGATATGAAACATTTCTGGAACGGTATCCTCACTTGATTAACCGTCTGTCGCAAGTCCAGATTGCGGCCTACCTGGGCGTTACGCCCGAATTTCTTAGCCGGTTGCGCAACCTCCGCAGCAAGGCAAAACCTTGATCTGGATCAAGGCTATTTCTTAAACGAGGTCATTGGAGCTACTGCCGGTTTCAGGCAAAATTTGTACTCATAAATCGTCCATAAAAAAGAAATAGTTATGTCAGAAAAAACAAAAGTTGCAGTGATTGGCCTGGGAAACATCGGTACGGTGGTAGCAACCAACCTGGTAAAAGGCAATCGCCCCGTAATCGTCGCAGACCGGACATTCGAAAAGGCCTCGCAACTGGCTGATCAATTGGGGGCGCTTGCGGCCCCCCGAAAGATTGCCGATGCATTCTATGAAGCTGATATCATTATACTGGCCGTCTGGTTCAACGCAATCAAAGAGCTACTGGAAAGCGAAGGGCCGGAACTTCAAAACAAGATCATGATCGATCCCTCCAACCCGATTGCGCCGGATGAGAAGGGTGGGTTCAAAAAAATAATCGGGAAAGAAGAGTCGGCTGGTCAGGTTCTGTCAGCTCTTTTGCCAACAGGCGCGAAGCTAGCCAAAGCTTTCGGCACATTGAGCGCTGCTTCGCTCGCTGGTGGTGCTTTCAGGCAGCCTGAGAAGGCCGTTCTGTTTTATGCTTCAGATGACACCGGCATAAACGGCGAAATAGAGGAATTGATTTCAGACAGCGGATTTGACGCGGTGCGGGTTGGGGGGCTGGATCAATCCATCCGGATAGAAGTATTCGGCGACCTGCACGAATTTGGCGCACTGGGTAAAACCATTACACTGAAAGAGGCAAACCAAATCCTGGCGTGATCCTGTGAAACTATCATTAAATTTTGACTGAGTTTTTTGAATGCGCAAATTGGGTGACGAATCAACTCACTGAAAAATTTGAACGATATGGATCGTGTGTGGAATTGTTATCTCGCAATACTATGTCACATTCTTGTACCTTTGGCTGAGTAAATGGGACAACGAAGATAACCTTTGGATCGTAGTCTTTGGCGAACGGCCTGGCCGGTCGCCAAAGACCTGATTAACCTGAACTGAATTTCGGGAAAAGCCTGACAGCAGGGCGCGAAAGGGGTAGGGTGGACGTATAATGAGGGCGGGTCAAAGCATTATTTTAAGTAAATCAATAGTAAACATATTAGAAATAAACAGCTCTCGCATGCTTCTCAAATGGGTCAAAATACTGCTTATAGTCTGCCTCGCGGCATTAACTATAAGCCTTATGCTTCTCTACATGGATATTACCTCGGGAGGGTTTGGTTTAGGATTTAACTTTGCGCTGATGTTCTGGTTCACAATACTTGAATCTCAGCTCAAGCCGACTCTGAACTCATCATACTTTAACGCCTATCCTTTTGAAAGGCAAGGAAAGCTGTATCGGATATTAGGTGTAGAGTGGTATCGGGCTATTTTAACTAAAAGCGGATGGGAACGGCTGAGACAACAGCAGACGCCTATTAAAAAAAACCTTCATGATTTTCAAGCATATGAGCGCGGGACCCGGGTGGCAGAACTTGGACATGTAATTGTTGGAATCATTGTTTTGGTCGTCACCGGCTACGTTTTATTTGCCTATTCAGCCCTGGATGCCCGATGGCTATTGTTGTCTAACATTTTTTTGAATTTTTATCCTGTTTTATTGCAACGATACACCCGGCCGAGGCTGAGGCGTATGATTGAGAGATTTTAGAATATTTTGGAGAGTTGGCAACAATGCTCGAAAAGATTTCTATTCAGTGCTTGATGAATTTTGAACTCCATCCATCGTTTGATTTTAGCAAATAAGATCCAACAGGAAGTTCCTTTACGGGAATAATCGTCTTTTCACCTTTCACCTCTGTTTGTCCAACCTCCTGACCGGACATGCTGTATATCTTAACATAGCCATCTGTTTTTCCTGAAAGTGTTAGAGAGGTTGTCGCGGGATTGGGGTACAAGCTCGGGGCAGGTGCCGTGTTCATTTTAATAACGCGTATGTTGGAGTACTCCGCTTTTCCTTCGAAATCCACAATTTTCAATCGGTAATACGATCTGCCTTCCAATGGATTTGAATCGGTCATTGCATAATTGCGGGTAGTATTCACAGTTCCGGCGCCTTTGATCCGATCGATAGCTTTCCAATTTCTTGCATCGGGCGAGCGCTCCACATCGAAATAATCATTGTCAGTTTCCGACGCCGTGGCCCATTCCAGCTGCACTGTTCCGTTGGCCCTTTTTGCATCAAAACTGATCAGCGAAACATCCAGGGCTTCGCATACCACCTCGTCGCCAATGTCAATGGTCCAATTTTTGGCATCTCTCAAAGTTTCCAACGCCGGGACCGCCGGAGCGCCATATGTGATACCCTGAGCGCCAAATGTAATGTTATCAGGCATAGCGGTATTCGCAGCCCATCCCTGTAATGTCAGGGTCATATTCACGCAATCCATCCCAGAGCCGAAAAGCAGGGCGGTCAGGTCAGCGCCTGGGGAAGGCGTCCAGTCAGTGAGTGGCTGGTTAAATGCAGTTGCATAATAAAATGTTCCCAACATATTGGTAACCCCGCTCACGTTCCATTCGTTGACAGGCTGGTTGAAAGATCCTGCTATGTAAAACATGCCCGAAATATTGGTAACCTGACTTAAATCCCAGTCATTGAGAGGTTGGTTAAAATCACGTGCGAAGAAAAACATCATCGACATGTCGGTGACCTGACTTACATCCCAGTTGTTAATGGGCTGGTTGAAAGCCGCTGTCTGCCGAAACATGGAGGTCATACTCGTCACCTGCCCAACGTTCCAGCTACTGATCGGCTGGTTAAATACAATGGCTCCCGTGAACATCGAAGACATATCAGTTACATTGCTTACGTTCCAGCTGTTGAGGGGTTGATTAAAACTGGCAGCCCCATTGAACATCGACGACATATCAACCACATTGCCTACGTTCCAGTTGTTGAGGGGTTGATTAAAGCTGATGGCGTCATTGAACATACTGGACATATAAAGCACATTACTTACGTCCCATGATCCGATGGGCTGGTTAAATGCGTCGGCCCGGGAGAACATCGCACCGATACTCTGCACCTCTCCAACATCCCAATTGTCAATTGGTTGATTGAATGATTCCGCATCGAAAAACATGCCGTCCATGTAGATAACCTGGCTCACATCCCAGTCATTAAGAGGCTGATTAAATACGGCTGCAGCACTAAACATCCCGCTCATTCTGGTGACGTTGCTTACATTCCACGAACCGATCGGCTGATTAAAATTAAATGCATTTTCGAACATGACATACATGTTGGTGACGTTGCCTACGTCCCAGCTGCCGATTGGCTGGTTAAATGCCGAGCTCCGGAACATCCCGGTCATATCGGTGACATTGCTGACGTCCCAATTGTCGAGAGGGTCGTTGAACGAAGAAGCTGCGGAAAACAGGAAGCTCATATCCTTTACTGAGCTCACATCCCAGTTGTTGATCCCGGGAACAGTTGAGACCGAACTACATGAGCTGAACATGCTTCGCATTGAAGTCACCTTACGGAGGTCGGGAGCGTCCGTTGCTGTAATTTTTACGTCATAGCAGCCCAGGTACGCGCTTTCCATGCTTGTCCATTGAATATCGCCCCACTGCCTTACTTCCAGTAATTTGCGATAGTCGATCAGGCTGGCGAATGAAATTCTTGTGAACGTTCCACTACCTGGCGTAATACTTACCTGGTAGGTTCCCGGGGAGGGAAAAGTGAGTGTATGATTGTTTGTTCCGATTGCCGTGCCGTTGTTCGCCGGATTGCCAATTTCTTCCCAGGCAATGCTATAACCGACTCCTGTTGCCGGAATGATGATCTGATTGCTGTTGCTGGTACCGTCATTATCGGTTTTCCAGACTGTGATGTACTGACCGCTCGCATGGAATGCGCAGATCAAAAACAAGAATGTTAAGCTGTAAAATTTGTTCATAGGGGAAGTAACGTAGTGGTAAGTATTGTTATGAGCAGCCGCAATGTTCCGAAGCACGGTACTGGTGACTGAAAGTGACAACGGGCCGGAAAGGTACGTGCGCTTCAATTAACAGAATGTACCAATTAGTACTTGTTAGTTGTAGAGTTTTAGCTACATCGTTGGGGGCTCAGATGCGTCATTCGGACCTTCATTGGAAGCTGTTAAAGCCGCGGTTGGGCTGGAACCTAAGCACCCCTGTTCGCCAGGGGTAGGATCGTGGAAGAAGTGATAGGACCCCGGTTTCCAAAAAAACCGCTCAGAACATTCAGGATGAGGTTATTTGAAAGATTTAGGCGTACAAATGTCGAACCAAGTACTTGTCTAGTTGGTTTAGGATTTCTTCTGCGCTACTCATTGGCTGTTGTAGTGATCTGCCTGTGACTCATCTGTTGACAGATTGGGCGGGGGTAACTTATGAATTTGGCAAGAGCGACTTAATATCAATTAGCATTATCCCCCGGGAGCAGGTGCAAAATTGATTATTTAGCACCATACTTCAATGAAAGAAGTTCTTTGGAAACTGGGTCAAAATATGCAATGTCTCCCAAATAGCAGCATGTCAATTCTACTGCTATAACCTGTTGTCCTTTCAGAGTATCCATTTTGACTGATCTTATCCTATACCGGCTTGGCAGTGTTTCGTATTTATTATGCAAGGTTAAGTATTCGCAAATCTTATAGAGATACCCGTCGGGATCGTCTTTCTTATGGGCGCACTCTGTTTTTGCGACATCATTTCTTTTTTTACCAAGGCAGAAGATCGGATGTATACTGACGATCTGTAAAGGAAACTGATCGTACTCAAAGCTCAATTTATTTGTTTTGGTATTGACGCAGAAATTGGATCTTAACGGACTCACTTTCGCTACAAATCTATTCTCAATTGAATATTTTACCGAAACAGGTGCAACTTTTATATAAGTGTGGTATCCGTGTTCAACTTCAATCGGCCGTGTGAGCACTATTGTGTCGACTGATCGCTCTAATATTGAATGGGTGGTGTCGGTCAACTGCTTTGGATCAACTTGGATGCCTAATTTCAAGTTATCGGTTGTAAAATTCCGCTGACAAGTTTCCAGGTCTAAACTCTTGGCAGGAAAAAAAAGCCAATCGGAACTTCCCCTTATGACCAGGAAGCCATCAGTGCTGATCATTTGCCTGCCCTCACGGTTAGTGCAAAACATGAGCGGTACAGACATAGCCAGGTATATCAGAACCTTGAAAACCGCGGGAAAAAATCTGTATTTCATGAGTTTTGTGATCATGACAAATCTTGGATTCGCATTGATTTGCCACAATGGTGACTAGATCAATATGCAGTTGGACGGATTCAAAACCCTTCTGAGCAATACATCAAACCTTGTATCAAATGTTGGTCAGACAGCGCAGAATATTAGTATTGACTTGGATATTCTCTGTTAGAAGCCTTGGCGGAAGCATTCGTTTCAAGGCGAATTACCTACCTATGTGTTGTGCAACAGCCACAAGCGATTAGCGAGATTTCACAATTTCTCCTTCCGCAATACGGCAGCATGCAATTGGTGCGGAGCCTTCAAGCTCGTCACTAGAAGGCTTCTACACCCAAAACCGAGCAAATGCCGAACCGGTTGTTTGACTACCTAAAATTAATAACTGAAAATGAGTTGTATACCTTTCTGATGGCAATTGGACAGACCACGCTAAAATAGTGGTATTGTGTGGCCAATCTTTGAAATGCAACCTACGCGGCCCAACCTACGGATTGAGCACAATTTTCCTTACGGTTTTTCTTCCATCAAGCCACTTGATCTCCACAAAGTGTACTCCTGGGGTGAATTTGTTGACACTGATTTCATTATTTTTCATCGCCCCGGATTGGTGCACCACATTTCCGTTCAGGTCATTGATGCGCAGGCTTGAAACACGGGTGAAATCCTGTACGAACAGCTTATCATTTGCAGGGTTAGGGAAAACGACGGGGATATCGGCGTCCTCAAATTTCAGACTCCTGATACGGCTGTATGCAAACGCGCCCTCCTGGTCGTCCCGCACCGGCGTACCGGCCGCGCGGTCAATCATCTTCAAGCGGTAGAGATTTTCCCGGGAAGGTACCGGCTGCTGATCTGTAAAGCGATAGTCTGCCAGACTTTGCTTTCGCCTTGTGCCTTGACCGTGGCGATTTTCTGCCAGACTTTGCCATTGATGCTGCGCTCCACCTCGAAACGGTCGCTGTTGGTCTCTTCGGTGGTCGACCAGCTCAGAAGGGCCGTGGAGCCCTCCTTCACCGCGTCGAAGCGTGCTAGTGTAACAGGTAACGGTGAATCGGGATTGGTTATGGCGAAAGGAAAGAAGCTGGTAATGCCGGAGCGCTTCGCGAAAAATGGATTGCTGCCGAATGCAGGGCCACTGGTGATCGAATTCCAGCTGCCGTCTTTATAATGTGCCACATAGCAGTTGCTTCGGTCGAATGAGGTAAGCTCGTCGGCGGCAAGGGTCTTTATCCCACCACCCGCAATGCCAAGAAACGAGTAGTCTCCTCCCGGCACGGTTTGGTTACCGGGGCCGGAGAATACCGTAAGTGCGACCGGGGCGGTGGCAATATCGCTACCATTATTGGTAAACTCGCCTTTGACGTCCAATCCAGCATCGTTACCCAAAGTAAGTTTTGCACCAGCAGCGATGGTGATATTATTGACGTTAGCCCCACCAAAAACTGACTCGATGAAGGGCGAACGGGGCGTACCTGCCGGGATGTTGACATTCGTGCTGGCGGTGGGAACAGCCCCGCCGCACCAGTTTGCGGGCAAGAACCAGTCGCTGCTGGAAGTGCCCAGCCAGCTGCCTGGCGTGTTCACGGTCAGCAGCGCCGTATTGGAGGCATTATCCGAGATCGAAAAAATTTCCGCCAGGCCTGGTGTTCCGTTAGAATTAAAGTTCGCAACGGCCTTGCCGTTCGCCTGGATGCTTGTTTGTGCTCCGGAAAAATTACCCATAGTACCCGGCGCTATAAACGAAACAGACCGTCCGACAAGTGCCAGGTTGGCGGGGTCGATCGGCTCGTTGGCAGAGTTGGAGGTAAAACCCGTCGAGACTTGAACCGAATTGGTGCCGGGGTAGCAGATGCTCGGTGCACTGACGGTAGTTTTTAACTGCAAGTGTGGGGTAAATATCGCGGCGAAGCCACCTTCCCAAAGGCCATTTACAGTATGGCCATAGTCGCTACATCCTTCAGCGCCCTCATTGCAGCCCCACCAATTGTTTTTCACATTGAGCAGATCAGTTAGAGGATAGACTGCTTCGTTGCCAACAAACTTATGGTAAGAGACCTCTACGGCGGCCCTTTTTGATGTATTGCCAGTGAAGCGGTTATAATTGATATTTAACGACGCCTTATCGAACATACTCGTGTAATAGATCGCCGCGCCGAACCCATCTGGTATGAAATTGGAAGAAAATGTGCATCCGGTCACCAAAGTTGAAAAATTGCCGACGAAGCCAGTGGTTGATATGAAGAGTGCTCCTCCACCAGAAACCGGAGCACTGGTGTTGAACGAAAATTTGGAATTGGCGATAGTAAGATTCCCGGAGAGATTCCCGCGAGACCCCATCTGGAACCTAAAACTTATAGCCCCTCCGTTACCAGCCGCGGCCTTGTTGCTTATAAACGAACAGTTAGTGACGGACAAAGATGCGTCCCTGCAATAGATTGCGCCTCCCTCAGGTTGCGCGTTTGGTCCATAGTAGATCCCATTGTTATAGAACAAACAACTATCGAAGCTGTAAGCATTTCCAAGTCCGCCTGCCGCTGCAATTGCACCGCCGCCTGAGGGATGAATAGGAAGCACAATTTTGAATGGTCAAGCCGTTAAAAGAAATCTTCAAACCACTCCGGTTATTTCCTTGATTAAGGATGAAAGCACGGCCATTCCGACGAGCGTCAATGATCGTGTTTCCAATGCCGGCACCGTTGATGGTAATGTTGCAATTGTTTACTGTACCTATCCCTATGTCTCCATTGTCGATATAATAGGTTCCTGCACTGATGTTAACCGTATGCGTTTCGGGGTTATTACCAGCGTCCACAAGCGCTCCTCTCAGTTGGTCAAGACCATTGCCGTCGGCGGTATTGGTCACATTGTAAACAGTCGCGTGGACAACCCCGACGGAAAGGTAAAGGGCGAAGCAAACCGATAGAGCCAGTTTTTTGAGATCAAACATATATTGATAGTGTTTTTTTAAGACCTGCTTACCAAACTACTGCCTTACTAACTTTAAGACTTGTACTTGTTCGTCATTCTGTAAATGCAGGTAATATATCCCCGTCGGCAGGTCACGTACAGGTACCTGTATACGCTCGCC
The DNA here is from genome assembly GCF_059568735.1 of Dyadobacter ginsengisoli DSM 21015. Lineage (NCBI taxonomy): Bacteria > Pseudomonadati > Bacteroidota > Cytophagia > Cytophagales > Spirosomataceae > Dyadobacter > Dyadobacter ginsengisoli. Next base: position 393,495 of record NZ_JCANTY010000006.1, read on the forward strand.
TGCCACAGACTGAATACTGAGTCGTTTCACAGTTTGACCCGAACTGTTTATTATCCGCAAATTGAACTTGCCGGTCATCTTGTTCATTTTCAGGTTCACGATATCGGCAGCCGGGTTCGGGTACATTGTAATCTCAGCTGCCTCACTATTATTTAACACTACGATCCTGCTGTAGTCTGCGGAGCCGTTACTGTGCACTGTACGCAGCCGGTAATATTGTCTGCTGGCCGTAGCGTTGCTATCAACGTAGCTGTATTGATGAAGATCCGGAATGTTGTCGGCGGCAACTTCTGTCAGTCTGGTAAAGATTTTTCCGTTAGTACTTTTCTCAATCTCGTAGTGATCAATTTCTGATTCATTTTCGGTAATAAAATTGACCATCGCCACCTGACCTTGCAGTTGCCAGGCTACATTGAACGAGATAAGATCCACTGGCAAGGCGCCTGAAGGGCCTGATACGGTTTGGACATAGCGCCAGGGACCATATAACTGTCCGGTAACAGCCGTGGCGGGATTGTATTTAACGCGTACCCTTACCTGGGTAAGGCGGCCGGGAAGTTTGTCGACCACGTTTTTTAATTCGATGCCTGATATCCCCAGGTCACTGTATGCGTTTTGCTGTGCGGTGAATGCCCCGCTGTTGGAGATGGGCGAACCGCTGTAAGGAGTGCCATTTCGCCTGGTTTCCCATACCAGTTTGCCCTTATCCCTACCCATGAATGCTTTGGCGAACAACCCTGCACCAAATTGTGCATTGTCGAAATTCGAGGTATTCACCGGTGTAACAAGGTCGACATTGTACAGGTCAACATTATTGCGTTTGAAGTTTTTCGCGGCATTTCCGTAGTGGATAAACACCATACCTTCATCTGTTTGACCTTCTGCATAACGGCTGGCGCCTATGATGATATCGCTAAAACCATCCCCGTTAATATCACCACCACCGGCGACAGATGTTCCGAGTTGCGCTCCTGCCAGGTTGCTTTCCAGTAATTTGGCCACGTCTGCGGTAATGCCTGACGGAGATCCCAGGTAGATCAGCGCAGCGCCCTCATAGAGTTCCGGAGCGGTATAGTAGAACGCGCCAATAATCACATCCGAGTAACCATCGCCGTTGACATCGCCTGCACTTGATACACTGCTTCCGAAGTTAGCTCCTGCCTGGTTGACCTGAATTGCAAGTGCCGGCGAAGCGCCAATGCCGGCTGCTGATCCATGATAAACGAATGCATTTCCTTCATCGGTCTGCCCGTCATCGTAAGTTGCCGCTCCGACAATGATATCGCTGAACCCGTCGCCGTTTACATCGCCGGCAAATGCCACAGCCCCGCCAAAGCCAGCGTCCGCCTGGTTTGCTTCCAGTATGCGTGCAGGTGTAAGGTTAAGACCGGAAGCGGAGCCGTGAAAGATAAAGGCAGCACCTTCATTGTTTTGACCGTTATCATACTGGTATGCACCGATTACAACGTCTGCGAACCCATCCCCGTTAACATCGCCGGCACGGGAAATAGAAGCGCCGAAGCCCGCACCAGCCTGGTTCATTTCCAAGGTGGCGGCAGAAGTGGTATTGATACCAGAGGCGGAGCCCAGGTACAGGAAGGCGGCTCCTTCTCCGGGTTGACCATTGGTGAAAAATATGGAACCGACCAGCACATCGTCATATCCATCGCCATTTACATCATCCGCGGAGCTTACCGCAAAACCGAATAATGAAAGAGCCTGGTTTTTTTCCAGTAAGACCGGGGCACCAGCAAGGCCTCCGGCAGATCCGTAGTACAGGAATGCGGCGCCTTCAACTGCCTCTCCGTTACTGTATGAATGGGCACCAACGATCACATCATCATACCCATCGCCGTTCACGTCACCTGCGGACGCTACGGAAGTTCCAAAGCCCGAGGATTCCTGGTTTCTCTGTAACGTGGTTGGAACTACGCTGAGTCCGTTGACACTTCCAAGGTAAACACTGGCAATGCCTTCATTATACTCACCCAAATCATATTGCGGCGCCCCCACGATCACATCATTAAATCCATCCCCATTCACATCACCTGCAATGGCAACCGAAGTGCCCAGCCTGGCATCGGCCTGGTTGAGCTGAATTTTGGAAGAATAGCTTGTTCGAATCGCATCGGCAGAACTGTACATCATAGAGATACCACCTTCATTTTCCTCTGGATTGTCAAGCCCATGATGCCCGAAGATCAAGTCGCTATATCCGTCTCCGTTTACATCACCTGCAGAGGAGACACAGCTCATATAGCCCGATTCCTGGTTAGTCTCAATAATTTTCGTAGCAGATTCGCTCAGCCCATGAGGGGATCCCATATAAATGTAAGCAGCGCCTTCCTCATTTTGTGCGTTTGAATAAAAAGTTGCACCTACTACCACATCGGCGAAACCATCTCCGTTCAAGTCACCGGCACCTGATATACTTCCGCCCAAATAAGTCTGGGACGAATTGGACTTTCTACGGCCTGCCGGCTTAGTATTGATTCCCGACGAACTACCCGTGAAGAAATAAAAAGCACCTTCCAGATTAAAATTGGTACCAAAAGAAGGCGAGCCGACTAGCACGTCACTGTATCCATCTCCATTGACATCACCGGCACCGGATACCGAGAATCCAAACAACCCGGCACCGCCTTCAAGCGTCACGGGTGAGGGAATGACACCCCCGGCAGAACCGTAATACAACCAAGCAACACCAACATTTGGTTCATCTTCACCATTGTCATAATCCGGTGCACCCGCTATTATATCGCTAAACCCATCCCCGTTGACATCGCCCGCGCCGGCTACGGAATAGCCTAACTTCGCGCCTTCTTGTCCGAACGCAAACAGGGTCGGCGATGCAACGGCGATACCGGACGCGGACCCATAATAAATGAAGACTGCCCCTTGGTTGGTGGTTCCATTGCCGTAGTTGGGCGCGCCAACAAGGACATCGCTGAAGCCATCGCCATTAATATCACCTGCGCAGGCAACAGAGACACCGATAAGTGACAAAACGAGGTTCGATTCCATGGTGGCGGCGGGCGTGGTTGTAATACCTGACGCTGAGCCATAGAAAATGAATGCTCCTCCTTCCCGCTGCTCACCTTGGGTCCAATTCGGCGCTCCGACAATGACATCACTGTAACCATCGCCGTTTACATCACCAGCTGTTGAGACTGCGCTGCCGAAGATGCTGTGTTCCTGATTATTTTCAAGTAGTACGGGTGAGGCCGTATTGATTCCAGCGGCCGAGCCATAATATAAAAAAGCTACACCTTCATCCACCTGACCGTTGTCGTAGTATGGCGCTCCGACAATGACGTCGCTATACCCATCTCCGTTCACATCACCTGCGCCAGATACCGAAGACCCCATCCAGGCGTGAAGTTGATCGCTTTCGGCAAGAATATTCACATCTACCACCAATGTAGGTTGGTCATAGCCATAGTAAACAAATACGACCCCCGCGTTGGTTTGATCATTGTCGTGTTGACTTGCACCAATGATGAGATCAAGATTACCATCCTTATTGAGATCCATTCCTCCGGCCACGGACTGCCCAAATTTAGCGTCGTGCTGGGTAGACATGAAAATCTGAGAATAGGCGGAGTTGAGACCTGCCGCTGATCCGGTATACAGAAATGCGACGCCTGCGTTTGGCGCGCCATTGGCATCATAGTCGGGAGCTCCTATTAATATGTCCCCAAACCCATCCTGATTCAAATCGCCTGCGGATGCAAGTGAGATCCCAAAATGCGCATTGTCCTGACCGCCATCGCAACTGGTATAAGTTCCTGGAAAATTGCTGGCCCCGTTCCAGATCACCACAATACCTTCATCGACATTACCATTGTCGTAGAATGGCGCTCCTACCATAACTTCATCAAAACCGTCACCGTTAATGTCGCCAGCGGAACTGATGGAATATCCCATTTGGCAGTTTGCCTGGTTGCTGACATACTGCTTTTGAACTGGAGAAGTAGTAAGGTTAAGGGACCCAAAACGGATCACATAAAGTCCTTCGTCGATAAAATTGTTGTCGAAAAGAGGAGCCCCTACCCCTACATCTGCCAGCCCATCGTTATTAACATCCCCAAGGCCCGCTACGGACCAGCCAAGCTTGGCACCAGCCTGTAGACTATGTGTTGGACTCAGTGTAACAATACCGTTGAAAGACCCTCGCAGAATAGCGTAGGCACCCGAATTGACACCACCTCCATCGTAATTAGGAGCGCCTACGATTAGATCGTCGAATCCGTCCCCACTTACATCACCTGCCCCATCAACTGACCAACCGAACTGCGCATTGGATTGATCCATGTATAAATCGTTAGTGCTTTGAGGAGTGAATGTTACCCCCGCATTAGAACCGAAGGCGAGCAAGGCCCTGCCTTCATCAACATTTACATGGTCGAAATAAGGCATTCCTATAATCACGTCATCATATCCGTCATTGTTTACATCGCCAGCACCAGCCACAGAGAATCCTGCTAGTGCGCCTGCCTGATTCGATTCTGTTGAGGGAACGCCAAGAGTTGTACTGATGCCTAGAAAAGATCCGTAGAAGATAAATACAGCGCCCTCATCCACCTGGCCATTGTCGTAATAAGGAGCGCCGACAATGATATCATCAAAGCCATCATTATTCACGTCGCCAGCGCCATCCACAGAATACCCTAGCTGGGCATTTGCCTGATTGCTTTCAATGGATCCAGACGGAGTGCTGCTGATCGGGTCAATCGTTACCGGGTAAGTGGCGCCGAGTGTGTTGACATGGATGGAATACCCTTCGCCATGCTTTTCAAACTGTGCAGCCAGTTCTTTCCCTTTGGCATCCCATACCTTTAACCCGTCATAGTTGAGCACAGCGCCTTCACGGGGATGGATAAACGACAACCGGTCACTGCTGAATTCCTGTTTAAGTTTTGTTTTTACTGTAAAATTTATTTTCAGTTCTTCGCTGCCCGCTAAAGGTTTTTTGACGATAAAATTCTGGCGCATGCCTTCCTCGCCATTGATATATTGTACGGCGATATTTTCTGTGATGTATTCAGCCTGATGGTCCTGCACCGACCACTTTCCTTCACCTACCTGTTTTTTATCGAGCAAGAAATCCACCTCCCAGTCTCCGATGGTTTTATATTCTCTTTCATGGGGTTGCTTTTGGGGATCGGGTTCCCCCACGGGAATTTTTGTGGTGCGGGGCTCTGCGCTAAATCCGTTCTCGTCATAGTAGAAGCGCATATTGTTCTTGCGGTTGGGCGAACTGTATTTCCCCAGGCTGTCGATCTTCGTAACTTTGTACTCCGCTTTTTCAATCGCCTTCATGACGTTGCCATACCATTCGCTATTGGCCAGGGTATCGCCTTTCGGTTTACTTTGGTCGGATTTCAACAACCTTCCTTTTTGAACAGCTGGCAGAGTCCGAACCGCATTTTCCTTTACAGAGGCTGTTTGTTCACCATGAATAGAAATGCGCTGTATTGCAGCCCATACAGCAATCATTATAATCATCGTGACAACTATTTTGATGTTCCTGTTTTTGAAATCGGGGTAGGTTTGGTTGGTAGAATTTTTTCTCATTTGTTTCATTTGGAAGTCGTGAATAGGTTGGGCTTTGTCAGAACGTAGAGTCGAAAGAAGAGGCGTTTTAGCACATACGAGCTTACTCTCCGCAAAGAAAATTGCAGCGAACAAGGAATTTCCTACCCGTTTGGGTAGTTCTATGTGGGTGATGCCGTTTTCTTTGCGTTTTCGCCGGCTTCGGCACGTAGTAAACCAGCCCTTTCCTGTCTATCTTCCTAAGGGATTTCTGAAACGCAGCAGCAGCTCGCTCCGGCTCGATATTTGGAGCTTGATGTAGATGTTTTTGATGTGGTATTTGACTGTTTCCACCGATATGTACAGCTTATCACCAATGTCTTTGTTGGATAAGCCATTTTGTAGTAAGGATAATATCTCGATTTCCCGGACGGTTAATTTGGCGTCCGGTTGCTTTTGTTGGGGGCGGTTGAAAAAGCGGATCACTTCCATTGCAATTTTTGGGGAAATGGCGGCTCCTCCGGCCAGCATTTCTCTCAGCCCGGCCCGGAGTTCGCTCAATTGAGAGCTTTTGAGCATGTAGCCGGTTGCCCCTGCGCACAGTGACTGGAATATCTTCTCCTGGTCTTCAAACACGGTATACATCATTACCATTGTCTGCGGGCTGATTTCCTTGATGTGCCATACGGCTTCGATCCCGGACCTTCCCGGCAGGCCGATGTCGCAGAGGAGCAGGTCAAGACGTTGCTCGGGATTCCAGCGATCCACGAATTCTTCAAACGACGCGGCAGATAGTATGAGCTCGAAATCGGGTTGCACCGAAAAAAAGTCGGCCAGCACTTGTCGAATGCCCGCCGTGTCTTCAATAATAGCTAGTCTGTTCATGGTACCTGCAAAGTTAAGCGGGATGTTGGGTGTGTTTTCCCACCCATACAGGTAGTTCTGTACCGCGGCCTGTTTGCAACGAACTTTGTTAATTAATATAAAAACAATTCCTTTTCATTCAGTTAACGGGTAATTCTTTGCCGCATTTTTGCGAATTCCGTTTGCTTTAATTCCTGGCATTTCAATGGTGTCTATGGTTACTTTGAGGTTGCCATTTCTATTACTAACATGGATCTGAGGGAAAATAGACAAAACCCGCGCCCGTAGGTTCTTCCAAACGGCCAAAATAGCCGGGAAATATTCGGGACCCGGATAGAGGTTTGCGGCAACGAAGAGCATGTAGGCGCAACAACCGGATCAGCGAATTATCCAGCTACAACCGGGGTTGCCATACAAGAACCGGGGTGGTCTACACCAAGTTGAATGCTTCTTCGGGAGGTTATCCTCACCTCTGCAATCCTCAGTGGCAACGCTGCTGCGGGCACCCGGTCAGCCCTTATGGGTATGTATGTCAATGCAAATATGGTGGACATTTTGACCTCTACCTCTTCGACTAACTTCCCTGTTACCAATGGTACGGTTCATCTGGGAATTCATAGCGACCTCGCATACGCAAGATTGAATTCACGTACCAGAGAAGTGCTTGCCGCTACCTATCTGGTCGGGACCGATAATGCAGACGCGGGGAATGGAATGATTGAGTCAGATGCAAATGGGATCTGTATCATCTAAACTTTACCTTCAAATGACTTTCCCCTAACCAATTCAAGCAGGTTTGGCCGGCCTCCCAACACCGACATTGTCTATACCAAACTGGCCGACGCATTTTACCGGCAGTGCCGCGGTAAGCCCGTCATCGCAAACGTTGTGTGTCAACGGGGTGCCACCCTGTCGCAGGGATTGGGATTATTTCAAAGGCTTTTCGGCAAGGTGCACGGTGGTTATCTACATCGGCTCTGGGAGAAATTCCCAGAGCTTACCCAGAGCGAGATACGTTTCATAGCGCTGACCAAACTGTGACTGGCTTATCAGGAAATGTCGGCTACGCTGGGCATCAGCAGCAATGCCGTGCGTACCACTAAATGCAGGCTGCTGAAAAAGATCGATGTGCCTGATGACCAGAGCCGGGAAGATCGGTGATGGCTATCTGACCTACTCGACTGCGACTTTTTGTGTATGTATAGTGGGGCCCGTTTGAACACGTAGCAGGTAAATACCCTTCGGCAAATCCCCTACCGGCAATGAAGTGCGACCGTTTTTTAAATCGGCTTTGATCACCTCTACACCATTTGAACTAATCAATGCGGCATTACCCGAAAGTACTCCGGCCATTTCGAGTTGGAGCACCGTGGTTGCCGGGTTGGGATACACTTGTATCTGAACCGCATTCCCGTGATCGGCGTTCACGATCTGGCTCCATGCAAACGAACCGTCGGTATCCACCATTTTCAGGCGGTAGTAGTTTAAACCCGTTGCCGGATGGTAGTCGGTAGCAGAGTAGCGATGCCCGCCCGAACCCATGGCCGCGGGCTGCTCAGGCAAAAGTACCCAGTTACGGACGTCAGAGCTGCGATATATTTCGAAATGGCTAGTATTGGCTTCTTCCGCCGTCAGCCATTCAAGCGTTGTCGTATTTTCAGCCTTTTTAGCCGCAAAGCGGATCAGTTTCAAAGGGAGCGGATCGACATTACTGATGAAGAAACCACTGAAACCGGTAACGTCGAAACTGATTTCCCACCGGCTCAGATCGCCGTTCCAGGAGACGTCGCTGTCGGCTGGATCGATGGTGGTAATGCTGCCGCTGTACGACCCGGGCTGGCCGATGGCCGAGGTTCCGTGGTATTGGACAACGAGCAGATTGGCTTTCCCCGATCCGTCGGAAGGCGAAGCCGGCAATTTTGGACCGCTCACACTGCTGTTGAATGCATCGAACTCAGATTGGAGAAAAAACAGTTTGATCTTCGCGGTAGCACTTCCTGCATTGCTCGCGGGAAGGATGTCATAATGCCGCTGGACAAACTGAACCGCCGCTGCCGGAATAACCGCTCCTTCCACGAACACCTTCGCCTGTACGCTCCCGCTCACCGGCACTGCGCCCGAAGGCGTTACCTGCGCGATGACCCGGCACCCGGATACCACGAAACCATTGGTAGTACTGCCGACAATCGTCTGGGAAACCACATCGCCATTCAATGACAAGCTGCTGCCATCGCGGTAAGATTGCAATTCATAAGCGCCCATATCCGCTGTCACGTCGAATACCCGAGATAGCCCCAGAATATCCGTCGGCGGAATATTGACGGCAAAAAAACCGGTGTTGATCCCCGGGCTGCAAGGCGACAGCCTAAGTCCGTCATCGGCCGTCATCCATTTGTTATCCGCACCATCCGGATCCGCCTGGCTGGTAAACAATGCGTCCGCATTCACAACCCCGGTACCACTGTGTCCGTCCTGCACAATGGAATGCGCTACGACCGGAGTCGAGATCAGATCGTGGACCCCCGCCGGGTCCTGTCCGCTGTTACCCCATACCACCGTATTGACGATCAATGGAGTTGACAACATGTTGTATATCCCGGCTCCCTCGATCACAGATGTGTTACGTGCGACCGTGCAATGGTGAATGGTTCCCGTGGAGTGAAATCCATTAAAAATCCCACCGCCACCACTCGTGCCCGAATTATCAGAAATCACACACTGGCTGATCGTCGGTGCGGTACCATCTCCAAACAGCATAATTCCTCCTCCATTATTGGCTTTATTAGCTGTAAAAACACAATTAGTGATCTTCGGTGACGACGCGTTCAAGGTAATCCCACCGCCCGCGGACGCGTCTACGGATGCTCCGAATATACTGACACTGAGGCCCGTTCCATCGGCGTTCCCGTCGCGGATAATAAAGCCATCGAGTCGTGCGGCCGAATTGGTATTTACTGCAACAATAACGTGATAGGAATTATCGGTATCCCCTGCGGAACCTATATCTCCTGAAAGAACAGTCTGATTAGCCCCCGCATTTCTTGCGGAAAGCTGGGTTTCATCCCCTTTAAAGCCACCATAGACCGACACATTGTTGATCAGGTAAAATGCATTGTGTCGCGCACCACCCAGATTGAGGTTGTAAGGCTGACCTGAAGGCTTATACGTTCCGGCCTTTACCCATATTTCGGTAATACCCGGACAGCCCGTCGCGATGTTCAGCGCAGTGCTGAGATCCCCGAGCGCATCGCCCCATCCTGAACCTTCCCCTGATGCTCCTTCGGCCACATACAAGCGGCCTGAGAGTACATTCAGCCCCACCGCGGTTGAGAAAGTATCGCCGCACGTGTTAGTGATTTTAACTTTATATAGCCCTCCATGGTCGCCGGCTACAATGTTATGGACCGTCAGCATCGCCGTGTTGACGCCACTGTATTTGCCGTCATTAGACAGCGGTGTGTTTCCAAGATACCATTGATAAGACATCGTGGTAGCGCTGCCAGCCGTTACCGAGAAATTAACTGATGAAGTACCGGGGCAAGTTGTGACCTTCACGGGAGCCACACTGATCGCAGGTGACGCACCCGCGACGATAGCAACACTTCCGGTCGGATCGGCATTGGTCAAATAACCGGCCATGACATTGGAACTGCCATTCCCCGCGCCACTTGCCGTATAGGTCGCCGTGGCCTTGCCATCCGCCTGAATACTGGCCTGAGCACCTGAAATACTGCCATTTACAGCACTGAAACTGACCGGCAAGCCGATCAATTGGCTCAGATTGGATAGTGATAGGGGTGTACCAGCCGAGTTGTTCAGGAAGCTGGCGGTAACGGTGGTCTGGCTCGCGGAAGGAATACAAAGTGTTGAATTGACGACCGACGGCTTCAAAACAAGCCAGGGAGTGGTCGTCAGAGAAGCGGTACCCAACCCGTCGATCATATAAGCGGGCTCACTGCATGTTCCCCCCGCCTGCGGATCGGTGTTGCAGCCCCACCAGTTGTTGGTAGCATTCACCGCGCCATTGACCGATTTGCGGACCGACAAGGCATCCTTCACTACATTACCCAGTTTATTTCCGGTAAAAACATTGTAATTAATATCAACTGCAAAACTGCTGATGATAGAAACAGCCCCGCCTTCGCTGTTACTCGTCAACCCCGTGGTGTTATTCAGGAATTTATTCTTTTCGATTTTGGTATAAAAAGAAGGGCTCGAAACCGAATAGGCGGCGCTTAGGCCGATCGCTCCGCCGGAAGTAAAATGTCCGGAAGTTGCCAGGTTATTGGTGAATGTGGAATTGATGATCGTCGCACTGCCGGTTGTCGTGATGGACGAGTTGTAATAACTGATCGATATCGCCCCGCCGGTGGCGTTGTCGGTCAAAGAAAGCACCTTGTTATCGTGGAATGTACAATTATCCACGGTCAACGCGCCTCCACCTGCCATCGCCAAAGCCCCGCCACCCAAAAATTCGGCTACATTGCCTTCGAATGTGCAATTGGAAATGTTGGTAACATTGTCAGGCCCTCCACAGATTATCGCCCCTCCTCCATAATTGTCGGAGTTCTTCCCACCCGTGAATTTGATGCCGGAAATAGCGGTAGTCACACCGAACACAGTCCCAGGCGGGTTGATGAAGAATATACGCCCCTGCATCGTGGTAGTCATATTGATGACCGTCGAGCCCGGCCCGGCCCCGATGATCGAAATATTCTGAGCTTTGGTACCGAATTCGATAGTTCCAAGCGTAAGGTTGTAAGTGCCGGCAGGTATGTTAATGGTATGCGGCCCGCCCCCGAGGGCGTCTGCCGCCAGGATCGCCCCGCGGAGCTGCGACGGGTCGTTGCCGTCGGTGGTTTGGGTTACGTTAAAAGTATTGGCATGAGCGTTCATTATTACGCCGGCACCTAACAACATAACAGCCAGTACCCTGCTCAGGAAAAAACTGATAGAAATTTTCATCATAGTGTAAATTATTGAGTGAGCTTGGCTCATCACGACCGAGGCGGGTAAACGCCTGAAGTAGACATTAAGTATCTAATCGCCTGGTAGGGCATCATGTTGTTGTGAGGCTGGTCCCCACCGACCTCGCTGATGGCCGCCGGGCTCATGACATTGCCCCCCCCTTTGGTGTTTGTAAAGCAGGTTATCGGAGGCCGGTTATCCGCATTGGCCCACATCTGGCCACTTGGGTTTTTTATATTGCCTTTAAACTTGCTGGCAAAAGCCGGATGATAATGCGTCGCCATTTGTGCGACACTTAGTTTCACCGTTGCTTCGCCCGCTGCTTCGGTGAATTTGTAAGATGTAAGTTGCTCCGACGGTCCTTCTTCGGGCTTCGGTGGCGACATCTGCCCATACAGGTCACAACCAACCGCGGCCCTTCCGCGCAAATCAGGTAATGCAAAAGTGGTCTCGCCGTCACCGCCGAAGGTTTTCTTGAGGAGGGAAAGCATCGCTGTATTCTTGCTGCCTACCATTAGTCGCCCGTCACAGGGAAGACACTTTTCCGACTTCACGTTCCCGGCAAAGATCCTGACACATCCTAAATAACCTTCGAGCTGGAAGTCTTCTCCCGGAAAAATGCCATCTACACAAATCATATAGTTGACTGCCAGGTACGGCGACATATTATTGTGTGGCACGCCAAACCCTACCTGGCTGAGGGCCTGATCACTCATTGTGGCGTTGGGCTGCCTGACGTATACGGGGTCCGAAGGCCAGTAGTTATCTGACGGGCTCATAACGTTTGAGGTATAGGAACTTGCCAGGGCTTTATGATTGTGCTTCGGCATCTCCTGCATGACAAGGCCGTGGGCCTCTTCCCCGCCGTGAGCAAAGCTCGGATAATCCGGGCCATTGCCGATCAGCACCCGGTTGCGAAGGTCCGGTACCTTGAAATTTCTGTTATCTCCGCCGAATGTCGTGCCAATCAGATCAAAAAGGGCATGGTACCTGTCTGCTGGCAATGTTCTGCCATCGCAGGGTACCCAATATTTGATCTCCCCTGGGAAAGCGTACATTCTGATTTCTGCGATAAATCCTTGTGCCATAAAAAAATCGATTAAGAATTAGACGTGATCAAACAAAAGGCGGGAACTCGCCGTCAACCGCAATACAGTATACGAGTGCCAGGATCGGCATCCGGTTTTCATGTGGCTGATCGCCTCCTTCCGGCATGATACTTTCCGTGTTCATTAGAATATTGTTTGGGAAAACGTCGGCTGCGCCGTACCGGCGCCCGTGTTCTTCAGAAGCCGACCATAGCGCATTGGTTGCGTCTTTCGAGTCGACCTTGTCAGAAGTACTGCAATTAGCGATATGGCTGTGTCGAGGCAGGTTTTCCAATCCCAGCCTGACTGATTCCGAACCGCCCATTCTCCCGATTGGATTACGGTCACTATGGCCCAGCGGTATACGTGACCGCAGGTCGGGCAGTGCAAAATTTGTCACCCCGTCGCCCCCGTACCGGTTGCCCAGCAACTGGAATAAGACCGAGTAATCCGCTATCTTAAGGATGGCGCCATTACAAAGGGCCCAGTGAATGGGCACAAAATCCAGGGCAAACAGTGCTATTTCTCCAACATAAGGTTCCATATTATTTAGTATTTGAATTGAGGTTAAGGGTTAATATTACTATCACGGATTTCATCCGAAGACAAAGGCCGATCACCCCCGGCTGCAATCATATACTCCATCGTGAGGTAAGGCATCATATTGTTGTGCGGCGCATCTTCCCCCGCTTCGCCGATCGCTGCCGGGTTCATTACTTCACCCGCCCCTTTCGCTCCCGCGAAGCCGTTGATCGGCGGACGCAAGTCTTCATTCGCCCATACCTGCCCGACAGGATTTGAAGTGGTGGCTTTTGCGGCTGCCAGCGGGAGATGGCTGTGCCGGGGCATTTCCGCAACGGTCAGTTTTACCGACGCTTCCCCGCCCTTTTCTGCCAACTTGTAATGTGAAAGCCCCTTAGGTTCGCCGCAAAAGACCGTCGAACGTCCCCGCAGATCGGGCAATGCAAAAGTAGTTTTCCCATCCCCGCCATAAGTCGCACCGATCTCAAGGAACAATGACCAATGGGTTTCAACCAGCAAAATCGTCCCATCGCAGGGAACCCACCAGCCGGGCGTCAATTTTTTTGGAAAAGCTCTGATCGTACCGATGAAATCATCTTGAACCCGATAAGTATCGTCGGGATAACCACCCTGGAGGCTCATCGCATAATTGATGGCCAGATAGGGCGACATATTACTGTGTGCAATGCCGCTACCGGCCGGTTCGGTGGCCTGATCGCTCATATTGCCGTTACTTTGCATCACATACCCGGCATCCGAAGGCCAGAAATGGTCTTTGGGAGTGGCAGTGTCCGATCCGTTTGCGCTCGCTATCGCTTGGTGGCGATGCTTAGGCATTTCCGGAACGGTAAGCTCATGAGTCTCCTCGCCTCCCATGGTAAAAGCCGGATATTCCGGCCCCCTGCCAATAATCACTTTGTTCCTGAGATCGGGCAAATTAAAATAGTCGTCATCTCCTCCGAAAGTATTGCCGATCAATTGGTATAATATGGGATGTTGATGGACAGACAACGCCGAGCCGTCGCAGAACCTCCATCCCTGTGGCAGCCACGGAAAGGCGAACATCCTGATCTCTGAAATGTATGGTCTCATTGTGATTGAATGATTAAAGATTGATTACTATCCACGTGGCGGGTACAGGCCAAACAACGATATAATGTAGTTGACGGCAAGAACAGGCATCCGGTTTTCATGCGGCTGATTTCCACCTTCCGCTTGTATCCCTTCCACGTTCATGCCGATGGTTGCCGGCGGCGGTGCGTACCGCTTCCCGTGATCCGGGGAAGCCGACCAGAAAGCGTCCGTAGCGTTTTTCGAGTTAGTCTTGTCGTCGGTACTGCATGCGGGCGCATGCCTGTGTTCGGGTAAATTTTCCGTTGCCAGCTTCACAGTTTCCGTGCCTCCCTGGCGCCCGATGGGATTGTTGGAGCTTTGCCCCAGCGGGATTCGCGACCGGAGATCCGGCAACGCGAAATTCGTGATCCCATCGCCGCCATAAGTGGTGCCGATTAACGTGTACAACACCGAGTATTTTTCAATTGCGAGCAGCGAACCGTCGCAATAAGCCCAGTCAGTCGGAAGTTTAACTCCGCCAATAGCCCTGATTTCACCAACGTAGGGTTCCATATTATCTGATATTGAATGTGGTTAAGGGTTGAAATCTGATAAATTTTGAAATAGGTAAATGATAGAAGATCTTGCAGCATCTTGTTCCCGCGACCGACCGTGGAGTGAAGTGTGACAAATAAAGCGTGTTCAGTTTGTCAAGACCATTGCCGTCGGTGGTATTAGTCATATTACATACAGTCGCATGGACAGCCCCGGCAGAAAGGCAAAGGGCGAAGCTAACCGATAGACCAGTTTTTTGAGATCAAACCATATATTGATAGCGTTTTTTGAGTATCACAATGCTCTCTGCAAAGGAAATTGCTATTCACAAATCATTTCCTACCCATCCGGGTAGTTTTAAATCGGTTTTGGTATTTTTTGCAGAGTTACTTCGCCAATCCGGTGCGAACTATCTCAACGGATTCCTGAAACGCAGCAGCAGCTCGCTTCGGCTCGATATCTGGAGCTTGATGTAGATGTTTTTGATGTGGTATTTGACGGTTTCCACCGATATGTACAGCTTATCACCAATGTCTTTGTTGGATAAGCCATTTTGTAGTAACGATAATATCTCGATTTCCCGGACGGTTAATTTAGCGTCCGGTTGCTTTTGCTGGGGCCGGTTGAAAAAACGGATTACTACCATGGCAATTTTCGGAGAAATGGCTGCCCCTCCGGCCAGCATTTCTCTCAGCCCGGCCCGGAGTTCGCTCAACTGAGAGCTTTTGAGCATGTAGCCGGTTGCCCCCGCACAAAGTGACTGGAATATTTTCTCCCGGTCTTCAAACACGGTGTACATCATCACCATTGCCTGCGGGCTGCTTTCTTTAATGTGCCATACAGTTTCGATCCCGGACCTTCCCGGCAGGCCGATGTCGCACAGGAGCAGGTCAAGACGTTGTGCGGGATTCCAACGATCCACGAATTCTTCAAACGAAGCGGCAGATAGGATGAGTTCGAAATCGGGTTGCACTTCAAAAAAGTCGATCAGCACCTGCCGAATGCCTGCTGTGTCTTCAATAATAGCTAGTCTATTCATCGTAGCTGTAAAGTTAAGCGGGATCCTGGGTGTGTTTTCCCACCCGTACAGGTAGTTCTATACCGCTTTGCTTCTTTGCCAATGTGACCATTACTCCCCGTTTTCCGGATTCTATTTTTAGCTCAGCGCGAATCTTGTGCGCCCTGTTGTGCATATTCTTAAGCCCGTTTCCCTGGCTGGAAAAATCACCGAGCCCTTTCCCGTTGTCTGTAATGCACATTCGCCACTGCGAATCGTTGAAATCAAGGGTAATCTGCACTTCCCCGGCTTGCGAATGTTTACATACGTTGGTGATCGCCTCTTTATAGATGAGCCACATATTCTGTCGAACCTGCTGGGAAAGAAAAGTGAGCTCATTAATTCCATCATTTTCAAACCCGTATTGTATCCCAAGAGGCTTCAGGGCAAATTCGGCATAATCTTTCATCCGTTCGGTTAATGTTTTGGCATTGTCGTTCCGTGGATCGATGCTCCACACCACGTCGTGCATGCTTTTTACAGCCAAACGCCCTGTCTCTATAATTTTGCGGAGATATTCCTTTTGTTGGCTATCGTCGGCATACTGGAGAAAATCAGCCTGAAGGGCAAGACCTGAAATCAGTCCGCCTACCTCGTCATGAAGATCTTCGGCTATTTTGAGCCGCAGACCTCTTTCTTTTTCCTTTTGCCGCTCCAGGTATCGGAATACGGCCACCCCCAAAACCAGGGCGGCAATGATTATCCATATTTTAAACCATATCGTTTCTGAAAATTGTGGCTTTATCATGATTGTTTCCGCCGCCACGATCGTGCTGACCTGCCCGTTGGGCGCAGCCGTACCCACTTCAAGCCGGTAAGATCCCGGCTGCGGCCTTACGAGTGAAATCTCTTTGTTACTTCCCAGCCTGCTCCATGCCATGTCTTTATTGAGCCTGAAAAAATAGGGGGTCTCATCGGTAGCTCCGCTGATGTCCCCACCCAGGTGGACCGTAAATGAGATGACGTCAGAGGGGATCACGATTTCTTTCCCTGAATGATACAGAAGCGTAAAATCAGATTTCCGGTCATTGTCTCTTGTCTGAGTAAGAAGTTGGGTCACGTAAAGTGCCCCCGGAGCTTTGGGGCCGGATGCCAGAAGCTTGTCGATAGGTATTACCACTACACCGCTGACGGTTCCCAGGAAGAGCGTATCGCCCGCCAAAAATGAGGAGCCGGTGTTAAATTCGTTCGAGGGTAAGCCGTCGTTTTCTCTGTAGTTCCGGATCAGGCCGTTTTGCAGGTCGATCCGGCTGAGCCCGTTGTTTGTACCTGCGAGCAGCACATTCTTCCGAAAACTAATGGAGTAGACCAGGCTACCGGCCAGGTTCTTCGTTTCATCGATCCATGCTACCCTGGAAAAGGTACGCCGATCGAGCACGACAAGCCCCTTGCCAATGGTGGCTATATAAACCCGGTTTCCTACAAAAGCAAGCGAGGTACAACTGGTCTGGTCGTTGCTGCGGTAGACAATTTTGCCAACTCCTTTCTTACCATATTCAAAAACAAAAAGGCCATCGACAGTACATACCCATAAAAGGTTATCCTGCATGTATAAGGCGGAAACATGCACCTGGCGCGCAGCAAATTCAGCATTGTTTCCATTGCTTTCGATGATTTGCTTCTTTTTAAGATCAGCAAGATAAAAACCCTGGTAGCATCCCACCCAAACAAGATCGCCTGTACGGACAATAGAGGTGACATATTTTTCGTACGGATGCCTGTATCCGTTCATGGCCTGCGAAAAGGTTCCTTTTGGAATGTCGTACCAATACAAACCACCGCCTTCAATGCCCAGTAGGAGCGTATCTGCCGACCACGGGACGATTTTGTAGACGAAAAGCAAATTGGTTAGCTGCTTTTTGATGCCGGTGCTTCCGTCAATTTTGAGAAACCCTTCTGAGTAGGTCCCCAGGAATATATCTCCGTTCGGGTGTTTGTAAATGGATCTTATGCTGTTTCCCCGGGTCAGATCGATAGCCTCGATGCCTGGTTTGTCCGGTGCAAGGGCGACTTGAAAAATTCCTCTCTCCTGACCGGATTCGTACACGATAAGCTGGCTGAGGTTGTAATTATTGTGTTCGGGAATGCGCTTTCCGGCGATAAGGCTTTGGACTCCCTGGCCGGCCGATGTAATGCGGCTGCTATTAAAATCATAAATAAAAAGCTCATTTTCGATGGTAGTTACCAATACCTGATGCTTGGAAAGCGGGGTTAGGTAAGCGCAGCGCATGGGTTGGGGAAGTCCCACGTTTTGTATGGTTTTTGAATTGCAATCCAGTATTTTCAGCTCTCCCCGGTCGGTCAGAAACAGTATTTTTCCCGAATTGTGGTAGACCGGGTGTTGAATAGATTTATCAGACAAGCTGTCCTGCCTGATGATATCTTTCAGCAGGTATTTGTCAGTTTCAGGATGAAGCCTCACGATGCGGCCAACGTAGCCGGTAGTAAGCCATATATCGCCGTCGGCCTGTTCGTGAATCCAGTTGACCGCCCCTTTCCTTGTCCCTTCATTAATGTTGTCTTTCAGGTCAAATACCAGATGCAAACTGTCTGATTTCACCTCAAAAAGTTTTCCCCATCCTGCCGCTACCAGTACACGTCCTGCACGGGTCTGCATTACATAACCGGTAGCGCCAGCGTTATCCGTATCCTGTGCAGCGGTAGGAAATGGGAAAGAATGATGTTTCCAGGTTTTGAGGTCTAACCGGATAAGCATTTGCCGGGTGCCTATCCACAGGCGGTCGTGACCATCGCAGTGAATAAACTTGATGGTATAAGGCTGTATCCCAAATTGTGGGCCCAGTCCTATAACATTATTTCCGTCGAAGCGGTATATATCCCGGTTGGTAAAAAACCAGAGAAGCCCTTTTGAGTCGTAGACCGCCTGTTTAATATTGCGATCCTTGAACTGCCTGGGAAGAGATATGTCCGTTATCTGTAACCTGACCCCGGAGGCGTGCGTAAAGGAAAGTAAAGAGAAACCCAGCAATACCGGGAAAATAAACTTCCGACAAAAATCGCCCTGTTTGCCGGACACACTAGATACTCTGGCTAAATCCGGAACGGAGAAAGTTTTCATTAGGAAAGGGTCTTTTTAGTCAGAATGGTGTGAAGCAGGTCGATACCGGTGCCATCCGTTATGTTGTTCACGATAAAAACTGGTAACCTGGCAAATAAAGCACTTAATGTTGCGGAATCGTTAAAACAGGACGTCACGAAAACGTCACATTTTAAACGGTTGCCGTAAAACTCGCCGCCCTCAGTAATTGACAAAGAAAGGGTCTTGTGTTAGAAAAAATACGATGCCTCCGACCATCTTATTCCGTGGCAAATTGACCACCAGCCGTAATTCGCTGTATTTCGAAAAAGAAAGATAGAGTAGGGAATTTAAACCGAAATGATCTGGTCAGCCTAAAATGAACTCCCAAATATGCCAAAAAATAAATAGGGAGAGTTTTTTATAGGATAAAAAAGAAAAAAACTCCCAGCGATAATCTGGAAGGCTTCCATACCCGCAAAGGAACAAATGTCGAACCAGGTATTGAATGATTTGCGAAAAATATGCGATTTAAGTTATTGGTGATTTTTAAATATGACCACCTTTATTTAAGTGCTTTGAGGCTTTCTTTTACGATGGATTTTTCCCGCGTGGCATTCTTTTCGAATAACAATTGTCAGAACTTGCATGTCCCGGCTTTCTTTATTTGGAGGTTTCAAATAGGAGTGATTTGTCACAATTTGCCATTAGTGCTGGTTCGGGCCTACAATACTCGTGAGCCGTATTCTCCTGTACGAATTTTTTGTAATTTGAAAGCAACCTACTTCAGTGATAGTTAGCGGACAGCGCCATGAAGCATCGATACTTCCTAATCTCGCTTTTGCTCCCGGTATGCTTGGGATGTAATTTTCTTGACCTCGACATTTTTGAAAAGAAATGTAGCACCTACATTCCGCAGAAATACAAATTCGGTTATCAGGAAGCCGAAATCTGGACCACCTCCAGGAAAATGAAAGTAGGCGACACTATTTTCATTCGCGCGCATATTCCCGAAGCCATATTTGATTCACTAAGCGGCCGACCGGTGGCGGTGCGCGGCCGGTTTGGCCTGTTCTTCAGACTTTCGACGGCTTCTTATTTTACCAGCACCTCACCGTTTGCGGTGGATACCACTATTGTCCGTGTCTTTCATACTTATTTTGATACTTTTGTCCGCAATGGCAAGCAAACAGCCACTTACAGCTTCGAGGCCATTAACCAAGGCGGCTTCTGGAACCTGAACATTGGTTTTGTTGCCAAAAGGAAGGGGGCATTCGATATTTATCCCGCGGTGGATTTTTTGCAAACCGAAGAAGTGCTCCCGAAAGGTACCTGCATGCTCGGCGACTCTGAGAAATACAACGCTATGATCCGGATCAGGTCGAGGAACAACCGAATCAACGAAATTTATCCGGTACTGCCACAGGGCTTGGAAGAAAGCTTTGGGTTTATTGTTGAGTGAAGCTTACCGGATACAAAAATGGGTTGAGTGTTACTTCTCTTGGCGTCTCAAAAAACGAGTAACATCAAATGGTCTATAAGTTTTGAAAAAATGTCTTGGACCTTACATTAAGCTAAAGATCTGCCACATCATCATCACAACATTGAGAATAACGAAAAATCTAACCAGTGCAGTGAGTTTGGGTGAAGAAAGTGGAGTCCTTAAAAGACAGATGATGGCTAATACACTCAGAACGATATGTAACGCGGTTAGAACACGGGCGTTTTTTACGAATGGCGGATAATTTGATAGATACAACTGCCTGGCGGTCTCAAAATCAATCTTGTTGACCAGAGTCACTTTGAACCACAAGACGAAGCTCAATAGTACACCCAAACTGAGCAGCATCCCTATTGGAATAAATACCTTTTTGCTGATTGATTCCTTCATTGCCTTGTGGTTAAATAACGGGTAAACTCTTTTTCTATGTCAGCTCTGACCGTTGACGTGTACGCCGGAGTTTTAAAAAATACGTGCGAGTTCGACACGCCAAAGATAGCATTTAGGTCTTAGCAGAAGATCGAAACCAACACGTTCATTGTTGATCGTTGAACCGCCATCGGATCGACTCAGAAAACGACGTGATTGGAAACGCCAGCCAGATATTATGGTTATTACCAAAAACATAGTAAATATGAAGGAATTGCGGGCTACGATAGCTGATGATTGAAATCATACAAGGGGACATTACGAAAATTGCAGTTGATGCCATTGTCAATGCGGCGAACACTTCGCTCCTTGGAGGTGGCGGGGTGGATGGGTATTCAATAAATGAAGTTATAGTGATGTTAGCGGAGTTAAGCGACGAACGAGACCCGCCAAGTATCAATGACGGCCTTAGCTAGGCTGGTACTGTAAAAACTTGGGCGTGACTGTTCTGACATGGCGCAAGTATGCATTGAGGTACTGCATCCGGAACCAGGTTTAATAGATTTGATGAATGTGTGAGTAATTACTGCCCCCGCACATGATTCTTCCAATTAGACCAGTGCATCTGCACCTATCTTTTCAGTATTTTCAAATTTTGAGTGTGAGCGGCGGTGCTAACTCGCAGGAGGTACATTCCGGCTTGTTTTTGAGCCATCGATATGGTCTCCTGGTAGGTGCCTGTTCCGGCGGTCATCACTTTATCCAGGATCGTACGGCCAGAGATGTCCAGCAGCTGCAGCCTTACCTTTTTTCCTCCAACACCTTCTATATTGACAGAAAACTGATCATCCACGGGATTAGGATAAGTAGTAGCGCTGAACGCTACTTTCGGGGTTTCTTCTTCGACCGCCACATTTTCATCCTGGGCCGTGCGGCAGATGTCGCAGGCAGCTTCCTCGGCTTGCGAAGCCGGGGTATCAGGATGAAAAACATAATCAACCGATGTTATCAATGCCCCGGAATTTCCACCCGCAAAATACAGGCCATTGCCGTAGGTAATGGTATTCAGGTGTTTATAGGTGGATGATGATGGGTTTGACCACCATGTGTTGGGTATATATCTTAAAATCTTACCGTTAGTCCCGGTAAACACAAAATGATTGTGGTAAATGACATCTGTAAAGTCGGTCTGGCCTATATTAATTGCGGGGGTTAGCGGTGTCCATTTATTGCCGTTGGGAGAGGTGAGGATGGTATTATTGTGTCCAACCAAAATCCATTGTTCGTGCCCAAATGCCACACCTTTGAGGTGGTTCGTAGTGCCGCTGTAATGGTACGACCAGGCATTTCCATCCGTCGAAGTTGCAACAACACCCGAATTTCCGACGAGCACGAACATTCCGTTTGCATAGGCCACGCTATTGAATGAGTAAAGGACCGTGTTAGATGATTTCTTCCAAACCTTTCCGTCGTAAGAATACAGAATAAGGCCATGGTTCCCGACTGCCACAAACTTTCCATTGCCAAATGTGACGCCGTAAAGATTTTTTCCAAATTCAACCTGGCTATAACTCCAGTTTTTCCCATCCTGCGAAGTCTGGATCAATGCATCCGACCCGACGGCTACAAATAAATTATTTCCGAAAGCTACATCATGAATTGATTTTCCGCCACCGACCAGCTTTATCGTTTGCCCGACCGTATAATTCACCCCGTCTGTCGAGGCAATAGCGAGGTTTGTATTTCCAAGCCCCGTTGTTCCATTGTCCAGCGGGGCACTTCCTACCGCTATAAAAGTCCCGTTTCCGTAGGCCGAGCCATTCAACTGCATGGTTCTGAAATTGGTGGTTGTTGAAGACCACGAATAACCGTTGTTATACGATGAACGGAACGTTCCCTTGCCTCCAATAGCCAGAAATGAATTCTGTAAAAAACGGACGCAGTTGAAATACCAGGCTGATCCGGTTGGCTTGGGTGCGTCGCCCCAGTTTGAGCCATCGGGAGACACCAGTGCCACACTTTTATTCGAGCAAACGGCTACAAACCGGCCGTTCGACGGATTGCAGTCGAGACCACTCAGGGACAACGTTTTGTCCTGGTTTGGCGTGTAAGTCCAGAATATACCGGTGTTTGAATACAAAATTGTTCCCTTGTCACCAACGATTACAGCACTTCCGTTCAAGCCACCTTTTACCGCCCGCAACTCATTATTCGTGCCAGAGCTTCTCACGGACCAGTTTGTGCCATTGTCCTGAGAAATTTTGATCACTCCGTTCGATCCTACGGCAACAAACATGTAATTCAGATAGGCAACGTCATTCAGATTATCCAGACCATTTGGCTGTTGTGTCCAGTTTTGGCCATCTGTCGATGTCAGTAATGCGCCTGCTGAGCCTACGATTACGAATGTTCCGGAACCGTAGGCGACACTCTTGAGTAGCTGTCCCGTACCGAGCGATTTTTTGCTCCACGAAATCCCATCCTGCGAAGTGAGGATCACACCCGGACTGCCGACTGCAACAAACAAGTTGTTTGCAAATACGATTCCGTATAATGTGCCAGTGTTGCCCAGGCCAGACTGCTGTGTTTTCCAGGTTGCGCCGTCTGTCGAAGTACGGATGATATTATTTTCACCTACTGCAACATATTTGCCCGCTCCAAAGGCCACGTCCTGAAGCTGTTGCTCCGGGCTCAGTGTCAAGCCTGTCCATTGAATTTGAGCATTCGCAGTGAGGATTTTTAATAATAAAAAAACAAATGTCAGTGTGTGAATGAAATAATGGAATGGTCTGGTGGTAACAATTTTTTTCATGACTGATAATTTGAAATAATGGCTGAACTGCCCTTCTGGAAAACAAACTAGAATGTCTGCTCCGAAGGCAATGCAAACCTAGGGCGGATAAATGCCGGCAACAATTTCAGGGGGTACACAAAAGGTAAACGACCTTTAAACGGGGGTATACAAAAGGTGCACAAGGGCAGCTAAACCCTCAGGGTGAGGTGTTGGGGGGAATTCAGCGGCCGATTACTGGTAGATAATTTAGTTAACTCAACCTGAATCGAACCAGTGATGTTGCTTGTAGCGTTGGAATATGCCTTTGTCAAAAGTTTTAAAAGCAAAAAAGCCCCTCAGCTTGCGCTAAGGAGCTTTTGTAATCCCGACGGAACAAATGTAGAACCGATTGTTTGGCGCCTAAAATTAAATTTCAAAAATAAATAACTGAGAATGAACTGTATATCTTTCTGGCGGCAATTGGCCAGGCGACGCTAAAATAGTGGTATTGTGTGCCCAGCCTTTGGAATGAAACCTACGCGGCCCGACCTACGGATTGATCACAATTTTCTTTACTGTTTTTCTTCCATCGAGCCACTTGATCTCCACAAGGTGTAGCCCTGCCGTGAGTTTGTTGACGCTGATTCCGTTGTTTTTCATTGTGCCTGATTGGTAGACTGCCTTACCGCTTACATCTATAATACGAAGACCTGAAACGCGGGTAAAATCTTGTACAAATAGTCTATCATTTACCGGGTTGGGGAAAACTACGGGATCGTTATCGCTATCAAATTTGAGGCTTCTGATACGGCTGTACGCAAATGCGCCCTCATGGTGGTGGTCCGGCACCCGGTCGATCATCTTCAAACGGTAAAGATTTTCCTGCGAAAGTACCGGCTGTTCATCTGTAAAGCGGTAGTCCGCCCAGACTTTGCTTTCGCCATTTGCCCTGACGGTGCCGATTTTCTTCCAGACTTTTCCATTGATGCTGCGCTCTACTTCGAAACGGTCGCTATTGGTCTCCTCTGTGGTCGACCAGCTCAGCAGGGCCGTGGTACCCTCCTTCACCGCATCGAAGCGTGCCAGTGTAACAGGTAGGGGCGAATCGGGATTGGTGACGGCAAAAGGGGAGAAGCTAGTGATGCCGGAGCGGGACTGATAATAGGTATTGGTTCCAATCGCGGCAGTGCCTGCCACAACATCCCATTTATTATTTTCATAATGTGAAATAAAACAATTGCTGCGTACGAACGAGGTTAGTTCGTCTGCAACAGTCCATCCTACCGTAACTATCGCGTTAGATTCTCCCGGAGTATCTTCACTGATATACCATGTCCTGTTTACTCCTTTTTCACTTATGGCACTACCCTGGGGCACGTCGTTCACGTAAGAGAGGTGAACGCCATTACCAACACGGGCTGTAAAATGATCCAGAGTTCCGTCATTGCTTACTGCTACAGGATTGTGAGATGTTTCCAAACCTATTGGAAAAGTAAAGCCCAGTGAGCCTAAACTCTTCTTTCTGACGCCGCCTGTGCCATTTGTAACAATGTAATTTGACGCGTTGTGGCCAGTAAAACGAGCGCCACTTTCGAGCGTTAAAGTATGGTTTCCCAGTAACAATTTGGTATTACCGGTAAATAAAAAGCCAGCATGTGCTGTAACATTGGCACCAAGTGTTTTGTTTAAACCACCGTCCACAGCCAGGGTTGCGTAGTCTCCTCCCGGGATGGTTTGGGCAACGGCACCAGAGAATGCAGTAATTGCACCGGAAGCATTTGCGTAAAAGGTTCCGTTATTAGTAAAAATTCCTTTCACATGCATGACGGAAAACGCTGCCTGTGTGAGTGTTGCGCCCGTTGCAATGGTAACGTTATTGACAACAGCGCTGGTAGAGCCAATGGTTGGTGCATAGGGTGTACCCGCCGGGATGTTGACATTGGTACCAGAGGTAGGAACGGCTCCGCCGCACCAGTTGGCGGGTTGGTCCCAGTTCGTGCTGGATGTCCCAAGCCAGCTACCTGCTACATTCACCGTAAGCGGTACTCCCTCCGAAACTGTGCCGTCACAAATGGATTGAATATTGCCTGTGCCGGGGGTACCGTTGGCAGTGAACGTGCGGGTAGCCATGCCATTTGGCTGAATGGTCGTTTGCGTACCGGTCAGGTTACCCAAGGCATTCGGGACTAAGAAAGATATCGACTGCCCGATTAAGGCACCCAGGTTTGAAGCGTCAATTGCTTCGTTGGCAGAGTTTGAAGTAAAGCCGCCCGAGATTTGTACTGTATTGCCGGTACCATAGCAGATGCTTTCCGCATCGATGGTTGTCTTTAACTGTAAATAGGGGGAAAATATGTCTCCCGCACTCTCGACACCACACACTCCGCGATCAGCACATCCTGTTGCGCCGTCATTGCAACCCCACCAGTTATTTTTACCATCGAGTGGACTTGCTATTCCAAAGATGTAAACCGCGCCTCGATCTGATAACTCAGAACTTGAAGTATTGCTGGAGAATCGATTATAATTGACGTTTACCGGACAATTATTTACATATCCTGTTATTCCAATTGCGCCCATAGAGCCATATGGCGCCGAATTTGAGGTAAATGTATTTTCAGTCACCGATGTCGAAAACGTTCCCCCGGCCCCGTCCACGAACACCAAAATAGCTCCTCCGCGAGCAAATTCTGACGAAGCAGAGTTAGAGGTAAACCCGGAATTAGAAATCGTGACGGACCCCGAGAGTACCCCGCGGCTTCCGGAGGTGAATTTAACATATACGGCCCCTCCGTCTCCCGTTTCGCTTCTATTATTGTAAAACAGACAGTTGGAGATAGAAAGAGAAGAGATGGCACACAAAATTGCGCCTCCGGATGCAATCGACGTCCCATTCGTGGCCGTATTATTAAGGAATGCACAGTTATCAAAGCTGTAAGCAGATCCTTCACGACCCAAAGCAAGAACCGCCCCGCCACCAGTGGTGGACGTTGATTTACAATTCTGGATAGTTAGCCCAACGAAATAGACTTTAACATTAACATGATTGCTAGCGGGGTCAATCACAAAAGCCCGACTGAGCTGGCGCGCGTCAATAATCGTGCTCCCTATTCCTGCTCCATTGATTGTGACAGTGACATTGCTGGCCGTTCCAATCAAAATTAAGCCATAATCCACGTAATAAGTCCCTGCACTGATATTGACCGTGTGTGTTCCGGCGGTCTTTCCTGCTTCCATGAGCGCACCTCTCAACTGGTTAAGGCCAATGCCGTCGGTAGTATTAGTCACATTATATACAGTCGCGTGGACAACCCCGGCAGAAAGGTAAAGGACGAAGCTAATAGACAGAACAAGTTTTTTGAGATCAAACATAGATTGATGGAGGTTTTTCAAGTATCACGATCCTCTTCGCAAAGGAAATTGCAATGCGCGAAGCAGTTCCTACCCATCCGGGTAGTTTTGTGTCCGTTTTGCTGTCTTTGCGTCGTTACTTCACCAATTCGGCAAGGAATATCCCAACGGATTCCTGAAACCCAG
This sequence comes from Dyadobacter ginsengisoli DSM 21015, assembly GCF_059568735.1. NCBI lineage: Bacteria > Pseudomonadati > Bacteroidota > Cytophagia > Cytophagales > Spirosomataceae > Dyadobacter > Dyadobacter ginsengisoli. The sequence goes on from NZ_JCANTY010000006.1 coordinate 420,354, forward strand.
CAGCAACTCGCTCCGGCTAGATATCTGGAGTTTGATGTAGGTGTTTTTGATGTGGTATTTGACTGTTTCCACCTATATTTAACTTATTACCAATGTCTTTGCTGGATAAGTCATCTGGTCAACGTTTTAACGTCAGGGGGTGTTTCGTTAGAAAATATGGGCAGCTAAAATACGGTTTGGTTGCCAAAACCGAAGTCGAACCAAAAATCAAATAAGAACCAGCCAATCGACATTTTTGAGGCATTAAACAACAAAAAACCTCCCAACTTTCGCCGGAAGGCTTTCGTACCCGCAACGGAATAAATATCGAACCGGATTCTTGAAGATTTAACATTGATATTAAATTCCCTATTATGAGTTAATTGTGGTGTAGTTGGATTTTTTTTTCGAATACAGGTAGGCGGTTGCTAAGGTGTACCCCGTTTGAATGGCGGCAGGGTAGAGGCGTTAGCCTGAATTGTCTGCCCTGATGCGACACTGATTGGTGTAAGAAGCATTTAAATAGCAAGTTATTGGAACGGGTAGCTTGCAAAGCTAGGCGATTATGCTACCTTTGCGCCCCCATTTTCCAAATCGTCTCGCCATGACTGCCGCAAATCAATTAGGAGAAGCTCCTGTTAAGACGCTATTTTTTCAAAATTATGGTCCGGCGATAATCAGCCTGCTCTCGTCAATAATCCATCAGGTTATCAATGGACTGATTCTTGGTCAACAAATAGGAAAGGATGGTCTGGCAGCAGTCGGGCTATACGGTCCGGTAGTAATTGTTTTGGTGGCGCTGAGTCTGCCAATAATGATAGGTGGCGGTGTATTAATCGGCAAAAGTATTGGAGCGGGAGACTTTGAAAAAGTACAGAAAGTATTTCAATTTGCCACAACTCTGGTGGTTCTTATTGGAGGTTGCGTCGCGATCAGTGCACCGTTCACAGTAAACTTACTCGCCCGGTTCCTGGTGGGCACCGGTGATTTAACCTTGGTTAAAAACACTGCGGATTATGCTTTTTGGCAATTGACGAGCCTCCCTTTCTTCTTCCTTGGAATGATTTGGGGTAATTTTGTCCGGGCGAACAATGCACCGAAAACGGCGCGGAATGCATCCATTCTGGCTACCGGGGTCAATATCATCCTGGACCTGATACTGATCGTCGGTTGCGGCATGGGGGTAGAAGGTGCATCCATAGCAACATCAATCGCATTAGCCAGCGGCGCTATATATCTTTTCATCTACATTTTCAGGGGTAATACGCATCTTAGCTTTTCTTCTTTTCGCTTTACCTTGAAATTCCAACAATGGCAGGAGTACTTTAAAATCGGACTTCCCTCATTCGCATCTGAAATTGCATTTTCATCTGGCTTGCTGTTGATAAACCAGTCCTTGATCCGTTATGGGTCCACCTCTGTGGCCGCGTTTGGCTTGGTAAACTACCTGAGCTTTCTGCTCATTCGCCCTTTTACTGCTGCGATGATTGCCGCACTTCCCATTATGTCGTTCAATATCGGTGCAAAACAACCGCAACGTGTTTTGGAAGCTTTACGTTTTTCGCTGGGCTTTACATTGTTATTGGGCGCTGCGGTGACTGCTATCGGCCTGCTCTTATCCGACCAACTAGTTGCGTTATTTGCAGGAGAACAGGATATAGTTTATCGGAAAACTGCGAGTCAGGCAATGGGCCTGTATTTTCTTCTATTTTTAGCCGCCGGCCCCAACTATCTGCTTGCCGCTTTTCTGCAAAGTACGGGAAAAACGACACTTTCTCTTTGCGTCAACTTGTCAAAAGGGCTTGTTCTAGTGATCCCGGCACTGCTGATCCTACCTGGTTACGTTGGCTTACCAGGTATCTGGTTGTCTCGCTCTTTGGCGGAAATACTGACGTTTATACTTATCGGTGCATACACCATGTTTTATAGCAACCGATATTACGCAGCGAGCGCGATTGCGCCGAATATTTGATCTTTCGAAAGTTCGGTTCTAAGTAAACCAGTGTTCCTGAGCCACTTTGGAGAGGAATATCCATTCGAGTTTCGCGAGGCAATCCAGGGCAGGGGCCCGCTCCGCTACTTGGCCGATGACAAAGTATCGATTGGCTAATTCGAAGTCTGGATCGACAAATGAATGATACCGATCAATGTTTGACAACCCGGTAAACACGTTCTTTACCCGATTCTTCAATCCGCAATAAGTACACGCCCGGAACAAAGTCGGCGATGTTGAGGCCTTCTTCTTGTCTTTGAAATTTCCCCTGCCAAACTGAAATTCCCCGGCTGTCGAACAACGTGACGTTTCTGGGACGCGCGGTTTCAAAGGTGATTTGCAAATACTCTCTGGCCGGATTTGGTGCTACAATTACACGTGCATTCACAGCTCCGGGTTCTGCCGTAATGAGCGACACCGTCACCGTCGAAGGAGTCAATACATTCCCGAGACCGCATTGGCCGTACACAGCCAGCAGCTTGTAAACCTGGCCGGGTAACGCCTGCCAAAGTACCACGGAGTCAACGGCACTGGCAGTATACATGGTTTGCTTGTCGTTGCCCAGGCCAATTTCGTATTGCCAGGGCCCGCTTCCAGATAACAGCACGACGGCTACCGGATCGCTGCCCTCCTTGTAAGCAGCAAAGTCGGAGGCAAATTTGGCAGTGGCTTTTTGTCCAGTAAACAACGCCGACCGGTAGGCTCCACTGGCCGTACCTGCATCGGAAGCCGCCACGCGGATGCGGTATTGCTTGCCCGCCGACAGATCGAGCGGGAGCATTGCGCGCAATGGTGAAGTTTTTCCGGTAGTTGGGATCGATCTGAATGTCCTTCCCGTAGAGTCCGAAAGCTGGACGGTGAGCACATTGCCTGGGGTGAATGAGCCGATTTGCTCGTAGTAGACAAGTATCGAATCGCCCACGCAAAAACCAAAAGTGGGAGAGCCAAAGCTTGTTACGTTCACGGTACGTTCGCTGGGCGGGTTTACTTCCACTGTCGCGCTGCCCGACCATTTCCCGACGCCACAGCTATTGGATACGGATGTAAAAGTATAGGTAGTTGTTTGTTCGGGCTTTACGCTAATGAACTCATTACCGGAACCACCGAAAAAAGTACCTTTTTTACCGTCTGAAAGTTGATAGCTGACGGTTTCAGGGACCGTGTTGTCGGTCTGCACAAACAATAGCGTTTCTTCACCGCTGTTGATAACGGTGCTTCCGCTGATCGTCGCGTGCACCGGCCGGGTAATGTAAATGCCGAATTCACTGCTCAGCCCCGACTCCCTGTAAGTGCACCTGACCTGATAAATGCTGCCTGTCAGGTTGGCCGGCATTTTCAGATCAATAGTTCCCTTCCTGATTTTGGTCGAATCCAGCGCAATAGTCTTCGAAGTTTGCGGATCAATGAGCTCGAAACGGATGTATTCCTTAGCGAGATTGGTATCCCCGAAAAGCTCATAGTTAACCTTATAGTTGTTGTCACTACAAGCTGTGTAACTATCGGCAGAGAATTCCAGGCGTACAGGTACTTTCACTTCTACCGAGCCGGAAATAGCTCCGTAGCCGCATTGATTGTAGACTGCTTTGAGCCCGAATACTTTCCCGATTGTCGGATTAACCGTTCTTTTGAAATCGTAATTATAGGTAGTGGTGATATTGGTATTGTCCTCAAAAACTACTGTCCACGGGGATGTTCCTGTGAAACGCAAATCAAGTTCCAAACGCGCTCCGGCCGACACCGTGATCGGTTGTGGCAAGTTGCTCGAAATGGTAGCGCCGGGTAGCACTGCCAGTTGGAAGCTGGCCGCATTAGATGCCACGCCGTCCGAAGTCACGACTCTGATCTTATAATTTCCTTCCGCCAGATCAGCTGGAAGGGTTGCCTTAACGACCGAGGAACGTTGCCCGGTGGCAATCGTTCGGTAATTGCTCTCGTCTGCACGCGAAATTTCTATCCCAAAGGTCGCATTACCGGCGGCGCCGTTCATGATCGAAAAAGGAACCTGGATCTCATTTCCTGCGCAAAACTTATTGACGGTAAAGTCAAAATCGGCGATTTTGACCTCGTATGGTAGTACTTTAATGTAGGTAGAGATGTTGGCCGGTTGGGTACCGCAGCTGTTGGTCATCGATTTGAGGGTATACATCGTCGTTTGCCCCAACACCGGACTAATCGGAATGGCCGTTTTGTAAGGTTCCTCAAAAGTCACGTGCTTGTCTGCACTTCCATCCGAATAGACCGCCGACAGCAATCCTCCGCCTGTGGCAGAGAAATTAATGGCTTGCTCGCCATTATTGGGTAGCAATGCAGGCTTTGCTTCGGTACCGGCCGGATTAGCCACAAAGTCCTTCAACGGCATATCGACACCGAATTGATAGGTTTCGCTGGTTAAAAAAGGATTTGTGGAAACGACCTTTATAGACGCAGGGTACGTGTAACCATTTTGGCTGGCCGGGATTTTTACCTTGTAAGTACCACCGGCGCGAACGGTTTTCAGGGTTATGAAATTACAGCAATCGGCATAGGCCTGGATTTGAAACACATTATCCTCATTGAATTTCCCCGGGGCCACGATCCGCACTTCCAGGCTGTCGTTCGCGCAAGCCCGGGCGGGAACGGGTTCGAGATAGATGCCCGGAGCAGCATTATTGGTGAGCGTAAGACGTGTAGCGGGGATATTCTCTGTTTTAGAACAACTATTACTGATGGATTTGATCTTAAAATCCTTGGTCTTATCGAGATAAACCTGTGGCGCCCACCAGTCACCTTTCACCAGGGTGCGGTTCCCGGCTTCGTCTTCGATGGTAAATGGCGACTTTCCGTAAAATGTGTAACTCAATGTAACCATGCCCGGCTCATCGAAAGTGTACTGACCCTTGAATGCAACGACCTGTGGCTTGCTCTGGATAACATAAATGTAAGTAGGCTCCGATTTCAGGACGGGACTTTGAGAGGTTACATACAAATAATAAAGGCCGTCATAAAGCTGCTCGGGCGCCGTTCCTGCGGGCAGTTCAGGGATCATAAATTCCAGGTAGTCGCCGTTTCGTGTTGCCGGGAACGAATACGATTTGGGAGAACTATAATAGGCATGTACGGTGTAGGAGGTTGAGGCATTGATGTTGCCGTTCGCCCTGATTTTGACCCTCGCCCTGGTGCCTGCGCACAGTATCTGCGGATTAGATTCAGGCACCAGTGCAAGCCCCTGACTCACCCGCACCGTCATACTTTGCCGGGCTGGAAGGTTGGTTACCCCGCAACCTGACGACATGCTTTCAATGCCATAAACCGTCGTCTTTTCCGGACTTTTGTAAACATAGACCTCTCCCGAATAACTGGCGGTAATGGAAGAACCGTCACCGAGCTGTGCCGAAAATGGCGGAACGCCTTTGAAAATAACACCGACGCGGGTTTCGGTACCTATGCCGATATTGACATCCGGGGTAAAGAAACTAACCGATGGCTTGGGAAAAACCGTCAGGACAAAATTGCCGGGCGAGCCTACAATACCCTGTGCATCGGCCAGAATGATCACATTAAAATTATGTTTGTCTTGTAACTTCAAATGATCAGGGACACGGGTTACGATCCACCCGTCCTTCAACTCCGCAGGCGCTTCCATAGTCCGGACGGGGGAATAAGGCGAACTGTCCGACGACCTGAACCGTACCCGGTATTTGGAACCGGGAGCAAGCGCCGGCCCGATCGTCGTGAATGCTATCCTGATCTCGCTATTCTCGCAGACATTCAATGCGTCCACCGATCTGGTGCGCACGGAAGTAGCGTTGGTCACGGGCTTGATGATCCCGCTTGTTTGCATGGCGCCGCAGGAGTTAGTGGCCGAACGGATCGCAAATGGCTCGGTACTGCGGGCCCCAATGGTGTGGTAAGTAACAAATTCCGACTGTGAATAGGGAGATATTTCCAGTTGCGAACCGTCATTCAGCGTCACGTCGACTTCTGTTGAACTGAATGTCGTAAATTTCAAAACCAGCTCTTCCCCCAAATTTACAGTATCCGAAATGGCTGCGCTAAGCTGGATAATGCCTCTGCTATGGACTTTAAATGACTTCCATTCGCTTTCCGTTTTCGGCGCGCTCGACACGATCCGGAGCTGCGGCATCGGCAAAACCGACAGCGTCGAATCCTGGTAAAGCACTTCGATATTGTCGCCCTTCAAAACTGCCGGGATAGTTCCCAAAACGGCCGATTTATCGTCTGCTCTTACCTGGACTGAAAACTTGTTATCTGCGTTAAAATTGCCCGTAACTGTGACTGGTATGCGCTGGACCCGACCCAGGCAGGCCAGTTCGGGATACAAAATGGTAACTGAGGGAGTCTGGGCGTTAGCGAGGAACGATGCCTGGACCAAAAAGAGTATTCCCAGTAAAATTTGCTTCATTTTTACTATCGTTTGCGGTAATCGGATGCCTTGGTTGGGCTAACGCTTGATGATTTTATGTGCAGTTTTAAAATGCTTCCCTTCAACGCTCAGTACATAGATACCGGAAGGCAAGTGACTGATTTTGATCGTTTCTTCTTTGAGTGAAGACGATTTGGTTAATATGGTAATCCCAGCCGCATTAGCAAGCCGGATCACTTTGTCGGAAGTATCCGCAAACTTGACAATCAAATCGTCTGCCACGGGATTAGGCGCTGCACTCACCCATAAACCGGCCGGTTTCGGCTCGGCTGTAATCACTTCTACCCTCACCACATCCGGCTTTTCCACTGTGCCAGGGCCACATTGGTTCATCACGCTAAGAATCTGGTAATATTCCGCAAGCGGCTGTTCGGTAAGATGGACTGAGTCAATAGCGGCACTGCTGTAATAATGCTTCGTGCCGAGCGGACTGCCCAAATCATATTCCCATGGCCCGGTACCAGTAAACGACATCACGAGTTTGGGTGTCCCTGATCCATCCTGTACGAGCGATTCGGAAGAAAACCTGGCAGAAGCTTTTTTACCGGGTGCCAGCGGGTATTCATAAGCACCGCTGCCTGTGCCCGGGTCGGATGCTACCACGCGGACGCGGTATTTTTTACCTGTAAAAAAATCATTGGGAATAGCCGCTTTCAATGGAGAAGCATTGCCGGTAGTCGTTACTGATTTGAAGTTGCGGCCGGTAGTATCCGAAAACTGTACGGTCATAACGTTTCCGGCTGAAAAACTGCCCTTTGATGTATAGTAAACGAGAATAGCGTCCCCAAGGCAGAATGCCGAACCGTCCGACGGCTCCCATTTCGTAACCGACACAGTGCGCTCGCCCGCCGGATTCACTTCCACGGTGGCACTTCCCGATTTTTTACCTTCACCGCAGCCATTATCGGCAGATATAATGGTATAGGTGGTCGTTTTGGTAGGGCTTACCTTCACGAAGTATTCGGAATTTGCAGTACCACCATAGAATGTTCCCGCGCTTCCGTCGGACAACTGGTATTTGATAGCCTCGTTGGCCCGCATATTGCTAATCAGTTGCAGTTGAGTACTTTCGCCGGCATTAATGGTGGTATTTCCTTTAATGGAAACATCGACCTTGTTTTTGATATTCAATCTCACAAGCGCCGAAAGATTGTAGCTCCTGACTACGCAGCGAACATCATATGAATCGCCCGTGAGGCCCGCCGGTATTTTTAATGTCAATGCTCCTTCCCGTACGCGGGTGGAATCCAGGCGGGTAATTTTTTCGGTTTGTTTATCCACGAGCAGGAAGACAATGTAATCGCTTTCCAGCGTTGCATCGCCTTGCAGTACGTACCTGACACGAACGCTTGCGCCACTGCAAACATCCTCCGTCTCGGCATTCGCGTGAAGCGTTGGGTTCACCTTTACGGAAACTTTACCCGAGACCTGTCCGTAGCCGCAGGCATTGTAAACTGAAATCAGCGAAAAATCTTTCGACTCCGTAGCTGAGACGGACCGCTTGTAGGGGTTCTGGTCGGTGGTTTGCTTTTCGCTGTTTTCATACACCATCGTCCACGGGCCTGTTCCGGTGAAATTGACGTCCGTGTAAATTCCCTGGCCCGGATTCAGGACAATAGGCCCTTGCTCGGCGGAGCTGATCGTAGCGGAAGGCTTCGAGCCTATCACCAGGCCGACGCTGTTGGAAACGCTTCCTTCCGACGACACCACTCGCATCAGATAGCGGCCGGTCGTAGCATTGGCAGGTATGGTCGCATTAAAAATGCGTGAGGTAACACCCTTGGCGATATCCACAAAATCGGACGTCTTTTCCGGCGCGATTTGCAGCGAGAAGGTTGCATTCGAGGCATCCCCATTCAGGATCACGAACGGAACCGCGATGTTGCCGTTCTGGCAAGCCGGAATGTCCCTTGCTCCTTCACCATTCAAAATGGCGATCTGATAAGGGATTACACGGATGTAAGTCGTAAGGTCGACGGGGAAGCTGCCACAGTAGTTACGCGCCGATTTGATCGTGTATGCAGTAACCGTACCGAGAGGCGGCTTCACAACGGCTTGCCATACCGATGGCTCCAACTCCTGCGTTCTTTCCGTCACACCATCGGTGTATACAAACGATGAAATGGCGCTATTGCGGCTGGAAAGCGAAAAACCAACTTCCTGTCCCAGCAGAAACTCGGCAGGCGCTTCCCGCGTGCCTGCGGGCCTGATCTCAAAATCGGTCGGCGGACTTTGCAGGAATATTTCTAACTGCCTGCTCGTGAGTGCCGGACTGGTGGAGTTGATCCTGAAATTCGGGTAGGCTACCTGGCCTTGACTCACCGGTATTTTCACTTTGTAGGTGCCATCCTTGCTTACGGACGCCAGCGTCTGGAACGTGCAACAGTCTATGTAACCTTCTATTTTAAAAACATTACCAGGGTTGAACGTCCCGGTTTTGATGAAAGTAATCTCAATGCTATCCTGCCGGCAAATCGTTTTTTCCAACGGCTGTATAAAAATGCCGGGCTCCGCTTTGGTCGTATCAAATGTGACGTGGACTGTGGGAAGCGTTTCATTCTTAAAGCAGGCATTGCTGATCGATTTTAGCTTAAAATCAAAGCTATTTTTAACATATAAACTTGGATACCACGCCGAATAACCGTCGATATTGTAAATCTTACCCGCAGCATCTTCAATTTTATAAGGCCCGTTACCACGCAGCTCATATCCGAAATTAGCCTCTGAGGGTGCGGTATATTTTAAATCCGAATGAGGCAATACAACCATGTCCGGCATGCTTCGGATAAAGTATTCGGATGAATATTTCGATTGATAGGCAGGATTATTGGTAGAAATAAAAAATCCGGAAATCTTGTCGTAGCTCAATGCATAGTCAACGTTTTTGGACAAAACCGGAATTTGAAATTCAAGAAAATCGCCATTCTTTTTGGCAGGAAATGAATAGGCGGTTTGGTTATTGATGATAGCATTGACCGTGAAAGTAGTCGCTGCATTGAATTCAATATTCGACATCATTCTCATCTTCGCCTGCGTGCCTGCGCAAAAGGTGCGTTCGCCTGTTGTTGGATCCAAGGCAATGCCTGGTTTCACAGTGGCCACCATCGTCTGACCACCAGTAATGGCTTGCGTGCCGCAGCCGCTGGTTACACTTTTGATGGAATATGCTGTTGTCTTTTCCGGACGCAGGTCTACCTGGGTGTGCCCCTGAGAAGAAGAAATGATCGTACCGTCCTGCAAAGTGGCGGAATAAGGCGCAATACCGGAAAACGTTAATCCGAGCGGCAATTTTTCGCCAATCTCGATGCTTTTGCTCGGTGTATTGATCGTAACGGCGCCTCCCGGATACACGATGAAATTGAAATCCGTATCCGTCCCGAGAAGTGCCGGATTATCCGTCACAATCCGCAGCTTGTACTCGCTTCTTCTATTCAGATTGAACGCCTTTGGGAAGTTGGCTACGAGCACATTATCCTTCAACTGGGCAGGTACTTCCGCTGTCTTTGGATTAATGTGATCGCCACTAAACACCGCGATCCGCAGCCGGTACCGCGTATTTGCAGGAAGCGCCGGGCCGGAGGTGCCAAAGCTCACTTTCATTTCGCTGCCCTCGCAAGCCGCAGTAGGCGAAACAGACAACACCCTTATTGCAGTAGGATTGATCGTAGCCTTCACCTGGCCGCTCACCTTCATGGGACCGCAGGCGTTCCTGGCATGCGCGATGTAAAAAGGCGTGGTTGCATTGACGCCCTTATGATGGTAGCTGTTAAAATACCCGGCCTCAAAAGACGAGAGCGTGAAGAAAGAACTGTCGTTGAGCGTCACTTCCGCCGTACTGCGGCTGAATGTCGTGAATTTGAGGATCAGGTCTTCCCCTGCGTTGATGGTATCCGGCGCGGCCAGCGCGAGGCTGACGCTTCCTTTCGTATCGATGATGACATTACTCCAATTGCTTTCTGTTTTGGGAGAAATCGTCACGACACGGACCTGAATATAGCGGAGTAGCGAAAGGCTGGAATCGGAATGTATCACCTCGATTTTGCCATCGACCAACCGTGCGGGGATTTCAGCGACCACTTGCTCGTTTTCCTCTTTCCTGATCTGCACGGCGAACTTATTATCGGGATTATACTTGCCGCTGATTGCCACCTGAATTTTCTGAACTGCATTCAGACAGGCAGTTTCGGGATAGGTAATGGTAATGGAAGGGGATTGGGCAAAAGCGGAGAAAGAGGATATAAAAATCCAGGCAAAAAGGAGGTAAGCAATTTTCATAGAGAGGTGGAGTATTAAACCACCCAAACATAATGAAAATGACCGAGTGTAACCAAAAGTATATATTTGACCACACCCGGTTTTTGGAAAATTTTTTATGCTAGAAATACAATTGTCAAGAAATCCAGATAACTAATTTTGGAGGGCGGCCCGGCGATCCGGTTGAAACGTTGTGATCCATAAAAGGCGCCGTTGTATGAAAAATATTGACTATACCTTGATCGTGTCGCTTTTACTCAGCTTTGATCGACTGGACGGGGTTGATCAAAGCCGCTTTGATACTCTGAAAACAAATGGTAAGCAGTGCGGTGACCATGGCCAACAGTCCCGCCAGCAGGAAAATCCACCATTGAATTTCCACCTTGTAAGCAAAATCTTCCAGCCAATGATCCATGCCAAACCAGGCTATGGGCGAAGCGATCACGATGGCAATCAGGATTAGTTTCAAGAAATCTTTGGAAAGTAGCGTAGTAATATTCAAAATCGTTGCGCCAAGCACTTTCCGAATTCCGATTTCTTTGGTTCGCTGTTCGGTGGTAAAGGATGTTAACCCCAGAAGTCCAAGGCATGAGATCACAATCGCAATGCCGGCAAAAAAATTAAAGAGCTGTCTGGTTTGTTCATCCGTGCGGTACATTACATTGTAGTCTGCATCCAGAAAAGCATATTCGAATGGGTAGGCAGGCATATACTGCTTCCACAGCTTTTCGGCTTTCTTTATCGCATCAGGAGCTAGCTGCTGTGTCGTATGCACATGCACTCTGTAATTTTGGTTCGGATGACTGTATATAACCAAAGACATGATCGGCTCGCGAATCGAGGTGATATTAAAATCTTTCACAACACCAATGACGGTGCCTTCCGTGTCATTCAATTTGAACCGCTTCCCAATTGGATCCTTTATTCCTGTTTGTTTAACAGCCGTTTCATTTAAAATAATGGAAGTTGAATCTGCTTTGGTACCTCTAAAATTCCGCCCGGCGAGCAGTTTTAGCTTGAAATTTGGAATAAAGTCAGGGTCTACGCTTAGCTGCGCCATGATCAGCGCCCTATCCTTGGCTTTTCCATCCCAATCCGTGGATAAAGTTCCCGTTAAGACATTGACGGGCGTATCCGTAGAGGTGCTTACACCCAGGATGCTCGACTCTCCACTTAGCGCTTGCTTAATTTGTGGGGTAAAATTGCGCCCATCAAATGTGAAGGTATGTTTTCTGTCAAAGCCCGGATCGCGATCTCTTATAAAACGCATTTGACTGCCAATTACAAAAGTGCCCACAATAAGCATAGTGGCCAGTGCGAACTGCGCTACTACCAATGATTTGCGTAGTACAGCACCACTCATCCGGCTGGAACGGCCTTTCAAGGCCTGAATCGGACTAAATCCTGAAATCAAAAATGCAGGATAAATGCCTGCCATAACGAAGCAGAAAGTAAGCGCACCCACTAGAATCTGCCAGGTGTGCATATCAGAAAGTGAAAAATGACCTGACTTGCCGGTTATACTGGCATAAAACGGCAGCATCCCTTGCAACAGCACTATTGACAAAATCAGAGACATGGTTAATGTCAGCAATGATTCCACTAGCAGCTGCATGGCCAGTTGCGGCGAGCCGGCGCCTACAATTTTACGAATGCCAATTTCTTTAGACCGCCTCGTGGCCCTGGCCGTGGTCAGATTCACATAGTTGATACAGCCAATGCTGAGTAGAAGCAGCGCAACGGCTCCCATCATGCCCACTTGCTTGCTCTCCGATTCACTACCCTCCACGGGGTAAAGGTGAATTTCGGAAAGCGGTTGTAACAGGAATTCAGACGGATTGGAGGCATCTCTGTGAGCCTTGGCCTGCAAAGCGGTCAGCTTTTTTTCAATCGTTGAGGGATCTGCATTGGCGGCCAGTTTGATATAAGTTCCAAAGCCATAATCATCCCAATTTTCGTCCACAGGGCGGCGAGTACCTTTTTGTGGATCAACGGCTTTCAAAATGGCCAGATTTACGTACATATCTCGTCTAAATGATGAGTTGTCCGGGGCATCTTCTAAAACTGCGCTTACTGTGAAGATGGTATTGCGTTCAACATTGGAGAAGGTTTTGCCGATGACATCAGTTTTTCCAAAAAATTTACGGGCGAGTTTTTCAGAAATCACAACCGCATCAGGAGAAGGGAAAAGTGCATTTCTGTCACCATAAAGCACTTTAAAACCATCAAAGATTTCAATGAAATTTGTATCTGTATAGGCCAGATTATCCTTTTCAGTGAACGTGTTGTTGTTTGCCCGGAATGTTGCTGACGGATAGTCACCCATTCGCACAGCACTTTCCACTTCGGGTAATTCCCTAAGTGCTGCTGCTGCAATAGGGCCGGGTGTTGACGTCGATGTGTATTCATCCTCACCTTTACCGAAATGAACATTAACCTGATAGATCCGTTGGGCATCGGTATGAAAACGGTCAAAACTTAGCTCATTGCGAACCCATGAAAACAATAGCAGACTTACCGCCAGTACTACGGCCAGGCCGCCAATGTTCAATGCAGAATACCAGCCGCCCGCACGCAGATTGCGAAAGGCAATTTTTAAATAATTTCGGATCATGGCTAAGGATGTTAAGTATTTATAAGCATTACTAATTTAGTCGTAGTAATGTTGCGATACCTCATAAGCAAACGTTATTTATCGGTTATATCGTTGACCCATACTCGTTCATCTTCAGAAACATTTACAGTCAATTCCATCTTACCATCGACCACCTTTTCCACCGCGTCGGTGTAGAAAAGAGATACCCATTGTCTCTATAAAGGCTAGTAACTGATTTGTCAAAAGGGCCTTTTAGCATTATTCATTAAAGAGGTGGGTATTGTATCTGTTGCCAGCCTTCACCCCAAGTAGCTTTTTGAGCTTGCTAGCGGAATGCAATTTGTTGCCAGTCCAGGTGATTCTTGAAATGATCGGTCCGGAAGTTTCGTTTCGGGAATCTACGGAAGCATTCGTATGCGTTTCGACGCAGGCTGAAATGAAGATGCGGCAGCTTGCTCTGAAGGGCCCTGCTATTCATGTTTTTTAGCAGCTCTATACGCAAAAAGCCCCTCAGTTTTCTCTGAAGGGCTTCCGTCCCGCAATGGAACAAATGTCGAACCAAATGCTGGTCGATTTGCAAAGTATTTGTCAATTAAGTAATTGATAATAAGTAGATTGGTGTGTGTGGCTCTGTTGGGCGCACTCGTGAACGAGCGCATCTTTGTGGAATAAGGAGAAAAAGAGATCTGTCGGCCAAGACATCACTTTTGTCCGACAGATCATTAATAAGTTAGCTAAGTCAAGGCAGCGCAAATGCCATCACATATCCGGCCGGATTTTCTTTTGTTCCGCCTACGGAAATAGCCACGTATTGCTTCCTGCCAGCCTGATATGTGCATGCGGTAGCGTTGGCAAATGCAGGCAATGTAGTCTGCCAAAGTAGTTTTCCAGTCGACTTATCAAAAGCCCTCAATTTTTTATCCTCGGTACCACTGATAAAGATTAAACCACCCGCCGTGACAATTGGCCCTGCTTTGCCTTCCTGACCAGTCTCAGGCGCTCCTCTAATCTGCCGTGACTCATCGTTACCTAACGGAATCTGTCATTCATATTCCCCGGTAGAAAGGTTCAATGCATGTAGGGTTCCCCAGGGTGGCTGAATGGCGGGGTTGCTGCTTGGGTCTTTCCAGGTTTTATACCCCGTGGCGTTCAGGTATTGATCCGCCTTTGCAAAACGCTCCGTCGTGCCTAGCTGGCTCGACAGGCTCGACGGAGCGGCGGACTCACTGCTTGCTTTCGTCTGATCACCTTTAATAATAGAAATTATATCCGGGGCATCATTAGACTTGATATATAAGAAATTAGTCGCAGGATCAAAAGCAGCGCCGCCCCATTCGCCACCGCCACGCGTCCCGGGCAGTTGAAGCGTTCCTTTCAGGTCAGGCGGAGTATAAAGTCCCTCGTAACGCATCGACCTGAATTTCCTGACCAGCGAATCATGGTCTGCGGTTGAGTAACTGGTAAGGTCGGCTTCGGTGATCCATTGCCTTGCAAATGGTTTGGGCCTGACCGGAAACGGCTGGGTCGGTGAGGCCTGTTCCCCAGGCAGGTTGGATGCAGGCACTTTCCTTTCTTCGATCGGAAATAAAGGTTCGCCGGTTTCCCGGTTAAATACAAATACAAAACCTTGCTTGGTGATCTGCGCCACCGCATCGACACGCTTTCCATCACGTTGCAACGTCACCAGGTTGGGCGGTGCAGGTAGATCATAATCCCATAAATCATGGTGTACGGTCTGAAAATGCCAGATGTGTTTGCCTGTCGCCGCATTAAGCGCCAGTACGCAGTTACCATATAGGTTTTCTCCTTTTCGATCAGTACCGTAAAAATCGTAGGAAGGTGATCCGAGGGCTAAAAACACCATTCCTCGTTCCTTATCCAGGCTCATGCCTGCCCAATTATTAACCCCACCCACAACCTTATACGCATCCTTTGACCAGGTTTCATAGCCAGGCTCGCCAGGTAGCGGCACTGTATGAAATGTCCAGACTAGCTTACCCGTCCGGCAATCGTATGCTCTGATGTAGCCAGGCTGCGCGCCATAAACGTCAGGCACCCGGCAACCCATAATAATCAGGTCGTTATAAACGATCCCCGGAGAAGTGGACGAAACGTAAATATCTTCGGAAGTGTCACGCAAACCAACCCGCATATCCACTTTACCCGCATTTCCAAAAGAGCTGATCAGTTTACCGGTAGTCGCATCCAAAGCAAAGAGATTATTGTTTGCAGTAAACAATATCCGTTTGTCCGTTCCGCTCTCCCAATACGTGAGTCCACGGTTTACTTCTCCACCGCTTTCCCCGCCATTAAAGGGATCAAAAGACCAAAGCTGCTCGCCCGTTTTCGCATTGATGGCATAGGCGTGCTGGCTTGCAGAAGTGGTATATAAGACACCATCGACGATAATCGGATTAGCCTGGCTCGGGCGGGTTCGGGTTGCATTGTCTTTGATGGCAAATGTCCAGGCAAGTTTCAACTGAGCTACATTCGAAATGTTGATTTCATCCAAAGGCGAATAATTGGAACTGTTGGCATCGGCTTTATAAACCGACCACGTCCTGTCTTTTTCCTGATCCTTTTTGCATCCGGTAAAAAGAATGGGGGTAGCCAACACAACGATTTGTGCGATGAATGCTACCAATTTCAGTTTTCTCATAATTTTGCAGTCTATCGATCACTATTTTTTCAATTGCAGCACATCGGACTTCGCTCCAAATGCAATCGCGTCAACATCGACCAATTCGGGTGACTTCACCATTTTTTGCGTTCCTGTCTTGTACTTTATGAAATGCGCTGTTTTCAGGTGAGCCTGATACGCTTCACTGCTGGCATATATTTCCAAAACCGTTACCCGGTTCGGATGCTTTTCTTCGGTCATCGCGTAAAGGGTAAGAACGCCAGGCTCTGATTCCAACGCCGCCTGAGTATGTTCTTCAATAGCAGCTTTATATTGGTCCAGAAAATCGGGATGAATTTCAAGTTTTGCCAGGCGGACGATCCATGGACTTGCATTAATTACCTGTCCGGATAATACCTGTGCAGTTCCAGTTTGCTGCTTTCCTACCTGCCTGATTACCTGGGTTAGCTGGTTCGGTGTAAGGCCTGTATTAGCTCCCATGGAAAGATGGGCTTTCAATTGTGACTCCACGCCCGTCATCGCTGCCAATGCCGAAATGGTGGCTAGTTCCCGCTGCTGATAGTTTAAAACACTGCTTTCAAAAACATCGGCGAACAAATGTTCTTTCAAAAAAGCATCAATGCGTGGCGCAAACGCTCCAAAACCCGGTGCAGGTTTTGCCTGAGGCACTTTTGTAAGCGATTCAAGGACCTTTCGGCCTTTCTCGTATTTGTCGGTTGTATCTGCCCTGATTTCCGGCTCGGTCACCTCTTTATCAGCAATGCCCTTCGCCTTTCTTTCACTTAAAACCGCTATCAAAGTATTGATCCCATTCAGGCTACGTGGAAAACCGCAATAGGCATACAGCTGTACCAGTATTTCCCTGGCTTGATTGACAGTAAGGCCCGCATCAAGGCCAGTGCTCAACGATACTTTCAATGTCGGTAGATCACCGGTCGCTGTGGCGGCGGAAATCGCCACTATACTACGCTGCTGGGCGTCGAGCGACTGATCATCCGTGCGGCTGTTTTGCGCGTTTACATCCATGACAATTAGCAGAATTATCCCTGTTAAAATCCATTTCGAAAATCCGGGATTGGTCATAGTTCCTATTATTTTTGATTGACTGTGGCATATTCCTGATCTGTCACTGGCGCAAGCCAGACCACATTCTGCTCATCCTTGAAATTAGTGATGGCGATATGGACAAATTTGCTGGTCGCAGACGCCCCATGCCAGTGCTCGGTATCTTCCGGGATATTTACTACATCTCCTTTTTTCAGGGCTTGTGCGGGTTTCCCTTTCTGTTGATAAAACCCTTCTCCCTCCGTAGCGATCAGCACCTGACCTTTGGGGTGCGCATGCCAATTCGTGCGCGCACCCGGCTCGAAGGTCACACTACCGAGCGCGAACTCATTGTTTTTGTCTCTGGAAGCCAGGGTATACACAAATGCATTGCCAGTGAAATAGGAGGCTGGCAGCGTTTCGCCCTTGGGAAAAATAGAAGAATTCGTTTGCTCTGACATGATTTTCGGTTGGTTTTTAATGCTGCAACCGGTCATGCAGATCAGAATTGAGGCGGATAGAATAATGAAAATACTTTTGATGAATGTACCCATAATTTTTAGCTAGTGAATACTGTAACCGCCATCTACTACCAGTGTATGTGCTATCTGCACAAAGGTCATACAGTGCTGATAATCCGGACTTATACAGTTTACAGGTTTACCTACCATTTTTACAGATTCGGACTTACAGACGTGGTTAGCATTCAATTACCGGTAAATTTGCGTCAACAAATCACCAGGGATATGGATAACATTTTGAGGATTGACACCGTGAGCCAACACGATGCGTTTTACCATCAACAAAACCTACACCCTCTGGTAAGCGTCATTGACTTCACCGGCAGGACGCCGGAGGTATATGCGTCGAAAATGAATTTCGGCTTTTATGCGGTGTATTTAAAAGATGTAAAGTGCGGTGATATGAAGTATGGCCGCCACACCTACGACTACCAGGACAGGACATTGGTTTTTGTAGCACCGGGCCAGATCATCAATGTAGACATCAACAAGGATTATAAGCCTCAAGGTTATGCGCTGCTGTTTCATCCCGACCTGGTTCGCGGAACCCCGCTAGGTAAGCACATCGACGATTACAGCTTCTTTTCCTACGAAAGCAAAGAGGCCCTTCATTTATCCGAAAAAGAGCGAAAAATCGTCCTGGATTGTTTTGAGAAAATCAAGTATGAACTCGAACAGGGAACAGACAAACACAGCAGGACGCTCATTTCCTCCAATATCGAACTGTTTTTGAACTACTGCATGCGGTTTTATGACCGCCAGTTTATTACCCGACAGGATGTCAATAGGGACAGCTTGGAAAAGTTTGAGGCATTGTTGAATAGCTATTTTCAGTCTGACAAGCCCCAGGTTATCGGGTTGCCGTCTGTCAGCTACTGTGCTGACCAGCTGCATCTTTCAGCCAATTATTTCGGCGATCTCGTCAAAAAGGAAACAGGAAAAACCCCCACGGAGTACATTCAATTGAAAGTCATGAATCTCGCAAAGGAGAAAATTCTGAACCGGCGCAAATCTATCAGTGAAATCGCATTCGAGCTGGGTTTTAAATATCCACAGCATTTTACCCGCCTTTTCAAGAAGGCGAACGGGCTTACACCGAATGACTATCGGTCGCTAAACTGAATGGATAATTTATCTACTTACCGTCAGGGCAAGTTTCAATGCGAAGCTATTTCAGGGCAATACCCACTACTGTATGTTGCGCTCTCTGGATTTTTGATCGAATGCTTACAAATTTCGGGTGCCGTCATGAACCGGATGTCGAACCACTTGTTGCGTCAACAATTACATCAAAACGAGGCCGGAGTATAATATTTCTAGAATTTTGGCACAAAAAAGCCCTTCAACGCAAGTGAAGGGCTTCCGTACCCGCAACGGAACAAATGTCGAACCAAATTCTGATCGAGTTACAGAAGTTGTCAGATATAATTATCTAAAAATGAAATTATTATTTGTTGATTAATTTATTAATGTGTGGTGGCTGCGATGAAAACTCCTCGTGTGCGAGGCCGTGACACAGGAAGTGTAGCATCTGTCCGAAGTTATTACATTGAAACTTTTCAAAATATAGATGGGTATCTTCTTGCCGTTTCCTTGGAGCGCCAGGAATATAGCCGCACACATTCAAGCGGTTTTGTATACAGCCAAATAGACGGATGCGACAACCTTCGTCACAAAAAAATGAGGGTTTTTTGAGACTCATGGATAAGTAAACAATCTAGTAACTACTCTCGGATGTATTTCTTCGTTAACACGCGCGGCGCGCAACCTGAAAATACTACTAGCTCATCATTTGTCTGAAAAATGTTCCATGCAGTAGTGCAAACCATACAATCTACTGGCCCACATTTCTCGGAAATTTCCCTCGCTGTATCTTTATTTATGACAAACCACTCCCCGTTTACCTGATACGCCTTGGGTGCGCAGCAATTAGGCAAATTCCTAGAATCTAGTATAACACCATCGTGCCTAAAACTGACATTCGATTCTCCAGGGACAGAAACCCATTCTGGTTTGTCATTCACAATTGTTTCTGTGGCCACATATTTCCAAGTGCCAACAATGCCTTCGATTTCCGGAGCCGGTTTTGGATTATCGCTTTTACAAGCAAAAAAAGCAAACAGGAGTATTGGTGCTAGTACGAGATTTTTCATATTTTGAAGTTTTTGAATAGGATGGGTGTTGATCCGTAATAGTTGGAAACCTTGGAATTTTATTAATCACGGATGTAACGTCCTTAATAGTTTCATTACACCAAATATCTTAGTCTCCGAAAACCTCCGTGGCTGTTGCAAAACTGCCACCGACGTTTTCCAAGACCGAAGAATAATGACAAGCACCTACCCGCGCCTGGAGACCTAATCTCATATAGCCATCTCACATTTGAATGACTCAAAAACTTTGATCTACTGGCTTATGATACAAATTATCCAATAATGGCACCCAAACTCTTGGCTTGTTTGGTGGCTTTCAGAGCATAGCATGTCGAACCGGATATATACTCCGGTTTTGATTTGTATCTAGCTGAAAATCAAATTAATATAGTATAATCTTCCCCTTGGTTTTATAGGCTTGCATGAAAAATCCTGTTTAGTCCCCACAACCGAAGTCGAACCAAAAGCCTGTTAAGAAGTGATCAAAGAAAGTCCGAATTGCAATTTTCAGTGATTGTAAATGCAAAAAAGCCCCTCAACTTGCGTTGAAGAGCTTCCGTACCCAGAGCCGGAGTCGAACCGGCACGAGTGTAACCTCATTGGTGTTTGAGACCAACGCGTCTACCGATTCCGCCATCTGGGCATTCTCTTACTTGTTGGGAGTGCAAAAGTAGGGAGAAAAAGAGATTAAGCAAGCTCCGGACGCAAATTTTTCGTGGATTTTTGACAGGAATTTCCAAAGCATTCGATAATGTGCTTATTCATAGCGTAATGCTTCGATGGGGTCGAGCCGTGAGGCCTTGATGGCTGGATAGATGCCGGAAAGTACCCCCACCATTACGCATATTGCAATGCCTACTGCCATCCATAGCCAGGGGACCACAAAAGTACTGTTGGAACTGATGAGCCCCGTAATGCCGTTGCCCACGATAATTCCCAGAATCAGTCCGCCGATCCCTCCGATGAGGCACACGACGATGGCTTCAATGAGGAACTGTAGCCGGATTACCCTTGGCGTTGCCCCCAGCGACTTTCGGATGCCGATCTCGCGTGTACGTTCGGTGACAGACACGAGCATGATGTTCATCAGCGCGATGGCCGCGCCCAGTAGTGTAACGGTTCCGATGACAAAACCGCCGATGCGCAGATAACCGGTGATATTCTCGAAATCTTTCGCCATAGCGTCAGCGCGGTCGATTGCAAAGGAATCCTCTTTGCCCAATGCGTCATTGCGGATGCGGCGCATGATTCCACGGGCTTCTTCGACAATGAAGTCGCCGTCCGTTACATTTGGGGCGGAGGCTGTGACGTTATACGTGAGCGTACGGTTCGCCGCGAGCCCCCGACCATTTTCAAGCGGTATCAGAATGAGCCGGTCACCATCGCTACTGCCGCCGAGTGAGCCTTTTTTTTGCAACACACCCACTACCTTATACTTGCTGCCTTTGAATGTGATCTCTTTGTTGATAGGATCAACCCTTTCAAAAAGCTTGCGGGCGATTTCCTGTCCCAGCACTGCAACATTCAAAGCGTTTTCCATATCATTCCGATCCAGATTGCGGCCCAGGTCGATTTTATAACCGTTGATGGGCAAATACTGCTCGTCGGAGCCTACGACATGGCTGTTGGGATTGGTTTTGTTGCTCCGGTAATTCACCTGAACTGCCCCTGCGATGTCGGCAGATAGCGAAGCGGTGGCGGTATACGACGCCTTGAATTTCTCCGCAAAGGCTTTGGCCTGGCGATAGGTGATCGCAGGATATTGCTTGTTACGACGACCGCCGCTCCGGAAATCATCGTCCGACCTGTTGCGGACGGTGAAGGTATTGGCTCCGAGGTCGGCGAAGCTGCTGTTGACAGACCCCTGAATGCCGTCGATAGCCGTGAGGATACCTACGAGTGAAGTGATCCCAATTGCGATAATCAGGGCAGTCAGGACAGTCCTGAGCAGATTGCTTTGAATGGAACGCAGGCCTTCCTCAATGTTTTCGCGTATGATCATGGCGATTTAAAACTGGTGCACCAGAAACGAAATTTGATCGTTAGATATGGACTTGGGCAGATCAAAAACCGGTACGACTTTTATGACAAATTTCAGATCGTTGCGGTTTCTTTATATATTTATTCACTACCTGATGTAAAACTGCGCATGAAAGTCGAAAGAATCAAACCAGTGGTACGCCTCTTTATCCCGCTTGTCATTTTTTTGGCAGGCACGTTCAATGCGCTTGCCAATCGACTTCTGATCCCGATGGACGAGACACAGAAGAATCATTTGAAAGCGTATGGCATATCTTACTGGATACTTAAAAATTATGAAATGGAAATGGACTGGCTCCTCAATTACCGGGGTGGCAGTTTTATGGTGGCTTACAACCAGCAGTTTGCGTCTGAAATGACGGTGCGAGGCGTGAGTTTCGAAGTCATATCTGAGGGTCAGGCGGGCCAGATTCTCAGCCAGATCAGTGCCGCAGACGTGAATATGGATGCCGTGAAATTGCAGAAGGCGCCCAGAATCGCCGTCTATTCTCCCAAATCCAAGCTTCCGTGGGACGATGCGGTAACACTCGTGTTGACTTATGCAGAGATTCCCTATGATGTGGTTTACGACGACGAAGTTTTGAACAACAAACTTCCTGAATACGACTGGCTGCATTTGCACCATGAGGATTTCACCGGACAGTTTGGCAAGTTTTTTCAGTATAAAGACCGGCCCTGGTACCGCGAGCAAAAAAAGGACGCAGAAGAGACAGCCGCGAAATTTCAGTTTAACAATGTTCCGCAGATGAAGCTGGCGGTGGCCAAAAGAATCGCGGAGTTCGTGACCGGCGGTGGTTATATGTTTGCCATGTGCAATGCTACCGATACGTTCGATATCGCGCTGGCCGCCGATGGCGTTGATATTGTAGATGCGATGTACGATGGTACCCCGGCAGATCCTACCGCCAATGGGAAGTTGAACTACGACAATACGTTTGCATTCCGTGACTTCAAAGCCATTTCATATCCATATGAAATTGAATTTTCGGATATTGATAACCAGCCCGAAGAACGGGGCGTCACGGAAGGGAACGACTTCTTTTCATTATTCCAGTTCTCCGCCAAATGGGACCCCGTCCCGAGTATGCTGACGCAGAACCATCAGATTATGATTAAAGGTTTCCTGGGGCAAACAACCGCATTCAAGAACCATCTGATCAAGCCCGAGGTGATCATTCTGGCTGAGAACAAAATTTCAAAAGAGGCCCGCTACATTCACAGCACACATGGGAAAGGCTTTTTTACTTTTTATGGCGGGCACGATCCGGAGGATTACCAGCATCGGGTAGGAGAAGAGCCGACAGACCTGAACCTGCATCCCAACTCGGCAGGCTACCGTTTGATCCTGAATAATATACTTTTTCCTGCCGCCAAGAAGAAAAAATTGAAAACT
The DNA here is from genome assembly GCF_059568735.1 of Dyadobacter ginsengisoli DSM 21015. Taxonomy (NCBI): domain Bacteria; kingdom Pseudomonadati; phylum Bacteroidota; class Cytophagia; order Cytophagales; family Spirosomataceae; genus Dyadobacter; species Dyadobacter ginsengisoli. The sequence goes on from NZ_JCANTY010000006.1 coordinate 443,391, forward strand.
TGATCGAAAAGTTAACAGCGGAAGAATATGCGTTCCCAATCACACAAACCGTGCGTTATCGCACGGTTTTTTGTTTTTAAAATCGATGTAATTAATTGATTGTTAGCTTTTTAGCTATTGGCACGGATTTCGGATACAAAGAGGGAATATTAGCCATGGATTTTTCCAATTAAAACCAACCCTCATGGATCGGGAAATTGCACCGGATTTTGTCAGGCATACGAGAAACCGACGGTGGATCATCATCGGCGCGGCTCTGGTAGGACTGGTCGTCATCCTCTATTTTTTTAAAAAATCGCTGTCCAGTACCATTGAACGGACACGCATCAGGACTGGCACAGTCGAAACCGGCAGTGTCGAAAATACGATCACCGCTGCCGGGGAGATCATACCGGCGTACGAACAAATATTCACCAGCCCCATTCGTGCTAGCATTAAACGGATCCTGCTGACACCCGGCACCCGCGTGCAACCGGGACAACCTATTGTGGAACTCGACAAATCTCTTACGGAAATAGAGTCCGAGCGCTACAAGGACCAGTTGGAGCTTAAAAAGAACAGCATCGATCAGTTGCGGATGAAGCTCAATAAAGATCTCTATGATGCAGAGATCAATGACAAGATTAAATCTTTGAATATCAATAAACTGAAAGCGGACTATGAGGATGCCAGGCGCCTGCAGAAAGTAGGTGGCGGTACCGTCGAGGATATTACCCGTGCAGAGAATGCACTGAAAATTGCGGAGCTGGAAAAGAAGCAGCTGGAAAATGACCTCCGGTACAATCGTGAATCGATGGGGGCCAGTTTACGAGAAACCGAACTGGGTGCGCAGATCGAAGGTAAGAACTTGCAGGAGTTGCAGCATAAACTCAAAATGGCCGACATCGTCGCCGACCGCAAGGGAGTACTTACCTGGGTGAATGAAAATATTGGCTCGTCGGTCAATGAAGGTGAAATGCTGGCGAAAGTGGCCGATCTGGGTAGCTTCCGCGTAGAAGGGAGCTGCTCCGACGTATATGCGGATCAGGTTAAAGCGGGTTTGACTGCGATCATCAAAATCAATGAGGTGCAATTGCGTGGCGTGATCACACAGGTAAAACCTGCCGTGAAAGACGGCGTAATCGGCTTTACGATCCAGTTGGACAATGCCAGAAACGAGTCACTCAGGCCGAATATGAAAGTTGAGGTGTATGTCGTGACGAGTAAAAGCATCAGGACGCTGCGTGTAAGCAATGGTCCAGCTTTCAATGGAAAACAAAAGCAGTATGTGTATGTATTGCAAAATGGCACAGCGCACCGGCGTGAGATCGAGACCGGTCTGGCAAATTTTGATTTTGTAGAGATTAAAGGTGGACTGAAAGCAGGCGAGCGGGTGATTCTGACGAATATGAATGATTATGAACACCTGGAAGAGATTACTATTCAATGACCGCCTCATGAGAAATCTCTTCCCCTTATTGATTGTATTGTTTCAGGTGTGCGGCGCGTTGGCCCAGGTGCGTAAGCTGAGTTTGGACGAAGTGGTTCAGCAAGCCCGGACGCAGTCTATTGCCTCGAAACAGGCCGTTACGCAGAAAAAAACCAATTACTGGCAATACCGCTCATTTTTGGCCGATTATAAGCCGCAATTGAGCCTGACCGGTACATTACCCGGCTTTACGAGATCATACATCGAGGTCGTGCAGCCGGATGGGACGGTCTCTTTTCAGCAGGTTTCGAAGAATAACTCACTATTGAACCTGTCGTTGAGCCAAAGTATCGCATGGACGGGCGGAACTGTTTATGTGCAACAGCAAATGCAGCGTTTCGATGATTTTCAGGGTGATGTCACACGTTACAATGGGATACCGTTTGAGGTCGGGTTTAAACAACCGCTGTTTCAGTTTAATCCGTTGAAATGGGACCGGAAAATACAACCGCTGAAATACCAGGAAGGAAGCCAGCAGTTTATCCAGTCGCTCGAACAGGTGGCGCTGAATGCGACCGGTTATTACTTTGATTTGCTGGTGGCGCAGGTGAATTTACAGATTGCGGAAAAGAACAGGAGCAACAATGATACCTTGTTCAAGATTGCACGTCACAAGCTTGAACTGGGTAAAATATCGCAGAACGATCTTTTGCAACTGCAAATGGGTTTGCTGACGGCGCAAAAGGATCTCGCCTCCGCCCAACAGTCGGCGGCGGTTGCATCATTGAAGCTTAAAATGTACATGGGATCCCGGGACGAACGGGAATTGGAATTAGACATTCCCCTCGAAGCAGCCCAATTTGAGATCAACACACAGGTTGCGTTGGATGAGGCATTTGCCAACCGCTCAGCTTCTGTCGCATTCCGCAGACGGTTACTGGAAGCCGAGCGTGATGTCCAGCAGGCCCGGAAGGACAATGGGCTGAATGCCACACTGAATGCAACATTCGGGTTATCGAACCAGGGCAATCTCCCGCGTGACGTATACATAAGCCCGCAGGACCGCGAGTTTGTGGAGTTGCAACTGACCCTTCCCATTCTGACCTGGGGGCGGAATAAAGCCAGGACGGAAGTAGCCAGGGCCAATCAGGAATTTGCGCAGCAATCGGTGGAACAGGACAAGCTCACCTTTGAGCAGGAAATATTTACCCAGGTAACCCTGTTGCAAATGCTGCAAAAACAGGTAAAGCTGACACAGGTTGCCGATGGCATCGCCGCCGACCGTTACCAGATCGCCAAAGAACGTTTCATTCTCAGTGATCTCAGCGTAACCGACCTCGGCATCGCCACCCAGGAAAAAGATATCGCCCGCCGCGATTATATTTTGGCATTAAGGGATTATTGGCAGGCATATTACAGTTTACGGCTGCTAACACTATACGATTTCGAAAAAAATCAGAAGATTAGTTATTAGTAAGGGAGAAGGGAGAAGGGAGAATTCAGGCTTAGCCATTAGATAAGTCCGTCAATTTATTAACCTGACGTTCACTTATTCAAAATTCAGTCATTCAGTCAATCCATCATTCAATTTAAAGTACCGTGCCATGATCAAATTACAGAACGTTGAAAAAGTTTACCGTACCAGCTCGATTGAGACATTAGCCCTTAACAACATCAACCTGGATGTAAAGAAAGGAGAGTTCGTCTCGATCATGGGGCCGTCGGGTTGCGGGAAAAGTACATTGCTCAACATTATCGGGTTGCTGGACGCGCCTTCGAAGGGTAGAATCGAGATCGATGGCTCTCCGGTGGAGCGTTTTACCGACAAACATCTCGCCGAGCTGCGCAACCGGAAGCTGGGTTTTATTTTTCAGAGCTTTCACCTGATCAATGATCTATCAGTGATAGATAACGTCGAAATTCCGCTGCTTTACCGCAATTCGTCCGGAAAGCAGCGAAAGGAGCTTGCGCAGGAAGCATTGGAAAAAGTAGGGCTTAGCAATCGGATGAAGCATTTTCCGAAGCAACTCTCGGGAGGGCAGAAGCAACGTGTCGCCATTGCCAGAGCCATTGTAGGTAACCCGGAAATCATCCTGGCCGACGAACCTACCGGTAACCTCGACAGCGCTATGGGCAATGAGATCCTTGGCATCCTGCAAAAACTGAACAGCGACGGAGCGACAATCGTAATGGTCACACACGACGAAGCCATGGCCAAAAAAACCGACCGGCTGATCAGGCTGTTTGACGGGACGCAGGTTAGTTAATTTTGAATGGGTGAATGATTGAATGACCGAATGTTGTTTCATGCCTTGCTAAAAATGGCCGCCTGGAATTCCATTGGTTTGTTCATTCATCCAAAATCGAATATTCACTCGTTCGCCCGTTCACTCATTTAGTCATTCAACCATTCAGTCTTGCCCTATGCTATCCAACTATATCAAAATTGCCTGGAAAGTTTTGCTGCGGCATCCTTTCTATACATTCATCACGCTGTTCGGTATTACGCTTACGCTAACGGTGCTGATGGTGGTGACATCGTTCCTCGACCATTTGTTCGGCGCACATTATCCGGAGACCAAACGCGGCCGTTCGCTTTACATCGCTACCATTCTTCAGACTGACTCGGCCAACACCACCATGTCGTCGGGACCTGCGTCTTTCGATTTTTTGACGAAATATGCCAAATCACTCAAGACCGTCGAACGTGTTTCCATTATGAACAATTTCGGTTTCTCCAATGCATACAGGAACGGGAAGCGGATCAAGCTCAACACGAAGTATACCGATGCCGATTTCTGGCATGTCGTCGATTTTCAGTTTTTGGAAGGAAAACCTTACAACGAGACCCATATCCGTAATAGCGATCACGTGGCTGTAATTACCGATGCGCTCAGGGACCAGTATTTTGGAAAGGATGACCAGGCAGTAGTCGGGAAGAACATCGAAATAGAAAATATACACTATCGTATCATCGGAGTGGTGAAAGGCAGCCCACCTACAAGGGTTTACACCTATTCGGATGTTTATTTCCCGTACACATCACCCAAGAGCAATTATGAAGAGAAAGGTATGCGGGGACGTTTTGTAGCCATCGTGCTGGCCAAAACGGCCTCTGATATCCCGGCCGTCCAGTCGGAGTTTGATAGTAACATCTCGCGGATCCCGCGTTCGGAAATCCAGGACGGGCAAAGGTACAATATACTGGTGGTGAAGGCGGAAAGGTACTTTGACCACTTCCTGAACACATTCGCGAGAGGTGATAAGGAGAAGGTAATGTTTTATTCGGTTGCGGCGCTGGTGCTGCTGATGATCATGGGCCTACCCGCTGTAAACCTGGTTAACGTCAATGTAAGCCGTATACTCGAGAGAGCGTCGGAAATCGGTGTCCGAAAAGCATTCGGAGCCCCTTCGAAAGCGCTTTTATGGCAATTTATCATCGAAAACATCTTCATCACCTTCATCGGAGGGGCATTCGCGCTGGTACTGTCGCTGGTTGTGATCCGGTTTATCAATTCCAGTGGCTGGATCGCCTATGCGGATCTGACCGTTAATGTCCCGGTATTTCTGGTCAGCATGTTGGTTTGCCTGGTTTTTGGGTTGCTATCGGGCGTCTTGCCGGCTTTCAGAATGTCACGGCTGAAAATTGCCGACGCGCTCAAAGCCTGATGTTAATAATCTTTATTTAAATCGCAAATTGTCATGCTAGGACATCTTTTTAAATTGATATGGAATAAAAAAGGCGCGCATTCCCTGCTCATCATCGAAATCTGGGCCGCTTTCCTGGTACTGTTCGGTGTGTTGACGCTTATTGTCTATAACGTTCGTAATTATATGCAACCCATCGGGTTCCAGTATGAGCAGGTATGGAACCTGGAACTGGCGCGCTATCAGGATACCACCGAGGTCGGTTTGAAGCTGGAACGGGTAATGCAGCGGATCCGGTCTTACAGGGAAGTTGTTTCGGTGAGCCGGATGAGCAGTAATACGCCATTTTCGGCCAATCAGATCGGTAATTCGGTTACGTACAACAAAGTAAGTGTCGGCGCAGATTTCTATTATACGGATGGAGGACTTAGTAAAACCATCGACTTGCCGTTGAAAAAGGGCAGGTGGTACAGCGACGGTGACCGGGCGGGCAAGTTCATCCCCCTGGTAATCAATCAGAAAATGGAGGATAAGCTCTTTCTAAACGAGTCGGGGTTGAACAAGGTGGTGAAGCTGGACGACAAGACTTCGGGTAAAGTGGTAGGAATCGTAGATAAGTTCAAGGCAAAAGGTCAGTTTATGTCTGATAATCCTGCGCTTTTTCAGATGATCGCCAAGGACGACCAGTGGAATTTGAATATCCTTATTAAAACGAGACCGGGCACTGACGCAAACTTCGAGGCACGTCTTGTGAAGGATATCGCGATGATGTTGCCTGGCTGGGGTGTCGAGGTAGGCTATCTCAAGGACTCCCGCAAAAACCGGGAAAACCTGACGCTTGTGCCGGTCTTGATATTTCTGATTGTAAGCGGGTTTCTGCTAACCAACGTGGCGCTTGGTCTTTTCGGGATCCTGAACCTGAACATTGCCCGGCGTAAAAGTGAAATAGGCCTCCGTCGCGCCATGGGAGCAACGGAAAGAAAGATAACTACCCTGTTTCTGGGGGAAGTGTGGGTGCTTGCCACATTCAGCCTGATTTTGGGACTCATTTTTGCAGTCCAATTTCCTCTGATGAATGTTTTTGATCTGGATAAGGAAATTTACATGATGGCGATTTTGGCAGCCGTCGTTGTAATTTATATCATTGTAACGCTTTGTGCCTGGTTCCCCAGCAAGCAGGCATCCCGCATTCATCCGGCGGTGGCGCTGCATGAGGAGTAGGGTGATGATTGAACAATTGAATGGCTCACGGCGGAATCAAAATGACCTGGTAATTTATTTTTGATTTTTTTGCCTTACAACCGGAATAAAATGAACCCATCGCCGGACTGACAGGTTTCCGACAGCCGACAGCCGACAGCCGACAGCCGACAGCCGACAGCCGACAGCCGACAGCCGACAGCCGACAGCCGACAGCCGACAGCCAAAGTTTAAAATATATATGCTCCTGATAGTTGACGACGATCTTGCGATCCGTACTTCCCTGGTACTGATGCTGAAAAAAGAAGGGTTTGACGTGAAGGGGGTAAGTTCGCCGGAAGAGACATTCGACGTGCTGAAAACAGTGATACCCGAAATGATATTGCTCGATCTGAACTTTTCGATTGAAACATCGGGGAAGGAAGGGATGCATTTGCTGCGGCGGATCAAAAAACTGAATGCCACGGTTCCGGTGATTCTGATCACCGGGTGGGGGACGATCGACCTGGCGGTACAGGGAATGAAAGAGGGGGCTGCCGACTTTGTAACCAAGCCCTGGCAGAACGATTATCTGTTGCAATCTATCCGCACGACCCTGAACCTTGCCAGACCGGCACAGGAGGCGGGGAGCAGGCGGAAGTTGGATCAGCAGTATCATTTCGACAACATTGTGGGGGAAGATCCCAAACTGCTCAGTATACTGGAAACGATCGGACGGGTTGCGCCTACGGACGCGCCGGTACTGATCACAGGCGAAAGCGGAACCGGTAAGGAACTGATCGCGGAAGCCATCCATTTGAACAGCAGACGGAAAGTGCGTCCGTTTGTGAAAGTAAACCTCGGCGGCATTTCTTCCACATTGTTTGAAAGTGAGCTGTTCGGGCATGTTCGCGGTGCGTTTACAGATGCCAAGACAGACCGTACCGGACGTTTCGAAATGGCGAATCGGGGCACCATTTTTCTGGATGAAATCGGAGAGCTGGATCTTTCCAGTCAGGTCAAATTGCTGCGTGTATTGCAGGAACGTACATTTGAGCCACTTGGAAGCAGCAAGAGCCGTACAGTGGACATTAGGGTGATATGCGCCACAAACCGTAATCTGGAAGAGATGGTGGCGCAAGGGACCTTCAGAGAGGACCTGTACTACCGGATCAATCTCATTACGGTGAAGTTGCCTGCATTGCGCGAGCGACCCGACGATATTCCCCTGCTGTCGGTATTTTTTGTCAATAACCTGAAAATGATCTATGGACGGCCCGAGCTGAAACTAAGCTCCGAGGCGGTGAAATGGCTTAAAAATCTACCATTACAGGGAAATATCCGTCAGCTTAAAAACCTGGTCGAACGGACGGTGCTCCTGGCGGGAACGGATGTTCTCGATATCGCCGATTTCCAACGCAACCTGAATGCCGGCAATGCGGTACCAGCGAAGAGCTTGCCCGAAGTCGGTAGTATTACATTGGAAGAGATGGAGTACCAGATGATTGTGCGTGCCATGCAGTATCACCAGAATAAGGTCAGCAAAGTCGCCCGTTCACTAGGCATTACCCGTTTTGCATTGTATCGCAGGCTGGAAAAATACGGCATATCTTTTGATTCGGAGGAGGTATGAGGCTATCCACGAAGAAGAAATACATTTTTTATATCGCCACACTGCACGTGGTTCTGTTGTTGCTGGTTTATAAGGTTCTTTTTCAGGACAAAATAGTTTTTATAGCCTCCGAGATTTTCCTGCTCGCATCGGCGGTTACTTCCATTGTGCTCTATAACAACTTTATGCAACCTATCCAATTTGTGAAGTCCGGAATCGAAGCTATTAAAGACAAGGATTTTTCGATCAAGTTCGTCCCGACCGGCAAGGGTGAGGTGGACGTGCTGATTGAAGTGTACAATATGATGATCGATCAGCTGCGCGAAGAGCGTGTCAAACTGAACGAGCAGCATTTTTTTCTGGAAAAGCTCATTGAAGCATCGCCTATTTCGATCATCATCCTTGATTTCGATGAGCGCGTCGAATCGTTCAACAGCAAGGCTAAGGCGCAGTTTGAAGAAGCGGGAACTACGCTGGCAGGAAGGAAGCTTACTGAAACGGGTCAGCCGTTGCTGGCAGAGCTTTCTGGAATGCAGGATAGCGAATCGAGGATGGTTAAAACCAACGGCATTGTTACGTTCAAAGTACAGCGGTCGCATTTCATGGACCGAGGGTTCCGCCGTTCATTTCTTATGATCGAGGAGCTGACGAACGAAATCCTGGAATCGGAGAAGAATGCCTATGGAAAGGTGATCCGGATGATGGCACATGAAGTAAACAACACGCTGGGTGCTACCGACTCGATATTGCAGACAACCACCTGTCTTCTTCCCGATGCTGATTACCGGGAAGTAAAGGACGCATTGCAAATCGCCTCGGAGCGTAACCGGAGGCTCACCCGGTTTATGCGGAACTTCGCGGATGTGGTACGCCTGCCTGCACCCACGTTCACTCATACGGATGTTCGTAAGCTGGTTGCCGACGTAGCATTGTTTATGGAAAGTACAGCTTCCGATCGCGGCGTAACCATTCAATGTGATTTAGGCCAAATACCGGTTTTCAGCGATATGGATCAGGGCCAGATGGAACAGGTTTTGGTGAATGTGATCAAAAATGCCGTTGAGGCCTGCGAAGTCCGGAATGAAATCATCGTTTCGGTCACTGCGGAAAGTATATTGATCCGAAATAACGGCAAAGCCATTGAAGCGGAGGTGAATGCACAACTATTCAATCCTTTTTTCAGTACCAAGCGCGATGGTCAGGGGATCGGACTAACATTGACAAGGGAAATTCTGAGCAATCACGGATTTGCATTTACTCTACAGACCGGAAGCGACGGCTGGACGGAGTTCAGGATCGAGATCGGATAACTCATATTTTCCTGACACGAATGGCGAATGCCCGTGCAGGATTTCGGATCATCAGTGTATCAATTTCCCGTTGGGTAAGGCCATTCTGTCTCAAAGCCGGGAGCAATTTATCGGATATGGTCGTAAAACCAAGAAATTGGCCGCCATCAGGCTCTCCGGGCCGATACCAGCCAGCGTCATGTGAAATCAGGATTTGTTCCAACCAGCCCTTTGACGCCAGGGAAGTGATCAATTCCACGTGATGACTGATATTGTCTTCATTTACGCCATCCAGGCTGATCCAGCAGCCACTTTGTGCAATACGCTCCATTGCTAGTGCGCTCCCGCTGGCATGCACCCACACGAATGCGGAAGGATGAACACCCGCTTCGCGAAGTATGTTGATCTCCTCCTGCGCGGGTAATGCGGGACCTGTGTGAGAACAAATGGTCAGGCCAGTCCTGAGGTGGGCGATGGCGGCCGCCCGGACTAATTTTTGATGTAAATCGGACAATTTACCATTATTGACGCCAGTTTTGATAAATCCGGGCCGGATAGCTGTTCCCTCAATGCCCTCATTAAACTCTTTGATCCATCGGTCGGCAAGCTGTTCTGCGGTTTCTGTAAATGCCTGAGAGGGAAGGTACTTGTTGTTCGAGGCACCGTAATAGCCGGTATTGGTCAGGATATTCAGGCCCGATTTTTCGGAAAGTTTTTTTAGCAATAGGACATCCCTTCCGATGAATGCCGGCGTGCATTCCATCAGGGTGCTGATACCTTTTGCTTTAATTTCCAGAAGATAGGGGAGTACTTTCCTGATCACGTCATCGTGTTTCCAGCGATCAGGCGTGATCTGGTCCGCACCAATGAAATCGACCAGGACATGCTCGTGTATGAGTGCTCTGCCGAATTTGGCCGTTTTAATTTTACCGAGTACGGAGTAAGTGAAGGAGGCCTCCGGCAACCTCGCAGCTATCAATGGCGTTGCAGCAAGCGCCGTAAGAAAGTGCCTCCGTGAGATTTGACTTGTCATACCAAGACCATTTACCCAAACGAAAGGCCCTGATTTCTTTAATCTCCTTTACTCGATAATAATAAACGGTGTAGGGCTGAAAGAGATGACGAAGATGATGAGTGCACAAATGCCCAGAATGATCCTTGGCGTATCGAGCGGCGTGTTGTCTTCGGTCTCAGGGTGCTTGATACCCAGGAAACGGCCCAGAATGAAGACGAATGGCAACAGGTTCACGGACCCGTTCCAGTCAGGACGCACGTAGGTTACTGCGAACTGGCCTAATACGATGATCAGACTGACCATCAATGCCGTGGAAGTGTTATCGAAAGCCCGTTTGAAGCAGATGTACAGGAAATAGATGTAAATCGCGAGGTATAGCAGGCGTTCATAAAACACCGCATTGCTTCCGGTAGCAAAGGATTCGGTCCGGAAAATCCCCAGCCCGGCATAGAATGCAAAAATACCGAAGAGAATGGGGGCTGCGACGTTGAAACGTTTTTTCCCGATTAATCCATAGAGAATATGCCCGCCGTCGAGCTGACCAATGGGAATGAGGTTCAGTGAAGTGAAAAAGAGCGCCAGGTAGCCTGCGAAGAGGTAGGGATAATGGATCATTTCATACGAATGGGGCAGCCTGGCAGGGTCTGCTATGTAGGTTTTGAAAAACCAGAAAAGAATATTGTCGCCCAGCATCAGGTTTCCCGCAGGGTTTTCATACACGAACTGTGGGTAGTTTGGTCCAAAGCGGGCATAATCCGGGTGAATGCTGAAAATGTATTCAGGGGGAGGTAAATGCGTGAAGCCATACCAAAGCACCACCAATGCGGCAATGAAGCCGGCCAGTGGCCCCGCAATACCGATATCAAAGAATTTGAGCCGTGACCTTATCGCCTCTTTGATCCGGATGAATGCACCCAGCGTTCCGATGCTCTCCGAAATACCAAACCATAGCGGAATGTAGTAGGGAAGCGTCACTTTTACTTTGTGCGCTCTGGCAACGAAATAATGCCCGAACTCGTGAATGGTTAGTATCAGCAGGAACGGGATGGAAAAATGAAATCCCTGAACGAACTCTGCCCAGCCCATCGACTTGAAATTCGCAGGGATTACCAACTCTTCCTTTTTCCCGACCAGGAAAAAAAAGAAGTCGTAAACGAACCCGAATTTGTTGCCGAACATCCACTCCGCACCGGCCATAGTGGTGGTAATGACGGTTACGACGAATAAAACAGCCTGGATGATGTGGGTTCGTGTGCTAGACGGCATAGTCTTTGAGGTATTCCAGAATAGTGACCGGCTTTTGGACATGAATGGTGTCTATGCCCAGTTGGGAGGCGGCCCGGATATTGTCCAGGTTGTCGTCCAGAAATAAAGTTTCTTCCGCTTTCAGTCCGGCTTTATCGAGGACTTTCTCATAAATACGGGCATCGGGCTTCATCAGCCCCATTTCGTAGGAAAGGAAAACGACTTCGAAGAGGTCATCGAGCCTGTCGACGCCTGTCGAAGCCTTTAATATCTTATTTACCTGGGTAATGTGTATGGAACTGGTGTTGCTCAGCAGGAATAACCGATAACGGGTTGCCAGTTTTCTGAGCAATTCCACTCGCTCCGGCGGCAGGTCCAGAAGCAGGCTATTCCATGCCGTGTCGATGGCTTCGTCCGACAGATCAGGAAAATTCAGGATTTCGCGAACATAGTTCCGGAATGTAGCTTCATCCAGCAAACCGGTTTCGAACTGGCGAAAGAGCTCATTTTCTTTAAAAATGGTCAGAATTTCACTTTGCTCCTTACCACTTAATTCAGCGAATGACCTGGAAGCGATAGGAACATCGATGTTCAGGATGACATCGCCGAGGTCGAAAATGATATTCTTGATCTGATCGTTTTTCATGGATTTTTTACGCTTCTACGACTACACCCATTGAGCAGAATTTGTCGATACGCTGATCGATCCGGTCTTGCTCGCTGATCGCGGACAATTCGCCAATGTTTTCGAGGATTACTCTTTTCAGTTCGTCGGCCATCCATTTGTGGTCCAGATGGGCGCCGCCAAGTGGTTCGGCAATGATACCGTCTACGAGTTTATTGTTTTTCATATCCTTTGCGGTGATCTTCATCGCCTCGGCTGCCTGCTCTTTGAAATCCCAGCTTCTCCAAAGAATAGCCGAGCAGTTTTCCGGGGAGATCACCGAATACCAGGTATTTTCGAGCATCAGCACGCGGTCACCGATAGCAATCCCCAATGCGCCCCCGGAAGCTCCTTCTCCAATCACGATACAGATCACCGGCACTTTAAGCATGAACATTTCTTTCAGGTTGCGTGCAATGGCTTCACCTTGTCCGCGCTCTTCGGCTTCCATGCCTGGAAAAGCTCCCGGTGTATCGATTAGTGTGACAATAGGCTTGTTGAATTTCTCGGCCAGTTTCATCAGGCGCAATGCCTTACGATAACCTTCGGGATTAGGCATTCCGAAGTTGCGGTGCTGGCGTTGCTTGGTGTTACGGCCTTTTTGTTGTCCGATGAGCATGAATGACTGCCCGTCGACATTGGCCAGTCCGCCGATAATAGCCGGATCGTCGCGTACCTGGCGATCACCGTGCAGTTCGATAAACTCGTCACAGATCAGTTCGATGTAGTCGAGTGTGTAGGGGCGGTCAGGATGGCGGGAAAGCTGTACACGCTGCCAGCGCGTGAGGTTTTCAAATATTTCTTTTCGAAGGTTGGTGATGTTGCCTTCCAGCAACGCAATGGCATCTGAAAAATCCACATTATTTTCATTTGCCAACGCTTTCATTTCTTCGAGCTTGCGTTCGAGCTCGGCCATAGGCTTTTCAAAATCCAGGTATGTTCTCATATTTAGGTTCTGGTAATTAGTGGGCGCGATGAGAGGAATCAGAGTTCGTAGGTAGTGCCTCTCAACGGTATTTCAACCGATTCGTAGCCGTGTTCTTGAATTTTACTCTGGAACTCAGCCATGCTTTGCTGCTCTCCGTGGACGAGAAAAATGCGTTTGAGTTTTTCCGGATCCTGCATTTTTACAAATTGAATTAGGTCGTTTTGGTCTCCGTGGCCGCTAAATACGTCAATTTTTTCAACATTAGCCAAGACCGGGTACTGCTTTCCGCGAATCGAGATCGTGTCCTGCCCGTTCAGCAGCCGCCATCCGAGCGTTCCTTCCGACGCATAACCGATCATCAGAATCGTCGCGTAGGGGTTGCCAATGTTGGCCTCGACGTGGTGCTCGACGCGCCCCCCCTGTACCATTCCCGACGAAGAAATGATAATGCAGGGTTCGTTATAATTGGAGACCGCCCGGCTGGCATCCGCGCTTTCCAGGTATATCAGGTTTTCGAAATCAAACAGCATGTCATTGTCTTCCTGAAAATCCCGGGCTTCCTTGTTCAGCATCCGAGTATGACGCTGATACACCTTCGTGCTGCTGTGTGCCAGCGGACTGTCGGAAAAGACCTTAATGAAGGGAAACGAATGGGTCAGATATAGCTGGTTGAGGGTGTAAAGCAATGCCTGTGTTCTGCCTACACTGAATGAAGGGATGATAAGCCTTCCCGGAATATCAATACAGGTGCGCTTGATCACATCAGCGAGCGTTTCCGCCGATCCGCGTTTGTCTTCATGCACCCGGTTTCCGTAGGTCGATTCACAAATCAGGTAATCCACTTGAGGGATCTCCTGCGGATCGATCAGCAGCGGGTAGTTCCGGCGACCGATGTCACCTGAAAAGCAGACCCGTTTTTTCTCACCGTCTTCATACACTTCCAGCACGATATGCGCAGCCCCGAGCAAATGTCCGGCTGCATAATAAGTCACAGTAACGTTGTCGGCAATGCGGTAACGCTGCCCGAAAGCAACCGGGACGAAATTATCCAGTGCCTCGATCACATGTTTTTCAACAAAGTAATCCATGGGCACCTCCCGCTTTTTCTTTCCTTTCCTTTTGGATGACCCGTGACGGGAATTTAGCCGCTTCTGATGGAGGTTCGCTGCATCTTTGAGCAGGAGGGAGGTCAGCGCCATGGTGGGCTCCGTGCAAACCACCCTGCCTTCAAATCCTTCTTTATAAAGATTGGGAATGTTCCCCGAATGGTCGATGTGCGCGTGAGTAAGCAGCACGGTATTGATTAGGCTCGGTTCAAACGGGAAAACGCTTTTTTGTTGTTCATACCTGGTTTTCTTGCCGATCTCATCCAGATCGAAATCGGAGCCGCAGTCGATCAGGATCCGGTAGTCATCTGTTTCCAGAAGGAACATGCTACCTGTAACCTGCTGCGTAGCTCCCCAAAAAGTCAATTTCATATAAATAGTATGGGTGAAAGCTATATTGGGATTTTTCCCTCGTCGGAAAAATCAATATCACTATTGTATCTTTTCTTTGTAAACTACCAATTGTTCGGCTAATATCTTACAAAAGTACCAAAAAACTGCCTGGGAATCGGAGATTAGTTATTAGATTCGATAAGGGTTAGTGATTTTTGTACCCAATGATTTATTGAAAATCTATGAAACTCTCCTTTATCGCAAGCTTTCTTCTAGTTTGCCATATTGCCTTTGGTCAGGTGATCGACACGACGGGTCTGGCCAATTTCAGTGACGCTGTTCTGGAACTTCAGAATAGCGAATTCATGCGGAGTGGTTCCCTGGCGGTCAGTGTCAAATCGGTTAAGGAAGGCACACACATTTTTGCATTGAATCCGGAGCGGTCCCTACCTTCCGCATCCACGCTCAAACTGGTTTCGAGTGCTACGGTTCTGGCATTGTTTGGAGGCGACTTCAAATTCCAGACGTTTTTGGAGCATGATGGTGTCATCAGAAATGATACGTTGTTCGGTAATCTGTATATCCGT
Organism: Dyadobacter ginsengisoli DSM 21015; assembly: GCF_059568735.1. Classification (NCBI taxonomy): domain Bacteria; kingdom Pseudomonadati; phylum Bacteroidota; class Cytophagia; order Cytophagales; family Spirosomataceae; genus Dyadobacter; species Dyadobacter ginsengisoli. The sequence goes on from NZ_JCANTY010000006.1 coordinate 458,405, forward strand.
GGTGCTGGCGATCCTTCACTCGGAAGTGACAGGTTTAAAGATTATCTATCTGCTGACCAGCTTCTTAACAGGTGGACTAACGCTGTCAGATCAAAGGGGATCAAATATATTGCTGGACGGATAGAATCGGACGCGTCTATTTTTGACGATAAAGGTGTCGGTGATACTTGGATTTGGGGAGACATAGGAAATTATTACGGAGCAGGTGTTTATGGTATCAACTTTAATGAAAATTTATATCGCGTAAAATTAAAACCGGGTAGTGAAGTGGGGGATCCCACCGAATTCCTGGGTACTGAGCCCGCTGTTGGCTATCTGTCCTTTGCCAACGAGGTTACAACGGGCGAGAGAGGTTCAGGAGATCAGACGGTTATTTACGGTAATCCGTTGGGAGACAATGTCCTGCTATCTGGCACGATCCCGGCCGGAGTTCCTGTATTCTCAATAAAGGGCGCAATTCCGGATCCGTCGTTTTACATTGTCTATGCATTAAAGCAACGCTTACTGGCTGCTTCTGTTTTGCAGCTTGAAACAAAGTATGTTGAGAGGAGTGCAAGCACCCAATTTGCTAACCCCAGGCGTATAATAGACGAATACAAATCCCCGCCATTGAAAGAGCTTTGTCAGCAGGCCAATTTTTGGAGCATTAACCTCTTTGCCGATGCGTTTTTCAAGCAGGCGGGTAAGAGGCTCGCTGGAAAATCGGGCTTTGATGATGCGGCAACGGCGATTACCGCGTATTGGTCGGGTCGCGGGGCCGATTTGCGGGGATTTTATATCAAAGACGGGAGCGGCTTGTCACCCTCAGGGTCTATTACCTGCACCAGCCTGACAGACATACTGAACCTGGCGCATAAGGATGTAAGTTTTAATGATTTTTACAAGAGCATAGCCGTGCTCGGGCAGAACGGGACAGTCCGGAATCTGGGAAAAGGAACTCGTGCGGCAGGTAATGTGCATGCGAAAAGCGGATCTATCGAAGGTACGCGTGCATTTGCGGGTTACGTGACGTCGAAATCGGGCGCACTGCTAAGCTTCACAATCATCGCCCACAAATATGTACCGGGGAGCAATCGGGTGATTTCTGATTCGCTTGTCAAGTTGATGACGTTAATGGCGGAATTGTGAAGTAAGTCAGATTACTAGAATGCCAATCCGGCATATGAGTCTAAATACGGGAAATTTCAGTCTGATTTCTAATAAAAAACCAAGTAACTTATCAGGATTACTTGGTCTTGTTATAGAAATCCAGGGAGATTTAGATGTATTTCAGGTAAAAATTCAAGCCAGAATTTTACCTGAAATACATTACTGTACCTGCTCGATCACCAGATTATGATTGGTATAAATGCAAAGATCAGCCGCGATGGTCAATCCTTCCCTTACCATTTCCTCGGCCGAAAGGTGGCCCGCATGTTTTTTAAGCGCCTGAGCAGCCGACAACGCAAAGTTTCCACCGGAGCCAATCGATGCGATTCCGTTTTCAGGTTCCAATACGTCACCGGTTCCTGAAATAACCAGAATTTCCTCCTTATTTGCTGTGATCATCATCGCTTCCAGTTTACGGAGGTAGCGGTCGGTGCGCCAGTCTTTGGCGAGTTCAATGGCGGCGCGTTTCATATTTCCGCCGTAGGCGTTCAGTTTTTCTTCAAAACGGTCGAGCAGGGTAAACGCGTCGGCTGTGGATCCGGCGAAGCCTACCAGGATCTTGCCGCCCATCAGTGACCGTATTTTCTTTACATTACTCTTGGCAACGGTATTACCCATTGTGGCCTGACCATCAGCGCCCAGGGCAACGGTGCCGTTATGCAGTACACCAAGGACGGTGGTAGCGTGTATTTTTTCCATATTAATCGTTTGATATCTTCTGTTTTTGCCTTGCCATAAACCGGCAGAACGGCGGTTAAAACAAAAGTGCCAGGCGGATGGGCCTGACACTTTTGCATATTGTCATATGTTTTCGGATCATACGAGCATGCTCATAGGCTCTTCCAACAGCTTTTTCACAGTGAGAAGGAACTGAGCTGCTGTTGCTCCGTCCACAACACGGTGATCAGCGGAAAGCGTTACTTTCATGATGTTCGTCGGATAAACTGTTCCATCTTCTTTGAAGGCAGCTACCTTTTTGATCGCGCCGATCGCCAGGATGCAGGAATCCGGCGGGTTGATGATCGCGGTGAATTCATCCACTCCGAACATCCCCAGGTTAGATATGGAAAATGTATTGCCTTCCCAGTCTTTGGGTTGCAGCTTCTTGTCCTTCGCCTTACCCGCAAGGTCTTTCACTTCGCCGGAAATCGTCGACAATGTTTTCTTATCGGCATCGCGGATCACAGGCACCAGCAAACCTTCGTCCACTGCTACTGCTACACCAACGTTGACATAATTGTATTTTCTGATCTTATCTCCGAGCCAGGCCGAGTTTACAGCAGGGTGTTGCTTTAATGCGATTGCACAGGCCTTGATCACCATGTCGTTGAAAGAGATCTTGGCAGTAGCTACTTCGTTCAGCTGCGGACGCAAAGCCATCGCTTTATCCATCGTAATTTCCATGGTTACATAGAAATGCGGAGCAGTGAACAAGCTTTCGCTCAATCTGCGTGCGATGGTTTTACGCATTTGCGAGACCGGCGTATCGGTAAAGTCTCCGGTTGCGGCGTCAGACGAAGGCGTACCTGGTGCCGCTTCTGCTTTTGCAGCAGGAGCGGGCTGTGCAGCAGGAGCTGCCACTCCGGTAGCTTCGGTTTTGGCAGCAGGCTTGAACTCGTCCACATCGCGTTTCACGATACGGCCGTTGTCGCCGCTTCCCGAAACCTGGCTGAGGTTAATGCCCTTCTCGTCGGCGAGACGTTTTGCCAGGGGAGATGCCTTTACCCGTTCATTGGAATCGGCTACTGATACAGCTTTGTCAGACCCGTTTACCTGTGCCGTGGCCTGTTCCCCCGGAGCAGATGCAGCGGCGGTTTCAGCAGGTGCTTCGCCATTTTCGCGGGCCAGTAACGCTTCCACGTTAGAGCCTTCTTCGCCAATTACGGCGATGATACCATCTACTGGTACGGCTTCACCTTCTTTGATACCCACATAAAGCAGCGTACCATCTTCATATGCTTCAAGTTCCATAGTAGCTTTGTCGGTCTCGACTTCTGCCAATATGTCGCCTGATTTTACTTTGTCTCCTACTTTTTTCTGCCAAGACACCAGCGTACCTTCTTCCATGGTATCACTCATTTTCGGCATGCGAACTACTGTTGCATTGATTTTTTCGACAGGAGCGGACGGCTTTGGAGCTGGCGCTGCAATAGTTTCCGCGGCAGGTTTGCTTTCTGCTTTGGCGGGCTCGGCTGCAGCAGTATCTGCTGTGGATCCGTTTCCGTTGCTGGCACCGTCAAGCAGGGCTTTGTAATCTTCGCCTTCTGCACCTACGATAGCCATGATCCCGTCAATGGGTACGGCATCGCCTTTTTTCACGCCGATGTAGAGAAGAGTTCCGTCGTAATAAGATTCCAGGTCCATGGTTGCCTTATCGGTTTCCACCTCAGCAATCACTTCACCGGATTTAATTTTATCGCCTACTTTTTTGTGCCATTCCGCGATAACACCTTCTTCCATGGTGTCGCTCATTTTGGGCATACGAATTACTTCTGCCATATCGCTCGTTAAGGTATTTTTTGTTCTTGGTCGAAATTCAGATTCCAGTCAAAATTACAATAAAAGGTGAATAGGAGAGATTTTTAGCAGTATAAAATTGCCCCGCCTGCGGCCGATGTCTGATTTAGTCGAAATAGTTGTTTTGGTAGGGCTTGATTATCAGCGGTATATGGATGCAGCGCGTTCCGGGAGCATTTATAACGATGTGAAAGTTACTGCTGAACGGAGTGTTTAAGGTTTTTTGACAATATATAAATGATCTGCCAAAAGATGTGAATTAAGCCATTCCATGTTTTCGGCGGGTGTTTCGGATGATGCTAATCTGAGCGTTCTGAAAAAACTGGCGGCCACGCGCAGCCGTTTTCGGAAGGTATAGGACGTTTCTCCGTGTTGATTTCCGGATCGCTTCACCGGAATGCCCTTGCAACGCAGCCTGGTTTTGGCAATAAGCCCGATCAGATAAGGCGACTCCTTTAAAAAAGGAAGAAATTGTCGCGCAGCGTCCCGGTGTATGACCATAAAAAGCCCTGCATGCATCGGAATCCGTTTTCCCGAGAACCAATGAACCATTCCCTTGAAAAAAAAAGAGGTAAAGAGCCTTGCCGTGGATTCGTATTGCCCTTGTCTTGTAGCAAAAACCACATCCGTTCCCGGGCCTATGGAGCGGATCAGCCGGAGCAGGTTTTCGGGCTCGTCCTGCAAATCAGCGTCCATCGTCGCAACGAGGTCGCCGCGGGCAAAAGCCATGCCGGTAATCAGTGCGCTGCTTTGACCCACATTTCTTTTCAGGTCGATAATATGGAAGGAAACGGTCGGTGGCAGTTGCCGGAGGATGGAAAGAGAGTGATCCGGTGAGGCGTCATTCACATAAATGATCTCGTAAGCATCCTCTGCTTTTGCCGACATCATGCTGACCCGCTCATGGAGCTCCGCGAGTGTGGAAGCGCTTTTATATACCGGAACGACAATACTGACCATCAGTAACCTTTTTCATAATCTACAACATTGGCCAGTCTTTCCCCCCGCACGTAACGTGCGAGATTTTCCTCAAAAAGACGCTGCCATTTATAAACCGGTCCTTCCAGGCTCCTGCCTACGTGCGGACTGACCATGATCCTGGGTTCGTTCCAGATCCCGTGGGAGGGGTGCAATGGCTCCTGCTCAAATACATCGAGTGCGGCTCCTGCGAGTTGTCCTGCGCTTACCTTTTGGAGTAATGCCTCATCGTCGAGTGTTCCGCCACGCCCGATATTGACGACAAACGCGCTTTGAGGCAACTGGTCCAAAATCTGCTCATTTACAAAATGTCTTGTTTCCATGGTTTTGGGCAGGCAGATGATCAATGCATCCGTTTCACCGAGCCGGGATTGCCAGGATTCACGCCCGAAAACGATGACAGAACCTTCCTGTGAATCTTCCACGCGGTTCCGCATCGCAGAAACCTTACCGCCCATGGCGGTAATTAACCGGGCAATTTCCTTGGCCAGGCTGCCCCAACCCAGGATCAGGCACTGGCTGCCGTGCAGCGTTCGCAGCCTGTGTCGCTGCCAGCGATTATCGTTTTGCTCGTCGCGGAGCAGGTGTATTTGTCGGAACAGCGTTAGCAGTAATGCCACGGTATGCTCTGCCAACTCGGGATCATAAACACCTCTCGCACAAGTGAGCAGGATATTGTCTTCAACCAAACGCTGCTTTTCCGAAAGTATCAGATCGACGCCGACGGAATTGGATTGTACCCAGCGCAACCGACGCGCAAAAGGAAGGCTTTGGATAAAAAAGCGGTTTCCAAGAACTACTTCTGCCTCGGATATCAACGTCCGGGCTTCTTGTTCAGAGCGGGCAATGGCAATGGGATGGTCCGGAGCTATTTGTTTCAGGCGGTTTAAATGTTCCGACACGGGCTCGTACATCAGCAGGATCATGCGTGGTGGGGATTGGTGGTCCAGCTTTCCACCTGTTGCCGGAATAAATGAAAGTCGGCCGCGACCTCTTCGGCGGATCGTGCGCGCGCATCTTCATACGCCTTGCGAATGTGGTGAATCATATGTTCCATGCTGTGTTGGGCATGGTCGCGGATGAATGTCCGGCGTAAAAAGCTGAAATCGATGCCCAGCCTGGCGTACTCCTTGATGAGGAATTTACTGGCAATGGGCATCCCGCTGGGTGGGTAAGTGACGCCACCAGCACCGAGCGGCACCTCGAAGTGGTTGCGTATATTAATCACCGTCTCATTCATTAACGGAACAAATATATTTTTGCTGTTTTGCTGGATATGAAGGTCGTTAAGGCCTATGTAGGCTCTCCGGAGTGGTAGTTGACTAAGTTCTGTCATGCAGTTCAGTGCTGCGGCAGTCTCTATCAGAATGTTGAAACCTGCCCGGTTACCGATCAATTCGGCGGTTAGCCGCGCTTCCTGCGTGTTATGGACCATGGGCAGGAAAATTTCGTCGGCCCCTGCACGTATTGCCAGCTCTACTTCGCGGTGAGTGTGTTCATCGGAAAAGCCGTTGATCCGGCAAATGAGTTTTCCATCGGGCGTTACTTCGCGTACCCGGCACAGGTCGTCATAGGTATCGAAGTTGATCTGCGTATCGAATCTCTCTTGTCGCAATTTCTTACCCTGATTTTCCCAATCGACGATAATGCCATCTACACCGGCCGAAACAGCCGTCTCGACGATGGCCGGGTCGGTGGAGAAAAGAAAGAGCTGGAACTGTTCGGTTTGGCGTAAATTTTGATTCACAAGCTTTTTGTTTTCCGTGCTACGACCAGACAGCTGGTCCCAAATGGTATTTTCGATTTACTGCGGATTGCTTTTGTCTCCCAATGCAACATGCTCCGCAAAACGCGCGCGGTACCGGGACGTCCGGCCATGTGTTCGTTCTTCTTTTTTTCGGGTGTGTTGTTCTTTTTGATGCCGAACTTTTCCGGTAAAACGCGGGCAAGCCACATAGGTGCCCATACCAGCGAGAAGAAGTAGGACTGATAGCTGACTTCGAATCCGGCCTGTTCTAAAAGTATACAGAGCTTGTCAAGCGTGTATCTCCTGAAATGTCCCAGCTGCACATCATTTTCAGACCACAGGCTATTGAAAGCGGGGACCGTCAGCATGATTTGACCGTTCGGGATCAGCAACCTGTTGATGTTTTCCAGAAAGGCCCGATCGTTTTCAATGTGTTCCATCACGTCAAAGAATCCGGCGGCCGGCGCGGAGCCGTTTGCCTCCTGCACATAGTCTTCCAATGTACTTTGAATGGTCGATCGTATCCCTCTTTTTCGGGCGTTTTCGATACCGCTAGGGTAGGGCTCAACCAATGTTACCTGGTAGCCAGCCTCTTGCATGGCCAGTGCCGTGATCCCGTTCCCTCCGCCGATATCCAGGAAGTCGGTCGGGAAGGCATTGGCCTGCATGGCTGCCACAAGGCATTCGTTCCGGTGCTGGTACCAGAAAGAAACATCCTCCATGTCGTAACAGACCGAATTGCCGTCGTCGGGATACGAAACAATCCAGTTTTCCCTATTTTCTCCCATTATTTCTTTTCTCCTGTGATGATCTGGAACGGCAGAAAGGTGTTAAGTCCCGGAATCTTTTCCAGTACCGGCTCGCTTTTCTGACCAACGGCCGTGTTGGACATAAAAGGCGGATAGAAGCCAAATCTTTTAATCCGGAGGTTTTTCCACCCGGCATAATGCATCGCCTCGAACAATTTTTTCCGGGTCATATCCGCAACACCTTTATCGCCTTCCCATGACATACCGGGCGTGAATGCGATTTGCAGGTAGTACAACGGATTATAGGCATTGGGTTCGAGGAATACAAGCTTGGCGCCCGGCTTGGCAATGCGGTACATGGCCTGAAAGCAGGCGTGCAGGCTGTGGAAATGATGCAGTGCCATGAAACCCATGACAACGTCGAACTGCTCATCGAGTTCCTCCGGTGCGTCGAGAATATCGGCGGCGTGTAATTTCACCGGAAACTTGTTGTCATTGTAAACGAGCAATTGCTGCAAAAGGAATGGTGAAAGGTCAAGCCCTTCCACCCGATAACCCTGAGCAAGGAAATTGAGTGTATATTTTCCCATTCCGCACGCCACGTCGATGATGCGGTCTGTTTTTTTGATACCGGCAAAATCGATCACTTCCTTTACATGTCTGCGCACGTAAGGTGAGGACACCGGGATCATGGTCTTCTTGATCTGATGCCCGAAATAGTCGAGCTGCTGATTGTTGTGGAACTTGATATTGGAAACGACGATGCTCATAGAAAAACGAGTTGAGGTCCTTTATGCTTTCAATATAGAAGAAAATGTTGCGATCGGCAACAAATTGCAGGTGTGACTTTTTAAGCGGATCAGTGTAACCGAACCGCAGCGGATCTTATTGACCGTTAGTGACTTCGTAAAGATTAATGCGCCAAATCGAGGAATTGAATATGGCGAGTTTCCTGAGTCCCGACTTTTCCGGTTTTTCTATGTTTTCAGCAGACAGGATATAGTCGCATTGCATCGCGCGCAAGGCTTTATGCGAGAGGGTGATGGATCGACTGCGCGGCGCCATTCCCCTTGTCATATGGGTCTCGAAATAGGGGTGTCCCTGGTCATACACGATCACACACTGGCTACCCCAAAAGTCAAAGAATCCCCGGTTGGTTTCATTCTTTTCCAGTTCGGCGGCGATGATCTCCCTGAATCTCCGCTTGTAAGGAAGTGGATAATTGCTGGAATAACCATCGATAGTCTGCATTCCGTTATATTGAGCCACGGCTGGCGGTATGCCTATACTGGCTACCCGGTAGGATTGTACGGGTTTTTGAATATATGCTTTGATCTCGCCGAACACGCGTTCTGCGTAATAATCGTCATAGGTAAAGATGTAATGATAGGGGACGATCGGGACGATTTTCTTTACAAAATAGGTATAGTAAGCAGGCTGATAGGCAAAACAAATCACGAGCTGAGTGAATGCGATCACTGCAACTACTCTGCTACGATAAACCGGCATCACGAGCAGAATAGCCTGCCCGGCAGCGATATGCCACAGCAGCTGCAGAAAAATATGAAACCGTTCGAGGCTGAACATACGCAGCAGGTCCGATTGGTTACGCAGGCTCACGATCGGTTGCCAATGTAAGGCTGCAATATATATGCAGACCAGGACAATGGCGGCCAGGGTCATTGTCAAACCTGTGGGGAAAAGTCTTTTGCGGATAATGAAAGCTCCGTAGACCGTGCACACAAACGGCAACAGTACAAAAGTGTGCAGCGACAATGCGACATCGATGTTACCCAGCAAAAAATATCGCACAAATATTTTGACGCAAGTGAACAAGGATACGGGGAAACGACGCATCTCTACGCGGTGTGATACAAAACCTTCTCCTCCGAGGAGATTCTGGATCAGATCCATCTTCGTGGCAAGGTAAACAGTCAGCAAAATGCTGAATGCGAATAGTAGCCGCCGGTAAGGTACCTTTCTGATCATGTCATGCACGATCAGTACCGCTAATGCGGAAAGGATAAAAACGCCGGCCGACTGGAAATTCGAAGTGAACGGGAATGCCCCCAGGATCAACCAGTTCCATGTCGCTGGTTTGGAATTCCGGATGTTCAGAATGGCAAACAGGAGAAGTGGCTGCCCGGCAATGCTGAGGCCCCAGGTGGGTAAAAAGGGGGTGAATGCAAATGAAAGTGCTAGAAATGCAGAGGCCCAGATGTCCAGCCCCAGATGGCGCCGGCAAAGTAGCCACATGCCTGTGAGCGCAATTGCGCTGATCAGCAGGGTGTAAAACCGGTAAGCCTCGAACGTGGGTAATACGAGGTTGAGCCAATAATAGATGTTATAGGTGCTGACTAATGTGAATTTGGGTACACCTCCCAAAAATGACTCTACAATCGTGTACGGCGGTGCCCATGCATAGCCTTGCTGCGTTACGACGCGGTACCAAACCACAAAGGAATCCAGCGAATCGAATGCATTGAAGAATGAGCCGGACCCCAAAAAAAGGGTGGGAGCATGATAAAGTAAAAATACCGGCAACAAACCCAGAAGGTAATATTGCCGGTATTTAGCGCTCATAAACGAATATTTAATTGATTTTCAAGACTGCCATAAATGCTTCCTGCGGAATTTCAACATTGCCGACCTGGCGCATCCGTTTTTTACCTTTTTTCTGTTTTTCAAGCAGCTTGCGTTTCCGGGAAATATCGCCGCCGTAACATTTGGCCAAAACGTCCTTGCGCATTGCCTTTACCGTTTCACGGGCAATGATCTTCTGCCCGATGGCCGCCTGTATAGCGATTTCGAACATCTGGCGGGGGATCAGTTCACGGAGTTTTTCACAAAGCTTTTTACCCCACTCGTAGGATTTCGAACGGTGTACAATGGCGGACAATGCATCCACCGCCTCGCCATTCAGCATCACGTCCAGTTTCACCATGTCGGATTCCTGGTAACCGGCCAGTTCGTAATCCAGCGACGCGTATCCTCTTGAAATGGTTTTGAGCTTATCAAAAAAGTCAAAAACCACTTCTGCCAAAGGAATCAGGAATTGGAGTTCCACACGTTCGGCGGTCAGATAGATCTGATTTTTGAGGATACCCCGCTTGTCCATACACAGGTTCAGGATCGGACCAATGTAGTCAGCCTTGGTGATGATCTGTGCATTGATGTAAGGCTCCTCAATGTACTTGATATGGTTCGGTTCCGGCATTTCCGACGGAGCGCTGATATTCAATAACTTGTCTTTGGTGGTAAGTACTCGGAACTGCACCGACGGCACGGTGGTGATCACCGTCATATCGAATTCCCTTTCCAGACGCTCCTGTACGATCTCCATGTGCAGCATACCCAGGAAACCGCAACGAAACCCGAAGCCAAGTGCGGCCGAAGTTTCAGGCTCCCACACCAGGGCGGCGTCGTTGAGCTGCAATTTCTCCATTGCCTCGCGAAGCTCTTCGAACTCGCTGGTATCCACCGGGTAAATCCCGGCAAAAACCATCGGTTTTACTTCTGAAAAACCGACGATCGCTTCGCTTGCCGGCCGGTCGATGTGCGTGAATGTATCACCCACCTTCACTTCTTTGGCAACTTTGATTCCTGAAATCAGATAACCGACATCGCCGCATTCCACTACCTGCCGGGGAATTTGCTGCAAGCCCAAAGTGCCAATCTCGTCGGCTATATATTCCTTACCGGTGGCCATAAATTTCACTTTATCGCCCTTTTTGATACTTCCGTTTTTCACCCGGAATATAACCTCGATACCGCGGTAGGAGTTAAAAACCGAATCGAAGATCAAAGCCTGCAGCGGGCCGTCCGGGTCGCCGACGGGCGCAGGAATGCGTTCTACAATGGCATTCAATATATCTTCGATACCAATTCCTTCTTTGCCGCTGGCCGGGATGATGTCGGCGCGTTCACAACCCAGAAGATCTACCATTTCATCCTTGATTTCCTCGGGCATAGCACCAGGTAAATCGATCTTGTTGAGGACCGGTATGATAACCAGGTCGTGGTTGATAGCGAGATAGAGGTTTGAGATCGTCTGAGCTTCGGTACCTTGTGAAGCATCTACGAGCAGGAGCGCACCTTCGCAGGCGGCAATGGAGCGGGACACCTCATAGGAAAAATCCACGTGTCCCGGCGTGTCGATCAGGTTCAGTATATATTCTTCTCCTTTGTAAACATAGCTCATCTGGATCGCGTGGCTCTTAATCGTGATGCCCCGTTCACGTTCCAGGTCCATATTGTCGAGAAGCTGTGCCTGCATTTCGCGATGCGATACGGTTTTTGTGAATTCCAGCAAGCGATCTGCCAACGTGCTTTTCCCGTGGTCAATATGGGCAATAATGCAAAAATTACGGATTTTCTTCATGAAAGTGGTTCCTATTCAAATGCTTTGAATATATAGTTCAGGTCAAAGCAACCACAAAATTACGAGGGTAATTAATATTTCAACAGGTTTTCCAAGAGAAGTTCAAACTAAAAATGGTTCGGGCCGGGATCAGGCGGACGCTGCCTGCACGGAGCTCACGGATTTACGCCGGGGCCATACGTATAGGTAGTACCCCGTCAGGACAAGCGCGCAAAGCGGGAGAAGTTTGCCATAACGCACCATTGCGGCCGATAGCAGCGCCAGAAATAACAGGATTAGCGGATGAGAGACGAAATCAAGACCGGTTCGGATCCATTTTCGGACGGAATCAGGGCCTGTCTCCATAGAACATGGAACTACCTGATGGTTGTAGTCCACGCGGGTGAGTAGTCCCACAAGGAAAGCGCTGTGCAAATGGGGGTTGCAGACGATTTGTCGCCGCCATGCGAGCAACGACCCATAGGCGGTTACCAACGCAAAAAGGAACGGACCGAAAGTCATTTGCATCAGGATAACCATCGGCAAATGCAGCACCAGGGCAAGCAGCATGGCATAGGCCACGGTACTTCGCCTGCAAAGCAATGCGGCGATGCCCATCTGCAGCAGGATAATGCTGATGCCAATCACCTGGGAAAGTAGAAAGGGAGGGAGTAACCGCGCAACCCGTATGTAGGCGGGAATCTGATGCTTTGCGATCAGAAGCGTTTCAATACTCGTACCTGTCCACCAATCCTGGTCGAATACTTTGTTAAGATCCGCGCCGAGATACAGCACGACCAGCTGAAAGCGGATCAGGCCTGTCCCCGTTTCGGCATTGCTGAACGATGTGCACAAAAAAACACAGCCCGTAAACATATGGGCTACCGATATGCAGGTCTGGCAGGACAGGATGCCCGTTGCGAAGGAAAGTCCCACTCCGAACGCGGCCGTACGTACGTATGATGAAAATAACAGCAGACCGATGCTTCCCAGAAATAGTGCCTGAACACCCTGGTTGAACTGTGTATCGGTCCCTATTTTGTCCAGTATATCAATCAGAGGATAGAACCTGCCTGAACCCTGATTGCCGTTGAAAGGATGCTCACGGCTGAGGAGAAGGTATACGGAAAGAAGCCGGGCTGCGAGCACCAATTCTGGCGGCACAGCTTTTCCAAGGATATAAAAAGGATTGAGATGGCGCATGGCTTACAGACTGGCTTTCCAGAGATAAATCCTTTCCGGACCGTTATTCCGGCGATAGCGAATCATGACGCTGTCGGGATGATCCTTCATTTTTTGTTCTACGGATCGGACCAGGCGCGACAAATTGCCTTCCGAATGGCTTTCCCACTGCGTTTGCGCAATCCGGTAGCGGGCTTCCACAGCTTCCCGGCCCCAGCTTTTACCATCCCGGAAAACATCGATCTGATAGTGGACCTGCGTGGTGTGGGGAGCCCAGGACATGGTCCTAGTATCCCGGGTAAGCTCATAAATGGTATTAATGAGCTGTACAGAAAGAAACAGAATACCTGGTAGCCATCTTTTGGCGGAAAAGGAAGTCATGGATCTTAAGTAGATTTACAGGCAAAGGAGGTGAATGGCTGATGTGGAGTAAAAGTTAAGAAAATTATAATCGGAAATGGAAACCGGGTACAGAGAAAAAGCAGATTCGCGGCTAAACGGGGTGCTCAGTCATTTCTACCTGATTGAAACTGGCGCGGATCATGGGAAAAAGACATATCACCTATCGCCGAATCTGGAAATGATGCTGGTGTTCAACTTCGGCGCGCCCGTGTTTTTTTCGTTCGGAGAGGTGCAGATCGGGCGGCGTGCGGTGAAGGCAACGGAGGTTTTTGGCCCGTTGCGCAGAATGCTGAACTATGAATTAACGGAAAGCGCCGATCTGCTGATCCTGAATTTTACAATGAATGGCTTCTATCGTTTCTTTTCAGTGCCGATGGACGATTTTAAGGACAATATCGTGTCCAAGGATGTTGTTGCGAACCACCAGGAACGATTGGAGAGGATGTGGACTACGATGGCTTCGCTGGCATCGAGTGCCAGAATCGACTGGCTGAATGCGTACCTGCTGGCTAATCTTCTCGGAAATGAACCGGATTCACTGCCGTTGCTCGATGCGGCGGGCAGTTTTCATAACCTGCACGCCAGTCCGGTGAAAGCCATAGCCCGGCAGCACGGTATTACCGAGCGCACGGTCCAGGGGCGGTTCAGGAAGTACACCGGATATACCTCCAAAGAGCTGATCCGTTTCCTGCGGTTTAAGGAAATACTCCGGTTCCTGCTGACAATGCAACCGGAGACGGCAGTCGACTGGGCGATGCTGGTAGAGATGCACGGGTACCACGACCAAAGCCACCTGATCAAGGATTTTAGGTACTACACCGGTATGGCTCCCCGGAAGTTCATGAAAATGAATGAGCAGGATGGTTTCTGTATGACGAATGGCTAGCTAATGACGATAAGAATCAAAATTATACAAAATATTTAATCATTTGATTAAATATTTTGTATAAATCAAAAATCCACTTTACCTTTGAAACGTTCAAAGAATTCATGGCATGGCGAAAGTTGGAAAGGCAGAAATAGATCTCAGTACCGAAGAGAAAATCAAGGAGGCGGCTAGCATTGTATTTACAAAAAAGGGATATGGCAATGCGCGTACGAGGGATATTGCGGAAGAGGCGGGGATTAACCTGGCATTACTGAATTATTATTTCAGGAGCAAGGAGAAACTTTTCCAGATCGTGATGGCGGAGCGTATCGAAAAGTTGTTCGGGGTGCTCGCGCCAATCCTGAACGACGCTGGAACAACGCTGGATGAAAAGCTGGACAAGATCACCGAAAATTACATCAGCATGCTGCTGAAAAATCCGGACCTGCCCATTTTTGTGTTGAGCGAGATACGCAACAATCCGGAGCAACTGTCGAATCGCTTTCAGGCCAGAAAGCTCCTGACAGAGTCGGTTTTCATCAAGCAGCTCAAAGAGCGCCGCAGTGATATCAGCCCGTTCCATTTTTTGATGAATTTGCTGGGTATGACGCTTTTTCCCTTTGTGGCGAAGCCTGTGCTGCAACCCATTACGGGCAATGAAGAGGTTTACTATGCCATGATGGAACAGCGGAAAAAACTTATTCCGGGATGGATTAAAATGATGCTGGATCAAACTTGAAATTTTTTTGAACTGTAATTAATCAAATGATTAAATAAAACGAATAAATAAAATGATTAACCGGGTTACACAAGTGATTTGGATGTTGGGCTGCCTGGTGCTGGTATCGCAGGCACAGGCGCAGACGCTCACGATCCGACAGGCGTACGAACTGGCGCGCAAAAATTATCCGATGATCCGCCAATTCGACCTTATTGCGAAGACGAAGGACTATTCTGTTGAAAATGCTGCCAAGGCATATCTGCCACAGTTTTCAGTCCAGGGACAGGCCACCTATCAATCGGCGGTGACGGAGTTTAAACTGCCTGTTTCAGTTCCGGGCGTGGAGTTCCCGACGCTCAATAAAGACCAGTATAAGCTGTTGGGAGAGATAAATCAGGTGATTTACGATGGCGGGCAGGTGCGTACACAGGTACGCTCGCATGAGGTTAATGCTGCGGTAGAGTCACAGAAACTGGAAGTGGAACTGTACAAGCTGAATGAGCGGGTCAATCAATTGTTCTTTGGAGTGCTGACGCTGGATGAGCAACTCCGGCAGAATGAACTTTTGAAAAAGGACATTGCGCTGGGTATCAAAAAAGTACAGGCGTTGATCGACAATGGAACTGCATTCAGGAGTAATGCCAATTCCCTGAGGGCGGAGCTGCTCAAAGCCGAACAGCGCGATACCGATCTGAGGTCGAATCGCAAGGCATATGTCGCTATGCTGGGGTTGCTGATCAATCAACCACTGGATGAAACGGCCGTTCTTGAAAAACCGGTAGCCATGACGGTCGCAGCCGAGATCAGTCGCCCGGAACTCAAATTATACGACGTTCAGAATAAGAACCTGGATATCCAGTCTGAGCTGCTCAACGTGAAGAACCGGCCACGCCTTAACTTTTTCTTTCAGGGTGGTTTTGGAAGGCCCGCATTGAATATCCTGAGTAATGGCTTTGATCCTTACTATGTGACGGGCGTCAGGCTGAACTGGTCGTTGTCGGGGCTATATACCGCGAAAAAGGACCGTGAACTGATCAGAAACAACCGGGAATCGATCCGGTTGCAAAGGGAGACATTCGTATATAATACCAACCTGACGGTCCGGCAACAGTCTGCGGACGTCGACAAGTACCGGCAGTTACTGGATACCGACGACGAGATCATTGCCTTGCGGGAAGGAGTCAAAGTCACGGCCGCCGCCCAACTGGAAAATGGGGTGATCAACACCAATGATTACCTCCGTGAAGTGAATGCTGAGGATCAGGCCAGACTCAGCAAGATACTGCACGAAATTCAACTGCTGATGGCCCAGTACAGCCTGAACACAACGATGGGGCAGTCCATAGAATAAATCATACATCGATACAAATTCCATTTTACATGAAAACATATGCTTATCTGATTGCTTTGGGTGTGGCTTTGACGGCCTGCAACGGGAAGGAAAACCCATATGATGCTTCGGGGACGTTCGAGGCGGTAGAAACGATCGTTTCGGCCGAAGCCACGGGAAGGATTATTCAACTGAACCTGGAAGAAGGGCAGGCGCTGAAAGCCGGCCAGACTGTCGGGTATATTGACAGTCTCCAGTTATTTCTAAAAAAGAAGCAGCTTGAAGCGCAGATCCGGGCCACGGGTAGCCGCGTACCCGATATAATTGCTCAAACGAATGTCTATAAACAGCAGATCGCTGTATCGCAGGTAAGACTGGACAATCTCCTCCACGAGCAAAAGCGGATCCAAAACCTGCTGAAAGCCGATGCCGCGACACCCAAGCAACTGGATGACATCAATGCGCAGGTGGAGGAGCTGCAAAAACAGCTGGACGTGATCAGAAAACAGGATGCCGCGCAGACCTCTGTTTTGAGAACACAGACTTCCGGATTGCGGGGCGATGTGCTGCCGCTGTATGTGCAGATCGAGCAGACCAGCGATCAATTGGCCAAAACCAAAATAGTCAATGAGGTGAATGGCACCGTGCTGACCAAGTACGCTGAAGCGAATGAAGTCGCCTCTGCTGGTAAGCCACTCTACAAGATCGCGGATTTATCGACGCTGATCCTGCGCGCCTACGTGACGGGCGATCAGCTGCCAGGGATCAGGCTCAATCAACCGGTGAAAGTGTTGGTGGACGATGCCGGTGGGAAATACCGCGAATTGCCGGGAACCATCGAGTGGATCAGTAATAAGGCTGAATTTACGCCGAAGACGATCCAGACCAAAGACGAGCGCGCTAACCTGGTGTATGCGGTGAAAATCCGTGTCAAAAATGATGGTTTGCTCAAAATCGGGATGTATGGAGAAGTAGTGCTGAAATAATGGAAGCAATCATTGTCAATAACCTGACGAAAACGTACGGGAAGGAAAAGACCACGGCGGTAGACAATGTCTCGCTTACCGTCGGCCAGGGAGAACTTTTCGGGCTGATAGGGCCGGATGGAGCAGGCAAGACCAGTATTTTCAGAATGCTGACGACCCTGCTTTTGCCCGATAGTGGCAATGCGAGTGTGGATGGTTACGATATCGTGAATGATTTCCGGAAGATCAGGAGTTCGGTAGGGTATATGCCCGGCAAGTTTTCGCTCTATCAGGATCTGACGATCGAGGAAAACCTGAATTTCTTTGCCACGGTGTTCGGAACGACTATCGAAGAAAATTATCACCTGATCAAGGACATTTATGTGCAGATCGAACCGTTCAAAACACGCCGTGCGGGGAAACTCTCGGGCGGAATGAAGCAAAAGCTCGCATTATGCTGCGCATTGATCCACAAGCCGACTACCCTGTTTCTCGACGAGCCGACCACCGGTGTCGACCCGGTTTCGCGGAAAGAGTTTTGGGAAATGCTCAAAAGGTTGAAAGAACAGCACATCACCATCGTCGTTTCGACGCCCTATATGGATGAGGCTTCGCTTTGCGACCGCATTGCCCTGATACAGGGCGGGCGGATCCTTTCGATCGATACCCCTGAAAACATTGTAGGGAGTTATCCCGAGCCGCTTTTCGCGATCCGGAGCAAAGAAATGTACCGTTTGCTGCGGCTATTGGAGGCGCATCCCGACGTACAGCGAAGCTACGCGTTCGGGGAGTACGCACATGCCACTTTCAGGAATGTACCGGATCCGGCGACATTAGAACAGTACCTCGAAGAGCAGGGACTTCCAGGTGTGGAAGTGAAGCGCATTACTGCCACGATCGAGGATTCATTTATCCAGTTATTGAACTAAAAGCGGCTTAGGCTGAAAAGATATGATGCAGGATGACAAAGTGATTATCTGTGAAAGGCTCACCAAGCGTTTCGGGGATTTTACGGCTGCCAACGAAATAACTTTTGACGTCAACAAAGGCGAAATCTTCGGTTTTCTGGGAGCCAACGGCGCCGGAAAAACGACCGCGATGCGCATGTTGTGCGGGCTGTCTGCTCCCACTTCCGGGAAGGCTTCCATTGCGGGATATGATGTATATACCCAAACCGAACAGATTAAGAGGAACATCGGGTATATGAGCCAGAAATTCTCGCTGTACGAAAACCTGACCGTGCTGGAGAATATCGAATTTTTTGGCGGGATCTACGGACTTTCGGATCAGCAGATCGAAGCGAAGACGCAGGAATTGTTGCACCGACTGGGCCTGAAAAGCGAAGCCAACAAGCTGGTGGCCTCCCTGCCGTTGGGATGGAAGCAGAAATTGTCGTTTTCCGTCGCTGTGCTGCACGAGCCGAGGATTGTTTTTCTGGATGAACCGACCGGCGGTGTCGATCCGGTGACCAGGCGGCAGTTCTGGGACTTGATCTACGAAGCTGCGGACCGTGGGATTACCGTATTTGTGACGACACATTATATGGACGAAGCCGAGTACTGCAACCGTATATCCATTATGGTTGACGGGAAAATGGAGGTAGTAGACACACCCGCAAATCTGAAAGCCCGATTCGGCGTGCGATCGATGGATGAAGTTTTTTACCAACTGGCCCGCGGTGCCAAAAGAGGAGATTAGTCATGAAACAATTCATCGCATTTGTCAGGAAAGAGTTTTTCCATGTACTGCGTGACCGACGGACGTTGCTGATCCTGTTCGGTATGCCCGTTGCCCAGATACTGATTTTTGGTTTCGCACTAACCAATGAGGTGAAGGACTCCGAAATCCTGGTGGTGGACTATGCCCGGGATGATGCCTCGCAGGAGTTGATCACGCGCATCGGTGCAAGCCGGTATTTCAACATCCGCCAGGCCGCGCTGAGTCACCAGGAGATCCTGAGGACTTTTCGGAAAGGCAAAATCAAAGCAGTACTGGTATTCCCGGCGCATTTCAATAACGATTTGCTGCATAACAACAGGGCGCAGATCCAGATTATTACCGACGCGACGGACATCAACACCGCCAATATGATCACCAGCTATCTATCTGCCATTATCCGGGATTATCAGAACCAGGTGAACGGGAGCCTCGATATGCCCTACCGCATTATTCCGGAGACGAGGATGCTCTATAACCCGCAGTTGAAAGGTGCTCACGGGTTTGTTCCCGGCGTAATGGCGCTGGTATTGATGCTCGTATCGGTGATGATGACCGCTATTGCCATTGTGCGGGAGAAGGAAACCGGAACGATGGAGATTTTGCTGGTATCCCCGTTTAAACCGGTGCTCGTGATTTTTGCCAAAGCATTTCCATATCTCATCCTGTCGCTGGTAAATGTGAGCGCGATCCTGTTTCTGAGCGTTTTTGTATTGGATTTGCCGGTAAAGGGGAGTCTGCCGTTGCTGTTTGCAGAAAGTACATTGTTTATCATCACCTGCCTTGCATTGGGAATATTCATTTCTATCAAAACCGAATCCCAGCAGATCGCCATGCTCATTTCCCTGATGGGAATGCTGCTGCCGACAATGATGTTTAGCGGATTCTTGTTTCCGATCGAAAATATGCCGGTGCCCTTGCAGATCATCTCGAATATAGTGCCGTCCAAATGGTTTTACGTGATCGTCAAATCGATCATGATCAAGGGTTTGGGTTTGCATGCGTTGTGGAAAGAAACGCTGATCCTGTTTGGGATGACGGTTTTCCTGCTGGCTATTAGTTTGAAAAGTTTCAAAATTCGGTTGCAATGAGGACTTTAAGATTTTTGCTGCGTAAAGAATTCAAACAGATCTTCCGGGACAAATCGATTGTCGCGCTGATCTTCTTCATGCCGATGGTACAGCTGATCCTGATGCCGCTCGCGGCGGATTATGAAGTGAGGAACATCAATTTGTCGGTAGTCGACCATGACAAATCAACCTACTCGCAGAAGCTGATCTCCAAAGTGATCGCTTCCGGCTATTTCAGATTAAGCGGTTACAATGATTCTTTCAGGGCAGCGCTCCGGTTGATCGAATCGGACCAGGCAGACCTGATCCTCGAAATCCCGCAAGGTTTTGAGAAAAACCTGATCCGGGAAGATGAGCAGAAGCTGTTTGTTGCCGTCAATGCGATCAATGGTACCAAAGCGAGCCTGGGAGGTTCTTACCTGGGGAGCATCATCGGAGATTTCAATGCAGATATCCGTATGCAGCTGGTTCTGCCACCGCGGTTCAGCCAGTTTCCGGTCATCGATGTAGTCCCTTCCAATTGGTTCAACCCGATCCTGAATTACAAGATCTTCATTGTTCCGGGCATTCTTGCGATCCTGGTGACCATGGTGGGAGGTTTTCTGTCGGCTCTGAATATTGTGAGGGAGAAGGAGATCGGCACAATCGAGCAGATCAACGTGACGCCGATCAGGAAGCACATTTTTATCCTGGGAAAACTGATCCCGTTCTGGGTATTGGCCAACATCGTCTTTACGATTGGTCTCCTCCTTGCGCGGTTTGTGTATGGGATAGTTCCTGTGGGAAGCCTGGTGGTGCTTTATGTCTTCATTTCCGTCTACTTGCTGACGGTGCTGGGTTTCGGGCTGCTGGTTTCGACATTTTGTGACACCCAGCAGCAGGCGATGTTCATCATGTTCTTTTTCATGATGCTATTTATACTGCTGGGTGGACTATTTACCTCTATCGATAGCATGCCAGAATGGGCAAAAGTGATCACGTGGTTCAATCCGGTGCGATACATGATCGAGGTCATGCGGATGGTTATTCTCAAAGGCAGCGGTTTTTCGGATGTGCTGCCGCATCTGGGTATTGTGAGCCTGATGGCCCTGGTCCTGAATGGCTGGGCCGTTTTGAATTACAAAAAAACCAACTGACGATCAACCGATCTCGACCATCGCCTTGATGACCCCATTCGCGGGATCGAGCCAGCTTTCGAATTCCTCCTTCACCTGCCCGAATGCGACCCGGTGAGTGATATAGGTTTTCGGATCGACCAGGCCATTTTTCATGCTGTGGATGACGTGCTCGAAATCGGCCCTGGTCGCATTCCGGCTGCTCATCAAAGTCGCTTCCCGCTTGTGAAATTCAGGGTGACTGAAACTGATTTCGCCTTTTTGCAGGCCTACCAGCACATATTTCCCGCTATGCGCGAGGTATCCGAATGCAGTATTGATGGCCCGCAGATTGCCGGTGGCGTCGATGATCACCGTAGGCATGTCGCCATTGGTAATTTCCATAAGACGGTCCATAACGTTTTCGGTGAGGCCATTAACGGTATATTCCACGCCGATGCGTTCGCGGCAGAAATCAAGCCGGCCGTCATTGATATCCAGCGCAATGACCCTCCCTCCTGCAATGCGGGCAAACTTCATCGCACCAAGGCCGATCGGGCCTGCGCCGACCACGAGGACCATCTCGTCCTTACGTACGTCCGCACGTCTGACGCCATGCGCGCCTATCGCGAGCGGTTCTACGAGCGCAAGCTCATCGAAGCTGAGGCCATCGCCGTGTACGAGCGAGTAGGAGGGGACCGAAAGGTATTCTACCATTCCTCCGTCGATATGCACACCCGAGACTTTTAAACTGGTGCAGCAGTTGGGCTTTCCGTTCCGGCAGGCCACGCATTTTCCGCAGTTGAAGTAAGGCACAAATGTGACCGCCTCGCCGGATTGGAAACCTGGTGCGTCGGTCTCGACGATTTCTCCTGCCAGTTCATGGCCCAGGATCCTGGGATAGTTGAAAAAAGGCTGAGTGCCTTCAAATGCATGAAGGTCGGTACCGCAAATGCCTATTCTGCGGATCTTAATGAGCGTATGGCCAGGTGTGGCTACCGGCTGTTCAGTTTGTTCGTATGAAAAACTGCCTGGTGTGGTGCAAACGAGTACTTCCATTGCAAATAGGTTTCAGGAGTTGGCGAGTGCGCGGTCGAGGTGGACGTAGCCACCGTCGACATAAATCAGCTGGCCGGTTGTATGGCTGGATCTTTGTGAAAGGAGGAAAACGGTCATGTTGGCGATTTCTTCCGCTGTGGTCATCCTGTTTTCGAACGGGATATTGGCTACAATGGATTCCAGCTTTTCTTTCGGATTAGGTAAAGTCTCGATCCACTTTTCGTACAGGGGCGTCCAGCATTCAGCTACGATCACGGAGTTGACGCGGATGCCATATTTGAGCAATTCCACTGCCCATTCCCGGGTAAGCGCATTGCGACCGCCATTGGAAGCAGCATAGGCTGAGGTTCCTCCCTGGCCGGTGTCGGCCGTTTTGGAACTGATATTCACAATAGATCCTTTCGAAGCCTTTAGGGCAGGGAGCGCATAATGCGCCATCAGGTAATAGTGCACGACATTTTTGTGCAATGAGGCTACGAAGCCCTCATAGCTGCCATTTTCGAGGCCCACTCCATCATTGACGCCCGCATTGTTGACCAGCCCGTCGATGCGGCCGTATTTTTCCAGCACTGCATTTACCGCCTTTTCGGATGCTTCGGGCGTGGTCAGTTCAGCCGGGACCTGAAATGATTCTTTGCCTTGCGCAGCCAGTTCATCGACCACCTTTTGGTTATCCGCTGCATTTCTTCCCACAATGACAGGAATAGCACCTTCCGATGCGAGTACCTGCACAATACCTTCACCGATCCCCTTGGCGCCACCGGTGACAATGATCACTTTATTCTGAAGTTGTAAATCCATTATTGATTGATATAAGCTTTGCAATGAACTAAATATGCCTTAATGCGAAGTGCTTAGTGTAACACTTTTCACTGAACTGTTCCGGATCGCGAAGTATAGTACTACGAAAAAACAAACGGCAGGGACTATGTAGGCTGTCTGGATGGACGAAATATCGGACACCTGACCCATAATTACCGGGAAAAATGCACCGCCGACGATCGACATGATCACGAGCGAGGAACCGATTTTGGTTTTCTCGCCCAGTCCGCGGATACTCAGCGCGAAGATGGTCGGGAACATGATCGACATGAAGAACTCCACGCCTACCAACGCATATACGGAGAACATTCCTTCCGTCAGGACGGCAATCACCAGGAGCACAATGTTGATAATGCTGTAAAGTGCCAGCAGTCGCGATGGCGCAACAAAACGCATGAGATAGGTTCCAATAAAACGGCCGATCATAAAAGCCAGCAATGCGCCGGAGAGCAGGTAAGCAGCGGTTTTTTCGTCGATACCTGCCACCTTATCCGCAAAACGAATAAAGAAGCTACTGATGCAAACCTGTGCGCCGACGTAAAAGAACTGTGCTGTGGTGCCCAATATGAGGTTCTTTTCGCCCCAGATTGAGCCATTTGCTTTCTGTTGAGGCTCGTCCTCGCCTTTTATTTCCGGAAGTGAAGTCCGCCAGATCATTACGGCGACGATCAACACCACCAATCCGATCAGTATAAACGGGATCTGCACTGAAGAGGCTTCTTCGTTCAGATAACTGTTCAGCTGGTCCGGTGACATGGCCTGTTGCTCTGTATCGGTCAGTGTTTTACCCGAAAGGATAAACTTGCCTCCCATCAGCGGGGCAAGGAATGCCGCGAGCCCATTGAATGATTGTGCAAAATTGAGGCGTTGGGTTGCAGAGTCGGCGTCGCCCAGGACGGTAATGTAGGGATTTGCCGCGGTTTCCAGCATCGTCAGACCGCTGGCGATCACAAATAAGGCAAACAGGAAAAAACCGAAATGCCGTATTTCAGCCGCCGGGTAGAAGAGAAAAGCCCCGGTTGCAAACAGCAGCAATCCCAGTGCAATACCTGCTTTGTAGCCGTATTTTTTCATGAACAGACCAGCAGGCAGCGCGACGAGAAAGTAGGCAATGTAGGATGCCGAATCGATGAGTGCGGATTGAAAGTCGCTGAGCTGACAGGCTTTTTTCAGGTGCGGGATGAGGATCGGGTTCAGATTGAGGGCAAAACCCCAGAGGAAAAACAGTGATGTAATAAGGATGACAGCCAGCCGCGTTTTACGATCGGTCATAAAGGTCAGGTTTAATAGAATTTGGAACGGTTGTAAAGTAAAACAAAACAATGCAAAGGAATTATATTTTTTTGCGAAGATGTTGTTTTTAACCAAATCGAAATTCAGGCCTTTTGCATTAACGAGCTGGCACAGACGGCATCAGTGGATGTTGAGTTGTTGCTGAACTTCTTCCTTTTTTCTTCGTGATACCTCGATTTTGGAGCCGTCGGAAAGGATAATAAATTCATTGTTATTGCTGATCCGGACAATGTGGTCGAGATTGACCAGATGAGATTTATGTGTGCGGACGAACCGGAATTTTTCAAGCGTTTCCTCGAAGTGTTTGAGGGTTTTGCTTGCAATGAAGGGACGCTTGCCACGCAGGTGGATGATTGTGTAGTTACGGTCGGCTTCAAGGCGCAGAATGTCGTGGATCATGAAGAAGAAAACACCCTCACTGGACGGTACTGCAAGCCTGTAATCATTTATATCCCTTTTCTCGATATTGGTGGCCAGGTTTTCATAAAGCAGCTGGGTTTGACGGAAGGTTTCCTGATTTGTCAGATGGCGTTTCACAGCCTCGTGGAGGTCGTCCGGGCAAATGGGTTTCAAAAGATAGTCGAGCGCGCTGAACCGTATCGCCTGGATCGCGTATTGGTTGTATGCGGTGGTGAAGATGACGTCGAATTGAGGACTGGTCAGAGACAGGAGAAAGTCAAACCCGGATTCATAAGGCATTTCGACATCGAGGAACACAATTTCGGGCTGATAAAATTCCAGAATCGCCCTGGCTTCTTCTGCTGATCCTGCAGATCGTATTTCTGTGATTTCAGGCACAAAGTTGACGATAAACTGATGAAGCACATTTCTCGCTCTGGGCTCATCGTCAATGATCAAGGCTCTTATCATATGCATTTGGATTGAAAACCCGTTGTAGAGGATATCTCTGTTGTGATTTCTCTCACAAAATATGATAAGGCTTACGAAGCAACGTATTTCAATGTCCGAATGGAGTCAAATGATTATCAAAAGGATTACCTAATTTCCTGCAAAGTGGCCGGATTTGGGTGCTCAAGACCGCGGTTGGAGTGCTCAATGTGGCTCGCTGCCGTACGCAAGCGGTTTTTTCTGGAAACTGTAAATTAAATAAAACAGGGCAGGAAGAATAAGGAGGCTGCCGAGCAGTAGTGCCATGGCCAGCGCCTGAATGGTTTTTCCCTGACCGGCATGTTCGGTCAGAGACAGGTAGCCGCCTCCTTTCAGTATGACAATGTTGGGGAAATGCCTGAAAGTCGTCGTCAGGAGGATCATCGTTACCTGGAAACCAGCCAGCGGGCGAAGCAAAGAGATCTTTCCCCTGTACAGCAGCACCCACATCCACACCAGCGACAAGGTGGCCGACAGGATGGCGATCCGGCCAACCCAGTTTCCGAAAACCCAATCGATAAGCGGGATACGCTCATACCAGGCAGCGGCAAAAACCAATATTCCGCAGATCACAGCGGCTATGTTGAAGAACTGGGCCTTGTGGGCAAAACGCAACCGTTCATGCTCGACCTGGGTTTCGCCGATCAGATACACAGAGGCAAGAAAACCGCAGATCGAGACGGTGAACAGGCCGACGGTGATCGAAAACCAATGCAGCCAGCTGAAAACATAGGCATCAGCAAATGACTTAGCAGTCGGGTCGATATGGCCGGAAACGGCGCTGCCGGCGATAATGCCCAAAAAAAGCGGGGTAGTGAAGCTGGAAATGGCGAATATGGTATTATAAAGATGCTGCATATCGTCGACAACCGCATCGTAATGCCTGAACGTGAAGGCGGTGCCCCGTGCTATAATGCCGATCAGCATGATTGTCAGGGGAATATGCAGGTTAACCGACATCGTGGCATAAATCACAGGAAACCCCACAAAAAGGATCACAATCGCAATGATCAGCCACATATGGTTGGCTTCCCAGATCGGTCCGATGGCCGAGTAAAGTGTTTTGCGGGTAACCTGCTTGTTTTTTTGAGACGTAAAAAGCTCAATAATCCCCGCGCCAAAATCTGCCCCGCCCAGGAGCAGATAAAGCAGAATGGACGCCCAGAGGTAGGTGATGACGATGTAGAGCATTGTTAATTTTGAATGAGTGAATATCTTTGGAATAGGAGCAGGATTACCGTCGAAACCGGGATGAAAGCAATTTCATTCAATCATTGTGATCATAAAGCTCCCCGACCATTTTGATCTGGCGGTAGAGCATGAACACTACGAAAATGGCCAGCGAGGCATAAATGGCGGAAAAAAGATAGAATGAATAGGCAACGCCGGGCATTGGGGTGACGGCATCTGCAGTGCGCATGACACCGTAGATGATCCAGGGTTGCCTGCCTACTTCTGTGACTGTCCACCCGGCTTCTACCGCGATAAAACCCAAGGGCGTAGCCAGCGCGAACAGTTTCAGCAGCCATGCTTTCTGCAACCACGTACGCTTTTTCCACAATGCGGTAAAATAGAGCACGGCGATGAGCATCATGGTCATACCCATTCCCACCATCACCTGGAATGCATAATGTGTGATGGCTACCGGCGGATGATTTTCCTTTGGAATGCGGTCAAGGCCTGTTACTTCCGCTTTGAAATTGCCATGGGCGAGAAAACTCAGAAAACCGGGCAGTTTGATCGCCAGATCCACTTCCTGCCGTTCCTCATCCGGAATACCGCCTACCAGGAGTGAGGCCGACTTTTCGGTATGGAAATGCGCTTCCATTGCTGCCAGCTTGGCCGGCTGCCGGATGGCCACATCCTTGGCGGAAATATCTCCGCTCAGCGGCTGGACCAATGCGGCTACGCAGCCGAACACCGCCGCGATTGTGAATGATTTAGTATGAAAAAGCACATTACTACCACGCAGGATCATGAACGCGTGCACACCGGCTACCGCGAAGCCCGTGGCTGCGAACGCTGCGATCGTCATGTGCAAGGCTTGTGAAAACCACGCATCGTTGAACATGGCAGCAATGGGATCGATGTTGAGATATTGCCCATTCACATAGTCGAAGCCGGCGGGGCTGTTCATCCAGGCATTGGCTGCGACTACAAGTATCCCGGATGCCAGGCCGCTGACACCCACTACGACGCCGGTGAACCAGTGGAACCATGGATTGAAGCGGCCCCACCCATAAAGGAAAAAGCCCAGGGCGATCGCTTCAATAAAAAATGCCGTTCCTTCAAGGGAAAACGGCATTCCGAAAATGGGACCGGCGTGTTTCATAAATCCGGGCCACAAAAGCCCCAGCTCGAAAGAAAGCACAGTTCCCGATACGGCGCCGGTTGCAAAGAAAATAGCCACCCCTTTGCTCCATGCCTTCGTAACGTTTTTATAGACGGGCTGACCGGTTTTGAGGTAATAGTAATGGGCGACGGCCATAAAGAATGGCATGACCATCCCGATGCATGAAAATATGATATGAAAACCCAGGGAGAGGGCCATTTGGGATCTGGCGGCAATGAAGTCGTTCATGGGAAATAGATTTACTGAAAAAATATCGTTTTCCGGGTTAGGAACAGCTGCCAAGGGTATTTCAAAACTAAGGAAGTCTTTTTAGAAGAACCATCATTTGCACTAAAATGATCAGGTTTCCGGCCTTTTTTTATCAAAATGTTTCAAGCGTTAAAAACAATCATGAACAGGGTGAAAAAAATCATTGCCATACTGCTATTACTGGGCGGAGGGGCCCACGCACAGGTCAAGCAACCCTGGCTTATAGATTCCAGGCACATCAAGGTGGATAGCCTCCTCTGGGACCTGAACGAGCTCAGCAAAGGCCCGCAGTTCCGCTGGCTCGACAGTACAGGTGCCGTACGGTCGCTACTGTACAAGAGCGTCGATTTCGAAGGAAAGCCGACGGAAGTTTTTGCTTACTATTCCAATCCGGACATGGTGGCCGGCAGGCCAGCGGGAAATCAGAAGTTTCCAGGCCTGGTATTGATACATGGCGGTGGTGGCAAAGCGTTTCGTGAATGGGTGGAAAAGTGGGCGAATGAGGGTTATGCGGCCATCGCGATGGATTTATCGGGTAATGGCGGCGACGGTCAGAAGGTCGGACAGCCCGGACCGGAGCAGTCTAATGAAAACAAGTTTCAGAACATAGAAAAAGGTAATCTTAAAAATGTCTGGACCTATCATGCCGTCGCCAGCTCCATTCTGGCGCATTCGCTATTGCTAAGTTTCCCCGAGATTGATCCGCTCCGGACGGGCGTGACGGGCATTAGCTGGGGCGGCTACCTTACCTGCCTCGTCGCCAGCCTCGACAGTCGTTTCATCGCCGCAGCTCCGGTTTATGGTTGTGGCTTTTACGACGAATCCGATGTGTTTAAACAGAATCTGAACGCACTGTCGCCCGCAGCGAAGGCGCGGTGGATGAGGTTTTTCGATCCGTCGGTTTATCTGCGTTTTTCCAAGCCTTTTATGTATTTCATAAATGGGAATAAAGACAAGCATTATAATGTGGGCCCGTACATTAAAACCTATGAATTGAGCAGCAATAGGCAAATCTGCATTATTCCCGACATGCCCCACAGCCACAAAGACGGCTGGGCGCCTGTCGAGATTCGTACCTTCTTCGATGGTGCGTTAAATGGTAATCCGAGACCGTTCGTTGAGATCATGGCCATTGCATTGGACAAAAATCAGCTTACTGCGGTGCTGAAACCCGCGCCAGGCAAACAGCTAGCGTCCGCTGAGTTTTATTACACCAACGACACTACCTCCGACAACGAGCACCGTGTTTGGCAGCATGTTCCCGCTACAATCAATACAGATACGCAGACAATCGCCCAATCCATTCCGGCAGGAGGTTATAAGTATGCATTTTTCTATTTGAAAGACGTGAATGGTGTTTCGGGGACCACCGTGTATTTGACGGATGGAAAGCCGAATTAGCGATTAGGTTGATTTTTATTTGCTATTTTTTGTGATAACTAAGAACATGCTTGGGATCATCGAAGACTATAAGGAACTCAGATGATGTCTCGGGGCACTGATCGACCAGTCGGGTTACAGAAATACTTGTACCGCCGATAAGGTGGGAATGCCCGCATCTAATTTTTCTCTGAAAAAGAGACGATCGTTGCGATCATAACGATCCAATCCCGCGGCGATATCTATAAGAAGTTTCCTCCGAAGTAATTGCTAAACTTCTTCGTTTCCATTCACTTCACGCTTCTCAGCCAATCGCCGTTTTACAACGTCAGCCGGGTATTTCAACGCAAGCTCGCGGATGTCGTAAGTGAATTCCTTGAATGTCTCCTCCCACACTTCCGCTTCGCCGGGTTCATATTCGTAAAAGCCATGGGAATTGAGGATACCTTTACCGCCTTCCCGCACGACTTTGTCGATCAGTTCGGGAACTTCGGTGCTGTTGTTTAGCGTAGGCAGCAGGTTTTTCATCACAGTGTGATAGGCCGGAACGCCAGTCAGGTCCATCCAGCGGAACACGCCGACGAGCGTCATGAAATAGCCGGCATTGTTTCTGCACGAGCGGTCCACGTCTTCGATGGTCGCATAGCCATTTTCGACGAGGCTGATGGCCTCCCGGTACATGGCGTACATGAGCCGGTTGGTGATGAAGCCGGCAATGTCCTTCCGAACCAGAATGGGCTCCTTACCCCATAAATGGGATAGTTCGTACAGGTATTCGCCATTTTGGATGTCGGACTCGTCGCCGCAGATGATTTCCAGAAAGCGGGTCGTGTGTGCGGGCTCCGTCCAATGCAGGCCGAGGAAGCGCGACGGATATTGTGTTAACTTTTGTAATTGGCTGATCGGAATGGCGGAAGTGTTGCTGGTCAGCAATGCATCAGCGGCGATTTCCTTTTCTATTTTCTGATAAACCGTGTTTTTAATGTCGATATTCTCGATCGTGCATTCGTTGACGAGCTTGCAGGGATATAGTAGTGCGTAGTCTTCGGTAATGACCAGCCTGCGGAGGTAGTAATCGGGCTCATTGTCCACAATGCCGTTCTGCCAGGCGGTCTGCAAATGTTCGCGGATGCGCCGCTCCGCATGGTCGAGGTCGGCGCTTACCGGCGCCACAGCCACAACCGGATGCCCGGCAATGAGCAGGCAGGTTACGATACTGCAGCCCATTAAACCTAAACCAACAATGCCGACGGGGATTTCATTTGGGTTCATCTTAGAAAAAGGGATCAGGATTTGTTTGAGGAAATATAAATGGAAAGAGCGTTCCGGGTGTGTCCTACTACAAAAAAAGCCCCGGAACCAATGTTCCCGGGGCTTTATATCGACCTGTGTTAGATTTAGCGTGACCAGCTTTCAACTTCGCTCTCTACTTCCTCTCTGGTTTTGCCGATCTTTTTCTGAATTTTTCCAAGAAGTTCATCTTCTTTTCCTTCTTCATACAGCAGGTCGTCATCGGTCAAGTCAGCATATTGTTGCTTGAACTTTCCTTTAAGTTCGTTCCAGTTTCCTTTGACTTGTTGTGTGAATGCGCTCATGATTGTGTGGTTTTTAAATTTGATAATGGCGCTTTTGGAAGCGCTGTTTTACATTATCCCTTTCAAGAACCGTTCCACTTCTCACCGGGCGCTGTAACACCGCAGGACGATTGTCGATGAGCAAAAAATTACCCGGAACGTCCAAATCCTTACAAAACTAGCGGTCGCCGATCAGCTTGTTCAGGCGGACGATCCCCTGTACCATCGAGCGCACCGAATGGTAATTGACCTTCCAGGAGTGGCTCATGTGCTTCCAGATCGGTTCGCCCTGGCGAGTAAGCAACGGGAGCCATTCGCCTACCGACTTGTGGATCATGTGATCAAACACGAACCGGTGCGTCGCGTCATAGGCTTTAAGGTATTTCTCTTCATCATAAATGCGATACGCGTCGAGCATCCCGATGATGACTTCGGCCTGTTGCCAGAACTCTTTTTCACGGTCGTACACTTCCCCCGCGTGTGAACCTTCCACATACACCCCTCCATATTCCCAGTCGATGCCGTGTTCTACGGCGTGGTCAAAAGAGGCTCTGAGCTGGTCTTGGTATTCGTCGTAAGGAATGCCTGCGATATCCAGCGCGTGCATGAGCAGCCATGCGAATTCCACATTGTGACCATAGCTGGTATTGTCTTCTGCAGCGCTTTTCAGGCCGTCTTCCGTAAAGCGGTCCCAGCCCCAGATGATGTCGAATTTGATTTGCGGGGCAACTGTCCAGTCTTCCCAGAACTGCGGAATGCCTGTTTTGTACTGTGGATGCATGATCCTGGTGATCAGCAAACGGATGATCTCGATCAGCTTGCGGCGATGGACCTGCTTACCGCTTGCTTCATACAATGTAGTGAACGCCTCCATCAGGTGCATGTGCGCGTCGAGGGTCTTGCGGTCGCCGCCGGCTGCACCCGGCCCTTTCAGATCCCAGTTGCGGTGGAACATTTCGAAGTACCCGCCATAGTAGGTGTCTGCACCATGCTTTTGCAGCAGATCGAAAACTTTCTCAGCGTATTCAAGCCCGCGCGGGTCGCCGGTCGCAAGGGTATATTCGGCAAGACTATATATGGCGAAACTATGGCCATAGACTATTTTTTCATCGATTTTGACATCCCCCTTGCGATCCATCAGCCAGTAAAAACCGCCATGCTCCTTGTCCCACATTTTGTTGATCAGGAAATCTACCCCGTGGCTCGCGATTGCGGCGTAGCGGCCGTCGCCATAACCTGCCCGGTGAGCAGATGAGAAAGTATAAACCGTGCGGGTCTGCGCGATCAGTGATTTTTCGTCTTCGCCCGAATCATGGCCTGCATTGTCGAAATGGGTGATAAAGCCGCCGTTTTCTTTGTCCACGCACCGGTTTTCCCAAAAGGGTAGCAATTCATTGGTGAGGTGCTGGCGGATTTCCTCGCGGTAACTTTTCAATTGATCTGCATTCATTGGTTTTGGAAATGGTTCAGAGTTTAAAATGGTTAATGGATAGTACTCGGATGGTACTGTTCCCGGCTATCGGGTCCGGGGTTATCATTATAAATATTTTTTATGGAACAATATTCCTTTTTGTGTCTTGCCAACGTCTGTTTTCCGGCCCGTATTTTCCAATTAAGGCGAGACGATGGTATAACTACTTGACGGGATTATACCGTCCCCGGCCTGCTTTGATTTGCAAATGCTGACGCATACTTCGTAATTCGCGAAGAATTCATTAATCCCAATCCTTATGAGCAATTCGGAAATAGTCGAGATCCTCGAACTGACGGTTAAACTCCTTGAACTGCACAATGCAGACCCTTTCAAAGTCAAAGGATACGCTGTGGCGGCTTTTTACCTTGATAAATACAAGGAGGGCGAACTTCAGTATATGACCGAGCAAGAGCTTGTCAAATTGCAGGGGGTTGGGAAAAGTACGGCAGGTAAGATCATGCAGATCGCGAAGACCGGCACTTTCCCCGAGTTGGAAGAACTCATCAGTAACACGCCGTTGGGTGTGATGGAGATGTTCAATATCAAAGGCATAGGGCCCAAAAAAATCGCTGTGCTATGGAAAGAGCTGGGAATCGATAACTTACACGAACTCGAACTGGCTTGCCTGAACGGAACGGTTGCCAAAGTAAAAGGCTTTGGTGCCAACACGCAGCAGAAGATCCTGGATTCACTGGCATTTCTGAAAGATCAGGCCGGGAAGCTCAGAATGGATAAGGCCGAATCGGTGGCGAATGTGATTGTACAGGAGCTGAAAAAGACCTTTGAGCAGGTAGAGGCTGCGGGCGACATCCGTAGAAAGTCAGAAGTCGTCGACACGATCCGCATTGTGGTGGGTACCGACTCGCCCGCACTTATGCAGAGTACGATCGGCGAGATCGAATTCCTGCTTCAGGACGAGAAATCATCGTCTCCGTTTGTCTGGCGCGGACATATTCGGGATGTGGCAGTGGCAGTCGAAATTGTCGCAGTGAAGCCGGAGCGGATGATCAATGAGCTCTTCCTGGAAACCGCTGGCGCGGATCACCTGGGGCTGGCAGGGACGTCGGGCAGCACGATCTGGAAACATGCGTACTATGAAGCTGCAGACAGCGAGCAAGCCATATATGAAAAGGCGGGACTTCCCTATATCGTTCCGGAAATGCGTGAAGGGGCCGGTGAGTTTGCCTGGGCGGAGACGCATTCGCCCGATCAACTTGTTACATGGGATGATTTGAAAGGCATTCTGCATAACCACAGTACCTATTCGGATGGTCAGCATTCACTCGAACAAATGGCGTTCCGCTGCCGTGAGCTGGGATTTGAATACCTCGGTATTGCGGACCACTCACAGACGGCGACTTACGCGCAGGGGCTTAAAGTAGAAGAGGTGATCCGGCAGCATGAGGAAATAGCCAGATTGAACGCGCGCTTTGCGGCTGAAAATCCTGAGAAACCATTCAAAATACTGAAAGGCATCGAATCTGATATTTTGGGCGACGGTTCACTGGACTATCCCACCGAAGTGCTGGCCTCTTTCGATTATATCGTGGCATCGGTGCACAGCAATCTTACCATGTCGTTGGAAAAAGCGACGACGCGTTTGTTGCGCGCCATTGAAAATCCCTACACTACGATCCTTGGTCATCCGACTGGCCGATTGCTGTTGTCCCGTGAAGGTTATCCCATTGATCACAAGGTGATTATCGATGCGTGCGCAGCGTATAACGTGGTGGTTGAAATCAATGCATCCCCCTGGCGACTGGATCTGGACTGGCGCTGGATCTCCCACTGCATGGAAAAGGGTGTAATGCTCAGTATTAATCCGGATGCACATGCGATGGAGGGTTATCTCGATATGCACTATGGCGTCGCGAATGCCCGCAAAGGCGGTTTGACCAAGGATATGACGTTCAATGCATTGAGCCTTGAACAGATCGAATCCTATTTGCGTAACCGGTTGCCTAAATTGGCTTAGAGTTTTTCGCTATTTTAAGGTGTAATAGTAATGTAGTTATACTATTTTTGTAGTGTTGGTATAAAATAGTATAACTATTTTTGTATCACACTTTAAACATAGTGTTATGTTTCACGCCCGCAACATTTATCCAAAGCTTCTAGCCCACGCCACCAGGCGACAGATCACAGTGCTGACAGGTATGCGACGAACCGGGAAAACGACCCTGGTGAAGCAGCTGATGGCGCAATGTGATATCCCCCAGAAGCATTATTTCGACCTCGAAAGGATCGATGTGCGAGCACTCTTTTCAGAGCCTAACTACGAAACCATTGTACAGGCACTTACCCGGCAGGGAACCGATTTTACGAAAAAAGTGCTGATCGGACTGGACGAAATCCAGCTGGTGCCTAATCTGCCGAGTGTCCTGAAATACCTCTACGATACTTATGATATCAAGTTTATCGTAACGGGTTCCAGTGCCTATTACATGAAAAACCAATTTTCGGAATCCCTGGCGGGGAGGAAGAAGATATTTGAAATTTATCCGCTGAGCTTCGGGGAATTGCTGTCATTCAAAGGAGTGCGGGCAGAACGGCTGAGCATCGACGCAGCAACACGATTTATCCCTGCCGAATATGAACGCCTGAAAGCTTACTATGACGAATACATTGAATTTGGAGGGTTTCCTGAGGTGGTGCTGGCGGATTCTGACGAGGAGAGGAAAGACCTGCTCAGCGACATCATTAGTTCGTACATCAATTTCGATCTCACTTTACTCTCCGATATCCGAAACCCAACGAACCTGTTCAAGCTCATCCGGCTACTTGCTGTCCGCATTGGCACCAAGCTGGATATCTCCAAACTGACGAGTGTTACGGCCATGGCGAGGCAAACCGTCGAAAATTATCTGGATTTACTTGAAAAAAGTTATTTGGTAAAAACGATCCCTGTTTTGTCCAATAGTCCCGAGCGGGAGATCGTAAAGGCAAAAAAAGTTTATTTCCTGGACAACGGGGTAGCTTCCCGGTTTGTTGAGCTGAGCAGCGGGGTAAAGTTCGAGAATGCGGTTTTCAACCAGCTTTTACACCATGGTGAAATTGCCTACTACCAACTTAAAACAGGGCGGGAGATCGATTTCATACTCGACCGGAAGCGGTGCTTCGAAGTAAAAGAAACCGGGACCGAAGCCGATTTGAAAAACACGCAGTCACTTGCCAGAAATCTGGGCATTAATGACTCGTATGTAGTGGGCAGGCAC
Source organism: Dyadobacter ginsengisoli DSM 21015 (assembly GCF_059568735.1). NCBI lineage: Bacteria > Pseudomonadati > Bacteroidota > Cytophagia > Cytophagales > Spirosomataceae > Dyadobacter > Dyadobacter ginsengisoli. The sequence goes on from NZ_JCANTY010000006.1 coordinate 493,560, forward strand.
CCCGCAAGGCTTTTCGACGGGTACATTTGGGGAGGTTTTATCGTTTGAAACCTCCCTTGTTCTATCACAGTACCTTTAACTCCACTTCCCTGTTGACGATCCCGGCAGGCAGATGTTCGGTAATCCCCTGTTTCAATGCGTCGATCAGACGGGCCTTCATTTGTTCCCGGTTTACAACAAGGCAAACTTCCCGTGCGGGCTCGGGAAAGCGAAAATGCCGGATATGCTTTTGCCTTTCTTCGGACAATTCCATCACAGCCATTTCGGGCAGGATGGTGATACCGCCATTGCGCTCAACCATCCGGATCAGCGTTTCAATGCTGCCCGAGCGGTAACTGAAACTGCTACCAAACTGGCTGTTGCGGCTCAGCTCGCATAACCGCTGGATCTGCGTCCTGAAACAATGCCCTTCTTCGAGCAGCCACAGCTCGTTGGGCTCGATATCGGTAGGCAAAATGTACTGTTTAGCATAAAGGTCCGTCTTTTCCGACACATAGGCATAGAACCTCTCCTTGTACATGGGTATTTCCCTCAAACTGCTTTCCTCCGACAAAGATGCGATAATCCCCACGTCCAGATTACCCATTTTGAGTTCGGTAATGATGCGCTCCGTGATCATTTCGGATACATGTAGTTTGATGTCCGGATATTTTGAAATGAACGGATTCACGAAATGGGGCAGCAGATAGGGAGCGATGGTCGGGATGACACCGACATGCAGTTCACCGGACAGGTCGCCGTTGAAATGTTTGGCGATTTCATTCATCCGCGATGCTTCACGCAGGATCGTTTTCGCCTGATCGATGATTTCCCGTCCGATACCGGTAGGGACGATGGGCTGCTTGGTCCGGTCGAAGATTTTCACGGAAAGCTCTTCTTCCAGTTTCCGGATCATCATCGAGAGGGTAGGCTGGGTAACATTGCAATGCTCGGCTGCCTGTACAAAGTGCCTGTGGTTGTCGACCGCGACAATATATTCCAGTTGCTGGATATTCATGATAGTTTAGTCTTATTGATTATTTGTCTAATGGAATCTTGATTCGTCCTACCTCCGGGATTCGAAATTGGATAGATTTCATTTATGCAAAGATAGAAACTATTAGTTTGGTTGATTCTTTTTATTGCCCTAGCATTGTAGCGCATTCTACAATTTATCAAAATCAGTTAAGCTACATAACCATGGCAGACGAGAAAAAGAAACTAACCACCGCCTCGGGAAGACCCTACACAGAAAATGAAAACTCGCTCACCGCCGGTCCGAGAGGTCCTGTTCTGTTGCAGGATTTTGTTTTACATGAAAAGATGGCGCATTTCAATCGCGAACGGATATCTGAGCGGGTTGTTCATGCGAAGGGATCGGGTGCTTACGGGACTTTCACCGTAACGCATGACATTACAAAGTATACAAAGGCTAAGTTGTTCAGCGAAATTGGAAAGCAAACGAAAACCTTTCTTCGTTTTTCGACGGTAGGCGGTGAAAAAGGCTCGGCAGATACCGAGCGCGACCCCCGCGGGTTTGCGTTGAAATTTTACACCGAAGATGGTAACTGGGATCTGGTTGGCAACAACACACCGATCTTTTTTATCAAGGATCCCAAGAAATTCAGCGATTTCATTCATACACAAAAACGCGACCCACGCACCAACTGCAAAAGTGCGACGATGGTTTGGGATTTCTGGTCGCTGAACCCGGAGTCGCTGCACCAGGTAATGCTGTTGTTCAGCGACCGTGGCACACCATACAGCTATCGGCACATGCACGGTTTCGGGAGCCACACTTTCTCGTTGATCAACGCAGAGAATGAATTGGTATATGTCAAATTTCATTTCAAGACACAGCAGAAAATCAAAAGCTTTACGGATGCAGAAGCAGGCCGGATGAAGGGTATGGACGCCGACTGGGCTCAGCGCGACCTGGTGGAGGCTATCGATGCCGGTGATTATCCGAAATGGGAACTAAAAATCCAGGTGATGACCCGCGAGCAAGCCGGAACATTCCGCTGGAACCCGTTTGATGTGACCAAAACGTGGCCACAGGGAGATTATCCATTGATCGACGTAGGCGTATTGGAGCTAAACCGGATCCCGGACAACTACTTTGCCGATGTGGAACAGGCCGCATTTGCGCCGTCCCATGTGGTGGATGGGATAGGATACTCACCGGACAAAATGCTGCAAGGCCGGTTACTATCCTATCCGGACGCCCAGCGTTACCGACTGGGAACAAATTACGAGCAGTTGCCGGTAAACCGCTGTCCCTATGCAACGAGCAATCACCAGCGCGACGGTTTCATGCGCCTCGATGGTAATGGCGGAAGCTCGCCCAATTATTTTCCCAATAGTTTCGACGCGATCGAAGTGGACCAAACTTATAAAGAAGCTGCATTGGAACTGGATTCATTGACAGCCGACTGGTATGACCGCAATGGCGAAGGAGAAAACGATCATTACACACAGCCTGGCATTCTTTTCAGGGAGGTTTTCAACGATGAGGAAAGAACGACGCAGGTCAACAACCTGCTTGGCTCTCTGAGAAATGTCTCCGGCCCGAAACGGGAATTGATCCTGAACAGGCAACTATGCCATTTCTTCCGTTGCGACTCCGAACTGGGTGCGCGCATTGCGGCAGGTTTGGGAGTCGAGGCCGATGCAGCGATGTTCGCACATCGATAGCAGGCAATATAAAGCGCATTCACAGCCGTGCCGGATCGTTCCGGTGCGGCTGTTTTACCTGATACAAGTGAACCGGTTTTATTTCAAGGAAAACGTATAACGGGTATTGGGATTAAATCGTCATTAAACTTTCTTTTACAGAGATTTCTCCGGTTTACAATTCACACAGGAATTGTAACTTAGCAACTCTTTAACTATCACTCACTTTTTAATTTTATCAACTATGAAAAACCTGAGATTATGGCTGTTACTGGCGATGATGGCGGTGGTAAGCCCCATTTTCGCACAAACCACGCCGGCGGAAAAAGAAAAAACCACTGCTGCCAAAACGAAGAAGGATGGTACACCCGATAAGCGCTATAAGGAAAACAAACATCTGAAAAAGGACGGGACGCCCGATAAACGCTACAAAGTGAACAAAGCGGATTCGACCAACGCAGCTAAAAAGAAGTAAGACAAGTAAAGACATAACCCGGAAAATTTTTCCGGAAAATTTAGGGTAAGCGCCCGACCGGTTGTCAATGATATGTACAACCCGAGTCGGGCGCTTATTTTTTATCATTAATCATTCGGTACAATGAATGCAGCCTTAGCGGATGACCACGTAACGGTTTTGAGCAGGGACAGAGAATCGGAGTTTGAGAAGGTCTTCAAGAAACATTTCAAAGGATTGCATGCCTATGCCTGCACCATATTGAGGGACGATGTCATGGCCGAAGAGATGGTCCAGAATGTGTTTTGCAGGTTGTGGGAAAAAACGGACCACATCGATATCCGTGAGTCGGTCAGCGGGTATCTGTATCGGTCGGTTTACCACGAAAGCCTCAATTATATCAAACATCTGAAAGTGCGGGACGCATACCAAACTTATGCCCTGCACCACGTAGAGCATAGCAACAGCACCTCGCAGCACCTCGAATTATCGGAACTGGAAACCCGTCTGGACGTTGCATTGCGGGAGTTGCCCGAGAAATGCCGCACCATTTTTCAAATGAGCCGGTTTGAAGAGCTGAAATACCAGGAAATTGCCGACCAGCTTCAAATACCGGTCAAGACGGTCGAGAACCAGATGGGGAAAGCCCTGCGCCTGCTGCGAATTAAACTGGCCGATTTTCTACCCGCCTCCTTTTTACTTTTTTTCCTCAGCTGATCAGTCATGAAAACAGAAAATAATCATAGCATAGATGAATTGCTGGTGAAGTCGATGCTCGACGAGGCCAGCGTTGCGGAGCAGATCGAGATTAATCAATGGCTACTCGATAACGATGAAAACCAGCGGTATTTCGAACAATTCGAATTGATCTGGAACGAGAGCAAACGGCTCGTGAGTAAAAGCACCGTTGATGAAAACGCTGCCTGGGAGCGTTTCAAGGCGAGAACCCGCGGTGTAACCGAAGAGGTTAAAGTGATGCCTCTTCACCCGAAACCGGTTTTCAGGATATTACGGATGGTAGCCATGGTGCTCATGACAGCCGGGGTTGGCTGGCTGAGCTACCTGGCCGCGAAACGGAGCTCACCCGGTGAAATGCTCACGGTGAGTTCAGGCCTGGCGACTCTGATCGACACGCTTCCCGACGGTTCCGTCGTGACCCTCAATAAAAAATCCAGCATTTCCTATCCGGAGCACTTTGATGGGAAAACCAGGGCCGTACAACTGACCGGCGAGGCCTTTTTCGATGTGGCACCAGATAAGGCAAAGCCTTTTATTATTTCAGTCAATGATGTGACGGTGAAGGTGGTAGGTACATCTTTTAATGTGAAGGATAATGCGAAGAGAACCGAAGTGGTGGTGGAAACGGGTATTGTGGAGGTAGCCCGTGCGAATCAGAAAGTAAGGCTTACGCCTCAGGAAGAGGCCATCGCGGTAAAAGCCGATCCGCAACTTCGGAAGGGCAGGGCCGAAGATGAATTCCATAACTATTACCGTACCGGAAAGCTGATTTGTGACAACACACCGTTATGGAGATTGGTCGAGATCCTGAACGAGGCGTATGAGGCAGATATCGTGATCGGGAACGAACGGTTGAGGGATCTTCCCATCCACACCACTTTTGATCAGCAGAATCTTCGGAGCATATTGAGTATCATCGAGGAGACCCTTTCACTTAAAACAGAATACCACGGCGACCAGATCATTTTGAAATAGCCTTATCTTTCGGAATGAATCGAACTTTTATTTTCCGCAATGCGCTGAGGCTGGCCGTCATTTTTATTGTGGTCCCGTGCAGTTGCTTTGCGCAGCAGATCCTGAACAAACCGGTTGATATCTCCGTGAAGGGGCAGCCGGTTTCTGCCATTTTGAAAATGATGAGCGACCAGGGTAAATTCTATTTTTCATACAACAGCAATCTCATCCCGGGCGATAGTCTCGTGACGTTGAATGCATCCCGGCGGACCGTGAAGCAGGTGCTGGACCAGCTTTTCAACAACAACTATCAGTACCGGGAGAAAGGCGATTACCTGATCATCCTTCCGGTCCAAAAGGAAAAGTCGTTTCATGTCAATGGCCGGATCATCGATGGGGAAACGGGAAAGCCGGTGGATTACGCCAGCGTTTACTCCCGTCAACTGCTGATATCCACATTGTCGGAGGATGACGGCGGTTTCAGGCTCCGTATCAGGGACAGGGTTTTTCCCATCCAGTTTACGATCAGCAAAGTAGGGTACGGCGATACTACGTTCGTTTTGGGCCATGCCGACGAGAGTAGCCACGAAATCATGATCCTGCCGCGCGCAGTGGACCTCGATCCGTTAATCGTGCGCTATTCCGAAGGGGAGTCTACCTGGCTGGCGCGGCTGTTTTTATCCGCTAAGTTGCGCGCGCAGAGCCGTAACATCGGCCGTTTTTTTGTTGCGTTACCTTATCAGGCTTCCCTCACACCCGGGCTTGGTACGCACGGGCGCATGAGCGGGCAGGTGGTTAACAAATTTTCACTGAACCTGGCAGGAGGTTATACGGCGGGAGTCAATGGAGTGGAGATCGCGGGCGGTTTCAATATTTCCAAGCAGGATGTACGCTATGTCCAGATTGCGGGCGCTTTCAACGTCGTTTCGGGGCGTGTGAGCGGGGTGCAGGTAGCAGGTTTCAGTAACAATGTCATCGATTCGCTGAATGGCGTTCAGGTGTCGGGTTTCAGTGGTATGGTGAGCAAAAGGGTCGACGGAGTACAGGTAAGCGGTTTTTTGAGCCGCACCGGGCAGGAGTTATCCGGTGTGCAGGTATCCGGTGCTATCAGCCTCATCCGCCATGGGGGAAACGGAGCCCAGATCTCAGGAGGTTATAATCAGGTGCGGGGACCTTATCGGGGCGTACAAATCGCCGGTGCTGCAAACTACGCAGCAGACTCTATACACGCTACTCAGATTGCCGGCGGGTTCAATATTGCAAGAAACATCAAAGGCACACAGCTTGCTCCGTTCAATTACGCCAAACGTATGAGAGGCGTCCAGATCGGTATCGTCAATATTGCAGACAGTTCTTCGGGTGTAAGTATCGGGTTTCTCAATTTTATCAGAAAAAGTACATCCAATGTATCCCTGTATGCCAGTGATGTGGCACCCTTCAATGTGGCCTGGAAGATGGGAACGCACAAATTTTACAGTTTGCTGATGGGCGGCACAGGGGTAAATAGCGAGAAAAAGATATACACGTTTGGTGCGGGTATTGGTATGGAGTTTTTTCCATTCAAAAAGGCCGGCTTTTTTGTAGAATTGCTAAACCAGAATGTCTACCAGGGTGACTGGAATAATACGCCGTCACTTTACCGGTTTCAACTCGCCGCAACCTACAAGCTCAACAAGCGTTTCCTGCTGTTTGCCGGGCCGTCTTTTTCAGTATTTGACAACGACGGTGCAAAAAGTGGTGAGACGTATAAGTCTTTCCCGCCAGGTGGTTATCCGAACTTTGATATGAATAAGGGTAAGCTGACTTCATGGATCGGATGGCAGGCGGGGATCAGCTGGCGCTACGGGAAGTTATAAATGAGCCGATAAGCTGAATTATCAAAAAGCCCGGAACCAAGCGGTTCCGGGCTTTTTGATAATGGTTTAATTACCTCGTTAGTTAATAGCTACACCTGCACTGGCGTAACCGGTTACAGTATTAAGCAGGGAAAGCCCGGTTGCTGTTGCAGAGTAAACCAGCAGCAATCTTGAGCCCGCGGTTACCGGGATGCTTAAACCGGTAGCAGTTCCCGAAGCAGTAGTACCGATTGACAAGATTCCGGTAAGTGCCGGTGCGAGGTTTACAACCGCGCCAGGTACTGGTGAAAATGAATTACTTCCGGCCGGAGCTGAGTACAATTGCGCATGTATGTTGAGGGACGTTCCGAGAAGAGACAAGCCAACGGTGGTACTGAAGAAGCCCGAGAGGGAAGTAATAGTGCCGTTCCGCGGTACGGAATAAGCCATATTGGTGAGCGACGTCGCGTCGATAAGACCTCCAATTAGTGATACTCCGGGCGCGGAAATTCCAAAGCCCAGCACCGAGGTCGTACCCACAAGTCCTCCCAGAACGGTTGTCATTACAATAGGGGTTCCCGATGCGTATGGTATAATAGCGCTTCCTCCCGCTGCTGCTTCGGCTTTAAGCGGTACCCATTCTGTACCGGTGTAGTAGTAAAATCCAGGAGTTCCGTTTGTTTGGTACACTAGCAAACCGGTTGCCGGCGTGGCGATTCCCGCACGTTCCGAATCCAACATGCGCGGGATCAGAAGCCCCTTTGATGTAGACTGAATGTCGAGTTGTGAACTTGCATCAGGTGTAATGGTTCCGATACCAACCTGTGCGTGTACAGAGAGTGCAAACAGAGCGAGCAAAGTAGTCAGCAACATCCCTTTGGCCCGGGATGATAGAACGTTGAAGATGTATTGATTTTTCATGAGAATTTGAGCGTTTATTGTTTGATAATTTTGACCACTTGAGTTTGACCGTCAGCTGTTTTTAGCTGAACCAGGTAAGTTCCGGCAGGATAGTTTTTCATATTAACCTCTTGTCCGGCTTTTGGCTTGGAAAGCTCTACCAGGGATCTTCCCGAAACGTCAGTCAGTTTTAAAGTAGCCAGCTCTACGTTAGTTCCGATATGGAGTTTATCTACCACCGGATTCGGATAAGCGCTGACAAGTTCTGTCGATCCGAGATGCAGGTTACGGATGGCACTGTACGCAAAACTACCGTCGGCATCGACCATTTTGAGACGATAGTATTGCATTCCTTTCCTGTTGGCCGGATCCTGGAACGAATATTCCTTCTGCACTTTACTTTCACGCGCTGCATCTATTTTACCGATCGCAGCCCACTTTTTAGCATCCCCGCTCTGCTGTATTTCAAAGAAATCACTGTTTTTTTCTTCGGAGGTCTGCCAGTAGAGCATCGTCAGGTTTTCCACCCGCTTTACACTGAAATCAACCAGCGTAACCGGTAACGCGCCTTCCTGCGCAGCTGTCACCGAAGTGAAATTGGTGAGCGGCAGGGTATTCGAAATGTAATGCTGCGGTATGTTCACCGTGCTTCCCAGCGTGGTTACAAAAGCTGCATTCCCGTGTGCCAGCTGTAAAGTACTCTCGTTATTACCGTTGAGCTCGGAGCCCAGGTAGAAAAAACCGACAGTTCCCACAAAGTCAACCGAACTGCTAAAATCATACACGCGCGCAATACTGGGCGGGGTGCCGGGTATTGGGGTGGGTGAGATCGTCAGGTTGCGGGATTCAATTGTAAAGTCGGTGCTGGGCAGCAGGGTCAGACCGTCAATAAACACCTGAGTGTTTTGCTTGATGACGAATCCCTGTGTGCCGGCCCCGAACTGGGCATGTGCCGCCATAGTAGGAAGCAGTGCCAGTTGACAAAAAAGCAGATAACGTTTCATAATAGTGAACTGATTTTTGTGATAAATTGAATAATAAGATAATTGGATAAATGTATATAAATATTTATAGAAGCTAATGAGTTTGCATAAAATTATTTCTACCTATTTATTTTCGAGGTGAATATTGTTTGTAGAGATATATTTATATGTTTTGGCAACTATGTTATTTGTTGGAAATTTTTTCAAAAAAAATAGGGTAACAGGGCTGCTGGTTGTCGATTCATTGCATACGGATGAAGCGATCGATTTGAAGGCCTGCAATGAAATAGTGGTCACCGTGTGCGTTTGAACATTTTAATTTCTCAAATGCATTACCCATGAAAAATCTTCTTTTTAATCCATCCGGAATTCTGCTTACCGTTATCATATTAGTTTCCACCACTTTTGCATCTCTGTATGCCCAGGAGGAGCGCACCGCTACGGTACATGTCGGCTTTATTTATCCGGTTAGTTCCAATGGAAAAAATGCGGCTTCTTATACCAACCGTTTTTCGATACACGCAATAGCCGGTCTCTCCAAAGCCGAAACAGGTGTCGCAATGGCCGGTGTCGCCAATGTCATTAAAGAAAACGCACGGGGCCTGCAAATGGCCGGGGCGGCGAACGTGACCGGAAAAGATGCCGATGGCGTCCAGTTAGCAGGTGTGACCAATGTGGTCGGGAATAACTCGGGCGGAGCCCAGTTAGCGGGGTTTGGAAACATTGTCGGACACGATGCTAAAGGTGCGCAGATTGCGGGCTTCATTAATCTGGCAGAAAATGCCGGTGCAGCCCAGGTAGCCGGATTTACCAACATAGCCCGAAAAAATGTGAAAGGTGTTCAGATCGCGGGCTTTCTCAATAAAGCCAATGATGTGAATGTGCAGATCGGTGGTTTTGCGAATGTTGCGAAAAAAGTGAAAGGTGTTCAACTGGCTGGTTTGATCAACATCGCCGACAGCAGCGACTATCCGATCGCGATCTTTAACTTCATCAAAAATGGTGAAAAATCCGTAGCGCTTACCTTCGACGAAACGATGACGGGTATTGTATCTTTCCGCTCGGGTGGACGGGTGTTGTACGGCATCGCCGGTGTGGGCTACAATTTCAAGGACAATGCGAAAGACATGTTTGCGGCCGAGGGCGGTTTGGGTGCACATATTCCGCTGGCCAGAAGTCTCCGGATAAATGTAGAGGCCGTAAGCCACACTCTGACAGACTTTGACGGTGGCAGCTATTTCAAAAATTCGTTGCGGATCTTGCCTGCTTTGAAGCTGGGCAACCGTTTCGAGGCCTTTGCGGGGCCCACACTCAACTACGTCAGCTACGAACGTGAAAATGATTACGATTTCATCAAAAAGTATATCTGGAAGAACAACAAATCCAAAGACTTCCAGGGGCTGTTTGTAGGGTTCAATGTTGGTGCACAGATCCTGTTTTGATGCAGGCACTCAGTTTCAGGCTGGCCCTACGGGGCTGGCGGTCGCTGGCGGACCTGATTTTCCTGATCTTGGTTCGAATCTGGCCTTATCGCAGGAACATGGTATTAGTCAACATGGCCCGCTGTTTTCCAACACGGTCTGAAGGAGAAATCAGGCAAATGGCGAAGGAGTATTTTCGTCACCTTTCCGATCTCGTAGTAGAGCCATTGATGCTCAGCAATATAAAGCATGCCGATATGGACCGGTTGGTGCGCTACGAGAACGTCGCATTGCTGGACCGTCTGTTGAAGGAAAAGAAACGCATCGTGCTGATGGCTTCGCATTATGGTAGCTGGGAATACCTCCTCTCGCTTCCCCTGCAGACCGACGCTAAGGTATTGGCAGCTTACTCACCGGTATCGAACCGGCGGATAGATGGCTGGCTGCGAAGAATGCGCGGGCGTTTCGGTGTATTGCTGGTGCCGAAATCCGAGTGGTATCGCAAGACGATGGAGTGGTGCGAGGATAAACCGGCTATTTTTGTAACGATAGCAGACCAACGGCCACCGGAGTCGGGAAAGTACTACCTTGATTTCATGAACAGAAAGACATTTGTGCAATCGGGTGCGGCACGGATAGCGGTTCGGCGGGATTGTGCCGTCGTGTACCTGGATGTAAGTCAGACTGCCCGTAACAATTATCATTTCCGGTTCAGGCTGATCACGGCGGAAGCACGGCAGCTGGGTGAAGCAGGAATTATGGAACATTACTATAAGGCCCTGGAAAACACCATTCAAAGACAGCCCGAGCTATGGCTTTGGTCGCATAACCGGTGGAAATTTGCGAGCAGGGAAGGGCAGAAGCCGGTTAGCGCACTTAAAGTGTTGTAATATTCAGCAAAGGGTAGCTAGTTCTCCCCATATCCCGGTTTTTTGTAATTTTTTAATAATGCTTTTTAAATAATTGATTGTCAGTGTGATATGTTAATTCCTGTTCGGCGGGAATCATAATTTTGTAGCGCCGCGGTCAAACCAATTATTTACTAAAACAAAGCATTATGAGAAAATTAGCATTCATGGGTGTGTTTGTGATCGCCGCGATGGTGGCAGGTTGTAATGACGACGACGATCCGACAGACCCCACTCCTGTATTGCCTGAGTTGAAAGTCTCCACAACACTTTCCGGGGCAAACGAAGTACCCGCTAATCCATCAACAGCTACTGGTTCAGTAGATGGTACATTAGATCAGGAATCGAGGATTTTGAGTCTCAACATTATGTACAGCGATTCCGCCGCCGCGGATTCGTCATCGGCTGATTCCGTTTTTACACCTACCGCATGGCACATTCACAAAGCAGCGGCCGATTCAACCGGTTCGGTAGTGATCGACTTTGGTACCGATTTCAAATCACCTTTCGCATTTAAAGACACCCTTACCGAGGCACAGGTGGCCGATCTGAAAGCAGGTTTGTATTATGTAAATATCCATACAGCCAAGTATCCGAACGGCGAGATCAGAGGTCAGCTGAAAGCTGAAGAATAACCTGTTTGGTTGATGCATTCCCGGTAATGCAACCAAGCAGAAAGAGCGGCATCCATAAGGAGCCGCTCTTTTGCGTATGATAAAGTGAGTAGGAATGTCTGTCAGAAAAGCCCCCGTGCTTTTTCAAGCGCGGTGTCAAGCCCGCTGGAGTCGGAACCGCCTGCCGTAGCGAAGAAAGGCTGACCGCCGCCACCGCCGCGGATATCCTTAGCGAGGTCTTTTACGATCTTACCCGCATTCAGTCCGGTTTCCTGCACGATGTTCTCGGCAATGAACACAGAAAGCTGCGGCTTCCCGCCGATTTCGGTTCCGAAAACGGCGATGAGGTTTTCGATCTGGTCGCGGAGTTCGTAGGACAGCTGTTTCAGGGAATCGGCATGGGGGACGTCCACTTTCTGTACGATCAGATTGAATGTACTGTGGGTTTCCATGTTTTCGATCAGCGTTGCTTTCAGCGTCTGAATTTTCTCGTTTTCGAGGGCAGTGATTTTCTTTTGCAAAGCGGAGCGTTCCTCGATGAGGTTTTCCACCGCTTTGACAAGGTCGGTAGGTCCCTTGAGAAGATCTTTGATCCTGTTCAGGGTTTCTTCCTGCTGGCGCATCAGTTCCAGAGCTTTCTCCCCCGTAACGGCTTCCACACGACGAACGCCCGCGGATACCGACCCTTCGGATATGAATTTGAACACACCGATTTCTCCGGTTGACGGTACGTGGGTGCCCCCGCAAAGTTCAAAGGAGAATTTGGGGTCGAAAATGATCAGCCGAACGAATTCGCCGTATTTTTCACCAAAGGTCGCCGTAGCTCCTGCATCCAGCGCTTGTTGGATAGGTACATTTCTGCGCTCATCCAATGCGATGTTTTCCCGGATTTTTTCATTGACGCGGTCTTCGATCCTTTGCAGTTCCTCGTCGGTTACCTTGGAGAAATGGGCAAAGTCGAAGCGCAGCACCTCATCGTTCAGGAATGAACCTTTCTGGCTCACGTGTGCGCCCAGGACCTCGCGCATAGACGAGAGCATCAGGTGCGTAGCCGTGTGGTTTGCCTTGATCTTGTCGCGACGGTCCACGTCAATCTTCGCGGTAACAATGCCAGCCTCTGACAATGCCTCGTCGAGATTCTTGTCCCGGGAAACATGTACAAACAGGTCGTTTTCTTTTTTAGTATCGACGATCCGAATCCTCTTTCCTTCTTCCTTTCCGTTTATCAGGAGTTCACCGGTGTCACCAACCTGCCCGCCCATTTCGGCATAGAACGGTGTACGATCGAGCACGATATGGTATTCTTCGCCGGTTTTCGTTTTTACCTTGCGATATTTCACGATATGGCTGTGGGTTTCTTCAAAATCATAACCCAGGAACTCCACGCCGTCGTATTCACGCAGCTCTACCCAGTCGGTGGCTTCTTTGGCGGCATCCTGACGGGAGCGTTTTTTCTGCTCTGCCAATGCATCCTGGAATCCGGTTTCGTCGATCTGGAAGCTCTTTTCGCGGGCGATCAATGCGGTAAGGTCAACGGGGAAACCAAAAGTATCGCTGAGCTCGAAAACCTCGTCACCCGGAATGGTATTGATCCCTTTTTCTTTCAGGGAAGTAGTGATGCTGTCGAGTCTCTTCAAGCCGGACTCCAGCGTACGCAGGAAGCTTTTTTCTTCTTCCAGGATCACCCTGCCTACAAATTCCTCCTGGTCTTTCAACTCAGTGAACACATCCTTGAACTGCTCTGCCAGAACCGGCACGAGCTTGTGGAAGAATGGCTCCTGCAAGCCCAGGTACGAATAGCCATAGCGAACCGCGCGGCGCAGAATCCGTCGGATTACATAACCCGCCTTGACATTGGATGGCAGCTGACCATCGGTAATGGCGAAGGAAACGGCCCGGATATGGTCGGAGATCACCCGCATTGCGATGTCTGCGAACGGCTCGTCGTTCTGTCCGTATTTTTTACCCGAAAGGGTTTCCAATACCCCGATCGTGTTCTGAAAAACGTCGGTGTCGTAGTTGGAAGTTTTTTGCTGGATCGCCATACACAAGCGCTCGAAACCCATTCCGGTGTCAACATGGGTGGCGGGTAGGGGGATCAGCGAACCGTCGGCCTTCCGCTCGAACTGCATAAATACCAGGTTCCAGATCTCCACGACCTGCGGGTGATCGTTGTTAACCAGTGATTTACCTGATACTTCGGCTACTTCTGCAGGGGAACGCAGGTCGATATGGATTTCCGAGCAGGGACCACACGGACCAGTGTCGCCCATTTCCCAGAAGTTGTCCTTTTTGTTACCCAAGATAATACGATCTTCGCCTACAATGCCTTTCCAAAGGTCCCAGGCTTCCTGGTCAAACGGTACGCCGTCTTTGGCATCGCCTTCGAAAACCGACACATACAGGCGGTCTTTGGGCAATTTGTACACTTCGGTGAGCAGCTCCCATGCCCACGCAATAGCTTCTTTTTTGAAATAATCACCAAATGACCAGTTACCAAGCATTTCGAACATGGTGTGGTGATAGGTGTCGAAACCTACATCTTCCAGGTCATTGTGTTTTCCTGAAACCCGCAGGCATTTCTGAGTATCGGCGATCCGTCGGGAGGGAGGTGTGCCGTTTCCGAGAAAGAAGTCTTTGAACTGCGCCATTCCCGAGTTGTTGAACATCAGGGTGGGGTCGTTTTTTGCCACAAGCGGGGCCGACGGTACGATTAAATGCTCTTTGCTGCGGAAAAAATCAAGAAAAGCCTGACGTATTTGATGCGAGGTCATTGTATATGTTTTGGTACTATATCAATCAAGAATTTTGCCGCAAAGGTAGCGAAAAATCTCATTTAGTCAGGCTGGTAGGTGAGCTTTCCGATCGTGTATGCTCCAAAGCAGCCCAGGCCGCCCTGGACGTTGGAGTAGATCATTGTTGGCTCAGAGAAAGGATTATCGGTATCCATCCTTAATTGCAGAGAACGATGGTATTTAAAGTAATGTATGTCCGTGTTATAGACCATCATGGTGACTGAAATGATATGGCTCTTGGGATAGAACGGCACCGTTGCAGTGTTCCCGGGTTGGGCCGGAGTGAAATTAGGCATGGTCACTTTTCCCTGGGGTGAGGAGAAGAGCGATCCATCAATGTTTCGATCTGATTGGAATTCGTTTCGTCCCAGCGTATTGTCCCACGCAAAATTGAAGTAATTGCGGATCCTTTTTTCCTGCGGCATTGGATCGGGAATGCTGTATTCAACTTCTGCTGAAGCTCTTACCCGATAATAATTTGTGTCTGCCGGAATATCCTGCCAGTTCATCTTGAGTGTAATGGCAGTGTCCTGCCCGAAAGCTGGGTTGCTGGCAACAACGGTATCCAGGACGTAAGATTTAATAACAGGTGTATTTCTCGGGACGGTGCAACGCGCAGTGATCTCCCTTTTGCCATCCGAAACAAAAAGCGAGTAGGTTTTGGAAGCTTCAATCGGAAATTTACTTTGGTCGATGCTGTACACCTGGTTTTTAATATCAAATGGAAGGATTACTTCGTATGTTCCGTCAGAAATTTTTACCAGTGCATTTTTTATTGCATCTTCTCCCGCTGTGGAGTTCGAAAACAATGGAATGGATTCAGAAACTGATACGCTGATTTTTGGATTCTGGGGCGATAAAAAAGAATGGACAACCAATTTTGACTCCGTTTTGGGTAGGCGCGATTCCGGTATGTTTGTCACAAGTGTTTCGCATGAAACCAATCCGGCGAAGATGATCGGGAGAAAAAGATGTTCGTATTTCATGAGTGTGTGGGTTAGAATTTGAAGTTGTAACTGAACGAGGGCAGTATCGGGAAGAGCGAATATTTTTTTAAAACCTTCTTGCCGGTAGTTCCCTGCGGCGCCATGTCATAGAAAAACGGGTTTTTTCTGTTGTATACATTGTAAATGCCGACCTCCCACGTTCTCTCAAATCGTTTTTTCTTTTTGCGGAATTGAATTGCAATATCCATCCTGTGAAATGGCTCAGCGCGGAAGTTGCTCCTTCCGGAGTATTCACTTAATTCAGTATTCATCAGGTGTTCCTGATCGTCGGCAACACTTCCAAAAAAGTACTCTTGGATACCGGTGTATTTTGACACCGGCAGAGTAAGGGCATTACCTGTACCATACACCCAGTTTGCAGACAACGTAATATGCTTATTGATTTCATAAATGGTAACTACTGATACATCATGCCGCCGGTCATGTCTTGGATAGAATGTTTGTCCAAAGTTTAGTTCAGGGAAGTTCCATTTTGTCCAAGAAAGCGTATAGCCCACCCAGCCCGACAGCTTTCCTGTTTTTTTTCGGACCAGTAATTCGGTCCCGTATGACCATCCCCGGCCAGAGGTGACGTTGTCTTGCCAGCTTGGATCATTGGAATTCTCTCCATTGATATTGATAAACGACGCCCCTTCTTTATAGGATAGAATATGGTTCATCTTTTTATAGTAACCCTCCAGTGTCACAAGTAATGCGGGCCTTTCAATGTCCTTTGCGAAACCAGTTGCAAATTGTTCGGATCGTTGTGGGCCGATTTTGTCAGTTGCCGGCACCCAAAGATCAGTGGGAAGTCCGATCCCGGTATTGGAAAGCAGATGCACATATTGGTTCATTCCGGCGTAGGAGAGCTTCCAGGCAAGGCCCTGTGCCAGCTTGATGGCTGTCGAGATCCTGGGCTCCGGCCGGATGTAAGTTTTTCCCCTGGTGGTAAAAATACTTAACCTCATTCCTGCGTTCATTTTCGTTCCGGCGAAGGGTTGCCAGGTGTCCTCTGCATATACACCTGCTTCAAATGAATTGAAAGTTGGATTTACGGGCGGGGTGGGGTTGGCGATAACAGGCCCTGTGATGGCGATTGCCGATGGGACTGCCCTGTGGAATATCCCTTGCGCTCCCAAGTTCAGGGTGTGTCGCGAAGACGGGTAAAAATCGAAATCTGTTTTAAAACTCAAATCTCTGATCTTTGAATTATAACGGAGCGTGTTTCGATCTGTTTCGACGCCTTTTTGGTTCAGCTCGGCAAAATCACTGGTAACTCCAAAATTAAAGTCGCTGAATATCAGGGAAGAGTTGGCGAATAACTTTTGCGAAAAGAGGTGGTTCCATCGTACTGTGCCCGTTGCATTTCCCCAATTCAGCCCGATGTTAGCCTTATAGGATTCACTTTTTTCATCCATGTAAAAATTGTCCCTGCCAAAATAGCTGCTGATATAGAGCTTGTCTTTTGGGCCGATATCAAAATTCACTTTGGCATTCAGATCGTAAAAATAGTAACCCGGTTTGGTACGATCCTTCAAGACTTTTTGCTGGCGCGCGATGACGGGTGAGGCCAGCAGATCGATGTATGTTCGACGGCCGGAAACCAGAAATGACGATTTTTCCTTTCGGATAGGTCCTTCGAGCGTCAGCCTGGAAGAAATCAGCCCTATTCCACCCTCACCATGCAGGCGGTCTTTACTGCCTTCCTTCATATTCATTTCCACGACGGAAGATAACCGGCCGCCGTATCGGGCCGGAAAGCCTCCTTTTGTAAGTTCGACGCTCTTGATGGCATCACTGTTGAAGACCGAGAAAAAGCCGAACAAATGGTTTGCATTGTAAACCACCGCGTCGTTCAAGATAATCAGATTCTGATCGGGACCGCCGCCGCGAACGTATAGGCCTGTTTGTCCTTCGGTCCCTTTTTGCACACCAGGCATCAACTGAAGCACTTTCAATACATCCTTCTCGCCGAAGAGCGCCGGTATCTTTTTGATTTGGGCGATAGGAACATCGATCTGGCTCATTTGGGCACGTTGGCTGATATCATCGTCACGATTGGCTTTCACGACGACCTCATCCAACTGGTTCATGGAGGCAAGAAATACGTTCAGTTCCATGTTCTTTCGGGGATGTATCCTCCGGTTGTCTCTTTCATAACCCACCAAAGAAAAAGACAGAACAGCGGAATCCGAAGCCGGCACAGTCAGGGAGTAGAATCCGTAATTATTGGTAACAGCGGCATAAGAAGTGCCCTGGATGTATACATTTACGCTAGGAAGTTGTTCTCGGCTCTTTTGTTCCCGTACAAAACCGCTGATGGTTATACGTTGCTGCGCAGCAACGCCAATGCTGTATATCAACAGCAAGGCTGCAAAAGGTATTTTCATGGCCTTAGTTATGGTTGTTGATGAATCAAGGAATTGAACCCTGCTTTTCAGGTTTGGTTATCGGCGTTTAATTGCCCTTGTCTACCAGCCGGAATGGTATTTCCTCGCGGGCGATGTCTCCGTTATCAAATTCAGCGTGAATGTTCAGTATGAGGTCCGATGTCTTTGCAATGTCGTGTAAAAAGGCAGTATTAATTACGATTACCTTTTCATCTTCACAATCACAAGACCATTGCTGGTTGTATATGTATTGTTTGTGATTGTCTATCAACCAAACAGATACATTTTTTCAATAATGCGTTTTTGTTTTCGATTACAGCCTGTACCCGCACGCTGTCAGTGTCCTCTATGTATTGGTTTCTGGCTGGGGATTTAACCGTTATCAAGGGCGAATCTTCATACACCCGTTCTTTCTCTTCACAAGATCCAATGGACAAAGCGATTCCCAAAAGTGGAATAAAAAATGATATTGTTTTCATGTGCATATAGTTTGATAATGATTAAAATCGATCACAAGGTTTATCCTGCTGCGCCAAACCGCTGATGTATTAGTTTTGGAGAATGAAGGGCACCTTTTCCCTGGTTTCGCTATTGTCTGCCATTACGGCAACGATTTCCAGGAAAACGTCCGAGGTTTGATCAATGTCGTATAGAAATGATTCCCGCATTTTAACCTCCTTCACCAATTTACAATCGCAGCTTCTGTTCGTTGTAAAAAGAATTTTATCATTCTTGGTTTTAACAGATACGGAATAGCTGATGACCGTTGTGTTTTGAGGTTTGATGATTGCCTCGATAACGACACTGTCCTTGTCATTGATCCGCTGATGAGGCGTTGGTGAACTGACGGTAATGAATTTGGAATCGACTTCCTTTTCCTTACAGGCTGCGACGGCGATAGCTACACCGATGCACAGTGTTAAACAATACTTCGATTTCATACCAGATCGTTTTTAGTTGATTAATTGAAATTGATATGGAACGGAGTTTATTAATAAGACATATTCAAGGGGAGCTACATATGCTGTGCTGATGAATTTTTAAGCATTCAAATAAAAGTTATTGTAAAGTGCCTCATGCAACCGGGGTCGATCAGCGAGCTGTCCAAGCAGATGGGATTGGTAACAAAACGAATGCATTTGGCGAGCTCAAACACCTTAATATCTTTTTCAGGCTTCCATATGTTGGCTTTAACCCTGCGTTTGAGTCGGGGATTTTGAGTAGTCATCATGATGGGTTTGCTATTGCGATGATGTACTGAAAAGTGCTTCGAAGTTTTTCCACAGGTCGTCCCGTTCATTGGGTTCCAACCCACCAGCTCGGTCGTTGGGGACTGTGCGGTGGATTTTTGGACTACGATACTGACCAGAAAGATCAGAATAGTGAATTTTATACACATGACTTTCAATTCTGGATGAGTAATGGGTTCAAATCTATCTCTATCTGCGGGATAGGGAACAACTTGTGCTTGTCATAGTTAAAATTAGCTTTACCCTGTTCTAAAAGCAATGTCGTGGCGTAATCCTTCCCCCAACGCATGAGGTCGTAGTAGCGATGTCCTTCCAGGGCCAGCTCCACCCGGCGCTCATGACGCAGCTGTTTTCGCAGCGTTGCCTGGTCGCTTAGCGGGATGGCCGGCATTGCGACTCCCTTCCGGCTGCGCACTGCATTGATATCATCCGTCGCATCCTGCAGTCGCAGGTTCTGCTCGATCAGGGCCTCTGCATGGATCAGCAGGATTTCTGCATAACGCAGCACAACATAATTGATCCCTTCCCCATTCGTCCACCCATTCACTCCCTGACCCATGGCGGCGGGATCGAATACATACTTATGTGCAACGTAGCCTGTGACGGTGTTCGGGCCTTTTTGTGGGTCATACGGTTGGCCGAACCGGTCGTCGCCAGGGCTGAATACGCTATACCGCCTGCGAGGATCACCTTTTTCGTACGCGTTTACCAGTTCTTTTGTCGGATTGTTGAGGCCCCATCTGCCAAAATCAAGGCTGATCTCCGTTCCTCCGCCCCAGCCATTGGTTTTGTAAGCTTGCACTTCAAAAATCGATTCAATCGTATTCTGGTTATTCTGGTCATTGAATTGCGCAAGATAATCAGTCGACAGTGCGTAGTCTCCGGACAAAATCACTTCTTCGGACGCCTTCACGGCCTCACCCCACTTTTGTTGGTAGAGGTATACCTTTGCAAGCAATGCAGTGGCGGTACCTTTACTGGCCCTACCCAGATGGGCGGTGCTCCGGTAACTTACAACCGATGGCAAAAGGTCACGGGCCTGTTTTAAGTCCATTTCAATGAAAGTCCATGTCTCTTCTGTCGTGGATCGCGGTACTTTGGTCTCTTCAATCGTCGAGATTGGCTCATCGACAAGAGGTACTCCGCCAAAAACTTTCACGAGATCAAAGTAATACAATCCCCGGAGGAAGTGGGCTTCCCCCAGGCATCGCGCCCGTACACCCACGTTTTTGAAGTTTTTTTCGGGAAGATCAGCAAGACCACGGATCACTGCGTTACATCTGGCAATACCCACATAGGCGCTCCCAAACCAGTCGCGTAAATTCGGATTGTCGGGGAATACATTAAAATCCTGCAAAGCACGCTCGCTACTATTATTGGGATCAACCGGTGTTTCCGTGTCGTCCGACATCACGTCGCCCAAAACCCACATATCATTGAAGTAATGCCCCTGCATCGGATCTCCACGGCCCCACAATAAGGGTTCGTAAGCCGCATTGACGAATAGGACCGCCTGGTCTTCGGTGGTGATACTTCCAAGGACCATTTCACCGATGGGCCGCTTTTCGAGATAATCTTTGCAGCCCGGAGTCATCAGTACTGAGATGAGTAAGATGCATTTAGTCAGACAAGTTTTCATAAGCCTTCCTGATATGTTGTTAAACCTTATAAACCCATGGACAAGCCCAGTAGGAAAATTCTGGACTGGGGATATCTTCCTTTATCGGCACCTACTTCAAGATCTGCTCCGCGGCCGTCTACAAACTCCGTAGAAGGGCCCATTTCGGGGTCGAAGCCGGCGTATCTGGTGATTGTGAATAAATTCTGCGCGGTCATGTACAGGCGTAGACTTGATAATCCGGCTTTCTGAATCAATGACGACGGGAGCGAATAAGCAATCTGAACATTTTTGAGCCTGACATACGATCCGTCCTCGACCCATCGGTCGGAAACACGGACATTGTTATTGGGGTCTGAAATATGGACACGTGGCTCCGTATCGCTGGTTCCGGCGCCGCTCCATCTGCTTTTGACCGAAGCAAATTTGTTGAAGAGATTCGTGCCGCTCTGCGCCCGCATGGCGAGTTGATTGTATATGTCGTTTCCTTGTACGCCTTGAAATAATACTGAAAATTCTAAACTTTTGTAACTGACATTACTTTGGACACCAAATAGCCAGTTGGGGATGGGGCTGCCTATTTTTGACTGGTCTTTGGCGTCGATTACATGATCATTGTTGAGGTCTTTGAAACGAATGTCTCCCGGCGCAGTGCCGATTTCCTGCTTCGCATGGTTTGTCACTTCCTCCGTGTTCTGGAAAATTCCGTCGACCTTGTATCCGTAAAATGCACCGATTTCATCGCCGACAGAAGTACGGGTGAGCAGGTTTCCCTGTGTGCCGCTCACGGGTCCGAGGATATAGCTGATGCCCTGATTTAGTGCTAACACTTTATTTTCCAGTAGCGTAACATTGGCACCGGCACTATAGCGGAAGTCTCCTGTGCTTTTGTTTACGCTCAGGCTCACTTCCACACCCCGGTTCCGGACCGATCCCGCATTAACGCTGATCGTGGAGGCGCCGGACAGCGAAGAAACCGGCTGGTCCAGAAGCATATCGGTCGTCTTTTTCGAAAAGTAATCCGCCGTAAGCAGCAGTTTATCGTTGAAGAACGCCATGTCGATGCCCAGGTCGGTCTGTGAACTGGCCTCCCACACAAGCTTGTCCGAGGCAAGTTTGGCCCCGGCCTTTCCATTGCTCGGGATACCCAGTCCGTCATAATAAGTTTGCGACCCCGGCCCGAATGTGTATTGCAATCCCGTAGCGACTGTATTGTAGGCTGCGTAATTGTCGCCTACCTCCTGATTGCCCAATTGGCCCCAGCTGGCGCGGATCTTCAAATCGGATAAAAAGGGCTGATTATGTAAAAACCCTTCTTCGGATATTCGCCATGCTGCGGAGAACGAGGGGAAATTGCCCCACCGATGACCTTTGGCAAAGCGTGACGTACCGTCGCGCCGGAGGCTTGCACTGAACAAATAACGGTCGCGAAAGCTGTAATTCAATCGGCTTACTAGCGACAGTAACGACCATTCCGTTGCGCTGCCATCCACGCGACCAATGTCAATATTCTGGGCCGCAGAGATATACCGGTTATCAGGGTCGTCGGTTACGAAATTATCGGCTTTCAGTGTGGTGAACTCATAGCGGGCAGACTGTGCGTCTACACTCAGCACAGCGGACAACGCATGTTTGCCGCGGATTTTCTTTTGGAAGGACAACGAGTTTTGCCAGAGCGGGGAGTAGGAGGCATCCAGGTATTCGACGAGTGAATTTGGCGTCGCACCGAATGCCGGGGCGTAATTCTTGTTTTTGGAGTAGTTGATATCCAGTCCGAAATTGCTTCTTAGTTTCAGATCAGCGGTCAGTTCGCATTCCGCAAAGACATTGCCGAACAATCGCAGGCGTTTTCTTCGGTTTTCGGTGCGATAGGCCTGGGCAATCGGATTGGGGTCCATTGCCGATTCTGCGTATTTTCCCTCACTGTCGTAGACGGGGCTAAAAGGCCTTTTGTAAACTGCATTGGCAAGAATTCCGCCTAGTTCGTTAGTACGGATCTGGTTGCCTGTCGAATGGCTGATGGTAAGATTTTGACCAACCTGCCATTTAGGCCTGATCTTGTGAGATGTATTTAACCGGAACGAAATTCGTTTGAAATAGCTGTTAGGCAAAATACCCTGCTGTCCGAGGTATGCCGCTGATAAAGCATATTGTGATTTTTCGGTTCCGCCTGAAAAAGATAAATTGTAATTCCGGGTTGGAGCTGCTTGGAAAAGCTCTTTCAGCCAATCATGATTTTGGCCCAAGGTGTCAGGACGGGCGAATGCCGGATCCTTGTCGGCATTTACATACGCCTCGTTAATAACTGCCGCATATTCCGTCACATTCAGTAGTTGAGGTAGCCGCCAGGCGGTTTGCACGCCGTGATAGGTATCAAAAGCGATTTTAGGAGCATCATTTTTTCCTTTTTTTGTGGTTATCAGAATTACTCCATTCGCTGCCCGCGATCCGTAAATGGTGGCTGCTGCTGCGTCTTTCAAAACGACAATCGATTCAATGTCCCTGGGATTGAACATGTTGAGTGCCTCTGGTCCGGTTGGCGTCCCGTCAACTACATACAGCGGATTGTTGTTGCCGATGGTACCGGTTCCGCGGATCCTGACAGTAACATCCGAACCCGGCGCACCGGAATTGGAGGAAACAAATACGCCCGATACCAGTCCCTGCATGGCCTGATCCAAGCCGCTTACAGGCATTTTCTCAATGTCGGCCGACCTGATCTCCGAAATGGAGCCGGTAATATCTTTCCGGTCCTGAGTGCCATATCCTACGACGACTGCTTCTGCCAGAAACTTGACATCCTGTTCCAGTGACACAAGCAGCGTCGTCTTCCCGTTCAGCTTAACTTCACGTGGGGCATATCCGATATATGAAAACACGAGTACGCCCTTTTCCGAATCGGACGAAAGCCCAAATGCACCGGCCGTGTCGGCCACTGTGCCATGATGGGTGCCTTTAAGCAGGACATTTGCCCCGCGAATCGGTTCGCCGGTAGCCGCATCGCTGACTTTTCCGGAAATGTATCCTGGTGCGTTGGGAACAACCTGACCGGAGATTTCGCTTGCTGTTTCCAGCGGTTGGTCTGGTGGTAATGGAGCAGCCGGACTAGAGTAGGTTTGCTCCTTTTTGGCTGAAATGTAATAAAACCCGTTAGCAGCCTTCCTGAAATGCAGACCATGTTCTTTGAGTAACCGGGTAAGAGATTCTTCTATAGACCCCGTTGTGTAGTCGTGGATGGTAACAAATTTATTGTTTACGAGATCACTGTTGTAAAGGATGGATACGTTAAAAATCTTTTCAAGTTCAGAGAGTGCATTCCGCAATGGTTTCGGTGTTGCAGAAGGAGCAACCTCAGTACGGGGTGCTTCAGGGAGCCGCGTATGCGCAACGACTGCCGGGACCGCAACGAATGAGCTAATGACGGTCATCGCCAACCAATATCGTAGGTTTGTTTTCATAAATCCTGAAAAATTGATCAATAGAATACCGTAAGCCTGTAAGGGCTTGAATTAGAACCACAAGCATTGAGGAACCCTGTTGATCTTAGCGGGCCGAGATAATCACTTTGTCTTTTTGACGGTTGATCCTGAGATCAAAAGAACCGGAGAGGGCTTCTAAAAAAATATCGAGGTTATGGATAGGGGCGGTACCTGAAAGTTTTTTGTCGAGCAGCCGGGGATCGCTGACGGAAACTTCCAAGCCGTAGGTATCCCTGAGCATGTCTGCTATTTCGTGAAGAGGGGTGTTGTCGAAAACAAGTTTGTTGGTGGTCCAGTTGTCATACATCGACGGGTCTATGTTTTTACGCAAAATATTGGGGCCATTCCTGCTGATGTCGATCGTTTCGCCCGGTGTCATGATGACTGGCTGTTCTCCTCCTTTGTTCAGCGTCAGCCGGATGCTGCCTGTCCTCAGCATTACCCGGGAGCCGACAGGCCTGTGCCGGACATTAAACTCCGTGCCGAGCACTTCGATACTGCCGGAGCCGGGCATTACTACCACAAATTTTTTGCGGTCAGGCGTTTTCCTGATCCTGAAAAACGCCTCTCCCCGCAGCTCCACGGACCTTGGCCCTGGAAAGTAGGGCTTCTGGCAGTATGTAATGGCAGAATTGCCATTCAGAACAACCGTCGAACCATCCGGCAGTTCTATACGCCTGATCTCGCCAAATCCTGTTGCATATTGTACGGCAGAATTACCCGCGAGATGGTAAATGGCTAGTGCTGCGGCCAGGACAATCCCGGCAATCGCTGCGGCCGTGGTAATGTATTTTAGCCAGAAAACCTGTTGGGTCTGGATGGACTGAACGCCGGAACCGAGTTCCCGTTCCAATGCGATAAAGTTTTTTTCAATCAGATCATCGGGAACGGCCACCGTTTCTATTGCTCCTTTGCCCATAGTTTCCATCATCAGGTTATCGTATAATTGCCTGTGTTTTTCCGATGCCATGAGTTTAATAAATCTGGTCACTTCTCCTGCCGTACATCTGTTATCGATGAACCGGCGCATCAGGTGATCAGCCTGGATCTGCTTCATATTCGTTTGTTTCTTGCTAAGACCAGCAAGAGACAGCCAACATATGCTCGCGGCGAAAAAATTATTTGAAAAGGGCCAGGAAGATTAATTGAGTAAGTGTGATGTTGTATCGGCGAAGGTAATCTTTTACGGACCGGGTCCCCTTTACAATGTGGTCATTGACTGTGCCCGGTGTGACACCCATCTGAGCAGCCACTTCGTCGTAACTTTTTCCCTCAATTTTACAAAGCCTGAAAATCAGCTTTCGTTGCGGGGGCAGTTGCTCAATGGCTTCCTGAAACAGCCTGTCGTATTCTTGCTGTTGCAATTTTGTGTCAGTGTCCACATGGAATTTTTGAGCCCCGTGTAAGATGAGTTCCATGATCCGCGCCTCCCGTGATGCCCTTGTCAACAGGTTAAGGGTCATGTTCCTGCATACCGTAAAAAGGTAACTTTTGAAGTGACAGATTTCGCTGAGTGTTTCCCTGTTTTCCCAGATTTTAAGAAAGACGTCTTGCACGATATCTTCCGCCAGATCTGTTGATTTGGTGAATTTTAATGCATATGAGAAAATGCCACGGTAGTGGGAAGTGTATAACTGCTTGAATGCAAGCCGGTCGCCTTCTGATAGCAACGGGAGTAGCTCTTCCTCGGAGAAATGTGAATACTTTTGCAAGATGAACGAGTGATAGTGTGTTTTTTGCAAATGTATTCAATTTTAAAAACTCCTCAACAGCAGTGGTTTTTTTTCTTCCGGTCTGACTATTAATACACTAGTAATTTACGGCTCACCCGTGGTAGGCGGCGAGATCGCGTACAGGTCACATGCAGGATGCACGGAAATAATAATTCCCGCCATAAAACGTCGGGACCAGAAATGATACTTCCGTACGGCTTGTTACAGGAAAGAGGGACAGGTATTTCGCCGTCCCAGAGCATAGTGTCCTGGGCGTTCAGGTACGATGGCAGGCAGCGGAGCCATTAGGTAATGTAGCATATTATCTTCATCGTCTTCGGTCTTTTGGTTTGAACCAAGACAATTTTGAATGGTACATATACTGTTTGCCAGAAAAGCACAACGGATTATTCAGTTATCGTACCGGGATACAGCAGGATGAGTTTTTTGATAAAAATTTCCTGAACAGAGCCGCGGGAAAAGTGGCAGATATTGTCATGTAAATAGGATATGTCTAATTATTTGTGGTAATATTTAATTAGCATATGGACCGGGAGGTCGAAAATATGGTTACGGAGCCCTTCTAAAACCGCTCGGTCAGCGAGTATAAACCATTATTCCCTTACTTTTTTAGTAGTAAAGCTTAACAAACAAATAATACTGGATTTGCATAATTCCGGATAACGGTTTGAGAAAGCTGTAAAATTCAATCTACTATAAAATGAAACCGTTTTCAGAGTTATCGGCTGAGGAGTTGGCAATGGAAAACCTCTTCATAAGATGGGTACGGTTTCCGGATGATCCACCCATCCGATCTTTTTGGGAAAACTGGATCCTGAAATATCCCTCGCAAAAGGACACGGTAGCCAGAGCCCGCGAACTGGTACTGATCGCTTCCGACTGGCGACCCGACAGCCTCAGCGGCCAGGAAGTAAACTCTATCTGGGGAAGGATTATGAGCTCACTCGATATCATGGGGGATCGTGACACCGTGGGTAACCCGGGTGTTCAGGACCGGGGCCTTTCTGCCCGTAATATTATTCTTATTCTGATGTCGGTCACGTTCTTGATCTTTGTATTTTATTTTATACTGGGCAATTCCTGAAAAGAGGATTAGTAGTATGTCCTTGCCGGCGGGAGCCTGTCAGATTGGCCTAAATTTATCATACTTTCTGTGTTTCGCTGATTGAGATACAGCTGTATATTTTTCACCAGTTCGGTCAGCTGGTTGATTTCTATCTGTTGCTCCCCTGCATTTGACCGGGTTTTGCCGCTGAGGAGAGACATTAGCTCAATCGGGCAAATGTTGAATGCCTTTGCTATCCTGAAAAACATCTTAATCGTTGGGGACGACTTGTCATGCTCCCAGTCCAGATATGTACTCTGCGTAACTCCGATTTTTTCGGCAGTTTCCCGCGAAGACATTCTGAGTTCATCGCGTAGTTTTCGAAGCAGGACTCCAATTTCCATGGCACAACTTTGAGTGTGTAGAATGTTGGTGACAAATATGGTGTCGTAATGTTACTATTAATAACTGAAATTGTTCAATATTATCACTTTTTTTTTATTCACTACCTTTTGTAAAATAACTTTTATGAATCTGGTGCTGTGTTACGTGTAAATGCACAACTTTTTATAGCAAAATGAACGGATATTTTGTGGTATTATTCTTGGGGGAAATTTAAGTTTGCCAATGATTAGTATCGATATGAAGAAAAGCATTCTCTTTATACCTGCATCAATTCACAGCCATATAATCCCAACCATGTACTTGGCAGACATGGTCAAAGATGACTATAATATCTATTTCGCCGTTACGAACACCGCGTTAGCTGAAATTGTACATATAAATGGTTTCAATTCGGTTTTTACCGGTTCTTTTCGGGTAGCTGTTGGAATGGAAAGTTTTTACATACAGCATTTTAAAAAAAAGAATAGCAGATGGGCATTGTTAAACTGTATACTCAGAGAGGATATATACAGGCATAGGCAAGCAGAATTGTTGGAGCTGGTTGAAAATATCGCACCGGATGTCATAATAATAGATATTTTTAATAGCACCGATTTTCTGGTATTATATGAAAAATTTAAAAACATAAAATATGTGTTTTTAAACCCGATGCTGTCAACTTATGCCGAACAGTTGATGACTGGCGCGGGAGATAGTAAATCAAACGGGAACACGGTTAGAAAAAGAGGCAGGGATAGAAATTTTTTTAACCTACTCGACATCGCCCTTAATCTCGCTGAAACAAGGCAGTTGAAAAAAATAGTTAAGCGGAGCGGGGTTTCGGAAAATCATCCATTTTTTTTTAACAAATTTGGTCGGTGTTTGTTTAAAAATATTCCGGAATTGATTCTCGCGCCTTCTGAACTGGAGTATTTTGGGAATTCTGCCACTGACACACAGCATTACCTCGGATTTTGTATTCAGGAGAATGGAAAGGACAAAGAGCCGGACCCGAATTTTACAAGGGAGTTTGAGGAAATTAAGATAAAGCGGTTAAACGGAACAAAAATCATATATTGCTCCTTTGGGACATATGATCAACAATCCGATGCATTGCTGATCAGCTTTCTGGTTCGGTTACAAGATGCGTTGCTGAATTTTACGGATATTCATTTGGTTATTGCGGTCAATGGTGTCGTGAAGGAATTTTTTGAGAAGACACACAAAAAAAAACCTAATACATCCATTTTTCAATACGTTCCGCAAAAGCAGGTACTTGCAAATGCGGACCTTTTTGTGACCCATGGAGGATTGGGGTCTGTAAAGGAAAGTATTTTTTATGGCGTACCAATGTTAATATATCCATTGGACTTAGCATATGATCAAAATGATAATAGTGAAAAAATAATTCACCATAAGCTGGGAATGAGAGGGGTACTCAGGATCGAAAGTGTTGTGGAGATCAGAGGTAAACTGAAAAAGATGCTTGAAGACGACTCGTTTCAAAAGAATGTGAACACATTCCGCAGTAAAGCTTTGCTGGCTTATGGAACAGATGATACCTTATTTCGGATCAGGAATATATTTAATGGGCATGAAGAAAGAAAATCAAACGAAGAACATCTTTATCGCAGTTGAACATGCATTGTATGCACATCGGCTTACCATTCCATCGTCCTTTATCAAAGACGGCCTGTCTGGTCATCCGGAATTTCCCAGTGTTGCAGCCATTAGCGATTGCCTTCTGGAGTGGCAGATACCCAACATCGCTGCACGTATTTCATCAGAGCAGCTGAGAGAAGTGCCGTTGCCCGCTCTGGTTCATCTGGATGTTCACAACGGAATCTTTGCGTCAATCAGGAAAATTGATGACAATATGGTGCAATGGTTAGACCCCGAGCGCGGCTGGCGCGAGGAAACGTTTGAATCGTTTGTACAGAGATGGAACGGAGTTACTTTAATAATCGAGCCGAATGAGGAATCTTTCCGATATGCAGAGAAGGCAAAAAATTTTCATAAACCGGACAACGTATGGCGGACTCCGTTAGTTTTGTCCGGACTGGTTTTAGCTTTATTTTTGGCGTTGAATATTATTTTACCCCGCTCCGCCGAAGTATCGTCTCTTTTGAATTTTCTGACGTCTGTTAATTGCGTTGGGCTTTTGATTTCCTTGATTCTGCTCTGGCAAAGTATTGATCCGGGCAATGCATTTGTTAATAAATTTTGCTCATTGGGAACACTTGCCAATTGTACCGATCTGCTTCAATCGAAAGCGGCATATGTTACTAAATGGTTATCCTGGGCAGAAGTGGGGTATTTTTATTTTGCCGGAGGGGCAATTATAGGCTTATGCGGAATTGTGCTTGGAATGGATGAAGTTAAAGATGCGCTTATCATTATGAATCTGGTGAGTTTGCCATTTACAGCTTACTCGGTTTATTATCAGCTGTTTGTTGCGCGGCGTGCCTGTTTGTTGTGCACGTCTGTATTAATTGTTCTTTGGGTTGAATTTTTTGGAATTGCAACGATGTATGATCAGGCGATTTGGTCGGCCAGGATTGTCAATATTGATTTACTTATATTGTCCTACCTGTTGCCAATAGTTGTTTGGGCGTTGATGAAAGATTCCTTTCGGATCGTGAAGGAATATAGTGCAATTAAATATTATTTTAGGAAGATTAAATTTTCGAGTGGTGTTTTTAATTCCATATTCGGCGATGCCAAGCCGATGCCTCCTTTGATGGAAGGAATGCACACAATTAAGGTCGGTAATCCGGCAGCGGAGCATGTGTTGACAATTGTTACAAATCCACAGTGTACACCCTGTGCATTGATGCATAAGGATATCAATGATCTATTGATGTTTTCCGACCATGTAAGATGTGAATTTATACTAATTGGCGGTTCGCCCGCGTCGCTACGGGTTGCATCTAAAATATTTTCGGCGTCGGATCCCGGAGAGCGTTTACTCAGTTGGTATCAGGATATCTTTCAAGACTACGACAAATGGAATAAAAAATATCCGGAAGCGATGATTTCAAAAGAGAATGTGGCTCAACTTAAACTTCATGAACGATGGAGCCGGATTGCCGGAGTAAGATCGACTCCAAGTTTATTCTTTAACGGAGTTCAAGTTCCGGAAATGTATAGTGTGAGCGACTTTAAATATGTTCATTATCTATCCAAAGAATCGGTAAATTTTTCGACTTAGGATTTTCGAAAATCATCAATATGTTATTAACTAAAACTGTTTCAAGTATGTCACTATCAAGATTTGACTCATTCGCGCTGACAAGGTCAGAAATGAAAGAAATCAAAGGAGGGGATTTTTACAATTGCAATCTATCCGCGAGCTGGTTTATTTATGACGAAAACCATCCCGAAGGCGGATACTTTACAACTTACAGTTCGAATGCCCCAGGTCCATGCGAAGGGGACGAAAGCAGTTGTAGAAATTCCGCGGAAAGTGGGTGTAAAGACTTGGGTGGATATGGGGACTCAAGCTTCTCCTGCTCCGCGTATTGTACGCCTGTATTTCACTAAGCCGGAATAATGCTTAGGCGATCGCAGTTGGCTTATATGACTGCGATCGCTCCGGTTGAATAAATGTTGCATTGCATAATGGTATCGATAATCGCGGCTAATCAATTTTACTGATGTATTTCCGAAAATTGAAGTTTTTAATATTTCCTTATATGTTGAGGTTGAGGGCAACGTTGGTTGATCTTGCGAAAACGTTGGGTAACTATTTTAATACCGGGGGAAAGCATAATGACAGGCGCAAAATCGATGCGGAAGCACGTATCGATAATATTTTCAGAGTTCATTATAAAAAACGACGGAGAGTGTCCATCATTACCCCAACGACTGGTAAGGCATGTTTGGCGGATGCTTTGACCAGCGTAAATAATCAAAATTATAAAGACCTTTCCCATGTCGTGGTCGTAGACGGGCCTTTTTTTGAGCAGGCAAGCAGGCTTATCATCAGCGAGGCGGGATCCGACAAAACAAGTGTGCTGACCTTGCCGTTCAATACCGGCAATCATGGATTCAACGGGCACAGGATTTACGCAGCGATGTCATTTCTGAATAACTCCGACTATGTATTGTTCCTGGACGAAGACAATTGGTTTGAAGAAGATCACGTAGAGTCGTTGGTTGGTTTGATCGAGGACAAGAAATTGGATTGGGCATACAGCCTTAGAAAGATATATACACACGACAACATGTTTGTCACGAACGACGATTGTGAAAGTATAGGACCATATCCCTCATTTTCTAGCAGATTTTCGTTTCTGGTCGATACGAATTGCTATTGTGTCAGGCGAAAAGTGCTCGCACAGGTTGGAAATTCCTGGTATCACACGCTGGGTGCCGACCGGTCCTTTTTCAGGCGGATCAGTAAGGAGTTTCCTCGCTACGAGACTACCGGGCTCCATACCTGTAATTATCGCCTCACCCCAGGCAGACTGCCTAACGCCGATTTTTTTCTGAAAGGCAACAGATTTATGCACCAGAAATTTAACGGAACACTCCCCTGGCATGTCCAGAGTTCGGTTAATAGCTAGAATGAGTATCTCAAGATCTCCGACACATGGCCAAAGAATTTCCTTATTACCAGCAGCTCGATCACATGGACTGCGGACCTACATGTCTTCGTATGGTCGCAAAGTATCATGGAAAACATTTTACAGCCCAGACACTTCGAGAGAAATCACAGATAAGTCGGGAAGGTGTTTCGATGTTGGGTATCGCAGAGGCAGCGGAATCGATAGGATTTAAAACAGTCGGAATCAGGGCCACGCTGGATATGCTGGTACATGAAGTTCCGCTCCCTTGTATTCTGCATTGGGGGCAGAATCACTTTGTTGTACTTTACAAAGTGACGAAGTCGAGATTGGTTGATAAAGAGGCTCTTAAAGAGGTGAAGGGAGGGCGGAACAGCCAATTGGCAGTGGAGGCGCTTTGGGAAGACAAAGCAGATTACGGAGGCAGGACGGTACCTCCGGTATCGAAGAGTGTGGATCAGCGGCTGACGTTCTATGTCGCGGATCCCGCAGGTGGACTAAATACGTATAGTTCCGCTGAATTTCTCAGGTTTTGGATGATTAACCGAAACCAGAACAGCGAGGAAGGTTTAGCGTTACTGATCGATCCTACCCCCAGATTTTATGAATTAGAAGAGGAAGTGGTCAAAGGACTAAATTTCGGGCAGTTGATCGGCTATCTCTGGCGTTACAAGAGTCTGGTGCTTCAATTGGGCTTGTCCATGTTGATCGGGAGCGGATTGTCTCTCATTTTCCCCTTTTTAACCCAGAGCATTGTTGATATAGGTATCGGTACCCAGGATATTTCGCTGATTTACCTGATTCTCATAGCTCAGATTACCTTAATGTTGTGTTCCAGCGCAGTTGATTTCCTTAGGAGCTGGGTTCTGCTTCACATCAGCGTGCGGCTGAACCTTACCATTTTATCTGAGTTTCTCGCGAAACTGACCCGGCTACCGGTCTCCTTTTTTGACGTCAGGCAATTTGGGGATATCATGCAGCGAATCGGTGACCATAAGCGAATCGAGGGCTTTTTGACTGGTCAGACCCTAAGCATTCTTTTTTCGCTGTTCAATTTAGCTGTGTATGGACTAATCCTGGCCTTTTATCATGTAACTATTTTTTTTGTGGTGCTTGTAGCCTCAACAATATATACAGTGTGGGTGACACTCTTTTTGAAACAACGCCGCAAACTGGATGTGAAGCGTTTTGGAATAGCAGCTGGAAATCAGAATCAAATTATTCAGTTGATTCAGGGAATGCAGGACATTAAACTGGCGGGAGCAGAAACTTCCAAACGCTGGGAGTGGGAAAGGATTCAGGGCAGGCTCTTCAAATGGAATGTCAAAAGCTTGTCGCTGGGGCAAATCCAACAAGCCGGCTCGTTGCTGATTAATCAGACGAAGAACGTTTTTATCACTTTTTTGGCAGCGAAGGCAGTAATAGATGGTCAGTTAACGCTCGGAGCTATGATGTCAGTGCAGTATATCATCGGACAGTTCAATGCGCCTATTGAACAGATGATCACGTTTCTTCAATCCTGGCAAGATGCGCAAATCAGTTTGGAAAGGTTGAATGAGGTACATCAGTTGGAGGATGAGGAGCCATTGACGAGGCAAACCAGGAAGGAGTGGAATCATAAGCAGAATATCAAAATCAAAGATCTGAGTTACGCATATCCCGGGGCGGGAAGCGAATCTGTTATAAAAAATTTAAATCTCACGATCCCACATGGCAAAACAACGGCAATTGTGGGAACAAGCGGCAGCGGCAAAACGACATTGCTTAAGCTCTTGCTCCGTTTCTACGAGCCTCAGGTAGGCACTATTGTGCTGACTGAACCTCAGGATCGAAACTTTGCCGGAAAAATCGAACATGACCAACCCCATTTTGCGGTAAACCCCGGACAATCAGAACTTGCGCTGAAAAATTTATCCCATAGAGCTTGGAGGCAGCAATGCGGAGTTGTAATGCAGGATGGCTTTATTTTTTCAGATACTATTGCCAGGAATATTGCTGTTGGACATGACCTGATAGATCAAAACAGACTGTATCAGGCGGCACAAATGGCTAACATTTTTGAGTTCATCGAAGGGCTGCCAATGGGATTTTATACTAAAATCGGTGCAGAAGGGAATGGCATTAGCCAAGGACAAAAGCAACGAATACTGATAGCAAGGGCGATTTATAAAAATCCGGCGGTTTTGCTGTTCGATGAGGCAACGAATTCGCTGGATGCGAGTAATGAGGCAGTGATTATCAAGAATCTTGAGTCTTTTTTCAGAGGTCGTACGGTTGTGGTCGTGGCACACCGGCTTAGCACCGTCAAGCATGCCGATCAGATAGTGGTTATGGAGAAAGGCGAGATTGTCGAAACCGGTACACATCATGAATTGATCAGACTCAGAGGAAAATACTTCGAACTGGTAAGTAATCAGCTAGAACTTGCGAAAGGTTAACGGACCAACTGTATGTACACTACAATGGAACCTGGTCAGGAAACATCTCAGCTATTTCCTGAACTGCATAGTGAGGAAATCCATGAAATTATTAGCAAACCCCCTCGATGGGTGGTGAGATGGGGGATTACTTTGCTTTTTATTCTCTTTATTTTTCTTTTCTTAGGTACATGGCTCATCCGTTATCCGGATGTCATTGTTGTTCCGTTTACACTGTCCGTCATAGACGCGCCAAGGGCAGTGGTTGTACGGGTTGATGGTAAATTGGCGAAAATTCTGGTCAGGGATGGACAAAAAGTTAAGGAAGGACAGCCTTTGGCATATGCAGAAAGTACCGGTGAGCCGGAGCAAATTTTGAGACTATCGTCATCGATCAGGACGATTAAGCAGGCGATTCATAAAGGGAATTGGCATTACATCACGGATTTTGAGGTCAAATCCTATCCTGTGTTAGGTGAAGTCCAGCATGATTTTGAAGTCTTCAACCAGCAATTGACCGAAATTCAGGCTTTTTTGAGAGGAGGCATTTTCATTGAAAAGAAAGCGCTGATTTTGGAGGATCGGGACGATTTGATTTCCATGGAGGAAATTTTGCGAGATCAGCTGGCTCTTCAGACGGCGGACTTTGGTCTGGCAACAGAGGAATTCAAAATACAGGAAAAGCTGTTTAACAGTAAGGTAATATCTGAAATGGACTTCAAACGCGAGAAAGCCAAACTAATCGCGCGAGAAATGCCTTTAAAAAATTTGTCGGCTTCGCTGGTTCAGAATAAATCTGCACAGATAGCCAAGCGTAGGGAGTCGTTGGAACTGGATAATGCACTTAGAGAGAAGAAAAGCATTTTCTTGCAGGTGGTTAACACACTCGAGAGCAGGCTTGAAGATTGGAAACAAAAATATATCCTCGCATCTCCGGTATCGGGCAGCGTCTCCTACTCAGCACCCTGGCAAGAACGGCAATATGTCACGGCAGGTCAGGAATTGATGACAGTAGAGCCGTTGAATGGTGATTATAGAGGACTCGTGAAGATACCTCAAACCAATCTGGGGAAATTACAGGTCGGTCAGACTACGTTCGTAAAAATGGATGGTTTCCCTTTCAAAGAGTATGGTTTATTGGAAGGAAAACTGAGTCAATTGTCCACAATTGCTGGTCGTGACAGCCTTTATTGGGGATACATCGATTTACCTAAAAAGCTCAATACCCGTTACGGAATATCTCTGGCCTATCGCAACGGAATGAAGGGACATGCAGAAATACTTACCAGCGACAGGAGACTCGCGGAGCGTTTCATAAGCATTTTTAATCGAGGGGGAAGGTAAAATAATCTTTAAATAATACAATGTAAAGACGGCGCCCTTTAACTTTGGATGACAGTTTTGTATCGCTTTATGTAAATATCTTATAATAATTTATTGGATCGTGCCTATTCTGGCAACGTTCCCGACAACGATTGCATAAATAAACTTCGCGTATCGTTTTCAAATCTCTCCCCGAATATCTATCCTCAGATTGATTTTCAAATTGTACTATAAGTACAAATAATGTACTTATTGAAATTGTTCAAATAAGTGCGATCGGCGAAAATCAACGAATTGTATCATCCCTAAGCCTCTTTCAAGTAAGCATATTATCAGAATAGTTACAGTTCTGTGTTAAGTAACTGTATATGTATTTGTAACTATTTATGGAAAATATATAATTATTTTGTAAGGGCTACGCTATCGAGTGATCGTCAATTAAAAAGTGAGTGATGAACTATTAATGGTTAAACAATCAATGCGTATGAAAAGAAACTTTACGAGTATTGGCCACTGTATGATGAGATGGGCGATGGCTGGTGCGGTAATGACGGGTTTTACAGGGCAAGCCTATGCAATGAGGCCAACAAACCTAACGGTCAGAGTAGTCGACAGAAATGTATCCGGAAAAGTGACGGCAGCGGAGGACAACCTGCCCATACCCGGCGTTTCGGTGGTCGTGAAAAGCACTAAAACCGGTACGAACACCGATGTTGACGGCGCTTTCAAATTGAGTATCCCGGACGACAATGCCGTACTTGTGTTTTCGGCGGTCGGTTTTGTCACGCAGGAAATAGCTGTCGGTAATAAAAGCATAGTCGATATAGTACTGGCAAGTGACCAGAAAACCCTGACCGAAGTGGTTGTGGTGGGTTACGGTACCCAGAAAAAAAGTCAGCTTACCGGGGCAATCTCTTCGGTAGGTGCCAAGGAAATCAATGAAATGCCTATTACCAACCTGGGACAGGCCCTGCAGGGACGTGCTGCCGGGGTGGATGTGACCCAATCTGGCTCCAAGCCCGGAACAGTTCCGAAAATCCTGATCCGCGGCCGTCGTTCGTTCAACGCGGGTAATGATCCTTTATATGTTGTGGACGGGATACCGCTAGCGGGTGGTTATGAAGATATGAACCCCAATGACATCCAGTCGATGGAGGTTTTGAAAGACGCGACTGCGACGGCGATCTACGGTTCGCGCGGTGCAAACGGCGTTGTAATCGTGACTACCAAGCGTGGCGGTCAGAAGGGCAAAACCACTGTTAGCTATGATGGCTACGTGGGCGTTTCCAAAGCGCTCGACAAAGTGGATCTGTTCAAGGGAGCTGAATTCGCTGAATTCGTTCGCGAAGCCTACCGTGCCACGGGCGGTTACAAGGACGCAGCAGGCAATGCGATACCGACCGGGGTGATCAATGCCGAAGCAGATGCGAAAGTGGCGGTACTCGGTGGCGATCCCAATGTGGCGAAAGGTATCGCCAACGGCACCAGTACCGACTGGCAGGATCTGGTTGTGAAAACGGGCGTGATGCAGAATCATTCGGTGGGTGTCCAGGGAGGAAACGACCGCACACAGTTTTATATTTCCGGAGGTTATTTCCGCGACAAAGGTGTAGTAAAAGAAGCGAATTTCACCCGTCTTTCGCTGCGGTCAAATGTTGATCATCAGGTAAATAAATGGTTGAAGGTTGGTTTGTCGTCCTATATGATGAACAGTATCCGTAACGGTGACTCCCTGAATACTTACGGAATGACGATTAACCAGAATCCGTTGGCCGTACCTTATGACGATAATGGCAAGCTGATTTTCTCACCTACCAATGACGCGTTGCTGACTAACCCGCTTGCGGAACTGGTTCCGGGCGCGCAGGTTGCCGAGCTCAAGCGCTACCGTATTTTCAATAGCCTTTACACAGAGTTCAGTATTTTGCCAGGGTTAAAATATCGTGTCAATTTTGGCCCTGATTTTACTCTCAGCCGTTATGGACGATTTATCGGCTCACAAACGAACGCTCGAAAAGGAGGAGATTCGCAGGCAAAAGTACTGCAAGGGTTCGCTTTCAACTGGACTTTGGAGAATATTATCAACTATAGCAAAACCTTCGGAGGAAAGCATAATTTGAATGTGACATTGTTACATTCATTCCAGAAAGATCGCGCAGAGATTTTTAGTGCGAGCGTTCAGGGGGTTCCGGTTGAGACACAATCATTTTACAATCTCGGAGCGGCAACGACCATATTCTCTCCGACGAGCGGCTACATTCCATGGCAGATCAACTCTTACATGGCCCGTGTAAACTATGATTATAATGATAAATACCTGGTAACAATAACCATGCGCCGTGATGGTTCGAGCCGTTTCGGTGAAAACAGCAAGTACGGTAACTTCCCGGGTATCGCGGTAGGCTGGAACCTGGCCAATGAAAATTTCCTTAAAAGCGTTAGTTGGATCGACCTCCTTAAAGTACGTGCCGGTTGGGGTAAAGTGGGTAATACTGGTTTGGCTCCTTATCAGACACAGGCGTTCCTTAGCCGGACCAGTTATGCATGGAACACGACGCCAGCTTATGGCTATCGTGGCGACAGGATCGGAAACCCGGATTTGCGCTGGGAATCATCAGCCACTTCTAACGTAGGTCTGGATTTCAGCTTTATTCATGGAAAGGTTCAGGGCTCGTTGGAATTTTATCAAACCAACACTACTGCATTGCTGCTATCGGATCAGTTGCCAGGATCCCGGGGATATGCGGCGGTTACCCGTAATGTGGGTGAGACCCGCAACCGCGGTATCGAACTAAGTTTGACTACCACTAATATCAACTCTCCAGGCGGCTTGAAATGGAGCACTGATTTCACGTTCACCAAAAATACCGAAGCTATCCTGTCGCTTTACAATGGAAAAGTGGATGACGTAGGTAATGGCTGGTTCATCGGTCGTCCGCTAAGTACGGTTTACGACTATAGAAAAATTGGGATCTGGCAGACCAGTGAGGCGGACGCCGCCAAAGCTGTTGCGAGCGAAGTGGGCCAGATCAAGCTGAAAGACATTGACGGCGACGGCAAGATCAACGCCAACGACCGCGAGATCATCGGTTCAGACGTTCCTG
Source organism: Dyadobacter ginsengisoli DSM 21015 (assembly GCF_059568735.1). Taxonomy (NCBI): domain Bacteria; kingdom Pseudomonadati; phylum Bacteroidota; class Cytophagia; order Cytophagales; family Spirosomataceae; genus Dyadobacter; species Dyadobacter ginsengisoli. Next base: position 532,111 of record NZ_JCANTY010000006.1, read on the forward strand.
ATTTCAGCGGCGGTATTACCAACCGTTTCAGCTACAAGAACTTCGACCTTTCGTTCTTCTTTTTTGCACGTGTCGGTAACCTGATTCGCAGCGAGTTTCACAGAAACAACAATGCTTTGGCAGGCCGCTACCAACAAATGAAGGTGGATTACTGGACGCCCAACAATCCGACCAATGAGTTTCCACGTCCGAAAAGCAATCAGGAATTTCCAGTTTATGGCAGTACGCTTACTTACTTCGATGGAACGTTCCTGAAATTGAGAAACGTGAACGTAGGCTACACACTCACGTCGGATTTTTCGAAAAAACTGGGAATGGAATCACTGCGCTTGTATTCTAGCATTCAGCAGCCATTTATCTGGGCTAAATACCGCAACAAATACAATGGTGTTGATCCGGAAACTACTGGCCTGGCAGCGGGAGGTACAGGTATAACTCCTGCTACAATGGTAATCACATTCGGTGTGAATGCCAGATTCTAAGAAAGCCCGGGTTAGAAATTTTAAAAGATATTGACAAATGAAAAATATAAGAAAATCGATTTTGGTATGTGGCATGGCGGCATTGATGCTGTCAGGGCAGGCGTGTAAGGATGTGCTGGATGAAGAGATCATCTCAGGTGTAGGTACCGATTACCTGAACACCCCCAAAGGCTTTGAAGACGGCGTTAAGGCGGCTTATTCATCGCTGCGGTTTTACTATGCTACGCAGCAGGGCCTGACCATGAGTGAATATGGTACTGACATTTACGCGACCGGTGCGGATGGTGGTTATAAGGGTTTCCATTTTTACGATGGCCAGCTGAACCCGACTGTGGACTATTTGGCGACAACCTGGGACGAGCTTTATAGAGGAATTAACACCTGTAACGCAGTCATCGAACGTGCTCCGAATGTGACAGGTATTGCCGATAATATCAAGAAGCTGCGCATCGCGGAAGCCAAGTTTTTGAGAGGACATTATTACTATATCCTGCATCAGCAATACGGTGGCGTAGATCTTTACTTTAATGAAACCCTAGAACCAACAAAGGAAACTAAGCGTGCCACGGACGCGGAGATGTACGCAGCGATCATCAAGGACCTGAGCGAGGCCGTTACAGATCTTGAAGCAAAGGCGCAGTCGACCGATTATGGTCGGGCTACTAAGCCTCACGCGCAAGCCCTGCTGGCGAAAGTGTACCTGGCAAAAGGGTATTCAACCGAAAAGGCGGCTGACGATTTTACCAAAGCGGCTGAGCTGTTGAAAGAAGTTTCTACCAAATACGGGTACAAGCTGCTCGACGATTTTTCGGCTGTATTTGATGAAAACAACCAGAACCATTCAGAGGTTGTGTTCGCAGTGCAATATACGAGCGACGCCTTGACGAACGGAACCGGTAATAGTTTGCACCTTTATTTCGGGATGCAATATGATGTGCAGCCAGGTATGAAGCGCGATACCTATTGGGGACGTCCTTTCAAACGTTTGAGACCGACCGAGTACCTGCTCAACACCGTTTTCGCTGACCGCGTCAACGACTCGCGTTACAAGAAGACGTTCCGTGATACATGGCTTTCCAACAATCCCGGCACTTACAACGCAGCGTCGTTTGACGATTCTAAAACAAAGGTGACTTTTGCAGCTGGCGATACGACGATCTTCATTCCGGGTTATGAAATGACTAAAGAGGTGCGCGCGACAAAAAAATACCAGGTGCTGGTGCCAAGTAAATACTCGGAAGCTTTGTTCCCGACATTGCAGAAGTTCTTCGATTCCAAACGTCCTGACATGACCTATGAACCGGGCAGCCGTGACTACTACGTGGTGCGCCTGGCAGATGTTTACCTGATGCTCGCCGAAGCATTACTGCAATCGGGCGATAAGGCCGGTGCTGCCGAAGCATTGAACATGGTAAGATACCGTGCGGGCTGGCCAGGGAAAAAGGAAAAAATGCTGATTGATGCAAAAGACCTTACGATGGAGACGATTATTGAAGAGCGTGCGAGAGAACTGGCTGGCGAGCAAACCCGTTGGCTGGACCTGAAACGCTGGGGGCTCCTGGTAGAAAGAGTGAAGAAATACAACCCGCAGGCGTCCAATATCCAAGCGCATCATGCGTTGAGACCAATCCCTCAGACACAAATTGACCGGAGTGCAAAAACATCTGATGGCAAGTCGGTATTCCCGCAAAACCCGGGATACTGATAGGTTCCTGAAGTATTCCAATCAAGAGGACGGTTGCGCTATGCAGCCGTCCTCTTTGCTTTTAAAAACTCCCGGATTGAAAAAAACACTACCGTAGGATCAATGAGACTATCCGTTTAGAAAATAGGACTAACCCGCGGTGCGGGCAGGCTGGAATGCGAGGCGTCAGGGTGGTATATTTCATCTCTATATCATCTAAATTCTACCAGACCTATGCACATCACAAAACGATTTACCACGTGTTTGCGGCGTATGAGCAGGGTATGCATGTTCTCGATATGTATGTACCCTCCTGTATTCGCAGGTGCCACTGAAGAGCCCGCGGAAAGGGCTGGCCGTATCGTTCCGCTGGACAAGACTATTACCGGAACAGTGCTGGCCAGAGAGGGCAACGCTTCCATTCCGGGTGTTACCGTTGTCATCAAAGGAACAACCCAGGGTACCACGACCAATGCCGACGGAAAGTATGCCATTGAAATTACCGGAAATTCTGCCACGCTTGTTTTTTCGGCAGTAGGTTATGTTACGCAGGAGCAGGAAACGGGTAATGCGAGCGTGCTCGATATTCTGCTGGCCACCGATCAGAAAACGCTGAATGAAGTAGTCGTGGTCGGCTACGGCACGCAGAAGAAACGTGACCTCACCGGCGCGGTGTCACAGGTGAATGCGACTCGCCTCGAAAATGAAAATCCGCAGTCGGTGCAGGATGTGCTGAGAGGAAACGTTCCGGGAATGAATGTTGGGCTTTCAACTTCGGCAAAAGGGGGAGGAAATGTTTCCGTTCGCGGCCAGAACTCTATCAATGCTGGTTCGAGCCCCCTGATCGTCCTCGATGGTACGATCTATTACGGAGGTTTGGAGGACATCAATCCCAACGATATCGAGACAATCGATGTGTTGAAGGATGCCAGTTCCTCGGCCGTGTTTGGTGCGAAGGCTGCAAGCGGGGTTATCCTGATTACCACTAAAAAGGGTAAGGAAGGAAAGCCTGTAATCAACATCAACAGTAATTTCGGATTTGCAGAGGTCGCCAAAAATCAGCCGGTACTCAGTCCCGAAGGTTTTATTACATGGCGGCAGGAGGTCATGCGCAACATTAACGCTACGGCCCAGCCTGCACGCTTCACCAACCCCGGCGAACTGCCTGCCGGTGTGACACTGGACGAATGGCTGGCATACGACGGCTCCAAAGGTGATCCGACGACGGTGTGGCTGCAGCGTCTGGGAATGCAGCCTGCGGAAATCCAGAACTACAAAGACGGGAGGAGCGTCGACTGGTATAGCAAGGTTTTTCAAAAAGGCTTTCGCCAGGATCATACGGTGAGTTTGTCGGGCCGAAATGAGCGTATTTCCTATTACATGTCACTGGGTTACCTTAACAACGAGGGAATTATTGTAGGAGACAAATACAGCACCGTTCGCGCCCGTTTGAACCTCGAGGGCAAGGTCAATAAATTCCTGACGGTTGGTATGAACACCCAATTTGCCAGAAGGGACGAAAGTCAGGTACCTGTGAATTATGACCTCGCCCGGGTACTTTCGCCGTGGGGATCGGAGTTTGATGCAAATGGAAATTACTCCTGGCGGCCCAACGGGGAAGCCAGCGGAGGAAACCACCCCTACTATGCACCGGGTTTCACCCAGCGCGACCAAGGCGCTCAAACGCTGAATTCGGTGATTTTTGCCAAGGTGAACCTGCCGCTCGGGTTCACTTATCAGCTGAACTTTACTCCGCGTTTTGATTACACCCACCGCTACAATGCCGAATCAGCGAAGCATGCCGAATGGGCAGCGGAAGGGGGGCGCGCATCCCGGAAGGATTCCACGGTGTTTAACTGGCAGGTGGATAACATCCTGAAATGGAGCAAAACAATCAATCAGAAACATAATATCGACCTCACCTTTCTGGCTAATGCCGAGCGGTTCAGAAGCTGGCGCGACACCATTTCCAATAAAGGGTTCGCACCCACAGACGTGCTGGGTTACCACAATATACAAGCAGGAGGTCTGCCGATCGTCTACACCGACGATCAGACGAGCACAGCTGATGCATTGATGGCACGTTTGTTCTATTCTTTCAAGGACAAATACATGTTGACGATATCAAGCCGTAGGGATGGCTACTCGGCATTCGGGCAGAAAAACCCCCGCGCGGTGTTTTCTTCGGCCGCTCTGGGGTGGGTTTTCACAGACGAACACTTCTTAAGCAGTAAATGGCTGAGCTACGGAAAACTGCGTGTTTCGTATGGAAATAACGGTAACCGCGATATCCCCCGATACGACGCACTGGCCGACCTGGCCAGCGGAAAATATCTGCATGTGAAGCCCGACGGTACGGTTTACCAGGTCAGCCAGCTTTACGTCAGCCGGATGGCGAATCCGAATCTCAAGTGGGAGAAAACCAACGCATTGAACGTAGGTCTCGACTTTGCCCTCTTCAATAACATCGTTGACGGAAGCATTGAAGTATATAAGTCGACGACCAAAGACCTGCTCGTGAAACGTGCTTTGCCCAACATTCTGGGATTTGACAATGTTTGGGATAACCTCGGTGAGGTGCAAAACAAGGGTCTGGAAATCAGCGTGAATTCCAACAACATGAAACGGGAAAATTTTTCATGGCGAAGCACCCTGAATTTTCAGCTGAACAGGAACAAGATCGTTCACCTGTACGGGAATTATGTCGATATCAAAGACGGCTCTGGGAATGTGACCGGCCGCAGGGAAGCGGATGATATCACAAACCGCTGGTTTATCGGGCATGCTTTGGATGAAATCTGGAACTACCGCATCCTGGGTATCTGGCAGAAAGAAGAAGAGGCAGAAGCCACGAAATATGGCGTCAAACCGGGTGATTTCAAATTGAAGGACGTCAACAACGACGGCAAATTCACCAACGACGACAAGGAGTTTTTGGGTTATACTTCTCCGCGTTTCAGGTGGACGTTCCGAAATGAATTCAAGCTATTCAAAAGCCTCGACGTATCATTCATGATCTATTCCTACTGGGGCCAGAAAGGGGCTTTTAACCAGATGAAAAACCGCGACGGCTTCGTAGACCGTACCAGTTCCTATGTGTTTCCTTACTGGACGGAGGAAAACAGGTCCAATGAATGGGCGAGGCTCTATTCCAGTGAAGGGTCAGCCACCGGTTATAGTGTGTACCGCAGTAAATCATTTGTACGGTTTGAAAATCTTTCGGTCGCATACACCATTCCCAAGAATATTTCACAAAAGGCGGCCGTACAAAACCTGCGCATTTATGGCAACGTACGCAATATCAGCTTCTGGGCACCTCAATGGGACTTCTGGGATCCGGAGAATGGCACCAATGGCACCACCAATGCCAGCATTGCCACCTCGGTACCCAGTCCCAGGATCTATACGATCGGGCTGGATATCACCCTGTAATCACTATCACTCAAAAAGCAACATGCGTTATGTTTAATCATATATCAAAGTATTGGCTGATATCCGGCATCTTTTGTGCGGGTTTGGCCGTCACGGGATGCAAGGAAACCTGGCTCAAACCGGAACCCCTGTCGTTTTTCGAGCCGGATCTCACCTTTAAAGACCTGGCTGGTCTGAAGGCAACCCTTGTCGCCTGCGAGCGTAACCTGCGGCAGGAATGGTACGGCGACAACATGCCGATGATCACCGAATCGATATTCTCGGACATTGCCGTGGAAGGTACCACGGACAAATCGGGGCCGGCCCAGAACCTGAACCTGCTCATTACGCCGGATGCACAGCTTAATAGTATCGACTATAACCGCATCGGTTGGTACTGGCTCGAAGGCTATAAGGGAATCAAATACGCCAACACCGCCATTTCCCGTATCAATTTGCCTGCGTACAAAAATGAGCAAGAGAAAAACGAACTGCTGGGCGCCGCCTACTTCCATCGCGCTGCGCGCTATTATCGCCTTACCCAGCAGTTTGGAGATGTTCCGCTGATCCTGGAAGAGATCAACGGACCCAAGCTGGATTTTCAGAGCACCAAAAGGGAAGTTATCCTGCAAAAGATGAAAACAGACCTGGAATTCGCGGAGCAGTGGGTTCCGGCTGTGACAGACAAAGGCACCGTGAACAAGGGCTCGGTCAGTCATTTGCTTACGAAAGTGAACCTGGCACTGGGCCTGTTCGACGATGCGATCAAATCTGCCAGCAACGTAATCGACGGCGGAACGCATAAACTGATGACGACGCGTTTCGGCGTCAACGCAAATGACGCTACACGGAATGTGGTCTGGGACCTGCATCGTCCGCAAAACAAGGCATTGGCAACCAATACCGAAGGACTCATGCTGGTGATCGACCGTTTGAATATCGAGGGCAATGTCGACGGAGGTACGCTGATCATGCGGAATGGTGTTCCTCTTTGGTTTAATAACATCAATACGCCGAACGGAAATCGTGGAACGATCGATACTTATGGAATTGAGATCGATCAGGTCGTCAAATTCGGCCGGGGTATCGGTCGTTTGCGCCCAACAGATTATTCCCAAAACCAGATATGGGATGATAAGAACGACCTTCGCCATGCTCCAGGGAACTGGACGAGGATGGAGGACATTCTGTACAACAATCCGGCACTGAAAGACAAGGACAGCTACTACAATAAAAACCTGCAGCTAAAAAATGCGGAAGGCGTTATTCTGACGATCGATACGATCCGTTGCTGGTTCGACTGGCCTAATTATAAGCTCTTCGTCGAGGATCCGCTACGGGTGCAGCCCCAGGGAGGTAGCTCAGATTGGTATGTGTTCCGGTTAGCAGAAACCTACCTGCTGCGCGCCGAGGCATATGCATGGAAAGGTGACCTTGCCAAAGCGGCCGAAGACGTGAATGCCGTACGCACTCGCGCCAACTGTGCACCGCTTCCGGCAGCGAAAATTAACATCGGTACTATTCTGGATGAGCGTGCACGGGAGTTGTATTTTGAGGAACCGCGGAAAACCGAACTTACCCGAATTGCCTATATTTTCGCGAAAACCGGTAAGCCCGCGCCGAACGGAAAAACCTACACACTAGACAAGTTCTCCGACGATAATTACTTTTACGACCGCGTGATGGCAAAAAATGATTTTTACAACAAAGGTGTCAAGACGAGGCACGCCGACGAATACACCATGAGCCCGTACCACGTGCTCTGGCCCATCCCACAGCCGGCGATCGACGGAAACACCCAGGGCAGGATCAACCAGAACAAAGGATATGCAGGTCACGAGAAGAATATCCCGCCGCTGACCGAGATCCCGAAATAAACTTGAAAGCAATGGCCCGCAAATAGCGGGTCATTATTGTTTTATGTCGTCTGGAAACTTGATAATCCTTTGTTACTAAATCAAACCTGTCATGAACAGACGTAATTTTCTACAAAACTCCGCGCTGGCCGCCGCCATGACATGCGCAAGCAACAGCTGGCTCGAAGCAGCGGTAAAAAAAGGCGATATTAAAATAGGCTATTCGGCTATTACCTGGGGTGGAAAGGACGAGCAGGCAATGACTGACCTCTCCGGTCTGGGTTTCAAGGGCATTCAGCTGCGGGCCAATACTTTCGGGCCATACCGAACCAAGGTTTCCGAACTGAAAGATGCACTGGTCAAAAATAAGCTGACGCTTTGCATGTTTTCGAGTGGCAACGTGGATGTGGATCCGGCCAAGTTTGAGAGCACGGTAGATACGCACGTCGCGCATGCGAGTTTTGTGAAAGCTTTGGGTGGAAATGCAATGCAGCTGACAAACAGTCTGCGTCCGAAAGATCGGGCGCCGTTGGTCGAAGAACTGAAAAAGCTTGCTCAGGTCATGAATGAGATCGGTAAGCAGACGGCGGATTTGGGTGTGCAGGCAGTTTATCACAATCACATGAACCAGCTGGGTGAAACGCCGGAGGAAGTGGATGTGATCGTGCAGGCCATGGATCCGCGTTACATCAAGTTGCTGCTTGATATTGCGCATTACAAACAAGGTGGCGGTGAACCTCATGAAGCCATCGTTAAATACAAGAGCATTCTTCATTCGCTGCATTTAAAAGATACCAAACCTGCCGAGACCAAAAGCGGCTACAAATTTGTGGAGTTGGGACAGGGCAGAGTGGATGTTCCCGCCGTTTTTACTGCCCTGGACAAGATCCGTTTCAAAGGCTGGGCAGTGGTAGAACTCGACGGAGTACCGGATCCTGAGAAATCACCGCTGATCTGCGCCGACATCAACAGGAAATATATTACAGAAGTGCTTAAATATCCGGTTTAGCTGCTAGTCTGAACTGGATTTGTAAGGGTATTCTTATCAATATATCGTTACTAGAGAATAACTGATATGAGATAAGGTACCCTTTTGTGCTTTTCAGTTATCCATCATCATTATTCAACGCAATGAAAAAAATCAGGTTACCACTGCTCTCCCTAGTCTTGCTTTTATCGTGCTACACTCTTCAAGCTCAGAAATCGAAAGACGGCTGGCAGGAGTTGTTTAATGGCAAAGACCTGACCGGCTGGAAACAACTTAACGGAAAGGCAAAATATGAAGTAAAAGACGGAGCCATTGTAGGGACTTCCGTGATGGGTACGCCCAACTCATTTCTTACGACCGAAAAGGATTACGGTGATTTTATCCTTGAACTTGAAGTGAAGGTCGATAACAAATTGAATTCCGGAATACAGATCCGTAGTTTATCGAAACCGGAATACCAGAATGGCCGCGTGCATGGCTATCAGGTGGAGATCGATCCGAGCGACCGTGCGTATTCCGCAGGTATTTATGACGAAGCACGCCGTGGTTGGCTGTATCCGCTTGATCTTAACCCGGAGGGCAAAAAGGCATTCAAAAAAGAAGCCTGGAATAAATACCGCATCGAAGCGATCGGAAACTCCATTCGCACTTTCCTGAATGGCGTGCCCGTGGCGCATGTCATTGATGATATGACGCCGGTCGGCTTTATCTGTTTGCAGGTACACGCCATCGGTAACAAAGACCTGGAAGGAACCCAGGTGAGCTGGAAAAATGTCCGTATCAAAACTTCAAACCTGAAACCAAGTCCTGCGAGCAACATCCGTATCGTGAACCTAACGCCCAACGGCCTCGACGCTGCCGAAAAATCACAAGGCTGGTCCTTGTTATATGATGGCAAATCGGCCGATCAATGGCGCTCGTACGGCGGCACCGAATTCCCGTCTAAAAGATGGAACTACCAGGACGGTGCGATCACCATTTCCAAATCCGACGGTTCAGAAACAGGAAACGACATTGTTACGCGTAAGCTCTATGGGCCTGCGTTCGAGTTCGCATTTGAATTCAAACTCACGGAAGGTGCCAACAGTGGGGTGAAGTATTTTGTAGATCAGAAGTTTAATTCCAATGGTAAATCGGGTATTGGCTGCGAATACCAGGTGCTGGACGATGAACGGCACCCGGATGCCAAACTCGGTAAAAACGGGAATCGCACCATTGCGTCTTTTTACGACGTAATCCCCGCCGACCGGCCGAAGAATGCAGTGAAAAAGATCGGAGAATGGAACCAGGGCCGCATTGTCGTTCAGAAGGATGGAACGGTACAGCATTACCTGAATGGCTATAAGGTGGTCGAATACGTACGAGGCTCCCCACAGTTCAAGGAGTTTGTCGCCGGTTCGAAGTTCGCCAAGTTCGAGGGCTTCGGGATGTCTCAGGAAGGTAACCTGTTGTTGCAGGATCATGGCGATAATGTATTTTTCCGCAGCCTGAAGGTACGCGAGATAAAATAATCGGGACCGAGCGAAAAAAGGAAGAAAATTACAGTAGATAATCCGGCATCCGTTATTTACAAACGATTGCCGACAGAAGTAAGGCAAAAAGCAATCCAAGGTTAACTTTTATTCAATCCAATATCATGACCAGTAGAAGGGATTTTCTTAAAAATGCAGCACTGGCTTCTGCGGGTGTCGCAGTAGGCACCAGTGCTTTCGGAGCGGCCAGCTACCGTCGTATCCTAGGGGCTAATGATCGCGTCAGGGTGGGTATTATCGGTTTTTCAGACCGCTTCCGCAGTTCGCTGGCACCTTCCTTTTCAGATCATGCCAAAGAACTGAACTTCGAGTTCATGGGCGTTTCCGATCTTTGGAACCGTCGTCGCGATGAGGCAGAAGCTTTTATGAAGGGTAAGGCATACGCTTCCAACGAGTTCGTAAAGGCACGGAATAATGAGGAGCTGCTGGCCCGGAAGGATGTAGACGCGGTCATCATCAGTACCGCGGATTTTCAACACGCATTGCATTGCGCGGAAGCCGTGAAATCGGGTCGCGACGTGTATGTCGAAAAACCTTTCGCCGAAACATTGGAAGATGCAAAAGTGGCATTGAAGGCCGTGGAAGCGTCGAAGCAGATCGTGCAGGTTGGATCTCAGCGCCGTAGTGCGCCTAACTATTGGGCTGCTTACGAATACATCAAGTCCGGTAAATTCGGGGATATTACTACCGTTGAAATGACCTGGAACGTAAACCAGCCTGGTCGCTGGAGACGTAAGGACCTCGTCGCGCAAATCCGCAAGGAAGATACCGACTGGGACCGATTCCTGATGAACCGTCCGAAAGTGGAATGGAACCCGCGCTACTACCTCGAATTCCGTTTGTTCTACCCTTATTCTTCGGGTATTCCGGGACAATGGATGGCACACCAGATCGACACGGTACACTGGTTTTCGGGCCTCGATGCACCGCGTAACGTGGTCGCCAATGGCGGAATCTATACCTGGAAAGACGGTCGTACCAACGTCGATACTTTCAGTGCCGCATTTGAATACGGGCCATTCGACGACAAGAGCAAAGGCTTCCAGGTAATTTATTCATCCCGGTTCAACAATGAGGCTGGCGGAGTGAAGGAGTATTATTACTCAAACGGAGGTATGATTAACCTCGATACGAACAAGATCACCTCTGAGGGCGGATTGAAAGAAAAGGATGCAAAAGGAATGGGCCTGCAAGCGAATCTGCTGCCTGAAATGTCGCTCAAAACCGGTGACAAGATCGCAACCGACGCCAATACCGGTGCCGATCCGATGACCTCATTGCACATGCGCAACTGGATGGAATGTATCCGCAGCCGTAAAGAGTCCAATGCTCCGGCGCGTGTCGGTTTTAATCACTCGGTGGCTAACATTATGGCTACCAAGGCATTGCATACCGGTAAGCGTGTAAGCTGGGATCCGAAGAAAAAGGAGATCGTTTTGAGCTAATCAGTGCATTCATTTAAAGAACATTCACGTGAATCTTAAAAATACAGGGATCGCACTGGCTACCGTTTCCATGGCTGCGTGGGCAAGTGTCGCCAATGCGCAGAAAGTGGATCTGGTCCGGAACGACAAGGAACACAAAGTTGAGGTAAAAATCGACGGAAAGCCTTTTACGTCCTATTATTATCCCGGGGAGAAAGTGCTGAAAAAGGCAGTATTGTATCCTGTTATGACTGCAAAAGGTACCGTTGTCACACGCGGCTGGCCGCTCGATCCGCGTGGGGGTGAGCGCGTAGATCATCCGCACCATGTGGGGATCTGGCTGAACTACGAAGATGTCAATGGCAACGACTACTGGAACAATTCCGACGCAGTAGACCATAACAAACGCGCCTATGGCACCATCATCCATACCGGCATTACTTCCGCAAAAGGTGGTAAAGACAAAGGCGAGCTGAAAGTGACCGCTGACTGGGTCGACAAGAATGGTACGCTTACCTTAAAAGAAACGACAACGTACACATTCAGTGGAAAGGGTGATACCCGTATCATAGACCGCACTACGACGCTGACAGCTGTGCTTCCGGAAGTCAATATGCCCGACGTAAAGGATGGCATGTACGCGATCCGCGTGGCACGCGAGCTAGAATTGCCTTCCAATAAACCTGAAATTTTCACAGACGCCAGCGGTATTGCTACCAAAGTGCCTAAAATGAACAATGAAGGCATTACGGGCAACTATCGCAACAGCAATGGTGTAGAAGGTGAAACTGTTTGGGGTAAACGTGCGATTTGGTGTAACCTGACGGGCAAGATTAAGGATGAGAACATCAGTATTGCCATGATCGATCATCCTAAGAACGTAGGTTATCCAGCTTACTGGCACGCCCGCGGCTATGGCTTGTTTGCGGTTAATCCACTGGGTATGAAAGCACTCAGCGATGGTAAGGAAACGTTGAATTTTAAATTGAGGAAAGGAGAATCGACGACATTCCGTTACCGCATGGTCATTGCCTCCGAGCACCTGAAAGACGCCACGTTGAATGACCTGGCGACTGCATATGGGAAAACCGAATAGTTTGTGAATAGCAGATCGCAAGACGATAGCCAACGAAGATCTCGTTGGCTATCTTTTTATAGGTGAGTACTATCGTTCCATGGTACCCGGAGAATGCCAGCTGAGCACGTGATAGGTGGCGGTAGTTGTGCCGACATTCCGGATCGAATGCATTTGATTCGCAGCCTGGAAAACAACGGAGCCGGGACCGACTTTTTTCTTCTCTCCATTGACGAGGGCTTCGAGCGTCCCGTCTTTGATGATAATCACTTCTTCTTCCGGATGTTTATGCGGGGGATGGGACGCTTCACCAGGGTTTAAACTGGTCACGTGGCATTCCAGCTCGTCCAATGTGGCTGTCTGCGACCGAAAAAATGTTCGGACGGAGCCGATTTTGGTGTTTTTGACAGCAATGTTGTTCCAATCAAAAATGGATGATTCCAGAATACTGATTTTAGGATGGGCAAAAATGCAGGTCATTGTGAAGGAGGCGGTGATAGAGGCAACAGCAAGATCTCTTTTTGTTATTTTCATAAGGGTTAAATTGAGAGTAGTTTTTATAGAAAGACCTCGACATTTCGTGTTTACTTTTGTTTGTAATCCCGAAATAGTATAAATTTTTAACAATTAGTTTCAAAATGTTTTTATGCAGACCTATATCGCTATTTTAAGGGGAATCAATGTCGGGGGTGCTGGCATGATCAAGATGCCGGTCTTACAGAGGGCTTTTGAAGAAGCCGGATTCGGGAATGTTAAAACCTATATCCAAAGCGGAAACGTTCTTTTCAATCACAAAAAATCGGAGCCGGGTATATTGGCGGATGAGATTACGGCATTTTTGAGGCGAGACCTGAAAATGGAGATTCCGGTCCTCGTGCTGGCGTTACAGGATATGACGGAGGTTTTTGAAAATAATCCGTTTGTCAATGACAGGCAGGAGGACATTACTAAACTGCATGCCACCTTTCTGGCTACCCTACCAGAGATAGAAAGAATCTCCAAAATTGAAAAGGACAAATACTTTCCGGACGAATTTCATCTTTCAGGAAAGACGCTGTATCTGTTTTGCCCGAACGGATATGGCCGGACGAAGCTGAACAACAATTTCTTCGAGAGCAAGCTGAAAATGGCAGCCACTACCCGCAATTGGAAGACAGTAACCGAACTTGTACGGCTCGGTGGCGAGCTGGCAGGAAGTCTCTGAATTTTGATAATGTACAAATTAACAGTATCCTTGATTTTAGTTTCTCTCTTTACAATTCATGGAAGATCAATCAAGAAGAAAATTCCTCCAAAAGGCAGGGTTAGTATCACTCGCCTCTGTCTCTGACCTCGCTGTTGAGCCCGAAAAGAATAAAGAGCTCTTTATCCATCACGTTTACTTTTATCTGAAAGAGCCCAGCAATGCACAGCACGAGGCGCAATTGCTGGAAGGGCTTCATAAACTTGCCAAAGTCCCCATGATCCAGTATGCACATATCGGAAAACCTGCCCATACTAACCGATCCGTAATAGTAAGAGATTATTCCATTTCCTGGATGTGCTTTTTCAAGAACATCTTAGAGGAAGAGATTTACCAGACTCATCCCATTCACCTGGATTTTATCAAGGAATACGAACATTTGTGGGAGAAAGTGGTGGTTTATGATTCAGTAGGGCCCAAGAATGTAATGTAAATCAAATCCACTAGCGGTAACATGTTGACCGTTAAATAGTTATTGACTCCGTTTCCTTATCGGGATAGGGTAGGACCTTTCTTTTCGATTAATTTTGAGATTCTCAATATTGATCTGATAGAGGTGATGGAAGTGAGTACTAACAAAGGAGTGTATGTAGGGGCCGGATTGTGGAACAGAATGCCTCCAACCAAATTTGCCTTCCTGGTCCATTTGCGTGATTATCGTGAGGATCTGGGTACAATGGCCCGGCCGTTCGGCTGGATTCCCAACCAACTATATGAGCGGACACTCCGAAAGCGACCACTGCCTTCGTTTATATGGAGCGAGGTCCGGATAATGGCTGAATCGGTTGAGCCGGATGGTTTTATCGTCATGATTCCTTACTCCGGGAAGCAGCTTCTTGAGCAGAAACGGGATATGTTGCCCGTTATCCGGCAGGCAGCGGATTTTGCATCGCGAAAGGGCGCGAAAATAATAGGTCTGGGCGGGTTGACGTCTCCCGTTACGCTCGGAGGTAAATTGCTCGCCGGCTCTCCCGGATACGCGGTGACCAACGGCAATGCCTTTACGGCGTTGACGATCCAGGAGAGGCTATCGGGCCTGCTCGCTGACTTTCACGGAATGAGAAGACCGAAGGTTGCGATTGTGGGAGCCACCGGGAGCGTAGGTTCTTTATTATGCCAGCTGTCAGTAAGAGAGGCACAGGATGTGGAATATCTTCTGATAGCCCGAAATAGCCGGAGGCTGGAAAACCTGCGGGGCGAGCTCCACGCCATCGATCCCTTTGCCAGGCTCGATACTTCAATTTCCATTTCGGATATCTGCCAAGCCGACATCGTTGTACTGGTAACAAGCGAGTCGGGATGTCTGTTGCAACCGGGTTTTCTCAAAATTGATTGTGTAGTGCTTGACGCAACACAGCCTAGAAATGTGAGAGAGTCTCTGATACAAGAAAGGCCTGATGTGCGGGTCATCGATGGCGGGCTGGTGTCTGTACCGGGCCTGAAGACCAACCGGATCGGACAACTTGGTCTGCCGAAGGGAGTTTCGTTCGCGTGCATGGCGGAAACGATGCTGCTGGCTGTCGGTGGGTATGATAAGGATTTTTCGGTCGGGGTGCCCACACTTGCTCAGGCAGACGTCATAAGCAATCTGGCAGCAAGGTATGCTCATATGGGTTTCAAAATGGCAGATGATCATAGTTTTGGGAAACAGTTGGAGCCACAGCAAACACCGATAAGCATATTGGGATAAATAAGTAGTATCGTTGCATTCAACAGATGTTCATGGATGATCCGATATTCAAGCCGTTAAAGTTTAAAAATCTGGTCATTCCTAACCGGATTCTGCGATCGAGCATTTCGGGACGTATCGATAACTATGATGGTTCCGGTACTCCTGCCCGCATCAATTGGGAAACGAGGTTTGCGAAAGGAGGGGTGGGTGCAATCATTAGCTCCCACATTCCCGTAGATCCAGCACAACGTATACTTCCAAATTATGCCATGCTGGATAACGATGGCAGAATTCCTTTCTGGTCGAAACTGGTACGGGCCGTACATGAGTATGACTGCAGGTTTATCGGCCAGCTCTCCATGTCGGGTCGCCAGCAGGACATCAAGGGTGTCGAAAATCAATTCAGGACACCGCTGGGACCCGTCGGCGGCATGGAGCATTTTCATGGCCTGACCAGTAGGGCCATGACGCTTGCCGACATTCAGACAGCTGTCCGCAAATTCCGGGAAGCCGCCGGGCGGGCACGAATAGCTGGAATGGACGGTATCGAATTGCATGCTTCAAATGGCTATCTGTTTACACAGTTTCTCAGCTCTGCCATCAATACCAGAAAAGATGAATACGGCGGAACGCTCACGAACCGGAGCCGTTTCTTAATGGAAGTAGTGCGCGAAATCCGCAAAGAGGTTGGGCGTGACTATCATTTGCAGGTTAAATTCAATGCCGCGGATTATCATAACGACTACTTTTTGAATTTTGGCAAGGGAAATACGCTGGAAGAGGGTGTGCAGCTTGCCAAGTGGCTGGAAGCGGAAGAAGTGGACGCACTCCACGTGTCCGTCGGAAGCCAATTTCCCCATCCAAGAAATCCGGTCGGCCCATTACCTGTCGAAACGGCTGTTGATACTTACACATCGATGATCCGGAGCGGAAAATTGTCCTGCCTCAACTACCTCTCGTTTCGTTCCGGTCTTTTGCGTCCACTAATAAAATGGCTTTGGGCCAGGAGGCAACCAGCTGCTATGGAAGGGGTTAACCTCGTTGAATGCGAACAGATACGGAAAGCCGTATCGATACCCGTGCTTTGCACAGGAGGCTTTCAGACCGCTTCGGTGATCCGCGATGCCATTACAAGTGGTGCCTGTGATGCCGTAA
Organism: Dyadobacter ginsengisoli DSM 21015; assembly: GCF_059568735.1. Classification (NCBI taxonomy): domain Bacteria; kingdom Pseudomonadati; phylum Bacteroidota; class Cytophagia; order Cytophagales; family Spirosomataceae; genus Dyadobacter; species Dyadobacter ginsengisoli. The sequence goes on from NZ_JCANTY010000006.1 coordinate 548,633, forward strand.
CGATCGCCAGACCACTTATCGCCAACCCCGATTTACCCATTATATTTGCAAGAGGTTCAGACAAGGCACCCAAGCCGTGCAGCTATTGCAACAAATGCCTTGCGCACGTGCTCACAGATCCATTGGGATGCTATGACGAGAGCCGCTACGATACCTATGAGGAAATGATCGCCGAGATCCTAAGCATTTTCAAAGATGAACAATAAGAAAGCCAATTTTAAAGAAGGCCATCCCGAGTGTCGCGAAATGATTTTGCCGGTTCGGGATGCGCTGGATGTCATCAGCGGGAAATGGAAGATTTCTATCCTCATTGCCATGGGACTCGGACATAAGCGCTTTATGGAGATTCAGAATGCTATTCCGAACATTACACCGCGCATGCTTTCGAAGGAATTGAAAGAGCTGGAAATGAACTTACTGGTGGAACGTAAGGTGTACGATTCATTTCCGCCGGTGATCGAGTACGAGCGTACCGAACACAGCAAATCACTCGAACCGCTGATTGAAGAACTCCGCAAATGGGGCGAGTATCATCGTTTGGTCGTGACGGGTACCAATATAGATCATCCGGTAAAAGAGTTGCAGGATTGAGGTAAAGTTCGGTCGCGGGTGACTTTGTGGTCATAAACACTTGAAGACGAACATGAAGTTTACCCGGAATTTTGCCCTTTTACTGCCGGCATTGTTGTTTTTCCTATTACCTGTCCAGGCTCAGGAGCATTCGGGTTTAATCCGGATGAACCAGGTAGGTTTCTACCTGCGCGCTCCGAAACTCGCAATAGTTGCCTCAGCGGCTTTTGATGCATTCGAAGTGAGGGACGCCAAGTCGGGTAAAGCCATTTTTAAAGGCAAATTGGGCCCGGTACGCACCAGCCATCATTCAGGAAAATCGACGCGCATTGCGGACTTTTCGCAGCTGAGACGGCCTGGTAATTATGTCGTTAATATTCCGGGTTTAGGGAAATCCGCCCCGTTCAAAATCGGCGATCGTATTCACCGTGAGGTAGCCGAGGCCTCATTAAAGGGGTTTTATTATCAGCGCGCATCCATCGATCTTCCGGAAAAGTACGCCGGAAAATGGACCCGGAAAGCGGGTCATCCGGACACCAAAATACTCATACACGCCTCGGCTGTTTCCCCTAACCGGCCGGAAAATGCCGTGATCAACTCTCCGCGTGGCTGGTACGATGCCGGCGACTACAATAAATATATCGTCAACTCGGGGATCACAATGGGGACATTGTTGTCTTTATACGAAGATTACCCGCTCTATTTTGAAGATTTCAATATCAATATTCCGGAAAGCAATAACGGCGTTCCCGATCTCCTCGATGAGGTGGTGTGGAACCTGCGCTGGATGCTGACCATGCAGGACCCGGATGACGGCGGCGTTTATCATAAGCTGACTAATCCGCGTTTCGACGGGATGGTGATGCCCGATGCTGCGAAAAATCCACGTTATGTGGTGCAGAAGAACACCATCGCGACGCTTGATCTCGTGGCCGTCATGGCGCAGGCGGCAAGGGTTTTTAAAGGTTTCGACAATAGATTTCCGGGTTTGGCAGATTCATGTACAACAGCCGCCGTGAAAGGGTGGGAGTGGGCCAAAAAGAATCCAAAGCTCTTTTACAAACAGGATGAACTGAACAAGGCATTTGACCCCGACGTAGTAACGGGCGCCTACGGGGATCGTGATGCGGCCGATGAATGGGCCTGGGCTGCAGCCGAAATGTTTGTATTGACCGGAAAGCCGGCCTACATCGGGGAAATAGACTTTGGGTTGCCGCAGCCTCTCGCATTACCAACGTGGAGCCAGGTCAGGACGCTGGCTTACTATACACTGCTCCGGCCGCATTTCGATGTGAGTGTACCCACAAAGCTTTCCGACGCGATGAAAGCGAATCTGCAACACTTTGCGGATGACCTGATGAAAGATCTGGAAAAGCAACCCTACCACACCGTGATGGGCAAATCTGCCAGGGATTATTCCTGGGGCAGCAGCTCTGTTGCGGCCAATCAGGGGATTGCGTTGCTGTATGCTTACAGGCTGACAAAGGACCAGAAATATCGTGATGCGGCATTGGGCAACCTCGACTACCTGTTGGGCAGGAACGCGACCGGCTACTGCTTTCTGACCGGGTTCGGTTCCCAAAAAGTGATGCACCCGCACCACCGGCTTTCCATTGCAGATGGTATCGCCGATCCCGTGCCCGGATTACTCTCGGGCGGGCCTAATCCTGGTCAGCAGGATAAATGCACAACCTACCCCAGCAAGTTTGCCGATGAGTCATTCACAGATCACGAGTGTTCCTATGCTTCCAATGAGATCGCGATCAACTGGAATGCACCCATGGTATATCTTGCGGCTGCACTGGAAGCGTCTATGAAATAGATTGAAAGTCAGACCTGTTTCCCTTTCACCGGAACGGTTTCCGGGGTTTCGTTGTATCCTTTCTTTTGGGTCATGTTGCCTTTTTCAGACTTTTGAATAGCCTCCTGTTTCAATAATCCGGAGGGCTTGCGGCTGTCGTCTTTTTGCTTGGATTTACCTTTGGGGCCGCCCTTGCTGGGGGAGCCACCTTCGACGTTGTCTTCGGATTTCGTTTTCATGACAGTTGTGTTTATGTTAAGTAAATGCAATTTCCGTTCCCGCATTTGGAGCTACTTTTTTAAAGGCGTTCAGTAGAACTGCGTTTGCAGCTGACTCTTTGTAAAAATCAACTGTCCCGATTGCTCATGAATCTTTTCAAATCGATTTCCCAATTGCGTAACCTGCTCAAATCCGTTGATATTGAGGCCGTCAATAAGTTATCTCAAAAAGTCGACCTGAACCAGCTGATGGGTGTCGTTTCGAAAATGAGTGAGGAGGATCTGGGGAAGATGTTGAAATTCATGCAGGCCGGTTCCGGTAAAAAGAGGACTCCGCCACCTGTAAACGGTGATTTTTACGAGCTTGGATCGACCTTAAATCCGGAAGAACGGGAAATCCAGCTCAAAGTCCGGACATTTATGGAAACCGAAATCCGGCCGATCGCCAATCATTACTGGAACAAGGCGCATTTCCCGATGCACATTATTCCATTAATGGTCAAACTGGATATTTGCGGACTTACCTACAACGGATACGGCTGTGCAGGCCGCTCGGCGCTGCTTGAAGGATTTATAGCCATGGAAATGGCACGGGTAGATTCGTCCATTTCCACCTTCTTCGGCGTACACAGCGGGCTGGCGATGGGATCCATTTATCTGTGCGGTTCCGAAGAACAAAAGCAGCAATGGCTGCCTGTAATGCAGCGCATGGAACTGATCGGGGCATTCGGGCTTACTGAACCGGAGGTGGGATCGGGAGTGGCAGGTGGCCTTACAACGACCTGCCAGCGAGAAGGTGACGAATGGGTGATCAACGGGCAAAAGAAATGGATCGGCAACGCGACATTCTCCGACATTACGATCATTTGGGCGCGCGACCTGGGCGACAACCAGGTTAAAGGTTTTATCGTCCGCAAGGAAAACCCGGGTTTTAAGGCGGAAAAAATGGAGGATAAAATGGCGTTGCGGACTGTTCAAAACGCAGTGATCACGCTGACCGGCTGCCGGGTTTCCGAGACAGACCGCCTTCAGAATGCAAATTCGTTTAAAGATACCGCGAATGTCCTGCGTATGACGCGTGCAGGCGTAGCCTGGCAGGCTGTGGGCTGTGGGCGCGGTGCTTATGAGCTCGCATTGAAATATACCACGGAGCGTAAGCAGTTTGGCCGACCGATCGCGAGTTTTCAACTGGTACAAGACCTGCTGGTGACAATGCTGGGAGACCTTACAGCTATGCAAACAATGGTATATCGCCTGTCCCAATTGCAGGATGCCGGCCAGCTTGCCGACGAGCACGCGTCTTTGGCAAAAGTGTTTTGCACGCTGCGTATGCGCTCGATCGTGGACCACGCGCGCGAGTTGTTCGGTGGTAATGGTATACTGCTGGAATACGACATTGCCCGGTTTGTCGCGGATGCCGAAGCGATTTATTCCTACGAAGGGACGAAAGAAATCAACTCGCTCATCGTGGGAAGGGCTATTACAGGAGAAAGTGCGTTTGTGTAGTGTGAAACATGGGCGGCGGGCATTACAACGTGCCGGCCTTCATCTTGTTAAGCGGGACTTCAAGGTACTGATATGCCATTCCCGTGATTTTCTGTGCTTCAAGTGCCTTGGTCTGCCATTCGATGGCTTCAACTTTTCGGTCCAGCCGATACAGGATGTGCGCATAGGTGTCCATGTATTCCGGAAAACCTAGTTTGAAAGGGGTAAAACCCTTTTTTGCTCTTCCCTCTGCCAGTTCCATCGATTTTTTCGACCATGTCAGCGCTTTTTCCAGCAGCGCTTTGTCCCTGGTCAGTTCGTAAAATCGATAGGCATGCTCATTCAGATCATGGGAAATGAACTGGGAGGGCGGCATGATCCCGATTGCCCTGACCTGCATGCTGTGTACCGGATTTTTGCCAGCGGGCAATTTGGGCGCCGTTTTGACTCTAAATGCCGCATCGTCCATTGCATTGAGTGAATCGATCGTCAACGGCATGTATTTGGAATCCATCAGCCTTTGGGTATGTGCGAAATAGCGGGCCGTATCGCGAACCATATAGTAATAACGCACCATTGACTTCATAAGCGCAATTTCACCCTGGCCAGGATCGTCTTCGTAGGTATCCCTCGTAAACATCGCCACCCGGTAGGCAAATTCTTCATTTCGTCTCTGGACAGCATTTCGGAATGAGTTTTCAATAATACCGTCATTAAGTGCTTTACGTTTGTCGGGGAGACTGGAATTATAAATGCTGTCGATCAGCGCACGCGGCGCGCCGGTTTGAACGGCTTTGTAAGCATAGCTATTTAAAGAAGGAGCCAGTTCAAAAATTCCCAGGACAATTTGAAAATTACGCAAAGAATCGGGTGGAAGAGCTGCCACGTATTCGTCCAGAAGATCATCAATGGACATGGAGGTTTCACGTCTTTTGATCATGTACTCCTTTAAAAACACAGTGCCTCTTTCGCCAGCATTATATTCTTTATCAAAGTCGGCCAGCTGTTTTTTACCTTTTCTTCCTATTGCTACATCGGCTGCGTCCAAATAAGTCTCCGACGAACTCGTAGAACCGTTGTTGATGTGCAGGATATTACCGTCCGGATCGACGAACAACGATAGCAGCGAGCCTCTTATCCTGAATTTTTGCATCAGGTTCTGGCCATTGGGTGTTGCTACATTGCAGCGGATGGAAATGAAATTTTCGTCAAACTGATCTTTCAGAATTGCACCACTGAAGCCCTTTGAGGCTACCTCATTGCATTGAATACATTTGCTGTTTTCGAAGTGGATAAAGATGAGTTTGTCTTCCTGTTTTGCCTGTTTGGAAAGCGTGTCCCAGGACGTATTGGTATCGATGAAGGTAATTTGACCGCGGCATTGAATGGAAACGATAAAAGCAATGGCTAATAGAATATGTTTCATAAAGTCAGGCTGACACGAATGGCCCAAATGTAATTCAAAATTTTGTAACCGATTGTTAAATTCAAATTATTTGTATGTAAATAATTCTAATTGAAACCAGATACTCTCACAACGATTCGGAATGAAGCGGTGTCCGGTTTCTGTACGCACTTCCTAAACTCCTATATCATGAAAAGTCGTTTACTATTCCTTTTTCTGGTACTCATTTTCTGCTGCAAAGACAAGACTGTGTCTTCCAATATCGAAGTTTGCGGGGTGAAAGACCCGGTTCGTAACCTCCCTGGCTGAAAGCGATCATCGCCGATGCGAAGGTGAAGAAGCAGGACGATGTACTTACGATTGCGATGGGTAAAATCAAAGGTGAGGTGGTGTTTGATTATAGCCTCATTTACATGTCCTGTATCGGTTGTGTGGCGTATCACTGCGATGGCTCCCGGGTGGATCCCGGCAAATACACCCAGGAAGAAGTGATGGCATTTGTGAATAGTATCCCGGGGAGATGGCAAGAGAGGGCCGGTTCTTTGGCCTGAGAAATAGGGTTGTCCTTGCCTTTCTGCCCTTTGAACTGTAATTTGGGCCACTCCATTCAACACAGTTATTTCTTTGCAGCCACAAATATCCATTCGGAAAGCAACCATAGAAGATCGGGCAGTCATCTATGACATGATCTGCGATCTCGAAAATGCCATCCTCGACCGGGAGGCTTTTGATGCAGCATTCAACCGTAATATCGTCAGCCCAAACATCACTTATTTTCTGGCCGGGCACAACGGGCAGCCTGTGGGAATGGTGAGCTGTCATATTCAGCCGCTTCTCCATCATGCCGCATTGGTTTCGGAAATTCAGGAGATGTATGTGAGGCCGGAATACCGCTCCCGACAGGTCGGCAAGGCGCTGATGGACCATGTTACCGCTTTTGCCAGAAACGAGGGGGCGATTCAAATGGAAGTTACTTCCCGTGTTACCCGCGAACAAGCGCACCGGTTCTATCAGCGCGAACGATTTGAGAAATCCCATGTCAAACTGGTGCGGTATTTCCGAAACGAATAAAAAAGCGTCAGATCATCGGCCTGACGCTTTTTGCATTACCCTAAACCTTCAACTATTCTTCAAAAAACTTAATATCTACCTCTTCCGTGACGGTCGCGGGCCCAGCGATCGCGGTCGTTACCCAGACGGCGGGTGTCTGACATTAGTTGCAGCAGATCTTCACGGAGAATTCTTTCTTCGCGGGGCGAGAGGCGTCCGTGACGTGCGAATTTTCGTTCTTTGGCCTCGATGCGTTCGTATTGATTCATCAGTGCGTTGGCTTCGCGGGATGTGAGTGTGCCCCATTGCACACCATTGGCTATATGTTGCCGGGCTTCCCGTTGCATCCGGTTGATATCGCTCATGCGCTCACGGCTATAACCATCACGATAATCCTCACGATAGTCACCACGGGGACCATATTGGGCGGAAGCATTGGTGAATCCTAATGCAAGAACCACTGCGGCAAAAAGTATCTTTTTCATAACCCAAAAGTTTTAAAGTTTTCGTGGGTTAGAGGGCTGCCTGGCGCAGAAGTTTAAAGGCGGATTGTTAACGATTGTTAAGGCAATGAAACCACTTTTTAAGGGGCTGTAAATCAGCGGTTAATTTCTTTACGAATGGCTTCCTGGGCCTCAGAGAGGATTTCCTCAGCCTTCCGCCCGTTTGGTTCGATAGTTGGAAGCACTGTGAAACTGAGGTTCGCGAATGATTTGAGCGGGAATACTCCTTTGGGGTTAAACGCTCCGGTACCATCGATAGCGACTGGAACAATGAGCGCGTCCGGGGCTCTTTTGAGCAACGTTGCGACGCCGCCCGGCTGGAATGGTTTCATTTCGCCGCTGGCTGTGCGGGTACCTTCCGGGAAGATAATGGCCGAGGCCTTTTCGTCCTGGATGAGCTTGCCCAGGCGTGCGATTTCCGTAATGGCTTGCTTACCGTCCTTCCGGTTGATCAGCGCAGCACCACTTTTGCGAAGATTGTAGGAGATGCTCGGAACACCATTGGCGAGTTCGATCTTCGAAACAAACCGGGGGCTATATTTTCTCATAAACCAGTATACGGGAGAAATGTCGTAGCTGCTCTGGTGGTTGGCAACGAATATGAGGGGGCGGTCGTCAGGCAGCCGGGCAAGGTTTTTGAGTGTGATACGTGCGCCGGTCAGGTAGAGACCAAAGGTAAGGGAGAAGTTAAGCCAGTCGACCGACACCTTGTGTGCCTTCTTTCCGAAGACATTGAACGCGATAACCTGGATAACATGGAATATTAACAATGTAAGACCGAAATGGATCAGGTAGAGGGCACTTAAGAGGTAATCGAGGATTTTTTTCATTCTTATTTTTTTTTGCAAAAATAATCGAAATCTATTTTGGTTATTCTAAATTCTAAAACCCGAAATGACAATTGTCATTCAAAACTTACGTATAATTCACGTTATTTGTAAAATAGTCAATAGTGTTTAAATCGAAATACCAATGGATAGCACGCTTTCAGCTGAGAGGCTTGAAGTAATGAAACATATAGGCAATGACCTCGACGGGCTGATTGGAGAATACCTGAAACCGATCGAGGAAAACTGGCAACCGGCTGATTTTCTTCCCGATTCGAGAGATGAGAATTTCGTTCACGAGGTGAAGCTGTTGCAAGAGAGTTGCCGTGATTTACCGTACGACTATATTGCCGTGCTCATCGGCGATACGATCACAGAGGAGGCCTTGCCTACATATGAATCGTGGCTGGTGGATGTGATCGGGATCGATCAGGTGGGAGAGCCTGAATCGGGCTGGGTAAAGTGGGTACGGGCCTGGACGGCGGAAGAAAACCGTCACGGGGATCTGCTGAACAAATACCTTTACCTCTCGGGCCGCGTGAACATGCGCGCTATGGAGGTATCAACCCAATACCTGATCGCCGATGGTTTCGATATCGGAACCGACCGCGATCCCTACCGGAACTTCATTTATACCTCATTCCAGGAACTGGCGACGAATGTATCCCACCGGCGCACAGCGACATTGGCTAAAAAATTCGGGAATCCGCATCTGTCAAAAATATGCGGGGTGATCGCCTCGGACGAAATGCGCCACGCGAAGGCGTACAAAACTTTTGTCAGCCGCATTATCGAAGTGGATCCTTCCGAGTTGCTACTGGCCCTGGAAGATATGATGAAGAAGAAGATTGTCATGCCCGCGCATTTCATGCGTGAGACAGGCGTGAAAATGGGAGAGACCTTCTCCCATTTTTCGGATGCAGCGCAACGCCTGGGTGTATACACGACACAGGATTACATCGATATATTCGACGATTTGCTAACTGAATGGCAGATCGGGTCGATCAAGGGGATTAACGAAAGGGCCGAAAAGGCAAGGGACTATCTGATGGCATTACCAACCCGCCTCAGAAGGGTTGCCGACCGGACGAGGATCCCCGATCTGGAATACGAATTCAGCTGGATCAGCCGCTGATCCGAGTTTTGAAATGAATGCGACGTCCTTCTGCTTGCGGAAGGACGTTTTTTATGTAACTACCGGAGCAGTATTACAGAGCCTTTTTTGCTGACCACCTTGCCTTTGTTCGATACCCCTTCTATCTCCCACACATAGGTGCCCGTGAGCGGGGCATTTCCTTTGAAATAGCCATCCCAGCCGGTATCCAGCTGATCGGTGAAGAAAACTATCTGCCCCCAACGGTTGTAAATGCGGAAATACCGGATCGATTCGATATCGTTGACAACCGGTTTCAGGACTTCGTTACGGCCGTCTCCGTTTGGGGAGAACGCAGTCGGGATGATAATGCTTTCCTGTCGTTTAACAGACAGGTTGACCTGACCAGAACCTTTACATCCAAGCTCGGAAGTTATCTCGACCCTATAAGATTGATTTTCCTGAAGGATCGCAACGGGACTTTGGCTGGCCGGGTCGCTAAGCCCCGTTGCCGGGCTCCATGCGAAAACAGTTTGTGTGTAATCTTTGATCTGCGGTGACGAAGCCGTGAGCTGGAACGGGACATTGTATTCCACAAGTGCATCCGGCGTTGTCTTCACATTGATTTTGGGGGAGACGCGGATATTGATTGTGTCCGTTTGGGTACAGTATCCTTTGGTGGCATTTACGACATATTGCGTGGTAACAACGGGTGAGGCAGTCGGTGCTAAGGCCGCGCTGTTGTCCAGCCCATCCTGGGGTAGCCAAGCGAAGGACTGCCCGTTGCTCTCTGTTGCCAAAAGGATCGACCCTCCCTCACAAATGACAGTGTCGGGCATTGTCCGCACCATCATGTCGCTGGCAAACTGCACGTCGACATTTTTTGCAACCGTGCAATTATTTCCGTCTTTGACAAATACACGGTAGGAAGCCGCTGGCAACTTAAAAACATTGCCTGCCTGGTAATTGACCGAATCCACCGAATACTGGTATGGGGCCTGGCCATCTGCTCCGGTGAGGGTAACAATGCCTTCGGTGCCTGTATCACAGCTTCCGGGCGTGACGGCCGTAGTCAGGCTCAGGTTGCTGATAATGGTCTGCTTCGTATTGACCAGCGGATTACCGCAGGTTTTGCTGGTGACCGTCAGCGTTACATACTTGATCCCGCCCGTGTCCCAACTCACCACATACGGGCCGATTCCCGAACCAGATATCACCCGTGCTCCATCCCAGTTCCATGTAAAGTCATAGCCGGTACCAGCCTGGATAGGGCCTGTGTACTTTACATCGATGTTTTTGGGAAAGCCGCAGCTGGGATTTGGAGAAATAGAAAAGTCGGCATAGGGATTGATGTTGGCTTCAAAGCAAATTTCAGAAAATGCTTTGTCTACATCTGTTTTTGTAAAATACTGGCCATGAAACGCCAGATATGCAAAGTTGGCTTGCCCCGATTCGCAGGAAACCTGCCGGTCGTCACGGAAAATGTAAATGGGCACTCCTGCTTTGCCTACGTAGTTTTTTTCGGAGTCGTTGTAAGTGGCAAACAGGGTGTTACCCACGTAGACATCCATTATGCCGGTTTGGCCATCGCGGGTAAAAGTCAGCAGGTAGTAGGTAGAGGTATTGAAAAAGGGGCATGCTCCTACGATTCCATTGGGGTAAAAATCGAGGCAGCGCTCTGCGGTTCCTCCGCGATTTTTGAAATAAATGCCGTCGTCGAGCCCGCCGTTTGAGAAATCGATGATACGCGCCCATGATTTCCCCCAGTCGGTCACCTTAATGTACATCTGGATCGTATAGGTTTCAGTAACCAGACCATCAGAATTAGGGTACATAACACCCCAGTTCATATTGTTGTGATATACAAACCTTTTGACACCACAGGGAAGGGCGTCCTCTACAAATGTTCCGGGCGAGTTTCCTGCTCCGCATGAGCCCGGGACTTGAACCTGCGTCAGGTCAGGGCCGCATTCCGGGTAAGCTACTTTGAAATCCTTGTAAAAACGATAGGTTTGTTTGCCGGTTTGTGCCTGAACAAAAGGCAGGTAAAAAGCGAAAATTAGAAAAATATGTAGAACTCTCGACTTCATATCATAGCCCTGCGAATCGAACGTGAGTAAAAATGGGAATCAAAATTACGTGAAATACGCTGAAATCGATGACAGCACCTGCGTTTTTTGATGGAACGGTTGGGCATGAAAAAACGAGCCCGCAACCGCAGGCCCGTTTGAACAACACACGTATGAGAGAATTTACTATGGAATCAATTGAACAGAACCGGTTCGGATCATGCGGTTTTCTTGGGTACGGAGGTCGTCGCGTAGCATTTTCCGGAATGGATCGACTGTCTTGGTGGCTGCCAGTCGCTGTCCGGTGGGAGCTGGAATGCCCATTACGTCCAGTGCCTTACGGAGCAGCGTTTCGTTTTCATCACCGAATGGCAGGTAGGGGACTTTTGAATCTTCCACTTCATAGTCAGGCGTCATGCCGTTAACCGTGCCATAATCGGATTCCCCGTTTGCATTTGCCGTTTGGCCGAGCATCACATACACTCCCCATTTCCATCTTTCCTGATCGTCGCTGATGAGCGAGCCGAAAAGATTTTTACCAGCTGTATGTTCGCCGATCCTGATCACGCTCATGTAAGGTTTTAATCCGTTGATCACCAGCTCGCTCGCCGATGCAGTTCCGTTGGATGTCAGGACAAATACCCGGTTCAGGTTGCTTCCGATGTTGCTGGCTTCGTTGAGGAAAGGATATTTCAGTGCATTGGTACCTTGCATTTTTTGCCAGTAAGCCGTGTATTTGTCGTTCCACTGCTCCTTATAGAAGGTCTTTGACTCCGATACACCGGTGCCAATAAGCGAGGCGAGCGTTTCGGCAGAACTGATGTAGCCGCCCGGATTGAAGCGCAGGTCGAGCACGAGCTCGTTAACGCCCTTGCTTTTGAAACTGGCAAATACCTGGCGCAATTCGTTGTCGTACTTGGATTCGTCGGCACCGGTACCCGGAACAAATTGGGTGTAAACCAGGTAGCCGATCGTTTTGCCATAATCGCTTTTCGTAATGACGGAAGAGAAGAGCACGGGATCTTCATTAACCTGCGCTTTGGTCATGGTCACTGTCTGGTCACCGGCAACGATGGTGGAGCCGGATACTTTTCCCAGCGTAAATGTGGCTGTTTCAGCGTCGCCCAGCAAGGACGTGTAGTTCGTGGTCGTGAGCTGTATTCCATTTACTTTCAAGAGAATATCACCTCTTTTCAGGCCGGCCGCTTCGGCTGGGCTCTCTTTTACCACAAAGTTCAGAAAGGCTGCGATATTAGCGTTGCCGGCGTCGATGTATGACAGCGTATAGCTGATGCCGAATATCTTGCTGATCCCGTTGAACTCGTCCTGCAAAGCATCGATGTCGTCGGTTACTGCTGAAAAGCGGTCTACGGCAGTTCGCTCATAGACCATCTTTTCAAAATACTGATGAGGATCAATACTGGCGTCGAGGGTGTTTTGTGCCGGGAGTTCCTTGTACCAGAAATAGGCATCGTTCATTATCTCATATAGCCAGGTATTAATAGCCGGGTAATCCGCAGCACTGGTGGAGTCGAGCGTAGCGGTGGCCGTAGGATCGACGTCTTTGTCCTCACACCCTGCCACGACAAACGCGATACCCAGCACATAGAGAAGATGTAGCTTTTTGATATGTAACATATTAGTCAGTTTAAAGAATAATGTAAACTGCTATTGCATAGGCTATCTTGTAACAGAAGTTGATGAATCAATCATACATCTGTTACGTATCTGTCCCGGGAAATGTGGCGAAGGATGCGCTGGATCGGAGAGAAAAATTATCGCCACTGGTACAGCGGTTTTTGAAAATGCGAAAACCGATGCCGGGCCAGTGGCGATGGATGAGCGGATGCCAGGCTTAAATGCCGGTCAGGCCTCTGAAGAAATTCCTTGCGATGATGGCGTATTCCAGTGGATTCGCTTTGGCGGGATCTTGTTCCGCTTCGAGTACGATCCAGCCGCGGTAGTCGCTGTCCTTGATAATCGAGAAAAGAGCGGGGAAATCAATGCAACCTTCTGCGTCACCGGGAACGGTGAAGACGCCATTTTTGACGGCGGTCAGAAAGCTCAGGCGCTCGTCATGCACGCGTTGCAGGATGTTTTGGCGGACGTCTTTCAAATGGATATGCGCCGTTCTGCCAATGTATTTTCTCAGCGCAGCAACCGGATCTTCTCCCGCAAAATAGAAGTGCCCGCAGTCGTAGTTCAGATACACGTAATCGGGGTTGGTTTCATTCAATAGCCGGTCGGTTTCGGCCACCGTCTGCACGCAAGTACCCATGTGATGGTGAAAGGCAAGTTTCATGCCTCTGTCGCGCGCGACTTTACCCAGCTCATTCAACCCGAAAGTGAAACTGTCCCATTCGTCCCTGGTGTTGAGCATTCCCTTGCCTTCAAAAACCGGCACGTCCATTTGTCCCTGGCAGCTGTTGCCCGTTTCGCCGCCGCCGATCACTTTTGCGCCCATGGTTTCGAGGAAGTCCAGCAATTGGGTAAAATTCTTTCGGTTTTCGGCCAGCGACTTGGTGGTGAGTTCATAGCTGTTCCATTGGTTGCATATTTGCAGTCCCCTCAATTCCAATGCTTTTTTCAAAACATTGGTATCTCTGGGAAACTTGTTGCCTACTTCACAACCTGTAAAACCAGCCAGCGCCATTTCGCTGACGCATTGCTCAAAGGTATTTTCGCCGCCGAGCTCCGGCATATCGTCGTTGGTCCAGTTAATAGGAGCAACGCCCAGGTGAATATTTTCGAAGTTCATTTTTTGAAAGGAAGAAAGGGTGAAAGGGGGAAGGGGTAAAAGGGAGGAAGGGGAAAAGGAATTAGTGAAAACACCCTTCCTTTCCTCCTTCTTTCTTTGTCTCCCACTTCTCTACTATAAAAAAATACGTTGCGTTTTCTTGTTCTCTTGGTAAGTCTCAAATGCTTGCTGAACCGAAGGAGATGTCGATACTTCGGCTACGGGGACTTCCCACCAGGCATGATAACCTTTCACGGTGCGGTACAGGCTGGTCTCGATGTAAATAACAGTAACACGGTCTGTCGTTCTCGACTCGGCCAATGCGTCTTCCAGCGATAGACGGTCAGTAGCCCGGATCACGTAAGCGCCCAGGCTTTCGGCATTCTTGGCGAGATCAACGGGCAGGAAGCCACCTGAAAGTTGTCCGGAGTTATCTTCCCGGTACTTATACATCGTCCCGAACCGCTCGCTTCCGATACTTTCGGATAGACCGCCGATACTCGCATATCCATTGTTATTGAGCAGCAGTATCGTGAATTTCACCCCTTCCTGAATGGCAGTCACGATTTCATGGTTGTTCATCAGGTAGCCGCCGTCGCCGCAGAGCACATATACCTCGCGGGTTGGGTCAGCCATTTTGGCGCCGAGACCGGCGGCGATTTCATAGCCCATGCAGGAATAACCGTATTCGAGGTGGAAATTCTTGGGATCCGTTGCACGCCAGAGTTTGTGCAGGTCGCCCGGCGCGCTGCCCGACGCATTGATCATTACATCACGGTCGTTCATGAAGCTGTTCAGGGTGCCGATCACCACTGCCTGATCGATCGGCGGCACGTTGCCGTTACCTTCGGCATAGATCTGCGCCACCTCGTCATCCCACGCTTTGTTGACGGCAGTTACGTGTTCGCGGTAGGCGGCTGGGACCCGGTAGTCGCCCAGCAAGCCGGTTAATTCTTCCAGTGTAACTTTAGCGTCGCCGATCACGGGCAATGCAGCATGTTTATATGCGTCGAATTCGCTGATGTTGATATTGATGAACCTCACATCGGGGTTCTTGAAAAGCGATTTCGAAGCTGTGGTGAAATCGCTGTACCGGGTTCCGATACCAATCACCACATCGGCTTCATTGGCAATGTCGATGGCATATTTGGTACCTGTCGCTCCCAAACCGCCGATGCTGTAAGGCGCATCATACCGTACTGCGCCTTTGCCAGCGAAAGTCTCGCCCACGGGGATGCCCGTTTGGGTGGCCAAAGCATGCAATACCTCCGTCGCGCCACTGTAAATGGCCCCTCCGCCCGCTACGATTACCGGCTTTTTGGCTGCTCTGATCCATTCAGCTGCTTTTTTTAATGTCGGGACATCCGGACGGGGCCGGCCAACATGCCATACGCGTTTCCGGAACAGTTCTTCGGGGAAGTCGTAGGCGTGGGTTTGTACGTCCTGCGGCATCGACAGCGTCACGGCGCCCATTTCAGCCTGTGATGTGAGTACGCGCATCACTTCCGGCAGCGAGTAGATCAGTTGCTCGGGCCGGTTGATGCGGTCCCAGTATTTGGAAACCGGTTTGAAACAATCATTAACGGAAATATCTTGGGTAGCAGCACTTTCCAGCTGTTGCAGAACGGGATTGGGCTCGCGGGTTGAGAAAATATCGCCCGGAAGCAAAAGAACAGGCAGACGGTTGATCGTCGCGAGTGCCGCGCCCGTAATCATATTGGTAGCACCCGGGCCGATGGACGTAGTGCAGACAAATGCGCCAAGCCGGTTTTTGATCTTCGCATAAGCGACGGCCGTATGTACCATCGATTGCTCGTTCCGGCATTGGTAGTAACGAAAATCAGGGTTTTCCTGCAATGCCTGGCCCAGCCCGGCCACATTTCCATGGCCGAATATCCCGAAGCACCCTCCGAAGTACGGTTCTTCGATCCCGTCGCGTTCGATGTGTTGATTTTTTAGAAACATGATGGTAGCCTGTGCTACGGTAAGTCGTCTTGTCATGTTGTTGATTTTTTGCTGTTCGAACAGATTCATCTACTCTTAATACTAAAATCGCCCGCTTTGTCTGTACAACCGAAGAGCTCAAACTTTTTCAGTATAAACTTTTTATATGATTCCATAAAAATTTTCCCGGGTGTTGTGGGCGCGAATTCATCGGGGCGGTCGCGGAAAAACTCACGGTTTACCATAGTCCATAGCAGCCGGGTGTCGGTGGCGATGTTGATCTTGCAGACTCCCAGCGGGATTGCTCTCCTGATTTCTTCTTCCTGCACCCCTTTGGCATCGGTTTTTAGCTGGCCACCGGCTGCATTAATGCGTTCGATGACTTCGGGTACTACATTGGACCCACCGTGCAGGACCAACGGGAAGCCGGGAAGGCGTTGCTGTATCTCTTCGAGAATGTGAAATTGCAAGCCCTGTCCGCCGGAGAATTTATAGGCCCCGTGACTGGTCCCAACCGCGATGGCGAGGCAGTCGCATCCGGTTGCATTCACGAAATCCTCGACCTGCTGCGGGTTGGTGTAAAAGGAATGCGCGGCGTCGACGGTAAGGTCGTCCTCTACACCCGCCAGTACGCCGAGTTCCGCTTCTACACTGATACCGCGGGCGTGTGCTGTCACTACCACAGCTCGGGTGCGCTTTACGTTTGTCTCGAAATCATCATGCGAAGCGTCTATCATCACGGATGTATAGCCGCCGCTCTCGATGGCATTGAATATGTGTTCTTCGTATCCGTGATCGAGGTGAACGGCGTAGACTACGTCCGGATAAATGCGTGCAGCCGAAGCGATCATCGAAAGCAGCATGTCCGGATGCGCGTATTCGCGTGCAAAAGGAGTGGTCTGCACGATAAAAGGTGCATTCGCTTCCTGTGCCGCTGCAAATAGCCCGTGTATTTCTTCCATGAAAAACACATTCACCGCCGGTATCGCATAGCGGCCGTAACATTGCCGGAAGAGTTGGTGGGTAGTCAGGAGCATTTTGAATGGCTTTCGGCAATCGTCGGTTACCGTTTGTAAGAGTTTGATTTAATTGAAAGCCGGCACACATTCTCAGGCCGGGTAAATTAGGTCAAGCCGAAATATTTCAACACAAGCCACCTACCAGAACACGGTATACAAAGCTGCCAGCACGCCGCAGATCATGATCGAGCCGATGACAAAACTCTTGCCCGGACGGAACATCGATGCTTCGATATCCAGACCTTTGGGGTTGGTTTTGCTTTTCGGATCTGCGAGGGTGATGACAACAATCACCGCGCAAAGGACCAGGAAAATGATTCCCATCCGATCCAGGAACGGGACCTCCGGTGCCAGGAATTTTCCGGCTGTCGACAAAGGAATCGTCAGCAATGCAGCTGTCAATGCGGCAGCCGAAGTAGTCCGTTTCCAGAACATACCCAGGATAAAGATCGCAAACACACCGGGGGTAATGAAGCTGCTGTACTCCTGGATGAACTGGTAAGCCTGATCGAGCACTCTCAACTGGGGCGCGACAATGACGCCAATTCCCATCGCGACATAGATCGTGTAACGTCCTACCCGTACGAGTTGCCGCTCGCTCGAATGCGGTGCAATGTACTGTTTGTAAATGTCGAGGGTAAAAATCGTCGAAATGCTGTTGGCTTTACCAGCTAGGGATGCCACGATGGCGGCAGTCAGTGCGGCAAATGCCATTCCTTTCAGACCGGCAGGTAACAGGTTCAGCAGCACTGGATATGCGTGGTCGGGCTTAACAGCGCCGTGTGTATCGAGCATTTCTTGCTGAAACATGCCATTTTGATACAACACAAAAGCCGCAATTCCCGGAATTACCACGATGATCGGAATGAGCAGTTTGAGCAGTGCGGCGAAAAGAATGCCTTTCCTTGCAGTAGGCAGACTAGCCCCGAGGCTGCGCTGGATAATATACTGGTTGCAACCAAAATAGGCCAGGTTGTTGATCCACATCGCTCCTATGATGACCGATAGTCCGGGAAGATCCTTGTAAAAGGGGTTTTCCTTTGGAAGGATCATATGGAAATGCGAATCAGCCTGTTCGCGCAATACCGAAAGTGCGTTGAAAATCCCGGGTTTGTTGAAATGTTGCGAAACCAGGTCCAGGGCAAGATAGGTAGTTGCCAGGCCACCGAGTACCAGTACGATCACCTGCACCACATCCGTATAGCCGATTACTTTCATGCCGCCGATGGTGATGACCACAGCGAAAATACCCAGCCCGATGATGCCGTATTGGAAGTCCAGTCCGGCAGTGACTTCCAGCGCCAGTGCACCGAGGTACAGGATGGAAGTAAGGTTTACAAAAACATATAGCAAAAGCCAGAAAACCGCCATGATCGTCGCTACGGTAGGGTTGTAGCGTTCCCGGAGGAATTGCGGCATCGTGTATATTTTGTTTTTGAGATAAACCGGTAGGATAAACAATGCAACGACGATCAGCGAGGCGGCGGCCATCCATTCGTAGGACGAAATGGCCAGGCCTATCGCGAAACCCGACCCCGACATCCCGATGAAATGCTCTGCTGAAATGTTGGAAGCAATAATCGATGCGCCGATAGCCCAGAATGTGAGGGAGCCTTCGGCGAGAAAGTAGTCGGTGGAACTAACCTCTTTAGAACTTTTCTTTTTGTAAATCCAATAACCATAAGCGGATACGCCTATCAGATAGATGAAGAATACTATATAATCCAGCGATTGCAGACCGGTAGTGGACATGCTTGTTGAAAGGGTTAGTTGATTAAATCGGGATCCAGGTTTGGTTTAATGGACTCAAACTTATGAATTTTTGAACAGTAACCTCTCACACTGGAGCGGTTGCATATTGCAACACTTCGTCGAGCCTTACACTGCGGCCTTCGGTCAGCGACTTCATTGCCGCGATCCCGATAGCGGTAGCCATCAGGCCGTCATGCGCGTCGACTGGGGAAGGAGTGTCTTTCAGTACACAATCAATGAATGTTTTGAGACAAACCCGGTAAGCGGTTTCGTAGCGTTCCAGGAAGAAATGCAGCGGTAGGGAGCTGTGCCCGCCATTGCTGTCGAAATGGATCAGCGTGTCGGTCGTATTGTTCTCAGCCTTGGCCATTCCCTTGGATCCGAAAATTTCCAGGCGCTGATCGTACCCGTAAACGGCCTTACGGCTGTTGTCGATCACCCCGATGGCCCCGTTTTCAAAAGTCAGTACGATCACCGCCGTGTCGATATCCCCGAATTCCTTGATTTCAGGATGGATCAGCGCATCGCCTTTTACAAACACTTCTTTTACTTCACTGCCGACGATGTAACGGGCCATATCAAAGTCGTGGATGGACATATCAAGAAAAATGCCACCAGACACTTTCAGATATTCTACCGGTGGCGGTGCCGGGTCACGGCTCGTAATGCGCAGGATATGAGGCTCACCGATTTTATCGTTCGCCACCAGGTGCCTCACATTGTTGAAGTTGGCATCGAAACGGCGGTTGAAACCGAGCATGAGCTTGACATTGTTTTCCGCAACGGCCTTTTCGGCTGCCAGGATAGCCTCCAAAGTCACATCCAGCGGTTTTTCGCAGAAGATATGCTTGCCTTTTTCCGCAGCAGCGACCGTATAGGGCACGTGAAAGGGTGTTGGAGAGCAAATGATAACGGCTTCGACGTCCGGGTGATTGATCACTTCGTAAGCGTCGGTGGTTACCTGTTGCACACCCAGGTCATAGGCAAATGCATGCGCAGCGGGGGAGAGATCGGAAGCGATGATCACCTCCGCGTCGGGCATGTGGAGCACAAGGTTGCTGAGGTGGATCTGGCCTATCCGGCCCAGGCCGATCACACCGGTTTTAAGTTTTTTTGTCATCTCGCGGAGTTGCCCCCGGTTTAGACCCGGGGGTTAATGGTGAATGATTAATGTTAGGGTTGTTATGCTTCGGTTTCTAGAACTTTCTGTTCCATTCTTTCAGCCATCGCTCGATGACGACTTTGGTCTGGGTGAAAAACTCGACAGCGTGGCTGCCCTGCCCATGGAGGTCGCCGTAGAAGCTGTCTTTCCAACCGGAGAATGGGAACTGTGCAACCGGTGCGGCCACACCGATGTTAATGCCGATGTTACCCGCTTCTGCCTCATGACGGAACCTTCTCGCGTTGAGGCCGCTGCTTGTGAAAATGCAAGCCATGTTTCCGTATTTGCCCGCATTGATAAAGCGGATGGCTTCGTCGATGGTGTTGATGTGGACAAGACTGAGCACCGGACCGAAGATTTCGGTAGCTGCCAGCTCGCCGTCCAGCGGAATATCCTCGATGATCGTAGGCGCAATGAAATTTCCGTTTTCATAGCCGCTGACAGCCGCATTGCGGCCATCGACCAGCAAACGTCCGCCTTCGTTCAATCCTTTGTCTATCAGTCCGTGAACACGGTTTTTACTTTCTGCCGTGATCACAGGCCCCATGAGTACGTCGGAGTCGAGCCCGAAGCCGGTTTTGCGGCTTTTAGCCGACTCGACGAGGCTTTCCGTAATGTCCTTGTGTTCGCCCACGGTGATGATCGTGGAAGCTGCCAGGCAGCGCTGTCCGGCACATCCGTACACGCTGTCGATGACGATCTGTGAAGTCATGTCAATGTCCGCATCCGGCAAAATGATGACCGGATTTTTGGCGCCGCCCTGTGCCTGCACCCGCTTGCCGTTTGCTGAACCTTTGGCATATACGTAACGTGCGACATTCGATGAGCCCACGAAGCTGACGCCTTTGATCACGGGGTGTTCGAGCAATGCATCGACGACCTCGCGCGCACCCTGAACGAGTCCTAGGACACCTTTCGGCAGATCCAGCTGGTCCATTAAAGCCACGATCTTGGTCATCGTTAAGGGTACTTTTTCAGAAGGCTTGATGATGTAGCTGTTCCCGCACGCCAGCGCATAGGGGAGGAACCAGAAGGTGATCATTCCCGGAAAGTTGAAAGGCGCAATGCAGGCGCACACGCCAAGCGGTTGCCGGATCATGTATTCGTCGATGCCTTTTGCAATATCCTCCGAGAATTGTCCCTGGATTAATGTGGGCATTCCGCATGCATTTTCCACGTTTTCGATGGCGCGTACCATTTCCGCCTTCCCCTCAATGAACGTCTTGCCGGATTCGAGCGTAATGGTGCGGGCTATGTCATCGAGGTTGTCTTCGAGTAATGTCTTAAGTTTAAAAAGATATTGGACCCGTTTGGAAACCGGAGTGCTTCTCCATTCCTGAAAGCCCTCATGGGCAGCTGCCACAGCATCAGCCACATCTTGCGCAGTACCATAAGGGACTTGTGCAAGCACGTCCTGATTGGCGGGGTTCAGGACATTGACATAGTGATCGGAGTGGCTCTCGACCCACTGGCCGTTGATGTAATTCTTTAACTTTTCCATTGGAAATTGATTGGGGCTTACTTGCCGGATCACGAAGACGGGCAGGCACGCAATGTAAATTGTTATTTATTGGGGGTTATAACCCGCCATATCCTTCGACAAACTGCATTACTTCTTCATGGGTAGGCATGAAATTCGCGCAGCCTTCCCGCGTGACAATGATCGCCCCGCATGCATTCCCCATCCTGACGCTTTCATAGAGGTCTTTGCCACGTAAAAGTCCGAATGAGAACCCGGCGCAGAATGCGTCCCCGGCGCCCAAGACATTCAATACCTCTACGGGGAAGCCCGGTACTTTCACTTCTGCTTTGCCTGGCTGGAAAATAGACGCACCGTCTTTGCCACGCTTCACAACCAATGTTTCTACGCCGGAAGCCAGGATTTCTCCGATCGCGTTCTCAATATTACCCCGTATTTCAGGTGCTGAAATCTGCTGGTGTTTGATCAGCAGCTGCTCTTTGTCGGTGAGAAAAGTCGCGAGTATCTCTTCCTCGGTACCTACCACGATGTTGAAGCTGCTCAATGCTGCCCGGATCGTGACACCGAAAGCCCGCGGATCGAACCATTGATCGGCCCGGAAGTCGATGTCTAGCAAGCGCGTAACGCCATTCTTTTTAGCCATTTCCAATGCGAAAAACATCGCGGTGCGGCTTGGGTCCTTGCTAAATGCGGTTCCTGAGAATGCAGCTGCTTTGAAGTCCTGAAATGGAATGGCCGAGACGTGATCGATATTCAGGTTGATATCGGCGCAATTCTCGCGGTAGTACACGAGCGGAAAGCGGTCGGGTGGTTCAATGCCTAGTACGACGGCGGAACTTCTGGTGCCTTCGATCGTGGGAACCCATTCAGTAACAATACCTTCCTGGTCCAGGAAGTGCTTGATGAAATTCCCCACCTGATCGTTCCCGATGCCAGTCAGAATCGCCGTATCCAGGCCCAGCCTTCTGGCACCGGTAGCGATATTCAGCGGGCAACCGCCGACGAACGCATTGAAAGCTTCTATTTTTTCAAATGGGCTACCGACGTTGGCCGAGTACAGGTCAATGGAGGAGCGGCCGAGGGTCAGTAAATCGTATTTGCGCATAGTGTTGGGGGAACTTCGGCTGTCGGCCATCGGCGATCAGCAAATTGTTTAATTTAAAAACTACTAATCAGGAACATTAAAGCCGAAAGCTCATTGCCGGCAGCCGACTCATCCATTCATTTCAGCCGTCACGATCGGCAGTCTTGGATCAGATCCCTTCCAGCTTCCGTAAATCCAGTCGTGGTCCGGGTCGGAGGTATTGGCAAGCGACTGGTCGCTTCCTGCCAGAAAATTGAGATAATACACATTGTATCCGTGTCCTGCCACCACCGGATGATAACCCCTGGGTACCAGCACTGCTTCGTTGTTCTTCACGCGGACAATCTCGTCGAGCGACCGGTCTTCGGTATACACCTGCTGGATCGCGTACCCCTGTGGTTTGTCGATCTTGTAGAAGTAAATTTCCTCGAGATTGGCTTCGATCAGGTTTCCTGCGGCATCTACTTTACGCTCGTCGTGCTTGTGTGCGGGGAAAGAGCTCCAGTTACCGGATGGTGTATACACTTCCACGCACACAATCTTATGGCAATCAAAGCCGGGTTCCAGCAGGCTGTTGATCTGCCGGTTGGCATTATCGCCACCTCTGAATTCAATCGCCGCTTCTTCGGGACGTTTCATTCTTGGCGGGTGATCTTCGTCGGAAAGTACCTTGCAGATCGCAATGTCGGTGGCGGGAGACTGAGCGGTGAGTGTGAATGCAGTGTTGCGTGAGAGGTACATTGCGTGACCGATGCCGCTGAAAACATCCTTCCGGCCATTGCGTGTTTCCCATACCTGCCCGGCCGCCTCTACCTTGAAATTACCGCCTAGCAGAGCGAAACAATATTCATAATCCCCGGTATTGCCGGAAATTTGTTCACCCTCATCCAGTAACTTAGCTTCGAAGTTCAGATAGGTCCATCCGGCTTGCTGGCTGGTGAGTGAGTGATAGGTCTTGGTTCCGGTTTGCGGCTTGATCAGCAGGTTACTCATTGTACGAATTCCATTACATTTGTACAATGATAGTGTTGTATAAATTAAACACAAAATGTAAATATGTTAATATTGAATGCAAACGTTTGAAAAAATTTCAAAGATTTAATTGCCATAAATCAATATATGAATTCCTCACGTCCTGTTACGATCAAAGACATTGCACGCCGGTTTCGCTGCTCGCCATCCACCGTTTCCCGCGCCCTGAACGACCATCCGGCCATTAATGAAGATACCCGGAAAAACATCCAGGAATATGCTCGACAGGTGGGTTATCAGCGTAACGAAGTATCCCTGAGCCTACTTAACAAAAGAACCGCTTCGCTCGGTGTAGTGGTACCTACCATCAGCAATTACTACGAAACTGCGGTGATCGAAGGGCTGCATACGGTGTTGCAGCCGATGGGTTATACGCTCAATATCTGCGTAACCAACGAGAGTTACCTGCTCGAAAAGGAATCACTTTCCAAACTGCTGTCCAACCGTACCGAAGGCATATTCCTTTCCGTATCCCAGGAGACGTATGACGCCGGTTACTATGAGCATCTGGAGAATGTGATCCAGCGAAAAACACCACTGATCTTTATCGATCGCGAGTACGAGGATTTCGAAACAAGCCGGGCCACTGTGGACGATTATCACGGCGCATTTGCGGCCGTAGAGCATTTGATCAGTATCGGGTACAAACAGATCGCGCACCTCAAAGGCCCTAATGGCCTCACAGTGTCCGAACAGCGGTTCAAAGGTTATATTGATTGTTTGAAAAAATACAACATGCCCGTCCGCGACGAGCTGATCCTGAATACCAACTTTAATGTCGAAAGTGCTATTCTGCCTACCAAACGGCTGCTGGAACTGGGCACACCTCCCGATGCGATTTTTGGGGTGAACGATCAGGTGGCGATTGGCGCGATGCGGGTTGCCAAGGACAAGGGCCTCCGGATACCGCAGGATATCGGTTTGGTAGGCTTCGATAACTCACCGATTTCGGCTTATACATTCCCCTCGCTTACTACTGTACACCGGCCGGGCCGTAAAATAGGAATGGAAGCTTCCAGATTGTTTCTGAACGAGCTGAACGGATCAGGTGACTTTACCCATGAAGGCATTGTGCTGCCATCGGAGCTGATCATCCGCGAGTCGTCGCTGCGAATATAGCCTTTGCGGACATAATGGGTAAGTTCCAAGATCATAAATGCCCGTGCTGTTAGTATCAGACATTTCGTAAGTACTTTCGAGGTGCTCTGCATGATCCCGGTCGTTAGAGTCGGTGCGACCCATCGATGACACTGGGCATAATGATGGTTGCCCTGTTGTAATCACGATGTACCTGATAATAGGTTACGAAAAAAAGATTAGCCAATGCAGATACCGCTCTTTGCATCTCTCTTTCCGTGTCCGAGCATTGGAGCTGCTTTTCAACCACTGACCGCGTGTCAAAATAGGGATATACGAACCAGGCTCTCTCCGTGGATTTTGTGCCTGGTTTGATCAGCCAGACGCCTTCCGTTCCGCAAATATTCGCCAGGATCTGAGTGGTCGCGTTAGAGGGCAGATTCCCACGATACCAGGTACTGTCCACTTTTCCGCTACCGTTTACACGGAATATAAATAACCCCCAGTAGGTCTTGCAGTCGACCTTTGGCAGCAGTACTCCTTTTTCAAGCCTATCCCTGATATCTTCCCGGTTGATAATCGGAAATTTGAAATTTTCGGGTTTTATATTGGCCGTATCAGGCGCAGGCGCTCTGAGCGGTGGTGGCGACTCAAATGCAGACAATGGGAAAACGCCAATCTTGGATGCTGTTTTCGCTTGCTCTGATTTTTGCGCCGGAGCGGTGATACTGGCCAACCCTAACAGCAGAGGGGTCACCGATCTAATTGTTGTTGCAATGAAGCGATCCCAATAAGCCATTTAAATGTAGTTGTTAGTTAAGAATGCATGTTTATGGCCTGTTCTGATTGATACAGAGGGCAATTCTAATAAATCTCCGCCGGCAGCATTCAAGTCTGCCTTCGATTCAGATTTATTCCTTTATTCAAAGCTACAATAACAGCAAATATAAAAGAAAATGATATATATTAAAGATAAACGGGCGGGCCAGGAGTTACCCCGGCCCACCCGTTTATTTTTAACATACCTGATTAGTACCCGTCATTCTGTTTCAAATAACCGGGTAAGTTGGAAGCTCCGTCAATAGCGGTCTGCGGGATCGGGAATATCCGTTTCTTCACATCGCTGTTGGATTTTTCAGTCCATTTGCCTTCATATTTGCCGAAGCGGATCATGTCAGGCCGGCGCAACATTTCCCAATAAAACTCGAACCCGCGTTCACGGAACAGCAGATCCAAATTCATGGTGGTCAATGCGGGCGGAGCAAGCGTTTTGGTACGCGAGGCACGCACGAGGTTCACATCGGCGAGTGCTCCCGCTGCATCGTTGCTCTTGCGTAACTTTGCTTCTGCACGCATCATGTATACGTCGGCCAGACGTACGATCACGATATCCGCCTCGCCACGGTTACGACCTGTGTTCGACTTGTTGCTGAATTCATATTTCTCTACCCGGTAGCCGGTGTTATAGTTGCTGCCTGCCGTCGTAAAATCGATCATTTCGCTGAAACTCACCGGAAGGTCGGCACGGTTACGCGTGACGTAGGTGAGTTTCCCCACTTTCAGCTTGCCATCCGGACATCTCAGGAATGCGCCATTAACGCGCAAAGCACCGTACTGCTGGCCCCGGAGGATACCACGGTTGATTTTATAATCGGAATCGTTTACACAAGTATCAGCCGCATTGGTGTAGATCGACATATTTTGCTGGTAGAAGCGTGGGTCACGCGAGGGATCCACCGCGCCGTAGGCCTGCACCCAGGTCTGATAGAAATCCGAAGTGATGCCGGGTCCGTCGGTTCCGTTTGCCCCGGGGAATTCCGCAAGCGGAAATTGGTCCCCCGAGATCGAGAAGTAAGCCATCCGGTTATGTCCATTCAGTTCGGCGCGCTGGTCGACCGCAAAGATAAGCTCCTCGTTGGTGTGGTTGGCGTTTCCAAAAATCGCGAAATAGTCGGGCGACAATTTGGCCTGGCCTGAGTTGATCACCTTGTCGGTATACTGGATCACTTTGTCCATATCCTCCGGTTTGAAATCGAAAGTCGCTCCGTAAATGTTGCGATACACCGCCGCGTTGAGGTAAAGGCGTGACAGCAAGCTCCAAACGGCTGCCTGATTGAGACGGCCCGGGCCCACTGCCGCCTTCGGTTGTACAACGGGCTCAACAGCTAATAACTCGCTTTCAATGTATTTCACAGCTTCGTCGCCGCGGATGATCGTGGACGTTGTTCCGGGGTCTTCTTTCACAAACACGATCCCGAAAAGATCCAGCATAACCATATTGTAGTATGCACGCATCCCACGCGCTTCTGCCGCGTAAAGCGCCGCATTGGGTGATTTTGCTGTTTTCAGGCCTGATATGGCCGTGATACATCTCGAAATGGACTGTACCAGCTGGTTCCAGGTGTTGTTTACGTTCGGATCGGTGCTGGTCGTATTATGCCCGTGCAATGCCAGGTAAATGCCGTTGTCACCCCAGTCGGTACCGCCGCGGTAGGGCAGGATCGCTTCATCAGTGGAGATCTCCTGCAATGCAAAATAGGTAGTATGTTGAAACAGGTTGGGGAGCAACGCATAAGTGGGTGCCAGCAAGCCATTGACGGTTTCTTCTTCCGAAAGATTTGCGCTGAGTGTTTCGTCCAGCACTTCTTCTTTCAGGTCGGTGCAGGCATTGCTGAATATCAGCAGGCCGGCGACCGTGAATATGAGTGATAATTTCTTCTTCATGGGTCAATAATTAAAAGCCAAGATTGATCGAGAAAATGACGGTTTTCGGTTTGGGATAACTCAGGTAATCGATACCATAAGAGGTAATCCCGGCGATCGAACGGTCGTTGTTTACTTCGGGGTCGTAGCCGTTGTATTTGGTCCATAATGCCAGGTTCTGGCCGGTTACCGAAATGCGGGCGGTTTGAACCCATTTACCGATACCCAGCTTGGCAGTATTCAGATTGTAACCCAACACGAGGTTGTTCAACCTTAGGAACGAGCCGTTCTTGAGATAACGCGTCGAAACGAGCGCCGCATTGTTGATCGATTCCGAGGGTTCGGAAAGGGCTTCCCGCGTTACGTTGACGCCTTTCGACAGTTTCAGCTTGTAAAAATTGGAGTTGGCCGTATTGTCGTAGACTTTGTTTCCGGCCACGCCATTAAAGTTCGCGGTCAGTTCAAACCCTTTGAAGCTGATGTTTCCGTTGAAGTTGTACATGCGGGTCGGCAACGCCGTTCCGGCCACTACGCGGTCGGCGTCGTTGACAATGCCGTTGCCGTCTACATCGCGGAACTTGCTGATGCCATTCTCGTCAAAGCCGATGAAATCTTTCAGATAGAATGTACCGATCGCTTCGTCGTTGATATAACCGTTGATTGTAGCGGATGTCAGACCTGAACCCTGGGCGGAACCGGAAGGAATCACCGTGTAAGGAGAATTTTCCACGCGGTTCTTGATAAAAGTAATGTTTCCGCCTACCGAATATCTCAAACCATTGTCGAGCGCATTGCGGTAGTTTAGATCCAGTTCAAGTCCCTGGTTGATAATGCGCATGTCGGGCACGTTCGTCCAGAAAGTTCCCGCGGGCTGAACGGGGTCTGCCGGGATCACTTCGAGCAGAATTTTTTCCGATGTTTTTCTGAAATAATCGATCTCACCGCTCAATGCGCCTTTGAATAACCCGAAATCAAGCCCCAAGTCCGTCTGTTTGGATACTTCCCATTGAATGTCCGGATTAGCCAGACGCGTGTAGGTAGTGCCACCCGGATAAGTAGTACCGCCGTCGAGCGGGTAGCTTGCTGTCCCTGACACCACCGATGTAAACCGCGCCTGTGTGATTTTGGAAGGGATTTCCTGGTTACCCGTCGATCCCCATCCTGCGCGCAGTTTCAGGTCCGAGAAAGGCGATGATTTCATGAACGCCTCCTCGGAAATCCGCCACCCCAGCGAGAATGATGGGAATGAACCATATTTGTTGTTTGCTCCGAATTTGGAAGAACCATCGACCCGCAAAGTAGCTGTTACCAGGTACTTATCTTTGAAACCGTAGTTAACCCGCCCAAAGAACGATTGCAGCTCATTGATCGTCGCAAAACCACCGGGCTGGTTTAATACCAATGTGAGATCCTGCCCGAGTCCGGGGTTATAGATCGGCTCGATGTCGGAGATCGGGAACTTATTGATACTGAAATTCTTACCCTGTACGAAAATATGCTGGTAAGAATGTCCTAACAAAGCGCCGAAACTGTGGCTCTTCGTATTCAGCGTGTAGGTCAGGTAGTTTTCGATCAGTTTGTTGGTGTTTTTTAAACCGTAGTTTTCCAACCGGCCTATTTCAAAAGGAATCGTATTGGGTAATGTTTGCTTATCCTGTGTCGACGTTGAATTGTCGATACCGAAGTTCAGCTTGTAAACCAGGCCTTTAATGATCGTTACCGAGGGCGAAATGCTGGCCAGTACGCGATTGGTACTCAGCACCTCCTTGTAAAGTTTGAGTGAAATCAGCGGGTTGGTGCCGTCCTGGTACTGAAAGGGCTGTCCATCTGCGTCATAAGGCGCATAAGTCGGGTTCGCCGTGATGGCGCCACCGATCATCCCGTTAATATTCGGACGATTGTTTTTGGTATTGGTGGCGTTCAGGTTTACATCAAGCGTAACACGGTCGTTCAACAACTTTTGCGACAAATTGACACGTCCGGTGTAGCGGTTCTGCTGACTCCCTTTCAGGATACCTTCCTGTTTTTGTGCACCAAAAGATGCATAGTAAGTCATTTTATCACTGCCTCCGCCGATAGACAAATTGTTGTTGTACGTCATGGCGGTGCGGGAAATTTCCTTCTGCCAGTCGGTATCGGCCTTGCCGTCGATCACAGTGGCACCGAGTTTGGCAGCCTCGGAGAGAAATTCCGGTCCGGAAAGTACATCTAGCGGACGAGCCATCTTTGAAATACCCACACTTCCGGAATAGGTGACGTTGGCCTGGCCTGATTTCCCCTTTTTAGTGGTGATCAGAATGACCCCGTTGGCACCTCTTGCTCCGTAAATGGCTGTTGCTGAGGCATCTTTCAGGACGTCGATGGCCTCTATGTCCTGCGGGTTCAGAAAGTTGAGCGGATTGGCATCACCGCCGGTGCCACTGTTGTCGAGGGCCATTCCGTCGACAACGAACAGCGGGGTACTACCCGTGCGAACACCACCCGGACCGCGTACGGTGATGTTTGTTTTGCCTCCGGGTTCACCCGTAGCGGACGTTACGTTGACCCCGGATACCTTACCCTGAAGCAGCTGCTCCGGAGAGTTGATGATACCCGAGTTGAATTCGGCACTTTTCAGTGACTTGACAGAACCGGTAATATCTTTTTTGGCACTGCTGCCGTAGCCGACCACCACGACCTCGCTCAGATTGGAGGCCGATTCTTTTAGCTTGATTTCGATTGAGTTGTTGTTTGTTTCGGTCAGCAGGAAATCTGCGAGGCTCTGCTTTTCGAATCCTATGTAGCTGAATTCCAGATTGTATCGCGTACCGGTTTGCAGGTTGGCGAAAGTGAAACCCCCCGATTCGTTGGTGGTTGCACCTTGCTTGTTGCTGCCGTTTGCTTCCGAGATCACAACCGTAACACCGGGCAGGCCTTCCGAGGACCCCTCGGTGATCACTTTACCGGTAAGTGTAATCTCTTTCAAAGTATTCATGTTTCTTTCAACATGTTTTTGGGGCTGGCCTTCGGGAACCGGTATTTCAGCTGCCGCCATCGCATGGAGGCCGCAAACGGCCGTTACCTGCAGAAGACAGTGTCGGATTATCCCGGTCCTGACTGATAGAGTCGAAGTGTTTCTCATAGTCGTGGATTATTGGATTTTACTGTGATTGGAAATAGGGAACGTGCATACATTTTAGCCATAGGGAGAAATGAAAAAAGGTCCTTGGTTACAAGATTACAGATTGTATTTTTAAGATAATTAATAGAAATTACTTTATAGCTAATGCAAACGTTTGAAATTTTATGCAAACGTTTGAAAAAATATAAAGAATAAATTGGATGAAATCAATACGGAAAGGGACGGCGCAGGAATAGTAAATTTTATTCACCCAAAAGTCTGATAATGGAGCGGAAAGTTGCATTAAAGCCACATTTTCGCTCCAAAAATGGGGCGATCAGAAGGGATATCAGTAAGATTGGTCTTTAAGGAATTGGTAAATTGAGATGGGACGACTCCATCGTGGGAATTGGCAGTGAAGATGTTTAAGCCGCCTTTTCAATCGGCTGAATAGAAGCTGCTCATATTGTTCGATATCCATCCAGGCCCAGGCGTTTGTTGAGACTGTAATCTTGCAAGAATGCGATAGCAAGCTCATTTTGGAGAAGATATTCGCGCCCACAAATGTTACAAAGTCCATGTCCCTCGGATTTAGATTCTGAGTGACACAGCTTCCGTCAATCCATTGATAAAACTCGGTTCCGATCAAGGAAGCAAGCCTGTGGATGTATAGCGAAAAGTTACGGAATATCGCCGGGCGGGTTATGGAATCAGGAAATGCTTCTATAAGTTCTTCGTTAAAGGAAGACCAGTCAGTATGAATAATGGGTAAGGAGTCAGATTCCCCCATTATCGAATTTCAAGTGTGTTCAGTTTTTATTCTGAACTTAAAATAAAAAAACAACAGTACTCAAACATCCTGTCGCAGCACTTCCAGGGGCGGTCGCGATAGGATGCCGCGGCTGTTGATCAGGCCGATAAGGACGGTCATGAAGGATACAAAGACGAAAATGATGATCACCGGGACAATTTCCGGCCTGAATTCCGATTCAAAATTGAACCTGGCAAGGCAGAAACTCCCTATCAGGGCAATGAGGATACCGGTGAATGCTGCCAGTGAACCCAGGAAGAAATATTCCAGAGCGGTAATGACAAAGATCTGTTTCCGGCTTGCCCCGAGTGTCCTGAGCAGGACGCTTTCCTGGATACGCTGGTATTTGCTGATCATCACAGAAGCGATCAGTACGACAAGTCCTGTCAGAATGCTGAAACCTGCCATAAAGCGGATTACAAATCCAATCTTGTTGAAAATATCGTCCAGAACGCGAAGGATCAGGGCCAGATCGATGACGGATATGTTGGGAAACTGCGTCACCAGCGCCTGCTGGAACTGTGCCGACACCCCCGCGTTAGGCACATGGAGAAGCATGGCGTGGAACTGAGGGGCATCTTCGAGAACACCCGTCGGGAATACGACCAGGAAGTTCGTGCGGACTTCGCTCCAGTTCACTTCCCGGATACTCGAAATGGTTGTAGGCATCAGCGTACCCTGCACATTGAAAACCATGGTGTCGCCGAGTTCCAGATGGCTTCTGTCGGCAAAGCCTTGTTCGACAGAAATGGGGATCAACGGGTCCGATTTATGGTAAGTGCCCTGCCATTTGCCTTTCGTGACTTTCTCGGATGAGGTGGTGGAGTCGCGAAATGTTACCCGGTATTCCCGGCCGAAGATCCGGCGCGACTGCTCGGCAGTGGTATCACCTTCGAAATCAGCAGCTGTTTTACCATTCACTTCATCGAGGCGCATGTTCACAATGGGTACGCTTTGGGTTACCGGCACTTTCTGCGCCCGGGCAATGGCCAGCACGCCGTCTTTCTGATGGTTCTGAATGTCGAAAAGCACCATATTGGGCTGGTTACCGCTGCTGGAAAGTTTGACGCGCGTCAATAGGATCGTCTGGATAAAAAACAGGGTACAAATCAGCGAGGTGCCCAGCCCGACGGATACGATCAGAATAGTGGTCTGGTTGTTCGGCCGGTACAAATTCGCCAGACCTTGTCTCCAGAGATAACTCCACGAAGTCGGGAAGAAGCGCCTGACCAGCCACATCAGCAAGCTTGCAATGCCGAACAGGATAAGGAATGAAGCCAGAATGCTTGCCGTGAAGATGAGCGCCTGAACCCAGGTTTGCATTTGCAGGAATGAGAATCCGAAAATAAAGACGATGATCAGCCCGTAGAGTGCCCAGCTTACGGCATCGCGCTCGGGATGTGCCGCATCGGCAGCCGCCCTCAGTACATTCAGCGGCGATACTTTCCGGATCGAAACCAGTGGCGGTAATGCAAAAAGTACAGAGATGAGCACGCCTATCGCCAGGCCCTGGCCAATCGCCGGCCAGGAAATTTCGGTGGTTAGGTCGAATGGCAGCAGGTCTTTCATCACCACGGGCAGGAACTGCTGGATGGCGGTTCCCAGAATGGTTCCCAATATCGTGCCGATCAGCCCGATACCGGCAATCTGGATCAGGTAGATGGTGAAAGCCTGGGAAGCTTTTACACCCAGGCAACGCAGGATGGCAATGGAGTTAATTTTCTCGCGTATGTATATATGTATCGCGCTTGCTACACCAATGCAGCCCAGCAGCAATGCCACAAACCCCACCAGCGAAAGAAAGCGGGTGAGGTCTCGGAATGAGCGGCCCGTGTCTTCCTTCTGGCTCTGGACGGTGTTGTAGTCGAGGTCATATTTTTCGAATTTTGGTTCGAGCGCCTTCACCAGTTTTTGGATGTCGGTTTTTGGCGGATACTTGAAATAGTATCGGTATCCGACGCGACTGCCTTTCTGCATCAGGCCGGTCTGATCGAGGAAACGCATGGGAATGTAAACCGTGGGAGCCACCGAACTGGTGATACCTGTCGATCCGGGCGCTTTTTCCAGAATACCTGCAATGGCGAAAGTCATCTCGCCGATCTGGATCGAATCGCCCACCGCCGCGTGGTATTGCAGCATGAGTGTCTGATCCACCAGCGCTTCCTGTCGTGAGCGGAAGGTATTTTCAGCGGATACCGGAATGGTTTCCAATTTTCCGTAATAGGGGAAATCGCCTGATAATGCTTTGACCTGCCCCAAGCGGCTTGCACCGGACTTTTTGAAATAGACCATCGAGGCGAAACTGCGCTCCTCGGACAGTATCTTACTCAGGGAATCCACCAGAGCAAGTGCCTTGCCTTCGATTTTCTTCCCGCTGTAAATGGAGAGATCTGCGCCTATTAACGTGGCTGCCTGACTATCGATGTTGTCGCGCAGGTTGTCGCCCAGCGAGTAAATGGCTACCAATGCAGCGATGCCCAGGATGATCGACGAAATAAAGAGGATCAGTCGCGAGCGGTTTTTTCGGCTGTCACGCCAGGCCATTCGCAGCAGCCAGGAAATATTGAATGTATTCGGGT
Source organism: Dyadobacter ginsengisoli DSM 21015 (assembly GCF_059568735.1). Taxonomy (NCBI): domain Bacteria; kingdom Pseudomonadati; phylum Bacteroidota; class Cytophagia; order Cytophagales; family Spirosomataceae; genus Dyadobacter; species Dyadobacter ginsengisoli. Next base: position 582,134 of record NZ_JCANTY010000006.1, read on the forward strand.
TCATCGGGAATATGCTAAACGATTTTGCCGCCTTTGATGCGGATAATGCGCTGCGTTTTGGCAGCAAGTTCGAGGTCGTGGGTCACTACCACCAGCGTGGTTCCCGCCTCCCGGTTCAGGTCAAAGAGCAGTTTGACTACCTTTTCGCTGGTTTCGGCATCGAGATTGCCCGTCGGTTCATCGGCGAACAGGATTTGAGGCTGGTTGGAAAACGCACGCGCCAGGGATACACGCTGCTGCTCGCCACCGCTGAGCTGGGTAGGATAGTGGTGACTGCGTTCGGCGAGGCCTACCTTGTCGAGCAGATCCAGCGCCCTCGACTTTACATTCCTTTCTCCGCGCAGTTCCATTGGTACCATTACGTTCTCCAATGCGGTGAGCGTTGGAAGGAGCTGGAAGTTCTGAAAGATAAAGCCGACATACTGGTTCCTGACGGAAGCAAGCTGGTCTTCATTCATACCGTTCAGGCGCGTTCCATGCAATTCCACACTTCCCGACGTAGACCGGTCGAGGCCGGCGCACAGGCCAAGCAAGGTCGTTTTGCCGCTGCCCGACGGACCTACAATCGATACGGTAGAGCCAGTTTCAATGGAAAAGCTGATACTGTCGAGTACTTTGAGGGTGCGGTCGCCGCTTTTATATGTTTTACTGACTTCCTGCAGATCGAGTATGGTATTCATCAATCGTTTTTATTTTATGTTTGCGTGGCGCCGGATCCCGACCGCCGTGAAGAACCTAATTTGGCTCTTTTAGCCAATTCTTTCTCATAAATATAGTTTAAACGGTTTTTAAAAGAGAACGAATGGCCGGGTACACCTTTTTTCATATCAAATTCTGTTCCTTGTCGATATTAACTATGAAGCCTAATCGTCGTTTTTTTCAGTTTTCAATACTCATGTTGGCGGCCGCAATGCTCTCGTGTGGTAGCGAAAAAAAAGAGGGGAAGGAAAGCAAGTCCGATTCTTCGGGGGCGGCTGCCAAGACGCAGGCCATCCGGAAAAAGGTGATAGTCTTTTTCGGGAACAGCCTCACGGCAGGCTATGGACTGGACGATCCTTCCCAGGCATTTGCCGGATTGATCCAGAAGAAGATCGACTCACTGGGGTTGAATTACAAAGTTATTAATGCCGGTGTGAGCGGTGAAACCACTTCAGGGGGCAACAGCCGGATAGACTGGCTGCTGAAACAGCCCCTGGATGTATTCGTGCTCGAACTGGGAGGAAATGACGGGTTGCGCGGGATTCCAGTTTCAGAAACCAAAAAGAATTTGCAGGACATGCTTGATAAGGTGCATGCGAAGTATCCGGAAGCCAAACGTGTTTTGGCAGGAATGCAGATCCCGCCGAATATGGGTCAGCAATACGCATCCGAGTTCAGGGCGGTTTATGCCGATCTCGCCAAAAAGAATGAAGGCGTTACACTCATTCCATTCCTGCTCGAAGGGGTGGGAGGGGAAGTGAAGCTCAATCAGGCAGACGGCATCCATCCGACCGCCGAGGGGCACAAGATCCTGGCCGAAAACGTCTGGATCAGGATCAAAGATTTGCTGTAAATGAAAGGACCAGCCGCCCGGCTGGTCCTTTTTATGATCCGGTGGAGTACGTTTCGTTCCCGTGCAGTTGGCGGGCACCGTATTTGTTCCACGCAGTAATGACCTCCATCCGGTCTTCGACGGTCTTGGGCGTGAACGAAATAACGACCCCGCCTTCCCGGATGCTGGATTCGAATGCCTCGGCATGCTCGTGGAGTACGCCGCTATTATGCAGTGCACCTACAATACCGCCCGTAAGGCCCCCCGCACCGGCACCGGTTAACGCTGCAAGGAGAGGGCCGGCCACGGCAATGCCCAAGCCGGGAATGAGTACCGTAGTACCTATTGCCACAATAGCTCCAGCGATAGCTCCCGCTGTGCCTCCAATGACCGATCCGATACCTGCGTTTTCAATGGTGGAATGCGCGGGCTTTTCATGATCGATTTCTGCATGATGAATACGATGGGTTTCATCCGAAGTGATGACATTGATTTCTTCCGGTTTGTATCCCCGGTAAATCAGTTCGTCATAGGCTTTCTGCGCGTCGCCGCGATCAGCAAATGTCGCATTGACCATTGACGGATAATTATATTCGATTGTCGTTTCCATGTTAACTTTTTGGTTGAACCATAGCTAACGGACGGAAACAACTGTGCCAGTTGTGTTTACATTTTATTCTGCCTTTACAATCCGATAATTCACAGATTCGGCGCCATTTCCCTTCCCTCTCAGGATGTAAATGCCCGTTGGCCAGTTGTGTGTCGGAATGCTTGCCGGCAGCGGGCCTTTTGTTTTATAAACTGCTTTCCCCCTCGCATCAATCAGTTCGAGAACGGTGCATTGGGATAGATTTTTTGATGAAAGAAATAATGTTGCGGAAAAGGGGTTCGGATAAGCGGGAGCGTCTGCATGACGAACCCTGGCGCTACGTACGCGGCTATACGCGTAGGTGCCGTCGAGGTCGTTGATGCGCAGGCGGTACAGATTTTCTCCGTGCCAGGGATGTGTGTCGGTGTAGTCATAACGGGTGAGTTTCGTGCTTTCGCCCAAAGCGCTGATGCTGCCCATTTTCCGCCATTGTTGTCCGTCCTGACTTCGTTCTACGTCGAAATTAAACGCCGCGGTTTCCGTGGCGGTGGCCCAGCGGAGGTTTACTGCGGGCCCTTCGCCTGTGGCTTCAAATTCGGTCAGAACAACCGGCAGCGGGCCGTTACAGGCGGTGTAAAGCGTGCTTTCGCTGAAACACGAGCCGGCATTGCCGGATACGTTCAGATAGGTAAATGCGGAATGGTTTTTCTGGTAATTGCAGACAGGCGCAACGTTACAAAACGAGAGAGCCGGATTGTTCCGGATTGTCAGATCTCCATTAATAGCCAAAGTGTTATTGAGGCCGGTGAGACTCATTAGTGACGTATTCCCATTGATACTAACCGGTCCGGAAACGGTTGTGAGCGAGCCTAATCCGCTAATATCCTGGAGTGCACCGTTAAATGATATTTCCAAAGCTCCGGCGGAAGTGATCTTGCCGAGGCCATTCAGCGACGTAATGGAATGATTTTCACTGATGATAATGGCGCCACCCACAGTCGTGAGGTTTTGAAGCGGGGCGAGGCTGGTGATGACGTCGCTGGCAAGGCTGGTCACATAAATATTGCCCGTGATGATTTTCCAGCCCGGGTCCCAGGAATTAAGCCCGCTCTGACTGGTGAATTCGACATTACCCACGTAGGTCTGTGCCACACTGCCGGCAACGGGCAGCAAAGAGAACAGCAATAGAAGAACTTTGCGTTTGAGTAAAATCAACTGCATAGATTTGAGGTTTAGCGTTTGTCAATGTAGCATTCAATTGGGTTCCAGTTGAATGTGATCTAAGAAAAAGCCCGGGAACATTGAAAACTAATGTCCCGGGCTTTATTGTAAGTCGGATACCTCTTCTACACAACCCTGTCACCACGTATCAGACGGAGGATGATGGCAATGACTGCTATCACCAGCAGGATATGGATAATGTTGCCTAATCCAAAACTTGCAAAGCCGAAATAGCCGATCAGCCAGAGGATCACCAGGATCACAGCTATTGTATAAAGGAGATTTCCCATTGTCTTAAAATTTTGAGTTAGAGTTATTTTAGATATATGAGGACTATATCAATTTAAATGCCAGCGACATTCCGCCTGATAGGACCGGGATTATTCCCCGGATTCTACAATATTTGCGGGATTAGCGCGCTGCCTCGCCGTGAGTTGTAGAAAATTTTCTCACGATTTACGGGAGTAAGTGCTGTCTTTCGTCATATTTTCAGTCTCTTATAACCTCTTAAAATGAATAAAACAGTTTTAACGCTCCTTGCCTTTTGCCTGATATCCTTCTCCCAGGTGTTTGCGTCGCGTGTCGACACCGTTGAGGTGAACAGCGCCGTTATGAAAAGAAACTTCAAAGTCGTCGTCGTGAGGCCCGACAGTTACGATTCGGGCAAGGAATTCCCGGTGGTGTACCTCCTGCACGGGTACAGCGGAAACCATGCCAACTGGGTGAGTAAGGCGGCCGGAATACAGAAGGCGGCGGATTTCCACAATATCATCATCGTATGTCCCGACGGCGGGTTCAGCAGCTGGTACTGGGATAGCCCCGTGGACTCTCAGTCGCAGTTTGAAACCTATGTTTCCAAAGAACTCGTGTCCTATGTTGATAAGAACTATAAAACGATCAAAGACCGCAAAGGCCGGGCGATTACCGGGTTGAGCATGGGCGGGCACGGCGCATTGTACCTGGCATTTAAGCATCAGGATATTTATGGCGCGGCCGGCAGTATGAGCGGTGGGGTGGATATTCGTCCTTTTCCCAACAATTGGGATATGGCCAAACGCCTGGGGACTTATTCGGAGCAACCTGAGCGATGGGAAAAGAATACGGTCATCAACATGCTGCATTTGCTGACACCCAATGCGTTGTCGCTGATCATCGATTGCGGTTCCGAAGACTTTTTTTATGATGTGAACGAAAACCTACACAAGCAGCTCGAATACAGGAAGATTCCCCACGATTACATTGTCCGTCCAGGCGCGCACAACTGGCCTTATTGGGACAATGCCGTACAATATCAGCTGCTTTTTATGAGCAATTATTTCAATAAAAAATAGTTGCCTCGTGTCACTTGTTCCCGTTCTGCTATGAAGTACTTTCTTTCCATTCCCGTTTTGAGCCTGCTGGTTTCAGTAAAATTTTTATATGCTCAGGAGGGTAATCCTGCATTGCCCGACCCATTTACATTCAACAATGGGGAAAAAGTGAAGTTGGTAAAGGAGTGGGAAAGCAGGCGAAAGGAAATTCTCGAAACGATGACCCACGAAATGTACGGTGTCATGCCCGGCAAGCCCAAGGACATCCGTTTTGAAGTTTTTGACCACGATCCGAAGGCATTGGGAGGAAAAGCCACCCGCAAGCAGGTTACCGTACATATCAGGGAGAAAGGCAAAGAAGTGAAGTTCGACTTGCTGATTTATATCCCCAATCAGGCAAAACACCCGGTTCCTGCCATTATCGGTCTCAATTTCGTTGGTAACCAGGCTGTTCATACAGACCCGGGGATAAAGCTGACGACGGCCTGGGTTGAAAACAGCCGGATGTTTCCCTGTGCGGTGGACGGCAAAGCCACCGATGCGTGCCGGGGAGTGAATGCATCTCAATGGGCCGTGGACAGTATTCTCTCGCGAGGGTACGCATTGGTGACCCTGTACCGCGGGGAAATCGCTTCTGACCGGAAAGAGCATGCATTTCAGACGGGTGTTCATCCGCTCTATCCGGAGTTGCAGCAACGGGATGACAATTTCAGTACCATGGCTGCCTGGGCCTGGGCGCTCAGCCGGGGAATGGATTACCTGGAAACAGACAGGGCGATCGATGCAAAGCGCGCAGCAGTATTTGGTTTTTCAAGATTAGGAAAAGCGGCATTGTGGGCTGGAGCAACGGACAGGCGGTTTGCTGCGGTACTGAGCAATGAGTCGGGAGCGGGTGGGGGTAAACAGTTCCGTCGCGGGGTAGGAGAGAATATCAGCCGGTTATGCACGGTGTTCCCGCATTGGTACGCCCGGAGTTTATGCAGGTACAAGGACCAGGATACCATGCTGCCTTTTGACCAGCATTTCGTACTGGCGCTGATCGCACCACGTCCTGTATATTTGGCTACTGCCGAGGGCGACAAGAACGCCGATCCTGCGGGAGAGTTTGCGACGGCCGTGGCTTCGGATACCGTTTATCGGTTTTTAGGGACCAATGGTTTTCCGGGAGCCCCCTTTCCGGCGCTAAATTCACCCGTAATGGGCCAAATTGGCTTCCATATCCGGCCGGGAGGGCACGACGTTAAAATGTTCGACTGGATAGAGTTTTTAAATTTCTCTGATTTACATTTGCAAAAATAGACCGAACCTAATATTTAATTTTACTATTCAGCTAAATGAGCAACAACCCGTCTCCCGGCACAGTCCACAGCTCCCCGCCCAAGTTCACTGAAAATAAATACCTCATTACCCTTGTCTTCGTAACATCCCTTTTCATGTTCTGGGGAATTGCCATTACGATGGGAGACGTTCTCAATAAGCATTTTCAGCATGTACTGAGTCTGAGTAAAACGCAATCTGCATTTGTGCAGTTTGCTATTTTCGGTGCATACTTCATCATGGGTATCCCTGCGGGGCTATTCATGAAGCGGTTCGGTTATAAAAATGGTGTTTTGCTGGGTCTTTCGCTTTTTGCGATCGGGGCATTTTTGTTTGTACCGGCAGCCAGTGCGGCTTCTTTTACCTTCTTCGGTATTGCACTTTTCATTCTGGGTTGCGGGCTGGCTACGCTCGAAACTGTGGCGCACCCGTTCGTGGCCTCGCTGGGTGACCAGCGTACCAGCGACCAGCGTATCAATTTTGCCCAGGCATTCAATGCGCTGGGCGCGATACTCGGGCCTGCTATTGGTTCCTATTTCCTGCTTCGCAACAACACCGAAGGCAGTACCGACCTTACTTCGGTCAAAATGCTCTATATCGCGATCGGAAGCGTGATTGCATTGATCGCCATTTGCTTCTCGTTTGTGAAGGTTCCTGCTTTGATTGATCCCCATGCAGTGAATGTTGATCCGGACGCCGTGAATGTGGATCCGGAACCTGGAAAGACGTTGTTTCAGCACCGTCATTTCGTATGGGCCGTGATCGCACAGTTTTTCAATGTGGCGGCGCAGGGGGGAACCTGGGCTTTTTTCATCAATTACGGTCACGAGAAAATGGGCTTCCCCGATGCGGTAGCCGGAAACTACATGATCGTTTTCATGGCGCTGATGCTTGTGGGACGTTTTGTAGGAACATTCCTGATGCGTTTCATTGCACCACACAGCTTGCTGGCGATCTTTGCGTTCGGCAACATCATTATGTGCCTGATCGTGGCGCAGGCATGGGGCTGGCCTTCGTTTATCGCCCTGATGATGCTTAACTTCTTTTTCAGCATTATGTTCCCGACGATTTTCAGTCTGGGCCTTAAAAATCTTGGACAGCATACTCAGCAGGCATCCTCGTTCATTGCGATGGGTGTTGCCGGTGGCGCATTTTTCCCGTTTCTGATGGGCGTGGTAGCAGAGCACGATGTGGCTTCGGCCTATTACCTGCCTATTATCTGCTACGCGGTAATCTTCATGTTCGGATATAAATTTTATAAAGCACATTAAGCGCTTCGTCAGCTGGCTTCCGGCTGTCGTTTTCTTTTTATAATCTAATTTTTTTGTTCAAAGACGGCTAATGAAACTCTGGGGAATTGACTTAGGAGGTACTAAAATAGAATGTGCAGTGCTGGATCCCGAAAGGAATCTGGAAGTGGTGGTGCGTATGCGTGTGCCGACAGAATCTGTAAACGGGTATGAACATATTTTGTCGCAGATCAAAAAGCTGATCGACATGGTGGCGGAACAGGTAGGCGAGCGGCCGGTCAAAATCGGTTTTGCAACGCCGGGCGTCCTCGAACCGGACTCGCAGCTGATGAAGAATTCCAACACGACCTGCCTCAACGGAATGCCGTTGAAGGCGGATCTTGAAAAAATACTGGGCGTTCCCTGCCAGTTGGCGAATGACGCTAATTGTTTTGCCCTGGCCGAAGCACTGATGGGCGCAGGGAAGGACTACCACGGAGCAGAAGTCGTTTTCGGGGTAATCATGGGCACAGGCGTAGGCGGCGGATTGGTGGTGAATAATAAAATCATCGGAGGCCATCACGGAATCGGTGGCGAATGGGGCCATAATATCCTTGAGGAAGAGGGCGAACCATGCTATTGCGGTAAAGCCGGCTGCGTAGAGCAGGTTATTGCCGGGCCCGCATTGGAACGCTTTTATGAAAAACAGAGCGGCGAAAAGGTATCGATGAAAACCGTGCTCGAAAGATACCATGCCGGTAATGATGAACACGCAAAGGCGACGATCGAGCGCTTGCTTGAATACTACGGTCGTGCTATTTCTACGCTGATCAACGTGATCGATCCGAACCTGATCGTCATCGGAGGCGGAGTAGGGAATATCGATCTGCTTTATACTGCCGGTTACGAGCGCATCCGGAAGTACATTTTCAACAAAGGCATTGTAACCACACCGATCGTGAAACCTAAACTGGGTGACAGCGCGGGTGTTTTTGGCGCTGCATTGCTGTAACCGGTTTCTGACTAGCTTATCCCGACGTTCTGCCTGCTGTGAAATAGCGGAGCGTCGGGATTTTTTGTTGCTTGCACAATTGTGGGGTGGCAGTAAATCAGGCGCTTAGGCTACTTCTATGGGCAGTTTGATTCCAGATCCCATTCGTCATGTACGCCACCAGCAACGCCCTTACCACGCGTATACGTTCCATCGATACGGTACGCGGCCTGATCATCATCATCATGGCCCTGGACCACGTCAGGGATTTCTTTCACATCGCAGGCGCTAACGGGGATCCTACCGATCTGGCGACTACAACCCCGGCGTTGTTTTTCACCCGGTGGATCACGCATTATTGTGCGCCGACTTTTATGATGCTTTCCGGTTTGTCGGCCTATTTGTCGGGCCAGAATAAGACTGCTGCTGAAAAATCCTCCTTTCTGATCAAACGCGGTTTATGGCTCATCTTGGTCGAAATCGTGTTTATGACTTTTGCTTTTACATTTGATCCTACCTATAAAATCTTTTTTATGGCTGTGCTGTGGGCATTAGGAGGCAGTATGATCGTGCTGGGGCTTACAGTACGGTTTGCATCACCCAAAACCATCCTGATTCTCGGTCTTGCATTGGTGCTCGGGCATAACCTGCTGGATTATCTGCAATTGCAGGAAAACACGCCGGCGGATATTTTGTTGCGCATATTCTTCACCGGCAGGGGGACATTTCTGCCACGGGGTGATGGCGGAGCCGTTATTTTCCTTTACGTAATCTTCCCGTGGGCGGGTATTATGATGTCGGGGTACGGGCTGGGACTTTTGTACCGCCGTAATGCCGATCCCGCCCGACGGAAACGCATATTACTCCTGACCGGCGCGGTGCTGACGTTACTTTTTGTTGTTTTGAGGCTTGTAAACGGCTATGGCGACCCGGTGAAATGGGCGGTACAGGATACCGGCATCAAAACATTCCTGTCATTTTTGAATGTCACCAAGTACCCACCTTCGCTCTTTTTTACCTTCATGACCCAGGGGCCGATACTTATCCTGCTGGCGTTCACCGAACGTACTGACAATGCATTCAGCCGCATATGCACGGTCTATGGCAGAGTGCCTTTCTTCTTTTTTATGCTGCACTTCTATGTCATTCACATCATGACGATGGCTGCGGTGTTTCTTTCCGGTTATACCTGGGAGCAAGCGACAGATGACAAACTGTTTTTCAAATTCCGTCCCGACGATTTCGGATATTCGCTCCCTCAGACCTACCTGATCTGGGTACTGATCGTGGTAGCGCTTTACTGGCCCTGTAAATGGTTTGGTGAATACCGGGCAAGGAAAAGGACCTGGTGGCTGAGTTATTTGTAATCCGTTGTCCGAATTTCTTACCAGTAAATTCATTCCCCATGAAGCACTTGTTTTTGTTACTTTTAAGCCTTGTGGTGCATCTCGCCTATGCACAGGCTCCCGAGGAGAGTTATCCGTTCGATCCCGCCTCCCTGGAACAAGCGAATGTCCCCAGGGGAGAGGTCCTGAAATTTACATTTGACCAATCCAAAATTTTCCCCGGGACCTGGCGTGAATACTGGGTATATGTGCCCGCGCAATACAAGCCTGAGACGCCCGCATGTCTGTACGTGAACCAGGATGGCATTCAATGGAAGGCGCCTACGGTGTTTGATAACCTGATCCACAACAAGGAAATGCCGGTGACGATCGGGGTGTTTGTCATGCACGGCCGGGTAAAGGCCGGGAACACGAGCGAGGCGAACGACCGGTTCAACCGCAGTTTTGAATACGACGGACTGGGCGACGCCTACGCACGGTTTATACTCGAAGAAATTTTGCCCGAAGTCGAAAAGCAGAAGACGAGCGACGGGCGGGCCATTCGTCTGTCCAGAAATGGGAACGACCGCGCCATTGGCGGGTCGAGCAGCGGTGCCGTTTGTGCATTCACAGCCGCCTGGGAGCGCCCGGATGCATTCACCCGTGTGTTCAGCGCGATCGGAACGTATGTGGGCCTGCGTGGAGCCGATCGTTATCCAACACTGCTGAGGAAATTTGAGCCGAAACCCCTTCGTATTTACATGCAGGACGGCAGCAATGATCTTAATATTTACGCGGGCGACTGGTGGATGGCGAATCAGACGATGCTCCGCGCACTGACGTTCGCAGGTTATGAAGTGAAGCATCAATGGGGCGAAGGCGGGCATAATGGCAAACAAGGAACCGCGGTTTTCCCCGACGCGATGCGATACCTTTGGAAGGGGTGGCCGGAAAAGGTGAAAACGGGTGTTTCGCAAAATCAGTTTTTGTCTGCATTGCTCATTCCGGGGCAGGAATGGGAGCTGGTAGGCGAGGGGTACAGGTTTACGGAGGGCTGTGCAGTTAACGAGGCGGGTGACCTGATCTTTCAGGATATTCCTAATTCAAAAACCTACAAAGTTGTCAATCATGGTAAACCCGAGGTATTGAACGAAGATGCCCTGGGCGCGACGGGCGCCGAATACGACCGGAACGGCTATCGTTATGAGGTAGCGAAAAACACGCTGTCCATCGTCAGATACGACCGGGCTGGCAAGCGTGAAGAAATAGCCCGGGACATTTCCGGCAATGACCTTACGGTGTCTTACAACGGGAACGTGTATGTAACTGCTCCCGACGGATGGGAAAAGCCCAGTACCATTTTCCTGGTCAGGCCGGATGGTACCAAAACGGTGGTGGACGAAGGCATACGCTTCGCCAATGGCGTTGCATTATCGCCCGATCAGACGTTGCTGTACGTCGCGGAATCCACATCGCATTGGGTGTATGCTTACCAGATTCAGGCGGATGGGGCATTAGCGCACAAACAGAAGTTTGGCTGGCTGCATGTGCGTGATACCGAGGAAAATGCCTGGGCGGACGGCCTTACCTGCGACCGCGATGGACGTATCTATGTAGCTACGCGGGCTGGCGTACAAATTCTCGATCAGACGGGCCGCGTCAATGCGATCCTGCCATCGCCAAACGGAACTGCTTCCAATGTTGCTTTTGCAGGGAAAGAGTTCGATACGCTTTATGTAACTGCGAACGATAAAGTATACCGCCGCAAATTGCGTACACGTGGTGCCAATGGGTGGGAAATGCCCCACAAACCGGATGCTCCTAAATTATAAGTGTTATCTCCCGATCAGACGGATCAGGACAAACAGGGGGCTATGCGCAGAAGCGTTCCGGGTTTTATATATCGGATGAGCAGTTTAGTTTACCATTCCATCACAATGCTTTCGAATTCGTCGAGACGAAGGAGGGAAACACGGAGTACGCCGTCCTTCCAGGTGAAGTTCAGAGGCTTGGGATTCATCAATGTAAATACCTTTCGCGGCTTTTTCGCCATATTGATACTGAAATGCAGATCGTTGACGGGCAAGGGCTCAAAATAGGTATTTCCGCTGAACCCGGTTAGGTTAATGAGGTGCAAAATCTGACCGTCAGCTCCGGATCCAGGGCTGTTTTCGGGTGTGTTTTTCGTAAATTCCTTCAAGATGGTTTCGACCCTTGCCGGCGCGTTAGTCTGAATGCTTTGAGTAGCTTCCGGCAACATATAGCGGATCAGATCGAGTAGCAGATTTTTATGTTCCTGATAACCATGCATGTAATAAATTTTCCCCAAATTAACAGGGAAGAGTGCCGCCTTGCTTTCGGGATGGTTCTTGATGGCCAGGGCATAATAGCCGGTAGGATCGTGGCCGCCGATGATTTCCGGAGGGCCGGGGCGCCCTTTGGCCAGTACAGGGAGCAATCGGCGGTCCGCTCCTGAAAAATCGTAAAGGCCCAGGTTAAATTTCCAGAACAACATGCTTTGTCCTTTGAAGCTCTTGAAAATACTCCGGTCGTCTGGTACAAGGTAATTGCCTGCGCCGTCATTATCTTTCTTCCCGATCTTTGCGCCAAAAAGTGACTGCAATGCTTCGGGATTGTCGAACAGGGCACGGTTTGTGGCAATCAGGTGGGTCCCATCGGTGGCAGCCTCTTTCAGAATGCGGATCGCACCTGGTTTCAGGTATGTGATTTCAGGAAGAATGAGCATTTTATAACTCCTTACTTTTGCTTCCAGATTTTCGATCTGACCATCTTCGACGATGTCAAAAGGAATATGTGCCTCCCGCAGCATCAGTTGAATACCGCGATATTCTTGCATTGGTTCGCCATTGGGCCAGGCTCCCGGTGCTATTACGGCTATTTTAGCGATGGACCTGTATTGACCAAAATAGGGTTCATTCTTTTTGTGAAAACCATAAACCTTTTTGAAAACCGGGTAGTTGCGCTCATCCTCATAGCCACGCATATCGCCCATCATACTCATATCGAGCCCCGATCCATTCGCAATGTTCTCGTACAGGCGAATGCGCGTTTCTTCCGGTTCTACGGCATTGTAACGGGACTGAAACGAGATCTGCTGGATACTTGCATTGCTGATGACGTGGTCGGGAAACGAATTGACAGCATTACCCACATTGTCGGAAGCTGTGTAGGGCCAGTAGGGCAGGGTGGTCATGCTCTGCGATTCGTGCCGGATGATGTCCACGAATTTGTCGGAATAAGTACAGATTGCGATTTGTTCGTTTTTGGATTTAACCAGCTTGTGAAGCCGCCCGGACCAGTCTTCTACAGTCACTTTCTTGAATTCCAGGTATTTTTGAAATAAAGGATCGGCTTTGTCCTCTTCGAGCGGCAGCACCTGCCCGCCACTGAATTCAGCGAAACGCTTTTTGTCGTACTCATTCTGATCAATGCCGTGGTATTTTCCCTCGTAGGGATTATTGACCTGATAACCGGGCATATTGAGAAAAATACCGTCGATAGGGAACAGGTTGATGACCTCTTCGATGATGTTAAATGCTTTTTCCTGCACATATGGCGCATTGATGGACACTACGTACATGTCGGTGTTGATGATGCGTTCTCCTTTTGGGGAAATGTAGCACCAGTCGGGATGGGCCTTGAAGATGCTTTCATGTACCCGGCTGAAATCGAAGCGGACAATGACTTTAATGCCGTTATCGTGGCATTTACGGACGACGTCCGCGAGCACATGATTATCTTTCAGATAGGGGTTTCGGTAATGGAAATCCAGTCTGGTGGGGTAAAATGCCATAATTCCACCGGCGTTGATCAGCAGGGCGTTGGCCGAGGAGGTAACCAGATCAGTAACTATGGAATCCGCATTGATCGTGGCCGCTTCATAGGCGGGGAGGTTCATCTGGATGACCCGGAGATTATTTCTTTTCCACCATAGCCGGTCATTGTCTTGCGCCCACAGGCAGCTTGTTTGCAAGAGGAAGTAAAGGAGTAAAATACGGTTTCTCATTCCAGGAAGTATGGTTTGGAGCAAAAGATGCGTAATACACAGCATCTACTGAGGTTTTGCAACCCGATTATTACGAAATGTTGACAACCAATGGGATTGATTTTTTATATTCAAATAGAATAATTCTTTCTCTCACCTAACCAGTTGCGCATTGAGCGTTCGTATTTTTTTATACCCGGCCCTGTTGCTGGCGTTACAGGTCTGCCCGGCTGCCGCCCAGAACGGATGGTTCAAGCGGTTTGTGCAAAAGACTATTTCAGACACCACTTCCGAAGGGAAATCCAGTTTCAGGGTCTATCCCACACTGGGATATGCGCCGGAAACGAGTATTGAAATCGGGCTTTCCTCTTTGCTGCTTTTTCAGGCCAAAAATGATACGCTGAACCGCCTGAGCGAAGTGCAGGCTTTTACATTCGTAACGTTGGAGGGACAATATGGTATCTGGCTCGATAACGCGATCTATGGCGACAAGGACAAATGGTTCTTTCTGGGTAGAACCCGGTTTCAGCGGTTTCCATTACTTTATTATGGCATCGGGCATACGACTCCGGACAAGGAGCCTGCGATGATTGACGCGAATTACCTGTTGGTCAGGCAAAGGGTGTTACGGCGGGTCAGACCCAATTTTTTCATCGGGCCGGAGATCGACTACCAGCAGTTGTATAATGCCAAATTTGAGCAGCCAGAGGATCATTTCTACGATGAACCATTAGGTAGCGATGGTACCCGTAATATCGGTCTCGGGGCAGCGCTGGTGTACGACAACCGGCATAATGTGCTTAATGTCCGCAAGGGACTGTTTGGCGAGCTGTCTTTTCTGAAATACAACCAGTCGATAGGAAGTCATCACAATTTTCAGGGCTTCAACCTGGATGTCAGAAGTTCCCATCCGTTATCGAAGCGGAATGTGCTGGCCTGGCAGGTTTATGGCAATTTCTTTACCGGAGATATACCCTTTAATCAGATGGCCCTGATGGGTGGGGAAATGATTATGCGGGGGTATTATTATGGCCGTTATCGTGATAAAAATATGCTTGCCACGCAGGTGGAGCACCGGTGGCTGCCGTTCGGATTTAGCAGACGGTTCGGTGGGGTCGTTTTTGCAGGCGCCGCGGTAGTTGGACCAGAAATCCGGTCGCTCACGCCCGCCCGCGCGAGGTTATCCGGTGGCGTTGGGCTACGCTACCTGCTGTTTCCGAAAAAAGATATTTATCTGAGGCTGGACGTAGGTTTCACCAAAGACGGTCCTGGTTTCTACCTTTTTACGGGCGAGGCATTCTAGTCGCGGTGCCGGTAGCCGAATGCGACCACAAAAAGTAGTATCCCCACCAGTCCGAGCGCCCAGGATAGCGAGGTCATTTCGGCAATGATACCAATCAATGCAGGTCCGGCAAGCTGGCCCGAATAGCCCAGGATGGTTACAGCTGATAATGCGATGGAAGGAGGAATGTTGGGAATACGCCCGGCTGCTGTAAAGAAGATCGGTACCACGTTGGCAGCGCCCAGCCCGACCAGCACAAAACCGAGCAGTGCCGCAATGGAGGAAGGTACCAGTACCGCGACCAGAAATCCCGTTCCCGCAAGCAATGTACCGTAAAGTACGACCTTGGCGGGGCCAAGCCGGTGGATAAGCCCGTCGCCCGTGAGCCGCATTACTGCCATCGCTACGGAGAATGCCGCGTAGCCGACTCCCGAAAATGACGGATCGAAACCGCGGGAAAATTGCAGGAATACAGCACTCCAGTCCAGCAGGGAACCTTCCGCTAGAAAAAGGATAAAACACATGATACCCAGCACTACGACCGGCCCTTTCGGCAGTACGAAGCTGGTGCCGTCCAGTTTGGCTTCTTCCGAATGGGGCAGGAGATATCTCGATTGTGTGACCGTGATGAATACCAGCAATGCTGAAATGGAGACTGCCGCGTAGGTCGGGGAAAGGCCGGCTTTGATCAGAAATCCGAGGCCAATCGAGCCGATGAGCCCTCCCAAACTGAACATACCGTGGAAAGAAGACATAATATGGCTTCCGAAGCGCTCTTGCACTACCACCGCCTGCGCATTCATGGATACGTCGATCGAGCCGATGCCGGCGCCAAATACAAAGAGGGCAATAGCCAGCTGATACGACGTGGTGGCCATCAGTAACAAGGGAAGCAACGAGGCGATGATCAGTGCGGAAACGATGGCTACCGCTCGGCTGCCGTATTTGTTGATGAGCAGGCCGGTCAGCGGCATTGTGAGAATGGCCCCTGCGCCCAGTGCGAGTAGTACCACACCCAGGTCTGCCTCGTTGAGTCCAAGTCTGATCTTTGCAAAAGGAACCATCGGTGCCCAGCTGGACAACCCAATTCCACAGACCAAAAATATAAGTAATGTAGCTCTGCGAGCGGCGTCGATTCTCAGTTTTCCCTCCATAACAACAATGCGGATTTTCTGCAAATTAATAACATATTGCAAAAAGTTGCAATATGTTGCAAAAAATAGCAAATAATTATACGATAATCTCCCACGGATAGAGCTAAAAAAGGCCGGGTTTGTTAGACCCGGCCTGATCATCAGCCATCAGATGTTTTTCTTTTTTGATTCTTTGACCGCGAAGTCTACTGCACGGGCCGTCAACGCCATGTAAGTCAGGGACGGGTTCACGCAGGAAGCAGAGGTCATGGCTGCGCCATCTGTCACAAACACGTTTTTGACCGCGTGTAACTGGTTGTTGCCATTCAGTACCGATGTTTTGGGATCGCGCCCCATTCTTGCCGTCCCCATTTCATGGATCGCCATGCCCAGGTAGGATCCGTTATCATAGGTTCTTACATTTTTGAGGCCCGACTTTTCCAGCATTTCGGCTGCGTCGTTCATCATGTCTTTCCGCATTTTCTTCTCGTTATCGCGAAGGTCTGCATCGAAAACGACCGCGGGGATGCCGTACTTATCTTTTTTCTCCTTGTTCAGGAACATACGGTTTTCGTGGTAAGGCAATGTTTCACCAAATCCCCCGAAGCCCATGGTCCAGTTGCCTGGCGTTGTCAGTTCCTCCTTGAAATCGGCGCCGAATGCGAGCTCGGCCACATTGCGCTGCCATCCCTGGCGTCCTCCTCCGCCCTGGTATCCGAAGCCGCGCAGGTAATCGCGCTTGTCGGACCCGATATTGCGGTAGCGGGGCACGTAGATGCCGTTTGCACGACGGCCAAAGTAATATTTATCGAGATCCCCCTCCCATGTGCCACTGGCGCCGGTGCGGAAGTGGTGGTCCATCAGGTTATGTCCCAGTTCTCCGGAATCGTTACCCATTCCGTTCGGGAAACGCTCGGAGGTGGAATTGAGCAACAATGCGGTGGAAGCGAGTGCACTTGCACACACAAAGATAATGTTAGCGAAGAACTCGCGTTCCTGCATCGTTACACTGTCGACCACACGCACGCCCGTTGCTCGTCCACCCGATTTTTTGCCATCATAAATGATCTCGCGGACCACTGAATCAGGGCGGAGCGTCAGCAATCCGGTTTTCATGGCAGGCGGTAATGTGCTCGATTGCGTGCTGAAATAAGCGCCGTAAGGGCAGCCATACGAACAGCGGTTACGATATTGGCACGGAGAGCGCCCTCCATCCAGCTGGATTTTCGTCGGCTGCGACAGGTTGGCTACGCGACCAATTGTCATAGTACGTCCAGGAAATTCTTTTTCAAGGCGCTTGCGTACTTCTTTTTCTACAAAGTACATCTCCATCGGTGCCAGGAACTCACTGTCCGGCAATTGCGGCAGGCCGAGCTTTTCGCCCGAAATCCCTACATGTTTTTCTACGTAGGAGTACCAGGGCGCTATATCCTTGTACCGGATCGGCCAATCGACGGCAATGCCGTCTTTCAGGTTTGCTTCGAAATCGAGGTCGCTCAACCGGTATGACTGCCGTCCCCACATAATGGATTTGCCGCCAACGATATTGGGTCGGAACCAGTCGAAGCGCTTTACTTCTTCATACGGTTGATCCATGTCGTTCATCCAGTACTTTTCGGTCATTTCGTTGTACGGATAATCGCGCGACAGGAACGGGTGGGTCTCTTTTTGTTTGACCGTCAGCCGGCCATTGTACTTCGTTTCCCAGGGGGCCTTCAATGCATTTTCATAGCCTGTGACATGTTCGAGGTTTTTACCTTTTTCGAGCATGAGCACTTTCAGGCCTTTTTCGGTCAGTTCTTTCGCCGCCCAGCCGCCGGATACGCCGGAGCCGATCACGATAGCGTCGTAGGTGATGTCTTTTTTTGCGTCAATATTAAGATTCGCCATGGTTAAGAGAGTTTGGAATGAGTCAGCGGCATGGGCGTTACCACTTGATGCCTGCACATCCGAGTTCTTTACTGAATATGATTACAAAGCCCAGCTTTTTTGTCCTTTGGGCATTGGCCAGCTGCCTTCGAACCTGCCTGGAATCGGCAGATAGTCGAGTGCCTGGGTGGCGCCGATCTCTGACGTGAAGTACCCGGTAACGGTGAGGCCTTTCATGGCCAGGAAGAAAGGTTTGTCCGAAACGGTCGTTTTTTTAATGATGTCGTTTTTCTGGGTCGCATCAAGTACCGCGAAACTTTTGGAATGGGTTTCCTTTGCAAGGCTATCCACCTTGGCTAGCCCATCATAGAACTTTTTCTGCTCTTCGATCGGGTAACAGTCGCGCATAACACGCACGATGAATTTCTCGGCACCGGCTGCCTTCGCTCCGGGTGTCCCGGTGGTAGGGATAATGACATCTGCGATCTCGGCAAGCAATGCCTCCTGTTGGTCAGAGACTTCGAGTGACGGGCCGAAATTCAGGCGTTCACCTGCAATACCGGCCATAAGCGGAGCGGATAAGGCGCCACCGAGCAGGAAGGTGATTCTTTGAACTGCTTCTCTACGGTTCATGGGTAAGAGTTTTAGTCAGGGAATTCAAATAGGTATAAAATATCTTTTAAAGATAATAAGATTGAGGATTTAGCAGGTAAATCATGCAGTATTTCCCGAATGTTAAACGAAAAACACCAGTCACTCATCGAATTTCCTGTAATCCGATGGGCGGTAGCATATTTGATTAATATTCTGAACCGAGGCTAGACGATTCACCAGGTTTATGACCTGCTGGGGAGTTCAAAGGTTAAGTAATAGAGGAACGTTGAGTAAATAATGCGGATATCTTCCCTGAGTTTCAGGGAAGATATTTTTTTGAAAGGCTTCTAAATCTCCGTCACAGGAACCCGCCAATATGCATAACTAACCTAACTGAGTTGCAATACTTATTACCATGTACAACACTGGCGACCCAGCTAAGGGGCGTCATTCAGATTAAAAGGGCCGGATCGTTTCCGGTCTTTTTTTTGAGCAAGACCGCAGCCTGGAATCCCGCCTGGGTTTGATGTTTGTGATTTTTACCCTATCATTAGCCTGCATTCAGCGCGCCGGAACGCTGGTTTTATAACATTTTTCACCAGTTTTTACTCAATATTCGATGGAATACAGACAACTAGGAGCGTCGGGTTTGAAAGTACCCGTCCTTAGCTTCGGGACCGGCACATTCGGTGGCGGTGGGGATTTCTTCAAGGCATGGGGCAATACCCAGACAGACGAGGCGGCGAGGTTGGTCGGCCTTTGCATGGACGCGGGTCTCAATTTTTTTGACACGGCTAATGTTTATTCTCAGGGACTGGCAGAAGAAATACTGGGTAAAGCGATCATCGGGTTGAGGGATAAAATTATCCTGTCCACCAAAGCGACTTTCAGAATGGGGAATAAACCCAACGAATCCGGATCCAGCCGGTTTCATTTGCTCAGGGCCTGCGAGGACAGTCTAAAACGTCTGCAGACCGACTATATCGATATTTACCATATGCATGGATTCGACGGGACTACCCCGGTAGAAGAAACTTTGAGCGCCCTGAACGACCTGATCCGCGATGGAAAGATCCGCTACATTGCCTGTTCCAACTTTTCAGGATGGCACTTAATGAAATCACTGTCTGTTTCTGAGCGATATGGCTGGTCAAAGTACATTGCACATCAGGCGCATTATTCCCTACTAAGCAGAGAATTTGAATGGGAGCTCATGCCACTCGGCTTGGATCAGAAAGTTGGTACAATAGTCTGGAGCCCGTTATCGGCAGGGCGGCTTGGAGGTAAATACCGTCGAGGCCAGCCGATTCCGGAGGAAGGCAGAATTGCGCAGGGGGGCGGGGAAGGGCCGGCCATTCCCGAGGACTTTTTCTTCCACCTTATCGATGTCCTGGATGAGGTTGCAGCTCAGACAGGCAAAACTGTGGCTCAGGTGGCCCTTAATTGGTTACTGCAAAGACCCACGGTGAGTAATATCGTTGTTGGTGCGCGGAATGAGGAGCAACTGAAGCAGAATTTGGGCGCCATAGGATGGAACCTTACATTGGATCAAGTGAGAAAGTTGGATGAGGCGAGTGAAAAGTCGCCGGTTTATCCCTATTGGCACCAGAGGAAAAATGTGGCGTTGAATCCAATGCCTGACTTTTACAGCAGGCTTTCCAATGATTAGTTAATTGAAATTTCAAGTCATAGTGGAGGCTGGATAATTGAGTTTATCTGGCCTCCGGTATGTAAAGACCGTGCTGCATAGCATACACGATAAGGTCGGTGGTACGCCGTACTTTTAGTTTGTCCATCACGCTGCGATGGTAATACTGGACAGTGTGTGCACTCAGTTTAAGTTCATAAGCAATTTCCTTGATCGTGTGACCGCCACATACTTTTTGCAGGACCTCTTTTTCCCTTGGAGAAAGATGCAGGACAACCTGCTCTTCCGTAAAAACACTATTGATCAAACTGTCCCGGATCGCTTTGCCAATATATTGCTTACCGGACCGCACCTGGAAAATCGATTCCCTGAACTCTTCAAAAGGGGCTGATTTGGAAAGAAAGCTATTAGCGCCACGCCGGATTGTATGCTTGATGGTTTGCACATCGGTCACAGCCGAAAGTACGATAACCCGCATTTCTTTGGGTAAGGTTGCCCGGCAGATGTCGAGCAGTTCGAGTCCGTGCAAACCATTCAATGGCAGATCCATGACCAGGATGTCGGGAGGGCAGGAGCGTTTTTCATCCAGAAAATCCTTCGCATTTGTATAAGTGTCTACCTGGTCAACCTCCGGATTTAGTTTTAATAATTTTCGTAGTGCATCGGTTAGCAGGAGGTGTTCGTCAACTAATGAGATATTCATAGAATTAATTTTATTTTATAACGGCCAATCCATAAGGGTGGTTTTTTGTACAATTCCACCATAAAATGTTACTGTTAAACAAAAGGATTGCGGGCTATTTTGCGGGTTTTCTACTTAATAATCAGCTGTTTTAGATTAAATACTCGAAAAAGTCCAAAAATAGCTATCCTGGGCCTATTGAAACTTTTTTAACGGTAACGAGTCGATTCCAATTTACAAATATTGCGTGGATAAAATTAATTCTATCCCCCTAATTTTTGGGGGCATATATCATAGTAAAAATATGTGGGTTTATTTTGATCTATTTATAGATACATTTGCAAACAAGTACTATGTAGTTGTGTAAAATAGTATAACTAGTTTATTTTCGAATTGACTAGCTGAATAAAGCAATCATCAACAGAACAAACCAGACAGAAAAAGACAACGCGTATCCGAAGCACTTTTTACTCATCTTACCTGACCGGCTGACCGTTTTCGTTAGGCGACACCTTCACACTAATAATACAGGAGTTGCTGATCGCGTATGTGTATACGCGACACGGAATCTTTATGTATTACGAAATGGCAGGCACGCAATCGCTATCAAACGGGAAGGCATTCTATTATATAATTTGTTGATTTTCTTGTATTTAATTCATTGTTCACGTAACGGTTTATCTGTATTCTAAATTTCTACTACTATGAAAAGTTCGATCGGCGACCTGTTAAAAAAAATGGTCTTACACAGATTTAGTAAGGCCTTTGCCGCGGCGCTCGTTAGCGTTGCAACCATTAATTCGTCTTATGCGCAGCAATACGTAGCTTCAACAACCCAACTTGTTCACTCGGAGGCGCTGGCGTCATCTTATGTCAACAACAAGGACTTTGCTGTCGGTGCTCCAAACGGGCAATCGGCAACAATTTCGGCTTCTGGCGTAGTAGTTAATCTCGGTGTTTCTATCACCTACACCAGCGATGCTTCCCTTACCATGACGTTCTCGCCGGCGCTTCCCGCAGGCAAAACAACGTATGTGCGTATCAGTGAGTTATCCCAGACAGGCCTGAACCTTGACCTGAGTTCGTTGGTCAATGCACTGGGGTTGCTGCAAAACAACACGATTCAGGCCACGTCAAACGGTGGTACAACCGCGAAGGAACTTGTTCGCGACGCAGCGGGAAACTTGTATATTGCCGTTACCCCTACCAATTCTTATACCAGTATTACTGTAGGTCTCGACTTTGCAAACGCAACCAGCACACTGGTAGGGTTGGCACTCGGGCGGATTACGCTCACCATCGAGCACGCGGTAAGTTATGAGAACTCTGTGTTTACGCCCTGCGAGGCTATTCCATTTGCGTATGCAGGTGTAAATCCCCATGCAAGCGGTATTGCGCTCACATTGACAGATGCATTGCAAGATCCTGAAAAGGCGATTGATGGGGACGTAACGCCCGGAAACTTTTCACTACTGCAAAACGGAACGGTGGCCCTTGCTTCTACGGTTTCGCAAACGATTTATCTTGGGAAAACGGTTGCTCCAACCAACGAGATTGTTGCAACGATATCGAAGCCGGCTGCGCTGGTTAATCTGGGGGTATTGGAGAATATAACGATCCAGGCATATTCTGGAGCGACTGCGGTGGGAGCAGCACGTACTGTGGAAAGTCTTCTGCTGGACCTCGACCTGCTTACATTGTTCGGAAACAACAGCCTTGCGCAGATTTCTTTCGCACCGGGCGGTGTTGTGAGTTACGACCGCATTGTGGTGAAGTCGGTGACAATCCTGAACGCGAATCTTTTCACTGGCTTACGCATTCATGAGCTGGGCTCGCGCCCACCGGTCGTACTCTCAGGTGGTACAGTAGCTACAGGACGTGTAGGGGATGCAATAAATGCCAATCTATTTGCAGCTACATCCGGCGGATCACCTAGTTTTAGCATCCAGTGCGGTTTGCCGACTGACTATACCTACGCATTGTACCAGGTATCTGCACCAGGTGGCCGTACCATGGCTGGCACATTGCCTTCCTCGGTTACATTAAATTCGAACGGAACGTTCTCGGGTACCCCCTCAACCGGGCAAAACGGAACCTATACTTTCGATGTGCAGGCGACCAACAAATTCGGTCAAACTGCCGTTGCGTCTTTTGAGATGACGATCGAGAATGCGTTGCCTGTAACATTGGTGAGCTTTAAAGCAATCTCCGAAGGTGAAACGGCTTCTTTGTCCTGGGCTACCTCAGAAGAAACCAACAGCGACCGTTTCGATATCGAGCGTAGCCAGAATGGAAAAAACTGGGTGAAGATCGGTTCGGTAGCGTCCAATCAGGAAAGCGTTGTTACTCGGTATTACTCTTTCACCGACGCTACACCGTTGAGAGGTGACAATCTCTATCGATTGAAAATGGTGGATCTGGATGAAACATTCTCTTACAGCCGTATCGAAAGACTTAACTTCAAAGCGACTGCATTGGTTTACCCGAACCCGGTTAACAGTTCCGAAAACCTCACCTTCAATGTAGGTGACTGGAGTAAGGTGAAAAATGTAAAAGTGGTAGCTGCATCCGGAAAGGTGGTTTTTGAGGCTTCAAATGCAATTTCGTCGGGAATCAGCGCACGTAACCTTGTAGCGGGGGCGTACGTAGTGCAGGTGACACACATCGACGGAACCGTTAGTTCACAAAGATTTGTAAGGCTATAGTCCTCTTCATACGACACAGAAACAAAACCGCTGGTGGCAATGCCGGCGGTTTTGTTTTTTTTACAAACTATTTATTAAAATTGTGCGAACAAACAACTTTGATCCGTTCATCGGTATATTTGGTTTTTGAAATACCCCGATTTACCAACGTTAATTTTTAGCTATGCCAAGTAAAAGAGGCAAAAAGAGCAAGTTTAAAAAAGTTCTTATCCCTGTATTGAAGTGGACCAGCGCCATAATACCTGTATTGGGCTTCATTTACATCCTTTATTATTACAAACAGTTTGACTTTCTGAAAGAAAGGCCTGCCGTGCATTCGGAAACCAAAGTGGATTCATTGCCGGCTCAGCCCGGGCAGTCCCGTGATGCGCTGGTGAGTAAGATCCGTGTTGCGAAAAACGAATGGCACTCGGTTGGTGGTATTGCAATTCACAATATGGTGATCGAGAACACATCTGCATCTGCGGTAAAGAGCATTGAAGTGGAGTTCAAATATCTCAACGAAGTGCAGGATGTCGTGGTTTCAAAGGTTATCACGATCAAAACGCCGCTTCCTGCCAACAAATCCACTAATGTCTCCGGCCTGAGTGTCGGCTACGTTAACAACTCCGTGGTGGGTTGTGATGTGAAGGTGCTCAACGCCAGATTGTAACTGTTTTTCCGGGAGAGGTAACTTTTCTGGTATGATTGTTTTGATGTGTTAGTCAGAACCTGACTACATGACGAAACATGGCACAAATAATTCAGAGTATCTACAACATTGCGCCCGTCCTACTCACAGTAGCGCTTGCGGGAGCGGCGATCGGAGGTCTTTGGCTCGCTATCGATCTTAGCAAGAGAAGTGCAAACAACCGGTACGCCATCAGCGATCGTTTGTTTTTCAAGCGCAATGCCAATCGGCTGAGAAAAATGCAACTACATTAATGTATAGCCATAAAAAAACATCCCAGTTACAAAGTAACCGGGATGTTCGATTTTACTCAACGTTATTGAAAACCTTTTGACAGGTTTCCGATACAAACTTAATGATTTCTTTATTCAAAACATTGCTTTTTGTTTAGGAAATAATATTTTTTGTAGTCGATTCACGACATCCATTTACTAAGCGGTAGAAGCTCCGGGAATCAGGAAGTTACACTCCTGTCAATCGATTTGACCTGATCGATAAAACTCTGCAGATCCGTTGCAGAATAGTGCTTTTTTTTAAGCTTTTCATAGTCAAAAAACAATGTCAGCATATGGTTATATTTAATCATGCAGCTGTTGTTGTGGGCTTTCAATTCCCTGCCACGGTACTCCTCGTGTTCATCCATCCGATCGACGAGATAGGACATCATGTAGTAATGCATGCCACTGTCCTGATCAAACCCTTCAAACTCGAGGGAGGCGAGATCCAGCAATTCTTTGTCACTGTCGCTCAACAGCCGGATGGAATCGTTGATCCGGCTGTACATGCTCATGATATCGGAGATTTCGTTATACACACTGATGGGAACTTCCTCGTAAAGGTTGTTAAATACCTTGGGGTAAAGCCCGGTGTAACCTTTTTCAAGGATTTCGATTCGTTTTTCATGAAGTTCCTTTTCTTTTTCGTCACCAATGAGGGAGAGAATTTTGCATTGGTTGATTAACAATTGCCGCTCTAAAAGCGGAATGCTTTCCGGGATCATATGGATAAGGTTCATCGTTTGTAGCAAGTTAATCGTATTCATTACATTTTATGTAAGACGCCATTTGCAATATCCGGGAAACTTTGCTCCTTTACGTCTTTATTGCGCTTGATGGCACGAAATCGCCAGCTGCATTTCATAACTCAACTTATGGATAACTTACCTCTTGAACCGAACGAAGCCGCCTATCCGGATGGTAAGCCTGATAAAGAGCTGCTGTCGGAATACGTAAAAAATATGGAGACGGACGAAAACCTGGAAGAACTTGCACGCAAGCTAGGGATTGAATGGCGGGAATCGCCCCAGGCTAAGCCAGACCTGTCTTTTAGTAAATTCGAAAAGAAGACGAAGCCTGGTAATCAGTAGCCGTACCAGTCGCCCCACCAGTGCTGAAGTTTCTTCCTGATTTCCTCTTCTCTGGCATTTTGGCCCGGCTCAAAGAACCTGGTTCCCCGCAATTCGTCGGGCAGAAAATCCTGTTTTGCGAAGTTTCCGTCAAAGTCATGTGAGTACTTATAGTCCTTCCCATAACCGATCTGTTTCATGAGTTTTGTGGGCGCATTACGAAGGTGTAGCGGGACGGGAAGATGCGCCGTGCGCGTAGCTGCTTCGATAGCTTCGGCGATCGCCAGGTAGCTCGCATTGCTTTTGGGAGACGTGGCCAGATAAACGGCCGTTTGGGACAGAATAATGCGGCATTCGGGATAGCCGACGACATTGACAGCCTGCATACACGCATTGGCCATGATCACCGCCGTAGGATTTGCATTCCCAATGTCTTCCGAGGCCATAATGAGCATTCGCCGGGCAATGAAGGAGGGATCCTCCCCGGCCACGATCATTCTTGCCATCCAGTAAACGGCGCCGTTCGGGTCACTGCCCCGGAGCGATTTGATGAACGCAGAAATAATATCATAATGCTGTTCGCCCGATTTATCGTACCGGGCGATATTCTGCTGCGCGACTTCGGTTACCCATTCATCGGTGATGTCAATCTTTTTGGCGTCGCCTTTCGCCAGCACCACGAGTTCGAGCAGGTTCAGGAGTTTACGCCCGTCGCCGCCCGAAAGCCGCATCAGGGCATCATAGGAACTGAATTTGATATTTTTGTCTTTGAGCCACGGATCTTTCTCAAGTGCGCGTGCAATAAGCCCTTTCAACTCTTTTTCGCCGAATGCTTCCAGAATGTATACCTGGCAGCGGGAAAGCAACGCGGAATTGATCTCGAAGGAGGGGTTTTCGGTCGTGGCGCCTATGAGCGTGACCTGACCTTTCTCAACGGCGCCGAGCAATGCGTCCTGCTGGCTTTTGTTGTAGCGGTGGATCTCATCGATAAACAAAATGGCTGGAAATAACCCGGAAGGCCGTGCCAATACTTCGCGCAAGTCCTTCACGCCGGAACTGATGGCGCTCAGGTTGTAGAACTGCCGCTTGGTAGTTTCTGCGATAAGTAATGCGAGGGTGGTCTTACCTACACCTGGAGGTCCCCAGAAAATCATGGACGGTATGGCATTCTGCAATATGGCCCGCCTTAATGGCCCTTTCGGGCCGAGTAGTTTTTCCTGTCCCACAAAATCGTCGAGGGTCCGGGGGCGGAGGCGTTCGGCGAGGGGAGTGGTATTCATGGTCATGGGTGAAGTGTCGGAATTAGTTTGTCAATGTAAGATTAAAATAACGCAAAAAAAGCGTGGCATAGTTCGCCACGCTTTCATGCGTATCATTTAAACGTTTAAACAGAGTGCTATTAAAAAGTCAGCCTGTCGAGTGTCATTTGCTTTTTGAGGTTACCCAATGCGCCAAAAACCAGGTTATAAACCGATTGTATATTTATTTTCATCAAATCTGCAATTTCATGATTGTTAAGGTTCATGTAGAATTTGAGGAAGATCGCCTCGCGCTGGCGGCGTGGCAGGCCGTTGATGGCCACATTCAGGTGCTGGTTGGTGGATTCGAATTCTTCTTCCGAAATCAGGTGATTTTCATGGGAAGGGGTGTTGATATGCCAGTATTCAACCGGGATATCTTCGTTGCTCGTATGCTTTTGTTGTGCATTCAAATGACGGACAAGTTTCCTCTTAATGGAGGCCATCAGGTAAAAGCGGACCGAAGTGGTGTCACCGAGCGTCATGCGGTTTCTCCATAATTCTACAAACAAATCGTGGATGCAATCTTTGATGAGCGGCTTGTCGATCGTGAATTGCGAACAGTACTGGTAAAGAATGTGAACGTAAGAGCGGTAGAGGCATGCATAGGCATTTTCATCGCCTTTTCTGAATTGATCCCAAAAACAGAGTTCTTCTTCTTGCTTGTAGCGTAGGTGAGCCATTGTTTGGAAAGGATTTGGAATTGGGGTTAGGAATGATTGATAATAATGTCATTATTACACTTGTAAATATATTTATAAAAAAACATAATTTAAAAATATTTTCATTATAAAATTATATTTCAAAGGTTAATGATACCATTTCCTTAAAACGACTGTGTTTTATAAACTTAAAGAGGTGAACTTGAAGTTTTCCCCGTCAAAAAGCCCCTTGTCGCTCAGTTTTAGAGAAGGTATCACCAGTAACGCCATGAAAGACAGAGACATAAAGGGTGATTTCAAGGTCGATCCCAGTTCATTTTTCACAAACTCGTCGAGGCGCGTATAGGCTTCGGCAACTTTGTAACCATCCTCATCGGTCATCAATCCGGCGATTGGAAGCCCGATCAAATGTGCTGCACCTGCTCCGACTGCCGAGATGCCGCCCTTCGCGCCGATAATCAGGTTTACCGCCTTCGCCATGCTTTCATCATCACAACCTATGCATATAATATTGTGTGAATCGTGGGCAACAGACGATGCCAGTGCGCCACTTTTCAACCCAAAATTCCGGATGAACGCAATCGCCGGCGGTACACCCGGGGCATAGCGGTTCACGACCGTTACTTTCAGCACATCCTTTTCCAGATCGGGAACCAAGGCGCCATTGACGACCTTTCCGGCTGTTATCCATTCATTTGTAACCAATTGACCTTCCAAGGCCTCGATGACCCTGATCTGGCTCCCGGAATTTTTTGCGGAGCAGATAAAATCGGAGGGAGATCTGGATTCGCATTCGAAGCGATTGGGATGCGCGCTGCGTAAATCGGGTATCAGCGACTGGCCTTGTCTGGCCACCAATGCACCATCAATCCAGGTTTCAAAAACATTAAATTCATCGGGATTATCGATAAGAATGAAATCTGCCGGATCGCCTTCCCGTAGCAGGCCCGCATTCAAACTGTAATGCAATACCGGGTTTACGCACGCAGCCTGCAGCACATGCCATAAATTATATCCCGAGGCGAGCGCGCGTTTAACAAGTACATCAATGTGTCCTTCCACGAGATTGTCGGGGTGCTTATCGTCGGAACAGAACATAATGCTATCGGGAAACTCGTCAATCAGCGGGATCAGTGCTTCGAAATTCCGGGCGGCGCTGCCTTCGCGGATCAGGATTTTGACACCATAATCTATTTTCTCACGCGCTTCCTCGTAGGTGAAGCATTCGTGGTCGGTGCTGATCCCGTGACTGGCATATTGCTTTGCGGCATCGCCACGAAGGCCGGGTGCGTGGCCGTCTATTACCTTATTATAATGCTTAGCCCAATTGATTTTCGCCATCATATCGGGATCTTCATGCAGTACACCGGGAAAGTTCATGACCTCGGCAAGGTAGCCTATATTGGCATTGGCAAGCAGCTTACCTACCTGATCCGCATCTACAACGGCACCAGCCGTTTCAAAAATCGTCGCGGGGACGCACGAGGGCGCGCCGAAGCAGAACTTGAACGGGACGCGCTTGCCGTCTTCGATCATGAAGTACACACCTTCAATGCCAAGGACATTGGCTATCTCATGTGGGTCGGACACTGTCGCGATCGTCCCATGCACCACAGCCAGCCGCGCAAACTGCGCAGGTGTGAGCATGGAGCTTTCCACATGCACGTGCGCATCCGTAAAGCCGGGTAATGCATAGGGTAATGCGGGGTTTTCCGGACCCAGGATTTCTATTTTGTCAATATGTTTTCCCGCGATACGGATTTCTGCTTCTTGAATGCTTTTTTCAAAGATATTGATCAGATTGGCTCTCATAAGGCTGCGTTAAAGGTGGGCAAATGGCCGGAAATAGGGATTTTTCTAAATTCCTTCTGGTATTGCATCGGACTTTTGCCTGTATGGATTTTAAAGTATTTATTGAAGTTGGCGAAATTATTGAAACCGCTTTCAAAACAAACCTGTGCCACCGGAATGCGGGTTTCGGAAAGCAATTTGCAGGCGTGGCCGATCCGCAGTTCCAGTAAAAATTGCGAGTAGGTTTTGCGGCTGCGGCTTTTGAAATACCTGCAAAAAGAATGCGGACTGATATTGGCGACCTCGGCGATTTCTTCAATGGAAATCTTTTTCTGGAAGTTGGAAATCGAGTACTGGTAAATTTGGTTGATCCGGTCGGTATCGTACTGGTCATACTCGTTTTGGTACTGGGTGTTCGACAGGAGGTTGATCTCGCCGCATTGGGCGAGGGTTTCCAGTATTTGTAATAATGAGATGATGGGGTTCCCATTGCTCTGATTGAGGAGTTCGTGCAGAAGGACCTTTACTTTATCGGTCCCTTCGCCGAGTATCTTCATTCCAAGACGGGCTTTGAGCAGCAGATCGTGAATGGCCTTGTTTTCGGGCAATCCCAGGAAGGTTTTGCCAAATATATCTTCCGAAAAATGGACGACCGTTGCCTGTGCATAAAGCTTACTTTCACGCTGGAAGTACTTTTCATCGCAACGCCAGTAATGCGGGAGGTTAGGGCCGATGAGCAGCAGATCTCCGCTCTGGAAACTTCGGATATTGTCGCCGACAAACTGGGTGCCGGAGCCCTGCTCGATGTGAATGAGCTCTAATTCAGGGTGGTAATGCCAGCGGTTATAGAAGTAGAGTACCACGTCGCGACGGATACTGAATGATTTTTGTAGCCCTTTCGGAACTTTGAGCAGCTGCGGTTTCACAAATAATTACATGATTAAAACCGTAAAAGAGAAATATATGCCAATATAGTTGAAAAAATTGCTAATGTCTGAGTTCATAGTATTCAAATAATTCTGTTGTTTTGCTGATATATTCTATTTGGCGGAACTAGATACCACTGGAATATACCTTGTTACCATTCACCTTGAACATATTATGGCGTCCCAACTTTTGAAAATTCACCCTTCCGATAATGTGATCGTGGCATTGCGAGATCAACCCGCAGGCGCGGACGTGACATGGGAGGGAAATCATTATTCACTTCAATACGGCGTTTCGGCCAAGCATAAATTCGTTACGGAAGACATTGAAACCGGAGGCGCCATCATTATGTATGGGGTACTGGTGGGAAGGGCTACGCAGCCTATCAAGAAAGGAGAACCCATCACCACCTTCAATCTCAAACACGACGCGCACGATTACAGTACTGCCAACCGCAAACCTTATACATACGTACAGCCGGACGTGAGTCATTGGCAAAACCGGACTTTTAAAGGTTATCATCGTGAAGACGGCCGCGTAGGCACTTACAACTACTGGCTGGTGGTACCGCTGGTTTTTTGCGAGAACCGCAATGTTTTGATCATGAAGGATGCATTCGAGCGTGAGCTTGGCTATGCACAAACCGATATGTACCGCGACCAGGTGCGGGAATTCCTGCATTTGTACCAGGCCGGGGATATGCGGAAAATCAAAAGCCTCGAAACGTTTACAGATGCTCCTGTCGCTCGTAAGAAACCGGAACGGCCGTTCAAAAATGTGGACGGAGTGAAATTTCTTACCCATGAAGGCGGTTGCGGTGGCACCCGGTTGGATGCCAATACATTATGCTCATTGTTTGCTGCTTATGCGGTTCATCCCAATGTAGCGGGGATCACAGTGCTTAGCCTGGGATGCCAGAATTCGGAGCTTAAAACACTCGAAGATGAAATCCGTAAGCGTGATCCGCATTTTAATAAGCCATTCTTTGCGTTTGAACATCAGAAGGGGACTGAGTACTCGCTGATGTCCGGCGCTATTAAGGAAACGTTTATGGGCTTAACTAAAATCAACGAATTCGAAAGGGCCGATGCCCCGTTATCGAAGCTGTCGGTAGGTCTGAAGTGCGGCGGGTCGGATGGCTTCTCCGGTATCTCGGCCAACCCTGTTCTCGGACACCTTTCGGATCTGGTGGTAGGATTGGGAGGTCAGACATTGCTGGCCGAATTCCCTGAGCTGAATGGTGTTGAGCAGGAATTATTAAACCGTTGTGTAACGGAGGAAAAAGCCGCGAAGTTTGAAAAACTGATGCGTGACTACGCCGGCAAAGCGGAAGCCGTGGGCTCAGCATTTGCTTTCAATCCATCGCCAGGCAACATCAAGGACGGCTTGATCACCGACGCCATCAAATCGGCTGGGGCAGCAAAAAAAGGAGGTAATGCCTACGTATCTGATGTTCTGAATTACACCGAGAGAGCTTCGGAATCGGGACTGCACCTGGTTTGCACCCCTGGAAACGATGTGGAGGCTACCACAGGCCAGACCGCGGCCGGGGCGAACATCATTCTCTTCACTACCGGCCTGGGTACGCCCACAGGTAACCCGATCTGCCCCGTGGCTAAGGTTGCTACCAATTCGGCACTGGCACAACGCATGCCGGACGTTATCGATTTCGATTGCGGCCCGGTTGTGGACGGTACGCAGAGCATCGAACAAAACGCCGAGGCATTGCTTGAATATGTAATCAAAGTGGCAAGCGGTGAACAAACCAAGGCCCAGCAATTGGGCCAGGACGATTTCATCCCCTGGAAGCGGGGAGTATCGCTGTGAGGCAAGCACCCGAAGTTGGCCTCAGCACCAGGTTCCGGTAGGCCGCCTATCCCCGTCTTGAAAGCAGGGGTTGGAAAGTAGGAGCTGGAAAAGGTCGCTGCCGGTATAAACAACGCATCATCAACCCCGGGTTTCAACCCGGGGGACCAAAAACAAAAGAACTATGTTCAATCTAAATGGAAAAACAGCGCTGGTAACCGGCGGAGCGAGCGGGATCGGATTGGCGATCTCCAAAACGTTCGCAAAGCAGGGGGCCTATGTGCACATTCTGGAACTTAATATTGACCTTGCCGACGAAGTAGTGCGCGAAATCACTGCCGAGGGCGGTCAGGCTGAGGCACACGCTCTGGACATCTCCAAGCAGACAGATGTCGTCAATACAATCAATGCCATTGCGGCGAAGCAAAATATCAATATCCTGGTTAATAACGCAGGAATCGCGCATATCGGAAAGGCCGACACCACGGCGGAGATCGATTTCGACCGGGTGATCAACATCAATGTAAAGGGAGTGTACAATTGCCTCATGGCCACCATCCCGCATTTGAAAGAGAACGGTGGGGGAGTAGTCCTCAATATGGCGTCCATTGCCGCGACAGTAGGAATTCCGGATCGCTTTGCTTATTCGACAGCCAAGGGAGCGGTTTATTCCATGACATTGTCTGTCGCCCGGGACTACTTGGCCGATGGCATCCGTTGCAACAGCATTTCACCCGCGCGCGTGCATACACCGTTTGTGGACGGTTTTATTTCCAAAAACTATCCCGGTAAGGAGCAGGAAATGTTTGAAAAGCTGTCGAAAACGCAGCCCATCGGCCGCATGGCTAAACCGGAAGAAATCGGTGCATTGGCATTGTACCTGTGTTCCGACGAGGCAGGTTTCATTACCGGTTGCGATTACCTGATCGACGGCGGGTTTGAGAAGTTGAATAATTAGGAAGGGCTTTCGGCTGCCGGCTTTCGGTTGTCGAAGTTTTCTGAAAATTTTTATTTTGTACAAATATTTAAAATCGACGGACGAAAATCGACCGCCGAAGTAACCAAAACCCCAAAAGGCGGAAGGCCGACTGCCCAAAGCCGAAGTACGTATATGAAACTTTTTCGATTTGGTGCATTTGAAAATGAAAAGCCTGGCGTAGAGCTGCCGGATGGAACAAAGCTGGATGTTTCTGCATTTGGCGAAGATTATAATGAGAAATTTTTCGCGACTGACGGGATTACCCGCTTGCAAAGCTGGCTGGAATCCAATGCAGCTTCCGCTCCGAAGGTAGAAGATGGATTCCGTTACGGCTCCTGCGTTGCGCGCCCGTCCAAGATCGTTTGTATAGGTATGAATTACGCGAAGCATGCATACGAATCTGGCGCAACCGAGCTTCCTAAGGAACCTATTATTTTTTTCAAATCAACTTCGGCATTATGCGGGCCTAACGATCAGGTTGTTATCCCCAGGAACTCGGAAAAAACCGACTGGGAGGTGGAGCTGGCAGTGGTGATCGGGAAGAAAGCCAGCTACGTGGATGAAGCGGACGCATTGAATTACGTGGCTGGGTATGCTGTCCATAATGACTACTCCGAGCGCGCATTCCAAATGGAGCGTGGTGGTCAATGGGTGAAGGGAAAGAGCAATGACACCTTTGCGCCACTGGGACCCTACATGGTGACGGCAGACGAAGTAGGTAATGCCAACGACCTCGACCTCTGGCTTAGCCTGAATGGCAAGAAGATTCAGGATAGCAGTACCTCCGATATGATTTTCCAAATTCCTTTCCTGGTTAGTTACCTGAGCCAGTTCATGACCCTGCTTCCGGGCGATGTCATCACCACCGGAACGCCGGCAGGAGTGGGGCTGGGTATGAAGCCGCAGGTTTACCTCAAACCCGGCGATGTGGTTGAACTGGGCATTCAGAAATTGGGTACTCAAAAGCAGGAAGCGGTAGCCTGGAAAGCGATATAACAATGACAATAGACAGCCATCAGCATTTCTGGGTTTTTGACGAAGAACGGGACTCCTGGATCACACCCGACATGCAGGTGATCCGCCGGAATTTCCTGCCGGAAGATCTCTGGCCTGTTCTGAGGGCGAACAAAATAGATGGATGCATAGCTGTACAAGCCTCGCAGTCGGATGCGGAGACGGAGTTTTTGTTGCATCTGGCCGAAGCCGATGATTTTATCAAAGGTGTCGTAGGCTGGGTCGATCTGCGGGCAGAGAACCTGTATGACCAGCTGGAAACGTACTCACAGTTTGAAAAACTAAAAGGTTTCCGGCATGTCGCACAAGGGCAGCCGGAGGGTTTCCTGCTTCAACCCGGATTCATCAGGGGAGTAGGACAGCTGGTTGCATTCGACTTTACTTACGACATTCTCATTTATCATAACCAGTTGAAAGAAGCATTCAACTTCGCGGTCAAATTGCCGAACGTTCATTTTGTGCTCGATCATATTGCCAAGCCGCTGATCAAAGCACAGGAATTGCAGCCCTGGGCCGAGGATATCCGGAGATTGGCCGAACTGCCGAACGTCCATTGCAAGGTGTCGGGAATGGTAACGGAGGCAACATGGATGCACTGGGAGAAGGCTGATTTCAGGCCTTATCTCGATGTGGTTTTTGAAGCTTTCGGCCCGGAGCGGATCATGTACGGCTCGGACTGGCCCGTTTGCCTCGTGGCAGGAGAATACGAAGGTGCCAAGGGGATTCTCACTGATTACCTGAGTATGTTTTCCGATGACGAAGTACGGGATGTGATGGGGAACAATGCGAGGCGGTTTTATAATCTGGATATATAAGTATTGAGTATGAAAAGATATTGCCTGGCGGTGGACCTGGTGGATGACCCGCAAATGATCGCGGAGTACGAAGGTTATCACAAAAAGATCCAGCCTGAAATACACAAAAGCATTACGGATGCCGGCATTACGGTAATGGATATTTACAGGGTCGGCAACCGTTTGTTCATGATCATGGAAACGGATGATGATTTCAGTTTTGATGCAAAAGCCCGGATGGATGCATCCAATCCGAAGGTGCAGGAATGGGAGCAGCTCATGTGGAAATACCAGCAGGCGTTGCCTACTGCCAAACCCGGGGAAAAATGGGTGTTGATGGAACAGATATTTGCCCTCTAAAAATAAAGGTTATAGTATGAACTAGCATTCGATCAGGTTGATTAGATTACTTTACTTGACGTCCATCCTTCTTGCCTCATTCGCTATACTTGGATCACAGCCCCGGCGGGCCGTGGAGATCAAGCTGATGAGTTTTAACATCCGGCATGGGTTAAATGATGCCGAAGAGTCCAATTTGAGGGATATTTTAAGGATTATCAAGGAAAATGACCCCGACCTGGTCGCCCTTCAGGCGGTCGACAGCCTGATGGAGAAGGGGAAAGTCCAGTTTCAATTGAGGCAGATCGCCGCGCAAACGGGTATGTATTATGCATATGCTGTCGCCGATACCTCCGAAAACGGAACACAGGGTGTAGGAATACTATCCAGTTGGCCATTTGAAAAGACCCAGGTGATCAATCTTCCCAAAACTGCCGGCTCCGACCCGAAAGTGCTCCTTTGCGGACTGATCAGGTTGTCGAGAGGATTGACCTTCCGGTTTTGTAACTCCCGGTTGGAATATGCTTCGGTGATGGATCGGGCATTGCAGGCCGCTTATATTAATCAGATGCTCGTCAACAGTGTTCAGCCCGTTCTGCTGGGCATGGATATGGGCGCGAGACCGAACGAACAACCTTATTTTTCGTTCCGCAAAAAATGGCAGGACGCTGCCCATGGGTCGCAGATGCAGACCTGGAATCAAGGTTTACCGGGCGACCGGCTCGACTATATTTTTGCTTTGCTTAACAACAAGGTACGCATCAAGAACTACAAAGTCATCAGGAATTATCCGGACGTTTCTGATCACTATCCCATTCAAGCCACCATTGAATTTTGGTAGAAAATGAATTACTCAAATTGGAAGATCGGATTATTTATACCCTGTTATGTGGATCAGTTTTACCCCCAGGTGGGCATTGCCACACTGGAATTGCTGGAAAAACTGGGATGCCGGGTAACGTTCCCCCTGAATCAGACCTGCTGTGGGCAACCGATGGCCAACTCCGGTTTTGAACATTTGTCCCGATCGTGTGACAATCTGTTCTACGATCAGTTCAACGATTGCGATTACGTAGTTTCTCCGTCCGGAAGTTGCGTGCTGCATATCAAAGACCATCTTAAGGCCGACAATAAGGCCGATGAGTCGAAGATGTTGCGCAGACGGGTATATGAGCTGGTCGAGTTCATCACCGACATCCTGAAAATAGATTTGATCGAAGCGGAGTTTCCGTACCGGGTAGGGCTGCATCAGGGATGCCATGGGCAACGCGGTCTGCATTTGTCCCAGATGTCGGAATTGAATGCAGCTCCCTTTTCGAAGCCGGTTTCACTTTTGAAGCAGGTAAAAGGCATCCAGTTGATCGACCTCGACCGGACAGATGAATGCTGTGGGTTCGGCGGGACGTTCTGTGTGAGCGAGGAAGCGGTGTCGGTGAAAATGGGCAAGGACCGGGTGGCCGATCATTTACGTCACCAAGCGGAATACATTACGGGCTCGGACATGAGCTGTCTGATGCATTTGGGGGGTATACTGAAACGCAGCCATTCAAATGTCCAGGTAAAACATATCGCTGAAATCCTGAACAGCAGCATTCAGAAACAAAGACCGGAGCCCATACATTGAGCCCCGGTCTATACAAAGTTTACGGATTGCGTACCACGCCGGACGTACCACGCCAGGCGCTCCACGCCGGTTCAGAATCTGAGAAGAGCCACGTTATTAGTTGATGGAAGAAACAACGCGGCTGGTTGTAGTCAAGATATCAAACGATTGTGAAGCCTTCTCTTTACCATCCGTGATTTCAAACGTGTAGGTGCCGTCCAAAAGGGTTGATAAATCGAAGTATTTCAAATAGTTGTTATCTACGCGTCTGTTTTCTGAGAAAAGAACATTTTTCTCGTTGTCCAGAATGCGAACGACTACGTTTTTTGAAATTGGATTATTATAAGAAACACGGAATTGCAATGGTTTAACCTGCAGAACGGTCAGCTTGGTCGAAGTGCTTTCAGTTTTGTCTGCGGTAGCGATGTTGTCCTGCGCATTTGAAGAAAATGCCGATCCTGATAGAAGCAAGCCAGTCAAGGCTGCGATAATAAGAGTGTTTTTGGTTTTCATAGGAGTTGTTATTTAAATGTCTAAAAAAAGTTAAACTAAACTTGTTTCAGACTCCGATGCCCCGATCGAAAAACTTTGTGATTCAAAATTATAAGATATTGCAATACAATAAAATAGCAATTTTTTGATTTTGAAAAAGTTGTTTATTAAACAAATTGCAAACTTGGAATTGTGCAATGAATGTGAAAAGTGCAATCCTTATTCTTCTTAAAATACCATTATCAAATTGTTAAGGCAGCTATGTCCAAAACAAGTATCGATCACGCGGAAGCTTCCGAAGTGTTCAACCAAGACGAACCGTATGTAAACTGGCATGACGAAACCCTGTGGTTCGTGCGTCAGAAACGTGATAAATCTTCCAAACAGCTGCCCGAATGGGAACAGCTCCGGGAGACGGCTTCGGGTATCAAGCATTATGTGCTTTCGCATCTCGATGAATTGCTGGTGATGTTTGAGCAAAAAGCCAGGGAAAATGGCGTTCATGTGCACTGGGCGGCCGATGCTGCCGAGCATAACGAAATTGTCCTCGGTCTCCTGAAACAGCATAAGGTCAATAAGATGGTAAAGAGCAAGTCGATGTTGACTGAGGAATGCCACATGAATGAATTCCTTGGCAAGAATGGCATCGAAGTGATTGATACCGACCTTGGCGAGCGCATTGTGCAGCTGCGGAATGAGCCCCCAAGTCATATTGTTCTGCCTGCAATCCATTTGAAAAAGAAAGACATAGGCGACCTCTTTCATGAGCATCTGGGCACGGTAGCAGGCGCTACCGATCCGCAGTACCTCACCGAAGCCGCGCGTCAGCATTTGCGTGACAAGTTTCTGACGCGTCGTGCAGCACTGACGGGCGTAAACTTTGCCGTTGCTGAAACGGGCGGATTTGTGGTCTGTACCAATGAAGGAAACGCCGATATGGGTGCACACCTGGCTGATATCCATATTGCCTGCATGGGTTTTGAGAAGATTATTCCAGAGCAGGAGCACCTGGGCGTATTTCTGCGTCTGCTTGCGCGGAGTGCCACCGGGCAGCCAATTACCACTTACAGTAGCCATTTTAAAAAGCCCCGGGAAGGGCAGGAAATGCATATTGTAATCGTGGATAACGGGCGCAGCACACAACTCGGCCGCGCCGATTTTCGGAGCTCGCTGAAATGTATCCGGTGCGGAGCGTGTATGAATACCTGCCCGGTTTATCGTCGGAGTGGCGGGCATAGTTACCACAATGCAGTTGCCGGGCCGATCGGTTCTATTCTGGCACCCAACCTGGATATGACAAAGAATGCCGATCTGCCTTTCGCAAGTACATTATGCGGCAGCTGCTCGAACGTATGCCCGGTGAAGATTGATATCCACGATCAGCTCTACAAATGGAGGCAGGTGCTGGCAAAGGAAGGCTATGTACATAAAAGCAAAGAAATAGGGATCCGCGCGATGTCGACATTGCTGGCACAGCCGCGATTTTACCAATGGTCGGGTCGGGTTGGACGGACTGTCATGAGAGCGGTCCCCTTTATCGTAAATAACGGCCTGAACCCTTGGTACAAGCAGCGCGACATGCCGGAGGCACCGAAGGAAAGTTTCCGTGACTGGTATGTAAGAAACCGAAAAGCATAACCATGAACTCACGAGAAAGAATTTTGCAGCAAATCAGGCAAAACAAACCCAGCGAGACCGCATTGCCGGATCAATTGCGGTATGACAGCCTTTATGACAATACGGAGGAGAAATTCAGGGAGATGCTTGGGGCCATTTATACCGAGGTGATCGTGGTAAAGGATCTTGCGGAACTATCGGACAAAGCGCATGAGCTTTACGGGGCGATCGCCAACCGCGCCACAACAATTCCGGAGCTCGCCGAATGGGCCGATTTTAGCCTCAATGTTTCGGATCCCCACGAGTTGGAAACAGTTGAAATAGCTATCCTGCGAGCTGAATTCGGGGTGGCAGAAAATGGGGCCGTCTGGATTTCGGACCGGCATTTGCCCTACCGCGCATTACCATTCATTACACAGAACCTGGCGCTGCTGATCCCGCGTAGCGCGCTCGTGGACAATATGCACGACGCGTATGTACGCTTGCAGGAGACCACGGGTTGGGGTTGTTTTATTGCAGGTCCGTCAAAAACTGCTGATATTGAGCAATCATTGGTCATCGGTGCGCATGGTGCGCGCAGCATGGTGATCTTTTTGCTTGACGGTGAGTAGTTTTTATGAATGAACAAGTAACACTCAGGCTATTTCAAAGAAACGTTGCCGAAAGGCTGGCATTTTTAGCCAATAACAAAAATGTCGTAGCACAGGTGAGGGATAACTTCCCCTCACCTTATACTTTATCCGACGCGCACTACTGGATCGATTTCTGTAATGGCCGGCATAATGGCGAGAGCTTTCACCGGGCAATTTATTACAATGAGGAGTTTGTAGGCGGTATCGGTGTATTGAGGCAGGAGGATATTCACCGTAACAATGCGGAAATTGGCTATTGGCTGGGTGAGTCTTTTTGGGGATTGAACATCACGACCTCGGCCGTGTTGCAAATGACCAGCTGGATTTTTGAAAATACGAGCATTACCAGGCTTTACGCGGGCGTGTTTGAAACCAACAAAGCTTCCATGCGCGTTTTGGAAAAAGCAGGTTACCATCTGGAAGCGATTCACCGTAAAGCCATTATTAAATACAACGAGGTATTGGATGAGCACCTCTTTGTAAGGCTGGGCGGTGAGTAATCAGGAATACGTTTTTAAAAACTGCTCCCAACAACCCTACCTCTGCATTCTTTCCCTATTTTTGCGAAGATCAATCCGATCATTTCCTGATTTGTAAATTGGTAGTTTTACGGTCTGCCAGAACTACATTGTTATAATATGCCCAAAATTATCGTTGCCATCGACGGTTACTCCAGTTGCGGCAAGAGCACGACTGCGAAACTGGTTGCCAAGCAACTGAATTATCCCTATATAGATACCGGCGCAATGTACCGGGCTGTGACACTGTATTTTATCCAAAACCACATCAGCCTGACCAACCCTAAAGAGGTCGAAAATGTCCTGGGGCAGATTCAAATTACCTTTCGGCGCCATCCTGAGCTTGGTCGGAATGATACCTATTTAAACGGACTCAATGTGGAGGAAGAGATCCGCAAAATGTACGTTTCGGAAATGGTGAGCGAAGTCAGTGCGATTGCCGGTGTACGGCATGCGCTGGTGGCGCAGCAGCAGCGTATGGGCAAAACCAAAGGGATAGTAATGGATGGAAGGGATATCGGTACAGTCGTTTTCCCGCAGGCCGAACTCAAAATTTTTATGACAGCTGATCCGCTGATCCGCGCACAAAGGAGGCAACTGGAATTAATGGAAAAGGGCGATATAGTAGGTTTGGAAGAAATACTCGAAAATCTCAGAATGCGCGACCACATTGATACCCATCGTGCAGAAAGCCCGCTGATGCAGGCGGCAGATGCTGTTTATATAGACAATTCGTTGATGACCCTGGACGAACAGGTGGAGCTGGTTGTACGGCTTGCCGACGAGCAGATCGGACTGTCACTCAGAAGGGCCGCTGCCAAAGCCTGATATGCTGCAATCCGATTACGATTATCTGATCATTGGGCAGGGCATTGCCGGTACATCCATGGCCTGGCATCTGCATAACCTCGGGAAAAAAGTCCTGGTCGTCGGTGACGCGTCACTGCCTTCATCCTCCCGCGTGGCAGCAGGTATTTTCAATCCGTTGACGGGAAAAAAGCTTGTCAAAACCTGGCTTGCGGATGATCTGTTTCCGTATGCGAAGTCCTTTTACAAAGAATTAGAGGATAGGCTGCATTGCCAACTGGTGCATGAAGCGGCTATCTACAGACCTTTCAGGTCCATTGAGGAACAGAATACCTACCTGGCACAAACAGCGGATCCCGGAATCAGCCCCTATATCTCTAAGGCACAAGACCCTGCTGCGGAGTTATCTTATGTCCATGCAAATTTCGGTGGTCTGGAGGTAGTACAGGCTGGCTGGATCGATCTGCCCGCATTGCTCGACGCGAGCCGGATCTATTTTGAAAGTGCAGGTCTGTATACAGAGGCAACTTTCGACGCTTCCGAGCTGGACAGGAATGCAGAATGGATCGGGTGGCGCGGTAAGCGGTTTCGGGCAGTGATTTTTTGTCAGGGATTTATGGCTTTGGAAAACGATTTTTTCGATTGGCTTCCATTTGCGCCAGTAAAAGGACAAATCCTGGAAATCTCTACAAACGTTCCACTCAAACCGTACATCATTAATCAGGGTATATTCGCATTGCCGGTGTCTGAAAATAGGATGAAAGTAGGAGCGACATACTCCTGGGATCCTTTAAACTGGGAAGCGACAGCTGAGGCGACAGAGGAGCTGGAAGCAAAAATGAAGGGATTATTGAAATTTTCATACGAATTAAAAGGTGCCGTTGCCGGTATACGTCCGTCCGTCCGGGACCGAAGACCCTTGATCGGCATTCATCCGGAATTTTCTAATGTAGCTATTTTCAATGGGTTAGGTACGAAGGGTGTCACGCTCGCTCCTTTTCTGGCAAAAGAGTTTTGTGACCACCTTACCGAGGGTAAAGAATTGAACCCGCTAGTGAATATAAAAAGGTATTTTTCGTTATATTTCCGTTGAAGTCAGCCTTAGCACTATGAGCATAAGACATATATACAAATTAACCTTTTCGATCGGTCTATTAGCGGTTTTAGGATTATTTACAGAGTCAATAGCACAACGCTATCCTTCTCAGGAGACTTTTGGAAAAAACCGGGTCCAGTATAAGAAGTTTAACTGGAAGATATTCCGGACCACGAACTTCGAGATTTACCACTACCAGGGTGGTACTGCATTGGCCAAGCTGACGGCCCAATATGCGGAAAGCGAGTTTGATAAAATCACAGACATATTGGGATGGACGCCTTACAACCGTGTCAAAATCTTCCTTTATAACTCGCCTGCGGAGCTCGAACAGAGCAATATGGGGTTATCGGTGCTGGATAACCTCAATGAGCAAAAGCTGGATCTTTCCCAATCTCGCGTAGAGGTGGCCTACACCGGGGACCAGATCGGCTTCCGGAAAAAGCTTGTGCGGGACATCAGCCTGTTGTTCGTCTATGATATGCTATATGGCGGTAATATGAAGGAAGCTTTGCAGAGCTCCTTGCTGCTTACCCTGCCGGAATGGTTTATGTCCGGCACTGCCGCTTACATTGCCGAAGGCTGGTCGCCGGAACTGAACGACTATATGCGTGACTTCTTCAAAAACCGCAATGTGCGCAAACCAACGCTTATGACCGGTGACGATGCCACGCTGATCGGGCATTCGATCTGGAACTACATCGCGGAACGTTACGGGAAGGACAAAATTTCTGATATATTGAACCTGACCCGCATTATCCGTACGGAGCAAACCAGTATCACCAGTACGCTGGGGGTTCAATCATACAACCGATTTCTGCGCGACTGGCGTGCTTACTACCTGAACCAGAGCAAGAATGCAGAGCAGTTTTACAGCGACCCCAATCCGACTTGGAAATATAAGCTGAACGAATTCAGCGTTACCGACGCGAGTGCTGTCATCAAAATTTCTCCTGATAAGAAGTTTACTGCCGTCAGCGAGATCAAGAACGGACGCTACCGGGTATACCTTTTCGACAGCGAGACGGGTTCGAAAAAAGTGATCCGCCAGGGTAAGCTGGACATCATCGGTGGCAGAATGAAGACACAGCCGCCGTTGCTGGGTTGGTCCAGAAACAATGTGCTGACGATACTCGCGTCTGAAAATGACAAGAAGAACCTGTACATGTATGAAAACCTGGGTACCAAAAAAATCAGAATCAAACTAAAACGCAACATCCGGGGGCTAGACCAGATCGTGGACATGGATGTCTCCCACGATGGTACCATGCTTGCCGTCAGTGCTGATAAGGCCGGGCAGAATGATCTGTTCCTGATCAGTGTTGCACGGGCTTCGGCGTTGCCGCTCACCAGCGATCTCTACGATGATCTCTCGCCGAGATTTATTCAGGGTTCTTCCAGAAGAGTGGTGTTTTCATCCAATCGCCCTGTTGATTCATTGGGAACAGGTGATAAGGGAAGCTACAAATCCATCGCGGCCTCCTATACCATCTTTGAACATGACGGAGCTCCCAAGTCCGAGAATATAGTGAAACTTGTTCCGTCCGAAGGGAAGACCAAAGTTACAGCTGTTTATGCCGATGAGAGTGACGTGGTGTACCTGTCGAATGCAAAAGGCGTTAACAATCTGTACAAGTATAACCGGGCTTCTCAAACAAGTTCTCAGCTAACCAACTATATACAGAATATCCGGAATGCGGATGTGAACCTGAAAACAGGCGGCGGAGCGTTGGCATATACTTATTTGAATGACGGCTATTACACGGCTGCATTTAAAAACGGGTTCGATCTGAATGCGACTGTGAATCCCCCTTCATTGAGCATAGCGAGTGCGGGAAATCCGGCCAACGGCAACGCCGCTGCGACTACTACCAAGACCGACTCGGTGACGAAGGGAACCTCTCAGGCGGAACAAGCACCAAAGCTGGCTTTGAAGGAAGGGGAAGTAGATACCGATAATTATGAATTCGATGAGGATGTTCTGAAAGCATTCGAATCCAAGAGAAACAGAGGCAATTTCCCGACAACGCCCGGCGCTTTGTCGCGC
Organism: Dyadobacter ginsengisoli DSM 21015; assembly: GCF_059568735.1. Taxonomy (NCBI): domain Bacteria; kingdom Pseudomonadati; phylum Bacteroidota; class Cytophagia; order Cytophagales; family Spirosomataceae; genus Dyadobacter; species Dyadobacter ginsengisoli. The sequence continues at coordinate 626,003 of NZ_JCANTY010000006.1, forward strand.
ACCAAGGCTACGCGGGAGAATATTGCGATCAAAGGCCCGTATAACTATAAAGGCCTGTTCATTACCAACGACGCAAGTTCCGATTGGCGCATTGACCCGATCCGGGGATTTGGTTATGCACAATCCATTTCGATGAACGACCTGCTGGAAAATCACGTCATCAAGGCGGGGCTTTTCATCTCATCGAATTTCAGGAACAGCGACCTTTTTGCTGAATACAACAACAATACGTACCGGGTCGACTTTGGTCTGAGGATCGACCGGAGAACACTTTACAATGACTCCGAGGGACTGATTCAAAAATACCGTTTCAATCAGTTGATGTTCACGGCTTCGTATCCATTCTCTACGACAAGCCGCTTGTCGGTATCACCGATGTTCACATCCACCAGGATGATCGACGTGCTGCTGCCGAATCCTGACCTGTCTTCCAACTATGGTGGTTTGAGGAGTGAATTTGTATTTGATAACACCCGTGTCAATGGCATGAACATGATGGAAGGAACACGCTTTAAGATCCGTTATGATCTCTATCAGGGAATGACTAACGGAAATGAAAGCTTCAATCGGGTAAGCCTTGACTTCCGTCACTACCAGAAAATCCATCGTGACCTGATCTTTGCCGTGAGAGCAGCTGCCAGCCATTCGGGTGGAAAGGCGCCGAAACAGAATATTCTCGGCGGTATGGAAAACTGGCTGGGGAACAAGAAAGAAAACCGCACCGGCGAAAATCCGCTCAACTTCCAACGCGATAACCGGGATATTTTCTTTGCCGATTTTGCGACCAATCTTCGTGGATTCAGGCTGAACAGGCTTTCGGGAACGAGCTACATGTTATTAAATGCCGAATTGCGCATTCCGCTGGTTAAGTATCTCTACCGCGGCGCCATTACGTCGAGTTTCCTGCGCAACTTCCAGATCGTTGGTTTTGGTGATATTGGAACAGCCTGGACCGGCAAAGGGCCATTCAGTGAGAACAACAGCTTGAATACACAGATCATCGGAAGCGAGGACGACCCTTTCCGGGCGACAGTTACGAATTACAAGAATCCTTATCTGATGGGTTACGGAGCAGGGGTGAGAACAACGCTCTTCGGCTTTTATGCCAAATTTGATTACGCCTGGGGTGTGGACAACGGTTATACCAACAAACCAATCCCTTACGTAACATTGGGTTACGATTTTTGATTAAATCAAGCAGTATAAACGACCAATCCGGGAGTTATAAAGATGGCAAGAGATCGACTCTCCTGCCATTTTTGTTTCCGGTTAACCAATTTAGTGCCGATGTTTTCTATAAATACAAATTATCTTTTGGGGAAAGCCTGCCTTTCGGCGTTACTGATTTGCTCTTCCTTGCAAACAGCTTTTGCACAAAGAGAAGTATTGTACGAACAATACGTTCAGAATCCGATGGCTATCAATCCCGGTTTTACAGGTGTACGAGAGGATTTCAATATGACGGCGATATTCCGTCGGAAATGGTTTAATATCCCGAATTCACCTTCCAGTCAGACTTTCGCTGCTGACGGTACTTTCTCGAACGGGAAATTTGGTGTGGGGTTCCAGGCGCTGAACGACCAAACCAGCTATTTTACCACTACGGCCGTTGTCGGGTCTTTCGCATTTCATTTGGGTATATCTGATACCTGGAAGCTCGGTTTGGGTGCACAAGGCGGAATTAATGTATTACCGGTTTCGGACGGAACTTTTATCGCCAACAACCGGGCATTGGGTAGTTTCGGACTGGGGGCTTGGCTACGTTCAGACAATCTGTACTTCGGGATTTCGAAACCGGAGGTGCTTTCGCAGGAGTTCGGTGACCAGGCGGTGGGTAGTCTTTACCGACGTCCACTTTATGTCATGGCAGGTGGAAGTTACGACCTGAGTGAGCAGGTGATGATGTTGCCCCATGTACTGTTCATACAGGAAAAAGACCACAAGCTGCGCGCTGACTTCGGTTCGAGATTCTGGTTCAATAAAAAGGTAGGGATAGGCGCTTCGTACCGGGTTGGAGGAGGTTATAATTCTGTTTCCGCGAAAGTGGATTATTTGCAGTTAACCGCTGAGGTTCAGGTCGGAAGGAACGTTCGTCTCGGATATTTTTATAGCACGAGGCAGGCAGAACAGATTTATTCGTCTTATTCCGGGCCAAAAGGGATTCACGAACTCATGTTAAAATTTATTCCGAATCCCAAAGGATTTCAGAAATATTGATGTCAGGATCCATTCCAAATCGTTTTTTAGGTTGACTTAAAAGGATATTTTTATTCGTAATCTTTACATAACTCTTGTACCTTTGTGCCGTAAATGAAATACTCACTTTTGTGATGGATAAATACACCTATATAGCAAATTCCGACGCCGCTTATATTGAAGAATTGTACAATTCCTATAAGCAAGATGCAGCTTCTGTAGACGAAGGCTGGCAAAAATTCTTTGAAGGTTACGACTTTTATCAAAAATACCCTATTAACGGTAACGGACGTGCCAACGGTGCAGCCAACGGTAAGGAAGCAGCGGTAGTTGGTAAAACGGATCCCGCCCGTATCCGTAAGGAAATGGAGGTAGTTCACCTGATCCGTGGTTATAGGTCAAGAGGCCATTTGCTGGCCACGACCAACCCCATTCAGAAGAGAAAGGACCGCCGTCCGCAACTCGACATCGCTGATTTTAACCTGGGCCCGGACGACCTCGATACCGTTTTTGAAGCTGGTGTGGAGGTCTTTGATCGTCCGGCTACATTGCGTGAGATCGTTGATGCATTGAAAACCATCTACGCAAGCAATATTGGTTTCGAATACTTATATATCCGCGATCGCGAGCAAAAAAGCTGGTTGCGTAAGAAAATAGAGAAAGAAGCATTGACGATGTCTTTCTCGATCGACGAGAAGAAGCACATTCTTTCGAAACTGAACGAGGCGGTTGTTTTCGAAAACTTCCTTCACACGAAATATCTTGGACAAAAACGTTTCTCCCTCGAAGGAGGCGAAACAACGATCCCTGCACTGGATGCAATGATCAACAAGGCGGCAGAAATGGGAGTGGTTGAAGTCATGATCGGAATGGCTCACCGCGGTCGTTTGAATGTGCTTGCCAATATTATGCAGAAAACTTACGGCCAGATCTTCAACGAGTTTGAAGGAAACCTGCCCGACCAGGTTTGGGGTGATGGCGACGTGAAATACCATATGGGTTTTGCGAGCCAGATCACAACCAAAGATGGCAATAAAGTACACCTGAAACTGGCACCGAATCCCTCACACCTCGAAGCGGTAAACCCGGTGGTGGAAGGTTATATCCGCGCGCGGGCCGACGGCATGTACGACAGCGACTACGATCGGGTACTTCCTGTACTTATCCATGGCGATGCGGCTGTTGCAGGACAGGGAATTGTGTATGAAGTAACCCAGATGTCGGCATTGAACGGCTATTATACCGGTGGAACCATTCACTTCGTGATCAACAACCAGGTAGGTTTTACAACCGACTTCGTTGATGCGCGTTCATCTATTTATTGTACGGATATCGCGAAGATCGTGGATGCGCCGGTGCTGCATGTTAATGGAGACGACCCCGAGGCGGTGGTGTTCTGCATGCGCCTTGCAGTAGAGTACCGTCAGAAGTTCAATAAGGACATTTTCATTGATATGGTTTGTTACCGCCGTCATGGACATAATGAGGCTGACGAACCGAAATTTACCCAGCCGGTTTTATACAAATCGATTGAGAACCACCAGAACCCACGCGAAATCTATCAGCAGACACTTGCGGAACGTGGTGATGTAGATGCGCAACTGGCTGCAAACATGGATAAGGAGTTCAAGCAGCTGTTGCAGGAGCGTCTGGATATGGTGAAGCAAAAGGCATTACCTTACTCGATGCCTAAACTGGAACAGGAATGGCACAGTCTTCGGAAATCGAAACCGGAGGATTTTGAGAAATCGCCGGAAACCGGTGTGCCGTTGGAAGTACTGGAAAAAATTGGCAAAGCACTCATCAGTACCCCTGAAAATTTCAGCAGATTAAAACAGATCGATAAACTGCTCAAGGATCGCGAGCAGATGATCTTTGACAAAAAAGAGGTTAACTGGGCGACAGCGGAATTGCTGGCTTACGGCTCGATTCTTACCGAAGGAAATATTGTCCGTTTAAGCGGTCAGGATGTTCAGCGTGGTACATTCTCGCACCGTCACGCGGTGTTGCGGGATGTGGAAACCAATGCCCCTTACAATAGCCTGCAACATATTCAGGAAGGGCAGGGGCAATTTATGATCTACAACTCCCTGCTTTCGGAGTACGGAGTTCTGGGTTTTGAATTTGGTTATTCTATGGCCAATCCCAATGCATTGGTAATATGGGAAGCGCAGTTTGGCGATTTTGCCAATGGCACGCAGGTTATTATCGATCAGTTTGTAACGTCGAGCGAAACCAAATGGGATCGCTGGACCGGTCTGGTGATGTTGTTGCCACATGGCTATGAAGGGCAGGGGCCAGAGCATTCCAATGCACGTCCTGAACGATATCTGCAACTTTCGGCCAACTACAACATTATCGTTGCCAATGTAACTACACCGGCCAACTTCTTCCATTTGTTGCGCAGACAGTTGAAGTTCCCATTCCGGAAGCCATTGATCGTCATGTCACCGAAGTCGATGTTGAGACATCCGCTTTGCGTGTCTCCGGTCGATAGCCTTGTAAACGGCTCATTCCAGGAAACAATCGGGGATACTTATGCAGATCCGAAGAAGGTGAAAAAAGTGCTGCTCTGTACTGGAAAGTTGTATTATGAACTGTTTGAGAAGCAGCAGGCGGACAAGCGCGACGATGTAGCCATCATCCGTTTGGAGCAAATGCATCCATTTCCTCAGACGCAAATTGACGCTCATTTGAGCAAATATTCGAACGCGAAGGTATTTTGGGTACAGGAAGAACCTTTCAATATGGGCGGTTGGACATTCATGCTTCGCATGTACAAGGGTGCCAAACCTTTGCAGGTGATTGCCCGCGAGTCCAGCGCTTCTCCGTCGACAGGTTTCTCGAAAATCCATACCAAGGAGCAGGCGGAGATTATCAACAGAGCTTTTGAATGATTGTTCCTATAATTTTTGACTTAATTCGATAACAAGATTGCACATAAAATGGCTGAAATTGAAATAAAAGTACCGCCCGTTGGCGAGTCGATTACAGAGGTTACGATAGGAAACTGGTTCAAAAATGATGGCGATTTTGTGAAGATGGATGAGGTTATCTGTGGGCTTGATTCCGATAAGGCTACATTTGAACTGACGGCGGAAGCAGAAGGGGTTTTGCACATCAAAGCACAAGAAGGTGATACCCTGAACATCGGCGATCTGATTGCAACAATAGAAGCTGCGAATGGGGTTGCTCCCAAAGAAACAGCTCCGAAAGCGGAAGCAGCAGCTCCAGCGGCATCGGCAGCACCAGCTGAAAGTGCCCCTGCGCCAGCTCAGCCAAAAGCAGTTGAGCAAGCCGTAGCTGGTAAATCTTATGAGATGAAAGTTCCCGCAGTAGGAGAGTCTATTACCGAGGTTACGATTGCTTCTTGGAGCAAAAAGGACGGTGATCATGTAGAAGTAGATGAAATCCTTTGCGAACTGGAATCTGATAAGGCAACATTCGAACTCCCTGCGGAAGCGGCTGGTACTTTAAGAATTGTAGGAAAAGAAGGAGAAACACTTTCAATCGGCGCATTGATTTGCACAATCGAACAGGGAGCCGGGGCTTCTGCCGTTGCGCAGCCAGCACCGCAGGTAACTACTCCGGCCGCCGGTACATCCGCTGAAAAAGCGTATAGCGAAAAGCACGCATCACCGGTGGCTGCCAAAATCCTGGCTGAAAAGGGAATCGATCCGAAGGATGTGAACGGTTCCGGATCTGGGGGTAAAATCATGAAAGACGACGCATTGAAGGCGGAAAAAGCGGCTGCTCCTGCGCAACCTGCGTCGGCACCTGCTAAGCCGGCTGCTCCGGCTGCTCCCGCATCGGCTGGTGCACGTGGATCGCGTCGCGAGAAAATGTCGTCGTTGCGCAAGACCATCGCACGCCGCCTGGTAGCAGTGAAGAATGAAACGGCGATGCTGACCACTTTCAACGAAGTGGATATGAAGCCGGTAATGGATTTGCGCTCCAAATTCAAAGATAAATTTAAAGAGAAACACGAGGTTGGCCTGGGTTTCATGTCATTCTTTGTGAAAGCGGTAACCGTAGCATTGAAGGACTTCCCGGTTATCAATGCCTATATAGACGGTGAAGAACTGGTTTACAACGATTTTGCCGATATCTCTGTCGCGGTGTCTACCCCACGCGGATTGGTGGTGCCTGTGATCCGTAATGCGGAAACACTGTCGTTTGCAGCGATCGAGAAAGAGATCGTTCGTTTGGCGGTTCGTGCGCGTGACGGTAAACTGGGTCTGGATGAAATGTCAGGCGGTACATTTACGATCACGAATGGCGGTACGTTCGGTTCAATGCTTTCGACACCGATCATCAATGCGCCCCAGTCGGCTATTCTGGGTATGCACAATATCGTGGAGCGCGCGGTGGTGGTGGATGGACAGATCGTGGTTCGGCCGATTATGTACGTTGCATTGTCGTACGACCACCGTACCATTGATGGTAAAGACTCGGTAAGCTTCCTGGTTCGCTTGAAGCAGCTTCTGGAAGATCCGATGCGTTTGCTATTGGATATGTAATATTATCATTTCGGAAAATAGATAACAGAGCAGGCCCGGGTTTCCGGGCTTGTTCTGTTTAAGGCAGTTCTATTGTAATTTGATATTCTGTTTGTGACGGTCTTTATCACGGTCGGTTTTCTTGGCCATGTTCTTTTCAAAAGCTTCCGTGAGATTCACGCCGGTCTGGTTTGCCAGGCAGATGAGTACCCAAAGCACGTCCGCCATCTCGTCTCCGAGATCCTTCCCCATATCTGATTTTTTGAATGACTGGTCCCCGTAGGTACGTGCCATAATGCGTGCCAGTTCTCCCACTTCTTCGGTGAGGATGGTCATGTTAGTGAGCTCAGAAAAGTATCTGACTCCATATGTCTTGATCCAATGATCAACCTGGTCCTGTGCTTCCTGTATAGACATGTTTTGATGGTGAATGAGATGCTGTGGAATAGCCAATGAATGAATTTTCTTCTTTCAGATCCTGTTTTTGGAATCGATGATGATGGTTACCGGGCCGTCGTTGAACAAGGACACTTTCATATCGGCTCCGAACTCTCCGCATTGAATGGGCTTACCAAGTTCTTTACCCAGAAATCCTATCATTTTCTCATAAAGGGGGATGGCGATGTCCGGTTTTGCTGCTTCGATAAATGAAGGTCGGTTGCCCTTTTTCGTACTGGCATGAAGAGTAAACTGGCTGATCAAAAGGATGTCCCCCGCAACGGTTTTTAAATCCAGGTTCATTTTTTCCTGGTCGTCGTTGAAAACACGCAGGCCTATGATTTTCCTTCCAAGCCAATCAATGTCTTCGTCGGTATCCAAATGGGTGATGCCTAAAAGTACCATGAAGCCGGCTTTGATTTCTCCCCGGATTTGCCCGTCAATAGTAACGGAAGCGCTGCTGACGCGTTGGACTACTGCAATCATAAGTTAAATAGGTCGATTCTATTGAAGGCTTCAAAAATACGGGTAATCACCGAACATACTCTAAAGCCTGCCAAAGCTATTGAATAAAAAGTGGTGTCGTGAATGTAGTGCAGCTCACGGAACGATTGTACCTTGCATCCAGGAGTATTTCTAACCCACGCCATTTCAATGACAGAAGAACGTATTTCAGTTTTTGACATCTTTAAAATAGGCATTGGCCCGTCGAGTTCGCATACGCTGGGGCCCTGGCGTGCCGCGCAGCAGTTTCTGGACTCCGTTAAAGCGCGTGGAGTGCTGGGTGAGGTTCAGGCCGTCAAGGTGCACCTCTTTGGGTCGTTGGCCAAAACAGGTAAAGGGCACGGCACCGATATCGCCGTCATCCTGGGATTAAGCGGGTACGACCCGGTTACGATCGAAACAAGCTCTATCGACCGCATTCTGAACGACATCGCTACACAGGAATCCACGTTGCTCCATGGCGAAATGCGCATCCATTTCAATCCTAAAACTGATGTCGTTTTCAATAAGGCTGAGTCCCTGCCATTCCATCCCAATGGACTGACTTTCGTTGCACACTGCGCATCTCTCGGAGATGTTTCGGAAACTTATTACTCGATAGGCGGAGGTTTCGTGGTACAGGAAAAAAATGAATCTCCTACCGCTACCGAACGTCCGGAGATTCCATATCCGGTAGACCATGCTTCGGATCTGCTTAGGTGGCATCGCCTCACGGGAAAGCCTATTTGGGAAATTGTTTTAGACAACGAGAAGATATGGCGTGACGAAGCAGTGGTCCGGAACGATCTGATGAATATCTGGGGCGTCATGCGGGATTGTATCTTTCAGGGGTCGCAGCATAAAGGTGTATTGCCGGGCGGACTCAACGTACAACGCCGTGCAGCCGCATTGAATGAAAAGCTACTCAAAGGGTGTACATGTGCAGGCTGTGACGAATGGGTCGAGCTGATCCGCAGCAGCGGGTCGGGATTTAATTACACACTCGACTGGGTCAGTTGCTTTGCATTGGCGGTGAACGAGCAGAATGCTTCATATAACAGGGTTGTTACGGCACCCACCAACGGTGCAGCCGGCGTGATTCCCGCGGTCCTGCAATTTCACATTACGTTTTGCGGAGGGAATAACGAGGACATTTTCCAGTTTCTGTTAACCGCTGGGGAAGTTGGCAGCATTTTTAAAAAAGGAGCCACATTATCGGCTGCTATGGGCGGCTGTCAGGCTGAAATAGGTGTTTCGTCGGCTATGGCTGCTGCTGGTCTCGCCCAGGTATCGGGAGGGTCGGTGGAACAATGCCTGATGGCTGCGGAAATCGCGATGGAACATCACCTGGGCCTTACATGCGACCCCGTGGGCGGACTGGTACAAATTCCTTGCATCGAAAGAAACACGATGGGCGCGATTAAAGCCATTACCGCAGCACAGCTTGCCTTGCAAAGCAATCCTGAGAATGCGAAAGTCTCTCTGGATAATGTGGTGAAAACCATGTGGGAGACGGCATTGGATATGAACAACCGGTATAAAGAGACTTCGGAAGGCGGCCTCGCTGTCAACATCCCGATCAGCCTGAGTGAATGCTAGCGGCTGATTGTCATCACAACCTCAGAAGTAAATGAGCCAACCCGAAATAGACGCCATAACCGATCAGGTCATTGGCCGTGGTGATAAACGGCCCGGATGCTACTGCCGGATTAATGCCGATCTTTTCAAGCAGTATGGGAGTAAGGGTGCCCATGAACGATGCCAGGAATACAACGGACATCAATGCAGTTGAAACGACCAGCGCCAGTTGCAGGTCATTCCCGATCAGCATATTGAATCCAAAAACAATGGCGCTGATAATCAATCCGTTGATAGATGCGACGGCAAACATTCTAATCAACCGTTGGCCGAGCGACGTGTCGAGGCCGGTCTTGTCGGCTAAACCCTGCAGGATAATGGAGGATGTTTGGATGCCTACATTCCCGCCTGTCGAACCGATAATTGGGATAAATGCGGCCATAGCCGGGATGATTTTAAGGTCGCCCTCAAAAAAGCTGATGAATTTCGCTGCAAGAATACCCCCCATCATACCTACGAGCAGCCAGGGTAAACGAGCCTTTGTTTGCTGCCAGATACTGTCATCTTCTTCTACATCACCGGTGATACCGGCCATCGCTAACGTATCGGAACTGGCCTGATCGGTGATCACGTCTACCACGTCATCGATTGTAATGCGCCCCAAAAGCTTTCCCTGCACGTTCACGACTGGCAATGCGTCCAGGTCATAACGCCTCATCAGTTCGGCCACTTCTTCGGCAGGGCGATAGGTTTCCACAAAAATCACATCTTTGTCGTAAAGGCTTTCGATCTTCGTATTCTTGTGGGCCAGCACGATTTTCTTCAATGACAGCAGACCGAGCAGCTTTCCGAAGTCGTCGACAACATACACAGCATACACTTTGCCAACATCTTCGGCTTGTTTGCGAAGCTCTTCAATGCATTGGTTGACGGTCCAGTTTACATTGGCTTTGACAAGCTCTTTCTGCATCAGACCACCTGCCACATCTTCGTCGTAGTGAAGGAGGTCGAGGATGAAGCGGGCTTGTTCCCGGTCTTCTAGCAATGCGATTACTTCCTCACGCACCCGTATGGGCTGCTCGTTGAGTAAGTCCACTGCATCATCGGAGTCAAACAGGTTGACAAACTTAGAGATCTCCTCCGAAGTAAAGGCTTTCAGAAAATCACGGCGTTCGCCCGGATCCATATCTGCCAGGATGGCGGCACCGGTTTCGATATTGAGCTGACTGATCAGAAATTTCGCACTTCCTGTTTCCAGCTCGGAAAGCAGGCTGGTAATATCTGCCGGAAAAAGATTCTCCATTTCCGACCGGATGGCCGCAGAGTCCTCTTTCTCAATCAGTTCCTGTATATGATCTACGTATAGCTGGGTTAATTCGAACGTCATCGGAAATTAGCTTTTAGCGATTGGCGAAATGCTTATAGCTTCATCAATATACTCGGTCAAAGTGGGTTTAGTTCGGCCCTTGCGAATTTTGCGCAAGTAATGTCAACGTAACGAAGTCCTGAACGTTCAATTGTTCGGCACGTTTGTCGAGAAGCGGATGGTCCGGTATTTCGCCTACCGGTTTTAATGCATTTCTCAACGTCTTCCGTCGCTGGTTGAATGCCGTTTTAACTACTCTGAAAAACAATTTCTCGTCGCATTCCAGCGCTGCTACCTGATTCCGTCGGAGCCTGATCACTCCGGATTGTACCTTTGGAGGGGGATCAAATGCGCCGGGAGGGACCGAAACGAGGTAGTCTATATCATAAAATGCCTGAAGCAATACGCTGAGAATGCCGTAGTCCTTATTGCCCGGAGGGGAAGCGATACGTTGGGCTACCTCCTTTTGCAGCATACAGACGATTTCCGGAATGCGGTCACGTATCTCCAGTGCCCGAAAGAATATCTGGGAAGAGATGTTGTATGGGAAATTTCCGATGATCGCAAAGGAGCCCGGAAGGTAATCATCGGGATTCAATTTGAGGAAATCTCCCGAGATAATGCGTGGGGCCAGGTCGGGGTAATGTTTTTCAAGATAGGCTACCGATTCGGTATCGATTTCGATCACATAGGTAGCATAATTTGCCTTGGGAAGCAGATATTGGGTCAATACACCCATACCGGGTCCTATTTCCAGAACGCGGTCGTAACCGCCATGACCGGATAGCCCGTCCACGATACGCTGGGCAATGTTTAAATCTTTCAGAAAGTGCTGACCTAAATGCTTTTTGGCCCGTACTTTGGAGGTATCCGGTTTTTTATAATTCATTTTCACAAGCCAAAATTACGTCTTAATTCGTAGATTTATCGAATAAAGAATTGGAAGGAACCTTAAAAGTGCGATTGTACGGGACCTATGGAACTGATTTTATCCCAAACCGACTGGCAGACTATTCACCACACACTTCAGCATTTAAACCTGATCGGGATTACCTTTTCTCCCGACTTTACCATACGCAGCGTAAGCCCGCACGCGCTCATGAAAACGGGTTGGCATGAGACGGACCTGGTGGGTTTCAGCATTTTCGACAAGCTTATTCCCAAAGAAGAGGAACATGAGGTAAGGCAGATGCTCGAAGAGGGTATTCAGGGAAAACGTAAGCTGGAACAACGCGAGGTCCCGTTTCTCGCGCAGAAGGGAACACTACGGACATTCTCGATCAATTCGGTGCTGATGCACCAGGAAAATGACGAGGTGGAATGCGTTACCCTTGTCGGAGATGATATTACCCGTCGACGGCGAATGGAATCTGCTATCGCGAAGTCGAATTCGCAGTTACAGGATCTGGTCGACAACACGAGCGACCTTATACAGCTGGTCGCTGTCGACGGTAAGTTCATTTTCGTCAACAAGGCATGGCGGGAAGTGCTGGGCTACGGACTCGATGAAATCGCATCGATGCGCATGGAAGATATTCTGCATCCGCAGCATCGCGAACAGGCGCTCGAACAATTGAAACTGATCGAGCAGGGTATTGCCAACCCGAGTTTTGAGGCGGTGTTTTTAAGCAGAGAGGGTAAAAAGGTTTTCGTAGCAGGAAGTGTCAATTGCCGGTTCGATAATGGTAAACCGACTGCATTCCGCTGTATTCTGAATGATTTTACAGAGAAAATCAGGGCGGAGAAGGCGCAGAACCTGTATTACAGCATTGCCAACTGGACGGTTAATACGCAGAATCTGGACGAATTTTACCAGGGAATTCATGAAGAGCTGGGTAAGATCATCGATGTGAAGAACTTTTTCATTGCCCTGTACGATCCCAGCAAGAGCTATATCTACTTTCCGTATTATGTAGACCAGTATTTCAGGGGAAATGTGCGTTTTACTAAGCGAAAGCTGGGAAACGGCCTTACTGAATATGCCATTGCTTCCAACAAGCCGCTGTTCCTTTCCGACGAAAACATCGAACAGCTCGCTAAGACGAACAGCCTCTACCTCTACGGTGTCACGCCGAAATTACTGCTTTGTGTACCCCTGCGTATAGGCGACCGGGTGACGGGCATTATCGGGGTCAAGTCCTATGACGACCCCAACATGTTCGATACCCGTGACCTGGAACTTCTGGAATTCATTTCTGGGCAGGTAGCAATGGCGATCGCGCGCAAGCAAAACGAGGAAGAGCTCAGCAAATACCTGGCACGTCTGAACGCAATTTTTGACAGCAGCTCACATTTGATCTGGTCGGTAAATAAATCGCTGCAACTCACGTCATTCAATAGAAATTATGCCGATCTGATTCATAACCAGCTTGGTGTCAGGCCTACACTCCAGGTCAGTGCCGAGAAATTCGGATGGCGGATGGTGGGTAACAGCAACCGGCGTACTTTGGAAACCAAATACCGGCAGGCTTTGCGCGGAGAACCGCAATATTTCGAGTTCAAAATCGATAGGAAGGATTCGGGGGAGATGTGGCTTGAATTTTACCTTAACCCCATTCACTACGCGGATGGGGTCATCGAAGAGGTGTCGGGTATTGCAAGGGACATCACGCGGCGAAAGGAAGCAGAACTGTCATTGAGACATAGTGAAGAGCTTTTCAGGGGGATTTTCGAGAACTTGCAGGATATTTATTGCCGGATCAACCGGGCGGGAGAGATTACGATGATCAGCCAATCGGTGCTAAAACGCCTGGGGTACCTGCCCGAGGATGTGATCGGGCACAAAATCACGGAATTTTTCCCGGACAAAAAGCGTATCCATTCGGCATTGATAAGGCTTAGGAAGACCAAGAGCCTCCGGAACTTCGAGATTACGATGTACCGCAAGGACGGTACGGAGCGCCAGTTCATGATCAATATGCTCATGTTCACCAACGATAAGGGTAAACCCACCGAGGTGGCTGTACTTGCACGCGACATCACCGAGCTGAAACGCAATGAACTGGAATTGCTGAAAGCCAAGGAGCATGCAGAGCGCTCATTGAAGGTGAAAGAGGGGTTCCTGGCTAATATGAGCCACGAGATCCGGACGCCTATGAACGGGGTGATCGGGATGATCGACCTGCTCGGTGAAACGCCGTTGAATGTTGAACAAAAGGATTATGTACTGACGATTAAGCGTTCTTCGGAAACGTTGCTCAATATTCTGAACGACATTCTGGATCTTTCGAAAATCGAGGCAGGTAAAATGGAACTGCACGAGGCGCCGATTTCTGTGGAGGAGTTGCTGCTCAAACTCGTGTCCCTGTTCGGACAAACCGCGAAGAGCAAGGGCAATACACTCAGCTATCATATTGCGCCGGATATTCCGAAATTCATCATAGCGGATCAGACCAGGCTACTGCAGATACTTTCCAATCTGACTTCCAATGCATTGAAATTCACGGAGAACGGAGCGGTGAAAGTATTCCTGACTCTGGTGAAAAAGGATGGGTTGTTTCATAAAATCAAGGTCGATGTGCAGGATTCAGGTATTGGGATCAGTGCCACCGACCGGCAGATCCTGTTTACTTCTTTTACACAGCTCGATAACTCGTCCCGCAAGTCATTTGGAGGTACCGGCCTTGGCTTGGCAATTTCCAAACAGCTTTGCGCATTGATGAACGGCGAAATCGGGGTGGAGTCGACACTCGGGGAGGGAAGTACTTTCTGGTTTACATTCGAAACGAAGGAAACCTCCATTGCGCAGGTCAGTACGGTTACCCTCATGGAGGAAACGCCGATAGAGGACGTGTTCAGTGACTATCATCCATTGATACTGCTGGTAGACGACAATGCGGTAAACCGTAAAGTGGCGAATGAAATCCTGAAAAAATCGGGTTGCGAGGTCGATCTGGCCGAAAGTGGATTTAAGGCCATTGAAATGGTGGAAACCAGGTATAGGTCCGGGCGGAAAGGCTATGATATTATCTTCATGGATATCCAGATGCCCGATATGGATGGGGTGGAGACTTCCCAGGAGCTGAAAAAGCGGTATGCAAAAGGTTTAGCACCCATTGTCGCCATGACCGCTTATTCGATGAAGGAGGACCGTGACCGCTTCATGAGCCAGGGGATGGACGACTATATCGCAAAACCAATCCGCGCCCAAACGCTTGTTCAGAAAGTAAAGGAGCTGATGGGGAATATGGAAAACCGTAAGCTTGAACAGATACAAAAAGAAATCGCGCAGGAAGCGATGTTGCCGGTACTGGATAAGGAAATTATCGATCAGCTGGCCGGCATCGGCGGGGCAGACCTGGTCTGGTCGGTGTTTGACGATTTTGTAAGTGAAGCCACCGAACTGGTAGAAGGAGCATTGGAAGCCTATCGGAACGGAGATATCAAGACGGTCAAGAGCAATCTGCATACGTTGAAGGGAAGCGGGGGGACTGTGGGCGTATCTCAGGTAGCTGAAATTGCGCGTGATGCCGAATGGAGACTAAAATCGGATGATACAAGTACACTGGCTGAAGCACTACCTCAATTGGAAAAAGCATATGCGAGATTCCTGGCCAGCTACAAAGGTTTGTTGGGGGAATGGCTGGGGTAATCCCGGCCGACGGAGATTTTCGTCGGTAAATTTCAGGGATTGATCTATAAATACATCGGAATCTGTCGATTGTAAGGGTTTGTTGCCGAAGGGCATTAAACTTTGGTAAGCAAGGGAGCTCTAACCTGCAATAAACCTTTACATGTCATGAACAGAATTACATTCTTCGTCCTCCTGCTCGCCGGTTTCATCGCCCCGGCATTCACCCAGGCGCAAAATGCGCAGATCACCGGTACCGTGCTCGACAGCGTGAGCCGGGAGGCAGTTGTGGGTGCCTACGTGGCTGTTAGCCGGAACACCCCCGATGCCAAACCGGAGTATGTGACGACGGATGTCAATGGCAAATTTACTTTTGCAGGACTGACTAAACAGGTTACGTACCTGGTAAAAGTATCCTATCTAAGCTACAAGGATTTTACGCAGCTCGTTACGGTCAATAAGGATGTCCAGGATCTGGGCATGATCACGCTGACCGAATCCGTAGCCAATTTGAAAGAAGTGAAGGTGGTAGGTCAGGTAACGGCTATGGAGCAAAAAGGTGATACCACCCAGTTTAATGCAGCGGCATTCAAAACAAACCCGGATGCTACTTCGGAAGACCTTATTCAAAAAATGCCGGGCATTACCGTTACCAATGGGACTGTGACTGCTCACGGGGAAACCGTTAACCGGGTACTGGTGGATGGCAAGCCATTTTTTGGCGACGACGCGGCATTGACATTGAAATCGCTGCCAGCAGAAGTAGTCGATAAAATAGAAGTATTTGACAAACTCAGCGACCAGGCCCAATTTACGGGCTTCGATGACGGCAGCGCACAGAAAACGATCAACATCGTAACCAAGGCCGACAAGAGAATGGGGCAGTTTGGAAAGGTATTCGCAGGTTATGGTTTGGATGACCGCTATCAGGCCGGCGGCAATGTGAGTTTTTTTAAAGGTAATCAGCGTATATCGGTAATCGGACTTAGCAATAATATCAATATCCAGAACTTTTCGAGCCAGGATCTGCTCGGAGTTTCCGGTGGAGGCGGCGGTGGCAACCGTGGCGGGGGCGGGTCAGCGGGCAACTTCCTGGTGGGTAACCAAAGCGGGATAACCGGAACAAATTCCTTCGGTCTGAATTATGCCAACAAGATCGGCAAGAAGATCGACATCTCGGGAAGCTATTTCTTTAACAGGACCAGCAATACAAATGTCCAGTCGACTGCCCAGCAGTATTTTTCACAAGGCGGGGCAGGGGACCAGCTCTACAACGAAAACAGCCGGACCAGCACCACGAACTCGAATCACAGACTAAATTTCCGTGTCGAATATAACATCGACCCGAAAAATTCATTGATAATCACGCCTCGACTGAGTTTTCAGGATAACCACTCGGGTAGCGTAAAGGCGGGGTTGACGACATTGGTTACTGATGGCAGCAATATCAACAGCTCGGACAACAGTTCGGCCAATATGAACAAGGGTTATAACTTTTCTAACGACCTCTTGTTCCGCCACGCATTTGAGAAAAAAGGCCGCACGATCTCATTTAACTTCAACACACAGGTAAATGACAAAAACGGGCGTCGTGACCTGTATTCCCGGAACATTTATTTCGATAATCTCACATTACCCGACACAGCCATGCGCGGTGACACGATCGACCAACGTAGCTTTACCCATTCCGATGGACTGACATTAGGAGGCAATCTGGTTTATACCGAACCCATCAGCACCACCGGGCAGTTGCAGTTCAATTACGGATTGACGATCAGCAACAGCAATTCCAACAAGGATACCTACAATATGAGCTATGACCAGGGTACCTACTCGGATCTGGATTCATTGCTGACTAACAATTTTGATAATCGTTACATTACCAACCGCGCCGGGCTTGGCTATCGTTACCGGAAGAACAGCTGGTCTGCCAATTTGGGTGTCGATTTCCAGAATACCGGATTGTATAGCCAGCAACTTGCACCGGTCAACAACAAGGTGGATCAGTCATTTACCAACTTTTTACCAAACCTGATGGTAAACTACCGTTCCAAAACCGGCACACAATTCCGCGCCTTTTTCCGAAGTTCAACAAACCAGCCCTCGATCTCGCAGTTGCAGAACGTCGTGGATAACAGCAATCCATTATCGCTGACAGCCGGTAACCCCGACCTGAAACAGGAATACCGGAACATGCTGAGTTTCCGCTACTCGCTGGCGGGTGCCAAACGGCCTTACAGCTTCAATGCCATGCTTTTTGTGACGCAGACCAACAATGCGATTGTAAACTCGACATTCATCGCGCAGGAGCCCACCACGTTGCCTAATGGTATTGTGCTGGAAAGAGGTGCGAAACTAACCTCGCCGATCAACGTCGATGGAAGCTGGAATGCACGGTCGTTTTTCACATACGGGAAACCAGTAGCGCCATTAAAACTGAACCTGAACCTTACCACCGGGTTCAATTACCTCCGGTCGCCGGGCTTGATCAACAATGTGCCCAACTTCTCGAATACGTATGCAGTTTCACAAGGGCTTGTTGTCAGCAGCAACATCAGCGATAAACTCGACTTTACTGTAGCCTATTCCGGCAACTATAATGTGGTTCGCAACAGTATTCAACCTAATCTGAACAACAATTATTACACGCAGAGCCTCACCGGCAAGGTGAACTGGATTTTCGGGAAAGGTTTTGTTTTACAAAGCGATATCAGCAATCAGTCTTATCGCGGATTGGGTGCGGGTTACAATCAGAACTTCACATTGTGGAATGCGAGCGTGGGCAAGAAGTTCCTTAAAAACAATGCAGGTGAATTAAAACTGACCGTCTTCGATATTCTCAAACAGAATAACAGCATCAGCCGCAACGTGACCGAGACTTATGTGCAGGACGTTACCAACCGGGTCCTGACGCAATACGCCATGCTCACATTCACTTACACCCTGCGAAACTTTGGTAAAATGCCTTCGAACGACAGCAATTACAGACGGCGCGATTTCGATGGCGGAACGGGCTTTCCGGGTGGCGGCGACCGCATGCCGGGTGGCGGGAGAGGATTCAATAACTAGGATATTCTGATATTAAACCCTTCGTCAGTACAAAGAAAATCCCGGGGCTGGTCAGCCTCGGGATTCTTTGTATCTACACTTTTGAAACAGATCTATTTCTTGTCGGGGAATGGAATGACGAGCTTTTCACCTCTTTCTGAAAAATCGCGGCTCTTGCCATTGGCTTTCATTAAAGCTTCTTTGCTGATACCGTATTTGCCTGCCACAACCCGGAGGACGTCGCCGGCACCCACGGTATGTACTGCTTTTACTTGCACTTTTAACTTTGTTACGCCAGCTTTCACGTCCGTTACAGAAGAATTAAGGCCCTGCAGGGTTTCTGTCTTGAGATTGTAACGGGATGCGATACTCGAAAATGTCTCGCCGCTTTGCACGGTATGCGTAATTTGTTCACCACCGAGAGAAGATGCCGAAATGGCTGGTTTTTCTTCTTTCTTCGGTTCTTTCGGGGTCTCTTTGACGGGCTCGGGTTTGGACTCCTCGGCCGGTTCTTCGGATGGTGCCGGTTGATCTGTGATTGGCTCAGCCGGTGTTTCTTCCACTGTGGAGTCGACAACTACCGATGTAAGTTCCTCGGAACTGGAAGAACTGTCAGAAATATACTCATAGCCAACATAAAGCATCGCCAATACCAGTAGCACCAACACCAGCAACGTTACAATAGGCAAATTCGACTTTTCAGTGGGACGGACATTTCTTTTCTTAGGGAATTCGTCTTCCATAACCTGGCCGGATTCTATTTTTTAGTGGAGTTAATTTTCTACGAAAATACTAAAGACAACCTAGTTTCCAAGTTGATTTTTCAATTCCTCATTCATAACCGCGACTTTCTCTTTCAGGCTTTCTTTGAATGCATCGAGCCTTTTTCCTACTTCCGGATCGCTCGCTCCGATGATCTGCGCAGCCAGTATACCGGCATTTCTGGCCCCATCCAATGCCACGGTCGCGACGGGGACACCCGCGGGCATCTGAAGAATGGATAGTACTGAATCCCAGCCGTCGATGGAATTACTGGATAGTACCGGCACTCCGATAACCGGGAGGGACGTCAGTGATGCAACCATCCCGGGCAGATGCGCAGCACCGCCTGCACCTGCGATGATCACCCGTAACCCGCGGCTGCGAGCCGACGCGCCATATTCCATCATGCGCTCTGGTGTGCGGTGAGCCGACACGATTTCCATTTCATACGCAATGCCGAGTTCCGTCAATGCGTCTGCGGCTAGCTGCATTACCTTCCTGTCCGAAAGGCTGCCCATGATAATCCCAACCATTGGTATATTATTGCTTGGTTTTGTTACTGATTACTTTAATGTTCTTTTTTACGAAATCTACTTTTTCTTTCAGCGATTCGATGTCCGAATCCATGATAGTGATATGGCCCATTTTGCGGAAAGGCTTCGTAGTGGCCTTCCAGTAAAGAAACGGGAATACCTCCGGGGTCGCGAGCAGCTTTTCCATACCCTCGTAAATAGCCCGCCCCTCATAACCGGCCTCACCCAGCAGGTTGACCATCGCCGACGGCCCGTATGCATGCGTGCTGCCGAGCGGGAGGTTCAGGATAGCCCGCCAATGCTGCTCGTATTGCGAGGTTGCATTAGCGCGGATCGTGTGGTGGCCACTGTTATGCGGACGGGGGGCTACCTCGTTGATGAGGATCTCGCCATCTGGTGTCAGGAAAAGCTCGACGGCCAGCAGTCCTACTATCTGGAAGGCCTCCGCTGTTTTACGGGCAATTGCCTGCGCCTTCGCATTGACGGTTTCATCAATTTGTGCGGGAGCAAAAAGGTACTCTACCAGATTATGTTCCGGATGAAACACCATTTCTACTGTCGGAAAGGTCTCTATCTCGCCTTTGGCGTTCCTTGCGACGATCACCGCGAGCTCTTTTTCGAAGGGGACAGCTTTTTCTAAAAGCCCCGGTTTGTCAAAGGCTTTATCAAGATCGGCCGCAGAACCGAGGCGTTGAACGCCGCGGCCATCGTAGCCATCTTTACCCAGCTTGTGAAAGGCGGGCAGAAAGTATGCATAACGGGCTGTGTCTTCCCGGTCCTCGGTGAGGATAAACTCGGCTGTGGGAAGTTGCTGGTCAGAGTAAAATTGTTTCTGGATGCGTTTGTCCTGAATCTGCCTGATTACCGATGGCTGCGGGTATACCTTCTTTCCCTCCTTTTCCAGGGCTTCGAGTGCTTCCACATTCACCTTCTCGATTTCAATGGTGATCACATCGAGGTTTTTACCAAAATTATAGACAGTGTCATAATCCTGTAAAGAACCCTGGGTAAAATGAGGTGCAATTTGTTTGCAGGGCGCGTCGGCGTCCGGGTCAAGTATGTGGATGTCCAGATTCCAGTCTACGGCCGCCTGCAAAAGCATCAGGCCCAGTTGTCCTCCGCCAAGAATTCCAATTCGGGATGAAAGCATTGATCGTATTATATTTTCCAGCAAAATTGGTGGAAAAACGAGTCAGATAAAAATGATGGCCGACTTTATATCCGGTCGCTACCTTACAAACCTGATCAGGGCAATTTCCGCGAGCAGGAAAAACAGCGCTGCAAACAGGAAATACCGCCACAGATGGGTACCCATGTTTTGTTGTTGAAATGCTGTGGAGAATGAGTCGTCGTCAATCTTATCAAAAACCTGCACGTTTTTCCGGCCCGAAAATGCGGCCCGTAGTTCAGCGGGGGAGTAGTACTGCAATTTGGATTCTGCGTTGCTGTGGTTGAGCGCTATGATCTGCTCCGTCTTGTTATCGCGAACGAGCTCGAAATATCCTGCTACCAGTCCTTCCCCAAGCTGATCGCCTTCGGGGATTTCGAGCAGGAGCTGATTGCCGGTAATCCGCTGCACAGGGATGATCTCGGTGTTGTTTTTTCGGAGTTTATATACAGAATTAGGCTTTGTATCTGCAATATGCAGGTTGATGGGACTCTCGTCGAACGTATAAGAGGTCCTTTGCTGCCGCACGCTTGAAGCGGCGATCTTGTACATCACCGGGACAAAAATAGCATGTTGGGCAATGTTCCCGAATTCCTGGTTAAGCGGAGCGGCAAAGAGATAGACCTTGCCGAGGCCGGCCGTTAGTTGATTCAGGTAGACCTGTCCGCTGCGAAGGGTCAGCAATGACTGCCCGGCGTTAGCCCAATTCCATACCGGGTTTGCCGACGGGAGATTCAGATTCATCTCTTCCCGGACCGACTCTTCAAAAACGTCACTGAAAAACGGATTGTTACGATCCGGTACAGCCAGGGGAAGCGGTGAGGAGGCACTTTTTCCAACATTCAATCCACTGATGCCGAAAGGCCCCAGAAAACGGCCATAGCTATCACCGGCAGGCGACGGAGGAGGCAGCAGGGCCAGGCTTCCGCCGGCGCGTACGAAGTCCTGCAGATCCTGGGGCAATGTACCGGAGAGCGCATTAACCCCTTCCAGGAGAACCAGATCCGAATCTTTGATCAGACCCGGATCGACATTCTGCGCACTGTAACTCTGAAGCGTGAAGAGGCTGTCGTTGGCATACACATTTTCAATGTAGTTTCCCTCCGATTTCTGACCGTATATATGAAGCACCCGGATCAGCGGTGAAGCATTTAGCACAAAATAGTAGTTGTTGTCGAATGTGACCGGAAAATCGTCGAATGTGATCTGCCCTTTCTTGTAACCTTTGCCTTTCAGATTGAAATTGAATTTTGCGGTGGCGCTGCCATTGGACGGTACATTGACCGACGCTGTGGAGGCTTGAGTGCCATCCAGGCTAAGTTTAAGTACGACATTTCGGGCTTCCTGGTTTCCTGAATTGCTCACTTTCACAAACAGGATGTTGTTCTGCAGTTCGCGGATGAATGGAGTGTTGAGCCATGCCGAATCTACAAAGACATTCTTTTCAGCTGCGGCCTGGACGGGCACCAGGAAAATTTGATTGGTAGTATCCGTCTGGAGTGCCGATAGGTTGCCGGAGGTACTTTTCTGGAAATCCGAGAACCAGAAAAGCTGATTTTTACCTGCATGGGAATGTCTGGCTATCAGATTTTCCTGGCGCTTGTAAACCTGTTCCAGCGTACGGGTCGTATTCGAGAGATTGATCGTGGTAAGCCGGTCGCGTAGCTTCTCAGCAGGATAAAGGCCCTGTTCCTGAGCCGAGAAGTCATTGGTGACAAGTTGTAATGATGCTGCATTTTTGAACAAGCCCAGCAAATCGCTCAGCCGTCCGGTCGCAATGTCGAGATAACGCTTATTGTTCAACTCGCTTTCCATGCTGAGCGAATTGTCGAGATAAATGCTGGTAATCCCTTTCCGATCCACAGCGAGCTGGTTTTTGGCTGGAATGAAGGGTTGGGCAAATGCCAATGCAAGACAAATGATCGCCAGGATACGTGCCGCCATAACGAGCCAGTGCTTGATCTGGCGCACCGACCGTGTTTGCGTTTCGACCGCTTTCAGGAAAGCTACATTGGTGAAGTAGATCTTCTTTGTCCGCCTGAAATTGAAAATGTGGACGGCAATGGGTACGGAGATAGCCAGCAAACCCCACAGGAAAGACGGAAAAAGGAAACTCATGTAGCTCAGATATTATCGTGTTGCAGTGATCGCCATCGAATATGGCCGTAAAATGCCATTTTTCAAATGTTCAACGCAGTTAGTAAAGACAAATTACACCAAATTCTCACAACTGCTTTTTATTTCCGGCGCTTTCTCATATCTCGGATGCTTTTTTCTAACTTTGCACTTCATTTCGTAAGGCGTTCGCATAAACAGGCGCCACAGGAAGAAAAGATTGTTAATTTAAATTGAGTTATGGCCAAAGTTTCGGTAAACAAACACCAGCCCGTCTATCAAATGCCTACGAACCCGGCCGCGGTTCGTACTAAAAAGTACGCTTTACCTACCCAAAAATACATTGCGCTGGCCATGCGTTATTTTCTGAAAACGCAGCTTAAATGGGGGCTTATCCCACTGGCCATTATTCTGATCAACGCGATCATAAACCTCACCGGCGTTTATCCGAACCTTTGGATTTACATTACCGTCTTTGTCGGGGCTATCCTGTATGTGCTTTTCTGGCTGATTCAGTTCACAGGGATTACACAGCTCGCGCAATACAAGCCGATGTTTGAGAAATTTTCATACGAGATCGACAACCGTCAGATTCTGATGAAGCTCAACCAGAAGGAAGGTAGCGTCATGAAATGGGAACAGATCATCGGAGGGTATAAGGACAAGGATGCGTATGTGCTTGTGATCTCAAAAGGACAGTTCTTGTATCTGCCGTTCAATATTTTTACCTCTGAACACGATATCAAGGTTTTTGAGCGGATTTTGAAGCAAAAGGAAATTATCAAGGGGTAGTTCTTCCCTGATGAGTCATAGCCTGGTTTTCTCGAAAGCCAGGCTTTTTTATTTGGGTGCGGTCAGGATTTTGAGATAAATAATCACGCTTCCCTATATTCAGAAGAAGAATAGGGAAAAAGGGACAGGCTTGCACTGATCATTTCAGCCGAGCCTGTTCGTGGTGTTTTGCAAAATTCTTTTCGCCGGCATTGACGGGAATTGCCAAATGATTGTTAATCGGGGGAATGGGGCAGTTATAGCCCGTGCTGTACGCACAATAGGGGTTATATGCCTTATTGAAGTCGAGTACGACGGTATTGTCCTTCAGATCGGTCGTTTTCAGATCGAGGTAGCGCCCGCCACCGTAGGTTTCGGTACCGCTGGTTTTGTCCTTGAATGGAATGAACAGGTAATCTTTGTATTTGGCCAATGTCTGCAGGCTCAGATTGCGGTAGACGGTGAGCGTTTGCCGCCTTCCGCGAACTTTGAACTTCAAAACTCCGTATTTGACATAGGTCTTATTGATCCCGCTGTATGTGGGCATTTCAAACGATTTGCTCTTGCTCTTCTCAAACCTGGCCTCCACCCGGAACGTCGAGTCCGGCGCGTAGAACTGTAAATACGGGAGATCGGCTTCTTTCAACGGGGAGTTATCGGAATGCAGAAATTCCTCCGTATATTTTTTCCGATACTGATTGGTTTCTTCTGTAAAGGTTTGTGCTTGTATTGCAGACGCCGCGGTCAAAACGATAAACAGTGTGCTCAGGACAATTTTCATAGACTGAAAAAAAGAAATCCGGTAATTTTTACCGGATTTTATAAAAAAAAATTGAGAAAGCCAATTATCCGCAATTTTCAATTTTACTGCAACGAAACTTTGCGGACTTTGGAGTCGTCGATATTCAGCGCTTTTGCGACTGCATTGTAGTCATTGTAATCCAACGCCCCGCTGGTACGGGCTGCGAAATCAGCAGGAATCACGATGACACGAAAAACCTGATTTTGGGTCCAGTCGCTGGCCAGGGTATTCAGGTTGACGGTGCCGTCCAGAAAGATCGAAAAGTCGTTCTTGGTTCTATCGAAATTGTAAGTCAGGATCCCATTCTCCAGGAATGCGGTTTGAGGCAACAGACGATAAGCTTTCAGAGTCTGACCACCCGAGTCGACATCGTTCCAGTGGATATAAACCAGTACCGCATCGGATTCCAGCACGGTCAGTTTGGCGGCGGCAAAAGAGAGGCTCACCTGAAATTCGTTGGCTGTGGTGAAATCGGCATCCACGAGGTCGAAAGTAGTGCCGGTCACATCGATGGCGCCTCCTTCCGGTCCGGGGTCACCTTTCGGTCCCTCGCAACTTTGGAACAATGTGACCAGTATCAGTAGCAGGGGCAAGAGTTTTTTGTTCATGACTTGAGAGAAATTAAATTGGGAATTGGATTAAAAATATGTTTTTAGATTGTGATGCAATTATAAAGTTTAAATCCGGATCGGGCATTAACTTCTGTTAACTAAAAAACGCCGCTCCCGGCCGCGTAAGTAACCATACACTGGAACTGAGACCGGTAACACATTATTGTATTTTTTAATCATATAATCGCTTGCGTAGATATCGCATCCATGCTACTTTTCCCAAAAACAACGATTTTTACGAATCAACCAAACTTTAAAAGGAAACAACGATGATTAACCGTAAAGCAACAGCCATTTGGAAAGGTACCGGCAAAGAAGGTACAGGTACGATCAGTACACAGAGCACTGTTCTGGAAAATACCCAGTATTCTTTTAACACGCGTTTCGCGGATGGCAAAGGCACCAACCCCGAAGAATTGGTCGCTGCTGCACACGCCGGTTGTTTTGCTATGAAATTGAGCTTTGAGCTTAATGCAGCCGGTTTTACCGCTGACGAACTGAATGCAACTGCCACCGTCACACTCGATCCGGCTAAAGGTCAGGTTACCAAAAGCGCGATCGATCTGAAAGCACAGGTGCCAGGGATCAGCGCGGAACAGTTCGCCCAGGTTGCGGATAAGGCTAAGAAAGAATGCCCTATTTCGCAGCTGCTCAATGCGGAGATTACATTGAACGCGGAGTTGTTATAGTGAGAATATCCGGTTCGTTGCCATGGGGCGGCGAACCGGATATTTAATCAATAAATAGGTCGCTTGCGATCCGGTCAGCGAACAATTTACCGGCCTCGGTAAGCATCAATACCCCTGACTCCTCCCTGACCCAGCCTTTCCGGGTCATTGCCTCCAGTTCCCGGTTTTCGTGCGCCTTGAATGCGCCTCCGGACAACTTTTTGAGTTTTTCCAGTTCAACCCCCCATTTGGTGCGAAGCCCGGTCAGCAGGTACTCATTGGTTTGATCCGCCGGAGAGAGGATTTCCACGGTGGCAGGTATGACCATGCGACCGATTTCAGCGAGGTATTTGGCGTTATTGGAAATGTTGTATTCGCGACTGACGCCATTATAGGAATGAGCGCTGGGGCCTACGCCCAGGTAAGGGTGTTGCTGCCAGTAGGAGGTGTTATGCCGGCTGTACCGGCTATTCCTTGCGAAATTAGAGATCTCATATTGCTCGTATCCGTGCCCGGCGAGAGATTTTACCAGTATTTCAAACTGCTGGGCGGCAAATTCTTCATCGATCGGCTTGATTTTCTTTTTCTTCAACCAGCTTCCGAATGCGGTCTGCGGCTCGATCGTAAGGCAATAGGCCGAAATGTGAGGCACATCAAGCCGGAAAGTTTTTTCAAGATCCTGCTGCAGAATGCTATGATCCTCTGCCGGGATGGCGTAGATAAGGTCGACTGAAATGTTGTCGATGCCGCTGTCCTGGGCTAGTCCTACACATTTTTCTGCTTCCGTGGCCGTGTGAATGCGGTTCATCAAACGCAAATGGGGCTCGTGGAAGGACTGGATCCCGATGCTAAGCCGGTTGATGCCCTCTGTGGAGAACCTTTTCAGACGTTCGGGGCTGAGGTCGTCAGGATTTGCTTCCAGCGTCACTTCGGCATCCGGGGTAACATGGAAATGCTTATGGACTGTATTGAGTAGCAAATCGAGCTCCGCTTCGTCGAGCATCGAAGGCGTGCCTCCGCCGAAATAGATGGTTTCCATGTCCGCTTCCGGCAGATAGGATTTCCTCAAGGTGATTTCCCGCGCAATCGCCTCTACGATAGCGCGTTTATTGGTTGTATTGGTACTGAAATGGAAATCACAGTAATGGCAAGCCTGCCTGCAAAAGGGGATATGGATATACAAATGCATTATTTCGAATTTTTCTGCCACTCCCAACCGATTTTCAAACCGGCCCAGAGGTTGTTTTTCGGGGCACCGTTGTAATAACGGTTTCCGAAGGCATTGAGGTCATAGCCGAGGCTGTAAATGCCTGCGTTGACTTTTTCGGCCGAGGCAGACAACTCACTGTAAAGGTGGTGTCCCCAGCTTTTTTTCCAGCTTATGCGGGCTGTCCATTGGTTGTAAGCCGTGTTTTTCACAGTGTTGGCGTCATTCAGGTAGAATGCGTCGCCGTGTTGGTAGGTTACAAATGCTGAAACGCCATATTTGAGCAAAATGTCCAGACCCGTGGTCTGCGAGAAACGCGGTATGCCCGGAATGAGCTTGCCACTCAAGTCCACATCTGCCTGTTGAAATTCCTCGTAGGTGTATTTGGTGTAAGTTCCGGCATTCCATAGTTTGAGCATTGCCGGTAATTGCGGGTTCGAAAGAATGTCCCAGGCGATGGTCCATTCCAAGCCGTTCTGCCTGGTTTTTCCTGCATTGATGAAGTACTCGGCGCCGGCCTCATTCACTCTTCTGACGATGGCATTGCGCAGGCCGAAATGATACACGCTGATTTCCCCCGAAATGACTTTTCCGGCTTTCCGTATCCCGATCTCTGTATTGTTTCCTTTTTCTGCTTCCAGGTCCTTCCGGAATCCGCCAGCCGATGGGCGTACTTCTTGCAAGGTTGGAGGAGAGAAGCCACCGCTGTAAGACGCGGTAACCGACCAGTTTCTGGCGATGACTTTGTTTGCTGCAAATCTGGGAATAAATATGCCATCGAATGTTTTCTGATCCTCATTGAAAGGCAATGGGAAGTAACGCTCGTACTTATATTTGGAAGTGTTGTAACTCAAACCGGCACTCAGTGTCAGATCGCTGAGTACGATAGCTTCCAGTTGGCTGAATACCGAAAGATTCGTAGTCCGGATGTCTTCCACAGTTTGCTGTTTGTCCGCTACGCCACCTTTGTTGTCGTAATTTCTTTGCGCGGATTTTCCATACTGCCATTCGAAACCGCTGGTCCAGTTACTTTTTATGTTACCCCATTCTGATTTGTTCTGCCAAATGTTCCGACCGCCGATTCCGTTTTCATCGCGTTTCTCGAAGTTGGAAATAAATGGATTGGCGAAATCAGTGTAGGTCAGATACAGTGCAGTGGATTGTGTCCATGAGTCGGATAATGTCAGCACATAGTTACCGCCCAGCATAGCCAGTCTTGTATAAATGGCTGCCTTTTGCGTCTGACTGCCTGGTACGGTGGGTGTCGATTGCCGGGCGAGTTTGGGGTTGGTCTGATACTGCGCCAGGTTAATGCCTCCCGGAGTCTGGTAGTACAGGTCGGAATACATGCCTAAAAGCGATAAGGAGCCTTTTTCGCCGATCCTGGACGTGGAGGTAATGCGTATCGCGTCGCGGACCATGTTACTGTGGGCGCGGTAGCCATCCTGTTCGCTATGACCGTATTGAATGGAAATGTCACCAATCTGTAATGTCGAGTTCCGGCTTTGGAATCCGTATTTGCCAAAACTTACGCTTTGCTCGACCCGGTTTTGAAATTCATTTTCGGGACGGCTTTGCATTAGTACGACGCCGCCTGTGCCTGCTCCGTAAATGCTGCTGCCGGGTCCCTTAATGATCTCCATGCTCTGGATGGCGCCAAAGTCCACCGAGTTGAGCGGAGTGTTGCCGCTAGCGTCTGTGAACGGGATGCCGTTCCAGTAGAATTTGACATTGCGAACGCCGAACGGTGAGCGGATCAGGCTTCCCCGCACCGAGAAGCGGTAGCTGCCTGGGGAGCGCTCTTCCATCCGTACGCCGGGGATGGTGTTGACTGCATTGGCCCAGGTGTAGTTGGAAAAGCGGTTTAATGAACGCGGGCTAAGCATGCCTACCGTCGCAGTCGTGGTAAGCGGGTTCTTGGCGGATTCGAACGCATGCACGGTGATTTCCCGTAGTTCCCGGGCTTGCAATGTATCGCTTTGGGCACGGACATGTCCGGAATCGGTAAAAATCACGAAGGCAGATAGTAATCCGGGAATAGAGAATTTGAGCATAAGAGTTTAGGGAATATCAATAAAATGCAAATCTGCTTATAAATGCCAACAGTTTCAAGCGGGAGTCTACCCGGTTAACCTGCCAATGTGATGCGAAGTTCAACGTATGTAATGCGCGTGAGAAGAATTTTCTACATAAACAGTGCCATGAGGCTGGGGAATGTCTGGTAAGGTTTTTGCTTGCCAAGCATTCATTATCTGTATTTAAAGCAAACTTAATACCTCGAAAACATGAAAAAGATCACCGTATTTGTTGCCTCCATGATGCTGGTCGGCACATTCTCGCTCACAAGCTGCTCTGATAAAACCAAAGACTCGGCTCAGGAAACCGTAGAAGAGGCTAAAAACGATATGGAGGAGAATGTGGCGGATGCCAAGGCGGATATCAAAGAAGCAGGGGCAGATTTTGAAGCTAAGGTGAAGGAGGATAAGGATGAGCTAAAAAGGGACATCGACGACGCGATCGGGAAGATCGATCGGAAAATAGAAGAAGCGGATGCTAAAATGGACAAGGCCGCTGATAAGGAAAAGGCTAAATGGAAAGTCCGCAA
Organism: Dyadobacter ginsengisoli DSM 21015; assembly: GCF_059568735.1. Taxonomy (NCBI): domain Bacteria; kingdom Pseudomonadati; phylum Bacteroidota; class Cytophagia; order Cytophagales; family Spirosomataceae; genus Dyadobacter; species Dyadobacter ginsengisoli. The sequence continues at coordinate 655,423 of NZ_JCANTY010000006.1, forward strand.
GGAAGAATTGAACAGAGAGAAAGAGGATCTGCAGGCGTCCTGGAAAAAGGCTCAGAACGAAACTGCCGATAAATGGGACGAGTTCAAAGCCAGCACCAAGGAAAAAGTTGCCAAAGTGAAGGCTGATTTGAAAGACTAATAATTTAATGAGGGTTATGGAATAGTAAAAAATGCTCCGGGGTTACGGAGCATTTTTTATTTGACAGGTAAATGAATTTCGGTCATCATACACCGTGCTGATCCGCCACCATTCCCTTCAATCACCGCGAGATCGGTGTGAAGCAAGCGGGCATAGTCGCTGAGAATATGTTTTTGCTTGGCTGTCAGTGAATCGTAAGCTTGGGTGGACATGACCAGGAATTTATCTGACTTGGTATTCCGCACCATCAGCATGTTGCCCGCAAAATGCCGCACTTGTTGCAGCGAGATCTCGACGATATACTTGTTGGTTTCCTCCAAAACAGACCTGACCATCAGCCTTTCGTCGGGATCTTTGATCGCTTCCAGGCAGACGACTGCAAAAATGTCACCGATGCACATCAGTACATTCGTGTGGTAAATGGGCTTGTCGTGCTCGTCGGATGCCGAAAACGCGATGATCTCATATCCAAGCGCATTCGCGAATGCGTGAAGCACATCAATATCCGTACGTGGGGACAGGCATGCATATGCGATTTTATAGCGCCGGTCGAAAACCATACTCCCGGTCCCTTCCAGAAATTTCCCCTGTTCTTCGAAATGTGTGAGGTCAATGATTTCTTCGACTTTAAAATCTGCGGCGAGCGTATCAATGATATCCTGCCTGCGTTCCAGTCGCCGGTTTTGGGCCATCATAGGGTAAAGCACTACCTTTCCGCTTTGATGGAATGACACCCAGTTGTTGGAAAAAACGGCATCCGGCCGGTCCTCATCATCGTTATCATCGAAAATATGCAGTTCCAGTCCGGCTTTTTCCAGTTGGTCGATCATCAGATTGAATTCTTCCCGTGCCTGCTGTTGAGCGGTATCTCTCGTTTGCTGTGCAAAGGACTCCTGCTGAAACTCGTTGCTTCCGGCAGTTTCTTCGTTGAAACCAAACCGCACCGGCCTGATCATCATGATCCGGCATGTCGACTGAGGCTGAATTTGGGCGGATGAAGTGATGACGCGCATAGGAGTAGATGATAAAGTGGCTGAACCGGGAAGGCGAGAACGTTTCTTCACAAGTCCTGGTAAATTTACAACTCAGACAGCTCGATTACAAGATCAAATTTCGCGGAGCAGTGGCATGCTCATGCAATGCGAGCCGCCGCGGGCACGGGAAAGCTCGGCGGAAGGCAATGTAATGAATGTATCGGCAAGACTATCGGGGAAGAGCTCGCCGGCTTCGAATTTTTCAAGCAGCCTTTTTGCACTGATCACGCGGAACCCTTCTTTTTTAAATGCTTCGAGCGTTTTATCATTCCGGTCGTAACCGATCACGACGCCGTCGCGCAAAGCAAGCAGGTTGCATGAGTCCGTCCATTGCTCCCGCTCACCGAAAGGGAATTCGTTTCCCCCGGAGTAAATAAAGCGAACCGGTTCGGTCGCGTGAAGGTCTTCAACACTGATTTCAGTCAAAAGGTCTTCCAGGTTTTCTATCTCCTTCGGATGCTGCTCATTACCTTTTGTGAACTGCAATATCCTGAACTCCCTGTTGGCATCCACCGGAGCGAGAAAATGCAGCACATCTTTTTTTCGGGCCTCATCGCCCAGGCGGGCGAGTGATCCGAGCAGTACCCAGACATTTGTTTTTACCTGAGTGAAGATCGTATCGATATGCATGTAGTCCCTTTTTTTAGGGATTTTGATAATCGTAATCTTTTCAACTACATTTTTTTCAAACAATATTTTCATCACTTGCTGGGCTGCATAAATCGATGTCCGTTCACTGCAGCCGATCAGGAGGTGATGCTTTGCCACCATCATGACATCGCCGCCTTCCAGCGTACAGCGATGGTAATCGCTTGCCTTTTCATCATCGGGGAGCAGAAAATGGCGCTCATTTTCAGGTATTTCGATCAGGTTTCCGCGAATGTGGGCGAACATGGGGTGATGGAAGAATACAAACTGAGCCAGAATAGACTCGCGTGTCCGGGCGGTTTTGGCCGGCTTATTGAGCAGAATGTGGTCGTTGATCACAATGCCGATATCCCGCGTAAAGATCAGGTTGGGAAGCGGCGCAAAGAGCATTCTTTTATCCGAACATGATCCTGAAATAAAAATCCGTGCCAGTTCGTGGGCGTCGTAATTGTTGAGCTCTTCCTGGATGTGGTAGGAGCACCTTTCGATACCGCAGATAGCCGCAGTAAGCCTAATTCTTATGTTGGCATCTTCCAGGATTTCCCCCAGCAGACGTTGAATGTCGACGACATAGTCTGAGGCAAAGTAATTTTCTGTTCCTGGAATAAAAAACGAGCGGGTCTCATCCGCACTGATTTTAGCCAATTTTCCTTTGATTTTTACGGGGTCCAAAAAAAAGAGCAGGAGTTTTACATAATAATCATACTCTTTTCTCCGCATGGTGTCGAGGTGTACGATGTCTTCGAAAAGCCAGTCCTGTGCCTTGCTCGGTACGACCTTTCCCAGGCCGCGATCCGGGCTATGGATCAAAAGGCGCCTCAGGGTGGCGGTTTCGGAGGAAACGTTTATAGAGAGGCCGGGAGCGGTGTCAGTGGTCATAAATGAAGTGTTTGGAACGCATGGGGCACAAAGTAAATGTTTCTTCGGTAATTAAAAACGGGCCGTTCTTCAACTCATTTATTCTGTGAGGGTTTAATAGACAAATATCTGTCGCGAGGGAACAACGCGGCCGTCAAAAAGGTTGTACAAAAAGAGTGGCCCGTATTTTAAGACATTGACGCTCATTTTCATTTACGCTGAAAGCGTGTTACTTTTGCGGGAAATTACCACGAACTATCTTTTAAGTATAAATCTAGTTATGCTCTCTATTAATGACTTGCGTGCCTCCATTGAAGGTAAGGAAATATTGAAAGGCATCAATCTGGAAGTCAAGCCGGGTGAAGTGCATGCGATTATGGGACCGAATGGTTCCGGTAAAAGCACTTTGGCCTCTGTGCTTGCTGGAAGGGAAGAGTATGAGGTAACCGGTGGCAGTGTAGTATTTGACGGAAAGGATATTCTTGAAATGGCGCCTGAGGAAAGAGCGGCAGAAGGGATCTTCCTGGCATTCCAATACCCCGTGGAAATCCCCGGTGTTACTACCATTAACTTTCTGAAGACGGCGGTAAACGAAATCCGTAAATATAAAGGCGAAAACCCACTGGATGCCGCGCAATTCCTGAAAATGGTGCGCGAGAAGGCTAAGCTGGTCAGTATGAACGACTCGCTGCTGAAACGTGCATTGAACGAAGGGTTCTCCGGCGGTGAGAAAAAACGGAATGAGATTTTCCAGATGGCAGTGCTCGAGCCCAAGCTGGCTATCCTAGACGAAACGGACTCAGGGTTAGATATCGATGCATTGCGTATCGTTGCCGAAGGCGTTAACTCGCTGCGTTCTCCTGAGCGTTCAACGATCGTGGTGACGCACTATCAGCGCTTGCTGGATTATATCGTGCCGGATTATGTACACGTGTTGTATAAAGGCCGTATTGTGAAGTCGGGACCGAAAGAACTGGCTTTGGAACTGGAAGAAAAAGGTTACGACTGGATTAAAGCGGAAGTTGAAGCGGTTGGTTAAGCAAAGAGACATTGTCGCATTTAAATCTTGACCCAACCAAGCACCATACCAAATTATCGATGAGTACCGAGACAATAGATTTAAAAACCAGGCTGATCACGGATTTCCATGCCCGTGAAGCTGTCATGAATGGTGAAGCATCTTCTGAATTTCACCAGAAAAAGCGTGCAGGCCTGGCCCGTTTTGAAAAATTGGGCTTCCCGACGATCAAAAACGAGGAATGGAAATATAGCAACGTAAAGGACCTGATCAGCGTTTCTTACGATTTTAATGCAGAAAGCTCCATTGGCCTTGCTGAACTGGAAGACCTGAAAGTGCCCCGTCAGGAAGCCAATATCCTGTATTTTGTCAATGGGCGTTACAATGAGAGCCTTTCGACCATCATTTCCCCCGTTGAGCAGATCACGATCAGTTCACTGGCCCAAGCTTACAAAAAGGATGCTGCCCTGGTAGCTTCTCATTTCAATGAGCTTACCAAAGATGCCGAGGATGCGTTTACGGCATTGAACACTGCATTCGCACAGGATGGTGTCTTTATTCATATTCCGGATAACCAGTCGGTCGAGCACCCTATTATTCTCCGTTTCGTGAGCGATGCGCGCGAGCAGCATGTAGGTAGCCAGCCGCGCAATATCATCTCAGTTGGAAAGAATTCCCATGTGAAGCTCGCCGAAGCATTCAGGACGCTGGGCGAACAACGGTCGTTCACCAACACTGTGACGGAAATACGGGTAGGGGAAGAAGCCAATGTGCAATATTATAAAGTCCAGAATGAAAGCGAGAATGCCTACCATGTGGGTACTACCCAGGTGCGTATGCTAGACCGCTCGCATTTCTACGCTGGTACTGTGACGTTGAATGGCAAATTCACGCGCAACAACTTGAATATCGTCCTGGACGGTGAGCATTGCGATGCACATATGTACGGTTTGTACTTCCCGGATGGTTCCCAGCACGTCGACAATCACACGGTTGCTGACCACCAGAAACCCAATTCGGAAAGCAATGAGTTGTATAAAGGTATTTTGAGGGATAAGTCGAAAGGTGTTTTCAATGGGAAGATATTTGTTCGTCCGGATGCGCAGAAGACCAATGCATTCCAATCCTGTAAGAATATCGTATTATCGCCCGATGCGACGATGAATACCAAGCCGCAGCTGGAGATTTTTGCTGACGACGTGAAATGCTCGCATGGAACTACCACCGGGCAGATCGACGAGGAGGCATTGTTTTACATGCGGTCCCGCGGTATTTCCCGGCCGGAGGCGATGTCGTTGCTGATGTTTGCATTCTGTGCGGATGTCGTTTCTCAGATCAAGATCGACTCGATCCGTGAGTATCTGGAAAATGTGATTATCCAGAAGCTGGCTTCGAAATAGCTTTTAACGGATTTAGATATCCGAATTAATACATTTCCTGGTACCCAACCGCCATTTTTGGGGTTGGGTATTTTTCTTAAATGACGAACTACAATGAGCCACAATCTCAATATTGCATCGATCCGAAACGACTTTCCAATTCTGAATGAAGTCGTTAATGGCAAACAACTCGTCTATTTCGATAATGCGGCAACAACCCAGAAGCCGCGACTGGTACTGGACGCACTGGCGGGTTACTATGAGCATTATAATGCCAATATCCACCGCGGTATCCATCATCTGGCTGAGAAAGCTACTTCTGCATTCGAGCAGTCGAGGAAGCGTTTACAGGCATTTTTGAATGCGGAACATTCGGAAGAAATCATTTTTACCTACGGAACAACCGACGGTATCAACCTGGTAGCGTCTTCCTACGGCCGCAAGTTTCTCAAAGAGGGCGATGAAGTGATCATTTCGACGATGGAGCACCATTCGAACATCGTACCCTGGCAAATGCTTTGCGAAGAGAAAGGCTGCATTCTCAAAGTGATCCCGATTAACGATGCGGGCGAACTGTTGATGGATGAATATGAGAAGCTGCTCACAGAAAAGACCAAATTTGTGTCCGTCGTGCATGTTTCCAATGCATTGGGTACCATTAACCCGATCAAGGAAATCATTCAAAAAGCCCACGCAGTAGGTGCAAAAGTCCTGATCGATGGCGCACAGGCCAGTTCTCACATTGAAATTGACGTGCAAGACCTGGATTGCGATTTCTATTCGCTTTCCCTGCACAAAATATACGGCCCAACGGGAATGGGAATCCTTTACGGCAAACGCGATTTGCTGAATGCCATGCCTCCCTACCGTGGCGGCGGTGAAATGATCAAGGAAGTTACATTTGCCAAAACGACTTATAACGAACTTCCTTACAAATTTGAAGCTGGTACGCCCAATATCGCCGATGTGGTAGCTGCCAAATTCGCGTTGGACTATGTAGATGCTTTGGGTAAACCAAACATTGCTGCTTACGAGAACGAACTGCTTGCATATGCCACCGAGGCTGTGAAGGAGATCGAAGGGTTGAGGATTATCGGTCAGGCAAAAGAGAAAGTAAGCGTGCTATCTTTCGTTATCGACGGCATTCACCACCAGGATATCGGCGTATTGCTCGATCAGCAGGGCATTGCGGTCCGCACGGGCCACCACTGCACGCAGCCTTTGATGAACCGCTTCAATATTACCGGAACCTCGCGTGCGTCATTTGCTGTTTACAACACAATCGAGGAGATCGACAAGCTCGTTCAGGGCCTGCATAAGGTGAAGCGGATGTTGGGATAATTTTTTAAATTACTGCATTGTTTTACTTTAAACTATGTACACATTATGAAAGACAATTTGCAGGAAGCCAGAAGGTATCTTAACAATGCCAGGGAAATCCTTAAAGACAAAGCGTTAAAAGAGGGAAAGTTTTATAAGGACAAAAAATATGTAAAACTGGCCGGGCATTCGGCCTATTGCGGCGTACTGATCGCATTAGATGAATTACTTGGTAATAAAGGGAGGGGGAGGAAGAGCATTGAATGGTATAAAGCGGAATTAGGGAAAGTAGATAGAAAGGCCCTGACTTCATTAAATGCAGCTTACGAGACATTGCATTTGGCGATGAGTTATGACGGCAATAGTCTTGCCGACATTTCAAAGGCGGGAATTGAACTGGCAGATTCACTGATCAACTGGGTCGAGACACGCAAAGCGACAGCATAAAATCGAATTTTACAATGACGATAAACGAAACACAGGACGAACTAATTTCGGATTTTGAATTGTTTGATGACTGGGAGAGCAAGTACGAGTTCATTATCGACCTCGGCAAGCAGTTCCCGCCGTTAGAAGAACAATACAAAACCGAGGAAAATATTATCAAAGGGTGCCAGTCGCGGGTGTGGCTGAATGCGTACATGGACGGCGATATTTTGAAATTCGAGGCGGATAGCGACGCGATTATCGTGCGTGGGCTGGTGAGTATGCTGGTGAAGGTGCTTTCGGGGCATACGCCCGAGGAAATTGCGAAAGCTGACGTATATTTCATGGAAAGAGTCGGTTTACATCAGCATTTGGCACAAACCCGGTCGAACGGACTGGCGGCGATGCTGAAACAAATGAAAGCATACGGCTTTGCTTTCCAGGCCAAATCAGTGAATGCATAACAATTAACAAGACTTGCGATGTCAGAGTCAGAATTGAAAGAAGAAGTGATCAGGGCCATCAAGACGGTTTACGACCCGGAAATACCGGTTGACGTTTACGAACTCGGATTGATTTACGATTTGAAAGTCTTTCCGGTCAATAACGTATTTGTGTCGATGACGCTGACCTCGCCTTCATGCCCCTCCGCAGGAACGCTGCCCGGCGAGGTGGAGCAGAAAATCAGGGAAGTGGAAGGTGTGAACGACGTGAGCGTGGAGTTGACCTTCGATCCGCCCTATACCACAGAAATGATGTCCGAGGAGGCCAAACTGGAACTTGGGTTTATGTAGAACTTCGGCTTTCGGCCGTCGGCTCTTCAATATTTCGAACGCCGAAGTACAAAAATAGTAACAACAACTTTTAAACATTACAATATATGTATCCACCACAATTAGTGGCTCCCATGAAGGCCGAATTGGTTAACGTCGGTTTTCAGGATCTGACAACTGCTGACGAAGTCGATAACTTCATGAAAAATACCAAAGGAACGGCTTTGGTTGTGATCAATTCGGTATGTGGCTGTGCGGCTGGTGCTGCACGTCCGGGCGTGAGAGCGGCGCTGGCAAGCAGCGATGTGAAACCGGATCACCTGGCAACTGTTTTTGCAGGAGCTGACCTTGAAGCAACCGCTAAAATGCGCGAGTACACATTGCCATACCCTCCATCTTCGCCGGCCGTAGCGCTGTTCAAAGACGGGGAGCTGATCCATTTTGTTGAGCGTCACCACATCGAAGGCCGCTCGGCACAGATGATTGCTGAACATTTGAAAATGGCTTTCGAAGAATTCTGCGCAGAAGAGGCATAATTCGAAACTTATTTAATGACTTGACGGCTACTTTCGATTGCATTTGAAAGTAGCCGTCTGTTTTCTATACCTGCCGACATGAGAGGACATCGTTTCACCCAATACATTCCGCCAGAACAAGGGCCGAACAGTAAATTTGACCAGCTTTTTGATATTTTTCAACAGCTACTGCTGATGACATCCGGTGATGTCAGCGAGGCAATGTCATGGCTGAGCCAGCTCGACCGACAATATAACCTGACGAATGACTCCTACGGTATCGGCGATTTTTTCGAAGATCTGAAAAAGAAGGGATACATTACCGAGGAAAAGCAGGATGGGGAAGGAGGTTTCATCATGACACCGAAAGCGGAGAAAAGCATTCGCAAGAGCGCATTGGATGAGATTTTCGGAAAGTTGAAACGCTCCAAAACCGGGGGTAACCATCATACGCCTCACATGGGTGCAGGGGATGAGCTTACCAGTGATATCCGGGATTTCCAGTTTGGCGACACACTGGATCAGATCTCGATGACGGAGTCGATCAAGAATGCGCAGGTCAACCACGGCATTGGTGATTTCATGCTGATGGAAAACGACCTGGAAGTGGTGGAGCGGGAGCAAAAAACGACCACTGCGACAGTCGTCATGATAGATATCAGTCACTCAATGATCCTTTACGGCGAGGATCGCATCACACCGGCCAAGAAAGTCGCGCTTGCTTTGGCGGAGCTAATCCGGACGAAATATCCCAAAGACTCTTTGGATATCATTGTCTTTGGCAACGACGCATGGCAAATTCAGCTGAAAGATCTGCCGTATCTGGAAGTAGGACCTTATCATACCAATACTGTGGCCGGTTTGGAACTGGCGATGGATATCCTTCGCCGGAAAAAGACCCGCAACAAGCAGATCTTTATGATCACCGATGGCAAGCCGACTTGCCTTAAGGAAGGCATCCGCTATTACAAAAATAGCTTCGGCCTCGACAGAAAGATCATTAATAAAACACTGACACTTGCCGCGCAATGCCGCCGGCTGGATATTCCGGTGACGACCTTTATGATCGCTACCGATCCCTACCTCAAACAGTTTGTACAGAACTTCACCCAGGTCAACAACGGTCGCGCCTATTACAGCAATTTGCAAGGGCTGGGCGGCTTTGTACTGGAAGATTTTCAACGCAATAGAAGAAAGAACGTCAAGTAAGCCTTGGTCGTCGCGTTGAAATAGTCAGGTGTAGTAATGTGTTGTCAGAAATAGTCAGGTGTTGTTAGATATAGCCCTATCTCTGACTACACCTGACTATTTCTGACAACACCTGACAATCACCTTCTTCAATACTGAATTACTTTTTTCCTACCGAAATCATATTCGCGAACAGGCGATATGCACCCGTTACACCGGCAGGGAGTTCCCGGAAAAATGACAAACCTGTGTAAATATAGTGGCCCTTTCCATATTGGGCGTACAATGTGCTGCCTTCTTTGGCACTTTCGTCCTTATCATTGGCCGAGAAGAGCGCCTGATAGTTTTTCTTATCCCAGTCCTGCGCAAAATACAGGCCGCGTTCCTGGATCCAGCCATCGAAATCCTTCGGTGTGATTTTATTGGGGTAGTTCAAAACAGAATTTTCTGGCTGCAAAAAATGCATTTCCGCATCTTCTTCAGTAACCCTTTCGCGACCCAGCTCGATATTGAACGGGCCGATCTGCTTCACTTTTTGCCCGCCGGGTATCGTGTATTGAACAACCATCGTGCCACCGTTTTTGACATAATCCATCAGTTTTGCCTGATAATTGTTCAGGTATGCTTCCGTGTTGTACGCGCGTACGCCCACGACGATCGCATCATAGCCGTTCAGGTCTTTTGCCAGACCAGCTTCATTCAACATCGTCACCTGACAGTCCATTTGTCTTAAAGCCGTGGGCACGTCGTCGCCTGCTCCGGCGATGTAGCCGATATTTTTGGCTGTGATTTTTACATCAACCTTGGCCAATTTTGCCTCCGATGCCGGAAACATCGTTTGGCTGGGAATGTGCTGATAGGAAATTGTTTTGACCGACTGGTCATAGTTTTTTCCATCTACTGTCGCTACCGCCTTGACGACAGCCTCCTGGTTTCCGGAAGGAGGGGTAATGATGAACGAGAAATATTGCTGCTGGTATTTGTTGGCTAAATTGAATTCTGCCGATTCAGGAATCGCTTTCCAGCCTGCCGGAATTTGCGGTTTGAGGGTACCTTTTACATTGGCCCGCTGCGCCTCTACCACAATGCTGACTGTCTTGGCCTCCATGGATGGAAAGATGAAAACCGGTTCGGTGATCGTCGTGGTGACCAGAGGACGGATTTCAAATGGCCTGTAAATCTCTCCTTCCGCCGGGTCAACGGATTTGTAGACCCACGGCCTTTCAAAAACAAATTCCTGTCCGCCGATTTCAAATTTATAGGTAGTCTTGGTTTCGGGACGGTTTTCAGGATAGCCGATATCCTGTTGATTGTCGATTTGGAAAATGCCTCTTTCAATTGGTTTTTCAAGCCAATAGGGTTGGCTAGTTTTCAATGAAACAGGCAGCAGTGCTTTTTTAGGGAATGCATTTAGTTCATTTGCATCAAGCGGCAGGTTGAGTAAGCTATCGGTCGATTTTCCTGTCCAGCGAAGCGATACGAGCTTTACGGGGTATGCGGTCCGTTTGACAACCGAGATATTAATTCGTGTTTCTTCCCCTGCGACACCCGAAAAATCATTCGGATTGGTCTCAAACCAAAGGCCCGCGCATTGCTGGATCAGTTCCTTTACTTCTTCCTTTTTGGTTTTGATGTAAATATTGGCTGAATCCAGCTTGTTAAGTTCTGCATTGATTTTCAGAAGTTCCGGAATAGATGCTGAAGGCGTGTTTACCGAATAATTTTTAATGGCCGCCAAGATCAGCGCCTGTACTCTTTCGCCGCCTTTCACACGCTTCCAGCTGATGTCAATACCATCAAAAAGGTTCTTTTCGGCAGGTATCCCCTCTTTGTGCAGGAAATAATCGATCCTGGCTCCGCGTTGCGGAGCGCTTCCAAAACCCTGGCTACGATGCTGGCTGCGGCTTAATGCAGCGATTTCGGTGTAGGATTTTCCCAGTACCGGGTTGTATCCGCCAATTTCGATGGAGATGAACGGATTTTTTTCTTCACTGGGCGCTTTGTTGGTAAATCCGGGCGTGAATGTATTCCAAACCAAACGTTTAGGCTGCCATGTCCTGACAAATCTGAGCTGGTCGGGGTAGGCTTTCGGATCTGCTGCCAGGCTGAAACCCTGCTCGGCCAGGTAGGCAGAAGTTTGGTGATGACCGTGACCTGCACGCGGGTCGGGTGGGAAGCGTGTAATAATCACATCGGGTTGAAACTTCCGGATCATCCATACGACATCTCCAAGCACCTTATCACGGTCCCAGAAATTCAGGGTCTCGTCGCGCGTCTTGGAAAAACCGAAATCATAGGCGCGGGAGAAAAACTGCTGTGCGCCATCGATTCGCCTCGCCGCGAGCAACTCCTGAGTCCTGATCACGCCGATATTATAGCCCTGTTCAGAGCCGATCAGATTTTGCCCGCCGTCGCCGCGTGTCAGCGACAGATAACCTGTCCTGACCAACTGATCTTTGGATAAGTAGGAGAGCATCAATGTGTTTTCGTCATCGGGATGCGCTGCAATGTAGAGCACGGAACCCAATACATTCAGTTTTTTGATGTTCTGAAAAATTTCGCCGGAGGATAGAGCGGGCGTCTGGGCAGAGAGCCTGGCAGCAAGGATCACCAGGATGAGCGTAAAGAAACGGTGCATAACGGGTTAAGGTAGTTGAACAGGGTAGGTTAAATGGTCCAGGTCAGTACATAGTCCTCAAATGAATCAAATCGGACCAGCACGGTTTCCCGGGTATTGGCTTTTTGCAGGTTAACTTCAAAAAGACCATTTTGGTTGCTTGAAAATGGATTTATCGTAATATGTTTTTTTAAATCGACAGCCGCATCGCCGGCATATTTGAACACAGCTTCCTTGCCCGACCATATAAGATGCATTTCCAGATTGTTCTCCGGATCCACCCACTGCTGTTCTTCCTCATTCAGGAAATAGAAAGAGCCCTTTGAAATGGAAGGCTTCATTTGTTGAATGTCGACCCCCACGGGCGCGCGTTCGTTGAGGTATACACATACATACGCGCCCGAATGCGAGATCGATAGCTCCGTGTCACTACCTGTCAGGTGTGGTTTGCGTTCTGAATCATGGCCGATCAGAAAGTTTTGTCCGAGCATTTCTTTCAGCAAGACTCTGCAGGCCAGCCATTCCTGTTTTCGTGTATCCTTGCCGATCGTTTCCAGCGTTTGTTGTTCGGAAGATGGTAATTCCAGTATTTGACGCAGTTCCTGCCACGATTCGGTCATACGCCAGATTCCCAGTTTTGACACGGGTGAAACGGTTTTTATGGAAACGATACCCATTTATTGCTAATTTTGAAATCTGATCTGTCGCATTTCAACGCGCCCGTCTGCTGATTTTTATGTGGCCCAAAAACAAAGTACTGCGTTCTGCGCTCAAAGCATTCTCCATTTTTCTGCTGGTCATCGGAATACTCTTCGGGCTATTCCTGTGGCGAATCAGAGTCCCGGCTCCAAAACTTGAAAGTACAAAAACTGTTGAAAGTTACAAGCGTGTCAGGGTAGGAGAGAACTACTACCGTATCGGGAACAACTGGCTCCGCAAGAATAAGCACGGGATCTGGGAAATGTATCTCGAAGGGGCGCCGTACGAGCGTGGCCTTATTTACGGGATTCTTGCCAAGGAACTGATGGAAAAGCAGGAAGTGCATTTCGTGGGGCGGATCAGGGAAATGATACCCAGCGCCGCTTTTCTGCAAGTACTCAAAGGTTTTGTCGGCTGGTTCAACAGGGATATCTATAAATATATTCCTGAGGAAAACCAGCAGGAGATCTACGGTGTTGCGCAGTCATTTTCCGATCAGTTCAACTACATCGGACCGAAATATTACCGTATTCTGAATTACCACGCCGCGCACGACATTGGTCACGCATTGACGGACCTGAACATGGTCGGCTGCACTTCTTTCGCCGTCAACCACGCCCTTACCAAAGATTCCACATTGCTCATTGCCCGGAATTTCGATTTCTATATGGGCGATGCGTTTGCGGAGGACAAGCTGATCGTTTTCATGAATCCCGACAAAGGCTACAAATTTGCTTCCTACGCATGGGCGGGACTTACCGGGGTTGTCTCCGGCATTAATGAAAAGGGTATTGCAGTTACTTTAAATGCTTCTAAATCAGATATTCCATTCGCTGCGAAAGAACCTATCTCGATTTTAGCCAGGGAAATCCTGCAATATGCCGCTACCATCGGGGAAGCGCGGGAAATCGCTTCCAAAAGCGAAACGTTCGTCTCAGAATCGCTCCTGATCGGCTCGGCGGCGGATGACAAGGCGGTGATCATCGAGAAATCGCCTCAGAAAATGGATGTGTACGATTCCGGGAAGGACTTTCTGGTTTGTGCCAACCATTATCAAAGCAATGCATTTGCGAAGGATTCAGTCAATATCAACAACATCAAAGACACAGATTCCAAATCTCGTTTCGACCGCATGAGGCAGCTGATGGAACGTTCGTATCCGATGGATGTTGGGCAGGCTGCCAAAATTCTGCGCGATCAGAAGGGCATCGACGACAAATTCATTGGTTATGGTAATTCCAAGCTGCTCAACCAGCTTATTGCGCATCACGGAATTGTGTTTAAACCTGCCAAAAAGGAGTTTTGGATATCAGCTCCGCCTTATCAGTTGGGGGAGTTTGTTGGTTATGAGTTGAATAGCGTTTTTGCGAAACACGGGCAATTTGTGTCCTTCGATTCGCTGGAAATCGACCGTGACCCGTTCCTGGAATCGGCGGATTATAAAAAGTTTGAGGCATTTAAATCAGTGAGGCAGAAAATCACTAAATATGTGATGCTGGACGCGCCGCTTTCGCTCACGCCGCAGGATGAGAAGGTATTTGTCGCCAATAATGCACAGAGTTACCTTCCGTATTTCTTCCTGGGGGAGTATCATCAGAAGAAGGAAGATTTTGATAAAGCAATCAGCTATTATGAGCAGGCGTTGAAGCGTGAAGTTTCTTCATTGAATGAGAGGAAAGCGATAAGCAAAAAAATAGCTGAGTGCAGAGGGAAGAAGTTAATCAACATTGACGACAACTAGCTTTTCCATAAACCTTTGATTGCCATGAGTCCTGAAACACAGCAGCCCGCGTTGCAGCAGCTTTTGTTGCACGTTTCCAACTATTCCGCCTACTATAAGCGCATTTTCCGCGAGCAGAATATCAATCTGGATTCGATCAGATCATTGGCCGATCTGTCGCAGTTGCCGTTTACCACCAAGGACGATCTGGCACAATACAACGACGATTTCCTTTGCGTGCCCAAAAGCCGCATTACCGATTTTGTGACCACCTCAGGCACGCTCAGCGATCCGGTGGCGTTCTACCTTACCGACTTGGACGTTGAAAGGTTGGCGACCAATGAATCCGAATCGTTTCGTTGCGCGGGCGGCTCGGAAAACGATATTTACCAGCTGATGACCACGATCGATCGCCGTTTTATGGCCGGACTGGCCTATTGGATGGGCGCACGCAAAATGGGCGCGGGGATGATCCGCGTGGGCCCGGGGGCACCATTCCTGCAATGGGAGTCGATTCAGCGGTTTTCGCCGACAGTCATAATCGCTATTCCCTCGTTTATTCCACGGCTGATCGACTATGCAATTGCGAACGATATTGATTTCCGGTCGTCGAGCATTCAGTCCGTTATTTGTATCGGAGAACCGATCCGTAATCCGGATTTTTCGCTCAATGAGCTCGGTAAACGCATTACTTCTCAATGGGATGTGAAGCTGTACTCTACCTACGCTTCCACCGAAATGGGCGCTGCGTTTACGGAATGCGGTGAGGGAAAAGGCGGCCACCTGAACCCGGACCTGCTTATTCTGGAAGTGGTAGACGAGGACGGTAATGCGGTTCCGGACGGAGAAATGGGGGAAGTGGTAGTCACGACGCTGGGCGTTGAGGGAATGCCTTTATTGCGCTACAAGACCGGAGATCTTTGTCACGTGTACCATCAGCCCTGTGCATGTGGGCGGACCAGCCCGCGCCTGGGACCTGTCGTTGGCCGCAAGCAGCAGATGATCAAGTTCAAGGGAACGACTATCTTCCCGCCGGCGCTTTTTGATGTGCTCGATGCAGTTAAGGAAATCGAATTGTACCAGGTTGTCGTATCAAAAAACGAGTTTGGCAATGACGAGATCACCATCGTGCTGCCGATGCAGTTGCAGACCACCGTATTCAAGGATATGATGCATTCGTTGTTCAAATCCAGGCTTCGCGTATCTCCGGCATTGACTTTCGTAACCGCTGAAGAACTAACTTTCCGGATCTACAAACAGGAGAAACGCAAACCTGAAAAATTGATATATATTTGACCCCTCTATTACCATAAAAATAAAACTACTATCATGAAAAAGTTCATTTACGCATCTGTAATGGCCATTACGTTCCTGGCCGCGGACACAGCAGTCGCGCAACGTATCGACCTTAGATCAGGCGATGTAGCCGTACTTTCAGGACAGAAAACCGTGAACGTTGAGTACGATTATTCCGGCTTCGGAGTTGGAAAGTTCGCCACCGAGCAGGAATATATCGATAAGAAAACTGCTGAGTACAATTCCAAAGAGGCGGGCAAAGGCGATACCTGGGCCAAAACATGGGTTGCGGATCGTAAAAACCGTTATGAGCCCAAGTTCGAAGAGCTGTTTAACAAAGGAATGGAAGAAAAAGGGCTGACTGCCGTTCAGTCACGTCCCGATGCACAATACACGCTGATTGTCCGTACGAAGTTCGTGGAACCGGGCTTCAACGTAGGGGTGATGCGCAAAAATGCATACGTGGACTATGAGATCGATCTGGTCGAGTCTGCAAACAAATCGAAGAAAGTTGCTGAAATTGGGATGAGAAACGTACCGGGCGGTCAGTTTGGTGGTTTCGACTTCGATACGGGCGTCCGCATTGCGGAATCCTATGCCAAGGCAGGTAAATCGCTGGCAGCGTTCCTGGATAAGAAACTAAAATAACCAACGTTCCTAAATACTCCGTGTTATGAAAAAGTTACTACTGATTGCGTTTGTTTTGTTTAATGCCGCTTCTGCTACCGTTGCTACGGCAGACAACACGATGGCTGATCTTTTCTCAGGAAAAAGCAAGCTGGTTTTTCTCGGACTTGATTTTACGCAAGCCAAATACATTGGTAAAATAGGTTTTACCGACCCTATGGCGATCCAGAACCAGCATATCGTAAGCTGGAATAATCTGATCGAGCTCGAACCAAAGAAATTTTCGCTTCAAAAAGCTTTCGCCCTGAAAGACGATCAATATAAATCGAAGGTGGAGGACATGGTGAAGCACAACAAATCAGTGAATGTGGAAAAAAATATCACGGATGACGAGTCGGCCCTCACGGAAGATCAGGTTAAAAAAGCGGTGGCAAAGTATTCATTGAGCGAAAAAGATGGCATTGGCCTTGTGTACGTGGTCGAAAGCCTGAACAAGACCTCCGAGAAGCTCATCGTCTGGGTGACGTTTATCGATCTGGCCACCAAAAAGGTTCTGCATACCGAAAAAGTGGAGGGCAAGGCAGGTGGCTTCGGTTTCCGTAACTATTGGGCCGGAGGCGTGTACAAGATCAACCAGGAGATTGACAAAAGCCTCTTTAAAAAGTGGAGCAAATCATTCAAGGCTTAAAAAGTAAATAGAATTGTTTATTTTTAAAGCTCAGATTCGTTACCGATACCATATCATTCTTTTGTAAGCTGTGATCTGTTTGCCTGAGTCTGGTGAACGTTTCACAGCTTACTGTTTAAAACCGCTAACCCTTTACTGTGCGTTTTGCCAACACGTTTTTCCTGCTGTTTGTTTGTCTGCTCTTTACCAGTTGCGGTAAAATGCTCTACCGTTCGGCTGCCAAAGCTTTCACGAAAGGTGCCAAAGAAGCACCCTATGATGCTGTGATTGTGCCTGGTTTCCCATACAATGGCGAAAAATGGGACATGGTGCATCAGCTCCGCATCCACTGGGCTTATTACCTTTATTCCAAAGGCTACACCAAAAACGTCATTTTCTCGGGTGGTGCTGTGGCTACACCCTACATCGAAAGCCGGGTAATGGCCAATTACGCGGAGGCGCTGGGAATTCCGCGTGAGCATCTCTTTACCGAGGAAAAAGCTGAGCACAGCACCGAAAACGTATATTATTCGTACCGGCTTGCGAAAGACCTCGGCTTTTCCAAGATTGCACTTGCCACCGATCCTGTTCAGACCAGCTATATGCGGAAGTTTATCAAGAAATTTGAGCTGCCGATCGGACTTTTGCCCACGGTCATCGACACGGTGAAAACTTTGAACGTGTATGAGCCCAAGGCCGATCATAGCAATGCCTTGGTGAAGGAAGGTTTTGTCAAACTGTCGGACAAGGAGGGTTTTTTCAAACGCTTCCGCGGCACGATGGGCAAGTATATCGTTTGGCATGAAGAAGATCTGAAAAAAGCGAAATACAAAAAGAGATACAAAGACCGGATGATACCCTCTTCCGAACAAACAGGGAACAATAAAAGCGTACAATGAAAAAAGAATTGTCGGCTATTGAAGCCAAATATGAAGCACAAAAGATAGCGTTTGGCCCGATGTACTTCCAGTCGGTGGTAGCGCTCAGGGACCTGGGCATTTTGCAGTACATCAGCGAAAACCGTAAGGGAGTCAGCATGGCCCGTATTATCGAAAATGTGAATGTCTCGGAATACGGCGTGACCCTGTTGCTGGAAGCGGCGGAAATCCTGGGCGTGGTGGAGATCGAGAACGACATCGTCAGGATCAGCAAAGTAGGTTTCTTTTTGTTGAAGGACGAAATGACCCGCGTCAACATGAATTTCATGCAGGACGTCTGCTACCTGGGCGCCAAACACATGACCGACAGTATTGTGAATGGTAAACCGGAAGGTCTTAAAGAACTAGGCGACTGGCCCACGATCTATGAAGGACTATCGATCCTGCCGGAGCCGGCGAAAACATCCTGGTTCGAGTTCGACCATTATTATTCCGACAATGCATTTCCCGACGCGCTGAAAATCGTGTTCGCCAAAAAGCCAAAACTGATCTTCGATATAGGTGGCAACACCGGCAAATGGTCGTTCGCCTGCTGCGATCATGACCCGGATGTGAGGATTAAAATACTCGACCTGCCGGTTCAGCTCAATGTAGCCAAAGCCAATGCAACCGAACGTGGCTTGCTCGATCGCATTGATTTCCACGCGATAGACTTGCTGGACACAACCCAGAAAATCCCTCAGGGGGCCGATGTGATCTGGATGAGCCAATTCCTAGATTGTTTTTCAAAAGAACAGATCGTGCAGATCCTGGAAAATGCCTTTCAGGCTGCCTCCGAAAACACGACCTTGTTTATCCTGGAACCATTTTTTGATAACCAGAATTATCCTGCTGCGCATTACAGCCTGGTGGCAACCTCTTTGTATTTTACAATTATGGCCAACGGCAATAGCAAAATGTACAGGATCGAGGTGATGAAAGAACTGGTTTCACAGGCCGGGTTTGAAGTAGTGCAGACTTACCCGTTGATCGGTGATAGCTACCACACGATCCTGGAATGCAGGAAAAAGGCATAATGCCTGATCCTTTTTTATTCCGAATACGTAAATATGCATTGTTATGAAGCGGTTTTTGGTGGTTTGCATCGCTTGTTTGTTTGTAGTGGTAATAAAGGCCAATGCACAGCTCGATAAAGGAGCATATTACAAGGCGTTGTCAAGCGGAGAAGAGGAATCGATTGACAAGGTGCTTGCCAAGCTCGAAAATGAAAAGGGCTCGCCGAAGGTGAATGCCTACAAAGGCGCGCTGACCATGAAAAAGGCAGGTTTTGTGAAAGGGGTAGGCGGGAAAGTCAAGACGTTCAAAAAGGGTGCCCACCTACTCGAAGACGAAATCAAGAGCAACCCCGGTAATACCGAATTCCGTTTCCTGCGCCTCACGGTGCAGGAACACGCGCCGGGGATTTTGAAATACAACAAGGAAATAGATGCCGATAAACAGGCGGTGGTTTCGGGCTTCGACAAGCTGGATGCCGATTTGAAAACGGTAATCGTCGATTACGCGAAGGATTCGAAGGTGTTAAAGGAAGCGGATCTGAAATAGGGAAATGCATTAACGGGATTGCCGATAAATGAAAAATATACTAGTCGTAAACTACTCTCAATCAGGTCAGCTAAATGAAATTATCGATCAGTTCCTGCAACCGTTCGAACCTGAAACAGTAGAGCGGCTGGAAATTTTTCCGGCAAGCCCATTCCCATTTCCGTGGACCAGTGACGAGTTTTTTGATAAGATGCCCGAATGCGTACAGGAAGATCCGATCGAGCTGCAACCGTTGCATTTTGGCGCAGAACGATACGACCTGATCGTGCTCGGGTACCAGCCTTGGTTCCTGTCGCCGTCCCTGCCCATTACCTCGCTGCTCAAGAGTCCAGGCTTCAAAGCCAGGGCTAGGGAGACGCCGATCGTCACCGTAATCGGAGGGAGAAATATGTGGCTCAATTCGCAGGAAAGCATCAAAAAACTGATCGCCGATGCAGGCGGCAGGCTGGTAGGCAATATTCCGCTGATGGACCGCGTTTCAAACCTCATTAGTGCCGTGACCATCCTGCATTGGATGCTCACCGGCCGTAAAGACCGCAAATGGGGCGTTTTCCCCAAGCCCGGCGTGAGCGACGAAGACATCCATAATGCAGCACGATTCGGGGGGATTGTAAAAAAATCTTTTGAGAGCCGCGATTATACCGGTTTACAAAAAGAGATCATGGCCACAGGCCTCATTGCAATACCAACCGACATCCTTTTTATCGAGGGGCGGGCCAAGAAACTTTTCCGGATCTGGGCCAATCTTATCAAGACGAAGGGGACGACGCCTGCCAAGCGAAAACGGCTTGTCGGATTTTTTAAATATTACCTGCTGGTAGCACTTTTTATGGTAGCGCCAGTGCTGGTCACAGCATACCGGGTACTGATCGCACCCTTTGCGACCAATGCGATTAAGAAGAAAAAAGAATACTTTTGTGGTGTAGAAACCAAATGATAATGTCAGAAGCATATATTACAAGGATTGCCAAGTTTTTACCGAATGAATCCGTTTCCAATGAGGAAATGGAAGAATATTTAGGATACATCAACGGAAAACCTTCGAAATCAAAAGCCATTGTGCTGCGTAACAATGGTATCAAAAACAGATACTACGCGTTGCGTAAAGACGGAACATACACGCATACCAATGCGGAGATGGCCGCTCTGGCGATCAGGAATTTATTTCAGGGTAATCCGGAGGAAATCAGCCAGATGGACCTGCTGAGTTGTGCCACTTCCAGCCCCGATCAGCTGATGCCTTCACATGGTTCGATGGTACATGGCAATCTGCCGGAAGCCGGCTCCATTGAAGTGGTTTCGCCCTCGGGTGTATGTTGCGCAGGTATGCATGCATTCAAATACGCCTATATGGCCGTGAAACTGGGAGAGAAACAAAAGGCGGTTGCCTGTGCTTCGGAACGGCTATCACCGGTACTGCGTGCCGACCAGTTTGAAGACGAAGTGCAGCAGTTGGTCAAACTCGAAAAAAACCCCTATTTGGCTTTTGAGAAGGACTTCCTGCGTTGGATGCTTTCGGACGGGGCGGGTGCATTTCTGGTTGAGTCGCAGCCTAATGTGGAAGGGATCTCGTTGAAAATTGACTGGATCGAGGGTTGCTCTTATGCCAACGAGGTAGAGGCTTGTATGTACATGGGAGCCGATAAGCTGGAAGACGGATCGCTGAAAAGCTACAAGGAGTTTACCGCCGAGGCGATCCAGGATCAGTCGGTGTTCAGTATCAAACAGGACGTGAAGCTTTTAGGTGAAAAAATTGTTAAATTGGGTTTTGCCAAGCTGAAAGATATTCTTGTCAAGAAAGGAGTGACGATGGAAGATGTGAGCTATTTCCTGCCGCACCTTTCCAGCTATTTCTTTGAAAGTAAGATTGACGAATTTTTCAAAGAGAATGGAATGCCGATACCGAAAGAAAAGTGGTATACCAACCTGGTGACGAAAGGCAACGTGGGTGCTGCTTCCATTTATATGATGCTCGAAGAGGTATTCAACAGCAAAGCGTTGAAAAAGGGTGAAAAAATATTGCTCGCAGTACCCGAAAGCTCGCGCTTTTCGTACATGTTCTGCTTGCTAACCGTCTGCTGATCGGGGCGTAAGCCCGATGTGCCGGCATTGAACAACTTCAAAAGCTGCCCATATTCATGAAAAAGGAAGATCTTCCCCAGGACCCGGGAGCCCTTGCCAAATTTACCCGGGAAGTATGCTACGTCAAGAATGATGACGGCAAGTACGAAACGGCTTTGAGCAAAGGCTGGGATGTCAAAAAACAGGCACTGGATAGCGCCTGGGAGGAGGTCAACGAGCGGGTGGAAGAGGCCAGAAAGGCGGTAGCCAATGGTGAAAAAAGCCCTGTATATTATTTTATGGAACTTCGCCTGATGGATTTGGCAGTGTTGTCGGGCTACACGGGAATCTTTCCCTTTTTTATTAAAAGACATTTCAAACCATCCGTTTTTAAAGATCTTAGCGAAAAAAAACTGGAAAAATATGCCAGGGCTTTCGACATTACCGTGAGCGAGTTGAAAAATTTTAAAGGTTGATCCAGTGAATATTGATAGTCAAACGGATGAGTTTCACCATGTTCAGACCGCGCATTGCGAAAACGGGGTGACCACCGCATTGCTGCGTTACCACGGCCTGGACTTTATGACCGAGCCGCTGGCTTTCGGGATGGGTTCCGGCCTTTTTTACATTCAAATACCTTTCCTGACGGTTAATAATGGCCCTGCGATCTCCTTCCGGACGATGCCGGGCGCGATTTTCAAAAGGACCTGCAAATCGCTGGGCGTGGAAGTAACCCGCAAGAAATTCTCGAATCCGGCTTCGGCGGAAGCATACCTGGATCAGAAAGTAAAGGAAGGCGTGCCGGTAGGCTGCCAGGTGGGTGTTTTTCACCTCACTTACTTTCCCAAAGAATATCGGTTCCATTTCAACGCGCACAACCTGATCGTTTTCGGCGAAGAAGAGGGCCGTTACCTGGTCAGCGATCCGGTTATGGAAGACGTGACTTCGCTTTCGAGAGAGGAGCTTTCACGTGTTCGCTTTGCTCAAGGGCCGCTGGCCCCCAAAGGGCATATCTATTTTCCCGAAAGCGTTAAACCCATTACGGACGATATGATCCGGAAGGGTATAGTGAAGGGAATCAGCCGGAATGTACGCGATATGCTGCATATACCCGGCAATTTTGCGGGCGTGGATGGCATTCGCCATACTTCAAACCATATCCGCAAATGGAGAGATAAACTGGGGCTGCGGAAAGCCAGCCTGTATCTGGGCCAGATCGTCCGCATGCAGGAAGAGATCGGCACAGGCGGCGGCGGTTTTCGCTTCCTTTACGGGGCTTTCCTGGAAGAGGCCGCAGGTTATATGCAGGACGACCGTTTGTCCAATATTTCGGAAAATTTTACCAAAGCCGGGGATATGTGGCGGGCCGGTGCCATTAAAATGGCCGGAGTTTACAAAGGCCGTCTAACCGAACAGAAAGATTTTGAGGAGATTGCCGATATGCTGCTGGATATCCGGCTGGTTGAAAAAGAAGCATTCCAAAAGTTGTCCCGCATGAAACTGGGTAAGTAAGCAGGGATTTGATATGACGGGTAAGGTATGTATTGAAATCAGGGATGTTTTTAAACGGTATAAATCCGCGCAAGAGGATAGTCTTTCCAGTGTTTCCCTGAACATTCTTCAATCGGAGGTTTTTGGTTTGCTGGGCCCTAACGGCGCCGGGAAAACTACACTGATCTCCATTCTTTGCGGCATCATTCCCGTTTCCTCCGGGCAGGTCCGTTTTTTTTTTAATGGGATTCCCTATTCGGAAGCAGAAAGAAAAAGCAGAGTTGGTTTTGTTCCCCAGGAATATGCATTCTACCAGGAGCTGACCGCGCGCCAGAACCTCGATTATTTCGGGGCGATGTATAATCTGTCCAGAAAGGCATTGGAGGAAAGGCGGGAACATCTGCTGAAAGTGCTGGGCCTGGACAAGGCAGGAGACAAAAAGGTAGGTACGTTTTCAGGCGGCATGAAAAGGCGTGTCAACCTGGCCATCGGCATCATCCACGAACCTGAAATCCTTTTCCTCGACGAGCCCACGGTAGGAGTCGACGTGCAGAGTCGGAATGCCATTATCCGCTACCTGCAACAGCTAAATGAGGCTGGAACAACGATAATCTATACTTCGCATCATATGTCGGAAGCGGAGGAGTTTTGTAAAAGCATTGCGCTGATCGATCATGGCAAGGTCATTGTAGCGGGTGGACTCAATGAGCTGAAGGCAGTACACGCTGTCGACAGCCTGCAGTCATTGTTCATCAACCTGACCGGCGAGGCGTATCGCGACTAAGTTTATGTTTAAATTATATTCATCATTACGCAAAGAATTGCTCCTGCTAATCAACGACAAGGTCGGGCTTGCTTTGATGTTCGTGATGCCGTTGTTGCTGGTGTTCATCATCACCATCATCCAGGATAGCGCGTACAAGATGGTCAACGAGAACCAAATACCGTTGCTCGTCGTGAACCACGATCAGGGTGGGGAGGGAAAGAAACTGGTAGGATTGCTGGAAAAGTCGGGCCTTTTCAAAATAGATTCTCAGAATGACATTCAGCAGCAGTCGCTGCGATCGGAACTACTGTCCAGGGGAAAAATGATCGCATTATACATTCCTGGCAGCTTCTCGGCGGGGCTGGAAAGCAATGCGGAAGACGTGAGCGGCATTCTCATGGATGACCTGGGGCTGGACCATCGAGAGGGGGCCGGGGAAAAAGTCTCAATGCCGAGACTCTCTTTTTACAATGATCCTGTGTTGCAGGAGAATTACAGTTACTCGGTCATGAGCGTGATCCAGTCCTACATGAGTGTGATTGAAAACTCACTGATGATCGACCGGATGTATGCAAACATGGATCTGGCGGACAAATCCGAAAAACTCAAGCAGAAAATGATATCGAACCGTGTAGCGATCGATCAGATCGTTGCCCGGAACAACAATTCGACTTCGATACCTAATTCGACCCAGCACAATGTGCCGGCCTGGACCATTTTCGCCATGTTCTTTATGGTCGTGTCGCTGGGCAGCAATATCGTCAAGGAGCGTGTGAGTGGAAGCTTTCTCCGGTTGAAAACAATGCCGACCACATTTATGCTGGTGATGTTCAGTAAAATGGCGATTTATGTGGTAGTTGCAGTATTGCAGGTGGCATTGACGTTCTCAATGGGAATCTGGATACTGCCCGGGCTGGGGCTCCCGCGCCTGAGTGTTCCGGACAACCTGATTGCGCTTTTTGCGGTGATTTTTATCAGCAGTATGGCGGCAGTGAGTTATGCTCTGATGATCGGCGCATTTGCCAGAACAGAGCAGCAGGCTAATGGTTTCGGAGCCATATCCATTATTATTTTCGGGGCTATCGGGGGAATACTCGTACCTACGTTTGTGATGCCGGGTTTTATGCAGTTTGCCAGTAATTTTTCACCCTTGCACTGGTGTCTGGAAGGATTTTACATGTTGTTTCTTAAAGAGGGCAGCTGGCAGGAGTTAAGGAAGGTGTTTTTGTTTCTGGGCATTTTTATCCTCTTTTGCCAACTTGGCACATATTTTAAGTTACGGTTGGAAAGAATTATTTAAGTTTGATGTTCGTAACTACCTGAACTAGCTGATGTATCCTGCCTTGCACCGAAAAGGCCGGACTATTACCTTGAAAGTGACTAACAAATCGACATGGACATAGAAAGCCTGAAGCCCATTCTGAAAGGGCAAATTGTACAATACCTGAATTTACTGGATATCAATCCGCAGGACATTAAAGATGACGAGCCCCTCTTTGGCGGCGAGCTGGGACTGGACTCAATCGACTCACTCGAACTGGTGGTACTTCTGGAAAGAGAATATGGTATTAAAATCAACAATCCGGCCGAGGGCAGAAAGATACTGGTGGATGTGAACCACATGGCCGAGTATATTCTCGCGCACACAAAAGCAGCTTGATTCATAAATGGGAAGGGTGTTGGTGACAGGCATGGGTATGATTTCCGCCATTGGTAATAATGTGGCGGAAAATCATGAGAGCTTGCGAAGCGGGCGTTCAGGGATCGGGAACGTGGCTTTTTTCGAATCGTTGTACGCTTCGCAACTGCCGTTTGGAGAGGTGAAACTGAGCAACGGCGAATTGAAAAAGTCGCAGCAACTCGAAACCGCCACCGGCTACACACGTACCTGCCTGCTTGCCGACAAGGCCTTCACAGAAGCCATTGCCGATGCTGCATTAACGCGAGGCCAGCTTTCTTCGCTGGATACCGCATTGATATCTGCCAGTACCGTCGGTGGTATGTGCCTCACCGACCAGCTTTACGAAGACGCCAACCACAAATCGGAAGGCTCAGAATACCTCGAATCCTACGGCTGCTCGGCACACACATTGAAACTCGTGAACCGGTACCGGATTAAAGGTTTTACGGACACCATCAATACTGCCTGCTCCTCTTCGGCGAATGCGATTATGTTGGGTGCAAGACTGATTCGCTCCGGAAGGGTCAAGAGAGCGATCGTTGGTGGCGTCGACAGCCTGGCAAAATATACTGTCAACGGTTTCAATGCATTAAAGATACTTTCGGATACTGCCTGTAAGCCCTTTGACGTCAGCCGTGACGGACTGAACCTGGGTGAGGGCGCGGCTTACCTGGTGCTTGAGGCGGAAGAACTGACCCGTAATAAGAAAGCGTATGCAGAGATAGCAGGCTTTGGCAATGCGAACGACGCACATCACCCCTCAGCCATGTCTGATGAAGCCACCGGGGCCATCCGCTGTATGCGGGAGGCGATGCAAATAGCGGGGATAGACCGCAGGGAAATCGGCTATGTGAATGCGCACGGAACAGGAACCCAGAATAACGATCAGGTAGAGTTTTACGGGCTGGCGGAGCTATTCGGAACCATTCCACCATACAGTTCTACAAAATCAATGACAGGACACACATTGGGGGCGGCGGGTGCGGTTGAGGCAATTTACAGTATTTTAGCGATCGCCCATTCCGAACTTTTTCCCAGCCTGAGCGTGCAGGAGCCGATCGGAGGGTCAGATTCTGCTCCTGTTTCGGCATGGCGGGGTAACTATCCGCTCAGCTATGTGCTTTCCAATTCCTTTGGATTCGGTGGAAACTGCACTTCACTCGTTTTTGCGAATATCAACTAATTTTCTTCCATCAGTTTGGTCAGAATTTCCTGTGCTGCCACGGAAATCACGGTTCCCGGCCCGAATATACCTTTTACGCCGGCTTCGTACAGAAATGAATAATCCTGCGCAGGGATCACACCACCGACTATCACCATAATGTCAGGTCGGCCCAGGTTTTTCAGCTCTTGGATCAATTCAGGGACAAGCGTTTTGTGGCCGGCAGCCAAACTCGACGCCCCGACAACGTGCACATCATTTTCGACGGCCTGTTTGGCGACTTCCTGCGGTGTCTGAAAAAGCGGTGCGATGTCGACATCAAAACCCAGGTCTGCAAAACTGGTTGCGATCACTTTTGCACCGCGATCATGACCGTCCTGGCCCATTTTTGCCACCATGATCCTGGGGCGACGGCCTTCGGCCGCCGCAAATTCGTCGGACATCCGGCGTGCAGATAGAAAGCTTTCATTTTCCGAAGCCTCTGACTGGTATACCCCGGAAACGGTGCGAATGGCAGACTGATACCGGCCGAATTCCTTTTCCATTGCGTCTGAAATTTCTCCTAATGTAGCTCTTTTACGGGCCGCA
The DNA here is from genome assembly GCF_059568735.1 of Dyadobacter ginsengisoli DSM 21015. Classification (NCBI taxonomy): domain Bacteria; kingdom Pseudomonadati; phylum Bacteroidota; class Cytophagia; order Cytophagales; family Spirosomataceae; genus Dyadobacter; species Dyadobacter ginsengisoli. Next base: position 682,576 of record NZ_JCANTY010000006.1, read on the forward strand.
GCCACGGCAAGGTGCAAGAGGTTGGTCTCCATATCTTTACCTCCTGGTTTACTGCATGCACCGGCCAGACGGTCAAGGGCCTCGGTCACTGCCGATGCATTTCTATTTTTTCTGACGGCCTGTAACCCTGCTATCTGAGCCTCGCGTACGGCTGCATTGTCTATTTGAAGAATTTCAAAGGGTTGATCGTCGTTGGTAACAAATCGGTTTACACCTACGATCACCTCCTTGCCTGCATCGATTCGCGCCTGCTTGCGGGCTGCTGCTTCCTCGATCCGCATTTTGGGAAGGCCGGTTTCGATAGCGTTAGTCATACCGCCCAGTCCTTCCACTTCCTCGATGAGTCGCCATGCTTTTTCGGAGAGCTCTTTGGTCAGGTACTCCACGTAATAAGAACCACCCCATGGATCCACGGCTTTGCAGAGGTCTGTTTCCCGCTGGATAAATATCTGTGTGTCTCTGGCAATGCCGGCAGAAAAATCGGTTGGCAAGGCAATGGCTTCATCCAATGAGTTAGTGTGCAGAGATTGAGTGTGCCCCATAACGGCTGCCATGGCTTCAATTGTGGTTCTGGCAACGTTGTTGAACGGATCCTGTTGAGTGAGGCTGTAACCGCTGGTTTGGCAATGCGTTCGCAGTATCAGCGATTTTTCATTCTGCGGCCCAAACTGTTTCACGATCTTGGCCCATAACATCCGGGCGGCCCTCATTTTGGCAATTTCCATAAAATGATTCATGCCTATTCCCCAGAAAAATGAAAGCCTGGGTGCAAAATCATCGATAGGAATGCCGGCGGCGAGTCCGGTGCGGATATACTCGAGTCCGTCGGCCAGGGTGTAGGCCAGTTCGATGTGTGCCGGCGCGCCCGCTTCATGCATGTGGTAGCCGCTGATGCTGATCGAATTGAAACGGGGCATGAAATGGGAAGCGTAAGCGAAAATGTCACCCACGATCCGCATGGATGGGGTGGGCGGGTAGATATAGGTATTGCGGACCATAAACTCTTTCAGAATGTCGTTCTGAATAGTTCCGGTAAGTTGGTCCGGCCGGACACCCTGTTCTTCCGCTGCGACGATAAAAAAGGCCATAACGGGGATCACAGCACCATTCATCGTCATCGATACCGACATTTCATCCAGCGGTATCTGCTCGAAGAGGGTTTTCATGTCTTCCACGGAGTCGATGGCGACACCAGCTTTACCTACGTCCCCCTTTACGCGCGGATGATCTGAATCGTAGCCGCGATGCGTCGCCAGGTCGAATGCTACAGACAGCCCTTTCTGACCTGCTGCTAGGTTCCTGCGGTAAAATGCATTGGATTCAGAAGCAGTGGAAAAACCGGCATATTGCCGTATCGTCCACGGGCGCTCGATGTACATGCTTGCATAAGGCCCGCGCAGAAATGGGGGTTCGCCAGCGCCAAAAGCAGGATGAGCGGAGTCTCCCAGATCGGCTTTTGTGAAAACAGGCTTTAATATGACCCCTTCCGCAGTTTGGGTGAAAGTCTTAACGGGCTGTTGCGTCGAATTTGCTATCAGGCCTGATGCGATCGGCTCATTAGTAGAAGCAGGTTTTGGATATTGTCTTGCGAAGTTCTCCCAGACCTTTTCGGCCAGTTGAAGAGCCATTGTTTCCAGCAAATACGCTCCGCCAGCAGGGTCCGCGACATTAGCCAGATAGCTTTCATGTCTCAGAATAGACGAAATGTTCGACGCCAGACGGTTGGCAAATGCATTGTTTTGCGAAGCATCATATGGTAAAACGGTGAGCGCGTCACAACCTCCGGTAACCGCGGCCATCGCCTCCGATGTGGTTCTGACCAGATTCATGAAATCCGTTTGCCCTACCGGTTCGTGCAGCAGCGTTTGGACATGAATAAACGGGCTGTAAAGCGTAGCCGGTAACCCGTGTTTCCGCGCGATTTGGTGTAACAGGTAACGAAGCGCCCGGAGTTTTGCAATTTCGGTCAGGTATTGAGTGCTTACCCGAACCGAGAAAAACGTCCGGTTGAATGCCAGCAACGGCGACACGCCATTTTCGATCAGTAGATCAACAGCCCTGGAAAAAGACGTGATTATAGCCGTCAGATTCGAGACGGGATCGCATTCCTGATCGGAAACAGGTGGTGCAATCATCAACGGCCGGAACTCCCGCATATTTTTGGTGCGCTTGATCAGCGCCGCGATTTCCGGGAGGGGATCATTTGTTTCATCATGCTTTGTGATGGGGTCAAATGCAATCCCGCCTTTCAGGTAATGTCCTCCGAAGCGTGCTATTTGATCGAACAAACGTCCGGGGTGATGGCCCGTCCTGAAAAAAACGGGCGTGGCACTCAAGTCGATACCTTGTAAAATATGCGCAAGGTCGTACCGATCGGGATTGCTTTCAGAGAAATCGAGCAGAATGCCGTCGGCTCCGCATTGCAGGGAAGAACGGATTGCTGCATTGGTGGCGGCAGGAGTTGTTACAGCCACGAGTGGCATATTCAGCCAGCCAGGTTCTTTCTTTTGTACAATTTGTATCGCTCCGACCTTTTCCCAATCGATTTCCGGGTCGGTCATATAGGGGCTGATAGAGAGATCAGTGGCGATTTTCCATTGATCCAGTGCCTGTGTACGTCCCTTTACTTCCTTTTTTACAAGTGTCTCCCAGGTTGCCTTATCCGATGAGCTGAATTCCGAAAACAGGTTTGCTGACATTTGACAGGTATTGTAATGTGGATCGAAGCACTGTGCCTGGAAGCAAAACTACAAATTTTAGTACGCAAAACAGGGGACAGAAATTTCAAAACGCCTCCTGTAACCTTCTGGACACGATTACGCTGCTGTTTTTATTTTCGGGCTTGCAGATACACCCGACAGCTGCTAAATTGAATGTTCGATTAGTCTGGAGAGATCAGGTATTTTTATATCTTTGCCGTCCTTTTGAACTACGATACTCAGAGTTTGGTAAATTATACATTGGAAAGAATCAGCACAAATAGAGAGGTGGACCAGGTTTGGGATGCCTGCCTGAGGATCATTCAGCAGCACATTCCGGATCAGAGTTTTAAGACGTGGTTTGAACCCATACGTCCCTTAAAGCTTTATGGTAAAGTGCTTACGATTCAGGTCCCCAGCCAGTTTTTCTATGAATGGCTGGAAGACAACTATGTTAATTTACTGAGAAAGGCGCTGGATTATGCCATCGGACGCGACGGCCTGTTGGAGTATTCCATTATCGTCGATACCGGAAATGAGAAGCACCAGCCGCTGACGATGAATGTTTCCACCCAGAAATCACCAAACTATTCCAGGCCGGATAATTTCGCGACGGACCCGCGTATGGGGACGATTGTGAAGGAAAAAGACCAGGATTCGCTGACGCTGGACACATATCTGAACCCCAATTATTCTTTTGACAATTTCATCGAGGGGGATTGTAACAGGCTGGCGCGCTCGGCCGGGTTTGCGGTGGCGCAACGGCCGGGACTTACGTCTTTTAACCCGCTGATGATGTATGGGGGTGTGGGACTGGGTAAAACCCACCTCGTACAAGCAATTGGTAACTACATCACCAACCACTTTGAGAATAAGCTGGTACTTTACGTTTCATCTGAAAAGTTTACAAACCAGTTCATCAACTCCATCCGGAACAATACTTTACAGGAATTCACGGATTTCTATATGAAAGTAGATGTGCTGGCTATTGATGACGTACAGTTTTTATCAGGGAAAGAAAAGACGCAGGATACATTCTTCCATATCTTCAACCATCTCCACCAGCTGGGCAAGCAGATCATCATGACCAGTGACCGTCCGCCGCGTGAGCTGCAGGGATTGCAGGATCGTCTGTTGTCGCGTTTCAAATGGGGCTTGACGGCCGACTTGCAGGCACCTGACTTTGAAACCCGTATTGCCATTATCCAGAAAAAGATCCAGTCGGAAGGTATTTCCATCGACTATGATGTGATCGAGTACATTGCGCATAGTGTAAACTCCAACGTTAGGGAGCTGGAAGGAGTTATTGTTTCGCTCATGGCGCAGGCGTCGCTGACGCGCCGGGATATTGATGTTGAACTGGCGAAAAACACGCTGCGCAACATCGTTATGAACGAAGATAAAGAGGTGACGATCGATACGATTCAGGAGATCATAGCTGATTATTTTCAGGTATCGATTGCTGATCTGAAAAGTAAAAGCCGCAAGAAAGAAGTCGTTTACCCACGCCAGCTGGCGATGTATCTGGCCAAAGAATACACCGACCTGCCTCTCAAATCGATCGGTTACCATTTCGGTGGCCGCGATCACAGCACCGTGATCCATTCTATCCAGAGTATCAATCTGTTGATGGACGAAACCCCAGATGTAGAAGAGACTTTGCAGAAACTCCGCAGTTACTTTAAATAGAAATGAGCGTATAAGGTAAAGTAGAACCGAACTTTACCTGCCCATGCAGCCTATCCTGCTAAACCGCGCCCAAATCGACAACGAACTTTGGAACGATCTGATCCGTAGGTCGCGACAATCTGTCATTTACGCACATACCGATTATCTCGACATCGTTTGCCGATCCTGGAAGGCGCTCGTCTGGCCCTCAGCTACCGGTTTTTCGATCGTCATGCCACTGCCTGTTAAAATGAAAGCTGGCATTCGCGCAGTTTACCAACCGTTTTTTTGCCAGTACCTGGGTATTTTTTCCCTGAACGAGTTATCCAATGCGGAAATAAGGGCATTTGTCAGCTCACTGTCATTCCATTTTCGCTACATTTCTTCCTACTATTTCAACCCGGAGAATTACTGTCAATTGCAGGAAATGGAAATTCTGTTTCCGGAGATCCGCGTTCAGGTGAGCACGACGCATTGGCTGCGCCTGGATAAATGTTATCCGCGCATACTGAGCCAATACTCCCGGGATCGGCGCAGTAATCTGAAACGTAGCCTGAGGTACGACTGGCAAATCGAAAGGAGCGGGGATATAGAGCCACTGATCGGATTATTCAAACAACATCATGCTCCTGGCATGGCGGGAGGTGTCCATAGTGGCGCTTACGGGACACTTGAGAGCCTCTTCTACAAAATGCAAACTATGGGATTTACGGAATTGATCTATGCCAAACAAAAGGAACATATCCATGCCGGGATTCTGCTGATCCGTCATTCCGGGAGGGTAATTTATATTTTCAATGCATCCGATCAGGTCGGCAGGGCGGGAAATGCGCGTACATGGATGCTGGATCAGTACATCCGGCTGCATGCCGAACAACCGCTGATCATCGACTTTGAAAGCCCGGAGATCGTTTCCATTGCAAGGTTCTATCAAAGCTTCGGCAGTCGAGAAATTCCCTTTATCAGGTTCACCAAAAACCGGCTCTGCTTCCCGTTACGTCAAATCCAGCAGTACAGAACCCGATGCCGGGATCAAAACCATGCAATGTCTTTGCGCAGTCCCTTGTAGGATTTCAGGTCCATTTCCAATGATCCGATTTTAAGATCAACCTCGGCTTTTAAAGGAATTTTATTGGAGTCGTCTGAAACCCAGAGGTTCATGGGCTCTTCACCCTTGAAAAATTTGTTCGAAGGGATTTGCGGGGATAGTCTGAGCACTTTGCTCTTGCCAAACTTAGTCTTGATCACATCCTTACCCACATAGCGGATACGCAGTTTGTAAACTTCTCCGTCAAAAAATGTAGGAACTTCGATGATTTCACCTTCGTTGATCTTGTCAAAATTGATGGTCCTCAGAAAAAAATAGCCGCTGATGATGTCGTGGATATTATTGGGAACATTGTAGGTTTTGCTTTCATCCTTTACATTCGAGATCGCCTGATCTTTGGTATGATTGAAAAATACCGTTTCTTCTTTACGGTATTTATTTTCCTGGATCTGCCGCTCGAACATATGGGGAAGGATGGCGGTTGTATCGATGTAGGACCGCCAGGTGTCACGTACCCGCGAAATCAGGTCGAATGCACCGACGGTTTTACCGGTCACGTTCACCCGGTAACAAGGCCTGTTGTTGACCATGGAAACGGCTCTGCCCACCTCAACTTTTGCCTCGGCTGCATTGATGAAACCATAGTGCACGCGATACTCTACCCGCTCTCCGGTCCCGAAGCTCTTGTTGTGGACAATGCGCCCCCCCTCCGCATTTTCGTCAAACTGGCGGAAAGAAAGTAAAAATGCTAATGTCGAAATGGCTAATAGTAAAATGTAAGATCTTTTCATGCTCATCACGTAGTTACAAGGAAGGGTATTTTCCTTTTAAATCGGCTAGATATTTCTTCAGATCCCCGCCAAACTTTTGCTCAAATTCCTGCCTGAAAGTACTTTGTTTTGACTTATAGGTCAGATAACTGATAAAATAAGCATTGTTGGGAAGTTTTCCGTCAGGCCAGCGGTTTTTGTTTGTTAACGTGCGCTTGCCGGAAAGAAGTGTGTCCGTATTGTTCAGTATATCCCGGATCATCCTCATTTTCAGAGAATCCCTCTGAGGCGTGGGAGCGGGATGGTTGCCGAATGTCTTATAAAGACTATCAAGGCGCCCCGCACCCCTAAGCATATGTTGAGAATAGGCATCGTTGTATCGTTTTGAATATTCATATATACGCAACTGTTCGGAGTCACGACCATATTTATACTTTAAAAAGCGGATTGCACCCTGATCACCGACAAAACTTGCCAGATTCTCATTGAGTTCGAGATTATTTTTCACAAAAAGCGTACCATGTGTCAGTTCATGCAGGATGAGGTTGGCCAGGCTGCCATCTCTTCTTTTTAGCATGCTGGAAAGGATAGGGTCTTTGAAATAACCCAGGGTGGACCATGCCGAAACGTCACCTATATCGGTGTCCAATCCCTTGTTAATGAGCATCCTTTCTTCCCCTGCCGCCCGCGTTGAATCGAAGTAGCCTTTGTAGGGAAATGTGCCGACAATCGGGAAATGCCATTGGTAGGGGGCTACTTTGTACCGTTCGGAGGCTGTAATCAACCAGATGAGCGGTTTGTCGTGTTGATCATAGAACGTAGTATAATTATCCGACGGGCTTAGCCCCAGCGAATCGACTCCGAACTTTTTGATCTCCCGGATGAGGTTGATCCGCGCTTTCAATGAATCGGGAAAAGTGGGGTCGAGCAGCACGTCGTCCACATCTTTAACCTGCATGAGCATTCCGATTTGCCCTCTGGCCTGTAAGTAACCATATGTAAGAACCTCTCTGTAACAGACCCCCAGGATCAAAAGGACAGCCAACAGGGCAAGCAATATTTTTTTAATCACAATTTCAATGTTTGGCGATAGCAGATCCTTTCCATGGGAAAGCAATCCTGCAACAAAAATAGGCAATCGGCAGGCTTTTCGGGCATTGAAAATCACGGCTTCCGCACCGTTTGATAACTCAGAGATGCTGCTTGATTATCGGGTTTCAGGTTCGTTCCGGCCAGACGGTGTAAAATGCTAAAAAATCGGGAAAAAATAAGTTTTTAAGCAAAAAGCGGGTTGTGCTTTTGATGAGAATTAGATATTTTTACAAAACAATGAAGACCCATTGCCGAGCGGTTTTTGTAAAACAAAGGCCGCTTTTTTATGTACAAACTAAATTTATGTTACCATTTCATGGCACAACCAACCACTGATAAAGACAACAAACTAAAAGCGTTGCAGACCACGCTTGAAAAGCTGGATAAGGCTTACGGTAAAGGTACTGTGATGCGTCTGAGTGACACCAAAGTACTGGACATACCTGTCATTTCAACCGGTTCTCTGGGTCTTGACCTTGCACTGGGAGTGGGGGGGGTACCACGAGGCCGGGTCGTGGAGATCTACGGACCGGAATCTTCGGGTAAAACGACGCTGTCCATGCATTGTATTGCAGAAGCACAAAAGAAGGGTGGGCTGGCTGCATTTATTGACGCAGAGCACGCATTTGACCGCTCTTACGCTGAAAAACTGGGTATCGATACCAGTAATCTGCTGATTTCACAGCCCGACAACGGAGAGCAGGCACTTGAAATTGCCGAACATCTGATCAGCAGCGGTGCAGTTGACATTATTGTGATCGACTCGGTTGCCGCATTGGTGCCACGCGCTGAGCTGGAAGGGGAAATGGGGGACAGTAAAATGGGATTGCAGGCACGTCTGATGTCGCAGGCACTACGGAAACTGACTGGTGTGATCAACAAAACGGGCTGCTGCTGTATCTTCATCAACCAGCTCCGCGAGAAGATCGGTGTGATGTTCGGTAATCCTGAAACAACAACCGGTGGTAATGCATTGAAATATTACGCTTCTGTGCGTCTGGACATCCGTCGGGTGGGGCAGATCAAGGAAAGCGCCGACGCGATCCTGGGTAACCGTACCCGCGTGAAAGTAGTGAAGAACAAAGTCGCTCCTCCGTTCAAAGTGGTGGAATTCGATATCATGTATGGAGAGGGAATATCCAAAGTTGGCGAAATTATCGACCTGGCGGTTGAGCTGGATATCGTCAAGAAATCAGGTTCTTGGTTCAGCTATGAAGGTAATCGCCTTGGACAGGGCCGCGATGCGGTAAAAGCTTTGATTAAAGACAATCCGGAACTGATGGACGAGTTGGAAGGTAAGATCCGTGGTCAGGTGAATACCGATCCCGATTCGCTGATAGACACCAGTGAGCCCAACGTAGTAGATGACGGCGCTCCGCTATAAATAGGAATACTCATAAAAAATGCCCTGCTAGAAACAGGGCATTTTTTATGGGATCTGATTGCTCAGAAAGGTTTCCGGTCATCATCGTCCTCGTCGAAGTCATAATCATCTTCACCGGGTCCAGAGAACATGCTACTGACCAGATCCTGGAATTTCATACCCTGGTCGAGGCTTTGCTTGCCGACCAGAGAGAACTCGGCCATGCCATGCAATGCAAATTCCATCATAAACAGCTTTTCGTCAGCGTCCCCGTAAGCGCTTAGCATATCTACGAAATCATCCAGTCCGTCGATGGTTTTCAGACGGGCTATATACTCACGATCTGTCATATCGGCCGGCATTTCCATTTCATTGCCTGCCCCAAACCATTCCACCACTTTTGCGTAAGGATTGATCTTGCTCTTTTTGCTTTTTTCGGGATCCGGGAAGAAGTTCAGAAACTGGGTCCGGATCGCTTTGCCGATCAGATTCTGCGCCACGATAACCGGTCCTTCAACTTCGCCTTCGTATACCAGCTCTACTTTGCCGCAAATGGCTGAAACTACGCCGTAAAGGTCGGAGATACGCACGTAGGTGGATGTTTCGCCGTTGATCAGTGCGCGGCGCTCAGCGGTGCTTAAAAGGCTCTCATAGGCTGAAATCGTCAAGCGTGCCGAAACACCGCTTTTGCTGTCCACATATTCGCTTTCACGGGCTTCAAAAGCCACCTGTTCGATCAGCGTTTTGATCAGCTCGTTAACTTTAACCAATGATTTTTGCCCGTCTTTAACAACAGCTTCCTGCTCGGTAATGCGTTTGCCAGTCTCGATAGTTTTGGGATAGTGCGTTACGATCTGGCTTTCGATCCGGTCTTTGAGCGGCGTCACAATGCTTCCACGGTTGGTATAATCTTCCGGGTTGGCTGTGAACACAAACTGGATATCCAGCGGCAGACGCAATTTGAATCCACGAATCTGAATATCACCTTCCTGCAAGATATTGAACAATGCCACCTGGATACGTGCCTGTAAATCGGGCAACTCGTTGATAACAAAAATACCACGATGGGAGCGGGGGATCAATCCGAAATGGATAACACGCTCGTCGGAGTAAGGTAATTTAAGGGTAGCCGCCTTGATAGGGTCGACATCGCCGATCAGGTCAGCGACGGAAACGTCCGGTGTGGCCAGTTTTTCGGTATATCGTTCATCGCGATGTAGCCAGGCTATTTCGGTGGCATCACCCTGCTGTTCGACAACGTCTTTGGCGTATCTTGACAGAGGAGCCAACGGATCGTCGTGCAGCTCCGAGCTTTTGATGTAGGGAATGTACTCATCGAGCAGATTCACCATCATGCGGGCGATGCGCGTCTTGGCCTGCCCGCGCAAGCCGAGAAAGTTAATGTTGTGCATGGAAAGTATAGCTCTTTCCACATCGGGAATGACCGTTTCCTCATAACCCCAGATTCCGGGGAAGACATTTTCCTTGTTCCTGATTTTTTCAATCAGATTATCTCTCAGCTCCTGCTTGATAGAACGCGACTGATAACCTGCTTTTTTTAGTTCTCCGAGCGTTCGGATGCCCAATAGTTCCGGGCTTGTAAGCTTTGAGTAATTCATGTATCTAATGCTGGGTTAACGCGCGTAAGCCACCGACCGCATTTCGCGGATCACAGTGATCTTGATTTGCCCGGGGTACTGCATTTCTTTTTCAATTTTTTGCGAGATATCAAACGACAGTAAACCTGCTTTTTCGTCGGATACATTGTCGGCATCGATGATCACGCGTAGTTCACGGCCAGCTTGTATCGCGTAACATTTCTCGACACCATCAAAGGATAATGCAAGGTTTTCGAGGTCGCGTAGACGCTGAATGTAAGATTCCATCATTTCACGGCGGGCGCCCGGACGTGAACCGGAAATGGCGTCACAAACCTGGATGATCGGCGACAGGATACTGGTCATCTCGATCTCATCGTGGTGAGCACCGATGGCATTGCATACTTCCGGATTCTCTTTGTATTTCTTAGCAAGCTCCATACCCAGGATCGCGTGTGGCAGATCCGATTCTTCAGGCCATACCTTGCCGATATCGTGGAGCAATCCGGCACGTTTAGCCAGTTTGGTGTTCAGGCCAAGCTCGGAAGCCATCGTAGCGCACAACTTGGCCACTTCGCGAGAGTGCTGCAGCAGGTTTTGTCCATATGAAGACCGGAATCGCATGCGTCCGATCATTTTCACCAGCTCGGGATGCAGCCCGTGAATACCCATGTCTATCACAGTCCTTTCTCCAATCTCTACGATCTCGTCATCGATGTTTTTACGTGTCTTGGCAACCACTTCCTCAATGCGGGCAGGGTGAATACGGCCGTCCTGCACAAGGCGGTGGAGGGATAACCTGGCAATTTCCCTTCTTACAGGGTCGAAACCGGAGATTACAATGGCTTCGGGTGTGTCGTCCACGATGATTTCCACACCGGTGGCTGCTTCCAATGCGCGGATATTTCGGCCTTCACGTCCGATGATTTTTCCCTTGATGTCATCATTTTCGATATTGAAAACCGAAACACAGTTTTCGATCGCATGTTCAGCGGCAGTGCGCTGGATGGTTTCAATGACGATCTTTTTGGCCTCCTTGGTGGCTGTGAGCCGGGCTTCTTCCATCGCGCTTTTGATGTAGGATCCCGCGCGTGTTTCCGCTTCCGCCTTCAATGCATCTACGAGCTGGTCGCGCGCCTGGTCGGCAGTAAGGTTGGCTATTTTTTCAAGCTGGGTAACTTGTTGCTGCAAAGCTTTTTCTGCTTCTTCGCGGCGTTTAGTGGCCGAGTCCAGCTGTTGAGTCAGGTTATTTTTAAGATTGTCGAGCTCGTTTTCCTTACGTTTGGTTTGTTCAAGGCTCTGATTGAGGGTTTGTTCCCGTTGTTTGAGTTTCTGCTCATTGCTTTGCAGGATGCCGCGTTTCTTGTTGGCGTCTTCTTCGAATTCCGTTTTCAAACGGAGGTACTTTTCTTTTGCTTCGAGAATGCGGTCTTTTTTGATGTTTTCGGCTGCTACCTCGGCATTCCGGAGAATTTCAGCTGCACGTTCCTGGGCCTCTTTTTCTTTTGCGTCAAAAGATCGCTGAAAAATGTACTTACCTGCGAAAATACCCACCCCTACGGCAATGATATCGGACAGGATGACGATGAAGAACAAAGAATTTGACATTTCAATAATGGTTATATATAGTTGGTTTTAACCGACTACACTCGCGTTGAAATGCCGAGAATGGAAGAAATTGAAAGATTATTTTTGCAGATACTGTAAAATCAAAGGTCAGGTATAGGGATCAGCTTTCAATAGCGCTGGCGATGGTTTCGTCCAGTTTTTCCACTCTGCTTTTAAAAGCCTGTACCAGGTCATCCATTTGTTCCTGGTTCCGTTGTAATGCCACCAGGCATTCGATAGAAGTCAATGCAATGGCTTCTATGTCTCCGTATACTTTTCCTTTTAATTTATGCTGTTGCACGCGCTGCATGAACACCTCATACCCATCCCTGTAAAATTTCTCCTGATCCGCCGGAACGCTCAGTTTGAAACCTCTGTCCAGCAGTTTTATAAAGACAGAAACGTCTGGATTAGGTATGCTATTTTTTTTCATAAGGTATCTTCAAGCAATTCGATGCACTTATCGATCTCCTGGATATATCTTTCAACTGATTCTTTCAGTTCGGCAATTGCGCCTGTTGGTGTCAGTTTACTAGTGACAAGTTTAGCGAAACTTTTAGACTTATTAAAGTCTTTTTCTAAAGAGGTGTATTTTTTCCTGATTTCTTTCGCTTCTTCCTTGAGTACTGTATTGGCCGCTTTGAGCTCTGCGTTTTCACGTTGGAGCTCTGAGATCGACCAGTTTAATTTTTCTTTATGATTGATCAGGATTTCGAGTTTCTTCTCGACGTCGGATAATTTATGTTCGATAATACGTTCAATGCTCCTTTCCATTTCCTAAACTGAAAAATCCGACAAACGAAAAAACTGTTTACTTTCTGATCACGGCTTCGAATTCGCGTTCGTAAGTGGCAATCAGGCGCTGCATCGATTTGTCGATCACCTTGTCTGTGAGTGTCTGCTGCTCATCCTGTAAGATAAAGCTGATCGAGTACGACTTTTTGCCTTCCAGATTGGCACCTTCGTAAACGTCAAAAACATTGACAGCACGTAACAGGCTGCGTTCGGTTTTGTAGGCCGCCTGGCGAAGCGCTTCAAAAGTAACCTGCTTGTTTACCACCACCGAGAGATCACGACGAACTTCGGGGAACTTGGGTACTTCTTTGTACTCTACCGCCGCATTGTACTGACGCAGCAGATATTCCCAGTCGAAGTCGGCATAATAAACCGGCGCCTTGATGTCCAGTTTCTTGGCTATCGCCGGATTCAGCAGACCCAGCGAGACAATCGGTTTTTTATTTACAACCAGGGTCAGACCCCTTTTGAAAATCGCCGGATCAGCGTCTTGCTTTTCCACATCCTTGATTTTGAGTGCATTTAAAACCTGGTTGGTGAATCCTGCCAGATCATGGAAAACCACTTCTTGCGATTTCTCGAACCATGTTTCCTGATGCGCATTGCCTGTCAGGAAAAGCGATAATCTTTCCTTTTCGACATACTTTTCATTGAGCTGATGGTAGGTATTTCCAAATTCAAAAAGTTTCAGGTCCTTCTGGCGACGGTTGCTGTTATATGCGACTACTTCAAGTCCTGAAAAAAGCAATGTCTGACGCATTACCGAGAGGTCCTCGCTTAGGTAATTCAGGATTTTGACAGGACTGCCCGGCAGACTCCCGCCCAACAATGCCTGGTACTCGGGTTTGGTCAATGAGTTGTTGATCATTTCATTGAAACCGTTGGCTACCAATAGTTCAGCGATGCGCAGTTTCAGTTTTTCCGGATCATTCACCGGGAAATCGGAAATATAATCGGAGCTGAGTGCATCCGACAATTCCACTTGCCCGAACCCGTAAATGCGAAGGATTTCTTCAATCACATCGGCTTCCCGCGTTACATCGACGCGGTAGGGGGCAACGACGGCGGTGAAGCCGTTTTCCGTTTCATCCTCCACGCGGATATCGAGACTTTCAAGAATGCCCTTGATCAGATCCTTTTTCAGCGATTTTCCGATGAGCCGGTCGATATTGCGATACTTCATAGCCACCCGGAAATCTGCGACTGGTTCAGGGTAGATGTCAACGGTCTCAGAAGAAATCGTGCCGCCTGCAATTTCCTGGATGAGCAAGGCCGCCCGTTTCAATGCGAAAAGCGGCATATTAGGATCGGTACCACGCTCGAAACGGAATGATGAGTCGGTTTTCAACGCGAAACGCTGTGCGGTCCGGCGTACCCACACGGGGGAGAAATAAGCTGATTCGAGGAAAATAGAGGTAGTTGTTTCGGTAACACCGGAAGTAAGCCCGCCGAAAACACCTGCAATGCACATCGGTTCCGGATTGCCATCAATGCCTTCGCAGCAGATCATCAGGTCGTTAGCGGAGATTTTGCGCTCTACTCCGTCCAAAGTAACGAATGGGGAGCCCTCAGTAATTGTGGTGACAATTACTTTTTTACCCAAAACTTTATCTGCATCGAATGCGTGCATCGGTTGCCCCAGCTCATGGCAGACGTAGTTTGTAATATCGACGATGTTGTTGATCGACCGGATACCAATTGTGTGCAGCCGTTGCTTCAACCATTCGGGCGACTCGGCTACTTTGATATTTGAAATCGTCAGACCGGTGTAGCGAGGGCAGGCTTCCACATTGCGCACTTCTACCGGGATGGACAGGCTTTGATTGTCAACTTTGAATCCTTCAACCGACGGTAATGTGATCTCGCGCTTCAAAACCGCTTTCAGGTCACGTGCTACCCCATAATGCGACGCAGCGTCCGCACGGTTGGGTGTAAGTCCGATTTCAATCAGATAGTCGGAGGAAATGCCAAAATATTCGCTGGCAGGCGTGCCGTTAGGCAGCTCTGTGTCAAGCACCAGGATACCATCGTGCGAAGTGCCGATACCCAGTTCGTCTTCGGCGCAGATCATGCCTTCGGAAACAGCTCCACGGATCTTGGATTTTTTCAAAACCAGCGGCTGGTCACTGCCGGTTGGATATAATGTAGCCCCAATGGTCGCTACCATCACTTTCTGGCCCGCGGCCACGTTAGGTGCGCCGCACACGATCGAAAGGGGAGCGTCGCCGCCCACATCTACGGTCGTCAGGCTCAGGCGGTCGGCTTCCGGATGTTTTTCGCACGTCAATACCTCGCCGATCACCACGCCCTGCAACCCGCCTTTAATGGATTCGATCTCTTCAATACCTTCGACTTCCAGCCCGGTGCCCGTCAATAACCTGTCGATTTCCTCGGGTGTTTCAGTAATTTCAATTAAATCTTTAAGCCACTTATAAGAGATCTTCATGCGAATGCTTTAATGATAGTAGAATTCAGGCACCGGAAACCGGGATTATGCCTGCTGCAAAATTAATGATTTAGTTTGAACGGCGTCTGGTTGGGGCGACCGGGCACAGCTTTTTATGACGTAAAAGTTACTGGTGCGTCGCGTCTTCGGTCACCTCACCGGCGTAAACCGGCACAGTCAATGTGTTTTCGGCGGGTGGGACGGGGCAGGCGTAGCTTTCCTGGTAAGCACAATAAGGGTTATACGCCTTATTGAAATCCAGTACGATGCTATTGTTTTTGATCTCGGAAACAGGATAGTCCAGGTACCTGCCGCCTCCGTAGGTTTCCTTGCCGCTGGTGGCGTCACGGAACAGCACAGATATGACACTTTCGTTTTTCAGCAGCAGTAATTTCTGGGTTTCGCCACCGACCGTAAAATTGGCATAGCCGTATTTCTCGTATTTTTCGCTGGTTCCGTCAGTATATTTTACGATTACTTCCTTATCCTCCTTCATGTAAGGCGAAATATTGGCCTGTACACGGAATGAAAGGTCGGGTTGAAAGTAATGCAATCCGTGAAAGTTGTCCTTGTCCTTGATCGGGGAGTCTTCGCCGGTTCTGAACTGCTCGTCTTTGGTGGCGCGCTCTTCGAGGATCTTCGTTTTGTATTGTGCGGGGTTGAAGTTATCGTCCGCAGAGGTGCCGCCGCCGCTGATGTTTTCGATAATGAAATAGGCAAGTATCGCAATTACCATCGCGACCGTGCTGTATCGGATCACTTTATTTTTGAACATAAGAAGGATAATAAGCTAAATCGGACTGCAAACTTACACCCGAAAGGGCGCTTTGGAAAAGTATAGGATGTTTATTTACTTTTTTAGAATAATTTTGAAACTTCGTATCCGACCGGTTTGCGATGTTGGATGAAATATATCTAAATTGACCTGGGAAAAACATTAAACCAATACCTGCCCCATCGTATGTCATACACAAAACGAGTACTCATTGCCGAAGACAGTTCAGTAATTCAAAACCTGGCGAGGAAGATTCTTGAATTTCAGCATTATGAAATCACTTCCGTGAAAAACGGCGAGCAAGTGCTGCAATTGCTTGAAAAAGAGGATTTTGATATTATTCTATTGGATATCAATATGCCTGTGATGGATGGAATGGAGTGTGCAAGAAGCATCCGCAAATTGTCGGACGAGAAAAAGGCAAAAACGCCGATCGTAGCTATCACGGGTAATGCTAAAAACTATTCAGAAGAGGATTTTAAAGAAGCAGGATTTGATGATGCGCTGATGAAACCATTGAATTTTGACCGTCTGGTTGAATTGGTGGCGCATCTGACCGAATAAACGCCTGATGAGGATTACATTTTTAGGAACCGGCACGTCGCAGGGAATACCGGTTATTGCCTGCGAATGTGTCGTTTGCCGTTCTAGTGACCAGCATGACAAGCGTTTGAGGACTTCCGTCTGGATTCAAAGTCACGGGAAGTCTTTCGTCATCGATACCGGCCCGGACTTCCGCCAGCAGATGTTGCGCGCCAATGTGAAGGACCTGGATGCGGCAATCTTTACCCACCAGCATAAGGATCACACCGCCGGGCTGGACGACATCCGGGCTTTTAACCACCGGCAGCAAATGGACATTCCGCTCTATGGCCGGCTGGAAGTGCTCAATCAGATCAAAAGCGAGTTCGCTTACGCTTTTTCTGAAAAAAGATACCCCGGCGTCCCGCATTTTGAACTACATCCCATCGAAAATGAGCCTTTTGAAGTTTCAGGGGTAAAATTTACGCCCATTGAAGTCATGCATCACAAGTTACCGGTGTATGGCTATCGCATTGGCGACTTCACTTACATTACCGATGCCAATTTTATTTCCGAAGAAGAACAGGAGAAAATAAAGGGCTCGCAGGTGCTCGTGCTCGACACACTCCAGAAGGAGCCGCATCTTTCCCATTTTACGTTGTCGCAGGCGCTCGATTTAATCGATAAGCTCAATGTTCCAACCGCGTACCTCACGCATATCAGCCACAAACTGGGATTGCATGCGGTAGTTGAAAGCGAGTTGCCGCCTCATGTGCATCTGGCTTACGATGGACTCGTACTGGATTTCTGAGTTGCTTAGCTGTAACGGTCGTTCCGCCAGGGGTAGGCAGTATTGGAGTACCCTCTCAATTCCCAAAATCCAAGCTGATTGGCAGGCAGGAACTGAATGCGGCTGATCCATTTGCTCCCTTTCCACGCATAGAGTTGCGGGGTGATCATCCGCACCGGACCGCCGTGGTCGCGTTCGAGCGGTTTTCCATCGGCTTTGTGGACCAGCAGTACATCTTCTTTGAGCGCTTCTTCGAGCGAGAGATTGGTCGTATATTGATCGTAGCCATGGCAAAGAACATGGGTGGCGGAAGATTTGGGCATGACCAGTGCCGCGAGGTCTGCAAGGCGGACCCCCACCCAGGGAACATCCATTCGGGACCAGGTCGTCACACAATGAAAATCGCTGACATCGTTGGTCTGAGGCAGGGCCATGAAATCGTCCCAAGACAATGTAACAGGCATTTCCACTTCACCATCGACGATGAGCTTCCATTTGCGGAGGGGAATATCGGGTTTAAAACCCAGATCCAGCACAGGCCATTTGACGGTCCTCGTCTGTCCAACGGGCAACTTCGGCATACCGTGGCGGTTGGGTTCTCCATTTCCCATCGGCCGTGGATCGGAAACGGATGGTGTTTGGGCCATTTGTTGCTCAAAACGCGCTTTGAGCTTCATCCGGGCTTCTATGATCTTATCGAGTTTGCTGTTATCTTCCATGTTAGTTGTTGCTTACCCACTGCATCATTAAAGCAGTTAAATACCCCCCATAAGTTCCGATTGCGTAGCCTAAAATTGCAAGCAATACACCGACCGGTGCCAGGGACGGGTGGAATGAAGCCGCAACCACCGAAGCCGACGCGGAGCCGCCAACATTGGCCTGACTTCCGACGGCAAGAAAAAAGAACGGGATTTTGAGCCATTTACAAGCGATTACCAGAATAATACCATGAATCGAGATCCAGATCAGGCCGATTGCAAAAAGGCCCGGATTATCGGCAACGGCGCGCAGGTCCATTTGCATACCAATGGTCGCTACCAGCACATAGAGGAATACCGATCCAAGTTTTGAAGCACCGTAACGTTCCATTTTTCGTACTGGTGTGATTGACAGTAAGATACCAATCAAGGTCGCAATGCTGATGATCCAGAAAAATGTGGATGTGAGGCTGTATTTTTCGAGCGCCGGATAGTTTGCGGAAAGATACGGTGTGATGATTTCCGCCAGGCCGTGCGAGACGCCCGTTGCTCCGAAGCTTGCGGCGGCCAGGAAGATATATTCCCGGAGCATCGGGTTCCGCTCGTTGGCCTTCTGATCCGAGTCAAGATGTGCTTTTACTTCTTCGACCTGTGAACTGTCGGCTCCCAGGAATGAATCCACGCGTGCCGCAACGCCTGCGCCATAGATTAATGCTGCCATCCAGAGTTCTGCAATAAGGACGTCGACAGCGACCATTTGTGAAAAAAGCTGATCGCTGGGATGAAACACCTCGCGCAGGGCCGTCTGGTTGGCCCCACCGCCAATCCAGCTACCTGCAATGGTCGCCAGTCCGCGCCACACCGCGTCGGCGCCTTCGCCGGCGACTGTCGCAGGACTAACGGCACCCACGATCCATAACGCGACCGGCCCTCCGATCATAATGCCGGCCGTGCCGATCAGCATCGCAATGAGCGCCTTGGGTCCCAGCCTTGCCAGCGACTTCCAGTCCATTCCAAGCGTGAAGAGAACGAGACATGCAGGCAGGAAATATTTGGAAACAACCGGATAGAGCTGCGAGGTAGTACCATTGATAAAACCCACCGAGTTGAGGAGGCCGGGGATAAAATAGCAAAGCAGGAGCGGAGGGACAACGGTGTAGAACCGTTTCCAGCCCCGGAGTGAAGCCGTATAAAAAACGGCCGCAAGGATAAGCATCAGCAAGCCGAGTACTACAGCGTCATTGGTGATCATATTTGAGGATTAAGGGTAGGCAGATGGTGAAACGCTAAAAATAGCTGAAAACACAGGGAATGGCGAAATCTGGGTAGAAAACTTTCGGGAATAAAGGGCGAAACTGTAACTTCAAGACCCATTCAATAGACTTCCTTATGAGCCCAGCAGGCTATTCACAAACACCACTGATTAAAAAACTGGGACTCAAACCCGGCATGAAAGTCCGGTTGGTCGATCCCCCGGAGCATTATTTCGACCTGCTGGAAACGTTTCCGGCTGACGTTGACTTTTTGGAGGAGACCACGTCGGTCAAGGACTTCATTCACTATTTTACCACCGGTGCTGCCGGTCTGGCGGAAGATATGGCTGCTTTGAAGAGCGAAATCGCATCAAATGGCATGGTTTGGGTGTCCTGGCCCAAAAAGACTTCAAAAGTGCCCACGGATGTGACGGAAGATGTCGTGAGGAACCTGGCGCTGACTCATGGATTGGTTGATGTGAAAGTATGCGCGATCGATGCGATATGGTCAGCATTGAAATTGGTGATACCTGTAAAAAACAGAAGGTAGCATGCGGGACGGGACAAGACCGCTCCGTTCCCCGCCCGATGCGGTGGCGCAAGAGACTGACCGTGAGTTTATCCAGGCGCGCAAAGACATCAAGGAGTGATGGGTGGCCCGATACGGGTTCTCGCTCTGAAAAAATATTAAAAAATAAATTACACAAATTGCGATCCATGACGGGTCGCAACTTGTTGTTTTGAACAAAGCAATCCATTTATCCAACCATCAAATCATTTATATTAAACTCCATGAACACTTTAGACGAAGCCAACGCCCTGAAAACGAGTCAGGAATTATTTATCAAGATGGTCGTTTCCAACTGGGAACTGCAGAATCAGCGATTGAACGGATGGCTCTCGAAGCTTTCCGACGAAAGACTGATGGAGCCGGTGGCCGAAGGCAAGAACCGCGCGGTTTACCTGCTCGGGCATCTGGTGGCTGTTAACGACGGCATGATTTCGCTATTGGGACTTGGCCAGCGCCTTTACCCTGAACTGGACGATATTTTTGTACGCAATGCAGACCGGACTTTTGAAGAAATCCCTTCGGTGGAAGAGCTGAAAGTAAAATGGGCGCATTTGAACGAGACATTGTCGCGGTACTTCGCAGGGTTGGATGCTACTGAATGGTTCACTAAACATCAGGCGATTTCCGAAGAAGATTTTGCGCGGGAACCGCATCGGAATAAACTTAATATTCTCATTAACAGGACTAACCATGAGGCATATCATTTAGGCCAACTCATTTTTTTGAAAGCCTGAAACACGCTGGACAATCTTGTAAAAGTCTGTGTTTTGTGATACTTTACAGGATTATTCACCACCATTTTTAATCATCACCACTGATCACCATGGCTGTATACAATTTATCATTGAATGGCAAAAAGGTGAAGGTCGATGTAGAGCCTGATATGCCTTTGCTATGGGTGATACGAGACTTTGCCGACCTGAAAGGAACCAAATTTGGCTGTGGTATGGCCCTATGCGGTGCCTGCACGGTACACCTGAACGGAGCGCCTGCCAGGGCATGCCAGACCCCGGTTTCAAGTCTGGGGAAAAACGACAAGATCACCACCATTGAAGGCATCGGAGAAGGCAAACTGAGCATTATCCAGAAAGCGTGGATCGAGGAACAGGTTCCGCAATGCGGTTACTGCCAGTCGGGGCAAATCATGTCGGCCGTATCGCTGCTAAAATCCAACCCGGCACCTACGGATGCGGATATTGACGTAGCTATGAGCGGAAACCTTTGCCGCTGTGGCACCTACGACCGGATCAGGAAGGCGATCCACCGCGCTGCAGAGGAAATGAAAGTGGCCGAAAAAGGAATCGGACAGCGATAATCCCCTATCATCAACCTTAGCCTTAGAAGACATTGGAAAATATACAAACATCCCGCCGCGACTTTTTGAAAACCACAGGGCTTACAACACTGGGCCTGGCGGTCGGCATTTCAGGGTTCGGTAAGGGCGCTTCCGTTAAGAAGATAGCGCCGGCGGTTCTGAAACTGGAAATCAACCCATTCATTATCATCGATACGGCGGGTAATATCACGCTGGTCAACCCGCGCCCGGATATGGGGCAGGGATCGACCCAGGCGGTGCCGTCACTATTGGCAGAGGAGCTGGAAGTGAGCCTGGAAAAGGTGCTGATCGTGCAAAGCGACGGAAAAGGCAAATACGGCAGCCAGACGTCGGGCGGAAGCAGCTCGGTGCGTGAACTGTGGATGCCTATCCGTAAGGCGGGCGCCGCGGCGCGTGAAATGCTGACGAGCGCTGCAGCGAAAAAATGGAACTTGCCTGTTTCCGAATGTGTGGCGCAGGATGGCAAAATCTTGCACAAGGCGAGCGGAAAGAGCTTGACTTATGGCGAGCTGGCCGACGATGCCTCCAAGCTGGAAATTCCCAAGGAGCCCAAACTGAAAGACCCCAAAGACTTTAAAATTATCGGTAAATACAACAAACGCCTGGATGTGCCCGAACGGGTAACGGGAAAGGCAGTTTACGGCATTGATGTCGATATTCCGGGAATGGTGTATGCCAGCATTGTGCATTCACCGATGATCCACGGAAAAGTCGCGTCGATCGATGACTCCGAAACCAAGAAAGTAAAAGGTGTTTTGCAGGTCATCAAAACAGAGCGTACGATGCCACACCGTACTTCCGAAGCGGTAGCGGTGGTAGCCACCAACTGGTGGGCCGCGTTGAAGGGAAAAAAAGCCCTCAATGTCAAATGGGACAATGGAGACTATGCCAAAACGGTTGATACGGCCGGCTACTATGCGGCTACCTACGAGGCTGCTAAAAAGGAGGGTGTGAATTTTGAAGAGAAAGGCGATTTTGCTGCTAAATATGCCTCTGCGAAAGACAAACTGGAATCACATTACGAAACGCCCTTCCTCGCACACGCGCCAATCGAGCCCGAGAACGCGGTCGTACACGTGAAGGATGACGGCTCGGTGGAGATATGGGCGCCTGTGCAGGGGCCCGACTGGGCATTGCGCGACGTGTGCGCTTATCTGAAAGTGAAGCCTGAACAAGTGAAAATCAACGTGACGTTGCTGGGCGGCGCATTTGGAAGAAAGGCTTATCACGATTTCCTGCTGGAAGCGTGTCATATTTCAAGGGAATTGAAGAAACCTGTGAAGGTGATCTGGACCAGGGAAGACGACATCACGCAAGGCCCCTATCGTCCGGGTATGTTAAGTCATATGCAAGGTTTTGTTGAAGGTGGGAAGATCGCCGGGTTCCATCATCATGCCATCGGTGAATCCATTGTCGGGCAGGTATTCAAGGGTTTGAAAGACGACGAAGCCGATCCCTGGTTAAGCGAGGAAATCAGCACCGGAAATAGCAAGTACCAGTTTGGCACTGCGTCGAAAATCAGCTGGACAAATGTAAAAACCGACATTCCCGTAGTATGGTGGCGCTCGGTATATGCTTCCAACTTTGGCTGGGGACAGGAATGTTTTATCGATGAACTGGCGCACCTGACAAAAAAAGACCCTTTGAAAGCGCGGCTGGAAATCCTCCCCGACGAGCGTTTCCGGAAGGTATTGGAAACTTTGGCCCAAAAAGCCAATTGGGATGAGAAGCTGCCGGCTGGCAGCGGAAAAGGAATCGCCGTTTTTAAATCTTTCGGCAGCATTTCAGCCTGTTGCATTACGGTTTCCAAAAAGGATAGCGGAGTGAAAATCGACAAGGTAATTTCGGTGATCGATTGCGGTTACTATGTAAATCCCGACAACGTTAAGGCGCAGACGGAAGGTAACATTGTCATGGGTATTACCGCGGCAATCAAAGACGGCATTACGTTCACCAACGGCGTTTGCGACCAGAGCAATTACCATCAGTACAATATCATGCGCATGAACGAAACACCGCCGATGGAAATTCATCTGGTAGACAGTGGTTCGGTGCCAGGAGGGGTAGGGGAGCCGGGGCTTCCGCCCATTGCACCCGCCCTGGGCAATGCAATCTTTGCTGCTACCGGCAAACGTATCCGGAAACTTCCGTTTGATATCAACAATATCGTATAGCAGATTTATGGCTTATGATGAGCGTATAGCTAACCGCATCCGTGAGGCATTGGCCGGTCAGCCCCTGGTAGAGGAGAAAATCCTCTTCCAGGGGTTGGCTTTTATGGTCGACGACAAGCTCTGCATTTGTGTTCGGAATGACGTGCTGCTTTGCAGAATAGGGCCTGATGAATATGAGCCGGCGCTTGAAATGAATGGAGTTGAACCGATGATACACAACGGCAGGAACATGACGGGGTACGTTTTCGTAAATCCCGAGGGATATGCAACGCGTGAACAGTTTGATTCCTGGGTTCAAAAATGCCTGCATTTCAATAAAACCGCCAAATCATCTAAAAAAAAGAAGTAATGGAAATGCCTTTGGTGGACAAACAATATCAGCTCGAAAAGGCCCCGGGGAAAGGTGGATGGACGTATGTGATCATTTCTGAGGTCCCAAAAAATCAGCGAGCACGCTTTGGTATGGTGAAAGTGAAAGGGCAAATCGATGGTTACCCGCTCATGGGCTATCGGCTCATGCCCATGGGTACCGGCCAGCTGTTTCTGCCTGTGAAAGCCGAAATCAGAAAGAAGATCGGGAAAAAGGAAGGGGACTGGGTGCGTGTGGTGTTATATACAGACGACTCTGATCTGGAAGTGCCTGAGGAATTGATCGATTGCCTGCAAGATGAGCCCATAGCCTACGAAAACTTTATGAAACTCGCAGAAGGGGCCCGGAAAGAATTCCGCGATTGGGTATACAGCGCCAAAAAAGAAGAAACAAAGGTGGATCGCATTGCCCGAATGATCGATAGGCTGCTAAAAGGGCAGCGGTTGACCGGGAGTAAGCAGATTTGATTTGAGGAGTAAAGCAGCGGCCCGGTGTTTTCAATTCCCGGGCCGCTGCTTATATTAATGAGGTATGAATTATTCCGCCCCGTCCGTTTTGGCGCGCTGAACAGCGTAAGCGCCGATTTTATGTCCGGAGGATAATCCAGCTTCACAGTCGAACCGGTAATGGATCAAACCGTAGATCCGCGATACGGATGCTTCGGAAGCCATTTCGTCGACTTCTGCTTTATGGTCCGGGAAAATGTGCGCGAGTAATTCCGCCGCTGCGCCTGAGAATGTCGAATGCCCTGAGGTATAGGAGGGGAAGTTAGGCAAGCCAACCGAAGTCTTGATCTTTTTGCTCATCTGATTCGGACGTGGGTAGTAGTAAAAATACTTTACATCCCAGCAGCAGATACCGGCGTCTTGCAGCGTCGTGCCCAGCAGTGCCAATGTACGGGCAGTGCGAACTTCACTGAACTGTTTTTCGTGGCAGAGCTCTGCTCCTTTGCGGTGCCAGTGCCCGGGAGGGGTATAGCTCCCCACACCGTCTGACCAGAAACTGGCGATGCGTGCCTGTTCGCGGGTTTGATTTTTGGCGATTTCAAGCAATTCATCCATATCCTTTTTGAATGCGGGGCTGCCGATCACCGGCGGAGCTTCGGGCCGAAGGGTAACCACGGTCGCTGAATCAAAATTCCAGGGCTTCACAAAGCCATACGTTGGAAGCATCGGGGGCCTTGGAGGAAATTCCTGACTGACCCAAGGTTCTGTAACGCCCACTTTTCGCGCATTAGCGATCATCTCGGCGGTTTTGGCCTGGTTGTTGGCAGCTCCCATTTTATCGGCTCTGGCTCTGGCCATTATCTTGGCGCCAACCGCTTTACCGAGGTCCGAGCCGGCAGTGATGTCACTTTCTACATTCATACCGGCCCACATTCTGCTGTTTTTGTGTTCAGCAAGCTTCGTATCCAGGTAGGCCACTTCCCCCGGGAACATTGCTTTGAGAATAATACACGATACTTCTGCTACGACGGCGTCTTCGGACGGATAAGAAGGAAGATCACTTACAGGCAGCAGCGTCTTGATGGAGGAGTCGTTTTTGGAAGGTGCTTTCCGGTTGTATTTGAATTTGTAATTCCACGCACTCAAGAGCGCATCGTATTGGGCCACGCTCAGGTAAGCCATAGCGCGTGCCGCGTAAGGCGGATTGGCAAAGGGGAACTTGGGATCTTTTAGCGGATTGGCGGCGTCGGGCAGGGGATATTTCCCATCTGGAGTAGATGCGGGCGGGGTGTTGTATCGTGCCGAGAGTTCCCTTGCGATTTCATTCCAACGGTAAACGGCCCCAGCGCCCCAGTAATTCACCTGTTCGCGCTGTTGCGGTGTAATGGCATCGGCTGTTTCCTTTAGTTTTTTCAGCTCCGCTTTATAATAGTCGGTGGTAACCGCATTGGGTTCTGCCACGGCAATTTCACTGGATGAACCCAATACGTAAGTTTTCCAGGTACCCGCGGTTGGTTCCAGGCTCGACGGCGTATTGATACCTGCGGTAGGTTCGTCGACCGTTTTGGAGCAGGACCATAGCAGTGCCACGGACAATGTTGGTAATAGCAGGCGTGTAAATGCTTGGCGAACAGATATATATGTCATTTTCATCGTAGTCTTTTTCTGGATTAGTTTTTGGCTTCTTTGGTGTAACGGAATTGGTAAAGAACACCAATGGTGTAAGCGGTACTCTGACCGACATTCTGGCCGCTGATCACATGTGAAGCTCGCGCATTAACGCCGATGTTCTTGGGTTGGAATTTCGCATAGATTCCTACCATGGAAGACTTCATGTTGTTGGTCGGAAAAGGCATGTCGTTACGGCGGATATTGTCGCCACCATCACAAGCTCCGTGTTCAAAAAAAGCTTCGGCCTGTATGGCTTTTTTCAGGTAACCCAGTCTTGCCGAGGCATCGTACGCATTGGGTACGGATACCTTATTGGTGTTGTAAAGTTTGTCGTCGGCCTGGTAGGAGTCACGGTCGATCTTGATTTTGCTTCTGAAAATATAGCTGCCGGAAGCTGTCAGGTAAATGCCGCTTTTGTGCCGGTAGCTGGCAAGCAAACGTGCCGTTGCGGTTTTACACTGCAGGCCGATCGACATAGGCAGGAAATCGGGAATGTAGTCGGTAACAGGGATTGAAGCACCGGCAATTGCGTGCAGAGAGAGTCCTGATTTGTTCAAAAAGCGGTATTTGAGCCAACCGGAAGCATCCTGGAACCCTTTTTGCCATTTCAGGTTACCTGCGCTGGCCTGAGTCCAGATATAAGGAACTCCAACGATCAGATTCAGGTCTTTCACTATTCCCACGGCCAGCATCGGCATCACACTTTGGGTTGTATGTGTGCCGATATTAAGATTTTCTCTTTTAAGCGAATTTTCCCAGTACTGGTCCCATGAGCTGTGGGTATACGAAACGGCCAGGCAAGCAGTGCCCTTGGACATGTAAATGGCATCATTAGGCATTTGGGCAAATGCGGAGGGAAGGACGGCGGCCGACATCACTATTCCGGCAAGCAATAGCCATCCTCTTTTTAGTAAAGAATGTATCATAGGATATAAATTAATTAAATAGGTAAGAGTGAAACCGTGTGGGTATCAGCTGACAGACCAGTTACCAGACATGTGTCTGTTGTTGTAATGGCGGTTATACAATCCGGAAAGAGCAATCAGAGGTTTTCGGGAGGAGGCGAGGTAAGCAAGCTCTGGTAGGGCAGATAATGTGCTGCGGCGTAGGAATATTGGGCCAAAACAGGCTGATTTCGAATGCTTAGGGAAGAAAAATCAAATGTTTGCTGGCCGGAGACGTAGGTTTTCAGCAGATCTCCCAATAATTTGACTGCTTTTCCATAAGGGCTTTGAGGGCCATCACTTAGAGGATCATTCAGCACCTGCATGGCATTAGCCAGTTCAAAAAAATGGTCGCGGGCGGCCTGGTTAGACTGCAATGTGACATATAACGTATCATTTTGGTGCAGTATTTGCGTGGCGTTGTAGAACTGGTCATCCTGACGGATCAACCCTTTCATTTTCTCGGAGATTTCCAGATTTCCGGAATAGGGAAGAGAGGGAAGGTACATTTTCATGACCAGGTCACCGGTACCTTCGCCGGAAGCCGTCAGATAATCCTTTTCAAAGAAAAGAATGGCAAAGCTAAGCCCAAACGTATTGCAGAGCAGCAAAACCAGTAACCCTATCGACGCTATTCTTCTCAACTTTAGAGGATTTATAACCAAATGTAAGCATTTTAGGTACATATAAGCAAGCGTCCAATCATTTCGTCAACACGCTGAATTTGTGTGAAATAAAGTAACTTCTGGTTATTAATATTGGATAAATGGTTCATTTATTTGGATTTCAGTGGAATGCGTCCAGTTGTTATCGCTGAAAGACCCGGATTTTAGTATATTGACAAACCTATTCATCGAAACAGCTTGACTATGGCAACCTTTTCGACTCTCTTTGAAGTAATTACATCCGGGCTGGTAAATTTGCTTGTCCTGTGTTGTGCATTCTCGCAGGAGAGTGCGTTTACTCAGAAGGATTTTGAGAAATTGGCGCCCATTAGAGGAACTTGGTTCAATAAACGTACGAATGGAGACATTTACGAACAGTGGAATCGGAAAAGCCAAACGGAATTTTCAGGAATGAGCTACAAACTCACGGGTAAGGACACCTTGCCTTTGGAAAAGGTAAATCTGTATTTGAAAGGAAAAGAGATCGTTTACGCCCCGGTTGCTTTGGGGCAGAACGATGAAAAACAGGTATTGTTCAAGCTAAAATCCATCGATGGCAGCCGGTTTGTGTTTGAAAATCTGAAACATGATTTTCCGCAGCGCATCGTCTATGATTTCAAATCCGCCGACTCGCTTTACGCCTATATCGAGGGGAATGTGAAGTCACAGCCCAAGCGCGTCAACTATCCATATCGCAGAATACATTAATCATTTACTACACCATGAAAAGATCGGAAATCGTCCCGATGCCACCGTTTTTTGACCGCTATATCAATCTGGTCGAAGACATAGACATTTTGGAAGCATTTGAAAAGTACACGCCCGACGCCGTCTTTGCAGAAGCGGATAAACTTTCTGCGCTGGGCGACCGGGTTTATGCAGCGGACAAATGGACCGCAAAAGATATTTTACAGCACGTCATCGACAATGAAAGGATCATGTCCTACCGAGCTCTTCGGTTTTCAAGAAATGATAAAACACCGTTGCCGGGTTATGACGAGGAGATTATGGGTGCCAATACTTTGGCCGCTACCCGTACCATTGCCGATCTGATGGATGAGTTTCGCGAGCTGCGGCGGAGCACCGTTACCCTGTTCAAAAACATGGATCATGTGATGCTTTCCCGTTATGGTGTGGCAAATCAGACCCAGATTTCACCGCTTGCCCTGGGTTTTGTCATATTGGGACATCCGGTACATCATATGAATGTGATCCGGGAGCGGTATTTTCCGCTGCTTTAAACGCCGGCGAGTTGACTAAGCGCTTCCTCCACCTTGGTTACCGGCAGCTGACAGGTTTTGTCATAGCATACGTAAATCGCTGTTTTGGCATTGATATCCGTCCGGTTTTGAAGTAAAGGCAGAGTGGAGGAAGTAGTAGTTCCCATCACGATTTTATTAGGAACAAAAAAGCGGTCAAAGTCCTTTCTCATCTCGTCTGCGTCAGCACCTATAATGGCGATCTCGGCAGTGGGAGCAGCCCGCTGGCAATACAATGCGGCCCAATTGGTGACCCACTGGACATCCGCCAGCAGGAGTTTGGTCATTTTTGAGAGCATTTTGTCGGCAATCTCGATATAGTCGTCCCGGTCGAGTATTTTACCCAGCGTGTACAGATTTTGTGCCGCCATCGAATTGGAAGCCGGTATCACATTATCGAACAACTCCTTTTTGCGGGCGATCAGCGCTTCTCCGTAGGTGTCTGTGAAGTGGAAAAAACCTTCGGATTGGTCAAAGAAATTGGTGAGCGTGTAGTCGGCTAACTGCTGGGCTTTGTGCAGCCATTCTTCTTCAAATGTGATTTGATAAAGCCCCAGGTAACCTTCGATTACCGCTGTATAGTCTTCAAGGAAACCCGTGACGGTGGCGAGTCCGTTTTTAAAACTGTGTTTTAATTTGCTGCCCGATGTCATTTTCTCTGCAACGAAATGGCCTGTTGCCACAGCCAGATCGCGGATATGTTCATGACCCAACGCCCGGTAGCAGTCGGTGAGCCCTTTGATCAAAAGCCCGTTCCAGGAAGCGAGTATCTTGTCGTCCAGCCCGGGTCTGACTTTTTCACTGCGTTTGTGTGCAAGCTTGCGTAATGCCTGCTCATATTGCACTTCAAATTGCTCTGTGGGAATTCCGGCGGTACGTGCTGCCAGTAGCGGTGGCTCGGTCAGGTGCAGGTGATTGTAGCCGTGTTCCCAGTTTCCGTTTTTGGAAATGCGGTACAGCTTTGTAAACCAGCCAAAATCCTCGGCCAGCGTTTCTTTAAGCTCTTCCTCTGTCCATATATAAAACTTACCCTCGATTCCTTCACTATCCGCATCCAATGCCGAGTAGAATCCGCCATCGGGGCTTCGCATTTCACGATCGAGCCATTGGATTGTTTTTTCGATGCGGTCCGAGTAGAGGGGATTTCTGGTGAGCGCGTACGCTTCCGCATAAATGCTCAACAACTGCGCATTGTCGTAGAGCATTTTCTCGAAATGAGGAATAAACCAATCTTCGTCCACCGAATAGCGCGCCCAGCCACCGCCGACGTGATCGTATATCCCGCCTGATGCGATCCTGTTCAATGACAGTTCCAGATGCGCAAGCGCTTCCGGATTCTGGCTTACATCAAAATAACGTAGTAAAAACTTGTAAATGGACGGCATGGGGAATTTCGGAGCCCGGTCCATTCCCCCTTTTTGTGTATCGAAATTTCTTTGGAGCTGCTCGAACATCAGATCCAGGTCGGCTGTGTTGAACTGGACAGTGGTATTAACCAATCCATATTTCAGGCTTTCAGAAGCGACCATGTTCTGCACAAAGCCTTCTGCTGAGCCGACAAGCTCCTGGTAATGATTCTGAAAGGCCTGCTGAATGCTTTTCAGTAACTGAACCCAGTTTTGCGGGGGCAAATAGGTCACACCGTAGAACGGCTTGCAATCCGGCAGCAGAAAAACGTTCAGAGGCCAGCCTCCGCGCACGCCCATGGCCTGTACAGCATCCATGTAAACTGCGTCGACATCCGGACGCTCCTCCCGGTCTACCTTAATGCAGACGAAATACTCATTCATGACTGCGGCAATAGCTTCCTTTTCGAAGCATTCCCGTTCCATGACATGACACCAATGGCAGGCTGAATATCCGATGCTGACCAATATCGGTTTGTTTTCACTTTTTGCTTTCGCCAGTGCCTCGTCTCCCCAGGGATACCAATCCACAGGGTTATGGGCATGTTGAAGCAGATATGGGCTGGTTTGTTGACTAAGACGGTTCATGCGAATGGGGGCGAATGCTATTGCAGCACTACTACCTTTTTGATGATGGTTCTGTTATTGCCGGTAAAACGGGCAAAATATATGCCAGATGAAAGCCGGGGAAGAACAATAGTCGTCCTGGTTTCACCTGCAAATGATTTTATTTTTTGTTGCAATACGTTTTGTCCTTTGGTGTTCGTCAGCGTAAAATCGATCTCGTTGGCGCCGTGCACGCTGGTGAGCGAGACGTGGAGTTCCTGTCCCGCAGGATTCGGGTATACATTCACTGTCGATAGTGCTGGCTCGTTACCATTAACGGTGTCATTCAGGTCAAATTTGCATAAAAACACTTCCTTGCCTTTTAATGTAATGACTCTCGTCCAGTTTTGATATGATACGGTTACAGACGTTTCCACGTTGTCTGCCGCATATGGATTTTGCGCGGCGATCAGGATGTTGCTGCCCTTCACGACGCCCCGCCAGATGGGATTCTGCTGCTGCATATGGTCCCGTGCAGACTGCGGGATAACGAGCTGGTAGGTTCCCTCGAACATATCTTTGAAGGCAGATAGCCGGTAGAGCCCGTTGATAAAATGCTCATAAGGCGCATAGTTCTCCTGCCGGTCAGCAGAAAGAAAGGGATTTTCCCAAAGCCATAATCCTTTTGCTCCCGAGAAAAACGGAAAGATCGCCGTGGCTTCCGCCATAAATGACGTAATGAGCGGGATGTTGGGATCGTAGCTGTCATGTACCCGCATCCAGACAAACGGAATCACCGGTTTATTACTCCACGCCGTATTGGCTTCTATATTGAAGAGCAGATAAGAGAGATAGTCTTTGCCGATAGGATGGTCATAGCCATAATAATAATAAGGGGAAGGGGACAGGAAGTCCATGGCATTGTAAAAACTGCCCCCGATTTTTCCTGCGTTGTCCTGGGTAAGGTAATGCGTACGGGCGAGGTTGGTCGTCCAGTCCTGCCAGCTGTTGGAGGTGATATTAAGCCAGGTGTTGCGAATGGGAACATCGCTGTAACTGGTAATGGTAGATTTTACACCTTTTGCCCGGAGCCGGTTGACGGCCTCGGTGTACCACCAGCGGATATCTCTCTTGTAAGTGGCGATAAAATCCACATCGGACAGGTTCCGGTATTGCTGAGGGATCAGGTTGTTGGTTTTCAATGCAAGAATATCGCGGTCTTCCCGCTGCATGCGTTCGATGTCCAGGCAAAGGATGTCGGCATTGTTTACGGTCCCTGCATAGTTGTCCCAGTAGCTCCTGTAGGCAGCAGTATCATTTCCCCAGGGGCTGCGGAGCGTATTATCGGCCCAGGGCTGATTCCCGCTGGAAGTGGCTACTCCATACCACAATACGGCGCGATTGCCGGCATTCAGGGAGCCTGGCTCAGGACCGCTGTATGCGGCAATGTGGCTGAAACCATGTTTCAATGGCTGCGATTGCGTATCGCCGAACCGGGGCCCGCTGTATATAATCTTGAAAGGAAGGGAGAACTCCGGAAATTTGCCCCATTCTATGGTATTGTTGGTCTTGACCGGATTTAGCACATAATCGGGCTCGCAATTTTGGCTCCTGACTGGTATTGTGTAGAGCAGTAAGCCAAATAAAGCGGTGTAAAATGCCTTTGAATAGATGTTTGTATAGAAAGCCATAAGATTTGCACAGACAAATTCGTTACTTTTGCAATGTCGCCAATTTCACTTTTCCGGGAACTACGGGCGGCAATGTTAATAAATATGCAGGAAATTGCCTTGAAACGTAAAATACAATCAACATGAAAAGATTACTTCTATTTGTTCCGCTCTTGTTTTTATCGGTTCTGGTTTTTAGCTGCAAGGACAAAGATAAGGAGGAAACGCCGCAGCCGACAGAGAAGAGCAAAATACTGGTCAATTATCCATGGCGCATGTATTCTGTCACCGACTTATCTGGCAAGGAGATTCCTTCCAATCAGTTAAACGCCCAGACACAGGGAATTAAGCTGATGGATATCCAATTTCAGCAAAATGCCGTCGTAAAGGCGATTGACCAACGGTCCAGCCAGGTGATCAATGGGGGAACCTGGTATCTGATTGATGAAGAAGCCACGCTGGATATCAAGATTTCAGGTTTTTCAGGGGAGTTTGGTCTCCAGGAGCTTTCGAACAGTAAGATGAAACTGAAAAGCAAAATGCCGGTGAACGGGGTAGAGCAGGAGACTTTGATGGTCTTCCAGCCTGTCATCAAGTAACTGGTGGTGTGATACACGATTTGTTGGAAAAGCGGCGGAGAAGATCCGTCGCTTTTCTTATTTTGTACAAATTTTTATCAATGAAAAAGAATATCCCCTCCATTATCAATGCATGGTGTATGTACGATTGGGCCAACTCGGTTCATGCGTTGGTGATCGTTTCCAGTATCTTCCCGGTTTATTTCAGTGCCACGGCGCTCAGTGCATCGGGGACGCCGGAAATCGATTTTTTTGGCGTGCATATCAAAAGTTCGGTATTATTCTCCTATACGGTTTCTGTCTCTTTTCTGATTACAGCCCTGCTGGTGCCGCTGTGCACGGCCATCGCTGATTTTACAGGCAAGAAAAAGCGCTTTATGCAATTCTTCTGCTACACGGGTGCAATAAGCTGTATGCTACTTTATTTTTTTACCAAAGAGACGTTGACATCGGCCATATTCCTTTTCGGGCTGAGCCTGATCGGATGGAGTGGGAGCATTGTTTTCTACGATTCCTACCTGCCCGAAATTGCGACCGAGGACCGTTTTGACCAATACAGTGCACGGGGCTTTTCTTTGGGTTACCTGGGAAGCGTGCTGTTGCTGCTTTTCAACCTGAGCATGGTACTGGCACCGCAGTTTTATGGAATTACCCAAAAGTCGCTTCCTGCGAGGATTTCGTTTTTCACGGTCGGGCTTTGGTGGGTCCTGTTTGCTCAGATACCCTTCCATTACCTTCCGTCAGGAAAGGCAGAGAAGCACAAATCGGGCAACTGGGTATTCAATGGTTTTAAGGAGCTGCGTAAAGTATATGGACGCCTTCGGGAACAGCCCTATCTGGCCAAGTTCCTGAGCGCATTTTTCATCTACACGATGGGTTTGCGTACGGTCATGTATGTAGCGACCATTTTTGGCGCGAGCGAGTTGAAACTTCCCTCGCAAAGCCTGATCATAACCGTTCTGCTGATCCAGCTGGTAGGAATAGCCGGGTCGTACACTTTTGCCTGGCTTTCGGGGAAAATAGGAAATATCTATGCTTTAATGATCGGGGTGGCCATATGGATCGGGATATGCACGGGTGCATATTACACCACAGAGGCCATTGAATTTTACATGGTGGCATGCACCGTGGGTATGGTAATGGGAGGGATCCAGTCGCTGTCCAGGTCTACGTATTCCAAACTGATCCCAGAAAATATTACGGATACGGCTTCTTATTTCGCCTTTTATGATGTGACCGAAAAGCTGGCGATCGTGATCGGGACATTCATTTACGGTACTGTTGAGCACATTACAGGTAGTATGCGCAACAGTATCCTGGCGTTGCTGATTATATTCGTGGTAGGGTTAATGCTGTTGTATCGGATACCATCCCGGAAAGTTTACCGTTTTGAATTGGATCGTAACAAAAATTGATTTAATATCGCGGCACGAAAGAGGATGTTAGCTCAGCTGGTTCAGAGCGCCGCCTTGACAGGGCGGAGGTCAGCGGTTCGAACCCGCTACGTCCTACCACGATAATTTTAGCCTGCAAGCGGACGTTTGCAGGCTTTTCGTTTAATTGCATTTAGCTCCGGTGAGATACCCGGAATGGGAATTCTTGGTTTGACCTGTAATGATAAATGCAATGGAGCTCAGCGATCGTCAATGGAGGCTTTTTGATTTCGTTAAGGATATGCACGGAAATCAAAAGAGAAAGTACACAGGAGCACCATATTACACGCATTTGCTGAGCGTAGCAGACCTCGTCGAGCGATTTGTGAAAAATGGCTTTGAAACCGAAATCGCGCTATGCCATGATTTGATAGAGGATACCGCATGTTCATTGGCAGACCTTTCCTCCAAACTTATCGATCTCGGTTATGGCATCGATGAGGACGAAATAATTCTTTCGGGCGTCGATGATATGACCGACAAGTATACACATGAAAAATATCCTGCGTTGAACAGAGCTCAGCGTAAGGAGTTGGAAGGAGTACGGATTATCGGGTCCCGCCCCATTGCGCAGACGGTAAAATATGCTGATATCATGGATAATATCAGTTCGGTTGCTGAGCACGATCCCGGTTTTGCGAGGATTTATGCGCGTGAGATCGACGGATACATCTGGCAGACAGACAAAGGGAATCCGCAGCTTTACGCCGAATGCTGCCGCGTTCTGATGGGAATCAAAGAGAAACTCGGGCTGGATTCATGACCCAGAACCGACACACGAAAAAAGCCTGCCTCATCAAATGGGGCAGGCTTTTGCATATAAATTCGCTTTATCAGAGCGTTCTTTTCACCTCACGTAGTTCAAAGCTCTCGATGATATCACCGATTTCGATGTCGTTGTAGTTTTTGACACTCAAACCACATTCGTAGCCATTTCTCACCTCCTGAACATCGTCTTTGTAACGTTTCAGAGAGTCGATTTCACCAGTGTAAAGAACGATACCGTCGCGGACTACGCGGATCTTGTTGTTACGTTTGACATAACCGTCTGTTACGTAGCAACCTGCGATCGTACCGATACGGCTGATCTTGAATACTTCGCGTATCTCGATATTTCCGGTAATGATCTCTTCTATCGTTGGCGCCAACATACCGGTCATCGCATCCTTGATCTCCTCGATCGCATTGTAAATGACCGAGTAGTGACGGATTTCGATTTGATCTTGTTCAGCCATTTTCTTCGCATTGGACGAAGGACGAACCTGGAAGCCGACGATGATCGCATCAGATGCAATTGCAAGGTTGACATCAGATTCGGAGATCTGACCCACAGCCTTGTGGATAATGTTAACCTGAACTTCGGAAGTTGAAAGTTGCAGCAGCGAGTCGGAAAGTGCTTCTACGGATCCGTCCACGTCACCTTTTACAATCAGGTTCAGCTCGCGGAAGGTACCGATCGCCTTACGACGGCCAATTTCTTCCAGTGTGATGTGTTTTCTGGTCCGGATTGACTGTTCTCTCTGGATTTGCTCACGCTTGGTAGCGATATCACGCGCATCGCGCTCGTTCTCGAATACGTTGAAACGGTCACCCGCCTGAGGAGCACCATTCAAACCCAGTAACTGTACTGGCATGGAAGGTCCTGCGGATTTGAGTCGTTTGCCCAGATAGTCGGTCATGGCTTTTACCTTTCCGAAATGTGCACCGGCCAATACCACATCACCTACTTTCAGTGTACCAGTCTGAACCAGAATGGTGGTCACATACCCCCGGCCTTTATCCAATGATGCTTCTACCACAGTTCCGGCAGCACGACGTTCAGGATTAGCTTTCAGTTCAAGCAGTTCGGCTTCGAGCAATACTTTTTCAAGCAATTCGTCGACACCAAGACCGGATTTGGAAGAGATTTCCTGAGTCTGGTACTTTCCACCCCATTCTTCCACCAGTAAGTTCATATTAGCAAGCTCCTCGCGGATCTTTTCCGTATTGGCGCCAGCCTTATCGACCTTACTGAAGGCAAATACGATAGGTACCCCGGCTACCTGGGCGTGATTGATCGCCTCACGAGTCTGTGGCATTACGCTATCGTCTGCCGCAATTACGATGATGACGACGTCGGTGATTTTCGCACCGCGGGCACGCATCGCAGTAAATGCTTCGTGACCCGGGGTATCCAGGAAGGTTACCTGTTTTCCTGTCTTTGTTTTTACACTATATGCACCAATGTGCTGCGTGATTCCTCCGGCTTCACCACTGGCTACGTTTTCCTGACGGATGTAATCAAGGAGCGAGGTCTTACCGTGGTCAACGTGACCCATGATCGTCACAATCGGCGCACGTTCTTTCAGACTTTCCTCGTCGTCTACCTCTTCCTGAACATCATTCTGAACCTCTTCTTCCGCAGAAATGAATGCTACTTCAAAACCAAATTCATCGGCGATGAAGGTAATGGCTTCCGCATCCAGACGCTGGTTGATCGATACAAACATACCCATGCTCATACAAACCGAGATTACTTCCTGTACCGTCACATCCATGAGTGAAGCAAGGTCGTTGGCTGATACGAATTCGGTTACGCGCAATACTTTTGTTTCCTCGTCTCCCATTCCGTTCGGATCGTTCTGATCTGCACGGTCACGGCGGCGACCTCCTTTTCCTCTGGCCATATTTCTGGTGTTACCACCACCCATACGTGCCATTGTCGCTTTGATATTGTCAGAAACCTCTTTGTCGGAAACTTCCTCGCGTCGGTTTCCTCTGCGATTACTATTGTTGCCGCTGTTACTGTTGTTGCCACCACGGTTATTGCCTCCTTGTCCGGTTGCCGGTCTGGATTGGCCACCTTGCTGAGTGCCAGTCTGGCCAGCGGGAGGAGTTGCGGGGCGACTACGGTTTGCTGTATCAGTTGAACCAGTTTCCGCCGTCGGCGTACCGGGGGTAGCGGGGCGGTTTTCACCCGGGGCGGCTGCTCCGTCACGGATGCGCTTTCTTTTTCTGCGACGTTTTTTGTCGGCAGATGTGTCACTTGATGCGACGGGGTCTTTTTTCTTGGCTTTATCCGAAGGCAATTCAATCTTACCAACCACCCGCAAACCTCTGAGTTGTTCTCCACGTGCTTCAATCAGTTCGGACTCGCCTGTTCCTTCTTCGGGAGTGCTTACATTGCTTTCAGCAACCGGAGTTACAGGTTCGGCCGCTGGTGCGGGTTCGCTTTTCTGAACAGCAGGAGCAGGAATCTGCTCAACAGGCTGTTGCTGTTCTTTGGGAGCTTCCTGAGCGGGCACCTCCACTTGTTTGACGGGTTCCTCTTTAACGGGGACTTCCACGGGGATTTCCTTCACAGGTTCTTTCTGAACTGCAACGGGTTCAGGCTTAGGTTCTTCCTGAACAGGGGCAACAGGAGCCGGCTCGGGTTGCGGGGTCTCAGCCACTACTTCCTTGGGAGCTTCCGTTTTAGGTTCTTCCACGGGTGCAGTTGGCTGCTGTGCCGCAGGACGTTTGGCATCCAGATCGATCTTTCCTACAACCTTGATACCGGGCAGTCTGTTCTCAACAGCGGGCTGCTGAGCAGGCTCGGCAGGTTTTTCTTCCACTGCAGGCTTTTCGTCAACTTTTGGTGTATTACGGAAATAGAGAATTCCCTCCACATCGCTTTTGACCTTTTCTTCTTTGACTTCCACCGGCGCCTCCATTGCAGGAACAGGCTTATGTGACAAAGAAGCTCTCAAGTCATTGGATTTGAAGTCCTTCGCTAAAAACTCAATTTGATCGGCATTAATTTTTGTATTCGGATTACTTTCCACCTTATACCCTTTGGCAGACAGATGATCCACGATCGTAGTAATACCCACGTTGAGGATCCGTGCCACTTGGCTAAGGCGCATCATTTTATCTTCTGCCATATTAGCAATTTAGTAGAATAAGGTTTTGCATTGTTTGCAGCGTTGATTCAATATCAACGCTACGTTTTTTTTATTCAAATTCTTTTCGAAGGATATCCATCACCTCTTCCACAGTTGCTTCTTCCAGGTCTGTTCTGCGAACGAGTTCCTCTTTATTAAGAGCCAACACGCTTTTCGCAGTATCCAAACCAATTTTGTGGAGTTCGTCGATGATCCATTCGTCGATCTCGTCAGAGAATTCGGTCAGGTCAACATCCTCGTCATTTTGTTCTTCGATATCTCTGAAAACATCGATTTCCATTCCCACCAGCTTACCGGCAAGTTTGATATTTTGCCCGCCTTTACCGATGGCGAGTGAGACCTGATCGGGTTTGAGGAAAACGGATACCCGCTTTGCATCGCGGTCAATTTGCATCGAGCTTACTTTGGCAGGGCTCAATGCGCGGCTGATCAGAAGTTCCAGGTTATCGGTATAGTTGATCACGTCGATATTCTCATTACCCAATTCGCGGACAATGGAGTGGATCCGTGATCCTTTCATCCCGACACAAGCTCCCACCGGATCAATTCTGTCGTCATAGGATTCTACGGCCACTTTGGCACGTTCCCCTGGTTCACGAACAACTCTGCGTACAGAAATAATTCCATCATAGATCTCAGGAATTTCCACTTCGAAGAGTCTTTCCAGGAATACAGGAGATGTTCTGGAAAGCGTAATCTTGGGAGAACCGTTGTTCATTTCAACTTTATGGATCACCGATTTCACCGATTCGCCTTTACGGAAGCGGTCTTTGGAGATCTGTTCGGTCCGTGGAAGTGAAAGTTCATTGCCTTCCGAGTCCACGATGATCACTTCATGCCGCAATGTCTGGTATACCTCTCCGGTAATCATTTCACCTACCTGATCCTTGTATTTCTCGAACATGATTTCTTTCTCCATGTCCTTGATCTTCTGGATCAATGTCTGACGGGCCGTCTGAACAAGCCGGCGACCGAATTCCACGAGCTTTACTTCCTCTGCTACTTCTTCACCTACCTCAAAGTCACTCTGGATCCTGCGTGCTTCCGCAAGCGGGATTTTATTGTAGTCCCAGATATCTTCGGAATTGTCGTCAACGATTTCGCGTGTACGCCACATTTCGAGGTCACCGCTTTCGGGGTTGATAATCACATCAAAATTATCGTCGGTGCCATATTTCTTGCGAATCATAGTACGAAATACCTCTTCCAAGACACTGATCATCGTAGGACGGTCGATGTTCTTAGAGCTTGCGAACTCCGCGAATGATTCAATTAATATTCCGCTATCCATTGCTATGTTAAAGAATATTTGCTGATACTAAGTTATACATATTATATAATTGATCACAACCCGGGATCGCTATTCCGGCGTCGTAAGTCTATTTAAATGAGATTTCAACCAGAGCCTTGGAAATGTCATCCAGCTGAATCTGTCTGATCAGGGATGCTTCGTCCAAAGGTACCTTGGGTTTCTTCTTGGGGGCAGCAAGTTGAATAGTGATGTTGTCATCTCCCGCTTCGGAAAGAGTACCCTGTAATATCTCACCGTTTTTTAAAGTAACCTTGAGATTTCTCCCCTGGTTCTTTTTGTATTGGCGGGGTAAAACCAAGGGCTGATCCAGGCCGGGGGAGGAAACTTCCAGCGTATACGCGTCTGTGAAAACTTCCAGCTCTTCCAACTGCTTTGCCAGTCTGCGGCTGATGGATGTACATTGTTGTATAGTGATCCCCTCGTCACTATCGACGAGAATCGATACCTTCTGGCTTAATTTGGAAGGCTTGATGACGATATCAACTAAAAAACAGTCACCTTCTTCCAGCAGCGGAGCCAGTAAAACTTCCAAATGTTCCTTTACGGTCATGTACAATATATACAAATAAAAAAGGGGATTTAGACCCCCTCAATCAATCGATCAAAATAGAATAGGATGCAAATATAAAACTATTTTATCATTTCCGCAAACATAGAAGGATGTCTTAGAAATCCCGGTCGATCCGTTATTTTTGCTGAAAAAGGGATTTTAGATCAATGAAGGGGATAAAGAGGTTCTTGTGGTTTTTGTATCAATGCTTTGCTTTTTATACCCTGCTGATTTACATGATGATACTGTGGGTGCCGTTCAGCGGATGGTTAGCGGGTTTTATGATGATGTCGTTTCCGGCAGTTTTCGTGGTTCACCTAGTCTCATTGCCTATCTGGTTTGTCATCGAAAGAAGAAAGGCCCTTTTACCGCTGGCATTACTTGCCGGTAGCGCGTTTTTCTTGCCAAGAAGTTTTGCCTTTAACCGTCAGGAAGCCGGGGAAAAAGTGGCCGGGAAACAGACGCTCAGACTGATGAGCTACAATGTGCATGTGTTTCAGAAAAACTCCGACTGGCGGCAAGATGCTGTCAAAGACGAGATTAAGGAAATGAAACAATGGATCGGCGAGAGCGGGGCCGATGTGCTGTGTATGCCTGAATATTTTAACCAGCCGCAAGGGCTTTTCGATAACAGTGAATTTTTGCGGAAAAAAGGATACAAATACCAGGAATTGTACGGGAAGCAGGGGAAGAAAAGTGACTACAATGGACTTGCGATGCTATCAAAATACCCAATCATAGCTGTCCGTGATACTGTATTCGAAGCGCAGAACGGTATGATTCAGGCGGATATCAAGGTGGGGCAGGATACTGTGCGTATCATCGGCCTTCATCTTTATTCGATGACCCTGAGCCTGGGAAAGCTTGTCGAGCAGAAGCAGATGGATGGCATCGAAAGGGAAGGGAAGACCACATTCGGAAAGATGAAGACTGGCTTCAGACAGCGTGCTGATGAGCTCATACGCCTGCAAAACTGGATAGAAGCTTCACCTTACCCGGTGATCATTTGCGGAGATTTTAACGAGGTCCCCTACGGCTACGTCTACGGGGAACTCAGGAAGAGCCTGCAAAACAGTTTTGAGCAGCAGGGAGAAGGCTTTGGGTTTACCTACAACCAGCTTCCCTATTTTATCCGCATTGATCACCAGTTTTACGATGACAAGCGGCTTTTGCTGACAGATTTCAAAACCTTCTCCGATGTCAGATACTCCGATCATAATCCGATCATGGGTACTTACGTCTTCAGGTAGAAAATTGCAGAACTCCGTGAAGGTCAGTGATGAACTCCCAGGCTATCAAGTTCGGCGGCGGTGATCGTTGGCGGAAAGATACCGCGATCTAGTTTTTGTATGACCAGCTTGCCAACGGTGATGGCCTCCTGTTCGGAGATAAATCCATTAGTCCCAGCCACACCGGGAATAAATTTTTGTTCGATAACCGGCATTGTATCTTGCCGGATCCGGTAACCCCATCCATTCTGCTGGCTAAATGCCTCAACCCTGAAATGGGAAAGGCCTTCGCGGCTCCCATCAATGCGATGTCCTTTTAAGAACAAAACATAAATGGCTGTCGCGAAGGCCAATATAGCTATAATCAGGATTTTAAAATTCCTTTTGATCACAGATCGTCGTCGTCGTTAACTGGCGAGCCCGGATCAAAGCCCCAGAAATCATCCGTACCGCCTGATCCTGTGCCGCTACCTGTACCGAAATAGCCTGTGGTGCCTACCACAAACCCTGCCGCAAAGCCACGAGCGGATGGGAATGATGCTTTTTCTGTCCAGCTGTTAGCGCCCGGATCATATTCCCAAACATC
The DNA here is from genome assembly GCF_059568735.1 of Dyadobacter ginsengisoli DSM 21015. Taxonomy (NCBI): domain Bacteria; kingdom Pseudomonadati; phylum Bacteroidota; class Cytophagia; order Cytophagales; family Spirosomataceae; genus Dyadobacter; species Dyadobacter ginsengisoli. Next base: position 724,370 of record NZ_JCANTY010000006.1, read on the forward strand.
AGATCTGCCTTCTCCGCCAATGATGTAAGACTTGCCGTTGATTACGAGCGCCAGACCGTAAGCGCGGGCAGGGAATGCATCCTGATCGAATCCATCAGCGAATTCTATGCGGCTCCATGTTCCTTTTCCTGCGCCACCTGCCGGATCAAAGCTGTACAAATCTTTGGTTGAACCGGTTGAATTGCTCTTGCCGAATCCCACGTACGCTTTGTTGCCGATCGTGAACGAGAGTGCACCCTGCCGTTTTCCACCGATGAACGTCGCGATTTCAGACCATTTGCCGGTTGTTCCTGAGCTAGGGTCAAACTCGTAGAAGTCCTGGAAATAATTGACGCCGTTGTAGCCGAGACCTACGTAAGCACGGTCGTTTACGACAAAAGAGGTTGCAAACTGACGTGTGCCTCCTGCGAAATCAGCTACCGCCTTCCATTTGTTGGTCGCGGGATCATATTCGTAAAAATCTTTTTTGTATCCGTTGTCTATGGCAAGCACGCCGTCGTAACCACCACCGACGTAAGCTTTTCCCTTAAGGACGAAAGCAGTAGCGTTGTTACGACCTGTTCCGGGAAAGGGTTCTGTCTGTGACCATATTTTGGTTTTAGCATTATAAGCCCAGAAATCCTTTACGCGGGGAACCGCCTCGTTTGTATAACCTGTACCAATGTAGCCCACGTCGCCAATCACAAAGCTTACGGAGTTAGTCCTGATAGCGCCTCCGAAGCTTGGGAGATCCTTTCTGAACCAGTTTCCTGTTTTCTCGGTATCGTCACCGTCTTTGTTACAGCTCAGCTGAACCAACGCGGTTGAAGCGACTAGAAGGGCTAACGAAGTCTTTTTTAAGGTATTAAACATGAAAAATATAGTTTGACGAATTGTTACAAATGAATAATGAGGATTGATGAATATTCAGATCGCGGCTTGTGGTAGGGAAAATACCCAAAAGAGCTCCTTAACCTAAATTTTTTGCAAACATAACATCTTGATACTGGTAAGTAAAATAATCAGATATTTTTTGTCCAAAACTTTAATCAGCCAGCGATTACTTTCAACGCGAATCAGTGAGCAATGTTGCGTTCATTACGTTGGTAATACTTACCATGACGCCGGCTAAGATCAAAAGGTTTGAAATAGCGGGGGCAGTTTTTACGTTTCTTTCGCGGTCTGCCACTATTTATTGGATTACGGCGTAACAGTTGAAAAGTCTCTGCTGGTCCTTACGTGTACATTTTGTGTTTTGTTGCAAACCTGTTTTTACTTTCTTATTTGTCCTATTTCGCTCAATCATGTTGTAATTAAGTTTGCATGTGATATTTTTGCACTTTTTACTGTTCTTGCTCTAAATGAAATTTAAGCCTTATTCCTTCGGGGGATCGTCAACAGTTCATAAACTACTGGTCATAATTGGAATTACCTTTTCGCTCAGCGCCTGTGAATGGGGAGATCAGATTGAATCACTGGCACAGCCCAACCCGGATGATTTCGCAGTGTTGTTGTCAGACACCGTCACTATCCAGCTTTCTACGATCGGAGCAGATTCGATCATGACGGGAGGGCCTTCCCGCATGCTGGTTGGTACCTATAAAGATCCTTATTTTGGCAAAGTCCGGGCCATGAACTTCTTTCAGCCTACAACTGAAAGTGGTGTGAGTATCGTCGAGAATGCGGAGTACGACTCATTGATCCTGTCAATGCGTTATGATAATTCTTATAGCTATGGGGATACTACTCAGGCACTTAACCTGAGCATTTACAAACTGCTCGCGGATATTCTGGACAAGAATTCCTACTGGAATCACAACTCGACTGTATATGACCCGACGCCTATCGGGAAGGTGAGGATTGTTCCGAGGCCTACTACATCAGATGTATTGAAGATAAGGCTTTCGGATGCTCTTGGAAAGCAAATTTTCCAGATGGCCAAAGACAATAAGCTGACTTCCAATACAGACTGGATCAATTTGGTGAAAGGACTTGTGGTAATGCCCGCTGCAACGGACAACGGTCCGGTGATCGGCTTCAAAATGCGTTTGGGTATGGATAGTACCTCTGTGCAACTTCATTATCACACGCCGCTGGTCAGCGAATACAAGAAAGATTCCACCATTTTTAAAATCGAGGCGTCCTATAATCAGATCGTAGCAGACCCTGCCGGCACGCAGCTGGCTAAGTTGCCGGCCAATAAAAGATTGTCATTGCCTGCCGCGCAGTCAGGGAACATGGCATTCATGCAGGCAGGGACCGGCATCATGATGCGTGTGGACCTTCCTTATCTGAAACATTTCAAATACACCAAGTATACCGCCATAAACAAGGCTTTTTTACGCATCCGGCCATTGAGGGCATCGGTAACCAACGCCCTGCGGGTGCCACCGGCACTGTATATTTACCGGGTTGACAAGAATAATCAGTTCTATACAGACGGGAACGGGTTACCAGTCCCATTGTACACGCTCGCATCTACATCCTCACCCCAGCCTGTTGCCAGCAGATATACGCGCGATCTGGTTAACAACGACGAGTATTATTTGTTTGACATCAGCTCATTTGCCACTGAAATCATGACGACAGAGTCTGGTGACGTGGGCGGATTAGTAGTCCGTAGCGGACCGTTCAGCACAGGAGGGTCGTTTCGTGACGCGAATACGCAGTTTAGCATGAGTGTGGACCGGCTGGTGGTAGGGAGTCAGCAGCACGCAACTCCGGGAGTGAGCCTGGATTTGTTCTACACAAACGTAAAGCCGAAGTAAAATTATCGTAACAGAACTGACAGGGGCTGGCCGTTTAGCGGTCGGCCCCTTTTTGATTACATCACCACGCCATTTTTGGGAAGGATTTTTTCGGGGATCTTTTCTGCTTCGATCAGTTGCAGCAGGTTGATTTCGATGTTGCGAGACAGGGAAGTCATCGGGATATCATTGGGGGCATTCTCGAATGGATTTTGCAGAATGTAAGCGATCCATTCTACATAAAAGAAGAGGAAAGATATGGTAAATGTGATCGGTATGGCAATCCTGCCGATGCTTTCGACAAGGCCCATAGGAAGTACCAGCGTGAAAATGAAGATGACCAGATGGATGAAGAAGCTGTATTGGGTGGGAAAAACCGTGTTTTTGATTCGCTCACATTTTCCCATGGCATCACACAGGCGCTGAACGGTATTGTCGATATTCTGGTAAAGCAGGGTGGGAATTTTACCCGAATCGTGCAGCTCCGCAAGTTTCGACTGAATCAGGTTCAGGATGGCATTGGGAATATTGTCCTGGTTGCTGACATACGCGAGCTCTTCGGCGGTCAGGTGCAAGTCCGCGTACACCAGCGTCTGGCTTCGCCTCAGCGAATTGGCAAGTGCGTAGCACCAGGCAATCTGCAAGTGTGTAATGTTTGAGACAATCGCGTCTTTTTCCTCTTTTGTGGTGTGGACAAATGCTTTTGCCTGTCTGCCCAGTGTACGGCTGTCGTTGACGATCTCCCCCCAACATTTTCGGGCTTCCCACCAGCGGTCATAAGCTGAATTGGTCCGGAAACCGAGCAGGAGCGACAATGCCGTCCCGAGAATAGTGGTAATTGAGATGGGGAAGGAGAGGAAATGCCAACCCTGGTAACTGAACAGGTAGAAGACCAGCGTGGCATAGAATGTGACTGCGACGACTCCCACCCAGATACCTTTCAGGAGTCGCCAAATCGAAAAGACTTCTTTAACGTACATACATTATGATAATAAGTTCTTTCCCAAAATAATAAAAAAGCGGACCATGACAACTGTCATAGTCCGCTTTCCTGGTGGGCTGCCGGAGTTATCAGTGCGCCGCAGTGCCCGTTACATTACCCGGTTTGTTTTGCTGCCCCTTTTTACCGCTTACCAGCTTTTCGATAGCCACAAATAAAACAGGTACCACAAAAATCGCCAGGGAGGTCGCTGCGATCATTCCTCCAAACACAGTCCAGCCTATCGTCTTACGGGACTCGGCTGCGGCGCCGCTTGCGAAAGCCAGCGGAAGTACGCCCAGGATGAATGCCAGGGAGGTCATAATAATCGGCCGCAGACGCAACTGTACCGCTTCGAGGGTTGCCTTTACGAGCTCCATACCACCATCTACCCGTTCTTTCGCAAACTCTACGATCAGAATGGCGTTTTTGGCGGCCAAACCGATCAGTGTGATCAAACCGATCTGTGCATAGATATTGTTGGACAGATTGGGCAGGAATGTCAGCGTCAGAATGGAACCGAATGCCCCGATGGGCACGGCAAACAATACTGAGAAGGGGATAGACCAGCTTTCGTAAAGAGCTGCAAGGAAAAGGAACACAAACACAATGGAGATGGCAAAAATCGTGGTCGTGCTATCGCCCGCCTTGATCTCCTCGCTACTCATACCGGAGAATTCGTAGCTATAACCGGCCGGCAGCTTGGCTGCTTCTTCACGCAAGGCAGTAATCGCCTGGCCGCTACTGAATCCCGGTTTAGGCGTTCCGTTGATTTCTACGGATCGGTAGATGTTATAGTGAGAGATCAATGCCGGGTTTTCAACGACTCTGGAAGTGACCAGCGCGCTGAGCGGTATCATGTTACCAGCCCGGTTACGGACGTAAAATTTCTGGATTTTGTCCAGCGACGAGCGGAAGCTGCTGTCGGCCTGTACCATGACCCGGAAGTTACGGCCATAGAGGTTGAAGTCATTGACATAGGAGCTACCCAATAAAGTCGATAAAGAACTGAATACATCGTTGACCTGTACGCCCAGCTTTTTTGTCTTGTCGCGATCGACATCAATCTGATAACTAGGTGTCCTTGCATTGAAGAAGGTGTAAGCCATTGCAATTTCAGGACGTTTGTTAACAGCTCCCAGGAAATTTCGGGCCACTGCCTCGAATTGCTGGATATTGTCCGTGCTTGTAGATTGTTGTAACTGGAAGGTAAAACCCGATGTGGCACCCAGACCAGGGATAGCAGGTGGAGCGATCGCCAGCACACGCGCTTCCTTGATATCGGCAGTCCGTTTCTGAATTTCTTTGATCACCGCCTGCACGTGGTGTTCTGCACCTTTGCGGTCGGCCCAGGGATGCAAACTCACGAACATGGTTCCGACGTTGGATTTATTCGAAAAGCTGATCACATTAAGTCCGGCCAGACCACCCACGACCTTCACTTCGGGGATAGATGATACCCGTTGCATGATGTCTTTGATCATCGCTACGTTCCGGGTCGTCGAAGTGGCTTCCTGCATTTCGTAGGTTACAAAAAGGCGGCCTTCGTCTTCCACTGGGATAAAGCCAGAAGGTTTGTTTTTGAAAAGGAAAAACAGGCCTACAAACAGACACACCATCATCACCAAAACCAATGGTGTTGCCTTGATCCATTTCGATACGCCGCGGGTATAGGAATGCGAGACTTTATCAAACCAGTGATTGAAACGGTCGAAGAATTTTTCAAGCAGGTTCTTTTTGTCTCCCTCGCCTTTGGAAGGGCGCAGCATGATCGAGCAAAGCGCGGGTGTCAGGGAAAGCGCAACAAATGCCGAGAGCAGTACCGAGACGGCGATCGTAATGGCAAATTGCTGATAGAGGCGTCCGACAATCCCCGGTACAAAGCCTACCGGAACGAATACCGCCGCCAGGATAAGCGCAATGGCAATTACAGGTCCGGAAATGTCTTTCATAGCCTGCTCGGTGGCAGCCCTGGGCGACATTTTTTTGTCATCGATATAATGCTGAACAGCCTCTACCACAACAATCGCATCGTCGACCACGATACCGATTGCCAGTACGAATGCAAAGAGTGTGAGGGTATTGATCGTAAAACCAAAAGGAATGAAGAATATGAATGTACCGATAAGGGATACGGGAATCGCCAGGATAGGGATCAATGTCGCACGCCAGTTTTGCAAAAACAAGAATACTACGATCACCACCAGCAGCATCGCCTCTCCGAACGTGTGAAGTACTTCTTCAATGGACACTTTTACAACTGATGCCGTTTCTACGGGAATCACGTAGTCAATGTCCTTTGGAAAGGTCTTCTTCATTTCGGTTAATGCCTTCATCACTCCTTCATAAGTATCGAGTGCATTGGCATCAGGTGCCTGGTAAATCAGGACAAAAGCAGCGGGTTTTCCGCTCACAAATGCATTGACACCGTAGTCAAATTTGCCGAGCTCCACGCGGGCTACGTCACGCAGGTAAACTACGCTTCCTTCCTCGGGAGAAGACCTGACAATAATGTCTTCAAATTGCTCCTTGGTATTCAAACGGCTGTTTGTCAACACGCTGTATTCAAAAGCCTGCGCATTGGGCTGCGGGGTACCACCCACGGTTCCCGCTGCTACCTGCAGGTTTTGTTCGGCCAGTGCTGCGGAGATGTCCGAAGGTGTCATGCGCAGGTTAGCCAATTTTTCGGGATTCAACCAGATCCGCATACCGAAGTCGTCGGCACGGGAGACGATATCACCCACTCCTTTTACACGTTGCAACGCGTCTTTGAGGTAGATGTTGGCGTAGTTACCTATAAACTGCGCATCGTGCGTCCCATTGGGGGAGTACAATGCCAATGCGATCATGATACTCGGCTGACGCTTGCGCACGGTCAGGCCCAGGCGCTTTACCGCATCCGGAAGTGTGGGCTCAGCTACGCTGACGCGGTTTTGTACATCCAGTGCGGCAATGTTGACGTCGGTACCCACTTCAAATGTGACGTTGATACTGCTTTGTCCACTGCTGGTACTGTTGCTGGACATGTAGGTCATCCCCGGCACACCGTTGATCTGGGTTTCAATCGGCGTGGTGGTCGTTTGCTCGACGGTCTGCGCGTCCGCTCCTGTGAAGTTACCGCTAATGGAAACGGTAGGCGGCGTTACGTCGGGGTATTGGGCTACCGGTAAAGTGGTAAGGGCGATCAGCCCCACGAGAACCAGTACAACAGAAGATACTATCGCTGTGACCGGCCTTTTTATAAAAATATCTGCAATCATTTCTTACTGGTTTATGAAATGGTAAAAGGACCCGACAGCTTACTTGCCTTCCTGGAAAACCGCTCCTTCGCGAAGGTTCTGAACACCTTCCACGGCGATTTTCTCACCTTCTTTAAGTCCCTCCCTGATAATGATATTGGGGCCGATGGCCGTGCCGAGCAGCACTTTGCGCTGGCTCACTTTGCTGCTATCGCCGGCCACATACACAAAGAACTCACCCAACTGCTCGGTTACAGCTTTGTACGGGATCAGCAATGATTTCGCGCTTGCATTGTTGAGCACCATGACAGTTCCGCTCATACCGGCGCGCAGTTGACCGTCCTTGTTGGGGAAAATCAGACGGGCCTTGATACTTCCGGTTTGAGGATCGACTGCGCGATCGAGCAGCGCGATTTTCCCATGCGCGGGATACACATCGGTGCCGAACTTAATGGAGAAGGTCGAATCCGAAGCTTTTTGCGACTTCATCAACCCAGTAAACCGGTATATTTCCTTCTGATCGACATTAAAATCCACAGCCAGCTGGCCGTCGGTCGATACGGTATTCAACACGGTTTGACCGGCAGATACCGGGGCGCCCACTTTCACGGCCGAAATGCCAATCACACCGTCAAAAGGGGCTACAACCCTGGTGTAACGAACGCTGGTCTGAACGGCCTTGATATTTGCTTTGGCCGCGTCGGCTTGCCTCTTGGCAACTTCCAGGGCCGCATCCGCATTGTCGACGAGCTGCTTGGCTACGGCATCGTTCTTTTCGAGCTCGTGATAGCGGTCAGCATCTTTCTGTGCGCGGACCATGTTGGCTTCCTGTACGCTCAGGTTTGCGACTGCCTGGTCGTAATTGGCATCATAAAGTTGCGCGTCAATGGAATAAAGTAATTGGCCTTTCCGTACCCGCGAGCCGTCGGTAAAATGGACGGCAGTCACAAAGCCGGTCACCTGCGGGCGTAGTTCTACTTCATTGAGGGGAACCACGGTTCCGGGATACTCATCATAGTAGGAAGCCTGCGATGAGGTTACTTCCGTAAGCTTAACCTGAACCGCCGGTGGCTGGGTGGGTTGCTGTTGCTGTTCTTTTTTGCCGCATGAGATCACTGTCAATGCAAGTAGAGCGGCGGGATAATATTTCATTGTATTTAAAAACATATTATCAAAAGTATTTTCAATGGAAATCAGGAGATAAAAGGGTGGTCAGAGAGACCGCTATTGGTAGTTGATCTGTCCGAGCGCTTTTTGAACGTCGATTTTGCTGGCCAGAACCTGGTAGAGCGCATTGTAATAATTGATACGTGCCAAACGAAGGTCGGTCTCCGAAGTCACCACTTCCAGATATGTCTTGATACCGGATTTGTATTGCAACTGAATCACATCATACACTTCCTGGGCCAGGTCTACATTCTCTTTCTGAGCCAGCAGGTTTGTCAGGTTGCCTTTGTAATTAGCTAACGCGCTTGCATATTCGGAATTTACATTGTTCTGCAGACCTTTAAGATCCCAGTCCAGCCGCTTCAACTGCCATTCAGCTTGCCGTGTATTGGCTTTCCGCTTCCCTCCCTGGTAAATCGGCAGCGATAGTGTAAGCAGGCCGAAAGAGTTGGGATAGTTCTTATTGTAAAGGTCGGTAAACTGGTTGTTCTGGAAGTTCAGGTTGTAGGCTCCGTTCAGTGACAGATTGGGCAGATAGCTCCATTTGTTATACAGCAGGTTGGCTTCGGCCAGTTTCTTCTGCGTGGTCAGGATCTGGTACTCGATACGTCCGGTCAGATCCAGGGCCTGCAACGTGTCCAGCCCGATCTCTTTCTCCATTTGCAGGGTGTCGTAGCTGATTTGCAGCGCTTTGTCCAATGGATAACCCATTAGTGCTTTGAGATATTCCACCTTGGCTTTTAGGACTTCGTCGTTGCTTTTTCTGTTAGCTCTGGTGTTGTTCAGTGAGATGGTCGCTCTTTTATAGTCGATCTTGTCGGCCACACCCGATTTATACTGGTTTTGCGCATCTCTCAAACTCCTTTCCAGCCTTGCGATATCCTGGTCGGCTACGCGGATCTGCTGGGTGGTGGCAAGCACATCATAAAATGCTTTGGAAACATTGACGGCCAGGTCTGTCTTGTTATTCACCGTATTCTGGCTTGCCGCGAACAGCACATCACCGCGCGTTCGTTTGGCAAGCAGTACATCGCGGTTGAAAATCTGTTGAGACAAGGTGAACTGAGCCGCAGAAACATTGTTGACCCCCAGCTTGACGGGATTGCCCGCAATGATGCTGGTCTGCACAATGAAGTTGTGCTGCAAATTATAATTGAACCCGATCTGCGGGTACCAGTCGGCAAGCTTGCTGCGGACCTGGTTGGCGGTAATCTGCTCGTCGATGAGCGATTGCTGGATCGCCGGCTGATTTTTGATCGCATAAGCAACAACTTCCTGTAACGTTGCCTGCTCTAAAACCGGCGCTTCCCGGTTACTTTCCTGAATGCCCTGAGCGAAAACGGTACTGAGAAAATTCAATAAAAGGAATGCCGAGCTAAGCGCCAAACGCGGTGTTTTTTGTGGCTTAGACCAATAATTCATGTAGGTGTAAATTTGATTTGGACAGAGAAAATGTGTTTTGAGTCCTTGTTGATGAACAGGTTCTCCAATTGGAAAAAACTAGGATCAGGGTCAGCTGTCCGACGGAATAAACAGGATTCTGACCCCGGATAAGAAAAGATTAAGCGGCTTTTGCATGGCCAGTAGGTTTAGACATTAATTTGTAACAATCGGTGACATTGTTAAGCTGCGTATAGGCTGTCCCGTTGTCCGATTGTACTTATTAAGGATTTAAATGCGTGAATAGTTTCCTGGACAACCGAAAAAAAACGGTTGAGCACTATACTTTCTTTAAAATATTTAATTTTTAAAGAGAATTGTCCCCGATTGGATATTTCAGCGACAGGTGCTAAGCCGTTGTCACCGGTTGGGGCCAGATTTTTTCGATCAGCCAGGCGAAAAGAATGACCAGCGTACATCCAATCAGATTGAGCCACAAAAATGCGGTCAGGTCGATGACGTAGCTCACAATGACAAAAATCTCGCCGATAATGCTTCCCCAGAAAACGGCTCTGCTGCCGATGCTTTTGAAATAGAACGCCACCAGGAAAATTCCGAGAATGGTACCGTAGAAAAGCGACCCGAGTATATTGACTGCTTCGATCATGCTTCCAAGCCTTGAAGCATACTGGGCTACGGCAATGCAGAATACGCCCCAGAACAAAGTCGCCCACCGGGAGGCCGCCACGTAATTGTGGCTGTCATTGTCCTTTCGGATCATCCGTTTGTAAATATCCACGATTGTGCAGGACGCCAGCGAGTTATAGGCGGCAGCAACCGAGCCCATGGATGCAAGCAGAATCACCGCGATCAGTAATCCCACCATACCCATGGGCAGATAATCGATCACAAAGCGCAGGAAGATGTAGTTGACATCGTTGGTATCCCCGCCGTTGGCCTTTGAAAGAACCGTGGTAGCTTCTTTGCGCACGTCTTTCACCTTGTTTTCGAAATCGGCGAGAATGTCCCTGGATGCCGCGATAGCAGTCTGATCGTCCTTGCGGATGGCCTCTGTCAATGCCATCACATGCGGACGTTTTTCGTTCTGAATCTCGTCGTGCTTCTTTTCCAGCGCTTGGTACTCGGCAGCAAACGGTGTTGATTTGACGTGGTCCACCGCAGTCTGGTTAAAAAACAATGGCGGCTTGGTGAACTGGTAGAATGCAAAAACGAGCACGCCTACGAGCAATATCAGAAACTGCATCGGGATTTTCAGCAGGCCGTTCATCGCTAATCCGAGGCGGCTTTGGCCCTGCGAGCTGCCAGTCAGGAAGCGTCCGACTTGGGACTGGTCGGTACCAAAGTAAGAGAGTTGCAAAAAGAATCCGCCGATAAGTCCCGACCATACATTATAACGGTTATTGAGGTCGAAAGTAAAATCTATCAAATTGACTTTCCCCATTTTCCCGGCCACGTGCAATGCATCAGTGAACGAGATCTGTTCTGGCAGGAACTTTACCACCATGACGCCGGCAACGACCATTCCGATGGTGATAATTCCCATCTGTTGCAGGTGTGTGTGTGACACTGCGCGCGAGCCGCCCAAAGTGGTGTAGAGCATGACAATGCCGCCGGATATGATGTTGGTCCAGGTAATATCCCAGCCCAGAATAGCCGAAAGGATCAGGGACGGTGCATAAATGGAGAGCCCGGTTGATAAGCCCCGTTGCAGCAGAAATAGAAAAGCGGTCAGTCCGCGGGTCCTCAGATCGAAACGCCCTTCCAGAAATTCGTAAGCCGTAAAGATTTTAAGCTTGCCGAATTTGGGGACAAAAGTCACGCAGAGTACCACCATCGCAAGCGGCAGTCCAAAGTAAAATTGCACGAATCGCATGCCATCAGTGTAGGCCTGCCCGGGCGCGGACAGGAAGGTGATCGCGCTGGCCTGGGTAGCCATCAGCGACAGGGTAACGTGGTACCAGGGCATCGATTGCCCAGCGAGCAGAAAGGAATCCATCGTGTGCTTCTCACGGCTGCGATAGATGCCATACAAAACTACAAATAACAGGGTAAGTGAAAGTACAATCCAGTCGAGCGTGCTCATTGAAAACGGGTCATAAATAAATAGAAGAGGACAATCTGTAATGCGAGCGTGCCGATCAGAAGAATGTAAAGCTGTTTCCAGCTATTGACAAACGGGGGCAGCCCATCGCGATCCTGCGAGCTATTTTCTTTTATGATCATGGGGTCAGGAAAAAAGGTTTAGCGGTGATTCAGAGCCAGGGGATTATACCACAAGCAAAATTAGAACGGTTTTGAAATAAATCTAGCATACATAAATGTTAACGAAGCGTTAACGGTAGGTATATGGGTAAAAGCCCGCACAGGATACAACAGGCTAGTTCGCTTGATTATAATTATTTATTTTCCGGGAATATTACAATCCGCAACTAAACCTGCTCCTGTGAGAAATCTTTTCGCAATTCTTTTTCTTGTATTGGGCGCTGCTTTAAAAGGTGCTTATTCCCAAGGTCTTCCGCCGATTTTCGACAACAGTTTTGAAGCGCAGCCCGATTCCAGAATCCGGCAGTACCTTTCGCCCAGACGCATCGTGTGGATGTCCGACCGCAGCGGTAGTAATGTGATCGGTGCGCCAAATTTGCTTAAAAAGGGTAGTGGCCAGGCCAATCTGGTCCATCAAAACTTTTGTACGCTCATTAGCAAAGACGATGCTAAACCCGGCATTCTCTTCGATTTTGGAAAGGAAATACAGGGTGGTATTCAGATCGTGACCGACCAGCCGGCCGATCAGCGGCCGATCCGTGTCCGCATCAGGCTTGGGGAGTCGGTGAGTGAGGCCATGTCGGATATCGACACGGTCCAGGGAGCGACTAATGACCACGCGATGCGCGATTTCGTCGTGCAGGTACCTTGGCTGGGCGTAATGCAGGTGGGTAATTCCGGGTTTCGTTTTGCCCGCATCGACCTGGTGGACGCCGAGCGAGAGTTACAGCTCAAGGAAGTCAGGGCCGTTTTTGAATACAGGGATATTCCTTATCTGGGGTCTTTCAAAAGCAATGACGAAAAATTGAACGCTATCTGGAACACAGGTGCTTATACTGTGCATTTGAATATGCAAGAGTTCTTATGGGACGGAATCAAGCGAGACCGCCTGGTATGGGTTGGAGATATGCACCCGGAAGTGATGACGATCAACAGCGTGTTTGGTAAAAACGAGGTCGTGGCGAAAAGCCTTGATCAGGCCCGCGACATTACACCGCTCCCAGGCTGGATGAATGGGATCAGTGCCTACTCGATGTGGTGGGTTTTGATCCACAGAGATTTGTATAAAAACCAGGGAGATATCGAATACCTGCGTAAACAGCAGAAATATCTTGTTGCGCTGCTTGATCAGCTGATGGCGAAAACAAAGGATAATAAAGAAGATCTCGATGGCACGCGTTTTCTAGATTGGCCATCAAGCGAAAACCCCAAAGGTATTCATGCGGGATTGCATGCCATGATGATCATGACCCTGGAAGCTGGCGCCGAGCTGTGCCTGATCCTTGACGAACCCGCACAGGCGACGCGCTGCAAAACCTTAGCGGGCCAAATGAAAATGTACGTACCCGATGCGAATGGCTCCAAGCAGGCGGCTGCATTGATGGCGCTGGCCGGATTGATGCCCGCCGAAAAAGCAAATGCGGAGGTGATTGCAGTGGGCGATTGCGAGCGCTTTTCGACCTTCTATGGTTATTATATGTTGCAGGCAAAAGCCAAAGCCAATGACTATACCGGCGCATTGAACTGCATCCGCACCTACTGGGGCGGAATGCTGGATATGGGCGCCACTACATTTTGGGAAGATTTTGATCTGGCATGGACCCGAAATGCCGCTCCGATTGACGAGTTGGTGCCAGATGGAAAAGACGATATACACGGAGATTTCGGCGCCTATTGTTATAAAAAGCTGCGGCATAGCCTGTGCCATGGCTGGGCTTCGGGACCTACTTCATGGTTGTCCGAGCATGTCCTGGGTGTCAGCGTCATAGAGCCTGGCTGTAAAACGATCCGTGTCAGGCCCAACCTGGGTGATCTGCAATGGGTGGAAGGTACTTATCCGACGCCCATGGGTGTCGTCAGGATCAGGCACGAAAAACAGGCGAACGGAACAGTCACATCCACGATCGAAGGGCCCAAGGGCGTAAAAATTCTACGCTAGGCATTTAAGAACGGACCTATGAAAAAAATGACGTTATCGGCACTGCTGGCATTGAGCAGTGTTTTGATTTATGCGAAGGGCATTACCCCGGTTTACCTGCGCTGCGAATATAAAGAGTCGCCCGTAACCGATGCCGGGCACCCGCGCCTGAGCTGGGAGCTTACGGTCAGTGACAACAACCAGCGGCAAACTGCATATCAGGTCCTGGTAGCTTCCGCACCGGACAAGCTCAGCGAAGCCGGGGCAGATTTATGGAATTCGGGCAAAATGTTGGGGAGAACAACGGCCCAGGTTGAGTATCAGGGAAAGAAACTCGGATCGAGGCAGATATGCTACTGGAAGGTCAGGAGCTGGGACAAAAGCGGGATAGCCGGGCCATGGAGTCATGCTTCGCATTGGGAGATGGGTCTGCTGGTGCCAACGGAATGGAAAGGGGACTGGATCGGACTGGATCTGGATCATTTGGGCAAAGGAAAAACATATCATCTGCCACCGACTCCTTACCTGCGCAAAGAGGTGATGATCGGTGAGAATATCAAAAAGGCCCGGCTATATGTGACCGCATTGGGTTTGTATGAATTCAATATCAATGGTAAAAAGGCGGGCGACGCATTTCTGACACCCGGCTGGACGGATTATGACAAGCGGGTTTACTATCAGGTATATGACGTCACGGGTCATGTGAAGCCTGGCGGCAATGCGTTGGCTTCCCAGCTGTCCTATGGCTGGTACGCGGGTTATCTGGGCTATTCGTTGCTGGTGCAGAATCCTGTTGTCCGGGCATTTTACGGCAAGGTCCCCATGCTGAAGGCGCAGCTAGAAGTGGAGTATGCCGATGGCCGGACGGAGACTTTTGTGACAGACCGGACCTGGAAGGCGAGCCAGGGAGCATTGGTTGAATCCGATTTGCTTAACGGCGAAACGTACGATGCCCGGCTCGAAGAAAATGGATGGAATACGGCTGGATTTGATGACCGGAACTGGAAGAAAGCAGAGGTATTTGCCGACAAATCCGCGCGTAAAATTCAGGTATATCCCGGTCCGCCGGTAAAGGTGACGCAGACTTTGAAAGTGGTCAAACATACGGACCGTAAAGACGGAACTTTCATGTTTGATTTCGGCCAAAACTTTGCGGGCATCGTCCGGTTACAGCTTAAAGGCAGGGCAGGGGATACGGTCCGGCTTCGTTATGGGGAAAAATTGTATCCGGATGGCCGGCTGATGACCGAGAATCTGCGGATGGCGCGTGCGACAGATACCTATATATTAAAAGGCGATCCGGCAGGTGAAACCTGGGAGCCCAAATTTACCTTTCATGGCTTTCAGTATGTGGAAGTAAAGGGACTAAGGGGAGAGCCTTCATCACAGACGTTGACTGGCCTGGTCATTGGCTCTGACACGCCCAAAGTAGGTACATTTGAAACCGACAACGCGATGGTCAACCAGCTTTACAGTAATATCGACTGGACCCAGCGAGCCAATTACGTAGATATACCGACCGACTGCCCGCAACGCGACGAGCGCATTGGGTGGACTGGCGATGCGCAGGTGTACGTGAAGTCGGCTACATTCAACCGCGACGTAGCCTCATTTTTTACCAAATGGGTGGTCGATTTAAATGATGGTCAATATGAGACCGGTGCCTATCCGTTGTACGCGCCAAGGCCCAATCTGCGTAAAACCGACACATTTTCACCCGGTTGGATGGAAGCGGGAATCATCTGTCCATACCAGATCTATCGCACCTACGCCGATACGCGCATGATCAGCAATGGCTGGGGCGATATGGTCCGCTTTATGGATTTTCTCGACAAAAGAAGTAATGGCACATTTGTGTTTAAGGAAAATGCATTCGGTGACATCGACCCCAAGGGCGGTTTTGGCGACTGGCTTTCTTTTGGCAAGAAAACCCCGCCCGATATGCTGGCTTCCTTTTATTACGCCTACTGCGCCGATTTGATGGCCGAAATGGCCGATGCGATCGGGAATGCCAAAGACAAGCAGCGATTTACAGATACAGGGAACAAGGTTAGGGAGGCGATCCGTAAACATTATGTTGATCGGGAAGGCCGTTTCCAATGCGATGCGAGGGCCTATGGCAATGGGGCAGGATATGTGGACGGCTCGCTGGGTTTTACCGGGCACACACAGACAGCTTATGCCAACGCCATCTACATGCACATCATTAATCCGGCAGAGCGGGTAAAGGCAGGTGCTTATCTCACGGCGTTATTGAAAGAGAATGGTGACAAGCTGGGTACGGGCTTTCTGGGCGCCAAGCCGCTCTTGCCCGCACTTTCCGCAACGGGGCATTCGGATTTGGCATACAAGCTATTCCTGAGCAAAGAATTTCCATCCTGGGGCTTTGAGGTTGAAAATGGTTCAACGACCATCTGGGAGCGATGGGATAGCTTTACCAAGGAGGATGGATTCAAATACAACGCGGCGATGAACTCGTTCAGCCACTATGCATTCGGGGCGGTGTGTGAATGGATGTTCGGTCATGCGGCGGGTATCCAAATGACCAGGCCCGGGTTTGAGACTTTCAATGTAAGACCTGAGATTGCGCCGGAAGGAATGGGGAGTAACGGAATCAATCACCTCAAAGCGTCTCTGCGAACGATTAATGGAACAATCGCTTCGGAATGGAGCAAAGTAGGCGGCAAACTGATTATCAATGTCTTGGTGCCCGTGAATACAGTCGCGCGCATACATATTCCTATTGGTGCCAATGCGGAAGTGTTGCTGAATGGAAAGCAGCTATCTTCTTCTGATTTGGTCAAAACCATCGGGAAAGAAGACAGCCACCTGATCGTCGAAGCGGGCTCCGGGAATTATGAATTCACTGTGGGGCGGTAATGCTTAACTTACCGTTTCCTGAATCAGCCGGCCGACGCAAACACCGAGGCTCTCGCGCCAGTAGGGGATCGAGATACCGAAAGTCGCTTTAATCTTCGATTTGTCCATGACCGAGTATGCCGGACGTACCGCACGGGTTACGTATTCCGATGTCTTGACCGGGTTCAGCTTCACGGTTGTTTCACTGATATCGAACACCGCTTTGGCAAAGTCGTACCAGGAAGTGACTCCCTCGTTGCTGTAATGGTAAATACCGTATGATTGGCTACCGGATCCAATGATGTCGAGAATAGCATTTGCCAGATCGATCGCATAAGTAGGTGAGCCTACCTGATCCACGATCACGCCCAGTTGCTCTTTTTCACGGCCTAGCCGGAGCATGGTTTTGACGAAGTTGTTGCCGTACTCTGAATAAAGCCAGCTTGTGCGTAACGTGAAGTGCTCCGGCAACACAGCGGCGATCGCTTCTTCACCTTCCAGCTTCGTCAGACCATAGATATTCTCGGGCTCGGCAGGGTCGGTTTCCGAAAGCAGCTTAGGTACATCGCCTTTGAAAACAAAATCGGTCGAAACGTGGACCAGAGTTGCGTTGAACTGTTTACAAACTTCGGCTATGTAAGCCGCACCGTCACGGTTCACTTTCCGGCAGGTATCCTGATCGTCCTCGGCCTTGTCCACTGCGGTGTAGGCCGCGCAATTGATCACAAATTCCGGTTTTTCCCCGGCAAAGAGATTTTGCAATAGCCCCTTGTCGAGAATATTGGCCTTGTCCTCGGCCGGAAAAGATATGTCTGTAATGTTCCTTTCGGCTGATACTTTTTTAAGACAGCTACCCAACTGGCCCGAGGCACCTAAAACGAGTATTTTCATTGAGAATATTAAAAGTACGTTGTGTGCAAAGATAGAAAATGCCCCAGGGACAGGTTGTTATTTGCCGATTAAATTTTCCTTCATATGGTTTTCCCGGGATTGTGTTTGATGTTAACCATACGGGCATATAAAAAATCAAGTGGCCCCACCGAGGCCACTTGAAGATAACTCATTGGATACTAGTTGAAACGATTTTATTGGCCGCGACCCAGAACCATCACCTGAACGGTGCGGAAAATCAGTTGGACATCATCAAAAACACTATACGATTTCAGGTATTGCAGATCGTACTTAAGCCTTTCCACATTTTTCGCAACGGTGTCTGCATAGCCTACGTTGATCTGACCTATAGACGTAATGCCCGGCTTCACAGTCAGCAATCGTTGGAAATCATGGGGAGCCGCTTCCATGAGCATATCCACATCGTATTTGTAAAGTGGGCGTGGGCCAACTACGGACATTTCACCTTTGAGAACGTTGATGAACTGCGGAAGCTCATCCAGACGTGACTTACGCAGGATACGACCGATCGGCGTAATACGCGGGTCACCATCACCCTGTGAATGTTTAAGTCCCATTTTGTCGGCATCTACATGCATGCTGCGAAACTTGTAGATATAGAATGGTTCACCCCAGCGGCCGGCGCGTTGCTGTTTGAAGAAAACGGGTCCGGGAGACGTGATTTTAATTGCAAGCCAGACCAGGAAGAACACGGGAGCGCCCAGAATCATTACAATCGTTGAAAAGATCAGATCGAAAGCACGTTTCACAGTCTGCTCATTCAAACTGGAAAAAGGTTTCGTATTGATCTGGATGATCGGATACATGTCGTGGTACTCGATGGTAGCCATATTAATCATAAATCCACGGAAATCAGGCACCAGACGGATTTGCGTTTTGTGCCTTTCACCCATTTTTATCACCTCCCGCACCTGATCGTCTGTCATTTCCGATAGACAGCAGTAGAGGTAATCCAATTGCTTATCCTTCACCAATGCTTCTACCTCTTCAATTTTGCTGGACTCTTCCGAGAGCTGCAGCATACCATAATACCGATAGCCCAGTTCTTTTCGTTCGTTGTAGAATTCGCGGATCAGGGTAGCCAGATCACCCTTCCCTACAATAGCATATCTATTGAAATTGTAACCTGCCTGCCGATACATTTTGAGTGACACGACTGCCGTCGCCCTGCCGAGCGTAGATGCCGCGACGAAGAAGCCATAGGTCATCAAAAACTGATATCGCGAATAATCTTCCCCTTGCTTGGTCAGGTACAGGAAGGCTGTCATAATTGCGCCATGAACGGTAACAGCCTTTAGAAAAGCAGCAAGTTGTGTATTAAAGTGATAAGAAAGCCGGGTGAATAAATAGGTTTTGAATACATGGATTGTAAATACCCACACCAAATTTGCGATGAGAAGCAAATTGATGTACTCATTTGCAAAGAGCTCCGAGAGGTTATCAAATCTCAGCAGATAGGCAAAAAGAAAGGACAGATTGAGAAGTATGACGTCCAGCCACAAATGAACCTTGGGCAGGAGTCCCGGATAGTGATTTTTCATAAATATTAACGTTGAGTTGATTTCTCGAAGCCAGCCAACTACATAATTCTACAAGAATGACTAAGTTGGAATGCTAAGAATTTGAGCGTTACAAGTCTACGACAATTCTTTGAATATTTCAATGTGCTACTCTCATTATTTTTGAGAATGACCTATAAATTGTTGTTGGCCTATATATAGGCAGTTTGTGATCTTTACCAAAACTGATTATAGTCCTATTTTTGGCAAATATTGTCCTTTCAAGGGAATTTGTAATCTGCCTCACATATTAAGGGGAATATATAAGTAGTAGCGGATTAAGTAATATAGTCTTCATAACGGTTCGTCCGCCCAAAGTGTTGCCTTAATTTACCAGAATCGACATTCCGAATGCTGTCGGATTTGGACCGGAAACCTGCTAAACGCCTGGTAGGGAGGTGTTTTTGGGAGTTGGAATTGAGTTTTGGATTTATGATCGGTGTCAACCCCAAAAGCGAAATATCTAGGTAATCTGTTCAGTTTCGACCCGAAAAGGGGGTGGTTAACGTAAAATATAGCGCTAGATTTTCTTCTACAAAGCGTGTAGCACCCGGTATTCAACAAAATCAGGGCTTTTGGCCCCTCCTGATAAAGATAGTTTTCTGTGAGTCAATAAAATTGAATTTACAGACGCCATTTTCACGCGCCCAAAAAAGTATTCCATTGTGTGTAGAAATAATTTGTATTTGTGTGTAGATTTTCGGATTTTTGCGTCCAGAATTACAAGTTATTGTTTATCGAACATGGCCTACTTAGACACTTATGCCCCTCCTCTAACCTCCAAAACAGCTGCGCATCTGCTCTGGAGGGCGACCTTTGGACCTACTCAGCAGGAGATTGTGAACTTTACCGGCAAAACAGCGACTCAGGCATTTGATATCCTGATTAATAACGTTTCAGGTGCTGCGTCGCCTCCTCCTCCCGTGGAGATGGATGAAGCCAGAGCGGATGCCGGAATGCAGTTTATGGGCAAGCCGTTTGACATAGGACGTGCCACAATTTATTTGAAATATGTTCAGTATTGGTGGATAGGGTTAATGACCGAGCAGACGGGAAACCCATCCGTACTGGAAAAGCTAACCGCTTTTTGGCAGAACCACTTTGTCGTGACATCGATGAATGTGGAAGACTATCGATTCATTTACAAGTATATAACATTCCTGAGAAGTAATGCATTGGGGAATTTTAAAGACATGACCATCGGGATGACCAAGGACCCGGGGATGTTGATTTTCCAGAATGGGAACGAAAACACAAAGGATTCTCCCAACGAGAATTATGGCAGAGAGTTGCAGGAGCTTTTTACGGTCGGGCAGAGAGATTTTGCAGGGAATCATAATTATACGGAAGAGGATGTCAAGGCTGCTGCACGGGTATTGACGGGTTGGCAGGCCCTGAATTTTTTTGTGCCAGGATCTACGGAGATTGGCTCTTTTTTTAATCCTGACAGGCACGATGTGGCCGATAAGATTTTCTCTACACACTACAGCGGAACCACCATTACCGGGCGAACTGGCGCCGCCGCGGGGGATGCTGAGCTTCTGGATCTGATCAATATGTTACTGGCGCATCCCGAGACTCCCAAATTCATTTGCAGAAAGCTTTATCGATGGTATGTCAACCCGAACGTCACGCAGGATATAGAAAATCAGGTAATCGTTCCGTTGGCCAATTTTTTCGCCAGTCCTTCAAACAATTTTGAGATCAAGCCCGTATTGAAGAAGCTTTTGACAAGTGACGTGTTTTTTGATCAATCCAATATCGCGGCCATTGTCAAATCTCCTGCCGAGTTTATGATTGGCATGATGCGGCACTTTGATCAGCCCGTGCCAAACATGACTACGGAACCTGGCGCTTTTCGATTGATGATGGAGTTTTTAGCGGGTAGCATGAATACCATGCAGCTAAATTTCCTCAATCAGCCTACGGTATTCGGTTCTCTTCCGTATTTCCAAACCGGTTATTCCAAGAATTGGATTAACGGAACAACGCTGGGGTTCAGAGGGTCCAGAACAGATGCGCTGGTTTATCCCTATATCAGAATTAAGCCGGATTATGTGCTGCAAATAGACGTTTTGAAAAGATTGACCGCGATTCAGCCCAACTTTTCAAATGTCAGTGCATCTCCCGCCATCACGTGTGAACAGGTATTGGCAGAGTTTTCCAAAAATCTTTACTCGGTGGAATTGACCCAAATGCAGAAGGATTTCTTAATAGATAGAATCATGATGATGAATAGTAGTCCGCGAACAACATGGACCAGAGAGTGGGATGCTTACAGAGCGGCTCCCACTGACGTTTCGCGGCAGAACACCATTCTCTGGAGATGCCGGGCAATGTTGAAGTACATGCTGAGAATGGCCGAGTATCAACTATTTTAGTCAAATGCGGATATGAAAAGAAGAGACTTTTTCGCTGCGGCATCTTCGATGATGCTTCCGGTAATGTTGGATGGGTTTGGGTTTAAATCGTTGGCAAAAGGATCCTCTTTCGTGCAGTCGCTGGGAAGGACCGCAGTCTTGAATGGAGATAGGATCCTGGTAATTATATATTTAAGTGGTGGTAATGACGGGCTTAATACAGTGATACCACTCGAACACTATGATGCTTATTACCAATTGCGCAGCAACATTGCGATACCAGAAAATCAAATTTTGAAGCTTGCCGGTAACGACACAACAGGCTTTCATCCTGCGATGACCGGGATGAAGGCACTTTATGACGAAGGGAAGTTATCAATTGTCCATTCTGTTTCGTATCCTAATCCTGACTTGTCGCATTACAGGTCGACAGATATCTGGATGACCGGTGTCGATTCAACTCAATATGCGAGCACCGGCTGGGCTGGGCGTTATCTGGAAGATCGCTTTACGGGATACCCGAATAACTATCCCAATGCCGAAATGGAAGATCCTCTGGCGATTCAGATTGGGCAAATCAGCACTACAACACTGCTGGGAAGTGAAGAGTCGATGGGAATCACATTGCAGGATCCCAACAGCTTCTATCAAATGATTGGTGAACCCGACCTTTCCCTGGAAAGCAACTTGCCTTGTTGTGATGCCGGCGAGCTGATAGCATATATCCGTCAACAACAGATTTTGGCCGTGGGCTATGCGGGGGAGATTAAGGCGGCAGCAGATGCAGGCAGAAATTTGGCGGCATATCCTGATCCGTCACTCAAGAATGATTTGGCGGATCAACTCAAGATTGTTGCCAGACTAATTCATGGTGGACTTAAATCCAAGATATACTATGTTTCACTGGGAGGATTCGATACGCATTCAAATCAGATTGCATCGAATAGCCTGGAAGGTACGCATACCGAACTTTTGAAGAAACTGTCGGACGCCGTTTCGGCTTTCCAGAATGACCTGAAGTTACAGGGAACAGAAGAGAAAGTATTGAGCATGACTTTTTCCGATTTTGGGAGACGGGCTACATCCAATGCTTCAAAAGGTACAGATCACGGTGTAGCTGCCCCCATGTTCATCATCGGAACAGGAATGAAACGGCAATTGGTCGGCACGAACCCGGATCTGGTAAATGGCCTGCTTCCGGCAGTTCCTCAACCAGGAGCCCCGAACAGAGATATTAAAATGCAGATCGATTTCAGAAGAGTTTATGGGGACATTCTAAATGACTGGTTTGGTACAGCCGCAAACGATACTGATCAAATTTTATATAGAAACTTCAAAACTACTTCATTGTTCTCTGAACTCGTCCAGAGCATTGCATCGGGGTCCTGGCTCAATCCGGAAATCTGGTCGAGCGGCAGGGTACCATCGCCAAAGGATCTGGTCCAGATCAATCCGGGGCACGTCGTTGACGTCGGACATAATATCACGGCCAAAGATGTCCAGGTAAAGGCTGGTGGCGAACTCAAATTCCTCGGTGATTACAGCATCAACAGATAGGAAAATGTGCTTCGCGTCAATTCACAGTGGCGTTGAGTGCTTGGACACTTGCCATCGGTATTATTCGGGAGAGCAGTACCGGTTAATTATTCACCCTTTTGTGATTCGATAAATATGAAATATAAGGCTTTACGTTTCGCACTTTGCGGTATACTTCTGCTGCTGGGGACATGCTCATTCGGTCAGCTGACGGGCATTTCTTATACACAGAGATCAAGCCCTTTTGGCATCATAAGTTTTTCGGAATCGTCATCATTGACCGGAATTAGCAATTCCCGGCATGTAGATGGTTATGTAAAAAAGTACGGCACTGTTAATTTTAGTTTTCCGGTTGGTCATAAGGGCGTGTTCAGGCCGTTTGGGGCAGATG
This sequence comes from Dyadobacter ginsengisoli DSM 21015, assembly GCF_059568735.1. Taxonomy (NCBI): domain Bacteria; kingdom Pseudomonadati; phylum Bacteroidota; class Cytophagia; order Cytophagales; family Spirosomataceae; genus Dyadobacter; species Dyadobacter ginsengisoli. Next base: position 747,679 of record NZ_JCANTY010000006.1, read on the forward strand.
CCGATGGGATTTATGGCGCCTATTTCAGAGATAATCCGGGTGTTGCGAGCCTGCCAGCAGGTGGTCCGTTTGCACTTTCCAGCAAGGACGCGTCTGTTACCCAGATAAGTTCAAAAGAATTCTGGGACATAAATGGCGCAAACCCCACTTCTATTACCTTGTCGTGGAATGCGGAAAGTGACATGGCAGGGCTTACGGGCAGCTCGCTCGAACACATTTCCATTGTAGGTTGGAACGGATCTGCATCCAGATGGGAAAAGATAGAGTCGATGGTTGATCAATTGGCCATTACAGGGGGAAGCAGCACCATTACTTCTGGTTCTGTAACCACTGTTAAGAATATTGTTCCGGATACGTATAGCATTTACGCGTTAGGTGCTTCCAGTGTAGCCTCAACACCTGTAAATTATGAGGGATCCCTGGAAGTGGTGAGTTGCAGTGAGGTTCGGGGCTGGGTGTGGGACAAGAATCATGCGGATGCAGATCTGACGATTGAGCTGGTTGAAGGGAATACCGTGTATGCAGTGGCTAAGGCAAATATTTTCAGAGAAGACATTAAAAATCAGGGAAAAGGAACCGGAAAGTATGGGTTTAGTATTTCTACACCCGAGCGTTTGAATGATGGACTGACGCATCAGTTAAGCGTAAGGATAAGAAGTAGCAACTATGCCCTGTCCGGATCACCCAAGACCTTGAATTGTTCCTACGAAGGAAAAATTCAGGTGGCAGATTGTTACAGCATCGGTGGTTGGGTATGGGACAAAAATAATGCAAATACTGCGGTGACTGTAGAATTGATGGAGGGCAACGCGGTGCTTGCAACCACGCTGGCCAACATTCCACGACAAGACCTTACGTTTGGGACCAAAAATTACGGATACTCGTTTTCATTGCCAATAGGTCTGAGAGATGGCCGTAGCCATAAATTAAGCGTTCGGGTAAAAGGTACCACGTTTTTAATAGCAGATTCACCTGCAACAATTAATTGTGCGTCCGGCAATTATGTTGGTAATTTTGAAACGGCGGACTGCAACAACTTAACCGGGTGGGTGTGGGCCAGCAATTATCCCAATTCATCTTTCGAAATAGAGTTTTTGGAAGGCAATACCGTATTGGGTTCAGCAATAGCCAGTAATTATCGTGGCGATCTGAATCTGGGGACCAAAAACTATGGTTTTAAGATCCCGTTACCTTTGTCATTGAAGAACGGGCAGGCTCATCAGCTCAGTGTGCGGGTGAAGGGAACTACGTATGTGCTTCCGGGATCGCCTAAAAGCGTAACCTGTGCGGCTCCCGTGCAGTACGGGGGTAGCTTTGAGTATGCAGGTTGTGACAGCATCCGGGGCTGGGCCTGGTCGAGCAACTATCCGAATTCGGCTCTGACCGTTGAGCTATTGGAAAATAATGTGATCCGGGCGACAACTGTGGCGAATATTTTCCGTCAGGATCTGAAATCGGCCGGGACCGGAACGGGGAACTACGGATTTAGCATTGCCTTACCTGGTGTGCTGAAAACGGGTCAGGCAAGACAGCTCAGCGTTCGGGTACAGGGAAGCACATTTATCCTCCCGGGCTCGCCGCGGACAGTTACCTGTGCCGCACCGGCGATTTATAATGGCAATTTCGAAATAGCAGATTGTAATAAAATGGCAGGCTGGGTAAGTGCAAGCAACTACCCGGATTCGACACTGGTGGTTGAGCTGCTGGAAGGAAGTACTGTTTTGGCAACAGGAACAGCAGGGATTTATCGGGGCGACCTGAGCCAGGGAACCAAGAACTATGGTTTCAATATCCCGCTGCCATTGTCATTGAAGAACGGGCAGGCTCATCAGCTCAGTGTGCGGGTGAAGGGAACTACGTATGTGCTTCCGGGATCGCCCAAAAGTGTAACCTGTGCTTCTCCTGCGCAGTACGCGGGTAGCTTTGAATATGCAGGTTGTGACAGCATCCGGGGCTGGGCCTGGTCGAGCAACTATCCGAATTCGGCTCTG
>NZ_JCANTY010000007.1:0-651260 GCF_059568735.1 Dyadobacter ginsengisoli DSM 21015
CCCTCGCCTTGCATGTATTAAGCCTGCCGCTAGCGTTCATCCTGAGCCAGGATCAAACTCTCCATTGTAAATTTTGTTGCGATGTAACCTCCGAAGAAGCTCATCAATGTTTCTAACGAACCTATCTTCTTGCTCTCTTCATCATGTCAAAGAACGTTGCTCTGAATCTTTCAGAACTCGTGGTTGCGCCGTCTGCGCTACCGTTGTTCCCGATTGGGAGTGCAAAAGTGGCAGGGTTATTTTTAACATGCAAGCGCCCGCCACAAATATTTTTCCAACTTTTTTCAATAAATACCCTAACCAATTGACAAACAAATTGCTACAACAAAGAAATTTTTAAAGATTTTTCACATTCATTTCTTACTCCATTTCAAGCAATGTAAAACCGGTTCCAGCACGTCCAATTTTTCCATTTATTAGTACAAAACAAATCCTGCATCGCCTAACAGCATATACATCAGAAAGCAGAAGAGGTACCCGATCCATGATCAGACACCTCTTCGCTATTGTGATTTTAACCCTAATTACGATCCACAAGCCTCGCACCCCTCCGGATCATCCAGCGAGCATTGCATATCGGAGCGGTTATCACGCGGCGCTGCGGGCTTAGCGTGCTCCTCCGCATATTGCGCGTAATTGAGCTCCTTCTCGGCCACCACGGCGATCGCGGGTTCCAGCTGCGGTTCTGCCTGCTTGCTGACAGTGAACTGCACCGGATCGGAAGCCGCACGGGTACGCAGGTAGTACATACCGGTTTTGAGGCCCTTTTTCCAGGCGTAGAAGTGCATGGACGTCAGCTTGCCGAAGTTCGCCTCTTCCATGAAGATATTCAGCGATTGCGACTGACAGATAAATGCACCCCTGTCGGCAGACATGTCGAGCAAGCTACGCTGCTTGATCTCCCATGCTGTTTTATAAAGTTCTTTGATATTTTCCGGAATATTCGGAATCGCCTGGACCGATCCGCTGGCGCGAACAAGGTTGTTCTTCATTTCCTCACTCCAAAGCCCTAGTCTCACGAGGTCTTTCAACAGGTATTTGTTTACGACCACGAATTCTCCCGACAATACCCTTCTTACATATATATTAGAAGTGAATGGCTCGAAGCATTCGTTGTTACCAAGGATCTGGCTTGTCGAAGCCGTTGGCATGGGCGCGAGCAACAATGAATTGCGGACACCGTGCTGTACTACTTCCTTACGAAGCTTCTCCCAATTCCAGCGCTTACTGTCAGGAGTCACATTCCACATATCGAACTGGAATTTCCCCTGCGATATCGGGCTGCCTGCCCAGGTTTCGTATGGACCGTTCTGGATGGCCAGCTCCATCGAAGCTTCCATGGATCCGTAATAGATCGTTTCGAAAATATCTTTGTTCAACTGGCGTGCCTCGTCGGAGTCGAAGGGCATGCGCATCATACAGAATGCATCAGCCAGACCTTGCACCCCGATACCGATCGGACGGTGGCGTTTGTTGCTCTTTTCCGCTTCGGGAACCGGATAGAAGTTCAGGTCGATGATCTTGTTCAGGTTGCGCGTTACCACTTTCGTGATCTCATACAATTTCTGGTGATCGAAACGCAGGAAACCATCTGCGCCCTGCTCCACGAATTTCGGCAATGCAATGGAAGCAAGGTTACAAACCGCCACTTCGTCGGGAGCCGTATACTCGATAATCTCCGTACAAAGGTTCGACGATTTGATGGTACCCAAATTCTGTTGGTTGGATTTGCTATTCGCGTGGTCCTTGTACAACATATAAGGAGTACCTGTCTCGATCTGCGATTCCATGATCGCGAACCACAGGTCTTGCGCCTTGATCGTCTTGCGTGCTTTGCCTTCGCGCTCGTATTGTTCGTACAGCTTTTCGAATTCTTCGCTATGCGTATCCGCCAGTCCCGGGCATTCGTGCGGGCAGAACAACGACCAGGTGTCGTTCGCTTCCACGCGCTTCATGAACAGATCCGGAATCCACAACGCATAGAAAAGGTCGCGCGCACGCTGCTCTTCTTTCCCGTGGTTCTTTTTCAAGTCCAAGAAATCGAAGATATCCGAATGCCATGGTTCTATATATATGGCAAAAGAACCTTTGCGCTTACCGCCGCCCTGATCGACGTAACGGGCCGTGTCATTGAACACACGGAGCATTGGAACGATACCGTTGGATTGTCCATTGGTTCCTTTAATATAAGTACCCGTCGCACGCACGTCATGAATGCTCAAACCGATACCGCCTGCCGACTGCGAAATCAATGCGCAGTTTTTAAGGGTATCATAAATACCATTGATACTGTCCTCCTTCATGGTGAGCAGGAAGCACGACGACATTTGTGGCTTCGGCGTACCTGCATTGAACAGGGTAGGCGTGGCATGGGTAAACCACTTTTCAGAAAGCAAATGGTAGGTTTCGATAGCCGCCTGTACGTCGTCCTGATGGATACCCACGGCTACGCGCATGAGCATATGCTGCGGACGCTCGACAATTTTTCCCTCAACTTTCAGTAAATAAGATTTTTCAAGGGTTTTATAGCCGAAATAGTCGTAGGAATAGTCGCGGTCATATATAATCGTAGAGTCAAACAGCGACGCGTGCTGGCGGATCACCTCGTAAACCTCCTTGGAGATCAACGATGCGTTTTCGCCTGTTTTAGAATCTACATATGTATAAAGACGCTTCATTGTGGCCGAAAACGACTTCAATGTGTTCTTATGGAGATTTGAGATAGCGACGCGGGCAGCCAGGATCGCATAATCCGGGTGCTTGGTGGTCATGGAAGCTGCGGTTTCGGCAGCCAAATTATCCAGCTCGGCGGTAGTAACGCCATCGTAAATACCGGAAACGACCTTCTTGGCGACTTCGACGGGCTGAACATAGGCGGAGTCCAGGCCGTAGCTCAATTTCTCTATGCGGGCAGTCACCTTATCGAATTTCACGGATTCGCGGCGGCCGTCACGCTTTATGACATACATAGACATAGTAATGTGGTGTTTAATAGAACGTTAGTGATGTATATTGCTGGGATTGCAATCGGAGATGCACTCTAAAAATCTCTTGAAATAACATTAAATTAATCAGAAACGCAACGGATATTTAAACCTGAAAACGGGATTAGCGACATAATCCAAATTACTAAATTGTTAAGAAACTAATAACTAGATATTTACAGAAATTTGATTCTGAGAAAATTTTTTGACGAAAATGAGAATCAAAAATTTGCAAACTTTTTTTCAAGTTTTTTTCTGTCAAATTTCAACAATTCCTATTTTTCAACTGAAAATCAATAACTTAAATATTGTACATTATTTAGAATAAATCTAAGATTGTAAACTTTGCAAAGTTCAAAACTTATCAATCATACATAAATTTTCAACTGACAGACGCTAAACAATATAATTATGAGCACAATTATCGAACAGGCCGACAGGCGGACATTCCTCAAAACGACCTCCGGAATGGTAGCAGGCCTTGCATTAGGCGGATCATTGACCGAGGCCATGGCCAAAGCCACCGGAAATGCGGCGTACAGTATCCCCCTGGGCGTGTATGCGGCATATGACAAAGCCGAGTTTCTGCGAAAATCCGGTTGCGCATATATAGAGGAGTCGGTTGCGGGCTTCCTGATCCCGGAAGGCGGCGATGCAGGTTATGAAAAAAACCTCCAGCAACTCAAAAGCGAGCACTTTCCCATCAAATCCTACGTGATCCTCCTGCCCGCAAGCCTGAAAACGCTAGGCCCGGACGCGAATCACGAGGCGATCCTCCAAAGAACTGAGACGGTTCTGAAACGCGCCAAGGAGTGCGGATCACAGTTTGTCGTATTCGGCAGCGGTGGTTCAAGAATCATACCGGAAGGCTTCGATCGCGCGAAAGCGAAGGCCCAACACATTGAATTAACCCAAAAAATGGCTCCGCTGGCGGAAAAATATGGGGTAACCATCGCAGTAGAGCCGCTTAACCGGGGAGAAACCAATTTCATCAACAGCCTGGCCGAGGGCGTGGAGATCGTGGATGCCGTAAAAAGTCCGCGCGTGAAGCTGCTTTGCGACATTTACCATATGTTGAAGGAGGACGAGCCTGCTTCGGAGATCGTCAAATACGGCAAGCATATCGTCCATTGCCACATTGCGGAGAAGGAAAAACGCACCCCACCGGGCGTAAAGGGTGACGATTTCAGGGCATACCTGGGCGCATTGAAGAAAATCGGCTACAAGGGCGGGCTATCGATCGAATGCTTCGTGTACACTGATTTTGAGCAAGAAGCAAAACGTGGCGTGGAAGTGCTCAAACAACAACTCAGTGAAGTATAGGGCGTTAATTTTCGCTGTATTGCATTAATATTAAAAAAGATACGGTTTCAATACTTGATTTACAAATCAGGATTTTTTACTTTTGCAATCCTTTTGAAAACCGTATCGAAAAACATAATACCATATACCAATGAAAAAAGATATTCATCCCAATTACAGAGAAGTAGTTTTCTGGGATCTATCAAGCGACTTTAAATTCATTACGCGCTCTACCATAGAAACTTCTGAAAACGTTACGATGGAAGACGGCAAAACGTACCCAGTGTACAAAGTCGAGGTTTCTTCTCAGTCACACCCTTTCTACACTGGTAAGAACGTACTGGTTGACACAGCTGGTCGCGTTGACAAGTTCAGAAAGCGTTACGGAAAATAATCTCCGTTGCGGCTCTAACCTGCGTGGTCGAACACGTCGGACACCAGAAAAAATACAGCGGCAGTCTCCTGACAAATATGTTCGGGAGACTGCTTCTTTTTTTGCCGTAACCAATAAAATGCCCGAACTTTGGCGGGCACATACTTTTTAATATATGCCCAATACCATTCTGTTCGACGATCCAGAGATTAGAATCCAGCTTTTACCTTTTACATACACAAGACCAGTCGCCGGCATCCGGTGCGGCATTCACACACTGGCCGAAAAATGGGCCGACAGATGCCACACTACCGTTTCATTCCAGACGGAAGATTATCTCGCAGCCAAATTTCCACAACATACTTCCGACGACAACCTGTTTATCAACGGCGCATTGTGCCCGGACGAACACCTGGCCGGCATTGTGAAAGGTTTGCCTCACGGCAATGCGCTCATATCCGGTGACGGAGAAATCCTGGCGGTAAGGACGCATTCCGCGTGGAAGGTTTCGGAAGGCACAAACGGCCTTTCGGTGGTGACTTATGCCGAGCCATTTACGATGATCCGCAATGTGTGGGATATTTTCGGCCAGAATGGTGCACAGATCAAGGCAGACTATGAACGGATCGTTTCCGTGCGCAAGTCAGTGGGCATTGCCGATCCTTTCACGCATTGTTATAAGCACGAGAACATATTTGTGGAAGAAGGCGCAGTGATCAAGGCGTCCATTCTGAATGCAGAGAACGGCCCTATTTACATTGGAAAAAATGCACTGATCCAGGAGGGCTCGATGATCCAGGGGCCATTTGCGATCGGGGAAAACGGCGTTCTCGCACAAGGAACGAAGATTCGTCCGAATACTACTGTAGGGCCATCGTCGAAAGTCGGTGGCGAAGTGAGCAATTGTGTCGTTTTCGGGTATAGCAACAAAGGTCACGACGGCTACCTGGGCAACTCGGTTTTGGGAGAATGGTGCAACCTCGGGGCCAATACCAATAATTCCAATTTAAAGAACGACCATTCGAACGTCAAACTGCATAGCTATGCCTCTAATACACTGAATGACACCGGCTTGCTGTTCTGCGGACTGATGATGGGCGATTATTCCAAAGCGGGAATTTCGACGATGTTCAACACCGGGACGGTCGTTGGCGTAAGTGTGAATGTATTCGGTGCTGGATTCCAGGCCAAACATGTGCCGTCGTTCTCATGGGGCGGAGCCGCTGAGGGACATTGCGAATACCGTTTTGACAAGGCCATGGCGGTAGCGCAAGATACGGTAAGCCGCCGAGGCGTCGCATTCGGCGAAACGGAAGAGAATATCATGCGTGCTGTTTTTGAAAATACCCAAACCCAGCGCGGCCAATAGGCATTTTACCCAATTCATTAATTTACCAGAAACGTGCTTTTCAGAGATATTCCGGGACTTGAAAGTATCAAAGCGACATTGAAGCGCTCGGTCCGGAATAGCCATTTGGCTCACGCCCAGCTCTTTGATTATCCCGCAGGAGGCGCCGGGCTTGCCATGGCACTGGCCTTCTCTACCTACATTAACTGTGAAAACAGGCATGAAGAAGACGCTTGCGGCGTATGCGCGTCCTGCGTGAAGATGGGCAAGCTCATCCACCCCGACTTCCATTTTATATTCCCGATCGCCACCTCCAAAAAGGTCGACGGTAAAACCAGTGAAGCTTTTCTGCCGCTCTGGCGGTTATTTTTGCTCGAAAACCCCTATCGCGTCCTCCCCGACTGGCTCGACCACATCGGTGCGGATAACAAGCAGGGTAACATTTCCGTGGAAGAAGCACGCGGGATTCTGCGAAAATTGTCTGTCAAAGCCTACGAAGGCGAGTACAAGATACTGCTGATCTGGAAACCCGACATTATGAATGCGGCTTCCTCGAATGCGATTTTGAAAATTCTCGAAGAACCGCCTGAAAAAACGTTGTTCCTTTTGGTAAGTGATCAATCGGACAAACTACTGACGACTATTATCTCGCGAACCCAGCGGATTACCATTCCGGCATTCTCCGATGCGGAAATTAAATCGCACCTCAAACAGAACGAAGTGACCGACGTAGTGGCGAATCAGGTGGCCTACCTGTGTGACGGCAATATGGCAGAAGCGCTGAAACTCGTTCAGGAAGAGCAGGATGACCGCTCGGCGTGGTTCGCCGACTGGATGCGCTCGTCCTATAAATTTGATGTAGCGCAATTGGTAAAACTCGCCGACAATTACGACGTCATGAGCAAGGAAAAGCAAAAAGGTTTGCTCGAATATGCATTGCGGCTCTTCAGGGATATGCTTGTATGGAGCCATGGCGCAGGTGAACTTTTGCGGGTTCCGCAGGAAGAGCTTACTTTCGTGCAGAATTTTTCGAAGACCGTCAATTTTGAATCCCTGGAAAGAATGATCGAGGAGGTAAATACAGCCTATTATCACATTGAGCGGAATGTAAGGGCGAAAATGGTTTTTCTGGACCTGTCCTTGACGGTTGCCCAGTTTTTTCAGCGCAGATGAAACGCCCATTGGAAATCATCGGCGCAACGGATATCGTCGATTTACCTGAGTTGGATTGGTACCGCGTGCCAGTCCGCATTGACTCCGGTGCGGCGACGTCCGCCATTCATTGTTCACGGGTCCAGCTGGTCAACAAGGAAGGACATAAGGAACTTCACGTTTATCTCGACACCAAAAAAGGAGCACCTCAACATTTCTTTATCGTCACTGAATTCAAGGAAACCGTCGTCCGTAATTCCTTCGGAAAAGAGGAGAAACGGTTTGTGATCAAGACGCCAATCAAGCTGTTCGGCAGAAAAATACGTACCGAATTTTCGCTGGCCAACCGGCAGAAAATGAGCTACCCGATACTACTAGGAAGGAAATTGCTAAAAAACCGGTTCGTTGTCGACGTTTCGAAAAAGAACCTCTCGGCAGCAAAGCACTCCACGACACCAACTCGTTCCCAAAAAATAACCACAGACTAAACCCGGGGCCTCACCTCCACTTTTCAAAAACATTTTTTTATGAAAATCGCCGTATTATCCACTAATCCGGACCTGTATTCGACCAGGCGCCTGGTGGAGGCAATCAAACAAAAGGGACACGAAGCGGTTGTAATTGATCACGTCAAATGCTTTGTCATGATCGAAGGGGGTAAACCTTCGATCATATATAAAGGTAAGCCGATCACAGGCATTGACGCCATTATTCCGAGGATCGGCACTTCCGTGAACGCATTTGGCTGCGCGGTGGTGCGCCAGCTGGAACTCATGAAGATATTCACAACCGTGAAGTCACAAGCCATTCTGCGATCCCGTGACAAGCTCCGTAGTATGCAGGTGCTAGCTAAGGCGGGCATTGACATCCCTAAAACCGTTATTGCGAAAAACCCGGCTCAGGTAAATGAGCTGATTCACGTGGTAGGAGGGCCTCCTGTGGTGATCAAGTTGCTCGAAGGAACACAAGGAGTGGGCGTCGTACTGGCCGAAACGATTAAGGCAGCTAAATCTACCATCGAAGCATTCTATGGATTGAAAGCCAACTTCCTGATCCAAGAGTACATAGCCGAATCCAGGGGGGCCGATATAAGAGCATTTGTTATTGGGAATAAGGTTGTTGCAGCTATGAAACGTCAGGGCGCCGAAGGCGATTTCCGCTCCAACCTGCACCGCGGTGGTTCAGGTTGCATGATAGAACTTTCGCCGGAAGAAGAGCATACGGCCATTTCAGCTGCGAAGGCGTTGGGTGTCAAAATCGCCGGCGTGGACATGCTGCAATCGGCACGCGGACCACTGGTGATGGAAGTTAACTCGTCACCGGGATTGCGGGGTATCGAAGAGGTCAGCGGAATGGATATCGCCTCATTGATTGTTTCTTATATCGAAGACAAAATTGTGACCGACGAAGGGGACACCGTGGGGGTTTGACCCAATATTTCAAAAATCGACCGGCACCTTAATTTCCGTCAACAAGCCTTCGAGATTGGTGAGTGACCTTCGGAAACTCGCTTCCATCTTTTCTTTTTTAAACAAATTAAATACAAGCTGCCTGAAAGGATCTTTCTTAAGATGGTATTCTAAACTGAGAAGGCTAAGCCCTTCGCTTAATTTTTCGAGCACAAAATAGAGCGTCCCGTTCAGTTTTTCGTCTGATTCACTGAAAACGATTGTCGAGTCAGGGTTGTATGAAAAACCACTGGAGTAAATGACCACCTCTCCGTCTTCACGTACACATCGGTGACGTGAGCCCAGGCCCGGAAGGAAATGATCGAGCTCCTCAATGGACTTCACACCGTCCTGCCACCGGTGCCGCAGTTCGAGGTGACCTGTTGTAAAAAAGAGTTTTTTGATGTCCGTTTCATATTCCTTGGAAACGGATACCATTTTTACTTTTTCGGCAGGCTCCAAAACCGGAGGAGAATACGGCGGGATACTTTCTTTCAACGCCCCGATGTGGGTATATTGAAACGGTATCCGCTCATTTTCCGTCGTCTTAAAGCCGGGAGACCACTTCATCCATTCGGCAAAACCATCCGGATCTTGTCCGTTCAGCAGATTTTGGGTCACCAGCCAGTATTCATGCTGATCGATATCATTTTTAAGTAGCTGATGTGCAACGATAATGTCTTTGCCGATCAATTTGCTAAAATTCTTAACCTTATAAGTCGTGAATTCCCCATAATGCGTCACGACTTTTAAAGTGAGATTAACAGCCGAAATGCAAGCCTTACACTGACAAAACCGGCGGTTATCATAGGCGATCAGATATTGGTGAAAATCACAAAACATCTTTTCAACCTGCCTGTACAGAATATCCAGCTGCGGCGCTTCGCCAAATTTGAAAAAGAGAATAGCATCGCCTTCAATCTCTGAAATTTCCAGGCCGATTTGATTCGCATTAACCAGGATTTCCAGCAGTTCCTGAATGATCTGCCGGCTGTGACCTATCTCGGTTTCATGCATAAACCTCGTAAAACCGCTTATATCAGGAATAAATATCAAACCTTTGTTTTCCATGGTACTGATGTTGGCTGGCTGAATTTACGGGTATTTTTTCAGTCAATGCATTAAAAGCGAAATGCAAGTGATGAACACAGGAACTGTAAGATTTCACTGGCTGGTTTCCGACTTATGACCTAACTTCGCTCTTCGAAAAAGTATTTTCAGGACCATTATTTATCATGCATATAAAAATAGGAACCCGCGGGAGCAAGCTGGCGCTTTGGCAGGCGTATTATGTCGAGGCACTTTTGCAGCAAGGCGGCGTAGAGACGGAAATTGTCATTATTGAGACCAAAGGCGATAAAATTCTCGACCGGTCACTTTCCAAGATCGGCAGCAAGGGTGTTTTTACGGAAGAGTTGGAAGACCAGCTCAGGAGCGGTGATATCGATATTGCCGTGCATAGCGCCAAAGATCTTCAGTCACAGCTCGATGACGCATTCGAGATCATCGCATTCACCGAGCGCGAACATGCCAACGATGTGCTGGTAAGCCACGATACGACATTGTCGTTGAAAAGCGGTGAGTCATTTACGGTAGGAACGTCATCCACACGCCGGGTGGCCGTTTTGAAACACTATTACCCGCACATCAAGACCGTAGACATGCGTGGGAACCTCCAAACACGCCTCCGCAAGCTGGAAGAAGGCCAATGTGACGCATTGCTGCTCGCATACGCGGGCGTGCACCGCATGGAATACGATGATAAAATTGCCGAGCATCTGCTGCTCGACGAATTCACGCCGGCAGTTGGGCAGGGTAGCGTGGCAATCGAATGCGCCGTGACGTTAAATGCGGATAAAAAGGCCAAACTGCACGAGCTACTGAATCACACCCCCACCGAAACCTGTCTACGTGCGGAAAGAGCTTTCCTGAAACGTCTTCAAGGAGGATGTAGCATTCCGGTATTCGGCTTGGCGACCCTGCAGGTTGAAGAAATCACCATGACCGGTGGCATTATCAGCCTCGACGGTAGCGAATTGATCCGCCGCACCGAAAGCGGTGCGCAGGCTTTTCCGGAAGAACTGGGCATTTCACTGGCGGAGGAGCTACTGAAAGCGGGAGCAGAACGAATTTTAAGGGAAATCAAGAATCAGATTTGAATTCGTTTGCTCATTGGAGATTGCCGCGAGATAATCAGGAAATTCTCCTACCTGATTCATAAGTTATAATTACTGGTATTAACATTAAACGATATCAGTAATGAAAACAAAACACGTCGCTTACGTAGTCATTTGCTTATTTCTTCTTTGCTGCAAGCGCAACGAAAGTAACGACGAACCGGATTTTTCCCTGGCGTCTAACTTTCTGTCGAGTTACCAATCCATAGATGATTCGGTTTTTAATGTCAAAAGACATTGGACCATTGAAAGAACCGGTGTTAACAAGGTAAGAATAGAGGAAACTGTCGAAGATCTGAATGAAAAAGAAAAATACTTCAAACGGACCTATCAGGATGTTGCCATAAAGAAAGAATCAGACACCTATCGTCTCGAATTTGAGCACTGTACAATTGACACTCCGAACCAACAAGTTTTGCTGGGATACGCAGTTCTTGATTCGGCCGAGCCAAATCATTTATTTGCCCGCATTTTCATTCAAGACATAAAAACCAGAAGCCTGGTACCTTACGGGGAGTATGCCTTAAAGAAAATCTAGATGCAAATGCAAAATGCCGGGGTCACTACCCGGCATTTTGCATTTCATACAACCCTAAATCAGATATTAATCCTTCTTCGGCACCGAATCTGCCGGCGTTGCAGGTTTCACCGGCAATGCAGTGGAATCCTGCTTCACGGGCGCAGGCGGTGGCGTAGTGCTGTCTGGTTTCACCGTTGAGGAATCAGGTCTCACTTTTGTTGAATCCGGTCTGAATGTCGAATCTCGCTTCATGGTCGAATCCGGGCGTGTGCCTGGCTGTCCCTGTCCAGGGAAATTGCCTTGCCGAGCCGGACGGCCTGTGCTGTCGGCAGCAGGTCGTGCACCTTGCGGGCGAGTCATCCCGGGAGCGCCTGCTCCATTACCACGTCCGCCTGCTGCTGGTGTAATCGCCGGTGTTTGAGCACCACCACCGGTGTCCATATTACCACCGCCATCGCTTTTCTGGTCGTCGTTATTCACCGATTTCCTTCTGCGTGTCTTCTGCTCCACGAACGTCATTTTACCAAAGCGATATGAGAAGTTCACCCGGAAGCCGCGGTTATACAGGTAGTTAGTATTATTCTGTGTAAATGTCTTCGATTCCAGGCTCGTCTTCATTTTGAAAGACGGCGCCAGGAAGTTCTCCATGGCAAAACCGATGCTTCCGCGTTTGTTTTTGAAATCTTTGCGGACACCGAAATCATACATTCTGAAACCAGCCTGGGTACCCTGCAACTGCACGTCACGGCCACGCATGAACCCGCCCGCCTGCAAGCCCCAACCGTTTTTGATGGTAAGGCTTGTACGCATACGACCGCTCAACACAAAACCGCTGTTGGAGTTCTGCAATGCAGGATCGGGGCTGTTGTTCGACAAATCAGCATAATAGAAGTCGAAACCACCACCCAACTGCCATCTTTTGAAGAATGTGACATTACCAAAAATGTTTGCACCGTAGTTCTTTTTAGAACCGATGTTGCCGTAGGTCGTCGTGATCACCCCCTGATCGCTGGTAGTACGAATACTTTCGATCGAGCTATTGGTGAAACGGGCAAACGTAGAAACGTTGATGTACAATGAGTTTTTGAAAAAGCTCGTACCCAATTCCACCTGGTCGGTGAGTTCCGGTTTCAGGTTCGGGTTACCCACTGTTACGTTCTGTGGATTGGCAGCGTTCAGGTTAGGGTTCAGGAACTGGATACCCGGGCGTTGCAGACGACGGTTATAGGCCAGCTTAACAGTCTGCCCTTTTCCGAATGTCTGCGAGAGATTGATGCTCGGCACCAGGTTGCCGTACGCAGGCAGTTTAAGATCCCCTGCCTCGCCTTGTTGTGCGTCGATGCTCGTGTATTCGTAACGCGTACCGGCTTTCACGGTAAATCTGCTTTTGGTAGTGTAAGTATAGGATAAATATCCGGCAGCCACATTCTGATCATAATTCAGGTTGCTGGCTGGTTGTGCTTGTCCGATCTCGCTGTAATAATCATAATTGCTCACTACCTGACGGAAAATTCCCTTACCTCCGAATTCCAGCATCTGATTTTCCTTGATAGGCGTCTGGTAATCGATCTGAACGGTACTTTCCTGGTTGTGGCTGCTATTGTTGTTACCCTGCGCACCCAGTAATTCTTTCAATTGCGCATTGCTCAGGGAGTACACGTTCGCATCGTAATCATTGGTGCGGTTGTTACGGCTGTACTGGGTCGAAATGCTTAGTTCCTGCCCTGCTTTACCCAGCGTTTTCATATAATCCACATTCACATCCCAGGTACCGGAAAGGTCCTTGCTGTTCACATCGCGATAGCTGGCGCGGGTGGTATCGTTTACAGTGTTATAAGTATAAAGCTCCTGATCGACTTTGGCATTCCGCATTCCGTAACGCAACCCGGCCGATAGCGAGGTTTTGGAATCGATCTCCCAGTCCCAGCCGAAATTATAAGAGCCGAATGCCATCTTATTCTTGGAATCGCTCGTCTGGAGCACCGAGAAAGGACTTGTTTTACCGATCTGAGTGTTCTCCGATTTACCCGGCATATTATAGTTAAACCGGCCGAAGCCTCCGAGGCTGAAACCCATTTTACCTACACGATAATTACCGCGCAAGCCCAGGTTCGAACCACGGTTACCGATACCGGTGTCGAGGTTGAGCGTACCGCCCTGAATGGTGCTTTTCTTGGTGATGATATTGATGATACCCGCAGAGCCTTCCGCATCGTAACGTGCAGAAGGAGACGTGATCACCTCCACCGACTTGATCATATCCGCCGGAATCTGCTTCAATGCATCAGCCACGCTGGTAGCAATAATGGTCGAGGGCTTATTATTGATCAGAACGCGTACATTGGAGCTACCGCGAAGCGACACGTTACCGTCGAGATCGACGGTCAGCATCGGTACTTTTTTCATCACGTCTGAGGCATCGCCCCCTTTGCTGGTAATGTCCTTCTCCGCGTTGTAGACCAGCCTGTCGACCTTCTCTTCGATCATCTGCGCCATACCCACCACTTCCACCTCATTCAATTGTACCACATCCGGTACCAGGATAACTGTTCCCAGGTTCAATTCCGTTTTGCGGTCGATCTTGACATTAGCGATCGTCTTGGTTTTATAGCCGATAAAGGAAATCAGAATTTTGAAGTTACCGGATGCGACTTTGGTGAGCGTAAATGCCCCTTTTTCATCCGTGGTGGTACCGTCAATAGGGTTGTTCGTTTTGATATCAACCAAAGACAATGCCGCAAATTCCACCGGTTTTTTGCTGGTTGAATCTACGAGCACGCCCGTAATCTTTCCACTACCCTTAGGAGTGTCTTCCGCTGTTCCCGGAATAACCGTCTGGCGCTGCCTGTCGCCTCCACGGAAATCTCCGCCGCCACCGCCACGGCCTCCACCGCCGCCGCCCGGAAACTGGGCAAATGCCGCTGATGTAAGACCTGAGAACACAGCCAGGAATGTTAGGTGTAAAACAAGTTTCATGGTTTGGGTTTTAAATGATGTACTTTTCGAATGTCAAAATAACAACCTATATACCTGTGAAAAAAGAGGAATAGATAGATAGGACGGATGTACCGATCAAAGGGTGTTTTCGAACGATACAACCCTGAAAATGACGGACAATCCGGCGATAGGGCCCGCAGCCAGATCATTGATAGATTACCGTGGGGATTCGGTCGGCATTCGGCGTGCTTTGATCGATTGAAATAGGTGTTTTCGTAATTTCCCTGTAAGATTGCAGTGATGTGTTGCGTTCAAAACACATGGAAACTAACTAATTGCTAAATGGATACGCGCGCTGCCCGGAAATACCCACCGTTATTCCTCCATTTACTTGGATGGAGTTTTCTGGCTTTGTTCTTAATGTGGCAACCACTCAGCTGGCAGATCGAATTCCCGGTGAGTTTCTGGATCAAGCAGGCAGTGCTTTTTTCACTGCTGATCACCATATTTTATCTTAACTATTATTTTTGGTTCCCCCGCTTCCTGGCCAAAAACCGTTATGTCCGGTTTATTTTCTTTAATATCGTTTCAGTGGTAATGCTGGCTGTCGTAATCGAACAGGTAAAAATCGCGATTAACCACGGAGAGCAAATGGACCGCGCATTCAAAATGGCACGGGAAGCCAATGGAGAGAAAAAGCGTCACGACAGGCTCGACTATTTTGCATTGCTTACCGCGCTGATGATCATCGGCCTTAGTACCAGTGTCGCGGCCGTTCGTACAGCGCAGCTCGACAAACAATACCGGCAGAACCTGGAAAAGGAGAAAATCAATTCAGAGCTGTCATTTCTGAAAGCACAAATCAACCCGCATTTCTTTTTTAATACACTCAATAATATTTACGCACTGACGGTCATCGACGTTGAGGCCGCACGGGAAGCATTGCACAAGCTTTCGCGTATGATGCGTTACGTACTCTATGAAACACAGCACGGAACCGTGTTGCTGAGCCAGGAAATTGCGTTCGCGCAGGATTATATCCAACTCATGCAATTGCGGCTGACGGATAAAGTAACAGTTCATCTCGATCCGCCCAATCCGCTGCATGATGTTTCGATCGCGCCGATGCTATTCCTACCCTTTATTGAAAATGCATTCAAACATGGTGTAAGTGCCGTACAGCCCAGCCGGATCGATATTCAGATCCGCCAGGAAGGTCACAAAATATTCGTAGAAGTGAGAAATACATTGTTTACGGACAAGCGGGCGATTCTCGATGAGAGCAACGGAATCGGTCTCGCCAACACACAGCGTCGTCTGGATCTGCTGTATCCTGGCAAATACCAACTGGAAGTGACAGAAAACAAGGAAGAAAAGGAATTTGAAGTGCACCTGGAATTGGAAACAGCATGACTCCCCTGGAATGTATAGCAGTAGATGACGAACCGCTTGCTCTCGGGCTCGTGTGCGCGTTCATTGAAAAAACGCCGTTTTTAAAACTTGCCGGCAGATATTCCAGTGCGGTTGAGGCTTTACAGGTTATTCACAACCAGTCCATCGACGTGGTTTTTCTCGACATCCAGATGCCCGACCTGACCGGCATTGAACTGGCGCGTGTAATTGAAAAAGCTGGCCCGAAGGCCCCGAGAGTCATTTTTACAACAGCATTTAATCAATATGCGCTGGACGGTTTCCGTGTAGACGCCATAGACTATCTCCTAAAACCCTTTAACTATGAAGAGTTCCTCCGTGCCGCATCGAGAGCGCAGACTTACGTAGAGCTTTTACAGAAAGCCTCTTCCGCCGGCAGTCCCGACCCCAAAGGCGAATATCTGTTCCTGAAAGTCGAGTATCAGCTCGTGCGCATTGCCTACGATGACATTCTGTACACGGAGGGACTTAAAGATTATGTCAAAGTCCACCTCAAATCTGATCCTAAACCCATTTTATCACTAACCAGTCTGAAAGCACTGGAAGAGAAGCTCCCCGCTTCGAAATTCATGCGCGTACACCGTTCGTTCATTGTGAACCTCGATAAAATCAGCGCCATTACGCGAAACACTATTCAAATCGGCTCCATTACTATCCCTGTCAGCGACCAATACAAGGATAGCTTTAACCAGTTTTTGAGCAAGTGGATGTAAACAGAAATGCCTGCCTGATCGTTTGCATTGATCCGGCAGGCATTCACAATATCCAGCTGACTCTTATTTCAGTTCCTCCTGTAAAAAATAACCTGTAAAGCTGCCTTTCACTTTGGCCACTTTTTCCGGGGTTCCTTCGGCGACGATCCGTCCTCCCTGGGCACCTCCTTCAGGGCCTACGTCAATAATATAGTCAGCTACTTTGATCACGTCGAGATTATGCTCGATAATGAGTACCGTATTCCCTTTCTCGACCAGCTTATTCAAAACATTCAGCAAGTGGCGGATATCCTGAAAATGCAGTCCCGTCGTGGGCTCATCGAGAATGTAGAGCGTCTTCCCGGTATCACGTTTGGAAAGCTCCTCTGAAAGTTTGACCCGCTGCGCTTCACCTCCCGATAATGTCGTGGCGTGCTGCCCCAGGGTAATGTATCCTAGCCCCACATCATTCAAAGTCTGTACTTTCCTTAGCAAGCGGGGCTGGTTTTCAAAAAACTCCAATGCGGACTCTACCGTCATGTCCAATATATCGGCAATTGACTTTCCTTTGAACCGCACTTCCAGTGTCTCGCGGTTGAATCGCTTTCCTTTACAGGTTTCACAATTCACATGCACATCCGGCAGAAAATCCATTTCAATCTTTTTCATCCCGGCACCCTCACAGTCCTCGCAACGACCACCTTTAACGTTGAATGAAAATCGACCGGGTTTATAACCCCGGATTTTTGACTCGGGCAACTCTGCGAATAACGTCCGGATATCAGTAAACAGATTGGTATAAGTCGCCGGGTTGGATCGCGGCGTCCGTCCGATCGGCGACTGATCCACTTCGATCACCTTATCGATATGTTCGAGGCCTTCCACCGATTTATACGGCAATGGCTCTCTTCTGGATCGGTAAAAATGCTGGTTTAGCAGCGGGAATAGCGTTTCATGGATCAAAGACGATTTACCGCTTCCGCTCACGCCTGTTACGCAGATCATGGTTCCCAGCGGAATGGAAATCGAAACATTTTTGAGATTATGTCCGGTGCATCCTTTCAGCGCGATTGACTCGCCTCTGCCCTTCCTGCGCTTCTTGGGTACTTCAATCGACGCGCGGCCACTAAGATATTCCGCCGTAAGTGACCCATTTTTCAAAAATAATTCGGGAGTACCCGCTCCTACCACGCTTCCCCCATGCCGTCCCGCACCGGGACCGATGTCGAGAATGTAATCGGAAGCGAGCATCATGTCCTTGTCGTGCTCCACCACCAGAACGGTGTTACCCAGGTCACGCAGGCTTTTCAATGATTTGATGAGCCGGACATTGTCCCGTTGATGCAGGCCTATGCTTGGCTCATCCATGATGTACAATACGCCTGTAAGCTGCGTCCCGATCTGCGTCGCCAACCGGATCCGCTGCGCTTCACCGCCGGAAAGCGTCCGTAACGAGCGGTTGAGGGTGAGGTAATCCAAACCGACATCGAGCATAAAACCAACACGTTTCCGGATCTCTTTCAGCACTTCATGACCGATCACCCGCTGCTTTTCTTCCAGCCGGTCTTCCAGGTTCACCAGCCATTCCGCCAGTTCCCGGATGTCGCTGTCGGCCAGGTCGGCAATATCTTTCTTATCGATTTTGAAATGCAGCGATTCCTTGCGCAGCCTCTTTCCTTTACATTCAGGGCAGGTTTGCGTAACCATGAAATCCTTCAACCAGTCCTGGATCTTTTCGTTGCCGGACTCCTGTTGTCTTTTCAGAAAGTTGATAATGCCGTCGAACTTGGTTTCCCATTCCGTTCCCGGATATTTTTTGGATGGGACCGGCACGGCTTCTTCGCTTCCGTAAAGAACCAGCTTAAGAGCTTCCTCCGGAAACTTTTCAAGCGGTGTCGTCAAGGTAATTTTGAATTTTTTAAGCAGCACTTCCAATTGCTTGAAAATCCATGCCTCGCGGTACTCCCCCATCGGCGCTATACCTCCCCGAGTGATACTGAGCGATTTATCCGGAATAATCGAATCTTCCGTAATCTCTTCGATGACGCCCAGTCCCTGACAGGTTGGACACCAGCCATATGGCGAGTTGAATGAGAATGCATTCGGCGCGGGATCATCATAGCTGATGCCCGACTCCGGGTCCATCAGATTTTGAGAAAAATAATAGGTTTCCCCTTTGGCATCCAGTACCATTAAGGCTCCTTTCCCCTGCTTGATAGCCGTGGCTACGGATTGACTCAACCGGTACCGTGACTGCGAATCATCTTCCTCTTTCTTGGGAATGACCCGATCGATTACGATCTCGATGTCATGGACCTTATAACGATCGAGCTGCATTTTCGGAGTGATATCCAGCACCTCGCCGTCTACCCGCACTTTGGTGTAACCCAGGCGCGCAATCTGCACAAAAAGCTCACGATAATGCCCCTTGCGCCCTTTGACCGCGGGTGCCAGCAGCACGATCTTCTGCCCCAAAAACTGGGTCATCAGTTGATTCACGATCTGATCCTGCGACTGCTTGACCATTCGCCTGCCTGTCACATAAGAATACGCCTCACCGGCCCGCGCGTAGAGCAAGCGCAGGAAATCATAAATTTCGGTAACCGTTCCTACTGTGGAACGTGGGTTGCGGGATGTGGTTTTTTGTTCAATGCTGATAACAGGGGATAAGCCACTGATCTTATCCACATCGGGCCGCTCCATTTCACCGATAAAGCCACGCGCATAAGATGAAAAACTTTCCATATACCTGCGCTGCCCTTCGGCATAGATCGTATCGAACGCAAGCGACGATTTGCCGCTTCCGCTGATCCCTGTCACCACCACGAGCTTGTTGCGGGGGATGGCTACATCAATGTTTTTGAGGTTGTGTTCCCGGGCTCCCTGTACCTCGATGAGGTCCTGTTCCGCCACGTCGAGGCCATTTAAATATTCCAAAATCCTGGTGGTAGTTTGTGAGTTAGTTCGTGAAATGAAAGTGTAATTCTGATAACCACAAAAATACACTTTGAGTTGCAAATTTTGTCACGTTCAATGTGCCGCGTATACGGTCAAGGGATTGATTTTTTCCAAGACTGCGTGGTAGAATGCAAACGATTGCATAATAAGATTTTTCAAAGAATAAATATTTTGTAACCACTTATTGATTTACATTAATTATAAAAATATTACCAAAAAGAATCCTCAAATCTTTACCTTTAACAGTATATTGACATTTAGTAATACATTTTTAACATCATCCCAACCTAATTTATGAACAAACATTTACTAGTCCCGCTTTTCCGGGGTGTCATGATTATGCTGTTCGCAATAGCAGCTCATCTATCCTACGCCCAGGATCATCAGGTCAAGGGTAAAGTATCCTCCTCTTCTGATGGAACCGGCATTCCCGGTGTGAACGTGCAACTGAAAGGAACGGCTGTCGGTACTGTCACCGACGCCAATGGCACTTACTCGGTCGATGTGAAAGGCTCTGGTGCTATCCTGGTCTTCTCGTCGATCGGTTTGATCAAAAAAGAAGTCCCTGTCGGAAACCAGACCACCATTGACGTGGCGATGGAAGATGATATCAAGAACCTGACCGAAGTGGTTGTAACAGGCTACGCGGCGCAGCGTAAAAAGGACATTACCGGTGCTGTAACGGTTATTAATCCCAAGGAACTGACATCCGTTCCCAGTGCGAGCGTAACGCAAATGCTGCAAGGCCGGGCTTCCGGGGTGACTGTCGGAAATGATAATTCTCCCGGTGGCGGCACGATGGTCCGTATCCGCGGTTTCGGTTCGATCAACAACAACAGTCCGCTTTATGTGATCGACGGGGTGCCTACACAAGGTACATTGAACCAGATCAACCCCAACGACATCGAATCGATGCAGGTGTTGAAAGATGCTTCCGCAGCATCCATTTATGGTGCACGCGCAGCGAACGGGGTAGTAATCATTACGACCAAAAAAGGCAAAACCGGTGCTCCGAACATCACATTCGATTTTTACGCCGGCTCACAGCGTCCCGGCAAGATGCTCGACCTGCTGAATACCAAAGAGCTGGGTCAGTACCTGTACGAAGCTGACCTCGGCGCGGGCAAAAACCCGTCGGTAACATCGCCTTCCGCACAATACAAGTTCGATGAAAACGGCAACCAGACTGTCGCCGACTACATTTATCCGAATGTGTTTGGCGAACTCCCCAGCAATTACACTTACACCAACGACATCGCCGATCCCAACCTTGGTAAAACTGCATTCAACATCACCAAAGCGAACAAGCAGGGTACCGACTGGCAGAATGAGATCTTCGATCCGGCCTCCATTGCCAACTTCCAGATCGGTGCATCCGGCGGCTCGGACGTAGCGAAATATGCACTGTCGGCCAACTATTTTAAACAGGATGGTATTTTGAGATACACGAAATACAAAAGGTACTCGATACGTGCCAATACTGAATTCAAAAAAGGGGCTGTTACTGTGGGTGAGAACTTTACATTCTCCTATGACCAAAGACAGGGGATCACCAACAACGACGAGAGTAACCCGATCATGTTCGCGATCCGTGTGCACCCGATCATCCCTGTATTCGATATTACGGGCGGCCCGAAAGCACTTGGCGGTAACAACACTTCCGATTACAACGGATTTGCAGGAAGCCGCGGTAGCAACCTCGGTAACGCCCCCAACCCGCTGGCCCGTTTGTACCGCGAGAAAGATAACCTCACAAAAGGTACGCACGCATTCGGTAACGTGTACGCGCAGGTCGACATCCTTCCAGGCCTGTACGCACGTACCAGCCTTGGTATTGAATACAACCAGTTCAACCGCTCGGAATACTTCCACCGCGATATCGAAGCAGCGGAAGCAAGAAATGCCAACAGCTTGAACGTGATCAACAACGTCGACCGCTCATTCACCTGGTTCAATACCCTGAACTATGCCAAATCATTCGGCGTGCACAGCTTCAACATTCTGGCAGGTACGGAAGCTGTGAAAACTTATGCAGGTGAATTCCGCGCCGGCCGGAGCGGATTTGCATTCGACGATCTCGACTACCGCTTCCTCGATGCAGGTTCGGCAGCCGGTTTGAGCAATGCAGGCCCTGGGCCGACAGAAAGTGCGCTCTTCTCCCAATTCGGAAAGGTCAACTATTCATTTAAAGAACTCCTCCTGGCCGACGTTACCATACGGCGCGACGGATCTTCCCGCTTCTCGCAAGCCAACCGCTACGGTATCTTCCCCGCATTCTCACTGGGTTTGCGTATGACCGAGCTGGGATTCATGAAGTCGGCTAAATTCGTTGACGATTTGAAAGTCCGCTTTGGCTGGGGTAAAACCGGTAACCAGCTCATCCCTAACGTTTATAATGCTTACACGCTTTACGCGGCCGATCCGCAAAACAATGCCTACGACATTGGCGGTACAGGAACATCTATCGTTGGTGGTTTTGACCTTGTTCAGTTCGGAAACTCCAATGGTAAGTGGGAAACCAATACTTCTACCAACATTGGTATCGACGCGACCTTATTCAATAGCAAACTGGAAGTGGTACTCGACCTTTACAACCGCATTACTTCCGACATGCTGACGCAAGTCGCCATTCCAAGAACGGCCGGCACCGGTACAATCCCTTACACCAACATCGGAGAAGTACGTAACCGTGGTGTTGACCTTGGTCTGACCTTCCGGGATAAGAAAGGTGACTTCAACTATATGGTCGGCGTGAACTTCGGCCACTACAAAAATGAGGTGCTGAAACTGAACAATGACCCGAACGCAACTATTTTTGGTTTCACTACACGCCTTCCCGCGATGTCGGCCACCAAAGCCGGGCTTCCTATCGCGAGCTACTACGGTTATTTTGTGGATGGTGTGATCAAAGATGAGGCAGAGGCAGCTACGGCGCCTAAATTCGGATCGTATACCAGAGAAGGCACATTCAAATTCCGCGATGTCAATGGCGACGGTGTCATTACCGCTGCTGACCGTACCATTATCGGCAGCCCGCACCCAGATTTCAACTACGGTATCAACGTAGGTGTTGGCTACAAATGGTTCGACCTTACATTGTTTGGACAGGGCGTGCAAGGTAATCAGATCTTCAATTATGTGAAGTACTGGACGGATTTCAACGTATTCCAGGGAAACCGTTCCAAAGCGATGCTTTACGACTCCTGGAAGAAACCGGGCGACAATGCGAAACTGCCCCGCCTGAACTCGGGTGACGCCACCAGCCAGCAGGTTTCATCCTACTTCCTGGAAGACGGCTCTTACTTCCGCCTGAAAAACATCCAGCTGACATTCAATTTGCCTTCGTCATGGCTAAAAAGCTTGAAACTGGGATCAGCACAGGTCTACGTTCAGGGACAAAACCTGTTCACCTTTACCAAATACACAGGACTTGACCCGGATATCAACCTGAGAAGATCGGGCGAAAACAACCAGGATACCCATATGGGTGTTGACGAAGGCTCCTACCCTGTGGCCAAATCGTTCCTCGGTGGCTTGCGTTTCAATTTCTAGTTTATCCATTGATCTTCATTATATAGAACCATACAATGAAAAAGACACTATTAATATGCGTGTTGGTCGGCCTGAGCTTCTCCTGCTCCGACGATTTCTTCGATCTGAAACCCCAGGGGCGTGCGTCGCTGGAACAGCTCAGCAACAAAAACGGTGTGAATGCACTGCTCATCGGAGCTTACTCGCTGCTTGACGGTGTGGGTGCTGGTAACACGGGTCGTCAGTCGACGATCTCGAACTACGTTTTCGGTGGTATCAGCAGCGACGATGCTGTAAAAGGTACCGACGCCGGTGACCAGCCAGAGCAATCGTTCATCGAACAATACAACTGGCTTTCGGACAACACCTACTTCCTCGGTAAATGGTGGCATTCATACGACGGAGTTGCAAGAGCAAACGAAGTAATCCAGATCGCGGGAAATCCGAACGTGAAGGATATGACCGACGCCGAAAAGACCCAGGTAGTTGCAGAAGCACGTTTCCTGCGCGGCCATTATCATTTTGAGGCCAAAAAAATGTGGAACAACGTGCCTTACATTGACGAGAAGATATACAATGCAGGCGATCCTAATTCGACAAAAGTCCCTAATACCGAAGACATCTGGGGTAAAATCGAAGCCGATTTCCAGTTTGCAGCCGACAACCTTCCTGCAACACAAGCACAGAAAGGCCGTGCTACAAAATGGGCAGCCAAGTCATATCTCGCCAAGGCGCTTCTTTTCCAGAAAAAATGGGCCAAAGCCAAAGAATTGCTGGATGATGTCGTTAAAAACTCAGGTAAAAAACTGGTAGCCAACTACCACGATAACTACCGCACAACCGGAAACAACAATACCGAGTCGATTATGGAAGTACAATTCTCCATAAACGACGGTACGAACGGCAACAACGGTAACGCGGGCGATAACCTGAACTGGCCTTACTCGGCGACGGCTCCCGGACGTGGATGCTGCGGTTTTTACCAGCCATCCCACAACCTTGTGAATGCATTCAAAACAGAAAACGGGCTTCCGATGATCGGGGCTGCTGCTGACGGCACATTGGATACTTACAATAAAGTGGATTTGCCAAACGATCAGGGAATCGTTGCTTCAACTGCATTTACTTTGGACAAAACCGTCCCTGTAGATCCCCGCCTGGACTGGACTGTTGGCCGCCGCGGTGTGAACTTCCTCGACTGGGGTCCTATGCCAGGCTCGACCTGGATTCGCGACCAGGCTTATGCAGGTCCGTTTACAGGTAAAAAATGGATGTATTACCTGGCAGAAGAAAACAGCACCACCCACTCGACCAGCAAGCGGAATGTCAACAACAACTACCGCCTCATCAAACTGTCGCACGTACTGCTGTGGTTGGCTGAATGTGAAGTTGAACTGGGTAACCTGGCAGTGGCGCAGGATTTGGTAAACCAAATCCGCGTCCGCGCTAAAACCGGCTCGGTGCAGGATGAAACCGTAACTTACAAGGTAGAACCCTATCCGGCAGGAGCATTCGCTGCAAAAGGCGCTGATTATGCAAGAAACGCGGTACGGATGGAGCAACGCCTCGAATTCGCGATGGAAGGCCACCGTTTCTTCGACCTCGTACGCTGGGGCATTGCCGAAAAAGTATTGAACAAATACGCAACGGAAGAAGCAGTTCCCGGTAAAGAGCCGTCGGGACGCACGTTCAACAAGCGGGGTTATATGGCTGGAAAAGCATTCACGCAGAAAAACCTGTACTTTCCTTTACCACAGGATGAAATCCTGAACAGCCAAAAAGACGGTCAACCCACCCTGACACAAAACCCGGGATATTAAACCGGCGAATTCATTTATGCACCCGCAAAAAAGCCGGCCTTCGTGCCGGTTTTTTTGCGCATTGGAAAACAGTTGAATATTTTTGAAAAACTTTTCAACTGTCGGGAATTATGAAAATCAAGAATGAGAGCGATTATGAGAAAGCCTCGGAACGGGCTGATGAAATTTTCGATGCCAAGAAAGGTAGCCCTGAAGAAAAAGAATTACAGGAGTTGCTGAAAGCGATCAAAGAGTACGAGGATGATTTTGTAAGGATGTTACGGGAAAACAACTAACACAACAGTTTCACAGTAAGTCCTTCCACCTTTTCAGAACGTGCCATAAAACGTTCGACAAGTGTTGCACGTACTTCCACTTCCATAGTGCACTCGATTTCAAACGCCTGATCACGTACAGACAACTCCATATCTTTCACGATCCGCATAACATCATTCATCTGGTGATACTGGAATGACAGCTTATAGACGCTGAAATAATATCTGGTAACAATTTGGGATGCGTCCAGCGCAGCTTCGGTGGCGGCTTTATACGCATTGATCAATCCCGGCACGCCGAGCAGTGTTCCTCCGAAGTAACGCACCACTACTACCAATATATTAGTGACATTCTTTGAATATAGCATATTGAGAATAGGCCGGCCAGCCGTCCCCGAGGGCTCTCCGTCGTCGCTCATGCGGTAGCTCATCCTGTCGGCACCCAACCGGTAAGCATAGCAATGATGTACAGCTTTCGGATGCAGTTCATACAGGTCGTTCAGGTGAGACCTGGCCTGCAGATCGTTCTCCACCGGAAAGGCGTAGGCCAGGAATTTGCTGCCCTTGTCCTTGAAGAAACCCTCTGCCGGCCCGGCTATACATTGATAGGTGTCGTCAAATAACACGGGCACGACGCTTTTTGAACTGATAAATAGTTACGACATAGGAGAGTGCCGCAAACGCGAAGCCGGCCATGCAGAAAAACACTAATGGAAGATTCTGTCGCTGGTTTTCAAACAATGCTGCTGAAAGGAATGCGCCCAGCCCAATACCGGCTTCCAATGAAATGAACATCGTGGCAATAGCGCGCCCCCGGTTATGATCGCCACTCAGATCGACCGTCCAGGCGGAAAGAACCGGCGAAAGAATGCCCATCGCAACTCCAAAAAAGGATGCACCAACCAGGAACAATGCTACGGAATCTGCGAAACCGGTGATGATCATCGCTATGATCAGAACGATACAACCGACGATCGTTACCGGCATTCTGCCGTGCCTGTCCGAAATTTTGCCTGCAAAAAGCCGAACCATAATGGACGATACCGTAAACATCATAAAATACAGGCCCCGATTCTGCAGTCCCAGATA
This sequence comes from Dyadobacter ginsengisoli DSM 21015, assembly GCF_059568735.1. Lineage (NCBI taxonomy): Bacteria > Pseudomonadati > Bacteroidota > Cytophagia > Cytophagales > Spirosomataceae > Dyadobacter > Dyadobacter ginsengisoli. The sequence goes on from NZ_JCANTY010000007.1 coordinate 26,017, forward strand.
CCCACTAAAATCAGGTGTTACCGTAGAAACTGCCCCAAAACCAAAATAGCATAAAAATGTTATAAGCGCGGGACTGAACACATCAGGCTCAAAAATATCCCGCCAGGTGATCTGAAAGGATTTGACGGAAAGCCGCTGTTTTTCCTGCAATGTTTCCTTCATGTTCAAAAGGATGGCAATAGAGAGAAAAGCCAGCAATGACGAGGTATAAAACAATGCATTCAACGAAAACATCTGACCGATCATACTTCCGATGGCCGGACCAAAGGCAGAGCCCACCCCCATACACATGCCATGAATGCCCATTGCTTCCCCCCTGCGCGTGGCCGGTACAATATCAGCGACGTAAGCAGCAGTCCCTGTCGGCTTGAAACCGGTTGAAAATCCATGGACGAGCCTTAGTAGCAGAAACGGCATTACTGTTGTGAAAACGGGATACAGAAATCCGCAAACAAAGCAGACCAGAGAACCAAACGCCATTACAGGAACACGCCCTATCCGGTCGGTAAGTCTGCCGCTGAATGGCCTGGACAGACCCGCTGTAAGTGTAAAAAGCCCGATAATTGCACCTTTATATTCCGCGCCTCCCATCGCAGAAAGGTATCCCGGAAGCTCGGGAATGAGCATATTGAAACTCGAAGAGAATAAAAACGAGCTGAGGCCCAGCAACCAGAACTGCGTCGTAAATATTCCGGGAGAAGCTGTATTTTGCATCGCACAAAATTACGACTAACTTCCATCAAAAGCAGAAAAACCTTGCCATCGGTTTTCTACGTACGCTTTTTTCCCCAACTTTAACGCATGGTACGCATATTCTATAAGGAGGGTAAAGTCATCAAGCGGGAAAACGATATCCGCGAACTGGGCAAGGTCAGGAATCTGATCTGGGTCGACTTGCAATCGCCATCAGCCGAGGAGGAGGAATGGGTCGAGAACAAATGTAATATCAGCTTCCAAACTCCCCAGGAAATTGTAGAAATCGAAAGCAGCTCGCGTTTCTTCGAGCAGAACGAAACGATCAACGCGAACTCCAACTTTCTCAAAATTGAGCATGAAGGCTATGAAACTTACCCGGTTTCATTCATCCTCCATCAGAATGTGCTGTTTACCTACCGGCGCGGCGATTCTAAGACATTTGCAGACACGGTAAAAAAAATGAAGGTCAGCCCGGAAGGAATTCAGGGTGGGGTTGATTTTATGCTGCTGCTGCTCGAAACGCGCATCGAGGCCGATGCGGATGCATTGGAAGGAATTTCAAGAGACGTTTCATCCATCAGCAAAGACCTGACGCATGAACAAAAAACACGACAGGAAGTGCTGATCCGGATCAGCGGCTTACAGGAAATCACTATGATGCTCAGGGAAACGAGCATCGACAAACAGCGCGTTCTCTCCGGCATCCTCCGCAGTCAGTATTTTCCCGAAGACCGCAAGGAGCATCTCCGGATCATACTTAAAGACATCAATTCTCTGCTCGAATACACGACTTTCAATTTTGAAAGGCTGGAATACCTTCAGAATACATTTATGGGTCTGATCAATCTCGAACAGAGCCAGGTGATCAAGATTTTCACCGTTGTGACGATCATCTTTATGCCGCCTACGCTGATCGCAGGTATTTTCGGGATGAATTATCAGCACATACCCTCAACCGGTGAGCCCTGGGGATTCTGGCTGTCGCTGTTTCTCATGGTCTTTTCTTCGCTGGTAGTCCTTTGGTTTTTCAGGAGAAAAAAATGGATTTAGTGATGAATTTTATCAGATTCCAGTTATTTTTTTCGTCTTCCGGAAACAACGGTATAACTTTAATATGTTCACAATGTTGCGAGGAAGTACAATAAAAACTTCACCATATTGTTAGTATATAGGCTATATTTAAGCGATCGGATCCAATTTCCGGTCATCTCAACCCTCTTCCAACCATTTCCCTAACAATAGAGTCATTGTTCCTAGCCACGCAGCTCCAACGGCGCTGGTCTGATATTTGCATGAAGAATATCCGTAAGGATATGGAAATGAGCTATATAAATTCACAAATGGAGAAGATCATGAACGCCATCCTGTTAAAAGGAAGTATGAAAGAATCGGGTATTAAAAAACTTTTCATCTAACTTGATAACCGATTGTCTATGAAAAGTATATCAGTAGTTATTCCCAATTATAACGGGAAACACTTATTCCAAAAATATTTTGAGCATAATTACAAGGTTCTGCAAAATCTTGAAACCAATGTTCAGATTATCGTAATTGACGATGCATCCACGGACGATTCTGTTGCATATTTACAAGAAAATTATCAAGATAAAATTACTTTAATCCGGAAAGAAGCCAATTCAGGATTTTCGGACACCTGCAATATCGGCATCAAAAATGCCACCAATGAATTGATCTTCCTTTTGAACACGGATGTAACATTAGAGCCCGGTTATATGGAAAAGCTCTATAAGTATTTTGAACTGGAAGATACATTTGGAGTAATGGGAAGAGTAATTGGCATGAATGACGATTTTATTCGTGAAGCTGCGAGAGAACCCAAAATCTCCGGAAGAAAAATTAAATCATCCGACTTCTTCCACTTAGAAAATATCAATACATTCACCCCAACATTTTATTTGTCCGGTGCAATTGCATTGATGGATACGCAAAAATTGAAAGCCATTAACGGGTTCAATGAAATGTTCAATCCGTATTATGGAGAAGATCAGGAGCTTTCAATCCGTGCATGGCGTCTTGGCTGGAAATGTTATTACGAACATGATGCGGTATGCCGCCATGAGGTATCGGCCAGTACCAAAAATCACAACCACAAAAAGGCAATTAAGAGAATTCATTTCAGAAACAGGTATTACGTACACTACCTTCATTTACAAGGTATGGATCTGAAACTATGGCACCTTCAGATCCTGCTCTGCGACGTGATGTTCGGTTTGATCACACTTCAGTTCTTCAAGGTCGAGGCTTATTGGGACTTCTTCAAGAATCGTAGAAATCTGCAAGCTAAGAAAGTAGCCTTTAACAGACAGATGAAAAAGCATCAGTCGGATATTGGTATTATCGATGTGATCAACAATTTCCGCCTCATGTTGAAATATCAGCAGGTTATCAAACTGAATTAAGTTAGGCTGCGATATAAATCAAGGTATTCCGAAGCTGCCCTGTCCCAGGAAAAAAATTTCGCCCTCTCGCGAATTTTTTCCCTGGGTTTTACTTTTTTGTAATGTTCCAGACTGCTTTTCAATACATTACGCATATGTTCGGGCTCAAAGCTATCGAAATAGTACGCACAATCTCCCCCAATCTCAGGCAATGAAGTGCAGCGCGACAAGATCACCGGCTTCCCATAGTACATTGCTTCGATGACCGGCAAGCCAAATCCCTCTGCGATGGATGGGAAAACGAATGCTGTACAATTGCTTAAATACCATTTCTTGTCATTTTCAGACACCGGCCCTGTAAATATCAGGCGATCCAGTACATTGAGCTTTTGTGCTTCCCGAATGATCGTCTTTTTATAATCCCTGCTACTATCGATACCGGCGATAACCAGCCGTAGTTCATTGTCCTTCAAAAGTGCCGGTAATACATGAAAGTTCTTCTTGCTGGCAATAGTCCCGATCGTAAACAAAAATGGTTTATCAATTGCATTCTCGGGTCTTCTGATTAAACCTGTATCATCAATATTACACCCGTTGTAAATTACCGACGTGGGTTTATTGCCTAAATTCAGGTGCCTTTTCAAATCTTCAAGAACGAAAAATGAAATCGCTACGATGTGATCGGCCCGGTCAATTTTGGTTTGTAGCCGGGACAGGTATTTTTTAACTCTTTTCTCCGTCTTGCTCTCATCATAAAGGAAGTTCAAGTCATGGATCGTCAAAACAATAGCTACGTTTTTACCAAAGGGAAAATATCTCGATCCCTGATATGTACAATGCCAAATGTCAACCGATTTGGTGTCCGGAAAAAACAACTTGTGAATGAAATGCTGGGATACATAATTGGCATCTTCACCAAATGCATGTTCTGCGGAAGTAGGCAAATAAAATGCTACCCTTTCCTTCTCATCACCAATCTGTTTCAGAATCGAATTACCCAACTGGAGACAATAATGATAAAGTCCGGTATGGGGATGCCGCATTCTTTCACAGTCAATCAGAACATTCTTTAACATGCTTATCTCAATCATTTTCTTTTGTACGCCTCTAATGCGTAGCAAAAACCATTTATAGGAATATAATTTACATCATATCCCAGGTGATGAAGATATTGACTAACCATAACTACATTGCTCTGGTTATCAATATCATGGACCTCTATCAGCATTGTTTCGATCCGGCAAATGATCTCCGGCGGGGTGTTAAAAATAATATCATATTCGCTTCCTTCGCAATCCATCTTCAATAAATCCACTTTCGCTTTCGGCATATCCGCCATAATTTCTGAAAAAGAAATTGCCGGCACCCATATCTCTTTGACATTATGGATATTAAAATCTTTTACCGAAGAGGCCACTACCTGATTTTCCTCCGTATCCTGCGCGTATATGCGCAACATTTCACAGGAGGTTCCCGTGACTGCAAAAGGGCTAATGGCCACGCTCATATCAAAACGCTGATTGGATGCAGCAAGTGAGCGCATCAGCTCAACATTACTGCTCAAAGGCTCATACGCATAAATTTGGGCATTCTTTATTTTAGATAAAAGCAGTACGTCAAAAAAACCGGCATTTGCGCCAACATCGATGATAAGCGGATTGTCCGGCAATATCGCAGTCAGGGTTCTGATATTATATACGTCGGACATGAAAATTTCTTTAAACACCAGATAGAGGCTTGCGGGTACCGGAAACGTCAATCTGTTGGGTTTCGAGACAAAGTGTAGCGTTCTGCCCCGGTCACGGAATTTATCGAGAAGATACTCAAAGGGATTACCGATGTTGTGGAACAGGTTGAGGTACCTGCTCAGGCCAGTAACGGGCATAAATCAAGATATTAAGAGTAGTGGAAATATTTCCAGGGGCAGACAACCAAACTAGCTTGCCTGACAGTTATACTCGGATTCGGGAGACACTCACCGGCATTATTTATAAAATGGACAGAGAGCATTATTTCCCGGGCCTCATCTCGTGATGGTTGTTTGAATTTTAGCCCAAAGCGCGTAGCTTTGTTTTCTTCCGGCCCGGCCTTCTTAGCCAACGGCAAGTACTAACGTTATATAATTCTGATCTCCGTAAAATACTCAAATTAACTATGTCACAAGAACTTACCAGACAGGAGCCCCTGTTGATCGAAGACCCCTTGCGGTTTGTTTTGTTCCCTATCAAACATTCCGATATATGGGAAATGTACAAACGTCACGAGGCGTCTTTCTGGACAGCCGAGGAAATAGATTTGTCTCAGGATATGAAGGATTGGGAGAATCTTTCTGATGGTGAAAGGCATTTCATCTCTCACGTACTGGCATTTTTTGCGGCCTCCGACGGAATCGTCAATGAGAACCTCGCTGTCAACTTTTTGAGTGAAGTACAATATGCGGAAGCTAAGTGCTTCTATGGTTTCCAGATCGCGATGGAAAACATCCACTCCGAAACCTACTCATTGCTGATCGACACTTACATTAAGGACTCTGTGGAGAAGGACCGTCTCCTGCGTGCTATCGAGACCATCCCCTGTGTTCAGAAAAAAGCCGAATGGGCATTGAAATGGATCAACAGCCCGGTATTTGCAGAACGCATTATCGCTTTCGCCGCGGTTGAAGGGATTTTCTTCTCGGGATCTTTCTGCTCCATATTCTGGCTGAAAAAACGCGGCCTGATGCCGGGACTGTCGTTCTCCAACGAACTGATCTCACGCGATGAAGGTTTGCATTGTGAATTCGCGTGTCTGCTTTATACCAAACACATCGTAAATCAGCTGCCGCAAGAACGCGTGATCGAGATTATGCTGGATGCCGTTGAGATCGAAAAGGAATTCGTGACCGAGTCGCTGCCTGTATCGCTGATCGGCATGAATGCGGAACTGATGAAACAGTATATTGAGTACATCGCCGATTTCTGGCTCGAAAGACTGGGATGCCCCAAACAATTCAATTCTGCGAATCCGTTCGACTTCATGGAATTGATCTCACTTCCGGGCAAAACCAACTTCTTTGAAAAACGGGTGGGAGAATATCAGAAAGCGGGCGTTATGAGCGGTGTGAAGGATAAGGATTCTGCTCACAAGATTTCTTTCGATTCTGATTTCTAATGAATCAAAAAATAGCTTTGCTCCGGTTACTGCTGTCGGTCTGAGCGCATTGTCAGTCTGATTGCTATGACAAAACCAAGTGATTTTGACAGGTTGCCCGGTTTTATGATAGAAATCAGACTGACATCGTTTTGAATGAATACGACTTATAGCTCGCCTAGCTCCTTCCACACCAGCTCCCCTTCATAACCTTTTCCGAGCGCGAATCTTGCCAGTTTCTGTTTTAGCTTGAAGGGGTCGGTTTCTGTTTTCGATAGCAGGTCTTTCTTTTTGGTCAGGAGCTCTTTCAATCCCGCTACGTAATCTTCGTCCCCAATCTCGTTCATTCCTTTTTCAATGCTATAGGTACTTAGTCCACGCCGGTTGAGTTCCTGCCGGATCTTCATCTTTCCCCAATTCTTCATGCGGAACTTCCCACCTGCGTAGGTTTTGGCAAAACGCTCCTCGCTCAGGTAGTTCATCAAAATCAGTTCGGCAATCAGTTCATCGGCCTCATCTCCCCACACATTCCATTTCCTGAGCCGCTGCCGGACCTCCTCCTGCGTCCGTTCCTGGTAGGCACAGTAGGACGCCGCTTTTTGCAATATCAGCCGATCCATGTCTTCCTTTTTATATTAAATAATCTTAACAACGTGCAAGAATAAAGAAAATATCACGGATGAATAACTATTTTTGAGTTTATAAATACCCCTGTACAAACAGCAAAAACCTCTACCCATGACTTTTCAGAGACGGACTTTTTTGAAGCTCCTACCCGCATTATCAGGAATTCCATATCTGTCGAACCAGGCCATTGCCCAGCCTGCTGCAAAAATCTCCCTCCGTTTCATAGTCGCTTCGGACGGCCACTTCGGACAGCCTAATACCGAGTTCAAGACTTTCCATTCGGATCTGATAAGTTGGGTAAACCGCGAAAAGTTACAGAAAGGAGTGGATTTCCTGTTTTTCAACGGTGACCTTATCCACGACGATCCTACCTTGTTGTACGACTTCAAAAGCACGGTTTCGAACCTCAGCGTACCCTATTACGTCAGCCGTGGAAACCATGATAAAGTAGGCCTGGACGTATGGCAAAGCACCTGGGGCTACCCGACCAACCACAGTTTTGCCAAGGGAGAATATGCGTTCGTTGTAGGCGATACATCCAATGAAAAAGGAGAATATGTGTGCCCGGATGCGACCTGGCTGCGTAATGAACTGGCAAAGTACAAGGACAAGAAAGGTATTTTTGTATTCCTGCACATCACCCCGGCCAAATGGACTGTCAATGGGATCGAATGTAAGGAGGTGATCGAGCTGTTTGAAAGTACGCCCAATGTAAAGGCTATCTTCAATGGTCACGACCACGACCAGGACAGTACCAAAATGTACGGTAAAAAACCCTATTTCTTCGATGGCCACTTCGGCGGCAACTGGGGAACGGCCTACAAAGGGTACCGCATCGTCGAGATTTATGAAGACCACACCTGGCAGTCGTACCAGTATAACCCTACTGCAGCGCCGGTATTGAATACGTTTTCAGGTAAAAGCTGATCAGTCCAGCCGATTTCCGGGCAGCGTAGATCTTGCCTGCAACGTTTTCCCGTTCCTGAGGCGGCATTACCACACTGGTACAGATTTTTAACTGTTAGATTCATTCAGACAATCAACTTCTCAATGGATCTACTCAGTGGACAGCCTCATTGGTTTTACAAGAATGGGGCCTTGCAGTCGTACCCCGCGCTATCGGAAAACATCACTTCGGAAATCGTGATCATGGGAGGCGGCATTACAGGCGCTTTACTCGCCTGGCATCTGACCCAGGCTGGCTTCCCCGTAGTAGTACTCGAAAAACGGCACATCGGCATGGGCAGTACCTCGGGTTCGACGGCATTACTGCAATATGAAATCGATACCATGCTAACGGACCTGATCAATCTCATCGGAGAAAAAAAAGCCGTACGCAGCTACCTCCTTTGCGTCGAAGCCATTCACAAAGCCCGCAAAATTGTTGACTCGTTGCCGGTCAAAACCGGGTTCTCTCTTAAAAAAAGCGTGTACTATGCTTCCAAAAAGGACGACCTGCCTGCATTGGAAAAAGAATACGCAGTCCGTAAAAAGATCGGCATCGACGTAGATTGGTGGGACCAGGCCACATTAAGGTCCCATTTCCCCGGTATCCGGAAAAGCGGCGCTATTCTTTCCCACGAAGGCGCACAGGTGGATGCCTACGCACTTGCTCACGCACTGTTTCAGGACTGTATCGGGAAGGGCGCGCGTGTGTATGACACCGTAGAGATCATGGACATCAGCCACGAACGAAACGGAGTCTCGCTCATCCTCGACAATGGTGTGGCTGTCAAAACCCAAAAACTCATCGTGGCTGCAGGCTATGAATCTCAAAAACTCATCTCCCGCAACTTTGTGAGACTGCATTCATCTTATGCGATCGTCAGCAAGCCAATCATGCAGGAAAAAGAACTGTGGTATAAAAACGCATTGCTGTGGGAAAGTGCCCGTCCTTACTTATATCTCCGGACAACGGAAGACAACAGGGTGCTCATTGGCGGAAAAGATGAAATGTTCCAGAGCGCGGTCAAAAGAGATAAGTTGCTTCACCGCAAAGCGAAAGAACTGGAGCAGAACGCACGAAAAATGTTCCCCTTGCTGCCCTTCGTGACCGATTATGCCTGGTGCGGAACTTTTGCCGAAACCGAAGACGGACTGCCATTTATCGGCAGTGTGAAAGAACACCCGAATACCTGGTTCGCATTGGGTTTCGGCGGTAATGGTATTTTGTTCAGCATCATTGCCGCGGAGCTCATTACCGATCTGGTTGCTGGTAAGAAAAACAAGGATGCTGCTATTTTCAGCTTCGACAGGCTTGGCTAGTCATCGCAACCGGCCAAGCCCGTGAACGCTTTAAATCACTTTGATGAGGTGATTCTTCTTTCCTTTCGAAACCAGGAGAAACTTGTTTTGTAACAATGCAAAGTCCGTTGTCGGCTGTTCAGCGGAAGTGACCTTAACTTTATTGATACTAACCGCATTCTGCTGTATCGCACGCCGTGCTTCTCCTTTGGATGTGTAAATCTCGGATCTCGTCACGGTCGAAATGAGATCGGTAAGATTTATGCACTCATCCCATTCCAAACGTGTAATCTCCGTTTGGGGAACGCCCTCAAAAACCGCATCGAACTCATCTTCGGCAATGCTTTGCAAAGTTTCCAATGTTGCTTTGCCAAAGAGTACTTCCGAAGCTTTCAATACCAGGTCATAAGCTTTTTGAGAATGGATGCGGATCGTCAGCTCAGAAGCCAGTGCTTTTTGCATAATGCGCAAATGCGGCTCGCCGGCATGGCTCGCTTCCAGTGCTTCTATTTCCTCGCGGCCTTTCAGCGAAAATACACGCAGGTAACGCGGCATATCGTCATCGCTCTGATTCAACCAGAACTGGTAAAACTGGTATGGCGACGTTTTCGAGGCATCCAGCCAGATATTACCGCCCTCGCTTTTCCCGAATTTGGACCCATCCGATTTGGTCACGAGCGGAGTCGTCAATGCGTAGGCTTTGAAATATCCTTCCTCGTCGCCTTCCTTTCTGCGGATGATTTCCGTGCCGGTCGTAATGTTGCCCCACTGGTCTGAGCCACCCATTTGCAGCCGGACGTTCTTATTTTTATATAAATGATAAAAATCGTAGCCTTGCAAAAGCTGGTATGAAAATTCGGTAAACGAAATACCCGTTTCAAGCCGTTTCCGGACCGAATCTTTGGACATCATATAATTGACACTCAAAAACTTGCCGGCATCGCGCAGGAATTGCAAAAAGCCGATATCCTTGAACCAGTCGTAATTATTGACCATTTCGGCTGAGTTTTCCCCGCTGTCAAAATCGAGGAATTGTTCCAGCTGCCTGCGGATACCCTCCTGATTGATCCTCAATGTATCCTCATCCAGGAAAGAACGCTCCGCCGCCTTAAATGACGGGTCGCCGATCATGCCTGTGGCACCTCCTATCAATGCAATAGGCTTATGCCCTGCCCGCTGGAAATGCACCAGGAGCATAATCGTAGCGAGATTACCAATGTGCAATGAAGGTGCCGTTGGATCGAAACCGATATAGCCGCACGTCATCTCCTGTTGAAGTTGTTCATGGGTTCCCGGCATCATGTCATGCAGCATGCCCCGCCAGCGCAATTCTTCTATAAAATCAATCGCCATTCTAAAAACTGTTGCTTATTTCAAAATCGAACCGCAAAGGTAAAGGTTATCGGTTTCAAAACTTCCAATGACCGGATGCTTTTGAGCATTGAAGGAATTATTGATCCAAAAACGTATAATTTTGCATGATTGAAAGATTTTCATGCACCCTGTCATCAACAAAATCATGTCGTCACGGTCGTCTTTGCTATTTCGTGTTTTGCTGCTGTTTTGGGGTCCCTTGGCCGGTTTTGGTCAAACGACCTATTGTAACCCGATGGATATCGATTACAAATACAATTTTGAACAGCTCAACGATAACATCAGCTACCGCTCCGGCGCAGACCCGGTGATCATCAATCACAAGGGCGAGTACTTCCTGTTTGTAACCATTTCGGGCGGGTACTGGCACTCCAAAGACATGCTGCACTGGCAATACCTGACCGCCAACCGCTGGCCTTTTGAGGATATGTGTGCACCTGCTGCCGTTTCGGTCCGGGATACTTTGTTTTTGTTTCAATCTACATTCGAATCCCGTCCCATATTGTATTCAGTGGCACCTGAGAAAGGCATTTGGGAATTTTACAATCGCTGGACGCCGCGCCTGCCCAAGGACATTGGTCCCTGGGACCCTGCATTGTTCCACGACCCCGATACCGACAAATGGTACATGTATTGGGGTTCTTCCAACGTTTACCCCATTTTCGGTTCGGAACTCGACTATTCCAAGCGGCTTGCATTCAAGGGACAATACCAATCCATGTTCTGGCTAAATCCGTACGAGCACGGCTGGGAAAGATTTGGACCCAACCACTCCGATCCTTTCAAACCATTTACTGAAGGTGCGTGGATGACCAAACATAAAGGGAAATACTATCTGCAATACGGCGCTCCGGGGACGGAGTATAATGTGTATGCCAATGGCACGTACGTCAGCGACGCGCCGCTGGGACCATTCACTTATGCTCCCTATAACCCGGTCTCCTATAAGCCAGGGGGATTTGCCACCGGTGCAGGACATGGGAATACTTTTCAAGACAATTTTGGCAACTACTGGAACACCGGAACATCGTGGATCGGTCTGAACTGGGCCATGGAGCGACGGATCGTCCGGTACCCTGCTGGGTTTGACAAGGACGGACAAATGTTTGCAAATACCCGTTTCGGGGATTTTCCGCACCGAATACCCGACAAGACCTGGCAGGGAAAAGGGGATGAACTTTTTACGGGCTGGATGCTGCTCTCTTATAAGAAACCAGCCGTAGCGTCGTCCACACTCGATACAATGGCCGCACAAAAAATTACCGACGAAAATCCACGGACATTTTGGGCAGCGAAGCAAAACAAGCAAGGAGAAACCCTGACCATCGATTTGCTGGGCGAACAGGACGTTAAGGCTGTGCAGATTAATTACACCGACCACGAATCCGACATTTTTGACAACAAAGCTGAAAAGGTTTACACCCAATTCAAGATATGGACATCGAAAGACGGTAAAAAATGGGACCTGGCCAGCGACCTTACGCACGAGCAGAAACGCGACCGCCCCTGCGCCTATATCGAGTTGTCAGCTCCGGTCCGTGCCCGCTACGTGCGGTACGAGCATATATATGTAGGCTCGCCCATTCTCGCAATCAGCGAATTCAGGATTTTTGGAAATGGCTTAGGGAAAGCACCGTCAACTCCCGACCACTTTTCGGCAGTCCGCCAGAAAGATGCACGCAATGCAGATCTGAAATGGGAAAAAGTACCAGGGGCAACCGGTTATAATGTGCTTTGGGGTATCGCTCCCGACAAACTTTATCAAACCTATCAGTTCTGGCATGACGAACCCAACACGTTCGAGCTACGGGCCTTGAATGTGGGAGTACCTTACTATTTTGCTATTGAAGCATTTAATGAAAATGGGGTCTCCGCAGTCAGTAAAGTTATCTCTGTAAAATGAGCAGGGATTAAATCCAAGATTTTCACTTTGACATTTTCTGAAAAAACATTACAGCCGCCAGCCTGAAATGGGTTACTCAAAGGCATTCGGACTCTCGCCACTATCCTATTATGATTCAGGGCTTTACCTGCGATGGCAAATACATCCCCGTCATAAAATTCATGATGGATTTCACTTTCCTACTCCATTTCGAAGTATTCTTCGACCTTGTATTTCCTTTCAGCCAACGATGCGTATCTCTTATTGCGGTCGTCATCAGGAAATAAATTACAGGAAAAGTATTTCAGGTAAAATTAAGGATGGCCTTCATTGCGCCAAAGCAGGGAAGAATCCCCATAACTCAAAAACCGGTAGTCTTTCTCCAAAGCTTCTGAGTAAACCTGCTTCCAGTCTGCCCCAACAAATGCCGCTACGAGCAGGATCAGCGTTGAGCCGGGTTGGTGATAATTGGTGACAAGCCCGCGGCATAACCTGAACCGGTAACCGGGAAAGATAAAAATTTCCGTTTCTCCTACAACCTCACTCAACCCTTCGGCATCCATATATCCTGCTATTGCCTGCAGAGACTGCCGGGCAGTCGGCAACTCATCCTCATTAAATGGATAGGGATAAAGCTTGTCAATGCTGAACTCCCTGGTCTCCTTCCGGAACAGTTTGACGCCATACCAGTAAAGGCTTTCGAGTGAACGCAGTGACGTTGTACCCACGGGTACAATGTGGTCAACAGACCGTAGCAGATCATCGATCAGCGCTCTTGTAAAAACAACCTGCTCCGAATGCATCCGGTGCTCGGTCACCTTTTCTACCTTGATCGGCTGAAATGTGCCCGCTCCGACGTGTAGTGTAAGAAAAGACCGCCGTATGCCTTTTTTGTCCAGCGCATCGAATACCTCAGGTGTAAAATGCAGGCCGGCCGTAGGCGCGGCTACCGCGCCGTCATAATGCGCGTAAACCGTTTGATAGGTTTCAAGATCAGGCTCCTCGGTGTCGCGGTTCAGATAGGGCGGTAGTGGTATCTGGCCTAATGCCTTGATGATTTCAAGAAAGCTCAGGTCGCAATCCCAGGTCAGCCTCACCAGATTATGCTCGTAATCGTGGTAAACGGCAGTCAGCCTCACCGGGTTGCCATTGACTTCGATCTGACTCACGAGCTCATCACCCTGCTTCCAACGCTTTTTATTTCCGATCATGCATTCCCACACACAGGACTGCTTCACCAGCATCGCATCGTTGATAATGCGGGTGGGAAGTTCGGGATGGAGCAGCAACAGCTCGATAACGGCACCGGTCGGTTTTCTGAAATGCGCCCGGGCTGGTATTACCTTGGTATCGTTGAAAACGAGCAGCGTATCTGCCGGCAACCGGGAAGGCAGATCCGAAAATCGCCAATGCGATATATTCCCCTGCTCGTAGACCATCAGTTTTGACTGGTCCCTTACCTCCATGGGATATTTGGCAATCCGCGCATCGGGGAGATCATATACATAGCTTTGCAGGTCTATCGCTTCCGCCTCGCGCCACCACAATGCGTCTACATCCGATCCGATCCTTTTGGCTTCTTCCATCAGCAGGTTCATTAAAGTTTATCTTCCGGAACCGGGGGCCACAACAACCGCAACGGAAGCAGGAATACAAACAGCACCAGCACGAGGCTGGCGTAATACAGCCAGGAAAAATCAAACACATCCAGCTTATAGCTCGTGCTGTTAATCGTTGCCAGGGCCATGAGGCTAAACCCGATGATCGTATTGATCACCGCTACCAGACAAAACAGCCAATTGGTGAGGTGTTCGCTCAATTCGGCACGGTGGGCAGCCCACTCTTTTCGTTTCAGGATCGGCAGGTACATGGGATCCACATTGGGTATGTGACGCGCGATCCCTGTTATCACGACATTGTTCAGCAGAAAAAGGCCCATTACAATGTAAAAAACGTGTTCCTTATCCACATACCGCTCTGCCAGGCCGCTGTCCGAGAAGTCGACCGCCACCATTTCGGGAAAAAGAGAGTATGTCCAGACAAGGGCGCCGATAACGAATAATAAAGATGCCCAACGCCAGATCTTTATTGCAAATGTTGTAACTTTCATGAATTAGTAACCTTTTAGAGAGGTTTTTTCGCCATAGTAAATCAGGGTGCAAAATTAGGTTGGGAAGCTTCCAAAACCTAATTGAAGGCGATCTATTCAACCCTCAGGTTTAAATTTGAAATTTGACATCAACCTGGACATGAAACCAAAACCACAATTTTCAGGCCTAAATGAGGTTCAGATAGCTCTCCTCAGGATGTTTAACCGGAACATCCCGGATGAAGAATTGGTGGAAATCAGACGGGTGCTAGTTAATCACCTGAGTCAAAGGTTGTTTGACGAGGCAGATGCCGCAGCTGCTGAAAAAGGAGTTACGAAAGCCAATTACAAGCAACTTGAATCCGCCCATTTCAGAACAAAACCTCCACACTTTGATGAGTAAATGTAAGGCCGTCATTGATACAAACGTACTTATCAAAACTGCCCCAGAACTCTTTTTGATCTCACTACAAATGAAAATCTACACCAAAACCGGTGACAAAGGGACAACCTCTCTCATCGGTGGCACACGCCTCAGCAAAGCACATGTGCGGATAGACGCATACGGCACAATCGACGAACTCAACAGCTACATAGGTATGCTGCGCGACCAGCCTGTCAACGAAAACCGGAAAGACGTGCTCAAAGAAATTCAGGACCGCCTGTTCACGATCGGCTCCCACCTGGCATCCGAATCCGATCAGAAAAAGAAAATCCTGCCCGACCTTTACGATGAGGACATAACGTTGCTCGAAAAAGAAATGGACAGGATCGACGCGAATGTGCCACCGCTCCGATCGTTCATCCTGCCAGGCGGACACCCTTCGGTTTCGTACGGACACATTGCCCGAACCGTCTGCCGCCGTGCAGAGCGAAGCGTGATCCATTTGCAGCAGGGCGAGGAAATAGAGCCCATCGTAATCCGATATCTCAACCGCCTGTCCGACTACCTTTTCATGCTGTGCCGGGCTATGACGTACGAGTTAGGCATTGAAGAAGTTACGTGGCAACCTCGGGTTATTCGCCAAAAATAATTGTTATACTAAATATCAATTATTTACAGATTTAATTTTTTAAATTGCGGGACTTAAGAAAGAATGCGCCGGGGTCTCCAAATCCTGCCTTTTTTCTGATTGTAAGCTTCGGAAAGCGTTTGAAAAATTAAATTTTTGGCATCATGACAGCCGACACAGTACAAATAGAAGTTCAGCAAACCACCCAATCCCGTTTGCAGGAGGTTGACTTCAACAACCTCGTTTTTGGACGGAACATCTCCGACCACATGTTTATCGCCGAATACCGAGGAGGCCAATGGCAAGACCTTCGTATTGTCCCTTACGGTGATCTCTCACTTAGCCCCGCAACCGCCGCACTGCATTACGGACAAGCTATTTTTGAGGGAATGAAAGCCTATAAAAATGACGCAGGCGAAGTCCTTCTTTTCCGCGCCATCGACAACTGGAAACGGCTCAACAAATCGGCCGAGCGCCTTTGCATGCCGACGATTCCCGAAGAGATTTTCATGAACGGCCTCACCGAGCTGCTTCGTCTCGATGCAGGTTGGGTACCCTCCCAGCCCGGCTGCTCGCTGTACATTCGTCCTTACATGTTTGCTACTGACCCTTACATTGGTGTCAAGGCGTCAGATTCATACTATTTCATCATTTTCACCAGCCCCGTAGGCACTTATTATGCCAAACCTCCCCGGGTGAAAGTGGAAACGCATTTCATCCGTGCTGCCGAAGGCGGTGTGGGTGCGACCAAATGCGCAGGTAACTACGCAGGTTCGCTGTATCCCGCCAAACTGGCCCAGCAGGAAGGCTACGATCAGCTGATCTGGACCGACGCCCGTGATCATGCTTACATTGAAGAATCGGGTACGATGAACATCATGTTCGTATTGGATGGCAAACTGCTGACTCCGCACGTTTCTGAAACAACGTTGGACGGTATCACGCGGAAAAGCATTGTCGCTGTGGCTCAGCACTGGGGCATTCCCGTGGAAGAACGCCGCATCAGCGTGAAAGAAATCATCGACGCATTGAAAGAAGGCCGACTGGAAGCAGCATTCGGGGCAGGAACAGCCGTGGTAATTTCCCCATTCGCAACTATTGCTTACGAAGGTGTCGATTACCCGTTACCTGAAATCAAGGAAGATTCATTTGTGAACAAAGTGAAGACTTTCCTCACGGATCTCCGCACCGGCAAAGAAGAAGATGTCTTCGGCTGGATGCTCAAAGTCTAGGGGATAAGATTCAGAATTTTATAAGTAAAGAGTTCAAAGTTCGGGATTGTTCCGCAGCTTTGAACTCTTTATTCTTTATGGATGTCCCGATTCAATGGCTCCTCTGCTCACATTAAACTCATCAACTCTAAACTTCTCGGCTTCCACACCTCCTAAACAAAAGTCCTCCTCCCTGAATAGTTGTCCCGGAACTCCTTCGGCGTACAGCCATTCCTGCTTTTGAAAATCCGGTTGAAATACGAAAGGTTGTTGAACCCGCATTTGTAGGCGATCTCGGAAATCGTATTGGTTGTATTGATCAGCGATCTCGAAGCATGCCCCAGCCGAATCTCATTAAGACTTTCGACAAAGGTCTTTCCCGTTCGTTTTTTAATAAACCTGCTGAACGATACTTCCGACATTCCCGCCAGCTTCGCTACTTCCGCCAGATTCACATCCTTGTCGTACCTATCGCGCATGTAGGCAAATACCTTTTCGATCCTGCGGCTGTTGAAGTTGACATTTTCTTCGGTAAAAGTGCTGTTCGACAACGTGCGCATATTGCGGGAAACTGACAAGTCATGCAGGATAGACATCAATTCCAGCATGGAATCGAAGCCGCTTTTCTCCGCCAGCGTCGTAAGCCTCGGCTTGATCCTTTCTATCGTCTCTCTTGAAAACGAAATTCCCTTGGCCGACTTTTCGAGTAACGATCTTACAAAGAACAACTGGTTTCTCTTCAGGAATTTGTCGTCGAACAGATCCCGGTGAAATTGCACAGTCACCTCCTTGATTTCAGGCATTCCTTCTTCCCACCTATAAGAATGGGTGAGCCACCCGTGTGGCAAATTGTTACCCACCAACACCAGTTCAGCATCATCGATCACTTCTGTATGATCTCCGACGACCCGTTTCACACCTTTGCCGGACAGGATCAGGTTCAGTTCGAATTCCTCATGGCTATGGAGAGGGAAATCGAAAGTGGTTTTTCTCCGGTCAAAAACAGTAAAACAGTCGTATTGGGTCAATGGGGTAATCTCGCGGTAAATTTCACTCATAGGCTAAATGGTATTTTTAAATTAAATTTAGAATGGAATAACAGGTTAGTGCGTGGTTACTATATTGAGGTAACAATTTAAAGATAAATTGTTACTAATGCCAGCTTGCATGTGGTAAGTTATCCTCTCTGAAAACACACCATTCTCCTGACTATTAACCCTCTGCAACCCTATAACTTGTTAGTATTGGTCTAATCATGGATAAAAAAGTATTATATCCTGCCCCGGTTTTGTCAATAAGTTTGTACCGAGCCTGCCAGCTGCCATCCGCCTCGGACATGTGTAAACTGAACTTGCAGGTTCGCCCATGAAGATCAAGGCGATCGACCTCCTCGTCATACTGCTCTATCTGGCGGCGGTCATGTTTATTGGGATATACCTGAAAAAACAAGCCGCCAGAAGTAAAAACGACTATCTCCTGGGCGGCAAGTCTATGCCGTTCTGGATGCTGGGCATTTCCAATGCATCGGGGATGTTCGACCTTTCGGGTACGGCATGGATGGTCGCCATTATGTTTGTCTATGGTGTAAAAAGCGTTTGGCTACCCTGGCTGTGGCCGGTTTTCAACCAGGTATTTATGATGATCTACCTATCGTTATGGCTGCGAAGATCCAATGCCGCCACCGGGGCGGAGTGGATGTTGTTCCGCTTCGGAGAGCGTAATGACGCGGGGCTTGCCCATAAGATCATCATCATTTTTGCGTTGCTGAGCTGCCTGAGCTTTATGGTTTATGGTTTCACCGGATTAGGCAAGTTTATCGAAATCTTCATCCCCTGG
This sequence comes from Dyadobacter ginsengisoli DSM 21015, assembly GCF_059568735.1. Lineage (NCBI taxonomy): Bacteria > Pseudomonadati > Bacteroidota > Cytophagia > Cytophagales > Spirosomataceae > Dyadobacter > Dyadobacter ginsengisoli. Next base: position 44,517 of record NZ_JCANTY010000007.1, read on the forward strand.
AAGCTCATCAGTCCATTCGTACCTTTTACATTGCCCGCAGGCCATATCGCCCATTTCTATGGAGTGATTTTTACGTTATTTACCGCCTGCTATGCACTACTGGGAGGAATGAAGAGTATCGTCTGGGCTGACATGCTGCATTACTTCATTATGACGATCGTTTGCATATCGGTTGCGGCAATGGCCTATACAGCTCTTCCGGGCACGGGTTATTTACCCGTACCTGCGGGTTGGACGGACCTGTTTTTCGGCAAAGATCTTGATCTCGACTGGAATGAACGCCTGCCTGCCGCTGCTGCCAAATTGCGTGAAGATCGTTTTTCCCCATTCAGCTATTTTTTTGTGCTAATGGCCGCCAAAGGAATCCTTGCAAGCCTCGCCGGGCCAGCTCCCAATTATGACATGCAGAAAATACTATCCGCCCGATCTCCACGGGAAGCCGCTCTGATGAGTATGATCGTCAATATCGTCCTGTTGCCGACCCGGTACTTGTTCATTACCGGCATTACAGTGCTCGGTTTGTTATACTTTCAAAATCTGGATATAGCTACGCCATCAGGAACCGACTTTGAACGACTCCTTCCGGCAGTCCTGAATACCTACATCCCGTCCGGTTTACTGGGTTTGGTATTAGTAAGCCTGATGGGCGCCTTCATGGGTACTTTCGCCGGCACTTTCAATGCGGCACAGGCATATTTTGTCAATGACATTTATCTCAAATCCATCCGCCCTCAGGCCAGCAGCAGGCAGATCAGCCAGGTGAGTTATACAACCGGCCTCATTATCGTCTTCGTTAGTATTTTGATGGGCTTATTTGCCAGGGATGTAAACAGCACCCTCCAATGGATCGTGTCAGCTTTATATGGCGGCTATATTGCTTCTAATGTACTCAAATGGTACTGGTGGCGTTTCAATAGTTCAGGTTTCTTCTGGGGAATGTTATCCGGCATCATTTGTGCATTATTATGCCCTTACCTCTTCCAGGGCACCCTCCCGCTGTATTATTTCCCACTCATACTCATGATTTCATTGCTCGGTGCGGTGATCGGTTCGCTGGCTACACCCCCTACCGATATGGCTGTGCTAAAAGTATTTTATAAAAACGTCAATCCCTGGGGATTCTGGGCTCCTGTGAGGCGGGAAGTGCAGAGAGAAGAGCCTCTGTTTATCCCAAACCGGCATTTTCACAGAGACCTTGCCAATGTTGGCGTCGGAATCGTAGCCCAGACTGCCATTACCTTGATCCCGGTTTTTCTTGTTCTGAAAATGTCCGGCCAAACATGGGCAGCCTCCGCGGTATTTGTGGTATCAACAGCGGTTCTTTGGAAGACCTGGTATAAAAACCTGCCGGGAGAATAAGCATATCAACAAACCTGAATAACAAGGCATGACCATCTTTGAAGAGCGCTTTCAGCAAATCAAAAGTAAAAAGCAGAGGCTATTTGAAACGCCCAACGAGAAGCTGAGAACCGGCGACGGCATTTGTGACCGCTACCGGTCTCCGGTTCTCACAGCTGCCCATATTCCTCTCTTCTGGGAATATGACCTGAATCCCCGCAGCAATCCGTTTTTGATGAAAAGATTTGGTATCAACGCGGTTTTCAATGCCGGTGCCATGAAGCTGGATGGTAAGTATCTGCTGGTGGCGCGGGTTGAGGGGTACGACCGTAAATCCTTTTTTGCAGTCGCCGAGAGCCCCACAGGCACAGACCAATTCCGGTTCTGGGACTATCCGCTGGTGATGCCCGAAACCTCCGAGCCGGATACCAATATCTACGACATGAGGCTCACCAGGCATGAGGATGGGTGGATCTACGGACTTTTCTGCACCGAACGCCAGGATCTTTCTGCCGGAATCAGTAATGAATCTCAGGCGATAGCGCAATGCGGAATCGCCCGCACGCGGGACCTCGTGACCTGGCACCGCCTTTCCGACCTGAAAACGAAATCACCCCAACAGCGGAATGTGGTATTGCATCCTGAGTTTATCGATAATCAATACGCATTTTATACCCGCCCGCAAGACTCATTCATCGAAGCCGGGTTGGGTGGAGGCATCGGATTAGGCCTTTCGGCTTGTATCGAGAATGCGGAATTGACGGAGGAAGTGATCATAGACCCCAAAAAGTATCATACAGTCTACGAATCAAAGAACGGACAGGGGCCGGCGCCGATCAGAACCCGGCTGGGATGGCTCCATCTCGCACATGGGGTCAGGCATACAGCCGCAGGTCTTCGCTATGTACTCTATCTGTTTCTCACCGACCCCGATCGTCCCGGTACCGTCACGCATAAACCGGCGGGTTACCTGCTCGCACCGCAAGGCGGAGAACGAACTGGCGACGTTGCGAACGTGCTTTTCTCGAATGGATGGATACTCGACGATGACGGCACTGTTTTTATCTATTATGGCTCCTCCGACACCCGCCTGCACGTGGCAACCTCTTCGGTAGAACGCCTTCTGGATTACGTTGTCAATACCGCTCCGGACGGCTTTACTTCGGCTGCATCCAGAAGTACCTTGACCCGGCTCATCGATCAGAATCTGGCATTTATTGCTCCCAACCTTCCCAAGGAGGAATCCCTGCTCCGATAGTAGCAGTCTCGCCCATGCGTATACACATCATCGGCATCGTTTCGCACTCCTGGCCCTCAGAGTAATTGAGATTAAACCGATGCATTGCAGCCGCGTATTCAAAATGAAACTATTGAAGTAAATAATCCTATCCAATAGTGAAATAACTTTAATTCCATTGTTAAAAAAGTGTTAAAAATGTGTTATTTTTAGATAAAAAAGCACTATATAAGTATGGAGTCTACGGCGGTATATTTGACCCAATTTTAGCATATACATTCTTGATGTAAGTATTCCATTTAACCTATCAGAAGTACGTAACTGTATGAAAAAAAATCTACTAGTTAAAATGCTGATACTGTTCACTGTACTCTCCTTTAAGGGGTATGCGCAGGAGATGACGGTATCCGGGAAAGTGAGCGATGCCACCGGCGGTGAGATTGCCGGTGTGAACGTCGTCGTAAAAGGTACCACCAGAGGTACAACCACCAACGACAAGGGTGAATATAGTATTACAGCAGATAAGGGTAAGACTCTAACGTTCAGCTATATCGGTTATGTAACAAAAGAAGTGGTTGTGGCTAATGCTACCACCATCAACATTTCACTGGCCGCAGAAGCCACCGCACTGAATGAAGTGGTCGTAACTGCATTGGGTATCAGCCGTGAAAAACGGTCGCTGGCATATTCTATCACGGAAGTATCCGGTACAAACATGACAGCCGCCCGCGAGGCCAACCTCGGGAATGCGCTCGCCGGACGTGTAGCGGGGGTTAATGTGAGCAAAATTGCTTCCGGGCCGGCAGGTTCGTCCCGTGTGATCATCCGAGGTAACAAATCTCTTCAGGGAGGAAACCAACCGCTGTACGTAATCGACGGTATACCGATGGATAACAACAACTTCGGCCAGGCCGGCCTCTGGGGCGGTTCCGACGAAGGGGATGGTCTTTCGAGTATCAACCCGGATGACATCGAGTCGGTGACGGTACTGAAAGGTGCTAATGCAGCAGCACTTTATGGTTCACGCGCTGCCTACGGCGTTATCAACGTCACTACCAAGCGCGGAACCAAAAGAAAAGGCATTGGTATCGAATTCGGTTCGAACTATGTTCTTGAGAAATTCAACGACCTCTCGGACCTCCAACATTCGTACGGCAGTGGTTCTTATGTGAATGGCGTAGCTTCTAAACCCGCCAATCAAACACAAGCCTACGAATGGGGCGACGACTCATGGGGGCCGAAATACGATAACAGCCAATATGTAGGCTTCGACGGCAAAATGCGTCCTTATGCGTATCAGGGCGACAATTTCTCCCGCTTTTATAAAACAGGTCACGCATTTACCAACAACCTTGCATTGTCGGGCGGCAACGAAACCCAAAACTTCCGGGCATCGGTTACCAATCTGAACAGCACAACCATTATCCCTAATTCGGGTTATGACAGGATCAACCTTTCGCTATCGACCAATGCCAAATTCGGCAAAAGGCTGACATTGGATGCGAAAGTCCTCTATTCAGAAGAAAAAGCTAAAAACCGTCCGAACGTGTCCGATTCCCCCGGTAACGCGATCCAGTCGCTGTGGCGCACTCCCGGCAGCTATAATGTGCTTGACTATTATGGTGACCCCAACAAACCAGGTGCGATTCCAACAGGAACCGACGCGAACAGCCTGAGTATTTTCGGCAAGCAGGTAGGGGAAGAATACCAGCAAGCCAGCAACAACTGGGGCCAGAACCCTTACTGGGTAACGCATCAGTTCATTAAAACCGACAAAAAGAACCGGTTTATCACTTCCGGCGCATTGAAATACCAGCTTACCGACTGGCTGTACATCTCAGGACGTGTTGGCCTCGACAAATACCAACGTCGCGCTGAAGGGCTCACTCCTGAAGGAACAGGTTATCAGCGTGGTGGTGCGCGGAGCATGGGAACCTGGAACGTCCAGGAAATCAATGCCGAATATATGATAGGAGTTAACAAAGATTTCGGAAAAATCGGTATTAATGCGTTTGCCGGCGGTAACCGCATGAGACGGAAATACGACTACGTGAACGCTTATGGTAATGGCTTCAACGTTCAATTCTTCCCTGCTTTAAACAACGTAAAAGGTAAATCGTGGGATTACGATTTCAAAGAGAAAGGGATTAACTCATTGCTGGGGTCCGCGGAGATTTCTTACGACGGTTTTCTCTATCTTAACGCAACCGCCCGCAATGACTGGTTCTCTGTTTTGAATCCCGAAAGTAACAGTACACTATATCCGTCAATCGGAACCAGTTTCGTATTCTCCGATGCTTTTAAAGGCCTCCCTTCCTGGCTATCCTATGGTAAAGTGCGCGCTTCCTGGGCGCAGGTTGGTAATGCCTCCAACGACGAATATTCAACCAATCTGACCTACTCGCTCAATGGCAATCCGCACCTGGGTTATCCGATGGCGTCATTCTCACAAGCGATGGGTAATGGGGGGACCATTCCGAATCCGAACCTGAAACCGTTCACGGTAACCGAAAAAGAGTTCGGGATCGACTTCCGTCTCTTTAATAACAAAGTCGCCGTGGATTTCACTTACTACGATCAGCAGACTACAGACGACATCCTTAGCGCGACCATCTCCAAAGCGACGGGCTTCGAGAAAACGTATGTAAACCTTGGTAAACTGCAAAACAGGGGCATCGAATTGTTGCTTACAGTAACTCCCGTCAAAAGCAGCACACTTAACTGGGATGTCAGTTTGAACCTTGCCAAAAACAACAATAAAGTAAAAGCGCTGATCGAAGGCAACAATGAGCTTGTAATGGATGAACCGCGTACACGTAACTCTTACGTCAAAAACATTGTAGGCCAACCCTTTGGCATGATCACCGGTCGGGTGCAGAAAATGTCCCCGGATGGCCAGCCCGTGTTTTACAACGACGGCCGCCCTGTCGGATCAAGCGGGTATGAAATCATTGGTAATGGTATCGCCAAGCTTACCGGCGGTCTGACCAACGCATTCAATTACAAAGGCATTGATCTTTCTTTCCTGGTCGACTTCAAATGGGGCGGCGATATCCTCTCGGGTACCAACATGCGCCTGACCCAATGGGGTGTGAGCAAACAATCGCTGCAAGGAAGAGAAGGCGAAGCACCTTTGACCGTAACAGGGGTAACACAGGAGGGCACCGAATACAAACCTTTCACCAAAACCCTGTCACCGCGTGAGGCTTATGACTACTGGCAATCCGTTGGCGGTGAAGCTGACGCTGTAACGCCCATGTTCCTTTATGATGCTTCGTTCATCAAGTTGAGGCAGTTAACATTAGGGTACTCAGTTCCGAGAAAACTGCTTGAAAAAACTCCGTTGCAAAGCCTGAGCGTTTCATTCGTCGGACGAAACCTGGCTATCCTGTTTAAAAACATCGATAACGTAGATCCGGAATCCACCTACTCAAACGGAAACTCACAGGGCTTCGACTACTTTGGTTTCCCTTCTACACGCAGTTACGGTTTCAACTTGAGAGCAACATTCTAATTATCCTGACATGAAAAATTTGACTAAATACTTAAAATATAGTTTGGCGATAATGTTGGCGACGGGTTGCGACACGCAGGAGCTTCACGACCTGAACATCAACCCGCAGGCACTGAACCAGGTAAATCTGAATCTGATATTCACCTCGGCCGAACTGGGTATCGCCTCCAACGGTACATCCGGCGACAATCGCTATATCGACTGGCGCACCAACATAGGCATGTGCGCCTACGCAATCCAGCAACTCGCCAATGCGGGTGGTGGTATCGCTCCCGGCGACAAATACACGGTGAATGCCGAAACCAATGCAGCACCTTTTGATTTTACCTACAATGACCAGCTGAAAAACCTCGCCGAAATCCTGAAACAATCGGGACCGGGTGGATTCGGGGAAGGTAAATACCTGAATATGCGCCAGGCTGCCCGCATTCTTCGTGCATTCAGCTTTGCCCGCCTCACCGACTTCTACGGCAACATTCCTTATTCCGAGGCCAACAAAGGCACAGAGGGCATTTTCTTTCCCAAATACGATTCGCAGGATGCCGTATATGCCGATTTGCTGAAAGAACTGGACGAAGCTTCCTCAACGCTGAGCACATCCAATGCGGACGAGGGCTTTGCCGCTGCTGACTTCATTTACAAAGGCGATATCGCGAAGTGGAAGAAATTCGGTTATTCGCTGATGCTCCGCCTTGCCATGCGTATTTCCAATGTGGATGCTGCCAAAGCGGCAACTTACGTCACTAAGGCAGCGGCAGGCGGTGTATTTGCCAGCAATGCGGATAACGTCTGGGTGGCAATGGCCGACGGCCCGGGCGAGTGGACCAACCAGAATGGAATCTCCCGCGCATTCGATCCGGGCGACGGCGGACAGCCTGCCTACCTGAGCGCTACGCTGGTCAACTTTCTGAAGGGTAAGAATACAAGCAGTGTGGCCGACGATGACCCCCGACTGATGATCATCAGCGGAGGTATCGGCGATTGGACTGCCGCCGGCTACACACCGATTACCACCGATCCCCTGAAACAGAAAGGTATGCCGAACGGATACGACCAGCCCATGCTGGACAAGCTGGAAGGCCAGGCTGTGATATTGCCCAAAACCTATTCCCGCATCAACGTAAAAATGTTACAGGATTCCGATCCTTATATGATCATGAACTACGGCGAAGTAGAATTGCTGCTGGCAGAAGCAATTGAAAGGAAAATCGGAAGCGGTATTTCCGGAACAGCCAAGTCGCATTATGACGCGGGCGTGAAGGCTTCCATGCAAATGTACACGCCTTACGACGCCTCGCTGACCGTGTCCGATGCAGCCGTAACCGCATACCTGGCCACCTATCCTTACGGCACCGCCAAGCCAGCCCTGGAAATGATCGGCGAACAGATGTGGGTAAACAAATTCTTCAACTGGTGGGAGGCCTGGAGCGATTGGCGCAGGACCGGCTTCCCTAAACTAACAGCAACCAATTACCCTGGAAATGTAACTAACGGAACCATTCCCGTAAGACTCCGCTATCCGACCAATGAAGTGGCAGGCAATCCGAACTATCAGACAGGTGCGACATTGCCCGACGATTTCACCACCAAAGTATGGTGGGATAAATAGTATAAATTAGTAGATATAATTCAAAAGGTGTCCTGAATATTTTGGGGCATCTTTTTGTTTTTTATCCTAATTTTGAAATTCACCTGATTCACTAATAATTCCGGATTATGATACAATCGTTCGCCGCCACGGCAGATAAAAGCGTCGTTTTTGAGAAAGTACAAGAGTTTATCGATGAGCAAGGATTCACGGTCGTAAGTAAAGATCAGTCCCGTCCGTGGGGTGGTTTTTTTGTATTGGATGAAAGCCAGGCCCCTCAATTTATCTCGACTTTTTTCCCTCACCTCTCTCTGGCCGATTTCGCGGGCTACGAAAAGCTGAGCCCTAAAATCCTGGTTGTGGCACCTAACAAGCGCCTATCCTGGCAGTACCACCACCGCCGTGCGGAAATATGGAAAGTAATCGGAGGCAATGCAGGCATTGTGATCAGCGATACCGACGAAGAAACAGCATTGCAACAGTTGCCCATCGGAACGGTTGTCAATCTCAAAAAGGGCGAAAGACACCGTCTCGTGGGAGTCGATGAATGGGGCTTTGTGGCTGAAATATGGCAGCATACCGACCCTTCCAACCCATCCGACGAGGACGATATCGTACGGGTTCAAGACGATTTCGGGAGATAATCCCTTACAAATCCGGCGGACAAACAGGACTGCCGGGTTTTTGCAATAGCATCATCCATTCTAAATTAGCCAGTTATGAAATTCGGAAAAGTTGATAACCCTGAGGATGTAGATTTCAAACTACCCGCGGACGCCAATTCCAACAAAAAGCTTCTGAACGACGCCAAATCAGCCGGAAAGCCTGAGATCTACATTGGATGTGCAAAGTGGAACAAGACCGATCTTAAAGGGTTTTATCCAAAAGGTACCAAAGACGAACTGGCTTACTATGCAACCCAGTTCAACAGTATAGAGCTGAATGCCACTTTTTACAATAACTTCCCGGTTGAAACCATTGAAAGCTGGTATGCTAAGACGCCGGCAGGTTTCAAATTTTTTCCGAAACTTCACCAGGGGATCAGCCACTGGAAACGTCTGAAAGATGCCAAGGAACCAACAGACATTTACCTCGACGGCATCGCCCACTTACAGGACAAACTCGGTATGTTGTTCCTGCAAATGCCCGACAACTTCGGCCCCAAGAACTGGGAAATACTGAAAAACTATCTCGAAGAGTGGCCATCTGGCTTCCCGCTGGCATTGGAGCTCCGGCACACCGGGTGGTACGACGGCAGCTGGAATACCGAAGAGCTTTACTCGGTTCTGGAAAAGAAAAACATCACGCACATTGTCACCGATTCGGCTGGCCGCCGCGATCTGCTGCATATGCGGCTCACCACGCCCGTCGCATTCATACGCTATAATGGCGCCAATGTGGATTCGGATTATACCAGGCTGGACGATTGGTTCGATCGTATGAAATTATGGGTGGAAGAAGGTATCCAAAAGATCTACTTTTTCGTGCACCAGAACCACGAGGAAGCATCACCGCTACTCTCGTCATACCTGATCCAGAGATTCAACAGCGAACTGAATATGGGTTTACAGGTCCCCTATGACCCAAGAACAGCAAACGGGCAGACGCCCTTGTTTAAATAACTCAGAAGGCGGGCCGCAATGCTCGCCTTCGTTTTAAGGTTCCCGGGCTTACTCAGACCAACCCGCTGCACCCCGCTCCGGGAATCTCATCTCTACTCTCAAACTATTCGTTACAGCTAATTTGCCTCGGCCTACATTCTGATATTAAGCCCAATAAGCTAAAAGGTACTCCTCATTAATATTGGTGCAATACAGGTTATCAGGCAGTACATTCGCAATTTAAATACATTGGAAATGCCCCATATCATCCGCACCCACAGTGAAAACTCCGATTTCCAGCGCCTCGCCGATGAACTGGATACCGAACTCTGCCGCATTTACAATACCCGCAAAGAAGACTACGAAGAATACAACCATATTACCGGTTTACCGACGGTTTTGATAGCTTATGAAAACGGCGCTGCCGTCGCATGTGGTTGTTTCAAAGCCCACGACGCGCAAACCATCGAGCTGAAAAGGATGTTCGTACAGCCCGCATTTCGTGGTAATGGCTTTGCATTGGCTATTGCCGGGGAATTGGAACAATGGGGAAAAGAATTGGGATACCAGTCGGCCATTCTGGAAACCGGCAACGGGCAACCGGAGGCCATCGCCATGTACCGGAAGCTGGGTTACTCGGATATTCCTCATTTCGGGGAGTTTCCGGAGGAATCGCGGAGTATTTGTTTGGGAAAAGTAATTAACCATTAGAGTTGTAAAGTCTTCAAACGTCAATATGAATACCGTCACCCCACCCTTCTATCAAAAACTCTCATTAACACTCCTCGCCATCGGCCTCGTCATGCTGACGATCTACCTGGGCCAGGATATTATTGTTCCGCTGGCGTTGGCAGGATTGATTGCCGTACTGCTCAGACCACTGGAGGGCTGGCTGATACGGCTCGGCGTACCTAAACTTATCGCTATCAGCATTGCTGTAACCCTTGCGGTTTTCCTGGTGTCGGCGGTCGCCGTTATCCTATCCATGCAGCTGGCCGACTTTTCGGATGAATGGCCCAGACTTAAGCGAAACATCGATCAGTTTTACCGGGACGCCCGCAGATGGATACGCCGTGAATACAGCGTCAGCTACCGGCAGCAGGCCGAGTACCTGAAAAATGCCCAGACCAAGACGCTCGAAACCTTTCAGGGACCGGAAACTTTAGGGGTCGTAACAGGGCCGCTCGGTACATTAATTCTCATCCCGATCTACGCCTTCCTGCTGCTGTATTATCGCGCCATGTTGCTGCATTTCACGGTGGTACTCTTCGCCGAAGAATACAAGGAAAAGGTGCTTGAAGTGATGGGTGAAATCAAATCGATCATCCAAAGCTATATGGTGGGGCTGCTGCTGGAAACCACGGCTGTGGCCGTTCTCAATTGCACTGGTCTGCTGATATTGAACGTACAGTACGCGCTGCTGCTGGGCATTATGGCCGCGATCCTGAACCTGGTTCCTTACATCGGCGGGCTCGTCGCGACCGCCCTGGCTGTGATGGTCACATTCATTAGCCATCCCGAACTGGATGTGATCCTGGGTGTGGTGGGGGTTTTTATTGCGGTGCAGGTAATCGATAACAATTTCCTCGTACCGTTCATTGTCGGCTCGAAGGTCAAAATCAACGCGCTGGTGTCGATTGTGGGGGTGTTGGTAGGCGGCGCATTGGCCGGCTTGTCGGGCATGTTTCTCTCTATCCCCGCCATTGCCATGATGAAAGTCGTCTTCGATCGCATCGACGGCCTGAAGCCCTGGGGAATCCTGCTGGGTGATCAGACACCCGAGCAAGCCAACAACAAGCTTTTCAGGTTTGTCAATTTGAAGAAACCGGATGCAGAAGAATAAGCGTAGGGGCTAATGGCTCCCCCTACGCGTTCAGGGTTTAGTTTACAAATTGTTTAGTATCCACCACCGCTTTCAAGTCATGCAATAGGCTGAATAGTCCGAAGAAAGTGCGATTGATGTAGATGAAATGCTTGGAACCACGGTTCATATTCATTTTCCGGAGTTCTTTGTCATTGGCGTATTTTTCACCTAGTGCAGCCAGTTTTAAGAAAAATCCCTCATCGGAAAAATCGAATGTCTCGGCCTGAAATGGCTGCGTGAGCAATGTGAGTATTTCCTTGAATAAGTTTGAAAAATACACAGTCTCCTCCCGTGTATCTTTGCTCGTCAGGATTTCCAGCTCTATGAGTTTGGCATGAAAAACAGCCGGATTGTTTAGGTTTTCAGGTTCTGCCAGCTCGAAATACGGAATGTAAAAATCCTCCGGAATCTCCTTGATACAGCCAAAATCGATGGCAATCAGGTTATCGCAGCTATCAATCAGAAAATTGCCTGGGTGCGGATCCGCATGTACCTTACGAAGCTGATGTACCTGAAACATATAGAAATCCCACAACGCCTGACCGATCTTGTTCGCCGTTTCCTGGTCGGGATTGGCCTTGCAAAATTCGGAAAGATGTTTGCCCGTCATCCAGTCCATCGTAATCACGCGTTCGCTTGAAAATTCAGGATAATATTTGGGAAAACGCAGATTCGGAATGTGCGCGCAGGCTTCCGCAATTTCCGTACTCTGAGCGATTTCGAGAATATAGTTTGTCTCTTCCGTCAGCTTGGTTTCCACCTCCTTGAAGTACTTATCCGAATCCCTGGCCTGGATATTGAACATTTTCATGGCGATAGGCTTCACCAGCGCGAGGTCGGACGAAATGCTTTCGGCAACACCCGGGTACTGGATCTTGACCGCCAGGTCCTTACCATTGGCCGTAGCCTGGTGCACTTGTCCGATACTGGCCGCATTGATCGCATTCGGGTTAAACGTATCAAAAAGCTCCAATGGCGATTTGCCGAAGTATCTCCTGAAAGTCTTGACCACCAACGGAGCGGAAAGTGGCGGTACTGAAAACTGCGACAGGGAGAATTTCTCCACGTAAGCTTGCGGGAGGAAGTTTTTCTCCATACTTAGCATCTGCGCCAGCTTCAACGCGCTGCCTTTCAGGTTTTTGAGCCCGTCATAAATATCCTCCGCATTATTGTTATTGAGGTTGTCGCGAGCACTTTCCGGGTTCGTGATTTTCTCGCCATAGTACTTCAGGTAATTACCCCCGATCTTAACGCCGGTCGAGATCAACCGCGTTGCACGCTGTATTTTCGAAGTAGGTATGCTATCGATGGTCTCCATTCTCTACTTCAATTTTTCTTTAATGAGAAACTTGCCGAAATCGATCACGCTTTCCAATGGCGTGGTATCGATGAGGTCGAACGTGGCGCGGATCGATTTTTCGATAAACAGATCTGTTTTTTCAAAACCGACCGACTCATCGTCAAGCCAGAATTTCAAAGTAACCATCAATTGAATCCAGGCCCCCTCTTCCAACGCTTCCTGCTGCGCCTGCCGGATACGTTCGCTTTTCGCTTTGAGGTAACCTTCGCTGATGCTTTTGATAAAACTCTTGAATGCCGATCTGAATTCCTTCAATTTCAGGATACCGTTCAGCCTGTTTTTTTCTTCTTTCAGTGCAAAAACCACATAGCTGCGATTTGCTGTAAGAATCTCGAAATAAGTGTAATAGTAAGTCAGCAACTTGTCGCGGAAACCGAGATCTCCTGTGTCGCCGCTTTGCGCAATGAGAGCGACAGCGAACTGATGAAAGCTCACAAAAACCTGCTTTTCCAGCGAATCGATAGAGGTAAAAAACTGATAGAAGTCCTTTTCAACCATTCCGTTCTGTTTGCAGAACAGGTACACCGACTCGGGTTTTTTGTGGTTTTCGAGGCAGTAATGCATATAAAGCTCCGTGATCTTGTCAGCCGTCAGCTCACGTGCGGGAGCGGGAATCTCTTTTGTTTTGGCAGCCATCAGCAATATTGGGTTAACGATGGAAGATGATCTTACCATTTCACAACAAAATAAGCGCCCTGAATCATTCATTCAGAGCGCTTATTTTTCGGCCATTGCCTGTGTAGGAGACGGAGTTGTTGGTGTTACCCCAATAACCGTGCTGAGTTTACGCTTTAAATACGTTTAAATTCAGAAACGCATTCCGGAACTTACCAGTCGGATCCAGTTCACGCGCCAGTTCTCTGAATTCCGGCAGCTTTTCATAACGCTTTTCCAGCAAACCAGGCGCTACGGTAAAGAGCTTGCCCCAGTGTGGCCTCACGTTGAACGGCGCCAGCTCTTTTTCGATCACCGGCAACAGTTTGCTTACTGCCGGCCAGTCCTGCTTCCAGGTAAAATGGATCGCCACCGAATCCTGTTTATAGCACGGGCTCAGCCAGAGATTATCCGCCGCAATCGTGCGGATTTCGGAGGTAAACAAATGCGGGCTGATTTGGCTTCCCATTTTTGAGATAGCCAGAATTGCATCCACCGCATTCCTGCGTGGCACGAAATACTCCGATTGCAGTTCCTTACCGCTGCTCGGCGTGAAACCCATTTTGAAGTGCGGCATGCGCTCATACCACGGACCCGGTACGCCCATTTGCTCCGTACAGTTTTCAGCGGAGAGCTCCGGGATCGGGTGCATGTTTTTGGTAGCCAGCTTCGCCCCGAAGAATTCCTTCTCCGGCAACGCTTTCAACGGCTTATTGCTATTAGTCTTGAATTTCACCCAAACCTCGGTAATGTCGTCGCTGGCCCAGTTGGTAAAAAGGCTTACACTATACCCGCTCGATTCGATCTCTTCAAAATGATCTTTCAACTGGCTCAATGGCAGGTTCTCATATACATACTGCCCCATCATGAATGTTGGCTGTATACGCAATGTCACCCTGGTCACGACACCCAGCGCCCCGAGGTGAACTACGGCCGCATTGAATTTTTCTTCGTCCTTTTCTTTGCTCAGTTTCATCACTGAGCCGTCTGCGACGACCAGTTCCATGGCTGTTACCGCCGCAGCCAGATTACCATTTTTATCACCCGACCCATGCGTCGCGGTGGCACAGGCACCCGCTACCGATATATGCGGCAGTGAAGCGAGGTTATGCAGTGCAAAGCCTTTTTGATGCAGATATGGACTCAGCTGACCATATTTCAGCCCACCGTTCACCGTAACCGTCTTATTTTTTGCGTCGATGGACATCACCTCCTCGGCACCTACCACGGAAATAAACTGGTCTTTCGTATCGGCTATGTCGTTGAAACAATGCCGTGTCCCCAGCACCTTCACTTTTCCGTACTTCCGGACCAGCCCCTGAACATCTTGCAGGTTGTTGGCCTGATCCAGGCGGTCGGTACTATATTCCAGATTGCCTGCCCAGTTTTTGAGCTTGTCGCCATGAGCCCAGCCGGCCAGCGGGGAAAGTAGGGGAGCCGTCATTAATGCGGATGAAAGTTTGATAAAAGTTCGTTTGTTCATGCGGTAGCCAGGTTGAAATGCACGAATAGGAATTTATCCCAAATTAATTGAATAAATCAGCATTCCAATCCCCACCAGGTGTCAGGCTGTTTTTTCCAACGCCGTTTTCAGAATATGTGCCGCCTCCCGCAATTCCTTTTCATCCAGGTTCCCGAAACCGAGCCGCATCGCACTGAGCCGTCCGGTCTGGAAAAGCAGGGTCTGGGGTAAATGCAGGTTGTCCCGCAGGCATTCCTTGCTCACACGCATGAGGTTAATGTCACGACGCCATTCTGTCCAGATCGCCAGCCCCCCCGGGGGTGCCTTAAAGGAAAGGTACGGGCTGAAATCGGTTTCCAGCAATTCCGTGAAGAGATCCCTCCGTTGGTGGTATACTTTCCGTGCCTTTTTTATGTGCCGCTGGATCTCTCCCTCGTCTAAAAGTTCTGCCAGCGCCTGTTCCATCATCAGGTCACCCTGCCGGTCGATGATCCTCCGCATTTTACCCAGTTCTCGGATCAGGTTTTCAGGTGCGACTAAATATCCTGACCGTAATCCGGGTGCCAGCGCCTTGCAAAATGATCCCACATACACCACCATCCCGGCCCCGTCCGCACTTGCAAGCGGCAGTACCGGACTACTGTTGTAATGAAAATCATAATCATGATCGTCTTCCAGGATAATAAAGCCGTATCTGACGGAGAGATTCAGCAATTCCATCCGCCGCTCCGCGCTCAGCGTGACGGTTGTAGGGTAGTGGTGATGCGGGGTAATGTAAAGCATCCGGATCGGCTTGCGCTCACAGAGCTGCCTCACCGCCTCTACCGAAATACCCTGCTCATCCACAGGTACCGAAAGGATGTTAGCTCCCGCCTGCTGGAAAATCATATTGGCAACATAATAGCTCAGGTCACCCACCACGACATTATCCCCCTTTTTCAGAAGCAATATAGAAGCGAGGTAGATCCCCATCTGAATGCCCCGCGTAGTCATGATGTTCTCTGTTCCGATGTGCAGCCCCCGCGTGTTATTCAGATAGGCCGCCAGCCGCTCCCGGAACCACACGTTGCCTTCCACATGCGAATAGCTGAGATACTTCCGGTTATTGTTTCGTCTCAAAACACTTGAATAAGCCTTGGCAAGCTTGTCCATGGGTGCAAGGCGCACGTCGGGCAGGCCGTCCGTAAATTCCAGGTCTACACGCGAAACCGACACCGGACGGTCGAGCAGCATGCTTTCTTCGAATGCAAATCCCGTTTCCCGCGGGTATTGTTTCAGATCGCTCACATTGGCAGGTAATGCATTGCCCAGGACTACCGGACTCTTCTTCGTCACGAATGTTCCCTTATTGGGCAGCATCTCGATCCAGCCCTGGGCATCGAGTTCATGGTAAGCAGCCACGACAGTCTTCCTGTGTACACCGAGCGTATCCGCAAGTGAGCGTGTACCAGGCAGTTGCACACCCGCCACGAGCACGCCGCGCTGAATCGCATTGATCATCTGATACGCAATTTGCAGGTACACAGGCGTGCCGGACATACGGTCCAGGAGGATCACATTTTTTAAAGGTATTTCAACCGGACTACTCATTATATTCAAACCGGAGCATATTAACGGGCCGGCAAGATAGTATTTTTGTAGCGTAAATAGCTATCGGCTCCCGGTAAAACGGGTTGTCATATTTTTTTAAGGATTTGAACTCCCTATTATGAGATTACATTACTTTGGCATTACTCTTCTACTGCTTTTCACCGGCACAATCGCATGGGCGCAGGACATATCCCTGGACCCGGTTACCATAACCTCATCCCTCGTTGAAAAAAGGGCCTCACAAACAGGCAGGAACATTGCAGTTATCAAAGGGGAATATTTTCAGGAATTACCGGTTCACAGCATCGACGACCTGCTGCGCTATGTTCCGGGCGTAGAAATACAGGCCCGCGGCCCCCAGGGTTCACAAAGCGATATCGTGTTGCGCGGCGGCACCTTCCAGCAGGTACTCGTGATCCTCGACGGTTTGAGACTCAACGACCCCAACACCGGACACTTTAACAGCTACATCCCCATTTCACCGGCAGAGATCGATCGCATTGAAGTGTTGAAAGGTGCGTCCTCTGCTATTTATGGTTCCGACGCCGTGGGTGGGGTCATTCATGTGATTTCCAGAACATTTGCGGCCCGCCAGCTAGCCGGTAATGCCGACGGAGCCGCCCCGATGCAGAAAACCCAGGTCAATGGAGGTATTACAGCAGGTGAATACGGATTGTTCAATGCCAATGTAGGGGCATTTGTGCAGCGGAACAAACTGGCGATTTCGGGTGGTTATCTGTCCAACAATGCGTCGGGAGTACAGCAGCGGGGTATTAAAGGCTATTTTCACAACAATACAGCTTCATTATCGCTGAATTACGCCTTTTCGCCTCATTGGAACTTGGCGGTACGCAGTTCGTACGACCACCGGGATTTTGCCGCGCAGAACTTTTATACCGTGCTGAAATCTGATACAGCGAGCGAAAAGGTTAAGACATCGTGGAACCAGGCCAAACTCAGCTATCAAAAGAACCATACGGCCCTCTCTATTGATGCGGGTTATAAATCAGTACAGGACAATTACCTGTTTAATCCGCATTCCATTGCCAACAGCAGCAAATCTCGGCTCTGGCAGGGGCTGGTTACCTTGCAGCAGGGAATAACCGCCAGCACCAGCCTGATCGCCGGTTTGAATTTCCAGCAGCGATACATTGCTTCCAATGACCGCGGTAACCATTCGCTGAACCAGCTGGCACCGTTCGTGTCGGTCGTGCAAAACATGGGTGAACATTTCACAGTAACACCGTCGGTTCGCATCGACTGGCGCGAAAGCATCGGGACCGAGGCTTCACCGCAGATCAACCTTTCCTATAAAAAGGCTGGCTGGCAATTGCGGGCAAGTGCCGGAAAAACGATCCGCGACGCTGATTTCACGGAACGCTTCAACAACTACGCCAAGAAACTGGTAACCGGCGGAAGTGTGGGGAACCCCGATCTGAAAGCCGAAAAATCGTTCAGTTATGAAGCCGGTGCCGACTGGTTCCTCACGGGCAGCAGCTCCTCGCAACTAAAAGTCTCGGGTACCTTTTTCCAGCGCCGTCAGAACAACCTGATCGACTACGTTACCACGCCCTACGCACAAATGCCGCGCAAGGATAACCTTTCTCCAACCGGCACTTTCGGCCTTGCATTGAATATCGCCGATGTGAACACGACCGGGTTCGAGCTGGATATCCAGTCGGCGAGCAAGATCAGCGACAAGCAAAAGTTGCTTCTCAATGCAGGCCTTACCTGGCTCGACAGCGATAACAAGAGCCAGATCCAGTCGTTCTATTTGTCGTCACATGCCAAATTCCTGGCCAATTTCTCCGCCATTTACCAGGTTTCAGGTTTCTCAGTGAGTTTGAACGGGTTGTACAAAGAGAGAGCAGAAAGGGAAGCATCGGCCATTGAAGCTTCGATCTCGAAAAATTACTTTATCCTCAATGCCAGGGCTGAATATGCGTTCCTGAATCGCCAACTGGCCGTATTCGTGCAAGCCGACAACGCGTTCGACAAGCAGTACAGCGATATCCTGGGCTCGGTCATGCCGGGACGCTGGCTTATGGGCGGATTGCGGTTCAACTTTACAAAATAGCGCCCATCTTATTTTACAGGAGTTCGTATATTAGGAGTGAACAATACATGTTATGCTTTCGGATATCCGTAACTCCTGTTTTTTATTGCTAATACGCTTTGCAATAGCCGGTGAGCCGGCCGCAGCCGGGACGCAGCCGACCGCTTTGAATCCTCCACCCAAAACGATGAACGTCTACTTTATCAGCGGGCTCGGCGCCGACGAACGTGTTTTCTCCAAATTGAAATTAGATCCCAGGTTAAATGTCAAGCACATTAAATGGGTCAGGCCGTTGAAGAAAGAGTCGTTACAGCACTATGCCGCCCGTTTGAGTAAGCAGATAGACACCTCCCGGCCCTTTCAGCTGGTAGGTCTTTCATTTGGAGGGGTAATTGCCTCGGAAATCGCCGATATTGCCTGTCCGCAACAGGTTACGCTCATTTCGAGCATGTCAACGGGCGTCCCGCTTTCAAAGTTTTATCAATTAATGATCAGGTTTCTGCTGATGTCGCCACTTTCGGCACCGCTGCTGAAATCGGCCAACCGCATTACCTATGGTTATTTCGGAGCCGATACGCCGGAGCTGAAAAAGCTGCTCAAAAAAATCCTGCACGATACCGACAGCAAGTTTTTAAAATGGGCCCTGATCCGCATGAGTGGCTGGGACCGGAAGGAGCGGATCGAAAACGTATTCCACATTCACGGCACTGCCGACAGACTCATACCGATCGTGATTGTAAAGCCGGATATCATTATCGAAGGTGGCGGGCATCTGATGGTCTATGCTCAGGCCGACCAGATATCCAAAATTCTCAACCACCGGCTTACGGCCATTCATTCTGCAGAATGATCTTGCCGATATGGTCACTGCTCTCCATTAACGCGTGCGCCCGGCCCGCTTCTGTCAAGGGAAAGACCGCAGCGATCACGGGTTTGAAACTTCCATTTTCCAGGACCGGCCACACAAACTCCCGAATTTCGGTGGCGAGCGCTGTCTTGAATGTATGGTCGCGGTTTCGCAGCGTACTGCCCGTAACCGTCAGCCGCTTGCGCATAATCAGCCCGAAATCCGCCTCGTCCGGGCCTTTAACTTTCCCTCCCCTCATGGTGTTGATGAAAACGAGTCGGCCTTCCTCACGAAGCAGACGCAGGTTTTTCGGGATATAGTCCCCGCCGATCATGTCGAGAATCACATCAGCGCCAAGCTCCCTTAGCCGATCTTCGAAATCCGAGATTTGATAATTAATACTAATGTCAGCTCCTAACGCATCGCACGCAGCACATTTTGCATCCGAACCAGCCGTTGTAAAAACCCTCGCGCCAAATGCTTTTGCCAATTGTATCGCAGTGATACCGATCCCGCTGCTGCCACCATGCACCAGGAAGTGCTCTCCGGCCTGAAGCCGGCCTCTTTGAAACACATTATGCCAGACTGTGAATACAGTCTCCGGCAACGAGGCGGCCTGAACAAAGTCGAAACCCTGGGGTAATGGCAGGCAATGTCCCTCGTGTGCGAGTGCGTATTCCGCGTATCCGCCGCCTGCGAGCAAGGCGCATACCCGATCTCCAGGTTTCCATGTCGTCACCTGTGACCCAACCTGCCTGATGATCCCGGCAACTTCCAGGCCCGGAATATCCTGTGGCGCACCAGCCGGAGGCGGATAATTACCTTTACGCTGGAACACGTCGGGGCGGTTGACCCCTGCGGCATACACTTTGATCAATACTTCCGTGCCGGCGGGCTCCGGCATTTCACGATCTGTCGGTTGCAACACGTCCGGTGCGCCCGGCTGGGTGATCACGATGGCTTTCATGAAAATTGATCGTTTATGAATAGATTTCCTTGCCGAAAGGAGTAAAGGAAAGGCTCATCAGCTTGAAATGCTGTTTGGCAAAGGGTAAGCCAATAATGGTAATGGCCAGAAGGATCCCGAAAATCAAATGAGTGAGTGCGATCCAGATGCCGCCCATCACGATCCAGATGATGTTGAAAATGGTGGATAAGCAACCTGTGTTACCGGGCACTTCCCGCACATGCTGCCCAAACGGGAACAGCGTCATCAGACCAATCTTGAAACATTGGATGCCGAAGGGGATCCCTATGATGGTCACGCAAAGCGCAAGGCCGCACAGCATGTATTCAAGAAAGACGATGAATCCGCCAAAAATAAGCCAGATGATGTTTCCGATAAGGTTCATGGAGCGTTCTGTTTTAGAGTTCCGGAGTAACTTGCGTGATAAAACTAATCCTGCGAATAATTACTATGCCGGATTTTCGACAGACGGCTGCATTCCCAAACAATCGGATGAAATCACGGACTTCCAGTTCTGTATTTTCAACAATCTGAAAAACTCTCCTTCTTCGATTTCGCGGACTTCGCCGGGGGGGAGATCACCCAGCTCCAGATCCTCGATACTGGCGCGGATAAGCCGTCTGCAGCGATGATTTGCCTCCCGGACCATTTTTCGGACCTGGTGGTATTTCCCTTCTGTGAGGGTAATGCTGAGCCAGGTGTTGGGAACATCAGGCCGGATTTCGTTTCTATGTCCGGATAAAATTGAAGGCCGATCGATGACCTCAACCTCGCATGGGGCCGTCGTGTAATAACCGCCCCCTTTTATACGGATAGGAATGCCGTTGCGCAGCAGATCGAGCGTCTCCACCGGGACGATATGCCCCACATTCACCCAGTATCTTCGCTTGTGAGGCACTTCGCCCAGAAACAGGAGATTGGTTACTTTCTTATTGGTAGTCAGGATCAGCAATCCTTCTGAATGGCTGTCGAGCCTGCCCACGGCATGCGTTCCTTCCGGAAAGTCAAAATCCAGGGCTCCCAGCAACCGTACGTCATCGGAGCTCACGAATTGTGAGACCATATTGGTCGGTTTATTGATAATGAAATAGCGGTGCGGTGTCGGAGTCATGTGCAAATCTACGGCCTTGTCAGGATATGTTGCCGGATCGTCTCGATTACTTTGTCCAATTCGAAGAGAATCTCATTATTGCTAAATCTGATCACTTTGATATTATGCTGGTTGATCAACGCAGAACGGAATTGATCATACTCCGCCTGCTCCAAAAGATCGTGAATTGAACCGTCCACTTCAATCACCAGTCGTAAACTCGTAGCAGTAAAAATCCACGATAAAATGATACAGAGGGTGTTGCCTCCTGAACTTAACTCCAAGTTGTTTACTACAAAGTTTTTCCCACAGTATTTTCTCTGCTTCGGTCTGATTTTTCCTTAAATATCTGGCTCTCTGGAAGAGTATAGGCGCCGTTCCTTCATGCATCATGTTACTAGTGTGGTTTTTCCCCTGCCCCGGAAGTGGTGGTGAACGTGGCTTCTCATTTTAAAGTCCCGCCTGCAAAAAGGAGGATTTAGGGGGCGTGCCCTTTCTCATAATGCGCCTGCAAGAGATCTTCGCCGAAATCACTGGTCAGGTCGCGTACGACGGAATGGATATGATTTCCGCCATTCTGGGTATTGTCGAATTCGATCAGGAAGGTCGGGCCGTGGATACGGTAATAATGCCCGTGACCCGTCCCGATTTCGGGTTGCTGATCGCCGAGCCACGCAAAATGAATTTTGTCCAGACCATTTTTTTCCAGCTCTGCCCATTGCTGGTTTTTGAGTGTGACATGGTAGCGCTGCAGGTAGGCCATGATCAGATTCTTAAACTTCGTTTTTTGCAACGCATTCAAATCTCCCATTGATATACCCTCCATTTTTGAAAGAGAGGCCTTCCTGGAATTGGAAGTAAATATCTCATTGGGCGCCTTTTCTCCCAGATTCGCTTTCGCCAACTGTGTCGCATCCAGGCTGTGCAACAGCTCAAACGCCATATCCTGCTCGGCTTTCAGAATGCGCTTACCCTTCTGGGGAACATCCGCCATGACCTGCCCCGGGTTACTGCCCATAAAGCTTGGTGTGTAAGTGACCTGGTTATCAACCGAAGAAAAATGCAATGATAAATGATGTCCTTCCACCCGCCATCCCCATGGGTCATTGCCCGGCGTGCCGAAAACCAGGAATGCATAATTTTCGGGATCGCGATAGGTGTCGTTGGCCGGCCGCGTTTCCACCACGCGAAGCACATTTTCCAGGTCGATGATCTGTTCCGCCTTGCTGTACCCTTCCTGGCTCAGCACCAGTTTAATCATCGCCATGGCGGCTTTGCGCTGCCCTTCATTCATATTCTTGAATGTCAACCCTTTCCTGGCGCGCGGCGTGAAATTCCAGTCGAAACGTGCGAGGTCAGCATATGGGAGCACCACCTCTTTTTTTTGATCTGCCGACAGGGTTTTCAGAAAGGCAGATACCACCACGTTCATTTGCCTGGCCAGTTCTTCATTTCTGTCTTGCAAAAAATCATGGGATAATGGCTTCCCAGATGCGGAAAAACCGCCAGAGACGGCCACACCCGCTAAAAAACACGCACTTAGGATTGTCTTTTTCATAAAGCTCCCATTTAGGATTCACACCATTGTTTCTCGTCAAAACAAAAGGGCGTCATCCCCCGGATTCTACCTGAAATCCCGATTCGCCCCGGCACGACACGCAATATCCCCGAAAGCGATTAGTTTTGCCCTTTATTTAATATCGATATGATGCAGTGGGAAAAATTGCTTTCCGCCAAGCGCTGGGGAAGCGAAGACAAGTACAATGCCGATCCGGCCGAAGCACGGTCTGAGTTTCAACGTGATTACGACCGTTTGATCTTTTCATCACCTTTCCGGCGACTTCAGAACAAAACACAGGTCTTCCCCCTCCCTGGCAGTGTTTTTGTACACAACCGGCTCACCCACAGCCTGGAAGTAGCGAGTGTAGGTAAATCCCTGGGGCGCATTTTTTACAACAAACTTAGAAACGACGATCCGCGCATCGATGATCATTTGCCGCTTATCAGCGAGGTCGGCAACATTGTGTCGGCCGCCTGCCTGGCTCACGATCTGGGTAACCCGGCCTTTGGGCATTCGGGAGAAGCGGCCATTTCGCATTATTTTACGGACGGCGATGGCTTGCAATACAGAAATCAGGTGAACGAGGCGCAATGGGCGGACCTCAAAAATTTCGAAGGTAATGCCAATGCCTTTCGCATACTCACGCATCCGTATGCGGGTAAGGGTTACGGGAGCTTTGCATTAACTTATTCCACACTGGCGGCTATCGCCAAATACCCCTGTGAGTCGAAGGCAGGACACGATAAGTCCAATATATATACCAAGAAATACGGTTTCTTCCAGTCCGAACAGAATGGCTTCCAAAAGATTGCTTCGGAGCTGGAAATGAGCACGGTATCCAAATCTCCGCTGGTCTACAAACGCCATCCGCTCGTGTATCTGGTAGAAGCGGCCGACGATATCTGTTACAATATCATCGATCTGGAAGATGCTCACCGCCTGAAAATTTTGTCTTACAGCGAAGTGGAAACGTTGCTGCTCCAACTCTGCAATGACCCTAAAATGTCGGCCAGGCTTACGGAGATCGACGATGATGATGCTAAAATCAGTCTTTTGAGGGCCAAATCCATCAGCACGCTCATCGGGACGTGCTCCGAACTGTTCTACAACGAGCGGGAAACCATTTTGAAGGGAGACCTCAATCACAGTTTGATAGACGGGATCGAAGAACCCTACCGGGCGGCCATGAAAGAGATCGCACGGATCTCGGTGCGGAAAATCTATAACTATGCTTCGGTCGTACAGATAGAAGTCGCCGGCTACAAGGTAATGGGCGGACTTCTGGAAGAATTTATACCTGCTTATCTCAACAATAACTCGCATTACACCCGGAAACTGGTCGACCTGATCCCCAAACAGTTTATCACTACCCGGGCGGACTCCTACTCCAAAATCCAGACCGTGCTGGATTTTGTATCCGGGATGACGGACCTTTATGCCGTAGAACTATTCAGAAAAATCAAGGGTATTTCATTTCCATCTATTTCGTAGCAAAATCGTATTTATCGGAAACACACAGCGTTAGGCGTAAAATTAATTCGTTCATGAAAAGTTTTCTGTAAATTGTACATCGAATTAAAAAAAGCTGCAACGATCCGATCCATATGCAAATCGAACAATTCGTCTACACGGATAGCTCGTCCACATTCCCATTTTCTTTTACGCCGCAGTTAATCTTCGTTTTTGGAGACCGAGAACTGGTAGAAAGCGGGGAGGTGACGGAAGAATTGGCAGCAAAATACCCTGCGGCTGTGTTTTCCGGCTGCTCTACGGCCGGGGAGATCGCCAATGAATCGGTCCGTGATCATACGGTGGTCGTAACCGGTATCTCGTTTGACGATGTTTTAATCAAAAGTTCGAGGATCAGTCTCGACAGTATCGCATTTGACAGCTCTGCGGCGGGCATGCAGCTCGTTTCCATGCTTCCGCCCGAGGGGCTCAAACATGTATTCGTTGTCTCGGATGGCCTGAAAGTAAATGGGACAGACCTCGTTAAAGGGATGACCGAAGGACTATCCGCAGACGTGACCATTACCGGCGGCCTGGCTGGTGACGGTTCTCTTTTCTCCCAGACAGTCATCATCGAACCCGATGGCAAGGTCAGTACGGAAAGCGTGGCAGCCATCGGCTTTTATGGAGACAAACTGTCGGTAGGCTTTGGTTCGCGCGGAGGTTGGGACAGCTTCGGGCTCGACCGCCTGGTTACGCGCTCGAAAGACAATGTATTGTATGAAATCGATGGCGAACCCGCATTGGATCTTTACAAATCGTTTCTTGGCGACAAGGCCAAAGACCTCCCTGCATCCGGCCTGTTGTTCCCGCTCAGCATGCGTGACAATGAGGACCGCGCCCCTGTGGTAAGGACTATCCTGGGAATTAACGAAGCAGAAAAGAGCCTGACGTTCGCGGGGGACATTCCCGAAGGATCATTTGTGAGACTTATGAAAGCGAATAACGACCGTTTAATCACCGGTGCGGAAGAAGCGGCTCAAGAAGCGTCAAAGGCATTGAAAAACAACCCGGAGTTTGCCATCTTGGTAAGCTGTGTCGGGCGAAAACTGGTTCTGAAACAAATGGTGGAAGAAGAAGTGGAATGTGTATCGGAAGTATTGGACGGGCCTGTTATGACGGGCTTCTACTCTTACGGTGAGCTGGCACCATTCAACAAGGATTCTCATTGCGAGCTTCATAACCAGACGATGACCATTACCACATTCAGTGAATAGCACCTATGCAAACCCTTGAACTAACCGAAACGAACTATCACCGACTTTTAAAACGACAGATCAGGAAATCATTACCGCCTGACCTCGCCGAGCATCCCGACATACAAGACTTTCTGCTATCTGTAAACCAAGCCTATACAGAGTTCCAGGACGACCTGACACGCATGGAGCTTATACTGGAACAGAGTTCCGGAGAGCTTTTCAAGGCTAACCGTGAACTGAGCCGCATTGCGCAGGAAAAGACGGAAGAGGCTGCAGTTACCAGCAAAAAACTGGAAGAAGTAGTAGGAAGTATTTCGGAAGTACTGGTGCAGCTGGACCGTGAGGGCTATTTTACTTACCTTAATCAGGCCTGGGAAAGCATTACCGGTTACCCGGTAGCTGCCAGTCTTGGGCAAAGCTTTACAGGTTTCTTCGCAACCCCAGAGTCCCGCGAGGAGCTGGCGGAGTTGCTGTCGTCGGACATCCAGGGGATGGAAGAAACCGTAAAACTGATTACCGCCGACGGTTCAGAAAAATGGCTGGGTATCTCGCTAAGCCCCTATTATGCCAACGGACAGCATATCGGATTCACCGGAACGCTGTCGGACGTTACCGCACGTGTTACGGCCGAAACCAAGTTGAAAGCCTACACGCGTGATCTGGAACGTATCAATGCAGAGCTTGACCAGTTTGCATATGTCGTCAGCCACGACCTGAAAGCACCGCTTCGGGCCATCAATAACCTTTCGGAATGGATTGAGGAAGATATCAGCGATATGCTGGAAGGTGAAACCAAAGATCAGTTCAGGCTCCTGCGGGGGCGCGTGCATCGCATGGAGAACCTGATCAACGGTATTCTCTCCTATTCCCGGGCGGGCAGGATCAAAACAGTGAAAGAGCGGTTTCTGATCAAAAGCCTTACCGATGAAATATGTGAATCATTCAGCACCAAAAAACCACTCATATTTAAAGTGCAGGGAGATGCGGGCGTAGAAATAGTGGCCGAGAAAATCGCATTGACCCAAATCCTCCAAAACCTGATTTCCAACGGGATCAAATACAATGATAAAGCTGAAATTGAAATCACTGTCGGCTGGAAAGATATGGGTTCTCAATTTGAGTTTTCGGTCGGTGATAACGGCCCGGGCATCAGTCCGGAGTTCCATGAACGCATTTTTGTCATTTTCCAGACACTCCAGGCCAGAGACGAATTGGAGAGCACTGGGGTCGGGCTGGCGATCGTAAAGAAAATCCTTGATGAAAAACATAGTACCATCCGCATTGAATCGGCATTGGGAGAGGGCACAACCTTCTTTTTTAACTGGCCGAAAAATGAAGCCAAAGACATCTAGCATGCCCACTAACCCAGTTTACTAATATTCGATATCAATTACCACAATGTCCCTCTCCAACCCTATCCCGATGACCATACTCCTGGTAGAAGATGATGAAGTAGATGTGATGAATGTCAAACGGGCATTCAAGAAAAACAATATTTCAAATCAGCTCGTTGTCGCATCTAACGGCATCGACGCGTTGGCCTTGCTCCGCTCCTCCGAACTGGAATATCCAAGGCCTAAAATAGTGCTGCTGGACCTGAATATGCCTAAAATGGGGGGTATCGAGTTTTTGAAAGAGATTCGCCAGGATCCTGAGCTCAGTTCGCTCTCCGTGTTTGTTATGACCACATCGAATGAAGACAGCGATAAAATCGATGCTTTCAATCTCAATGTAGCCGGCTATATCCTTAAACCATTATCTATGGACCGGTTCATAGCAGCCGTATCAACCCTCAACAGCTACTGGACCCTTTGTGAATACCCGCAATGACATCATTCACCACTATATCCTGACTTGTCTATGCCCCCTTTATCCATCCTGCTTGTTGAAGACGATGAAATCGACGCTATGAAGCTGAGCCGTGCAATCGGCAGAGCGCAGGCAGACATAGGGGAAATCCGTATATGCAAATATGCAGAGGAGGCATTGCAAATGCTGGACTCCTGGACGCCAGGTTGCATATTCCTGGATTACCAGCTGCCTAAAACCAACGGTCTCGAATTGTTAAAAAAAGTCAAGGAAACAGCACCCCACCTGCCTGTTATCGTGCTCACCTCCCACGGCGATGAACGTATCGCTGTGGAAATGATGAAGGCAGGTGCCCTGGACTACTTCCCGAAATCGGAGATCAACTCTGAAAAGCTCACGAAGGCTTTCCACACTATGAGCCAAATGCTCGAAATGGAAAAAGGCCGGGACGAGGCCAAGCATGAGCTTGCGGAGAAGGAAGAGTTCATCAACAAGATCGCACTGCTTTCTCCCAATATCATTTACGTAATAGACATCGAGAAGTGGACGAATATCTTCCACAACCGGCAGATATGGAAAATCCTGGGCTATTCGGAAGATGAAACGATCACCGGCACGAAAAACGGGTTGGCCCGCATCATCAATGACCAGGATCAGCTGTCCTTTCGGCGGCATTACCACCATATGCGCAATCATGTGGAGGATACGGAGGTGATCGAAAAGGAATTCAGGTTGAAACACAAAGACGGCTCCGAAATCTGGATTATCACGCGTGAAGTGCCTTTCAAACGAAATGAGAAGGGGCGCGTGCAGGAAGTACTGGGTACGGCCATCGACATTACAAGTCGAAAAATCGTGGAAAGGGAACTGATCCAGGCCAAAAAAGACGCCGAAGAAGCCACCCGGATCAAATCCGATTTTCTCTCGACGATGAGCCACGAGATCCGGACACCTATGAATGCGATTATCGGGTTTACCGATCTGCTCCTCTCGAGCGGATTTACAGGCCAGGAACAACAGTATCTCAATACCATTAAATACTCTGCCGACAACCTGCTCGTGATTCTGAACGACATCCTGGACTTCTCCAAGATCGAAGCCGGAAAATTCGGGCTGGAAAATTTCGAGTTCGACCTGCGTGAAAAACTGGGCTATCTGATGAAGACCTTCGAGATCAGAGCCCGCGAAAAGTCGCTCGATTTTACTTTTGAATGCGCAAGCGACGTTCCCCAAATCGTTATGGGCGATGCCCACCGGCTCAACCAGATCATGGTAAATCTGATTGGCAATGCCCTTAAATTCACGGAGGAGGGGGGATTCGTAAAGGTTTCGGTACATCTGGAACAGGAACGCGAGGATAGGTTCGATCTCCGGATCGACGTGGCCGACTCCGGTATCGGCATTTCAGAGGACAAGCTGAACATCATATTTGACAGCTTTTCACAAGCCCATAATAATAATGCGACGCGCAATTTCGGCGGAACAGGTTTAGGCCTGAGCATTACCCGAAAGATTACCGAACTGATGAATGGCTCGATATCAGCCAAAAGCAAGCTAGGTGAAGGAACGACATTCAGTGTCATCCTGAATTTCGGCAAGGGGAGCACATCTTATGAGGAAGAAAAGTCCAATGCGCCGGCCAGCCTTTCGCTCAAAGGCTACCGTATCCTGGCTGCTGAGGACATTCTGGCCAATCAGATCCTGCTCAAACACCTGCTCAAAAAATGGGAAGCCCATTTTGTGATCTGCAACAATGGGAAGGAAGTACTGCAAGCCCTGGAAGTCGAAGATTTCGACCTCATTCTCATGGACATTCAAATGCCGGTAATGGATGGCGTCACCGCCATGAAGAAGATACAGAGCTCACTCCCCAGGCATCGTCACGTGCCCGTGATCGCGTTGACCGCCGATACATTTGCTGAAAAAACCCCGGAAATCGCCGCTTGCCATTTCAGCGGATTTGTAACAAAACCATTCAAAGCCGAAGAGCTCATCCGGGTCATCGGCCAACACCTGGCCGTTGGTAATGCCGCAAACCCCATTACCGTTAACTGATTTTCTTCCAGTCGATCTTGTTTGCCGACAAAGGAATTTCCCGCAGACGGCTTCCGGTCGCATGAAAAATAGCATTCGCGATCGCAGCGCCCGTAGGTCCCTGGGCCGCTTCTCCGGCGCCCATAGGTTCCCGTTCCGGCCGGTCGATCAAAAACACTTCGGTGTCCGGCACGTCTTCAAAGCGCAGGATCGGGTAATTATCCCAGGATGTACTGACAATGCCATTCTGATCATAGAGAACCTCCTCCAACATCGTCCAGCTCGCCGCCTGTATCATTCCCCCGGATGTCTGGTTAATAACCCCGGCACTGTTGATTGTCTGCCCGGCATCTATCGCACTGCTCAGCCTGGCGACACGATAACTTCTCCTGGCTGGATTAATAATAATTTCCGCCTTTACAGCACAGTAAGCTGCATTGTTTTTATACTGAGCAAATGCAAAACCTTCTCCCACATGCTTCTTTTTCCGATTTCTCCATCCCCCCTTTTCCACCAATAGTTCGATCACCGCCCGGGCGCGAGGATCTTTCAAATGGGCCAGCCTGAATGCCACCGGATCTTTCCCAGCCCTGAATGCGAGCTCGTCCATAAAAGATTCCAATGCAAAAATGTTAGCATACGCTCCCAGACTCCGCAAAGCTGAAGTCCGTAACGGGCCTTTAAAATCATGCAGGATGATCTTCTTCGATTCAAAATCATACAATGGCACTGAGTTGCGGTGACTACCGCCCGAAAACCCGCCAGTTTTAAAACTGAATGGCTTTTCCAGGTCGCGCGCCGCAATGAGGTGCCCTGCATTACCGCCCGGCCGCGTGCTATGCGTATCCGACCAGATTTCCGTTTTCCACGCACTGATCCGCGCGCTTTTATCGACCCCACCCTTCAGACGCAGGATCATCGCCGAACCATAGGGTTCCCATTGGTGCTCGTCCTCCCGCATCCATTGTACGCGCACCGGCTTACCTAGCGTTTGCATGGCGATCAGCGCGGCATCACCGGCCACATCGTCAGCCCCATTATGGCCATAGCAACCCGAACCAGGGGTGCCAATGATCCGGATCTTGTTTTCTTCCAGCCCCAAAAGGTTGGAGATCGTCTTTCGCAGCGGGTACACGCCCTGGCTATGCGACCATATGGTGAGCTGGCCGTCTTTCCACTCGGCAATCGCGCAGGAAGGGCCGATCGAACCATGCATTTGATACGGTCTTTTGTAAACAGCCTCCATTGTAAAAGACGCGGCCGCAAGACCCTTTTCCACATCTGCTTTCTCTTCCACCGTTTCGCTACCGCTGCTCGTTTTCAAAATATCATCGTAAAGCACGGCAGGCAGCGGCGACAATTCCGGAATGTCCCATTGTGTTTTCTCCCGCAACACCCCCAGTGCCTTAATACATTGAAACTCATCATGCGCTACCACTGCTACAAAGCTTCCGTTTACCACAACCCGACTAACGCCAGGCAGCTTTAAAACCGCCTCTTTCGGGATAGAAATGAGCTTCGCGTTGTACACAGGCGGGCGTAACACCCGCGCATGCACCATACCCGGGAATCGCAAATCCTGCACATAGTAAGGTTTGGCAACCGCCATTTGTGAGATATCGGCTCGGGGTATTGCTTTACCAATCAGTTTATATTCTGAAGGCTTTTTCAATGGGGCATTGCCTGAAACCTCTGCTTCGAGTTGCTTACCGGCAACAAGTTTATGGTAGGAAATGGATTTCGCCCCGGCGATGACCAATCCGTTCACCACCGTAAGCTTGGTCGTGTCTGTGCCAAGCTTATCCCCGGCCAGCTTCAGGAGATACCGCCGCGCTTCCGCAGCCGCCTGCCTGATCGCATCTCCGCTCCCCTCGATCGACCCGCTGCCTGCCGTGTAGCGCTCATCCTGAGTCTGCGCCGTGTCGGCGATGATAATGCGAACCTTATCCATCGGCACATCCAGCTCTTCCGCAGCCATCTGCATCAATGCCGTACGGATGCCTTGCCCCAGTTCCATCTTGCCGGTAATGACTGTAAGCATTCCCTCCGAGTCAAATTGCAGCCAGGAATCGATTGTCCGGCCGTTACCGGCAACAGAATGCGGATTTGAAGGACCATCAGCCAAAACGGGTTCCAGCATTGGAAGCATTTGAAACCCGATTACCAGACTTCCGGAATGTTTGATGAAATCCCGGCGATTGGTCATGAAGTAGTTCGTTCTTTTCATTTGGCTTCACTCATTTTAACAGCCGCTTTTTTGACCGCACGGATGATACTTGTATGCGTCCCACACCGGCACAGTACCCGATTGAGCGCTGCGCGTATTTCAGCATCAGAAGGTTTAGGATTCTCCGTCAAAAGTGCCTTTGCCGACATGATCATGCCATTCATGCAATAACCGCATTGTGCAGCCTGCTCCTCGATGAATGCCTCTTGCACGATATCCGGTTTATCAGCCTGGGATAAACCGTCTAACGTCGTCACCTCGTAGACCGCGGCCGCAGCACCCGGGATCACGCACGAGGGCATCGCTTTTCCATCCAGTAACACCATACAGCTCCCGCACCGCTCGATGCCACAGCCGTATTTGGGTCCGTTAAGTTGGAGGCTATTTCTGAGCAGGTAGAGCAACGGCATTTCCGGATCTGCCTGAACCCGATGCCGTTTTCCATTAACCTTGATATCGATGATTTCAGCCATGGCATTTGTGTCCGGTTGGTGGTGTACAGACTATTAAAACCAAGCCAGCGGGAAAGTCTAATGGCGCTGCACAAATAAACTTACTACCTGATGTACAACACATTGATAATAACGAACTCCCGTTGTTGAGATTAGATGGATGTTCACGCATTCAATCGATATCAGTGAACAGGTATAACCAGCAATTATCTACGACTAAGGCTTTTTATTTCACCCGGACTGATCAAGAATCCGACAAATAGTATATTTTAACAGTGAATTATAACCACACCTAAGTACTATCACCGATATTACTTCCAGCGAGCAAACGCTGGCTGGCCAATTTGATATCGTGAAATCCTTCTTTCAAGCCGACAGCACCGGTGAGATGATCGAATCCCTTTATATAATGGTCGAAAACTTCCTGTTCAATAAGAATCTTGAAAAAATGTAAGTCCGGAAATGCGGATTCATATGGCGAATCAGCTTCGGGTGGCTGGGTTTGATTGCTAAACTAGGTGAAGGATACCGACAAATCTAAATGCGATAGTATGATCGTGTACATTGACCAGGAGGCTCCATCCGGAGCTTCCTCTTAGTCTTGGGTAAATCAAACTTCTCTCCGTAACAACTCAAACCAGTTCACGACGCTAATCCCGTTAGACCGGTCCTCGGTCCGGTTCCCGGCGTAAACGATGTAACCTTTTGGGGCACTGCTTAGTTTCTTCCAGTATAAAATGTTACCAAAAAACTCATTATTAAGGGTCTTGCCTACCTTGATTTCAATTGGAATCAGGGAAATTCCATTGTCAACAATGACATCCACTTCATGTCCGGTTTTGTCTCGCCAATAATAGAGATTCACTGGCCTGCCCGCATTCGTCCGTTGTTTCACAAGTTCCATTACGACCATACATTCAAAGATTGAACCGCGCAGGGGATGCAGTTGCAGTTGCTCCGTCCTTGTAATGCCCAGCAGGGAGCATACAAGCCCTGTGTCGTAAAAATAGATTTTCGGCCGCTTAACGAGGATTTTGTTGTAGTTCTTGTAATGCGGGCGAAGCAAATAAATGATAAAACTGCTTTCCAGAATACCGATCCAGGATTGTACTGTTTTTGTATCCACACCGGTGTCGACAGCAAGCGAAGTCAGGTTCAGTTCTTGGCCTGTACGCCCGGCCAGCAGTCGGATAAACCGTTCGAATACGATCAGATCCGTAATGTTTTTGATCTGCCTGACGTCCCTGTCAATGTAGGTCCGTAAGTAATTCGGAAACCAGTCTTCCGGCGGTATTCCCGGTTCGTAAATGGGAGGATAAAGCCCTTTTAGAATAATCTGATTTTCCTCGGGCACATTAGCGGCCTCAGCATACAGCTCTTCGGTGCTGAAAGGCAGCAAATTCAGGATAGCAACACGTCCTGCAAGCGTCTGCGAGATATTTTGTTGTAACAAAAAGTTATTCGATCCGGTTAATATAAACCGGCCGGGTTCGGGCGATTCATCCAGAACTTCCTGCAGATAAGAAAATAGCTCGGGTGCCCTTGGTACTTCATCAAAAATAGCCCGGATTGATACCTGCTCAAAAAACCACGCGGATCTTCCAATGCAAAACGCCGGACATCGGGATTTTCAAGGGACAGATAGCTTTTGTCCGGAAAAAGCGCCTTAACAAGCATTGTTTTCCCGGACTGCCGGGGCTCTGTTATTGCCACAGACTTGAATACGCCGGCAAGTTGCGTAATTTTTGATGCTGCTATCCTTTGTATCATGCATCAAAATAGGCAAAACTGATTAACTGAGATTAACAAACAGAAAAAACCCGCGTTTCAGTAGTAATGTAAATCTTTCGGTCATCGGCCAGCCCCATTTGATAACCGCCTGTGAAAACGCCAAAGCTTGGCAGGATTGCCTGGCTTTTATCTACCACAAAACATGGCAAGCGCAGGCTCTGGCGCCCTTTTCCGTAGGATGTAAAAACAGGGTGAACGTGGCCTGCAAAGACGAAACGGGTCGGATCTGGCTCCACTTTGGGGTGGTGAGTGAATGTGAATTCGCCTTCTTCGAAATCGTCGGCATGCACTTGCAGGTCGCATTCGAGCAACAGGCTTACGGGCAGAATATCGTGGTTACCGATGACGATGATCATCTCGATGTATTGGTGCTCGTCGCGCCATTGACGAAAAAGCTCCCATTCGGAATTATACTCGCTGTGGAAAAGATCGCCGAGGAAGATAATGCGGATGGCGCCGGTGTTTTGAACAATTTCGTTCAGACGCTGGAAATTATTGGCAACCGCATTGTTCGGGATAGCGATGCCTTCCTTCCTAAAATGCGTCACTTTGCCCAAATGCAGGTCCCCTATCAGTAATGTTTGCGTTTCCTCCCAAAAAATGGCCCTTTGTGCCAATAGTAAAAAATGATTTCCCCTAATCTCAATCTGCATTACTGTATTGTTTGATCATTTTCTGGATCCTGTCGTCCAGCTTTTCCGATGTCAGTTGCTCCCGTAGCCTGTCCACCATGATCGGAAACGAGAATGGTGTGGGTCTGTCGGTGGTTTTAACGATAATTTTCTGGCCTGCAATGCGTTCCAGTGCCTGCCGCATCCGGACTTCTTCCAATTGATAGGTGAGTACTTCCTGATAGGCCTGCTTCACGAGCAGATTATTGTCTTCATACTTACTCATGACCGTAAACAACAACGAACTAGAAGCCTGTAAGTGCCTGGTTTTGACATATTTGCCCGGATACCCCTGAAACATCAGC
Organism: Dyadobacter ginsengisoli DSM 21015; assembly: GCF_059568735.1. NCBI lineage: Bacteria > Pseudomonadati > Bacteroidota > Cytophagia > Cytophagales > Spirosomataceae > Dyadobacter > Dyadobacter ginsengisoli. The sequence continues at coordinate 79,243 of NZ_JCANTY010000007.1, forward strand.
CCAGCAATCGCCGCGATCTCCCGGAATTTGCGCTTCGCCATTTCCGTCGCATTCACGCTCTGGTAAATGTCGTCGACCAGGTGTTTGGTCGAGAACAGATCCGTCTGAGCCATCATTTCGGCCAGGTCGACATACTGATCACTTAACAACTCAAACCCATAATCGTTCATAGCCACAGAAAACGTGATCGGCCGCAGCTGACTGATCCGGTAGGCGAGGATAATCGACATCCCCTCGTGCACCAGCCGCCCTTCGAATGGAAATATAAAGATATGATGTCCCTCCCGGGTTTCGCATTGTTCGATCAGCAACTCATCGGTTTTTGGAATGATTGATCGCTTTTCCTGTAAATGCAGCAGCGGCTGCATTTTTGCAAGCTCCACTTCCTTATACGGGTTCTCGATCGCATCCGCCAGACGCTCCCGTATGAATGCCGACAGCTGCGACGACAACGGCATGCGTCCACCGGCCCATCGCACGACGTAACCTTTTTTGCCCTCGGCTTTCTTCACTGTGACAGTGAGCTCATGGATGCGGACGAACTCGACGCTCATGCCTGCAAAGAAAAATACGTCGCCCGCTTTCATCCAGGTCACAAACGATTCCTCTACCGAGCCCAGGTATTTTCCGCTTTGCAGCTTCACTTTCATCGACACTTCCGATACTATCGTTCCCATGCTCAGCAGGTGCCGGTGTGCAATCCGGCGACTTGCCACCACGTAGCGGCCATTCACCCGCTCCACTTTTTTGTATTCATCATAAACCGTCAGTGAAGCGCTGCCTGTGGTAATGTAGCCCAGCAGCCATTCCCATTCATTGCGATTGAGGTATTGATAACCATAGGCGCTTGTCACTTCTTCAAAAAGTTGGGCCTCGTCGAAACCTTCGCCCACTGCCAGTGTGATCATCCATTGAGCCAGCACATCGAATGCATGCGCAACGGGTGGCCGATCTTCAAGCATATTTTTAACCACTCCTTCCCGCAATGAAACCGCCTCGATCAGTTCCAGTGCATTGGTAGGACAAAAATAAATTTTACTGTCTACGCCCGGCTGATGCCCGCTCCGCCCGGCCCGCTGGATAAACCGCGCAATGCTTTTGGGACTTCCTACCTGGATCACTGTGTCCACCGGACGGAAATCGACGCCCAAATCGAGGCTGGCGGTACAGATCACGAGTTTCAGCCGCTCATCGTGCAATGCTTCTTCCACCCAGTCGCGGATCTCGCGGTCCAGAGAAGCATGATGCAAGGCCATAATGCCCGCAAATTCGGGGTACTTTTCAATAATGGTCCGGTACCAGATCTCTGTTCCCGATCGCGTGTTCGTAAAAAGCAGTGTCGTGCGGCTCTTATTTACAACCTCCACCACCTTATCCACCAGCCGGATCCCCATATAACCCGACCAAGGTAGAGTCTCTACACGGTCGGGGATGATACTTTCTACCAGGATACGCTTATCGGTATTTGCTTTGATGGTCGCTGAGTTCTCCTCGGGGAAGCGAATGCCCAGCAGCACACGTCTGGCCTCATCCAGGTTTCCTATCGTTGCGGAGATGCCCCAGGTCTGAAGAGTTGGGTTGAGGGTGCGGAGCCTGGCGAGTGCAAGCTCGGTTTGTGTGCCGCGTTTGCTGCCCATCAGCTCATGCCATTCATCGATTACGACGGTATGCAGGTTTTTAAAAAATTCGGAGCTGTTTTTTTGGGTAAACAGCATATGCAAACTTTCTGGCGTGATAATGAGAGCATCGGGCATTTGCTTCTTCTGCTCGTTGCGCTCTCGCGTACCCGTGTCGCCCGTACGTATGCCTACACGCCATGTCAGATTCATCTCGAGCGCCGCCATTTCCATATTCCGGAAGAGATCTTTTGAAAGTGCCCGCAACGGTGTTATCCACAGGACCTGCAAACCCTTTTTGGTTTTAAGCGGCTTTTTAGGAAGTGAATTGATGTGGCGGATCAGGATCGGCAGCCAGAGCGAATAAGTTTTGCCGCTACCCGTAGGCGCGTTCACCAGCCCGCTTTTTCCCGCCAGATAAGAGGCGGCCGCTTCCTTCTGAAAAGCAGCCCATTTCCAATTTTTGTCTTTGAACCATTGCTCAACAATGCTATGTCCGCGGGATTTGGTCAAGGGTGGTTATAATGATTGATATGGGATGGAGTGTTCAATTTCTGTACCAATCTACGAAAGAAGTCAGTAGTGGAAAACTTCTTTGCACCGGCATCACTTCGTTCATCACACCCGACAGCGAAATAGCTGCGATAACCACTCCCATCAGGAATGTATCCCACCCAAATAGACGGCAAATTTCCGTTCGGGTTTAATGTCTTCACAGGCGATCTGGAGTCCTTTTGATGAACGATATAGGATAAACACCACCAAGTATTGTTTATTTATAACCGAGTAAGATCTTTCGCAGGCTCTCTAAAGTATCCGCCTCCTCCGCTTTCTTATCCTTCCGCCATCTCAAAATCCGTGGAAAACGAACCGCAATGCCGGATTTGTGCCGCGAAGATTCATTGATCCCTTCAAAACCTATTTCAAAAACCAGCTCAGGCTTAACTGTCCGCACCGGTCCGAATTTTTCCAGGATATTGCGCTTGATAAAATAATCGACCTGCCCGATTTCGGCGTCGGTCAGGCCGGAATAGGCTTTGGCAAACGGAACCAGCTTGCCGTCATCGCCCCACACCGCGAAGGTATAGTCGGTAAAAAGTTCGGCCCGCCGACCAGAACCTTTCTGAGCATAAATGAGTACAGCGTCCACACTCAAAGGGTCTATTTTCCATTTCCACCAATCCCCTTTCTTCCGGCCAACCTGGTACGTACTGGCCTTCCGTTTGATCATAAAGCCTTCCGCGATATTTTCACGCGACCGGGGATGGAGATCTTGCAGCTCCTGCCAATTATGAAAATCGATCAATGGCGACAAGTTGAAATAAGATTGTCCAGGTATGCCTGCGTGAATGGCTTCCAATTGTGCCCGTCGCTGTTCCTGAGTCAATCCGCGGATATCAACACCGTTGGCTTCCAGAATGTCGTAAGCCAGGAGCGCTACCGGAGCTTCTTCAAGTGCTTTTTTCGAAAGATTTTTACGCCCAATGCGGGTTTGCAGTACATTGAAGGGCATCGGCCTGCCGCCGGAATAGGTCACGATTTCGCCATCAAGCACGGTGCCATCCGGCAACACCTCACTCAAAAAATGCAGTTCGGGGAATTTATCGGTAGAAAGTTCCTCACCGCGGGTCCAGATAAACAGCTCTTTGTTCCGGTAGATGACCTGTGAACGAATGCCGTCCCATTTCCATTCGGCAAACCAGTCCCCGGGTTCCCCCAGACCCGATACTTCTCCTTCAATGGGATAGGCCAGGAAAAACGGGTAAGGCCGGGACGCATTATCATTTTCGCCTTTATCAAGGATCAATCTTTCGAAAGTGGTATCGAGCGGATCCCATTGTCCCATCACACGGTGCGCGATCACATTCGGGTCAGTTTCCGTCGCTTCTGCCAGCGCCCTCACGACGAGCGTTTGCGAAATACCGATGCGAAAGCTGCCCATAAGCAGTTTATTGAAAACAAAAGTCTCGTGTTGCGAAAGCTGCCGCCATGCCTTCGTAATATGCCCATGCTTTTCTTCGTCGGTCATTCCGGGCAGCAGGCCAAGATATTGAAACCATTCAGAAAGCGATTTTTCCGAACCGCCGGAAGCTGTCCTGGGCAAGAGCAGGGAAATCGTTTCACCCAAGTCACCGACACTGTGATAGCTTTCCTGAAACAGCCACATCGGAATGCCCGCCTCCGCTGCTGCCCATTCTTTCACCTGCGTCCGATTGACTTTGAATGATGGCCTCCGGCCTGTAAAAAGCGTCAATGCCCACAGTTTATCCTCGTCCGGCGCGGCCAGAAAATAGTTTTTCATCAGATCGACTTTGGAATTGGTCTTGTTCGTCCGGTCGAGGTTCATGAATAGGTCAGCAAACTGTTTCATAGTTTATCGCCAGTTTGTTCCGGCCCTGAGGCATTGCCATCCAATGCCTCTTTATGCTCCTGATAGGCATCCTTTCCAGCGGCAGTGTCGAGTACCATCTCCTCTTCCTCGTTCTCGTCCTCGTTCCCGTACATCGTGGTTACTTCACCCGCTTCGATCCCGTTTTCATTCAGCCATCTTGCAAAAATACTTGTATAGCCATGGGTCACATATACCTTTTCGGCTTCTGTTTCCCGAATCGCCCGGTTCAGATCGGGCCAGTCGACGTGGTCACTCAGCACAAAACCCTGATCCACCGCACGGCGATTCTTGGCTCCTCTCAATGCCATCCAGCCTGAACAGTATCCCAGCGAATAGGGTGCGAACTTCTTGATCCATGTGCTATTGTCAGCAGAAGGAGGAGCTAATATCAGTGCACCACGAAAAAGCTTGCGGTCCGTGTCTTTGGTAACGAACGTCAGCTCCGGCAAGTCGAAGCCAGCTTCGCGCAACCGTTCATTCACCGTGTAAATGGCCCCGTGAGCATACAATGGATCGTCCTGCAATTGTATATTTTTCAAAATACGCTGCATTTTACCTAATGAATAACCCATCAGCACACTGGCTTTCCCTTCGGTCCTGTTTTGGGTCCACCAGTTGTCGATTTCCGTCATCACTTGCTGCTGGGGTTGCCATTTGTATATCGGCAATCCGAATGTCGACTCGGTAATGAAGGTATGACATTTAACGGGTTCGAAAGGTTTGGCGAAATGATCGTCCTCTAACTTGTAGTCCCCGCTCGCGACCCATATTTCACCTTTATACTCCACCCGAACCTGCGCCGAACCAATGATGTGTCCGGCCGGATGCAGCGAAAACTGTACACCATTGATGACAAACTTCTGTCCGTAAGCCATAGTTTGCAGGTTAATATCCCCCAATCTGAGCCGCAGAATCGGCTCGCTGTCCTTATGCGCGAGGTAATGCCTGCTTCCCCAACGTGCGTGGTCGCTATGCGCATGCGTGATGATCGCCCGGTCTACGGGTATCCAGGGGTCGATATGGACATCGGCAACGGTACAGTATATACTTTTTCCCGTAAATTGTAGCAAAGGTTGTTTCGGCATGATCGGGAAATTATCAAAAGTATGCCAGTGTACAAATGCGGTCCGGCACTCTGAAATTTATTCGCTAAATTCGGATTACTTTTTTGGACTTGTTACGTCTAAACAGCATCACCATAATGCATTGGCTATGTCTGAGAAAAATATCGAACCGCTCCGCTCTCCTGCGCAGGAGGCACAACGTTACCTGGAAAACGCTCGTCAGATCCTGACTAATAAGGCGGGTAAAAAAGATGGCCTCTATGCCGACATTAAATACGTGAAAATGGCTGCCGGAACAGCCTATTCAGCTGCATTGCTGATTTTGGACGAGTATCTGCGCCAAAAGGAAGGAGTTCATTTCACAAAACCAAAGAGCATTGAGGACTACACCAGTCGCATACGAAAGCATAACAAAAAGTTACTGGCTTTATTAGCAGACGTTTATGACGAGCTCCATCTCGCCGGTTATTATCATGGGACCAAGTCCGTCAACACCATTCAAACCGGTTTGAATAATGTCACACAGATGTTAGCCTATATTTAGGGTTACATTCTGGCGTTCTTTCTGAAAGTTGTCGGATTCATCCCTCTATGCTTTCTGAAAGCCTTCGTCAGATGGCTTTCGTCCGTAAAACCCAGCTCATAGGCGATTTCATTCATCCGGAGCTCACTGAACCGGAGGCGGGTTTCAACCAGCTTCATCTTGTAACTGGTAATGTATTGTTGTAACCCTTCCCCAACTGCCTTCTTGAAATACTCACTAATGTAAGTGGGCGAGATATTGAAATGAGCCGCGATCAGTTCGGCCCTCAGCTGCTCCGGTGAATAAATGTGCCGGTGAATATAGTTCAGCATTTCCGCTGCGGCCTCATTAGGTCTACCGGCAGGTTTGGGGCCTGCCGCCGCGAATGATACATTCCTCGCCACGATCGTGATCATTGTGTTCACGATCTGCTTCACCAGGTCGAGGTGGTATTGCTGGCGGTTGACGTGTTCCCGGATCAACGCTTCCACGAGCGACTTCACGAATGGTTTGTCCGTCTTATTTTTCAGGATGCACCCCGGCATGTGATTATAGTTCTGGAAAATAAATTCCAGTTTGCCGATCCACTCTTTATCCTGGCTCTGAAGGTAAATGTCGTTGAAACGGATAAAGAAAAACTTGGTGGTTGTCTTTATTTCAAAAGAATGACAATCCTGAGGCATCAGTAAAAACAGCTTTTCCGGCTGATACGACAGCTTATTTTCGTTAATACACTGAACCCCCGTCCCCTCCACAACGTACACCAATTCGAAAAAATTATGCCTGTGCGGCATTGGGCAGTCATTCACTTCCGCCAGTTCGATTTCAAATGGTTCATACAGGTTTTCAATTCTCATACCTCTTTATTTACCGGACATTCCAATGATTTTACCAGAAAACAAAGTTAGTACACACGAATTTTGCATTCAAACCAAATCATTTAAAACCATGCTGTTCACTCCCACAGGATTTCTGCTTCTCCGTCTGGCTATTGCGGCCAGTATGTTTACCCATGGTCTTGTCAGACTTCCCAAACTGGCCAAATTCAGCGTCTGGATGGTTGGAAATTTTGAGAAATCCATGATTCCCAAGATGCTGGTGTTGCCATTTAGTTATGCGCTGCCTGTTATCGAATTCATAATCGGTCTGCTGCTTCTTTTGGGGCTATTCACCAAACAAAGTTTATTCGCCGGCGGGATCGTCATGTTCCTGCTCCTGCTGGGCACAGGTATGATCGAAAACTGGGAAGCAGTCCCCTCCCAGCTCATGCATGCCGCTATTTTCGCTATACTGATCTCGAATATTCATCAGAACAGCTACGCACTCGATCACATGCTGAACCCATAACCCTCCATGCTTACCCGAAAAGATTTTTTGAAGCATACCAGCCTGATCGCACTCGGAAGTGCAGGCCATTTTTCGCTGGCCAAACCGGCTGCTGACGCCTATCACATCACTCCGGAAAAATCACAATGGGCGGATGGCTCGCGCCTTGTCATATCCGTGTCAATGCAATTTGAGGCAGGTGGAGAACCCGTCAATGCGGAAAGCCCGTTTCCGCAGAACATTCAAAAAGGCTATAAAGACCTGCCAGCCGAAACCTGGTACCAGTACGGATACAAAGAAGGTATCCCGCGCATGCTGGATCTCTGGGACGACTATCACATCAACGTTACCTCTCATATGGTGGGCTCCGCAGTTCAGCGAAACCCAGTATTGGCCAAAGAGATTGTGGAACGCGGACATGAAGCGGCCGCACACGGTATGAACTGGTCATCGCAATACACGATGTCGTATGAGGAAGAGAAAAAATTCATCGCCGACGGGGTGGATGCTGTGAAGAAGGCCACTGGTTTCACACCGGTGGGATATAATGCCAACTGGCTCCGGCGCGGTGAGAATACGCTGAAAATTTTGCAGGAACTGGGATTCAGATACCACATTGATGACCTCAGCCGTGACGAACCTTTCATTATCCAGGTCGAAAAAAAGGATTTCGTGGTGATTCCTTACACGTTGCGCTGCAATGACATTGTACTGATCGAAGGGAAAAATTTCTCGGCAGACCAGTTTCTTCTACAACTTAGAATGGAATTCGACCAACTGTACAGGGAATCCGCCATCAAACGTCGCCAAATGTCGATCAGCTTTCACGATCGCATTGGAGGCAGCCCACAGATCGTCCGGGCTGCCCGGCAATTCTTCGACTTTGCAGTCCGGCAAAAGGGTGTTGTTTTCAAAAGGAAAGACGAAATAGCCGCCCTGGCCATGGAAGATCGCACGACGATTCGGGAATAGCGCCGGCTTTTTGACTATTTTTGGACGACCGGAGCACCTCCTTTCTTTTCCTGAAAGTACAGCCCGGTCGTTCCATATGAAAGGCTACCCCATGCTCAAACTCCGATATCTGATTGTTCTTTTTGTAATAACCATCCAGGGTTGTAACCGGGAAAAGCAAGCTACGAATGAGGCAAAAGTCCAGGCTGGTGCCGAAACCAGCGTCGAAAAGACCGTTATCCGTCACGCGAAGGGGTTCAGGATCGAGTATTTTAAAGGTTACAAACTCGTCAGCATCATCAATCCGTTCGGCGGCAACGGCGACACGCTGAGATATGTGCTCCAAAGGAAAGGAGAAACCGCCCCCAAGGACTATCCGGATGCCCAGCGCATTGAAATACCCGTAAAAAGCATGGCTGCCATGTCGTCCATGCACGTGGGCCTGCTCGGCTTCCTGGATGCGGAAAAAGTTTTGATTGGCCTCGGAAGTCTTCAATACGTGTATTCTCCCAAGGTCATCGGCCTCATCAAAACCAGACACATCGTGGAAGTGGGCCGCGATCAGGGGCTGAACGACGAAAAACTGGTCGAAATACAGCCAGGGCTCGTCATGACGATCGGCAATCCGGGCGGAAAAACCGACCATTACCGCGTGTTGAGAGAAGCCGGCATTCCGGTATTGATCAATTCAGAATGGGTGGAGCGAACGCCGCTCGCCCGTGCCGAGTGGGTGAAATTAATGGCCGCCCTCCTGGACAAGGAACAAATGGTGAACGAAAAATTCGCACACGTCGAATCGGAATATAACCGACTGGCAGCGTTGGCAGCACGCGCGGCAGCAAAACCATCCGTTCTGTCGGGACTCAATACTAAAGACGCCTGGTTTATACCTGGGGGTGATAGCTATATGGCCCGGTTTTTCCTCGATGCCGGAAGCGACTATCACTGGCGCGACGACCAGGCAACAGGGAGCCTTCCGCTCAGTTTTGAAGCCGTGTACCCTTTTGCATTGAAAGCGGATTATTGGCTGAATGTCGGATTTGACACCCGCGATACCCGGAAACGCATTGTAGAGCAAGATGCTCGGTACGCCGATTTCAAGGCAATACGGACCGGCCATGTGTATAGTTACAACCAACGTGTCAACGAACAGGGATCCAACGACTTCTTCGAATCGGGAAATGTTAACCCTCATACCGTTCTGGCGGATATGATCCGGATTTTCCACCCCGAACTTCTGCCTGACCATCAATTGGTTTATTACAAACAACTTCCTCAATGATACGGCCGGATCAAAGCAGAAAGTGGATAATGATCGGGCTTGGCTTGCTGGCAATATCATTTTTTTGCCTGGATATCATGCTGGGCTCTGTTTCGATCCCTTTTCGGGAAGTATTCCGCATTGTTATGACAGGCGAATCTGAAAACAGGGCGTGGTTGTTCATTATAGAAAAAATACGGCTGCCTAAGGCCATCACCGCCATACTGGTAGGATGCGGCCTCTCGGTGAGCGGTCTGCAGATGCAGACGTTGTTCCGGAACCCGCTGGCCGGGCCATCGGAACTGGGCATTACCGCCGGTGCGGGATTGGGTGTAGCGGCTGTCATGCTCGCAGGCGGAAGCAGCGCCAGCATGTACGCTATCAGTCAACTCGGCATTTCAGGCAGCTGGCTGATCATCGGCATGGCGTCATCAGGCTCTGCGCTCGTCCTTGCCCTTATTCTCCTGATCGCCGGCCGGATCCGTGACAATGTGATCCTGCTGATCGTCGGTGTCATGATCGGCACCATTACCCTTTCGATTATCAGTATCTGGCAGTATTTCAGCCAGCCCGAGCAACTGCAAGAATATATTATGTGGACATTCGGTTCGCTGGGAGGCGTTACGGGCTATCATTTATATGTTCTTTCCGCTGTGATTGTTGTGGGATTGCTCCTCGCATTCGCCTCTTCCAAATCACTCAATGCATTACTACTGGGGGAGAATTATGCCAGAAGCATGGGACTTACGGTAGGCCGCAGCAGGCTTGTCATCATGGCCAGTACCAGTCTGCTGACTGGCAGTATAACGGCTTTTTGTGGTCCCATCGGTTTTGTCGGGATTGCCATTCCACATATTACACGTTCGCTGCTCGGCACTTCCAATCATCGTATTCTCATCCCGGCAACATGTCTTACAGGGAGTCTACTAATGCTGATTTGCGATACCATCGCGCAACTGCCCGGTTCACAGACCGTCATCCCGATCAATGTCGTGACGTCCCTGCTAGGTGCGCCGGTCGTGATCTGGATCATCATCAGGCGTAACAACCTACGTTCCACATTCTCATGACAAACTCACTGGCCATCCTCGAAACCCGCGCGCTGACGATCGGTTACCGGTCCTCCCGATCGGTTCGTACCGTGGCATCGTTGCTGGGGCTACGCCTCGAACCCGGCCGGCTCGTTTGTCTGCTCGGCTCGAATGGGGCCGGAAAGTCGACACTGATGCGGACTCTTGCAGGTCTTCAGCCTGCGTTGGCAGGCGAAATTCTGATCAACGGGCAGCTGTTGGCAGACCTCAAACCCAGCGAACTCGCTCAAAAACTTAGTCTCGTGCTTACCGACCGGGTCGATACCGGCAACCTAACCGCCCGGGAAGTAGTTACACTCGGCCGCACGCCTTATACCGGCTGGCTGGGTTCGCTTTCGGCGGACGACCATCGGAAAATAGCCGAAAGCATCGATGCGGCCGGTATTTCTTCCTTGCTCGACAGGCATTTGCACCAGTTGAGCGACGGCGAAAAACAGAAAGTCATGCTCGCCCGCGCACTTGCCCAGGACACGCCGCTGATCCTGCTCGACGAACCTACTGCGCACCTCGATCTTCCGAACCGCGTCGAAATGATGCGCCTCCTGCACACACTCGCGCGGGAAACCCGGAAGGCGATTCTCCTGAGCACCCATGAACTGGACCTGGCATTACAAACTGCCGACGAACTCTGGCTGATGCACGCCGACGGTTCTCTGTGTCCGGGCGTACCGGAAGATCTCGTTCTGAACGGCTCTTTTGAAGCAGCCTTTGCAAGAAACACTTTTGCATTCGACCGGTCGACGGGTGCATTTATCATCCACCAACCCGAGGATAAGGCACAGGTTTATCTCGAAGGCGCTGAAAGGCCTGTGTTCTGGGTACGGAGGGCATTGCAACGCGAAGGCATAGGAATCAGCCGGTACCGCGATGCTCCCTGCCATATCTCCTGCCAGGAAAATAAAGGCGGGTTTGAAGGGGAAATCCGGGCTGGTAGCCGACTGATCAAAGTGTCTTCCGTCCAGGTACTTATTGACAATATGCGGCAGATTTTCGCCCCGGATACTCGCAACTGAGTGCCTCATCAACGTGGTTGTTTCCAACGGAATGGTTAGTTTTGAGCATCATACTAGCCAAACGCGACTTTTCTTTATACATGATTTTCCTCATTCCGTTAGCGATGGTGCTGGCCACAGCTAATTGCTACCTGGCATTTTATAAAGATTCAGATCAGCCACTGCGCCGCTCGCTGCTTGCCGCCGCTATCTTCCTTTTCCTTTTTATAGCTGTTTCGACGGAAATACTTGGCGGATTCAATCTGATCAACTCCTTTTCAATTATAACAAGCTGGTCGGCGCTCGATATCGTACTTGCAGCGGCCTGGATCCGCTTGCGAAACCTGCATGGCGTAAGCTTGGCATCTGTAGCCGGGGAATGGTTTTCAAATACCCGTTCGTTTTGCGGAAAATTGGGATACACTACGATCTGGATGATCACGATACTGCTATGCATAACCCTGATAGTTGCGATTGTTGCCACGCCCAACAACCTCGACTCCCTGAGTTATCACCTCAGCCGGCTTGGATACTGGATCCAGCAGGGTAACGTCGCGCATTACGCATCGCATATCGAGCGGTCAATCTCTTTCAGTCCGTTCTCGGAATACGTCCATCTTCACACCTTTCTGCTTTCGGGCTCCGAACGATACTGTCAGCTTTTGCAATGGCTTTGTCTGGCGGGCATCCTCATTTCGGTTTCATTACTGGCGGAGACATTTTCTTCCGATCGACTGGTACTCCGTGTGGCGCTTTGCTTCGCCGCAACGCTCCCCATCGTTGTTCTCGAATCGATGACGACACAAAACGACCTCGTAGCAGCATTTTTCATCCTGGGTACCGTATTCTTTATTTTTGATTATCTGTATTCCAAACATACCTCAAACCTGTATCTCGTCGCCTTATGTTGCGGACTGGGTATGATGGCCAAAGGCACGTTCGCCTTTTATGCCCTGCCTTTCGGCGTCTACCTATTCTTTTGCATGATCCGGAAGCCGGCGCTTCGCAAGCCACTCGTCGTGCTCGTTTGCGGTGCCGCATTGGTTACCCTTGCGCTTAACACGCCATTCTGGCACCGTACTTACCGGGTTTTCGACTCGCCGATTGGCACGATCAGCAATGGAAATAAAAACAATTTTCACGGTCCGGCCGATTATATTTCTTCTGTCTCGAAACACGTTTTCCTGCATCTTGGATTTGTTTCACCCGGCAACCGCTACAACGATTTTCTGGAAAACAAGCTGAAAAACCTTCACACGTCCCTGGGTATTGCGCTCAATGCACCCGGTACCGGCATGACCTTCAAAATGAACAAGCTGAACTTCAATGAGGATTTCGCACACAACTTTTTCGCGATCTGGCTCGCACTGTTCAGCATTCCCCTGTTGTTTTTTGCGCGGCTATCCAAAGCTGCGAAGTGGTATTCTGCACTCACGTTTTCCAGCTTCCTGGTATTTTGCTTCTTCATAAGCTACCAGATTTACGGCTCCCGGCTCCATATCCCTTTTTTCCTGCTGATGGCACCCGTCCTTGGGTTGACGTATGGCTCAGTGGCACCGAAATTTCTCGCGAATGCGTTAATCATATTGCTATGGCTGAGTGCATTGCCTTTTGCCCTGCTTAGCTCAGCTCATCCGCTGCTTTCTACCCAGTGGTTCTTCGAAAAGGTATTTCCGCCTATCAATGCGGCGTTGAATCTGAACATCCGCATCGATTCATCCAATCTCAACCTCAAACAGCCCAGTATCCTGTCGGCCACGCCGGGAAGGATACTGTGGGGCGACCACTGGCCGGAAATGCAGGATTTTCAGAATCGGGTAAACGCACTGAATCCACAGCAAATTGGTTTTGACTTTACAGAGGCGAGCCTGGACTACGCCTATCAGTTTATGTTCCGGAAGCCTGGGAGGACATTCGGACATGTGTTAGTCCATAATCCATCGAAGGTGCTCGAAGATGCCACTTTCCAGCCAGACCTCATCATCTCTGAAAAAGATGAGGGGCAAGATTTTGATTACCATGGCAAAATATACCGGCTGCAGTGGGAAGGCGGCGACAAGCGGATCTACATGCCGTTGAACTGATTAAAAACCATTACTGAAACGATGATTTTCAAAAACAAAAAAAGCCTGCTATTGTTGTTACTGGCTGCCCTGGTAGGTTACATCATTTATGATTCTACCTCGCAACCGACCGTTAATGATCTGAAGGGAGGATTCCGGGAGGTGGCATTATACCGGAACCAGAATAATACCGGCCCGATCGTTCGCATTTATGCAGTCACGGTTGAAAAACCCTTAGACGAGGAAATGACAAAGTATGGCGAACTGATGCCCTACACCAAGTACGGCACAACGACCGTCTACTTCTTCGATGCGCGGCAACCGTTCCCCAAAGAACTGACCGCCGGAGAGCCGCATTTTGACGCAAAATTTGCAGCACATTGTCTTGCTTTTTACACCAAGGACGCCAATGGACAGGTATCCCTCCGTCCGAGGCCATTTTAAGGCGTTCCTGCTATCTTTACCTATTGACCATTTGAAATTATTGATAAAATGACTGCACTCGAAACCGTCAAGCAATATTACCAAAGCTTCAACAATAAAAACTGGAATGGCATGCTGGCTCTTCTGCACGACGAAGTCCGGCACGAAGCCAACCAGGGTGATGTACGCGTCGGACTGGAGAAGTTCAAGGAGTTTCTCCAAAAAATGGATGATTCCTACGAAGAAACCCTGACAGACATGGTTTTCTTTACCGAACCATCCGGAAAACGCATCGCGACGGAATTTGTCGTGAACGGTATTTATAAAAAAGGCGAAGAAGGTCTTCCGGAGGCATATGGGCAGACCTATGTGCTACCCGCTGCGGCGTTTCTCGAACTCACCGACGGGAAGATTAGCCGGGTAACCACCTACTATAATCTTCCGCTGTGGATCGAACTGGTTTCCAGGCCCGTAGCATGACCAACCAGCTCACCTTCATAACCCTGACGGGTGCTGCCATTACATCGGTGTTCGACGACCTCGCACAGCTGCGAATCGCCGTTTTCCGCGATTATCCCTATTTATATGCCGGTAATACCGATTATGAAAAAGGTTATCTCGAAACCTACACCCGGGCAGATCGTGCATTTCTTTTTGCGGTTTATGATGGAGCACAAATGGTTGGTGCCACTACATGCATTCCGCTCGAACACGAAACGCCCGAAGTGCGCAAACCATTCGAAGATGCGGGTTTCGATATTTCGACCGTCTTTTATTTCGGGGAAAGTATCTTGCTTCCCGCGTATCGCGGCTTGGGCATCGGCCACCGCTTTTTTGACGAGCGCGAGGCGCATGCCCGGACTTTCAGTACATTCCGGCTTACCTGTTTCTGTTCGGTAGACCGGGGTGACAACCATCCGCTAAAACCTGGAAACTATCGTCCGAATGATATATTCTGGACCAAACGTGGTTATACGAGAGAAGCTGCCCTGCAAAGTGCGATGGAATGGCCGGATATCGGCGAGACGGTATCCACTCCCAAACGCATGATTTTCTGGACCAAAACTCTTAGCTATTAAAAATACCGCCCTATGCGCGTCGTCGTTGCCACCGCCCAATATCCCATTACCGAGCATGCCAGCTTTGCTGCCTGGCAGGAGCATACCGAGCGCTGGGTAGCCGACGCGGCCATACGAGGCGCACAGCTGCTGCTGTTCCCCGAGTACGGTTCGATGGAAATCGTCAGTATTTTTACGGACATTGTTCGGCAGGATATCCGGAAGCAGGTTATAGAGCTGGATGCGATCAAAAGCGATTTTTGCGCCACTTTTGAATTACTGGCAAAAAAATACGGGGTGGTCATTGTTGCCCCGAGCCTACCCGTTGTCGAAAACGGCCTGCGCCTGAACCGGGCCTATGTCTTTTCTACTGGCGGCATGGCGGGTTACCAGGACAAGTTTTTCATGACCCGCTTCGAGAATGAACAATGGGGCATTGAAAGCGCACCCAAGCAATTGACCGTGTTCGAAGCGTCCTGGGGTAAGTTCGGCATCCAGATCTGCTATGATGTCGAATTTCCATTGGGCTCACAAAAGCTCTGCGAGGCAGGCGCTTCACTGATACTCGCGCCTAGCTGTACGGAGACGATACGCGGCGCCACACGGGTACACATAGGCGCACGTGCGAGAGCGCTCGAAAACCAGGCATACACAGTCGTTTCCCAAACCGTGGGCAATGCACTTTGGTCACCCGCTGTGGATGTCAATTATGGATATGCCGCATGCTACACCACGCCGGACAAGGATATGCCGGAAGAAGGCATTATTGCCCGCATGGCGGCTCAGGAAGAAGGTTGGCTGATGCAGGAGCTTAATTTTTCGCTCATCGACGACGTTCGCAGAGACGGGCATGTCTTCAATTTTAAAGACCAGGATAAAACAACGACGAATTTCCGGGACGAAGACGTCGTTGTTTTGCATCGGTCCGTATAAATAAAAAGGGCGGCATTCTCTTTGAATTACCTCCGGTTCCTGACAAAACATAGCCCTCTACTTGCCTCTCATCGTTGACGCCGGCGTGATCCACTGACTGATTTTCGCTTCCAGTCTTCCGATCCTTTCCATCACTGCTTCACTTTGGCTTTGGAAATAGTGGTTTTCAGCTTTCAGTTGTTCATTCTCCTTCGCAAGCTGTTTCACGCACTCAATCAGGTGCGGGATAAGACCGGTGTAATTTAGCGATTTGAAACCCTTGTCATCCGTCTTTACCAGCTCGGGAAAAAGTGCTTCTACTTCCTGCGCGATCAGCCCGGTTTGAAGACTTTGATCCTTTTCCTTGTCCTTCCAGTAATAGTGGTAACCTTCGAGGTCTGATATCTTTTTGAGGCTAGCCGAAAGCGGAGAGAAATCGCGTTTGAGACGGCGGTCGGAAGTCTGGACTACAACGCCGTTAATGTAGCCGCTTCCGCCATTATCTACCCAAAATTTCCATGAATTTCCCAGATAAAGGCCGACCTGATCATCTGTTTTCATGCCGACAAAACCGTCCACAGCATGCTGCGAGTTATCAAAATGGATTCCCGCAGTGTTGCCATTGTGATGAATGCGAGGGCGACCATCTACCTCCAGTATGTATTGAGGAAACAAAGCATTATTTCCGATGCCGACATTCCCGTTTCTAAGAACCGTCATAGCGTTGGAAAGAGACTGTGGGCCCAGACCGTTCCCAATTTGAAAAATTCGGTCCGAGGCTTTTGCTCCGCCGAGACTGCCAACTGTGTTATTATCCTGTACATTATTGTAAGCGCCAATCGCTGTTGCTCCAAAACCCTTGGCTACGGTACCGGTTCCCAGGGCAACGGAGCCATCTCCGATGGACGCGGTCAAAGTTCCTAAAGATACCGAAGCAACACCCTGGGTATTGACAACACTGCCCCCGGCTATCGCCCCGTTATCTGCAATCTGGAACAGCCACTGATTTCCGACATAAAAGCCTACTTTATTGTCATTAATCATCCCGACAAACCCCGCCGTGCTGTTTGCCGAATTATTGAAATGGATCCCGGCAGTTGCGCCGTTATGCCTTATACGTGGCCTGCCCCCGATATCAAGCAGATAGGATGGAGACAACACGTTGCTTCCGATCCCGACATTCCCATTTCGCAAAACGGTTACGGCATTCTTCCTCATATTTTCATCGCCATTCCCAATCTGGAAGATGCGATCCATTGGATCTGTTAGTCCAACATGAGGATCGTCCGAGTTATCATTAAAAAAGCCGGCTGCAAAGGATCCATTGGCCTTTGCAAATGTACTATTACCAAACGCAGCACTTGCTCCGCCATGGGCATTGACCCCGTTTCCGGTGCCGAATGCATTGATCCCCGTAACCTGCGAATTGGTTCCAAAAGCTGCGCTGCCTATTCCACTGGCTAGGTTGTCAGCTCCAAAGGCAACGGAATTGTTCCCGATCTGGTCATTCTCCCATTTTCCATTGAGGGCTAACCCAGCCCGAAAAGCGGCTTTCCAGGGATACCAAATAAGTCTTCCTCCTGAACCGACACCGGGAAGCAGATACTTCTGAAAATCAGGGTCGTTAATTATGCCGGGATCACTCGGATCCACGTCTGGACCGTAAGCAAACTTTTGAACTACCGGGTAACCATCTGCCCAGCGAGCAGCTTCCATCGCGTGAATTGAATACGGTACACTTAAAAGTTGCGTCGTTCCCAGATCAGAATAATCAGTACCTCCTTCAACATCCATCTCCAACTGAAGAAAGTGTGGAAACGTTCTCCAGGAGATTTCCGAAAATTCGCCGGAAACAACCGTACCTGATCCGATGGAAATATTGAAGATACCCTGGTCGTTGGTCTGTGTTGAGTGGGTTTCTCTGTAAACAACCGGACCTCCTGTACTTTCAGAATGAATGGAAATCCGGATTCCCACAGCAGTATTTCCCGTAATCTTTCCATCCGCGTTACGCGCGACACCCTGAAAACTAAATTTCTGCGGAGCTTGGGCATGCGCCGAAAGCGCGCCACAAACAATAATTGCAACGATGCAAGGTATTTTCATTGAAGGAGACATTTGGTGAAGAATTACACCCAAAATGCTCCCATAATAGTTCGTCCCGCAAAAGCAATAATCAAGCGGCTTCACATTAACTCTCAATCGGTATGGCTACTGCCGCGAAGATGTATCCCTTACTTTAAAAGGATAGCGATCAATCTACTTTTAATTGATAGAGATCACACACACAAAACGCGGAAATGCTGTTTTGTTAAATATTGAAATATCCTAAGAATCGAATCGGTAATAAAATTGGACTTTTACAACACACCCCCTATTCAAACCAAAATAACAAAAAGATGTTCGATATTTATTTAAAAACAGTCTTATTAGAAATAAAATATCGAAAAAATTAAGTCTACTAAATTACAAAGTATTTATAATCAGCAATATAAATGTACTTTTATATACTCAATCACCACTATTTCTATGCCTATATAGTACAATTTTTCGTTGCTATAAATGTATTTTTACGTCGCCGCCTACTAGACAACCATTGACTAAAATACTTATTTTAAAGTAGCAATTTTTTAACTATTTCATGATATTGGATGTATATTAATCTATGATTTTTAAAATACTAAACGTCCTCTATCATGAAAACTTTCTACCTCGCGGCATGGATCGCTCTGGTGACAATCTCCATTCATTTTCAGTCCATAGCTCAATGTTCACTGGTCGATCCGGCAATTGAATTAAAC
The DNA here is from genome assembly GCF_059568735.1 of Dyadobacter ginsengisoli DSM 21015. NCBI lineage: Bacteria > Pseudomonadati > Bacteroidota > Cytophagia > Cytophagales > Spirosomataceae > Dyadobacter > Dyadobacter ginsengisoli. Next base: position 97,716 of record NZ_JCANTY010000007.1, read on the forward strand.
AGTGTTTTAGACAATGGTGGAACTTGCACCGTAAACATCAACTTGTCTTTTACTATCGACAAAAACAATGGCAATAAGTTTACCTACGTACACTTATGGAAGCCGAACGAATACCCCGACATCTCCTACATCAGCAAAGCTCCGGATGCCGGCGACTTAACTAACAAAGTCCTCGCTACGCTCGCCATCGATACCGACGGCGCGGTTTCATTGCTTTCCACCTACAGTGCCGACGAAGACCATGTCTTTCCACTCTTTACGGGTCTCAACATTAATGAGGAAAGCCTGGGCGGTGATTTGTACAGGATTACCATCGACAACATTCAATTCCCCGTTCCAGGTGCGTGTAATGTGCTGCCTATTCTGAAAGGAGATGTGTGGTCGACGCAGGCAGCAAGTGCCAATCCCAACATACATTGCTACAATGAAGGTTTCAATCTCCAGATCAACGATCCGGTAATATCAGGTGACATCAATTGTAATGAACCACTCGGCCCTCGGACATACGATCTGAACATCATCACCACAAACCCTTCTCCTTTCCAGGTTACTTACAAACTTTATCTGGACGACGGAGTTCTCGTTGACGGCCAAACAGCTTTCAGCGCTGGTGACGAGCTTTTCTATACAAGCGCTCCCCTTAACTTGTCAACCATGGAACCTATCCAGAGTCACGACCAGTCCTATCCATACGATTTTCTGGAAGACAAACGCGCCATCTGGGTCGAGTTGTCAGGCCCAAGCTTGCCTAACATGATTGTGGCTGAACTGAAAAACAATTGCCTGATCACGCTTCCTGTTACACTTGCAAAATTCAGCGGAAGCCTGCTTGACAACTCCGTTAGCCTTTCATGGTCAACTACCGAGGAGTCCGGTAGCGGCTACTTTGATATCGAGCGAAGCCTGGATTCCAGGGAATTTATCCGGTTGGGCCGTGTTCAGGCAAAAAACAATTCGTCGGTTACACAGCAATACAACTTTAAGGATACAAACCCGCTGACAGGAATCAACTATTACCGGTTGCGAATGGTGGATGCGGACGGAAGCTTTGAACATTCCCGGATTATTGCGGTCGACAATCAGGCCGGAAGCGTTGCATTTGAACTGCTAGGCAACCCTACAGCTAACCGCGAAATCAGATTTCTGCTGAAGAACGAGGCTCCTGCGAACATTCGCCTTTTCGACCTTTCGGGCAAGGCTGTACCTTTCACAATGAGCCAATTGGGCAATGAATTTATACTGAGGGCAAAAGGCAACCTGGCGTCAGGCCTTTACCTGCTTTCTTTACAGCGGGATAAAGGAGATATTTTGACGAAAAAGGTGATGGTCCCTTAATCCACTTCAGATAAAAAAGCCGCCGGGTAATCCCCCGGCGGCTTTTTTTATTTCCCCAACACCCGCTCGATATCACTTACTGAAATTGCGTCGGCATCATTTCCGAAATTCTTTCTAATGAACGTCAGTACCTGAGCCAATTCTTCCGGCTTCAGAAAATCATGCTTTGGCATCAGGTCGTTATAAGGCTTTCCCGCAACCTGGATCGGCCCTTCAAGTCCTTTGGCTACTACTTCGACCAGTCTCCGTTTGCTACCGGTGACCCATTCGGACCCCGCCAATGGAGGAAAACGGCTACCGTCGCCAAGCCCGTTGCGCTGATGGCACGGTGTGCAATAGGTATTGTAAATCCGCTGACCAACCTCCTTAGTCTTTGTATCGAGATTGTCCGCCACCTCATCCGGTGTCCTTATATGCGAAAGCTGCTTGTGCCTCGCCATTTCCGCGAGCTGGGGAGGACCAAAGGTTTTCTTGTTACCCTTAAACATGATGCGCCAGACTTTCCCTTTGCGCGAGTCGGTGATGTAGAGCGATCCGTCGGGCCCTTCGGCGAGTCCCATCGGCCTGAATTTGGCGTCGCTCACATTGATGATCGGATCTACGCCGGCAAATCCGTCCGCGAATACCTCCCAGTCACCGGACGGCTTCCCGCCCTTGAACGGCACAAAACAAACGAAGTACCCTGCCTGCGGATAAGGCGCGCGGTTAGTTGAGCCATGAAATGCGATGAACGCACCATTTTTGTAGTGATCCGGAAACTGGCTTCCATTATAAAAAAGCACATCATTCGGCGCCCAATGGCCGGGAAAACCGAACAGTGGCTTTTGATACTTCGCCCCCTCGCCCTCTTTCTTTCCGTCACCACCATACTCTGGGTTAAGCATTTTCTTTCCTTTCATCTGATCGTAATAGTAGTAGGGCCATCCCACATTAGTACCCTGGCTTACTTTTACAAACTCCTCTGCTGGCAGCACGGCACTTTGCCACGACGAGAATAGCTCCGGAAATAACCGGTGCAGATTGTCCCTTCCGTGTACGACCGCATAAAGACTCTGATCGGCGGGATTCCATCGCATGCCGACAATGCTTCGAAGCCCGGTTGCGTACAATGCTCCGTCGGCCTGTGTCTGATTTAGCTTGTCAGCGCTGAACTTCCAGATCCCGCCATGCTTTTCCAGATCGGGACACGGATTGACACCCGGGCTGCCAGGCTTTCCACCGGGAGAATTGACCATATCCTGGCAAGCATCGGAAGGAGCCCCAAACGGCACATACATATTGCCCTGGTTATCGAAAGCCATCGGTTTCGTAATATGCCAATGCGCTCCGTGCTCGTGATCATCCCTGAGGATCAGCTCTACTTTCTCTTCCGGAAGCAATTGCCCGGGAACCAGTTTGCTTCGGTATACTGCGAGTGACGAGCTGTAATACAAATAACCATTCCGGATCGTGATGCCATTGGCAAGGCTGCTATGATCCTGATAATTTCCGAAATTGCGGATAATATCCGCCTTCCCATCGCCATTCGTATCCCTCATTGCTACCGTACCGCCCCCCTGCCCCTTTCCGAAATAGCGGAGCTTGATGTAGATATCACCGTTGTCGCTCACCGCAATGTGCCTCGCAAGCCCGGTACTATCCGCTACAACAAGCGCTTCAAAACCTTCCGGAATAGTTAGCCCGCCGTTATCTGCATCGCCCCGGGGCAACTTTGGGCTCTGTCTCAGTCTTGTGCCGGCAAAAAAGAAAATGATCGCCAAAAGGCTTAGATAAGCCATTCCCCTTTTTCTTTTTGATGTATGAACAATCATGGTGAACGTTAGTTAGAATTCCTGGTTTTTGCAGATAAGCCATTCAGGTCCCAGACGATCTTTCCCTGCCTGATGGTCATTTCGACTTCCAGCTTGCGGGTTCCTTCAATTCCGTTACCCGCAGAGTCCATAAAGCCAAAATTCCCTTCCCTGATACGGAACAGCGTAATATCAGCGGGATTACCTTCTTTCAGGTTACCGAGCTCGGGGTGCCTGATGGCTTTGGCAGCACCAGTCGTCGCAATGGCAACGACCTGTTCCAGCGTAAGCCCCATTGCCATAAACTTGGACATGACATTGCTCATGTCTTTCATCGCCGAGTTCATGCTGAACCGGTGAAGATCTGTTCCGAATGTGTTGGGCAAAAAGCCTTGTTTCACTGCCGGCACCGCCTGATCCAACCAGAATCCCGCCCCGCCATGTCCCAGATCAAAGAGCACGCCCTTCTGCCGGGCAGTCCATACAAACGGCCGTACCTGGCCATCGTCTCCGATGATGGGCATCCGTTCCCTGATGTTTTCGAATGCATGGGTGATGATATCGCCTGAGCGCATGCGGCCGAGCTGGTCCTCTAATGTGTATTCCGGCAAATGGCACTCCACGAAAAGCAGCTTGCCGGTTTGTTCCGCAGCTTTGATCGCCCGATCGAAAGGTTCCCAATCCTTTCTGCTATAATGTCCGATTTTCACACCGGCTATGATATCCGGATATCTGCGGATCACCTCAGCAGTCGAATCCGCATTCATGTCCTGCAAATTTTGCTCGTGGTCTGCGCCGGTCATGCCGTCTGCCGAAATGTTGATAAAAGCCAAAATTCGGGTTTTGGACTGATCGATGACCTGTTTCTTGAATAACGGAAAGCTGCGCCAGCCGGAAGTACCCGCATCCACGACGGTCGTAACGCCCGAGCGGAACGTGAAATCATCCGGAGAAACACTATTGACACCATTGGCGAAAAGCCCTGCCTGCGGGCCGACAAATACGTGTGTATGGATGTCGATAAAACCGGGCGAAACATATAATCCATCGGCACGGATCACTTTTTCCGCAGCTTCGTCGATTTTCGAAGCTACTTTGACAATGCGCCCCTGACTGATCGCGACGTCCATCACGCCGTTCAATGCGTGGGCAGGATCGATCACATGCCCGCCCCGGATGAGGAGTTCGTAAGGCTGCGCGGCCACATATCGGCCGACCAGCAACATCAGCAACACACACAGTGCCCCTGTTTTAAGATTGGCGTTGCAAGCTAATATCGTTTTCATAGCCTATTTACCTTGCAGTTCCGACTCCCATGGTGCGGCGCTGATCCCGTTCAGGTCCCAGACAACCTTACCTGCCCTGATCGTCAGCTCCGCTTCCAGTTTTTTATCACCCTTCAATTTAAGTCGGCGGGCATCCAGGAAACCAAACTCGCCCGTCCGAATGCTGAACACCGAAATATCCGCCTCCGAACCTACTGTGAGACTCCCCAGATCAGGACGTTTGATCACCTGTGCCGGATTCCAAGTCACGCGCAGGATCGCATCCGCCAGCGACATCCCCATGTTCAAAAACTTCGAAATCACATTGTCCAGGCCCTTCATACCGCCGTTCATACTATCGGTATGGAGATCGGTACTGATGACATTTGCCAGAAAACCCTGTTTTATCGCCGGTATTGCTTGTCGCCATGCAAATGCGCCCCCGCCATGGCCCACATCGAACACCAGCCCCTTTTTCTGCATTTCGAGCACGAACGGTTTGACTTTACCCTGCTCATCGACAACAGTTTCCCGGTCGTTGGGCCCGTGGGCGTAGGTATGCGTAAAAATGTCACCCGGGCGGAGATATTCCCTGAACAGCTTTTCAATGGATAATGGAGGCCTGTGTTCACCAAAGTCGACCATTACGGGTACGTCGGCCATCCTGCCTGCCTCAACCGCGCGCTGCACCTGGCTGTAATCTCCCCAGTAATGGGCGGATTTGATCCCCACTATGATGTTCGGATATAATTTTTTAATCATATTGGCTGTCATAACCGGGTTCATATCGCTCAGGTCCTGCTCTTCGTACCGGCTTGCCATACCTGTCCCGACGATATTGAGAAACACCAGTACGCGCGTCTGCGCCCGGTCGATCGTCTGCGCTTTAAAAGCTTTAAAGTTCCGCCAGCCCGACGAACCGGCATCAACTACCGTGGTAACCCCGGTCCTGAAAGTAAAACCATCGGGCGGCAAACTTGTGAAACCATTGGCAATGTAAGCATCCGGTGTAATGCCGTTAAAAACATGGACGTGCATATCGATAAAACCGGGCGACAGGTACATGCCCTTGGCATCCACGACTTTTTTGGCATCCGAAGCAGGAATGTCGCTGGCCACGCGCACAATCTTGCCGCCGGCAACAGCGACGTCCATATTACGATCGATGCGGTTTTTGGGATCAATTACGTGACCTCCCTTGATAAGCAGGTCAATGGATTGGCAGTACGCGGAAACCGAAAGTAATGGAATGAGTAACGATGCAACCGCAAACCGCAGACATCGCGGTTTACGGATCAGGTGTTTCAAAAAGGTCATGCAGCAGAAATTTAGGATTTAGGACAACTAATCATCGTGCAAACGGGGTTCCGCGTGCCGATCATTTTGAAAAGACCCGACCAAGCCAATTTTAATAGCGCATTTTCTAATTTCCACCAAAGAATATTAAAACACAATCCCAAACGGCACCGTGCCGGGAGTTATACTACAAACTGACGACAGCCCAGACCTGTTTTCACTCAATTCCGACGCTGTAATTTTTAAAGAAGAAGTGTTATTATTTAATTTTGAGTAAAATTAAATCACTAATTATCAGTAGTTTATGATTTTGTAGAGATATTTTTATTAGGAAATTGAAATCCAATCGCTTAAACTTGTTGTAGATTTTATTTTACACCTGTGAGAATTATAGTAAAATAACATCTACACTAGCCGCAAGGAAATGCTGAATGTACAGAAACCAGGCGCACTAACTCACTCAACGTTAACACATGATGGAAAATCGTTATCTATGGCTTTTGCAAAGAGGCAACCTGCCACCCGGCCCGGGACGCATGAAGGATCCGACCCTACCTGTTAACAATACCGTTTTACCCAGTCCCATTTCCGGGATGCCCTACCATCTTCCTCTTACTGATAATTGCAGAATTTCTTGCGGGATTGAAACGTGCGGCTCTGATTATTCATACTGGCAACCATCGTTGTTTCAATGATTTAACAGGGATCATATAGCCGTATCCGTTCGCGCATGCAGCTTGCCTTATCCAACGGGCAATGCGGAGGTTATGTTGCGCAAAAAGGTACAGCAGACTGTTTACATCCGGTAATCAGCCCATATTCTGTCAGGCCCTCAAAGGCATCTGACCCGGGCAAGTATTGTCTTTGTTTGAATCCATTTAATCCGCCAAATATCTTTTTTAACTAAATCTAAGTTTGTATGAAAACAAGTACACTGAAACTGCTTACCCTTCTGATGTTCCTTACCTTCTTCCTCTATGATTGTAAGGACAAAGAAGCCGGCTCCCTGGAACCTGCCAACACGGAGCTGTCTAACCAGCTGGACAAACTGGAATTGGCGCCTACGACACTGCAAGAAACTCCGGACATCAAGCTCGTACCAGGAAAAGTGGAGCCGTCCGTTAAGACACAGGAGCTGAACAACTCCCTGAGCACCGTTACGTCAGGAAATGTCCCTGCAAGCGTTTCAACTGCGGCCCAGGAAGTTTCCGCTTCGCTTACCGATGCTGAAATCAAGACGTTGAACCAGTTCACACCGTCGCAAACATCGTCCAAAAACACGCTTAATTCTGAGCAGGTTCGCGCCATTCTGACCAAGGCTTCGGCAGACACAAAGCTGCAAAGCTATCTTTCCCTGCTGACGCCCACTAAAGTCGACGGCCTTCCCGACGGAGGAAGAACCGGAGCCGTAACCGAGGGCACAACTGTCGGCAATGCCGTTGAAGCCGGCAATACAGATGATTGTATTGCCCGCGCCAATGAAAAATTCGACAAGACTAAAGAACGTCTTGATGAAAGCAAAGCCAGAGATCTGGACAGAATCAATGATGCTTATGCGAAAGACCTGGAGAGAATTCAGAAAAATCTGGAAAAATGTACTGGTGAAAACAGTGCAGCACATTTTGAAGCATTACGCCAGGCCGGTATCAAAATAGCTAACGAGGCTTTGGCAGCACTGGAAAAATCCAAGCCATTTCTTAAGCCAGGACAGTATGAACTGCTGAAAGCATTGATCAACGTCCAATTGCTGGATTACCTGGATAAGGTTAACCAACTGGAAGCCGCTAAAGTAGGAACCTGCACCGAAATCGCGGAACTGGCAAAAGCACGCGCCACAGAGGTAAAAAACGCAAATACTGCGAAAGTAGAGGCTAATTATAATGATGCATTGGCCAAAGCGATCGAACTGAGAAACAAAATGATCGAGAACTGCCATAACCAGGGCAGCGGCATCTAATCGTTAGAAAATGACGCTATTTCTAAAAAACAAAAGGGGAAATGTATTGTTTCCCCTTTTGTTTGCCCTTTGGCTGGTTTTACCAGCGCATGGGCAAACGAACATTTCAGGTAAACCGGGGCTTATATACATTCCGTCGGCCCAGCAAACCGATGACGGAACTTTCCAGTTCGGGTACCACTACAACCCGATCCGCTACGGATTCAGGTCTAACCGCAGGAATTCAGAAGGCATTTATTTTGCGAATCTGACGATACTGCCAAGGCTGGAAGTCAATATCAATCTCCTTCGGATCAACAACGAACAAAAACGGGGCCAGAAAGGGATCGGCGACCGGCAGCTCGACCTCAAATATCTTATTTTAAAGGAAACGCCGAAACGGCCTTCCCTTGCATTGATCATTTCAGCACCATTCGGGATCAATAATGCATTATCCACGAATGCGCTGGTCGCCAGCAAAACTTTCCGTCTGGGGACGAGACTATACACAGACATAACAGCAGGGTTCGGAAGTCCGTGGTACATTCAACGGGACGAATCGGAAAAAAGTAATTACGATATTTTCTATAGTCTTGAAATTATCAAGAAAAAGAACCTGGCCTACCGTTATCTGTCGGGACCATTCGGAGGTTTCAATTTAAGGCTCGACAAAAAGGCAGGCATCATGGCCGAATGGGACAGCCAGCATCTGAACATGGGATTCTATGGAACCCTTTTCAGGAGATGGACTATTCAGGCCGCAATCCTGAACTTTGATCAGATCACCTTTGGAACATCCTATGCAGTCAATATGCTGCCCTTGCCGCGAAAGTTTCGTGCATACCAGCAAGCGACTCGCAAAGACCATTTGCAGCAACCCTCATCCATTGATTCGGAACGCTCAAGGCTCCTTCAAAATTTTGAGAATGTATCTGCCGATACGGCCGAACATACAATAACCTATGAGCAGCGTCTTTATCGCAATCCATACCTGGGTATGCTGGAAATGAGCCGCGCGCTGGCAGATTCGGGCGTTCGGGAATATGTTCCACTTTTTCAGGGCGTTCCGGTAGGGTCTTACCGGATGGGTAAGAAAGTCAGCTACCGTCCGCTGATGAAAAATGAAATGCGCGCTCCCGGCTTTCTGCTTAATAAATACAAGCTGGATTTCTGGCTTCAACCCGTGTTCGCGGCTAATTTTGGCTACCGCGAAAAGACATTGCAGAGTAATACGAGCATTCTGCTTCAAACCCAGTTCTATCTCTGGAAAGGATTGGCACTAAACGCAGGCGTGCTTTTCCCGATCACCAACGACATGGATAACCGACCCAAAAAAATCCGGCCGGCACCTATTTTCCTGAACCAGTTCCTGGCCTTCGGCAAACATTTCATCAGCGCTTCGGCGGGTTATTTTCACAACGACCAATATGGTGTGAATGTCCAGTACCGCCATCATGATCTGAACGGGCCCTGGTCATTTGGCCTCGAAGGAGGCCTTACCGGATTGTATTACTATGCAAGCAAAGGCATTTACTACGAAAACATGGACAGGCTATTGCTCATCGCAGACGCCGCATACCGGCTGTCACGCCCCGACATTACGTTCAAACTGTCCGGTGGCAGGTATCTCGCCGGTGATGAAGGCGCACGATTCGACCTGATCCGCCAGTTCACCAATGTGGAAGCAGGCCTCTACGTCATGAAAACGAATAACGGGACTACTGCCGGGTTCAATTTTGCGGTACCAATCCCGCCTGGAAAAATCGTCCAGGGCAAAAAATTCAGATTCCGCACGACGGATGAGTTCCGCTGGGAATACAGTTACACCCGCGGGTTCCGGATCGGCGAGCGCTATCGCACCGGCTACCAGCTCGACCAGAAGCTGCGCCAATATCATGTTGATTATCTCAACAGACAACGACCTTAACGGTGATCGTCCTGTGCATTCCCCGAAATCAATCTCTCCCGGGAAATACACAGGACCTACCTACCCTAATTTTTGTTTGAAGAAATCGATCGTACGCTTCCAGGCAAGTTCGGCTGCCGCCTTGTCGTAACGGGGCGTCGTGTCGTTATTGAAGCCGTGATTGACCTCAGGGTAAATGTATGCAGTATACTCTTTGCTGTTTTCCTTCAATGCTTTTTCGTAAGCCGGCCAGCCTTCGTTCACACGGGTATCCAGGCCCGCGTAATGCAGCAATAACGGAGCCTTTATTTTAGGAACGTCCTCCGTCGCCGGCTGCCCGCCATAGAAAGGCACCGAAGCCGACAGGTCCGCTATTCGTACAGCCATCATATTTGCAATTCCGCCACCAAAACAGAATCCTACTACCCCGACCTTTCCATTACAGTCTTTGTGATTTTTCAAATATTCATAGGCAGCTATAAAATCTTCCTGCATTTCGTTACGGTCTCGCTTGCTCTGGAGTTCCCTTCCCTTGTCGTCATTTCCCGGATATCCACCCAGCGGAGACAATGCATCCGGCGCAATGGAAATAAACCCTGCCAGCGCAGCACGCCTCGCCACATCCTCAATATGTGGATTCAGCCCCCTGTTTTCATGCACTACTACAATCCCGCCTAATTTTCCGGTAGCTTCCACCGGTTTTGAAAGCAGCGCCTTAATAGTCTTTCCTCCCTTTGGAGAATCATAATTCACGTAATCCGACTGCAACCTGGGATCACTAGCCGACACTTGAATGCCCCCGTAATAGTCGGGCATCAGGAAGCTCATCAGCGAAGCTACCGTAATGCCTCCCACAGCGTAAGCGGATAAACTTTGTACAAAGTTACGCCGGTCGATGCGATCGTGGGCATAGTCGTCATAGAGATCGAATACCTCCTGTTTAATGTCTTCCTTTCTGATCTGGCTCATGATTGGATTAGGTTTGTTTTTGGAGAAAAAGGAATCGAGGTCGATGCCAGCAATGGTCTTTATCAGAAAGCCGCACCGGCAATTTCTTATACTCTAAATAAAGGCGCTAACGGAGTTTCAAAGCCAATACGTAGAACGTCCCGTGATCGCCAAACCGCCGCTTTATATCGCGACAGATCTGGTGATTTCACTAAATATCGTGGAAATCCAATTAACGCACAAGACCTACATCGCTCTATATCAATCCATTGATCTTTGGCATTATTATAGCATGTACAGTACCGTCAACATGATTTTTCACATTAAACTTCAATATGCATGAAAATTGTAATCATAGGCGGTACAGGATTGATCGGTTCAAATGTAGCCAGGAAACTTAGCCAGCTTGGCCACACCGTCGTAGCAGGAGCACCATCGACAGGCATCAATACATTAACGGGTGAAGGACTCGCCGATGCATTGAAAAACACCGATGTCGTTATCGATCTGGCCAACTCTCCTTCCTTCGAAGAAGGTCCGGCCATCAGCTTTTTCGAAACGGCAGGGCGCAACCTGCTTGGCGCGGAAATCAATGCCGGCGTAAAGCACCACCTGGCGCTCTCCATTGTTGGGGTAGATCAAATGGGCACGATGGGATACATGCTCGCCAAAAAGATTCAGGAAGATCTGATTAAGTCTTCCGGTGTGCCTTACACGGTTATCCGCAGCACCCAGTTCCAGGAATTTGTGCCTGCCATCGCAGGCGCAGGGACACAAGGCAATGAAGTCCACATTTCCAGGGTAGATTTTCAACCCATTGCAGCCGAAGACGTCGCTACTTTCGTAGCTCAGTTCGCGCTTTCCGAGCCAGCCCAGGGCGTCGTGGAGATTGCCGGTCCAAAACGAGGACCACTGAGTGACTTTATTGCATCCTATATCAAGACGTCCGGCGATTCAAAAACTTTGATACCTAATGACAGGTCGGAGTATTTCGGTGCAGTGATTCCGCAATCGGCACTGGTTCCACACGGCAAAGCTTATTTGGGAGCTACCGAACCGGCGTAGGCAGTAAGAAAGGTCATAAAAAGGGTAGGATTGCAGATCGGGACAATCCTACCTTTTCTATGGCCTGAAAATGACACACATATTGGAAGTAAATATTTACTGGACAAGATTACCACAAAAGCCGATGGATCGACAGCTAGGACTTCCCGATTCAATTACGGGCATGACAATGTCAATTCATTTTTTTGAGCATGTTCAGGAGTGCCTGAATTTTTGAATTCCGCCCACTCCACCTTACAATTTAGTGCAGATCAATGGTTCTATTGCTCGCCAGGAGTTTGGTTTACTGAACTAAAACTTGAACAGGCGGCAAGCGGTCTCATCGTGCAGCAGATTTGTAGTTTGTACGCAAGTGACGCTGGTCCATTATTCGTTTCGAAGTGAATTGATAGGATTTGTCAGCGCTGCTTTTACACTTTGAAAGCTCACTGTCAGCAAAGCAACAACTACCGTCACCAATAGTGCCAGTATAAAGGTTACAGGCGTTAGCGAAATCTTGTACTCAAAATTTTTCAGCCAGCCATTCATCGCCCACCAGGCCGTAGGTGCAGCCAGGACAAAGGAAATACCGATCAACTGTATAAATTCCCGGCTGAACAGCCACAGAATGCTTTCAGCGCTCGCGCCCAGGACTTTTCGGACGCCCACTTCCTTCATTCGTTGAGTTACCATGAACAACACCAGCCCGTACAAGCCCATACACCCGATAAGCAGGGCAATTCCGGCAAAGAAGTTAATCAATCGCCCCATCGTCTGTTCTTGCTGGTAAGCCATCTGGATTTGGTCGTCTACAAACTCCGGATCGAAGAAATTATCCGCATAGATCTGGTTGTAGGCCTTCTCCAATTGTTTCAACGCCCGTGCGTAGTTATTCGAACGTAGCTGGATGTTGGCCGAATAGTAGCCCGTAGCCATAGTGGTAAGAAAAATGGGCCTGATCTGCTGCCTAAGGTCTGATTGATTATAATCCTTTAAAACGCCGACAATTTCTAGCGATACTGAGCTCCTATGCAGGGACTTACCTAATATATCGGCTGGCCTGTTGAACCCGAGCCGCCGCATGAATGTCTCGTTGACGAGCGCTTCACGGATCGCCTCCGAGGGTTTCAGGTTGCGCCCCGCCACCAGTTTCAGGCCATATAGCCCCACATAGTCGGCATCCACCCAGGCCTGCTGCGGCGTATAAGGCTCTTCCTCGGGGCGGGAATCGAATCGCACGACCGTCTGGCTGGTCGAGCCCGACTGAGGCGGCCCGGACATGGAGTAACTGAAATTACTCACATCCGGCAAGGCAGTGGCCAGGTTACGGAATGCGCTCATTTTAACGATATCCTGCGCCGGAAGGTTGGGCAAACCAACCGTTAGGATTGCATCCTTCCGGAACCCCAAATCCTTCGTCTGAACGTAGCTGAGCTGATTGGCCACCACAATAAGCCCGATAATGAGCATTTGCGAAATCGCGAACTGTGTGACGACGAGCCCGCGCCTAATGGAAAAGCCACCCGTCTTGCCCGTAGTGACCCGTCCCGCCAACGCCGTCACCGGGCGGAAACCCGCAACGATCAAAGCCGGGTAGAGACCTGCAATAAGCGTGACAGTCACCGCGAGAAGGGTCAGCCAGCCCAATATCGACGGAGAAAAATAGAATGTAAACCGAAAGGGGCCATGCAGGTACTCATGCGCAAGCGTATGACCATATTGAAATATACCAATTCCCAGGGCCAACGCGGCCAGTACGATGAGCGCCGTTTCGCCCATGAATTGCCAGAACAACTGTGCTTTTGTACTGCCCAATACTTTGCGGACGCCAACTTCGCGCGTCCGGTTAAGTGCCTGTGCTGTGGCAAGGTTGACAAAATTGATACTCGCAGTGCCGATGAGCAACAGGCCGATCAGTGTCAGCGAGAGCAACAATCCCTTGCTTACACCTCCATATTCGGGCAACAAATGCATTTTGCTGAATGCAATAGCCGGATAAGACGTTTCCCTGATCTTTTTGGGGTTGTATTTCCGGACGAAGGCAAGCTGCTGGCGATTCCAGTCGGCTGCCGTAAATTGGTCGCTGAAAAGCGCGAAACAATGGGTACTTCCATTGGTATTGTCGAACGGTTCGTTCTCGGGACGGGCGTTAAGCTGTTCCCTGAGCGATCCCCACGAAGCCATAATCGAATAATCCAGATCGGTATCGTCCCGGTTGTCAGCAAACACACCCACTACACGGGCCGGAATACGGGCTTCCAGGCGAACAGTCCTGCCTATCGCGTTGGTGGTACCGAAGCATTTGCGGGACATCTCCGCGCTCATGACCACAGTCCCAGGCTGGGCGAGGTCGTCGGGACCACCTGCAATCCAGGTGTAGTCGAATATCTGAAAAAAAGCCGGCTCTACAAACGCGCCCTCGTGGCTTTTGTCCTTGATTTTCTTATCCTCCCGCCCCGGAACAGGCACTGCAATCAGCGGGCTATACCATTCGTCCAGCATGGCAACGCGTTTGATTTCCGCATGCTCGTTGCGTATCGCCTGACCGAGCGGATACGGCACTCCTTGAATATTGAAGTCACCGGTGGCCGATGAGAACCGGGACGTCAATTGATATATCCGGTCGTAATTCCGGTGGTGACGGTCGGTTTGGTAATGGAAGCGGACGAGCGCAAAAATCAGCAAAGCACAACCCATGCCGAGGGCAAGTCCCGATATGTTGATGAACGCGTAAGTTTGATTTTTACGCAAGTTACGCCAGGCAATCTTGATGTAGTTTTGTAGCATGTTTTTGAGTAGTGTTCCTCCGGTTTGGGCGGCTAAGTCCGTTATCACCTTCCGAGTCAATTACCGTACCAAGAACCAAAATCTCAAATTGTAATAAGTCTGAGCCGATTTTAAGAGATGAACTGTACGATTTCGGACAATCTCTGTTCGTTTACATTACCATGCATTTTGTAAATAAGGCTCGTACATGTGTGGCGGGTCTTTCACTTATGGTCGTTTGCAGCCCAAGCTCTCTTAAAGTCGCCTACCAGTTTCGAAACCGGTCAATCAACATTGTATTCCTGTAATTTTAAAGTTGGTGTTCGCTATTAGTAGCCTGATGTTTTTGTGATGTTAAAATCAGCCCGTTCCCTGGCAGCAACAGGTCTATCATTAAACACGTAAAAGGTCATTTTTGACTACGGCCGATATGCTGGCCGAAACAGACAATCAACAGAGGATTTTCTGAAAATAATGCAGGAGCCATCCTACACAACCGCTGCCAACATTGTTCCAAAACACCTAAGGAAAAAAGGAAAGAAAAAATCGAAGGGCCAGCGAATCTCGTGTTGAAATCTGGACTCCAAGGCACGTCATTTTGCACACTCGCCATCAGTGAAAGACGTAATACCACAAGCTCGGGCCTCACAATCGTTGCTATACGTTTTCCCATTGCAACCACAGACCGGCTTATAAATAGTATAGCAGCCTGAAGTGTCTCGTGCTCTTTCCGAGCATTCCAGGTTAGGGCTCTCACCCTTCTCACATCCTAACACGAGCAATATCAAGATAAAACGTGCCAGATTCATAATTGCGTGGTTTTATCAAATTTAGACTACCTGCTATTTTGCAATTATGACACTAACAAATTCAATTTAGTTGTCTTCCGAATAGGCCCCGTCCCCTTGTAGGTTCCTAAGAACTTTATCTACTTGGCCTTCCCTTCGTTCAATTTTTTTGGGGTGAATGCTAATTACAGTTTTCGTACTTAAATTTTATGATTCGGGTTTCCTTATAGAAATCCGTTCCAGTTTTCATAGTGGAGGTTAATGGCAAGCCGTTAGGAGGATAGGTCCAAACATTTGACGTGATGAGAGGCGCGTCATTCCGATGAAGAACTGTACTTTCGATCATGTTGTTTGGGTTGTCATCAGCGTAAGTAACTTTAATGGGGTCCGGAATTCCCTTATAGCGAGAGGAAATCATATTGTCTGGGTTCGTATGTTCATCAAATTTGGTTTCGGTTGAAAAAACAAACTCCCCGTTATCATAGGAATCTTGAAAAATCTGATTTCCTCTCTGGTCATATTTGAAAGTTCTTTGGTCATATGGAGACGAATAACTAATGATTCTCCCCTGGTCATCATATTTCCATACAGTTTTGCCATCAGCTGAGACGCTGGATGCACGGATTCCATTTGTATAATTTACTGCCCAGCCGCCGCTCGTTGCTGTTTGGACAATGCCTTTTGAATCATATTTATAATTGATTGTGTAACTTTCAGGAAAGGTTGCTGCCGGCAGATTATCACCTTGAACAACAAGGTTGCTGACATATCTTGAAGATTGCAACCGGCCTTCACTGTAAACAAAGGATGTAACGCTGGTTGTTTCCATTCTCCCCGTTCGATATCGAAGGGTAGCATAGCCGAATTTAAAATTTGCTGACCCTTGTTGCAATCGCAAGTCGTGTCGATTCAGCTCTGTCAAAAAACCTTCTGTATCGTATACAAATTCGTAGGTTTCTTCGTCTGTGCTACTGGCATAAACACCCGTTGAATCTTTCCTGGATTCTGTTCGCGAGAACGTTGCAAGCGTCAGCCTGCCTTGGTCATCCTGCTTGAAATTCGATTCGGTTGTCTCAACCGATGACCCAGAAATGGATTTTTGCTCCCAGCTAACCGATTTACCTACAAACCGGCAGTTTTCGACGGGTCTAACTTCTTCGTCTTTTTTGTTACAGGAAATAGATAATGCCAAAAAGGCAAGAAAGGCAAATGTTGATCGATAGAGGCGCATTAGTACTTTGATACATTTTGAGTCATGCCAAATGTATCAAAGTACACACAGATATACCTAGGTTTTCCTAAAATTAATACCACACACTATCCGTCCCGCCGTCATCTTCCAAATCTTATCTGCCATATTCGCGACAACCGAATTTATATTTCTACCGGTCGGCTTTTTTGAATTTAATACTCTTTCACCGGCCGACGGTGAAGAAAAGGATTGGATTTTTCGGGGCGTCATTAGTCCGGGGGAGGTCTATTTAAATGTTGATCGCATAGACCTCCCAACCTAAAATTTGCGTTTTGTGTCCAAAGGTGGTACATAGTTGCAAATGATCGAGTTCTATTTCTAATACATGAACATTCATAGATTAGTCGTAACCGCAGTCGTATTTATCTGCGCGTTCAGTTGTAAGAAAAAAGAGGCGTATCCACCCGAAACCCAACAAGGCCTTAACACTTTTGGGGTTAATATTAATGGCAATAAATGGCTCCCCAATCAAAAACTAGGGCTGCTAATGCCGGACAAGCTCTCAGGCGAGTATCGCAAAGAGGGCGTTATAGTGACAGTTACAGCTACCAGAGATGGTAATAATGAAATAACCCACCATTGTTGATGTGAGTAAGCATGGGAGCTCCGCTTTCAATAGCGATTCCAGCTAAAGCACCACACCAGGGCAAAATTCCGAGGAAATGAAGTTGATGACGACTATCGATAATACCCAGGGGGAATCAATGAAGTTAACATTACCAAATTGGACACTATCAGCAAGATAGTAGCAGGTATTTTTAAAATCCAGCTCAAAGAGATTAAGAATCAGACCATAAAAAACTTTACCGGTGGAGTCTTTGATGTAAAATATCAAAGTTATTGACGGACTTACATACTCATATTCATCCCTTTTTCAGCCCCTGGCTGAACAGTTGCTGCCAGTAGCCAGCGAGCTCCACGGCATTTTAGCGATGTCCTTTTCCCGCCACTTCCTGGCGAGATCCGAGGTCGCCGACCGCAGAAAGTGCTCGACCGTTTTCTTGATGGCTTCTCCGCGCTCGACCTCGATATTTACCGTGGGGGAGTTGTTGATCGAGTAGTAAAGAATAAAGTTCGGATCTCCCGGCGCTACCCGTTTCCAACGTTCTACAAACGCGGATCCATATTAAACGTTTACTGACATGAGATCCGGTTTACAAGGCATTCCGTCTTTGAATCCTATACCCCTCACCCTCCATGTTGTTTTAGGTATAAAACCCCATAACAGCTCGAATTCGAACATATCTGACTCCACTGACGGGTTTCTAACTTCAACTGCCCTGAGAAATTTTACAAAATTATCGTTGGTCACCGACGGCAAGATCGTGATGGACTTTTCATTGCTGTCACTTATCTTATATTGGATTCTCCAATAACGATCATGTTGGAGGTCGGAGCTCAGGTCGAGCTTAATCGCAGTAATGGAGGAAAGAGGAATTTTGGTTTTCCTATTATAGTAAAAAAATTCCTCGTCGAATTTGAGATCGCGGTTGAAGAAGCCATTTCTAATCCAATACAAACCAACCGCCGAAGACACAAAAACCATCACGTCTCCTGCTCCAAGCGCCCCCTTCAGGACAAGGTGGATACCGAAAATTAAATCGGCCGTAATAACTATCAACGTGGAAAGGCGCTTCATGCTAATTCTAAGGGTAGCCAAGTATTGCAACTTTTATTGCAACAAAAGAAAAAAGCACTTAGCAATTTCTTGCTAAGTGCTTCATTTTCAAGCTCCCGAAGCTGGGCTCGAACCAGCGACCCTCTGATTAACAGTCAGATGCTCTAACCGGCTGAGCTATTCGGGAATCATTATCCGGTTGTTGTACTCGAATTGTGGTGCAAATCTAAGAATTCAAATTATATAGCGCAAGTATAACTTTGAAAAAAATCTTACGCCTGCACTTTGGCCAGTATTAACTCCTTGACTCTCTTCGCATCCCCCTTTGTAAAATTATTGATAATAATTTCCGGACGCATCCGGGGAATGATGCGGATCGTCGAAAAGAACACGCCGCTTTCGATTTCCACCCCTGAGATGTCAGAATAAAAAACAAAGTTATCCGTGCTCTTGAATAGTTTCCTGACCTTAAAGGTTACGCCTTTCTCTCCGAATGTGACTTCATCAGGGAAAAACGGGTTCATGAGCCCACTGGCGCTGAATCGTTCGTTCATATGGATAGGTTATTTTAATAATGAGTTACAAAGGTACATATACGACTTTCTTGGTTTCAAAGAATTCTTCTGCAAAGAAACCTGAAAGCTCGTAGGTTCTGGCTTTTTGCGGGATTTCAGAAAGCTCTTCCGTCAGGTCACCACCTTTTAGATATAAAATTCCGTTCCTAAGTTCATGGAAGGAATTGCGGCTGATATTCTTCCTCACCCACCCTACAAATGGGGCCATGCGTGTAACAGCCCTGCTTACCACAAATTCATAGCTTTCTTCTAGCTTCTCGGCACGCACCTGCTCCGCCACTACATTGTCGAGTTTCAGCGCCTGCGCGATCTCCTGCACAACGCGGATTTTTTTGCCGATGCTGTCGACCAGGTGAAACTTGGCCTCCGGGAACATGATCGCCAGAGGTATGCCCGGAAACCCTCCGCCTGTTCCGACATCCAGAATGTTCGTATTCGGGCGAAATGCCTGAACTTTGGCGATCCCGAGCGAATGCAGGATGTGCCGCTCGTACAACGTATCGATATCCTGGCGGGAAATCACATTGACACGGGCATTCCAATATTCATATAGCTCACTCATCTGCCCGAACTTGTCACGCTGATCGACTGTGAGTTCCGGGAAATATTTATCAATTAATTCCATGATTTACGGGGTTTTCTGCTCGTCATGGTCAAAAACCCGAAAACGAGATAATAAACAAAAAGCGCAAAATCCATCAATAAAAAGCTGAACCACTCTACGGTTTTATCCAGCTTGATATTAATGATGATCAATAAGAACCACTGAATGATCCATCTGACGCCGAAAACAATTCCAAGACATTGAAGCAACCAAACATCTTTCGTTATCAATGCAAACGCCAACGTGATCGCCCCCAGCAGCCACACCGCCATGTGTGAACCGGAAAGGATTCCCAGCAAAATTTTATTACGCACCTTATAGTAGCGGCTCACCGAAATGTGCCGCCGCTTCTGGCGGAACCAGTCTTTCCAGTTTGTCTTGGGTAGAGAATATACAAACGAATCCTCTTCGACCGAGATCGTTGTATTCGAACTCGTCGCGACCTCATTGAGAAAAATATCGTCGTCCCCACCAAACACATGCTTATGGGTATAAAAGCCTTTATTGGCAAAAAAAACAGAGCGCTTATATAATATGTTACGCCCGACACCCATATAGGTAAGTCCGGCCAGCGCAAATGACAAATACTGAACGGCTGTATAGAAGGTTTCACAGCGAATAAACCAATTCAGTAAACCCTTTTGTTTGAAATAAGGCGAGAATCCCAGGACGATGTCTTTATCCTCGGCCACACGCGACGTCATTGCAGTAATCCAGTGCCCGGATGAAGGCCTGCAATCGGCGTCAGTCATAAGTGCAATGGGATACTTCGCCTGTTTCATTCCAACCGTCAGCGCATATTTTTTAGGAGTCACATGATCGAACTGATCATTGATTCGAATATAGCGGATGTGTTTCCAGCTATTGATATTTTCCCGGATGTACTCCTCGCTGCCGTCGTCGGAACGGTCGTCCAGCAGAATCACCTCAAATTCCGGATATTCCTGTGCATCAAGCAAAGGGATCAGCTCCGTCAGATTCTCCCTTTCATTCCACGCACAAACCAGCACTGTGACGCCCGGCATCGCGTTGCCGTAATTAGCGCCCTTACCATAAAATGCCAGCCGTGTAAAGAAGAAGAGATAATAGAATAACTGAACAGCTACAAACGCCCCTAGCGCATAGAGTAAAAAATCGGCCACAACAGAAGAGAGATGTAAAATTTTTCCATATTCATGCAAATATACTGTCATTGTCAGGAATGTTCGAGACGATACCCCTATTTTTGCACATCAGCAATTTAAAACCTTTTAATGAAGTTTACATTACAAGTTGAGGATCCCCATTCGAAAGCAAGGGCCGGATTGATCGAGACGGATCATGGGGTAATCCAGACTCCCATCTTCATGCCTGTGGGAACCGCGGGAACAGTTAAGGCAGTACATCAGCGAGAGCTGAAAGAGGATGTTAAGGCTCAGATCATTTTAGGAAATACCTATCATTTATATCTCCGACCCGGTCTCGATATCATGGAAAAGGCGGGCGGGCTACATGCTTTCAACGGCTGGGACAGGCCTATCCTGACCGACAGCGGTGGATATCAGGTGTATTCCCTGGCTGGTACCGGCAGAAAGATCAACGAAGAAGGTGTGGTATTTAAGTCACACATTGACGGTGGCGTACACACATTCACGCCGGAGAACGTCATGGACATACAGCGGACGATCGGCGCAGACATCATGATGGCGTTTGATGAATGTACACCCTACCCATGCGATTTCACCTACGCGCGAAAATCCATGGAAATGACCCATCGCTGGTTACTCCGCTGCTGCGCAAGATTTGACAATACCTCCGCTTTGTACGGTCACAGCCAAACGTTATTCCCTATCGTTCAGGGAAGTGTCTATAAAGATCTCAGAAAGCAATCCGCCGAATTTATCGCATCATGCGACAGGGAAGGTAATGCAATCGGTGGTTTGTCTGTTGGCGAACCTGCCGAAATCATGTACGAACTTACCGAGGTGGTTTGCGACATCCTGCCGAAAAATAAGCCACGCTACCTGATGGGCGTGGGTACACCAGCCAATATACTGGAATGCATTTCCCTGGGAGTGGATATGTTCGATTGCGTAATGCCCACACGTAATGCACGTAATGGCATGATTTTTACAACAGAGGGAATTATCAATATCCGCAATGAGAAATGGAAGGACGATTTGTCGCCGATTGACGCAGCCCTGGGTGGATACGTTAGTACATTTTATAGTAAGGCGTATCTCAGGCATCTTGTAAAATCCGGGGAAATGCTCGGATCTCAGATCGCCAGCATCCATAACCTTACCTTCTATTTGTGGCTGGTAAACAGCGCGAGAGAGAAAATAATAGAGGGAAATTTCGCGTCCTGGAAGCGGGAAATGGAAAAAAAATTAATTCAACGGCTTTGAAAGTTCATAAAAGGAGGTTTCTTTCGGGTAAAATTTGAATTAAAAATCAGAAACTTTCCCATTTGTATCAACTTCGGTTGATTAAGTGATATTGATAACCTATTTTTGTGCGCACTAGGCATTTGGTTAATGTTGCGATTAGCCGTGAAATAAATAATATAACTTTACTCATAAATTGACTATAGCTCAATCCTAGTTAATCTTAATAACGCTAACTTGAATAGTATGAAAAAAGTATCCCAGTTGATTGGTTCGTTTGCCTTGGGAGCAATGATGGCGCTGCCTTCATTTGCACAACCGCTGGTGCAACCGAATTCTCCGGATTACAATCCAAAAGCGACGTACGATGGCCCCTACAAATTGAACACCTGGTCAATTTCAGCACACTTCGGCCCGACGCTCTTTTTTGGCGATTTAAGAGAATATGACTTCTGGCCTGTTACCAAAACAAACTCTGACAGCCACAAGGAATCCGGAACTTTTCAAGGAGGCCTCACTTTAAACAAACAACTTTCATATCTGTTCGGAGCTCGTCTGGACGCGTCTCTGGGTAGCCTGAGAGGTATGAAACGTCGTAACTATAGCCGTTATTTCGAAGGTAATTACTTTGATGTTTCGCTTTCGGGAACCGTTAACCTGAAAGGCCTCCTGATGGGTCCTAACAAAATGAAGCGCTGGAAGATCGACGCGTATGCAGGTATCGGACAGGTGTTTTATGATGCGACTGCAT
The DNA here is from genome assembly GCF_059568735.1 of Dyadobacter ginsengisoli DSM 21015. Taxonomy (NCBI): domain Bacteria; kingdom Pseudomonadati; phylum Bacteroidota; class Cytophagia; order Cytophagales; family Spirosomataceae; genus Dyadobacter; species Dyadobacter ginsengisoli. The sequence goes on from NZ_JCANTY010000007.1 coordinate 119,956, forward strand.
ACGACCTGACTGGTGGTGTTAACCTTCGTGAAACAGGCAAAATGAACGACTGGATCGTCCCAACCGGTTTGAATATCAACTACGAAGTAACTCCAAGAATCGATATCGGTCTCGACTTCCGTTTGACCCACACCAACTCTGACTTCCTGGACGCTACTTACGGCGGTGATTACGACAGAACGCCAAGCAACGTTGAAATCAAAGATCAGTACAAAACTTCCCACAAAGGAAACTCTGAACTGGACAGCTATGGATACGGAGCAATCCAGGTAACTTACAAACTGGGCAAGAAACCACTTAAAGTTGCTAAAGTGGACGGCAAATGGGATTACAAACCAGAAGAAGGCGGATATTACCACCTGCGCTACACAGACCCACGTGTGTTGGTTAAACCTCCAAAGATCCTGACACTCGAAGAAATGGACTCTGTTGCAAAAGCAAACCGTCCTAAAGATATCGACCCACGTTTGCTGCTTGATACAGATGGTGACGGTGTTTCTGACTTCTTCGATAAAGAGCCTAACTCACCTGCCGGAAGTATTGTTGACGGTAGCGGTCGTGTTCTTGACTTCGACTCTTACGTAAAAAATGCATTGGCAACCGGTGCAGCTTGCAGCGAAATCTTCGCGAACGTTGCATTCGATACAGACAAAAACGTGATCAAGCCTGAGTATCAGGAAATGTTGAAAAACGTAGCTGCCCTGATGAACAAAAACGGATGCCGTTTGCAACTGGCTGGTCATACAGACCGTCGTGCATCTGACCGCTACAATGTAGCATTGTCACGCCGCCGCGTAGATGCAGTGAAAAACTTCCTGATCAACGAAGCTGGTCTGTCTGACCCAAGTAAAGTGATCGTAGATTACTTCGGATCGTTCAAGCCTATCGCAGACAGCGCAACCCGCGCAGGTTTACAGAAAAACCGTCGTGTAGAACTTAAACTTCTTCCTTAATAGTTTAAGAAACGACTAAAAGAGAAAGGCTCCCGTCGGGAGCCTTTCTCTTTTTAATATATTCACACGCTCATTTGAAGGAGCCAGTTAGCCACATCATAACATAAAGCAAGCAGAGGATTAATGAAACAATACGATTATCTGATAGTAGGTGCCGGTTTATGGGGTTCGGTCTTTGCTCATGAAGCAACCAAACGAGGAAAAAAATGCCTGGTTATCGATCGCCGGGATCATATTGGCGGCAATGTATATTGCGAGACTGTAGAAGGGATCAATGTGCATAAATATGGTGCGCATATATTTCACACCAATGACAAGGACATCTGGGACTATGTCAATTCATTCGTTGAATTCAACCGTTATACCAACTCTCCTGTTGCCAACTTCAATGGAGAACTGTACAACCTCCCGTTCAACATGAATACTTTCTATCAGTTGTGGAAAGTACGCACACCGGAAGAAGCCAAGGAAAAAATCCGTCAGCAGGTCGAAGAGGCCGGAATCAAAGATCCCCAAAACCTGGAAGAGCAAGCTATTTCACTGGTCGGAACCGACATTTATGAAAAGCTGATCAAAGCCTACACGGAGAAACAATGGGGGCGAAAGGCCTCCGAGCTTCCCGCGTTCATTATCAAACGGCTCCCAGTCCGGTTTACATTTGATAACAACTATTTTAACGACCGCTACCAGGGTATCCCGATCGGTGGATACAACAAGCTCACCGAAGGACTTTTAAAAGATGTGGAGGTGAGATTGGGCGTCGATTTCTTCCAGGAAAGAGAAGCATTGACTGCATTGGCCGAGACTACCGTTTATACCGGGCCCATTGATGAATATTTTGATTTCCGCTTCGGACAGCTGGAATACCGGAGCCTCCGGTTTGAAAATCAACTGCTGGATACGGAAAATTATCAGGGTAACGCGGTGGTTAACTACACCGATGGTGAAACCGCTTTCACCCGGATCATAGAACACAAGCATTTCGAATTCGGGACGCAACCCAAAACCGTCATCACACACGAGTATCCGCAGGAATGGGTAAAAGGTGCCGAACCTTATTATCCCGTCAACGATGACAAGAATACCGCCGTTTTTAACCATTATAAGGCATTGGCTTCCGACGAAAAAAATGTGATCTTCGGAGGAAGATTAGCCGAGTATCGTTATTATGACATGCACCAGGTTGTAGCGTCGGCTCTCAAAAAAGTGAAAGTCCACTTCGACTCATAGTGAATCAAAAGCAAAAGAAGCCCGTTTCAGCCTTGAAACGGGCTTCTTTTGCTTTTTGCAAGAAAAAAACTTTAAAACTCCGTTACTTTAATTACAATCCCGCGTCTAAACCGTACGATGATTAGTCCCGTACGGCTCATGCACGCACAAAAGTTCGATATACCTGAGAGCAGGAAAATGCACGACTGGCCCAACAGTCTATTCTGGAAGCGTGTAAAAATCCACAAATACTGGTTTGTATGCTCATCTCTCGCCTCTGTATGCTTCGGGCTTCTCTATCTGCGATACAAAACGCCTCACTACCTGATCACCGCCTCGCTCCTTGTCAGGGACGATTCAAGAGGCAGCGATTTTCAGGAAGCTGCGCTGCTCGAAAGTTTCGGCATCCCAGCCTCAGCCAGCAGCGTTGAAAATGAAATCGAGATTCTGAAAAGCCGTACCCTGCTGGCACAGGTAATCGACGATTTGCAGCTGACGATCCGATACTTCGCAAAGGGCAGATTGAAAACCACTGAGCTCTACGAGAAAACGCCTTTCACAGTAAGATTTGTCAAAAAAATTTCGGGTACCCCGGACACCTATTGGTTGAAGTTTGAAAGCAACAACACCTTCATCGTTGAAACAGCAAAAAGCAGCACCACAGGCATCATCGGCGATACGTTGAGCCTGGCTAACGGCCTTGCCATAATCAACGGTACCCGTTTTAAACCGGCGACGGACTGTGACTATTTTTTTACCACATCCCGGAAGGCTGACATGCTCGACGAATACGATAAAGCCCTGACCGTTACGGCACCTAATAAAACGGCAAGCCTGGTCAACCTATCGATCAGAAATGTCCTGCCGGCAAAAGGAGAAGCAATCCTTCAACAACTGGTCGCTGATTATCAAAAAGCAAGCATCGACGAAAAAAACAAAATTGCCGATAACACCATCGCATTTATCAACAAGAACCTCGGGAAAATTTCAGCCGAACTGGCCAAAGTTGAAACCGGGATTGAAACCTTTCGCCGAAAAAACCGGATCATAGACATCACAGAAGACGGCCGGCAAACATTACAAAATTTCTCCCGCTATGCCGCTGAAGAAAAGGAACTGACGGTAAGGCTTAAAATTATGGCTGCATTGGAGGATCATCTCTCTCAACACTCGGGAAGCATTATCCCATCCTCATTGTACCAACAAGCAAGTGGCTTTGTCGACCTGGCGGTAAAATACAATGAAATGCAATTGCAGAAAACTCAAAAGCTGGTCTCGCTACCCAGCCGGCATCCGGACGTCATAGCGATTAGCAGTCAGCTCGAAACGATCCGGAACAGTCTGATGACCGGCCTGCAATATCAAAGGAAAGAACTTGGGATCAGCATTGCGTCGATCCGCGATTACCGGAAAGAATTCAACGAAGAAATCAACCGGATTCCCCGCCAGGAAAAGCTTTTTCTTAGTCAATCGCGTGAGCAGAATATCCAACAGGAATTATATCTGTTCCTGCTAAAAAAGCGCATGGAAACAGCCATTTCCCGCTCTTCAAATATTCCCAACGCACGAATCGTCGATCGCCCCGAAGCCGGGCAAATACCGATAACACCTGATAAACCACTCACCCTGCTAATCTCGTTTCTTATCGGAATTACTTGTCCGCTTGTTATGCTTTACTGCAAACAAATCTTCAACGACCGGGTGACTTCCAGGGATGAAGTCCAGGAAGAATGTAATGCCCTCATTATCGGAGAACTCAACCAGCAACAACGAATCTCAGACAATCTGTTTCGTTCCGAAAGCAGAAGTTTCATCGCCGAACAATTCAGGACATTACGAACCAATATCCAGTTTTTGGCCGAGTCCCGACAACATAAGGTTATCCTGCTAACCTCCGCGATGGCGGGAGAAGGGAAGTCGTTTGTCGGTACGCACCTGAGCCGCTCGCTCGCACTTGCGGGAAAAAAGATATTGCTCATCGATTTTGACCTTCGAAAACCTACGTTGGCGCGTAATCTGCAACTTGATAGTACCGGACTGACCGATTTCCTCACCGGGGAGAAAGAACTCATCGTTCAGCGAAGCCAGCCCGCTTTCCCTTTTGACTTTCTGGCCTCGGGCGGCCAGCATCCTGATCCGGCTGAATTACTCCTTTCATCCAAAATCGGTGAAATGATCGGCACATTCCGGGACCGGTATGATTATGTCCTGCTTGACAGTCCGCCCATCGGCCTGGTTTCCGACGCCCGCATCCTCGGACGGCAGGCCGACATGACCCTTTACATCATTCGCCAGGATTTCACGTTCCGGCACCAGTTGGCAAGTATTCAAAAGCTTGTGGCTGAATCACAGCTCCCAGATATTCACCTGGTTATCAATGGCATGAAACATCTGCATTCCTATCAATACCGCTACTACTCAAATAACTAAGTATATCAACATCACACCGACACGCATGAAAAAAGAAATTTACATAATTGCTGAAGTTGGCCAGGCTCACGCCGGAAGCATTACGATGGCTCATTCGTACATTGATGCATTGGCTCAGGCCGGAGTCGACGCAATCAAATTCCAAATGCACATCGCGGATGCCGAGAGCAGTATCCACGAGGATTTTAGGACCACCATTCCCTATCACATCGGCACCCGTACCGATTATTGGAAAACAATGGAATTCACAATAAATGACTGGAGTGGGCTGAAGGTGCATTGTGACAACGTCGGGCTGGATTTCATAGTCAGCCCATTTTCAGTGGCTGCGGTAGACATCTTACGGGAAACCGGCGTGTCTAAATTCAAAATCGGCTCAGGTGAAATCGATAACTATCTGATGCTGGACAGAATTGCATCCACTGGTAAAGAACTGGTCTTATCATCCGGTATGAGTTCATGGATCGAACTCGACGATACCGTAGCTTTCCTGCGGGCACGAAATGCCCGTTTTTCAATTCTTCAATGCACGACATCCTATCCTACACAACCTCACCAATGGGGTTTGAATGTAATAAGCGAACTACAAAACCGCTATCAGGTACCTGTGGGACTTTCGGACCATTCGGGAGACATATTTGCCTGCCTTGCCGCTGCCGCCCTCGGAGCTAAAATTCTGGAATTTCATGTCATATTCGACAAAAGGATCGAAAGTCCCGATACATCATCATCCATTACCATCGATCAGGCAAAAACGATGGTCACCGGCATAAGGCACATCGAGATTGCGCTGAACTCTCCGATTGACAAAAGCAACAATGAGGAGTTTACCCGATTAAAAACACTTTTCGGTAAATCGCTATCAGTAAACAAACAGTTGCCAAAAGGATCTCAGGTACGGCAGGAGGATTTGGAATCCAAAAAGCCGGCTGGCTACGGAATTCCCCCGAGGCATTATAACGAAGTACTGCAGAAAATCCTGACCCGGGATATGCAGCAATGGGAATTCCTGGCTGAAATCCATCTTGGCAATGCGTAAAATCTGCATCGTCATTACCGCCAGGGCAAGTTACAGCCGCATAAAATCAGTATTGACAGCGATCAAAGCCCACCCTTCTCTCGAACATCAAATTGTAGTGACTGGTAGTGCCCTACTAGGTAGGTTCGGCAATATTATTCCACATATCCGAGCAGAAGGTCTCGAAATTGCAGGCACCATTGCCAATCTGCTGGAAGTCGAGAACCTGACTTCCTCCGCCAAGACGACCGGCCTCGCCGTTATCGAACTGGCTACTTTCTTTGCAAATCATCAACCGGATATGGTGATCACAATAGCAGACAGATTCGAAACCATTGCCACTGCCATTGCTGCGATTAACATGAACATTCCGCTTGTTCATATTCAGGGTGGTGAGGTGACAGGCAGCATTGATGACAAAATCAGGAATGGAGTTACCCAGCTTGCAGATCTCCATTTCGTTGCAACCGAACAATCGAGAAAACTCCTGATCGACAAGGGCATTCCCCCTGGCCGTATCCATTGCACAGGATGCCCTTCCATTGATCTCATCCATAGCCATAATCCGCTCCAATTCGACCCTTACGACATTTACGGTGGCGTGGGATCCAGGCCTGATCTGAATTCTCCTTACCTCGTTGTTCTTCAGCACCCCGTCACCACCGAGGCCGAACATTCAAGATGGCAAATCGACCGTACATTGGACGCGATCGTAATACTGAACATCCCTACCATCTGGTTCTGGCCAAACGCTGATCCGGGAAGCACTGGTATCTCACAGGGAATCCGGGCATTCAGAGAACGGCACACAAAAGCTCCCATCCATTTCTTCAAGCACATGGAGTCAGGGCATTTTATAGAATTACTCAAAAAATGTGTCTGCCTGATTGGCAATTCCAGCGTGGGAATCCGGGAAGGCAGCTCCATGGGAATTCCGGTGGTAAATATCGGGAACCGGCAATGCGGACGGGAGAGAGGCGCCAATGTGATAGACTGCAAACCGGAGACCAGGTCCATCGTATCTGCGATCCAACATCAGCTCGCCCACGGACCCTATGAGCCTGTACATCTCTATGGAAACGGAGAGGCCGGTAAAAAAATCGCCCATCTGCTGGCTACTACATCCATTATTGTTGAAAAACATATTCATCCTACCCAATGAAACCCAAAGTCCTTGGATTAATACCGGCCAGAATGGGTTCAAAAGGGATTCCAGGTAAGAATATGAAAGTGTTGGGGGAAAAACCACTCATTCAATATACCATAGAATCTGCGCAGCAATCCGACTTACTGCATACTTTAACGATCTCCACCGACAGCCCGGAAACGATCCGTTTTGCGCAACAATTTCATCGTATCTCTGTCCCCTTCCTTCGCCCCGCCGAATTAGCAACAGACCATGCACCAATGATAGATGTTGTCCGACATACTATTAGCTACTATGGCAATGCCGGGCATTACTTTGACTTTGTCATGCTCCTCCAACCGACATCTCCATTCCGTAAACCCGGCTTAATTGACCAGGCTATCCGTCAGATCGTCGACCGGAGTGCAAATAGCCTGGTGACAATCCGAAGAATACCGGAGCAGTTTAACCCGCACTGGGCATATCAGGAAAAGGGAAGTTTTCTTGAAAAAATCTTGCAGGAGTCTATCATCACAAGAAGGCAGGATTTACCCCCTGCGTACTATCGGGACGGCCAGATCTATATCACGCAAACCTCGCTCATTCAGGAAGGCAACATGGCAGGAGCCAAGATATCCGCCTTGATCAATGACGATATATTCAGCATAAATCTCGATACCCACGCAGACTGGATCCAGGCAGAAGCCATCATACAAAAATGGAAAGACGAACAAACGGTAATATCCTGATAATCATCACAAACATTTTCGCTGCGATGAATGTCATCCATTCCGGTCTGGCAAAAAAACTGGAAGAAGAGTACATCCTATCGATCATGTCCGATCTAATCACCCATAGAGATATTGAGCATTTAAACGGGCATTTCCAAACATCCATGCAACTACTGCCTGTGACCATTCCGAAAGTAAGCAGGCCGGTGCAGTGGTTACGCATTTCGCAGAAATTCCTATTCTACCACCTTTTTAAAATTGAGACACTGGATATCAAGATTATGCAGCGCTCCGGAGTGTTACGACAGATCATTCGGACAACTGCGGAAAGTCCCGCAATGCAATGCCTGTCAAAACTACTGCTCATACTTATCCGAAAAATACTGATCAGGTTAATAACCCGACGGCAACGATATTTGAGTTTGAGTCGATATCGCTTCGTCGGAGTTGTTTCCACGTCCCCGCTGGATATCCGGGAAAACGAGATTGCGAATTCCCTGAAAATTAAGAAAGCGGCGATAGTCATCAGTTGGGACAATCTTACTTCCAAGGGGCTGATGAACGCAGACCATGACCTCATCATCGTTTGGAACCGCTTTATGGCCGACGAGTATCGCCGGTTTCACTCGATTTTCGGGGTGAGCGGGCAAATTGAGATTACCGGCATTCCCCGGTTTGACTTATACTTCCGGGAAAAGAGTTTACACGAAGCATTATGCGAAATCCAGCCTCAGTTACCAATCAGATCGGAAGAAAAAGTGATTCTATTTGCGACCAGTGCTACCAGGCACATCACCTGCCAACGCTATATCCTTGAACACCTCGTCGAATATTCAGAGACAAAACCCGACGTTGTGATATGGGTACGCTGCCATCCGGGCGATGATCTGGCGAGTTATCAGCATTTTGCAGATATCCCTCATATACGTCTCATTTCACCTTTCCGGGATTCCCTATTCAACGCCCGGATCCCGCCCTTGGATTTCCTCCACACCCTTCACGCACAACTGCGGGTATGTCATGTCTGTGTACAAGTCGCATCCACCGTGCGTTTGGACGCAGCAGCATGCGACAAACCGGTTGTCAGCATCGCTTACGACGAATGCGAAACTCGTTACCTGCGATCTGTCGGCAGGCTTTACGACTACACACACCAAATCCCGTTGAATCGTCTCGGCATAGATCACCGGATTCACAGCAAGCAGGAGTTATTCGAAAAACTGGATGAAATTCTGAATACGCCCAGCGGAAAACTGAATTACAAAAGTGCGATCATTCCGCTTATCCATCACTCCAAACCGATATCAACCGAACTCACTAAAAAATACATTTACAAATGGTTGAGATAATTGGCGAAGCATTTCTCAAAGCACTGCTGGCTCTTCTTATTGCATGGTTTTGCACAACCATGTTTGATGCCATAGCAGCCCTTGGCGGGAGTAATAGTCAAGCGACAATCGTCCTGGCATTCTACCTGTACTGCTTCTTTGTGCTATTTTTCAGTTCTGCGCATAGACTATTTCACATCCTCAGCATTCCGGTTCTGACACAATTCCTGCATTTATTTCAGAAATACGACTTCCCTGCGGGCGCCAACTCTCTCTGGCGCCTCTTGCCATTTCTGCTTTTGAATATCTACTTGTCCGATTTTATACTCAGGAATAAACCCCGGCTCAATCGCTCCAACAAATTGCTGATAGTTTCATGGCTCCTGCTCCACTTTATCTTGCTTATTATTTCTCCTAACCTGCCAGATATCATAACGGGAGCATTTATCCTTTTTCTTGGAACGCTTCCAATGTATTATTTATATCTGAATGCGCTATCCAGAATTCCCGGCTTCAATTCAGAACTCGAAGGCTCTCTTTGCCTTATTTTCCTGATTCTCTCTGTCGGAACGTTTGGCCTGGTATTCGCTGGCGCCCAATACAAAGGTTCGGATAATCTACTGGTAACCAGGAATATTTCGGATACCAATGTCACAATGGCTTACTTTATACTATTATGGCCATTTGTACTGTGTTTTGTCCAACGTTTCGGTAATGGGTCGTTTTGGGTTTCGGCGATGACGCTGATTTTCGCCGCCGTGGTGCTCCTTTCATTTTCCCGTGGTGCGGTATTCATCGTCGCCCCTTACCTCGCCTGCTCCCTGTTGTTTGCCAGAGGGTTTTGGCGTTTTGCAGGACTCGCGCTGACCGGAGTTTTGCTAATGCCATATGTTGCAAAACTCTCCGCCATCATCAATGAAGAACTTGCATATTCGTGGCAATTGCGTTTCGCGGATTTTCAATCCTTCATTCCTGCGTTGCAACAATTACAGGAAGCCAGCGGTCGCACTGAGATCCGTTCGATGGCTTACAGGCTCTTTCTGGAAAATCCCGTCTGTGGTCATGGAATAGGTAGCTTCGAAGTGCTCGGGCCAGGCTACCGGGAGGCACATTCCATGTTCTTCACCCTCCTCGCCGAACAGGGCCTGGTTGGCACGGTCTACAATTATTCTATTTTAGCAGGTCTTGGTAACAGTCTGCTGCGACTTACGATGCTGGACAAAAAGCATTCGTTGCTCTTGCTGGCATTAATCGCATATCTGGTTTTTGTTCATTCGGTAGGCAGCGTATTTGTGATTATCCCGGCCAAAAGCATCACCATCAACTGCATCGCTCCGATCCTGCTAATGTCGATTCATTTTTACGGAAAACACATCCGGTTAATGTGTCATGCCGATGCGTAAAATTCTGATCATCGGCAAAATGCCACCACCGATTGGCGGAGTGACAGTTCATGTAAAGAGACTAACGGAAAGTTTGCGGCAACGAGGTTTTGGCTTCGCTTTCTGTGATCCGGGGAATGACTCAGCAATAAGCATCTTCAACAAAATCGTCAGGCACCGGATCGTCCATATTCATTTTTCAAGGCCATGGCTTCAACTGGCGTTCGCCATTTTTTGTCGCGTAACTGGCAAAAAGTTAATCATCACCTATCATGGACAATGGGGACGATATAATACTTTTGAAAATTATGCAGTGACCCTTTCGTCGATGCTGGCATCGGTTCCTATCGTGCAGGATCATACGAGCCTTTGCGTGGCGAGGTTACGGAATAAGCGCGCAAGGCATATCTCCACCTTTATTTCTTCCCCTGACACCGCCCCAATCTCCCCCATGCTAGCCAGGGAAATCGTTGACAAAAAGAAGAATTATAGGCACACTTTCTGCACTAACGCCTGGAACGTTACATTTGACAAAACTGGTAGGGAAATATATGGCATTTCTGAAATGGTCCACTGGTTTTCAGATCATCCGGAATACCTGCTCCTAATGTCCGATCCATCGGAAACCTACCGAAAATTCATTGGAAGAAAATTCAATCGAATACCTAACAATGTGCTGTTCATCAGCGAACAGCACGACTTCAGGCAAATCCTGAAATTATCAGATGCTCTGATCCGCAACACGACTACGGACGGGGTGTCGCTGTCTGTTCACGAAGCAAGAGAACTGAATGTACCTGTCTTAGCCTCAAACGCCGTAAATCGGCCCGCATTTTGCAGTGTTTTCGAAGCATTCTCAAAGATCGATTTGGAAGAGAGTCTTGCCGAAGCAAGAAAGCGCTGTACTGCGCCAGCCAAGTATAAAGACCCGATCAGTGCGCTGACCGATATATACAGACTTTTGCAAGAAAGCTGCCATAAATAATTGACAATCAACATAAAAAAACAAAGGCATAGAAAAATTTCCATGCCCTGTTTCACACTATACACACACTATATTTTTAATATCTATATATCGTTTTGATAAATTTCCTGTTACATTTCAATACCGCAAAATAACAAACTAAAGTAATCAGAAAAAAACTTTAGGCTGCGAATTTCAAAATTCTAATGAGAAAATAATGGACATTTCCGTAAAAATTTTCTCTATCGGATTCCCTATACGTCAAAATTACGGAAAAATGGCGTAATTATTGTTCAAACTACTCTGCCTGATTACTTTCGCGAAACCAACACTCACCAAACTCATTGCATGGAATCACTTTTGACCACAGACGCACTCATCAGCCTCCTCACGCTTACCCTACTCGAAGTCGTTCTGGGAATAGATAACGTCATTTTCATCACAATTGTTTCAGGTAAGCTTCCGGCTGACCAAAGGAAGAAGGCTCAAAACAATGGCCTGCTCATTGCCTTAGTACTGAGAATAGCATTACTTTTTGCGATTTCCTGGGTTATTGGCCTAAAACAAGATCTGCTCAACCTTTTCGGACATGGGTTCAGTGGCCGTGACCTCATCTTGCTCGGAGGCGGTTTGTTTCTGCTTTACAGCACCACCAAGGAAATTCACCATAAGCTGGAAGGTGAGCCTGAGGATCTGCCATCCGGTGATATTTCCGGGAAAAAGTCGATGACCTTCGGTAGCGCCCTGGTTCAGATCGCATTGCTTAACATCATCTTTTCCTTCGACTCTGTACTGACGGCCGTCGGATTAGTGAAGGAAGTGCCCATTATGATCGTTGCCGTCGTCGCCTCGACTTTTATTATGATCGCTTTTGCGGCCAAAATCGGTGATTTTGTAAATAATCACCCCTCTATTAAAATTTTGGCGCTCTCATTTTTGTTGATGATTGGTACGCTCCTCGTAGCAGAGGCATTCCACTATGAAATCCCCAAAGGTTACGCCTATTTCGCGATGGCCTTCTCGTTTTTTGTAGAACTGCTGAACATGAAGCTGGATAAAAAAACAAAGAATCCGGTGAAGTTGCGCGACCACGTCAACTGAGCCACCTGAAATTATGCGCATTAATCCCGAAACCGTAGAGAGAATCAAGCACGCCGCAGATATTGTGGAGGTTGTCGGGGATTTTGTTTCCTTAAAGAAAAAAGGGGCCAATTATTCCGCGTGCTGCCCGTTTCATAACGAGAAAACGCCATCCTTCAACGTCAATCCTTCACGACAGATCTACAAATGCTTCGGTTGCGGCGCGGCAGGCGATTCTATCAAGTTTGTGATGGACGTGGATGGCATCGGCTATGGCGAAGCGTTGCGGTACCTGGCCGGCAAATACAATATAGAGATTGAGGAGGAAGAACTTACAGACGAGGAAACCGTCCGCCAGAATGCGCGGGAAAGTCTGTACATCATCCTCAATTACGCGAAGAACTATTATCAGCATCAGCTACATAACAGCGATGAAGGCCAGTCAATCGGTTTGAGCTATTTCCGGGAACGAGGGTTTACGAACGAAATCCGTAAGAAATTCGAGCTCGGATACAGTCTGGATAACTGGGATTCCTTCTCCAAAGAAGCATTAGAAAAAGGCTATTCCGCCGAAGTCCTGGAAAAAGCGGGCCTTCTTATCCATAAAGAGGGCAGTCAAACCGCCGGCTACGACCGTTTCAGAGGCCGGGTAATTTTCCCGATTCACAACATCGCGGGAAAAACGATCGCATTTGGTGCGAGGATATTAAAGTCTGACAAAAATCAACCTAAATATCTCAACTCCCCCGAAACCGAGGTCTATCACAAGAGCGAAGTACTTTACGGCATTTTTCAGGCCAAGAATGCAATCCGGCACCTCGAGCATTGTTATCTGGTGGAGGGTTACACCGACGTCATTTCCCTGCATCAGGCCGGAATCGAAAATGTCGTCGCTTCATCAGGTACGTCGTTGACGGTCGAGCAAATCCGGCTGATTGGTCGCTTTACCCCCAATATTACGATTCTGTATGACGGTGATATGGCAGGGATCAAGGCTGCATTACGCGGGCTGGACCTTGTATTGGAAGAGGGCCTGAATGTCAGCGTCGTTCTTTTCCCGGACGGGGAAGATCCCGACAGCTATGTCAGGAGAGTAGGAGCAGAGGAATTTAAATCACACCTCAAAAAAGCCTCGAAAGACTTCATTACCTTCAAAACAGAAATCCTTTTGCAGGATGCGGGGAACGATCCTTTCCGACTCGCGGCTGTGATTCAGGAGGTTGTTAACAGCATCGTTAAAATCCCGGACGCGATCAAGAGGCAGGTGTTCTTCCATCGTACTTCGGAAATGATGCGGGTAGACGAGCAAATGCTGATTACGGAAGGAAACAAGTTGCTTCGCAAACAGCATGCGGCTAAACCGACGGAAAGGCAACCCCGTCAATCCAACTCCGAACCGGATGATCTGGATGCATTGTTCAGCGACGGGTTCGGCCCGGGAGCGGGTGAACCTACGGTCAATCCTTTTGTTCCCGAAGAAGCTGCGCCCGAAGCGTTTCAAAGGACAAAACTGCATTACCAGGAAGAAGCATTCGTGAAATTGCTCGTCGTGCATGGCACGCGGGAGCTGGAGCCCAGCATTACCGTATGTCAATATGTGCTGGAGCAAATAGAGGGGATTGACTTGAAGGATCCTGTATTCCACCATTTACTGACGCTTTTCCGCGAAAATTTTAATCGCAAGCAGGTATTGCCAACCAATTATTTCCTGCAACATCATGAGGCGGATATCAGGAATCTCACCATCGAATGGCTAACCCAGAAGCATGAGCTCAGTGAATTGTGGAAGGACAAGTATGAGATTTACGTCCCTTTCGAGACGGACGTGCTGGATAAAACGGCATTCAATAATATTCTCAGATTGAAAAAGGCCTTTATTGAAGAAAAAATGAAGGTATGCCTCCAACAGGCAACTCAGGCGCGCACGGAAGAGGAGCAGCTCGCCGTCATGACCGAATTCATGTTCTACAAGGGCATTAGCATGGCTGCGGCGAAAGAGTTGGGAAGTGTTATCGGATAATTAACCTAAATATACGCTTCATATGAAAAACGGGCTGTTTTTAACTCTTCTCAGCTTCTCTGTCTTGCTCAGTGCCTGCGGATCGTCTTACAAAATTTTGAAAACCAGGAAGGCCGATTCGTTCAAACTTTCGGATTATCCCACATATGGTTTTTTTGACGTTGAAGCGACCGGGGATACCTTGTCCAGGAACTACGAGCAAAATGTGGGTATTATCAAAGAAGCCATTGCTAAAAATCTTCAGGCCCGCGGCCTCGACGAAGCCCGTGACGCGAGCCTGAAAATCAATATCGCACTGAATGTGAAAGAGCAGGTGCAGACGCGGCAAACCGACTTTCGTACCGACGGGCTTCCCCGCTACATGGGTCAGCGTCGCTATTCGTGGAAAAGCGAGGAGGTGGTAACGGGCAAATACCGTGAAGGAACGATCGTCGTGGATCTGGTAGATGCAGCAAACAACCGCATGGTGTGGCAGGGAGGTGCCAGCGGGATCATTCCGGAGAAAACAAAGAATTTCAAGGAAGACATCAACCAGGCGATCAGTGAGGTAGTAGCGAAAATCCCCTGATCATGATCACGAAAAAAGGGCCACTCTTTGCGGGAGCAGCCCTTTCAATGTCGTGAATATCGGAGTTGTTATTATGCATTGTTGTTGACCACACTGCGAACCCTTTCGTTCACATTGTCAGCCACAGCAGTTGCCTTATCTTTTGCAGTACCTACGTTCTTAACGAATCCTTCTTTGAGCTTATCGGCCAGATGAGAAAGTTCTTCAAGGCTTTTTTCATACTTGTCTTTGGCGGTTCCACCCAGATCATTCGCCTTATTTTTAAGCAACTTTCGGGTATCCTTACCATTTTTAGGAGCCACCAGAAGACCAATCGCTATACCCGTCAACAATGCTCCGATTGAGCCGATCAAAAATTTTTGGTTCTTGTTCATATGAATTTCCTATTTTGTGTTGATAATCATTAGAACTGAAAAATAACAAAATACTGTGCCACTTCGCAAATCAGCGTCCCAATTTCCATTGAACGGCCTTCATGCAGTTGTCCTGCTACTCGTTTTCTTCCTGACAATAAGCTACGCCCACGCTCAATGGAATGTCATCGATATCAAAACGAAGATCCATATGCGCGCAGTACACGCGGTCGCTCCCACTATCTGCTGGATAGGCGGGACGAAAGGCACCGTTCTGAAAACAACGAACGGCGGCCATACCTGGATCACCTACAAGGTATCCGGAGCGGATTCCCTCGATTTCCGTGATATACATGCATTCGATAAACAGGTGGCTGTTGCCATGAGTGCCGGGGAATCCGAGAAGGACAAAGCCCGTATTTACAGAACAGAAGATGGCGGCGAAAGCTGGAAGCTTGTGTACCAAACTACACAAAATGGGGTTTTTCTGGATGGAATCGACTTTTGGGATAAAAATAAAGGCATTTGTCTGGGCGATCCTGTTCAGAACAAACTGTTCATTCTCACCACGGATGACGGCGGAAAAAGCTGGCAGGAACTTCCGCTCGACAAACGTCCCGCAGCCGAACCCGGCGAGGCCTGCTTTGCCGCCAGCGGCACTTCTATTGTGACTAACGGAAATGGCGTGGCGTTCATAGGCACCGGTGGCAGCAAAATGGCTCGCGTTTTCAGATCGGGAGATTACGGCCGGACCTGGCAGGTTTCTGCGACGCCGCTACCCGCCGGACCGACCAGCGGCATTTTCGGTTTGCATTTCTGGTCTAAAAAAAATGGAATTGCAGTTGGAGGTGACTATAAGAAGACCACAGATTCTACACAAAATGTGCTCCTGACCACTGATGGCGGTATCAACTGGACATTGGCGGGTATGACCAAACCAACAGGATTAAAGGAATCGGTGACAATCTACCATAAAACCAATGCGACCTGGAATGGCGACACTCAGATCCGTTCGGATAACTACGCATTGGTCGCATCCGGTCCGTCGGGCAGCAGCGTGTCTCTCGATCGCGGCAAAACCTGGGGGGTACTGGGAAAAGAAGGTTTTCATTCGCTCAGCTTCGCCGGTAACGTCGGTTACGGCGTCGGAGCAAATGGATTAATTGGAAAAATCGAGAAGATTTCTACTAAAAAGAAGAAACGTAAGCTCGTATTTGTCGAAGAATAATCTCGGTATACATGCGTGGCGACGGCCGCGACGCCCTCCCGACATTTAAATCCGATCGATCAGCTCCTTCACCTTTCGTACTTCACGTCCTGCCAGATGATCCGCAATCGCAGCTGCGTGATCACGTCCATTTTCAATGAACACTTTTTCAGTAAATACGCCGGCGAGCACGGTGCCGCAGAGGTAAAGCCCCGGCACATTGGTTTCGAAAGTCTCCCTATCGTATTCCGGTACTTTGGTGACCGGATCGAGTGTAACACCACAACGAGCGAGCAAATGTTCGTCGGGCAGATAACCGACCAACAAGAATACGAAATCGGCATGCAACCATTCCTCTTCACCGGTTTCGGTGTTTGCGATCAGCATTCTGCCTGGTTCAATGGCCTTTGTGATGGAATTAAACCGTGTATGGATCTTTCCCTCCTTCACCCTGTTTTTAACATCCGGGATCAGCCAGTATTTTACCTTAGTGCGAAAGTCGGCCTCCTTGTGCACGATTGTGACGTGTGCATCGTGCCGGTACAGTTCCAATGCAGCTTCCACAGACGAATTCGAACCTCCGACCAGCACTACATGGGTATAAGAATACCGAAACGGCTCATCGTAGTAATGCGAAACATGAGGCAGGGTTTCTCCGGGCACATTCAACATGCGGGGTACATCGAAATAGCCGGTTGCCAGGATTACATTTTTAGATTGAAACACCTGGCCATCATTGGAATAAGTCAGAAATGTACCATCGGCTTGCTTTTCGCTCCGGTCCACATCAATAAATAACCTGAAATTCAAGTGATAGTAGCCTGCTACCTTGCGATAATACTGCAATGCTTCATTGCGGTTAGCCTTCACATCCGAAATGGCGAAAGGAATACCTCCGATCTCGATATTCTCGGCTGTCGAGAAAAACTTCATCCGCCGCGGATAGCGCCGGATAGATTCCGTCAGGTTTCCTTTTTCCAGAATCAGGTAGTCGAGGCCACTCTTGGCCAGCTCAATACCCATTGCCAGCCCGCATGGGCCGCCACCGATGATAATTGCGTCGTAAATGTGCATTTTAGTTCAGCTATCGGCCGGCTGGTTTCAGCGACCACCTCTCTTTTAACCCCCTAATTTAGATATTGGTTTCTGAACTTTGTAAATTAGCTATCTGTTCAGAATGTCTGATAATACCAATTTTTTAGCTTGAAAAACGCGGTCAGCGACTTTACCGAAAAACTGAATGAATGGGGCAGGGCGAAAACCCCTTTCGTTTTTCTGGTGGATTACCTATTTCAGAAACCGGTCGCATTGAAACTTGACGAAGTCGATCCTTCCGAAATGCTCTTCAACCTGAACGGCTTTGCAAATTATGACGACGCGCAAAGGGGTGAAATTCCCGGACATGTATATTTCGACAAAGAACCGGTCGCATTTGAAGCATATCAGGCCAGATTCGATTATGTACTGGCGAATCTAAAAGCCGGCAACTCATTCCTCGTCAATCTTTCGGTCCCTACCAGTATCAGGACCAACCTGACACTCAAACAGATCTTTCAGCACAGCGAGGCGCCTTACCGGCTATTCTATAAAAACAAATTTGCCTGCTTTTCGCCCGAGGTGTTTGTCCGTATCCAGGGCAATCGTATTGCTTCGTTTCCGATGAAAGGTACCATCGATGCTTCCGTTCCTGACGCCGAAGATGTAATTCTCTCCGACCATAAGGAAACTGCCGAACATGCGACGATTGTGGATCTGATCCGTAACGATATCAGCATGGTTGCTGAAAAAGTATGGGTTGAGAGATACCGGTATATCGATCGCATCCATACCCATGACAAAACACTTTTGCAGGTAAGCTCTGAAATTGCAGGCCTCCTGCCCGACTCCTTCGATGGACAATACGGCGATCTGCTGCTGAAACTCTTACCGGCCGGTTCCATAACCGGGGCGCCAAAACCCAGCACATTGCAAATTATTCAACAAGCAGAAGCTTACGACAGGGGTTACTACACCGGCGTCATGGGTTATTTCGATGGCAAGACCTTCGAAAGCGCCGTCATGATCCGCTTTATTGAACAAAACGAGCGAGGTATGATATTCAAAAGTGGCGGCGGCATTACCGCGCTCAGCAATGCATTGAGCGAATATCAGGAAGTTATTGATAAGGTTTATCTCCCATTTAGCTACGTCCCGCATGCTGTGCTTTGAAACGATTTGTGTCGAGAACAGACTTTTTAAAAACCTGTCGTACCACGAAGCACGCCTGAACAAAACCCGTCACGGGCTGTATGGTTATACTGATTTCTGGAATCTTTCGGAACTCCTGGTAATACCGGAAAGTGTTGATTCGGGCATGCACAAATGCAGGGTTTCATACAGCGATGGGGTGGATGTTATAAAATGGGAACCCTATTCACGGCGTTCCATCCGTAAAATACGCCGGGTTTATCATGATGAGATTGATTACTCCTACAAATACGATAACCGGGACACGCTCGACACGCTTTTTGCCGAGCGCGGGGATGCGGATGAAATCCTGATCATCAAAAAAGGCCTGGTAACCGACTCCAATTATTGCAATGTGGCTTTCTTAGACAGGACAAGATGGCTGACCCCGCATGCGCCGCTGCTGCCCGGTACGCAACGCGCATTCCTTTTAGATAACCGGATGATCGAAGCTGCTGAAATCAGGGAGAAAGACATTCCTGCATTCAGCCACATCCGGCTATTCAACGCCATGATGGATTGGGAGCACGCCGTTACCCTCGAAGTTTCGTTGATTGCTTGAACACAAATTACGTACTTGCCGCAGATTTAAAGATTTTATACAATGACCTCCCTTTTTGAGGAAGAAACCACCCTTTTTGCCGACCTGATCCTCCCGGTCCCCATTCCCTCCTTGTTTACCTACAGGGTTCCCAGGGAAATGGCTGCGCTGATCAAAATTGGCGCGAGGGTTATCGTGCAGTTCGGGCAAAAGAGAGTCATCACGGCTGTCGTTGCACAGTTGCATTCCAATCCGCCAGTGAAATACCAGGCCAAGTACATCTTGGAATTACTGGATGAGCAGCCGATCGTGACGTCCCACCAGTTGGAATTGTTCAACTGGATTGCAGACTATTACCTCTGCAATATTGGTGAGGTGATGAATGTAGCGCTGCCCGCCGGACTTAAAATTACCAGTCAATCGAGAATACAGCTCAATCCGGAGTTTGAATATGACGACCTGCTGACCGACCAGGAGCGCATTGTCCTCGAAGAGATCCGGAAGCATCAAACCCTTTCCTATGAAGAAGTGGAAAGATTGCTGCAAAAATCTAATATCACGTCGATCATCAAATCGCTGGTCGGGAAACGGGCGGTAATACTGTATGAGGAAGTAAAAGAGCGGTATAAACCCAAAGTTGCTAAAAAAATAAGGCTGACATCCCCCTATACAACCGGCGAGGTGCTCTCCAAGCTGGCCAATGATCTTGACAAACCCCCCAAGCAACAGGAGATCCTGTTGAAATATCTCAGCTTTATTCCTGTTTACAATAACCCCGAACTAAATCACAAGGGGCTCGATAAATCAATATTCACACAGGATGACAGCATTTCCGATGCCTCACTGAACACGCTGATCAAAAAAGGCATATTCGAGCAATTTGAAGTGTTCGTATCCCGGTTCGACGACATTCCAACCGGTACTTTGGGTAACATTACCCTGACTGATTCGCAACAGGAAGCGACCCAACAGATTCATGCACTCTTCCAGGAAAAGGAAGTCGTACTGCTGCATGGCATTACCGGCAGCGGAAAAACGGAAGTTTACATCGAGCTGATCAAGCAGGCCCTGGAAAGCGGCTCGCAAGTGCTTTTTCTACTCCCGGAAATCGCACTGACCACACAAATCGTGGTCAGGCTGCGAAAAGTATTTGGGGACGCCATGGGTATTTACCACTCCAAGTTTTCGGACAACGAACGCGTGGAAGTATGGAAAGGCATCCTGGATGGCAAATTTCAGTTTGTGGTGGGCGTCCGGTCGGCCATTTTCCTGCCCTTCGACAGCCTTGGCTTGATCATCGTGGACGAGGAGCACGAAACATCTTACAAACAACACGATCCGGCACCTCGCTACAATGCGCGTGATGTGGCGGTAATTATGTCCTATATGCACAGAGGGAAGACACTTCTCGGCTCTGCAACGCCGTCACTGGAAAGCTATTTCCATGCGAAAAGCGGCCGTTACGGACTCGTGGAGATGAAACAACGCTTTGGTAATGCCGCATTGCCCCGTTTCGAGCTGATCGATACGAAGAAAGAAAAAAGACAGAAACAGATGAAAAATGAATTTTCATCTGTTTTACTGAGCCATCTTGAATATAACCTCAAACATAAAGAGCAAACCATCCTCTTCCAGAACCGCAGAGGCTATTCGCCTTACCTGCAATGTGAAGAATGCAACTGGATTTCGCAATGCGGTAACTGTGACGTAAGCCTTACGTACCACATGAAAGCACGCGAACTACGCTGCCATTACTGCGGGCATAAGGAAGAAGTCCCCCGCACCTGTCCTCATTGCGGATCGCCCAAGGTGAAAACCATGGGGTACGGCACTGAAAAGATCGAGGAGGAAATCAATGTGATGTATCCCGAAGCGCGGGTACAGCGGATGGATCTCGATACAACACGGGCTAAGAACGCCTATCAGCAGATTATCCAGGATTTTGAAGAAGGGGGTATCGACATCCTGGTAGGAACCCAGATGGTCAGCAAAGGCCTCGACTTCGACAACGTAAGCATCGTTGGTATTTTCGACGCTGATAGGATCATTCACTTCCCGGAATTCCGGGCATCGGAACGGGCATTTCAAATGCTTACACAAGTAAGCGGGCGGGCGGGCCGGCGGGCGGATAAGCCGGGCAAGGTGCTGATACAAACCGCTAATCCGGGCCAGCCATTGCTCGAAAAGATCATCAATAATGATTACGAGGGCATGTATGAAGGAGAAATCGCAGAGCGTGAGAAGTTTAGCTATCCGCCCTTCACGCGATTGATCAAGGTAACCGTAAAGCATGTCGACGAGTCAACAGCCAACCGGGCCGCAAAAGCATTGGCGGAAAAGCTGACGGCCCATTTGGGGGCAAGCAGGGTTTTGGGACCGCAACCTCCGCTTGTGGAAAGAGTAAGAAATCAGTTTTTGTTCGACATTCTCGTAAAACTTGAGCGAGAAAAGATTAATTTTAAGGCGGCAAAGTCATTTATACAGGAAAAAGTAATTGACATTCTGACTGACAAGACGCTAAAAAGCATCCAGGTTGTCATCGACGTGGATTGTTTATAAAACATCATTTACTGCACATTAACTTTATGTCTTCCAAAAAAACCAGAATTGTTGCAACCGTAGGTCCTACCTCGGAATCCAAAGAAACATTATACGCATTGGCCAAAGCGGGAGTGAACGTATTCCGTTTGAACTTCTCTCACGGATCCCACGCTGACCACTTGCAAAGACTCAACAACATCCGCGAGATCAACGAAGAACACGGCCTGAACCTGGCTATTCTCCAGGATTTGCAGGGACCGAAGATCCGGATCGGCCTCGTGGCTGAGAAAGATGGCGTTCTGATCGAATCAGGTAAGAAACTGATCCTTTCAAACACAGAAGTTTTGGGTACCGCAGAGAAAGTAAGTACACCTTACGACGGAATGTACAATGACGTAAAAATCGGCGACCGCGTGTTGATGGACGATGGGAAACTGGAAGTACTGGTAACTGGAATTGATGGGACGGATGTAATCACGGAGGTTATCTACGGTGGCTTACTTAAATCCAAAAAAGGCGTGAACCTGCCGAATACGCGTGTTTCAATGCCTTCTGTAACGCAGAAAGACTGGGAAGACCTCGACTTTGGGCTGGAAAACAATGTGGAATGGATCGCATTGTCGTTCGTCCGCACAGCGGATGAGATCACCAAAGTGAAGGAATATATTACCAGCAAAGGCAAAAGCGCCCGCGTTGTGGCGAAAATCGAGAAGCCGGAGGCGATTGTGAACATCGATGAGATCATCGAAGCCACGGACGGTATCATGGTGGCCCGCGGTGACCTTGGAGTGGAGCTCCCTGCGGAAGAAGTTCCGATGATCCAGAAAATGATCGTAGAGAAGTGCAACCGTGCAGGCAAACCTGTGATCGTTGCTACTCAAATGCTGGAAAGCATGATCGAAAGCCCACGCGCAACCCGCGCCGAGCTGAACGACGTAGCCAACTCAGTACTCGATGGCGCCGACGCCGTCATGCTTTCGGCTGAAACTGCATCCGGTAAATACCCGCTTCTGGCCGTTGAAAGCATGACCAGAACAATCGAAAAGGTAGAAGCCAACAGCAAAAGCATTTATTTCAAGCACCACGCGGCTGTGAACGACACCCCTGGCACTTATAAACTGAATGACAATGTGGTTATGAGCGCATGCCGTCTGGCGCGCGACACGCAAGCCGCAGCAATCATCGGCATCACGCGCTCGGGTTACACATCTTTCCGCCTTTCGCACCACCGCCCGAAAGCCAACCTGCTGATCTTCACTTCGAATAGGATGCTGATGAACCAGCTCGCGTTATACTGGGGAACCAAGGTATTCTACTATGACCGCGACCAGGGTGTTTCGACCGACGACCTCATCGAGGACATCAAAACTTTCCTTGTAGAAAAAGGCGAGTTGCAGAAGGGCGACGTGTTCATCAATACCTTGAGCATACCGGTTTCAAGACAACGCAAGACGAATACTGTGAAATTGAGCGTGGTGGAGTAATCGCAAATGATATAAATTAAAGAGGGTGTCTCAGAGCAAAATGAGGCACCCTCTTTTTATTTTACATAATAACTAATAAAATAGTTTTGAAACTAATTAAATAGTCATATCTTTACATTACCCATTACTCGTAACCCATTTTAAAGAAATAACACTATGGAAATCCGTAACCTGACACGGGCAGAAGAAGAGGTCATGAGGATCCTCTGGCAGCTGAAAAAGGCATTTGTAAAAGACATCCTGGCCGAAATGCCCGAACCTAAGCCGGCATATAATACGGTATCAACGATTATACGCATCCTTGAAAAGAAGGAAGTCGTCGGATACACCGCCTACGGAAAAACACACGAGTACTTTCCGCTCATTACGGAGGAAGAATACAAGCGCCACGAGATGAAACAGCTCATGGTCAACTACTTCGGCAATTCCCTTCCCAACCTGGTCTCCTTTTTTGTTAAGGACAACGATCTCAATACCAAGGAGCTCGATGAGATCATGAAGCTGATCAATCAACATAAAAACGAACAGTAAACGGTCTGTTAGCCATGGAAATTTTACTATACATCGGCAAGGTGAGTCTTTACTGGACATTGCTTTACGGCTGCTATTGGTTGATGCTTCGCAGGCACACCTTCTTTCAATGGAATCGATGGTACCTGATCGGCTCTCTGCTCATCGCTTTTGCACTGCCGGAAATCATTTATCCTGCGTCGGCCCCCGAGCTGTCCGTCATATATGAGGTAAATGCCTCCGCATTGGCGGTGATCAGGAAGACACCGGAAGAGCCCAAAACCTGGACTTGGATGCAAATCCTGGCGGTGATTTATGCCGCAGGACTCGCTATGGCTGCCACCCAGCTCGCCCGAAATATTGCTCAGCTAGTGAGATATCTGCGGTCAGGCGAGGTAGTCGAGCTGGAAGACTGCACTGTGGTTCTGATCGACTCCAATCAGGTGGGTTCTTTTTCATTCCTGAAATGGATCGTGATCAACCGAAACGATTATGAAAACCATTTTGATGCTATTTTACGTCACGAAATGGTGCACACCCAACAGCGCCATAGTGTCGACATTCTTCTGATTGAAATCATGCGGACCATCTTCTGGTTCCACCCGATACTGCTGTTGTACAAGCGGTCGTTGCAAGAAATTCACGAGTACCTGGCCGATGCGCAAGCCCCGAACCGTGAGTATTATGCCCAATTCCTCGTCGCATATGCGCTCAATGCGCCTGTCGCGTCGCTGACTAACCACTTTTTCAAACCATCTCAGTTAAAAAACCGTATCCAGATGATCTATAAGAATCGCACATCCAAATGGATGCTGGGCACCTACGTGGCTGCTGCAACAATGATCGGAACCAGCGCACTGCTTGTGGCTGGCTGTGAAAGCCAGGTTTCCAAAGAAAATGAGGCAATAAGATCGGGGGAACGTTTGGAAGCCAGCCCTGTTTTAGAGGCCGTCGAAGTCACACCGGAATATCCCGGTGGCAATGCGGAAATGTTCAAATTCCTCGGCCGGAATATCAAATACCCCACACGTGCTTCCAAAGCTAATGTACAAGGCAAAGTCTTCGTCAACTTTGTGGTAACTTCTACGGGCGACATCCAGGACGTCAAAATTCTGAAAGGCATTGGCTTTGGGTGCGATGAAGAAGCACTCCGCGTAATCTCCAAATTCCCTAAATGGACTCCGGGTAAGCAGGATGGAAAAGCCGTCAGCGTAAAATACACGGTCCCTATCAATTTCCTGCTGGCGGAAGAAGGCGAAGACACGACTACCGGCAAAGAATCCACAGTTGTCGGTTTCAAAAAATCAGCTGCTCAGACATTTGAAGCGCAGCCAGTTGTGCAACAGAGCAATACCGAAGTACCACTGCTCGCTGAAACTTTCGACGACAGAACCGACCTCACCGTGGGAGAAGGATCGGATGCCAAAATACAAATTCGGGGAACGTCTGGACCGTTCACGGCAGAAAATCAGCCACTTTATATTTTGAACGGTGAGGTAATGGATGGTCTGTTACTTAATACAATAGACCCTAACACCATCAAGAGCGTTAGCGTCTTTAAAGGTACAGAAGCCACTGCAGTCTACGGTTCAAAAGGTGCGAAAGGCGTCATCTCCATCAACACCAAAGACAAATAACAACCCGAAACGCATCCCTGCATGGAAACGCTCCTCTATCTGGCAAAAGTCAATGCATACTGGTTATTGTTTTATGCCTGCTATTGGCTTTTGCTTCGAAGGCACACTTTCTTTCAATGGAACCGCTTTTACCTGCTGGGCACGTTACTGATTGCATTTGCATTACCTGCGATCCACTTTGCAGAACCGGTTACGACCATCTACGTGCCGGAAACTGTATACCGGAAAGCCACCATCTCAGTGGCTGTAATTGCAGACAAAGCACCAGAAACGGGCGTTCATATATGGTCCTGGATTGCCGGGCTGTATGCGGCCGTCGCGCTGGCGTTAACCTGGAAATTCGCTTCGGACATTCTCAGCCTTGGTAAAATGGCCCGCCGGAGCGAAAGGATCGATATGGGTCATTACACATTACTTATGTTGCCGGAATACGCCGGTAGCCAGGGCGGAAGCTCGTTTTCTTTCTTTCGCTGGCTGTTTCTAAGCCCTCATGACTACCGACATAATCCCGACGCGATCATCCGGCACGAGTACGAACATATCCGGCAATGGCACACTGCTGATGTTCTCCTGATTGAGCTACTGAAAATAGGCTTCTGGTTTAACCCGGTTGTATGGCTGTACAAGCGCTCCATGGAAACCGTACACGAATACCTGGCCGATCAGCCCGTTCCGGACCGAAACGATTATGCCTCATTTCTGGTCGCATATGCCATGCGCAGCCCCGATATTTCGATTGCCAATCATTTTTTCAACTCTTCATTGCTAAAACGCAGGATTCAGATGATTTACAAAAAACGTAGTTCGCGGTGGTTACTGACCAAGTATTTGCTGATTTTACCAGTAGCGGTGTGTTCGGTTGCCATCTCGGCTTCACGTTCGCCATTGCGGGCCATCGGTCAGTTGAGAGCGGAAGCTGAACAGACCATTCGCGTAAGAGGACTCATTGCCGACGAAGTCGACGGGCCGGTTGAGGATGCTACCATCATCATTGCAGGGACTACCCGCGGCACAACCACGGATCGTAACGGTCGTTTTGAACTACATAATGTACCAGCCAATTCCAGGCTAGTGATCACGCACGTTGCCTATGAAACGCAGGAATTTAAGCTCACCGACAATAATCAGGAGCTTGGACTGATCATCAAAAAAACCGTAAACCAAATCACAGGGCCAGTAATCGTCGGCCAGCCAATAACCGGCGACCATACCGTTACCCCTGTGCCAAATTTCTCCCCGGCCAGCGATGATATGAAGGTTGCCGAGCAACTGCCCTCATTTCCAGGCGGCAGGGAGGCATTGATGCAATATTTGCTTCAAAACCTGCAATACCCGGAAACTGCGCGCAAAACAAATGTGGAAGCGATCGCGCTGGTGTCTTTCACTGTGGATAAAAACGGCGATATCCGTAACGCCAAAAGCCTTAAGGAGATTGGCTACGGTATCGACAAGGAAGCATTGCGCGTGGTAAATGAGATGCCGAAATGGAATCCGGCGGTGCAGAACGGCAAGACGGTTGAAATGGAGTATACCCTTGAAATTGACTTTAAAATTGAGAAGGATAATCAGGACAAACGTCAGGGCTTTCTGGATTTCAATACAAAAGGCACATCTACTCTTCCCAAAATGGACGAGATTGGCGCCTTCCTCAATGGGACGCTAAACCCCTCGGCTGCAGGAAAATTCACTGACGTTGCGCCCGGGGGAAAGTGGAGTCTCATTCCAAGAACCACGAACAAGGGATATGTCGATGAAAAATCCGGCAAGGCCAGGTTTATCAATTACGGCGGCATTTACCTGAATCAGAGCCCACCGGTCGATGGAAGGTAAAAACAAATAATTGCTGATATTTGGAAGTATAATTAACCTATTCTTCCCATTCATGTCAGTACTGAAAGCTGCCATCATCGGCGGCGGGCACATTGCCGACCAGAACCATCTTCCGGCATTAGCCCAATTATCCGATCGCGTCAAGGTCATTTCGATATGCAGCCGCGATATTCAGAAAGCCCAGGCGCTGGCCGACAAGCATGGCGTGCCGTTTGCGTACGACAGTCCCGATGAAATGTACCGGAGCGAAGGCAAGCCGGATATTGTGATCAATTGTACGGCCAACAACCTGCATTACCCATTCACCATGCAGGCCCTCGAAAACGGGTGTCACGTTTTTTGCGAAAAACCACCTGCGATGAA
Organism: Dyadobacter ginsengisoli DSM 21015; assembly: GCF_059568735.1. Classification (NCBI taxonomy): domain Bacteria; kingdom Pseudomonadati; phylum Bacteroidota; class Cytophagia; order Cytophagales; family Spirosomataceae; genus Dyadobacter; species Dyadobacter ginsengisoli. The sequence continues at coordinate 147,457 of NZ_JCANTY010000007.1, forward strand.
TGCCCGTGAGGCACGCGAAATGGCCGACCTGGCCAAAAAGAAAGGCTTAACGCTGGCTTATAACTTTCAACGGCGCCATGCCGCGGAATATACGACGCTGAAAAACTACCATGCGCTTGGCAATCTGGGCGACATTTATCACATCAAAGCCAATTACCTGCGCCGTCGCGGTATTCCGGGTTGGGGCAATTTTACGAACAAAACCATTCAGGGAGGCGGAGCGCTGATTGACCTTGGCGTACATATTCTCGACCTTGCATTAGGTCTGACCGGCTACCAGAATCCCGGTCGCATTGTGGCTAATACCTATGATTTTATTGGTAAGACCGGCGGGAAGGGTTTGAAAGGGGCTTGGGACCCCGCTACTTTCGAAGTGGAGGATGCATGTTTTGCACATCTGTCATTCGCTGGCAATTTGAGCATTGCATTATCCACATCATTTGCGCTGAATATGGAGCAAGAGGAGATGATCAATCTGGAAGTCTTCGGCACAAAAGGCGGAGCCAAATTATTCCCGCTCTCGGTACACACCGAAATCGCGGGCGAGCTGGCAGACATCCGCTTCCCGCACTTGAGCGACATCGACGTTCAGTTGCAAAATACAACTGCATTCATGGATCTTTGCGACGGTAAACAGGCCAACATCTGCGACGGAGAGCAAGGCGCCATCCTACAATCCATTGTGGAGCAAATCTACCAGAGCGCTGCAAACAGCTAACAATAGAAAAGGGTTTGAAGACCAAAATCTTCAAACCCTCCCTTTCTCCTTACTCTCTAAAAGCTATTTGGCCGTAGCCATCACCATTTTGATATCGTTCTTGGCACCGATTTCGAGTACGTCTACCAGGTCCTGCACTGCGAGGTTCTTATCTACGCGCAACACGATCGTACGTTCCTCTACATTTGCGAAGATATTCTGCAGTTCCGCTTCCAGCCTGTCAAACGGAATGGGTTCCTTATCGATAAAATAGGCCTTTTTATCATCTACCGACAATGTAATTTGCTTTTTGTACATCTGCTGCGTCGCCGACGCCTTGGGCAGCATCAGCTTGATCACGTTCGGATTGGACATCGTCGAGATGATCAAAAAGAACAATAGCAGGAAGAACATGATATCGTTGAGCGAGTGTGTAAACACTTCCGGTGCAAACCGGCTCTTCCGACGTATTTTCATATTTGAGGAAAAATATTGGGTTGAAACCTGGCAGGCTTTATATAAACGTTCCAGGGCCTTAAAATAGCTATTTTGCAGCGACCGGCTTTTGAAGCACATCCAGGAAATCGGAAGCGGCCATTTGCAAACGCAACGCAAACCGGTCGATCTTCATGTTCAGCAAGTGGTATCCGGCGTAGGCGATCAAACCGATGATCAGACCGGATCCGGATGTGATCATTTTTTCATACATACCACCCGCAATGGTACTGATATTAAAGTCATTGGAAATTGAAATATCATAAAAAATTCGAATGATACCGGAGATCGTTCCCACAAACCCCAGCATAGGCGCGATACCGGCAATAACCCCCAGATATGGCAAATTACCTTCCATTCGCTGAATCTCGATCTGGCTTGCATTTTCGATCGTCGTTTCGATATCCTTGATCGGATAACCAATGCGCCCGATTGCCCTTTCCAGGATTCGTCCTGCTGCATTACGTTGATTCCTGCAAAGCGATTCGGCCGATTTCAGGTTTCCCTGCTGAATAAAATCTTTAACATTGTCCACAAACTGAAGCTCGATCTTTCCGTTAGCTCCAATTCCCAGGAAACGCTCGATAATGAGAAATAATGTGGCCAGAAACAACAGCCCGAGTGGTAACATCACCCAGCCCCCTTTGGCAAGAAGATCGATTACAGAAAGGCCCTGCTCAGCGACGGGTGCAGCCGCAGTAGAGTCAGTAAGTGCTTGCAGAAGCATCATATGAGAAGTAAAAAGTGAATGGTTAAGCGAATGAAACAGAGGTCGATTCTACGAAAAAACAATTTTGAAAATAAACGGAGCGAAAGAGCCCTTATTGTTCAAAGGGCAAATATAGGAAAATTACTCTTTGGGAGCCGGAAGAGACTGCTTACATTCTCCGTACCATCGTACAAATCCGATAAATGAAATGCAGCGCCAATGGATTGAATGATAATAGAGTCGCTGAGCTGAAAAGCATCGTCGGCTAAAAGCCACTGGTTATCGGGAGTCCGGCGGTAAACTTCGGCCTCAACGTGCAGGGAATGGATGGTAATGTATTCCTGCAAAGTTTCGATGTCGCGGTATAATCTGAATTTCTCACCCCGGCCATCATGACGATCTTCCCCTGGAAATATTCACTTTTTTCCAATGCGTCGTTTTCGAGCCGGAGATATTCCTGTTCTGAGTACATGATCTGGAATGCAAGTGCCATAACAATAGTGTGTTTTTTCAAATATAAAGTAATTTCGGAAACTCTGAAAGCACTTTGAATAGACTGGCTATCAAAACCATAGGGCAACGATTAAGATGAATTTTGTGTCTCAGAATTTGTCTAAAACCGATCGTCCATTCGATGAAACGCTTCCTATCTGTTTTTCTCCTCCTTGCGGGCACACTATTCCAAAGCTGTATCGATTGCGGTCCTCAGGCAGAGTTGACAGCCTTGATAACGTTTAGAGGGGATTCGTTGCAGCTCGATTCACTATCTGCATTAAAAGCGGTCAATCAGGAGGCCGTTCGAAGCCAGATACCTCTATTTCACCCAACCTTCACACAGGTGACTCTTCCTATTTCTCTTCTTTCCGACACCGCAACTTATGTATTCCTCTTCAAGGACCGCACCGACACCCTATCTATTTACTACGACCGGGTGTTCAGGTACAAAGGTGGTTGCGGATTTATCGCAGATGCACGCGAACCACAAAAAGGTCCCCGGTACAAGGCTACTTTCAGTCAGGTGGAAATGTACTATGAACCTTACGTGCCCGACGGTAAAGTAAATCCATTCGTTGGAACAAAAGGCGGCATTTCAATCAGCGTCACATTATGAAGCAGTTCATCTTCATGATAATGCTCGCATTATCGGCTTTTCCAGCCATTTCGCAGGACAGCCTTCGCAGAGGACAATACCTGGGGATTGATGTAATCAACAGTATCCCTTCCTTTATTTTCCCAGACCACTATTATATCCGGAACACCATAATAGTCGAACCCTACTATCTGCTCGACCTTGCGCGCCCAACTCGCCGCTTGCACACAGGCGCAGGTTTCGCCAGCGGTACCACTCATCAGTATAACGCTTTTGACCCTCCGCAACGATTCAGAGGGACCTATTTCAGGATTGCCTACGAGGTAAAGAAAGCGCACAAGCCTTTGCATGCGCTGCGCTTAGGCTACGGTCCAATCCTCTCCTTGGCCGGCTACCATGGAAAATTTTCGTTCGAAGGCCCCACATTTGGCGATTATAAAGGGCATTTCAAAGAAACCAACAATGTAGCCCTCGGTATCGACGGCTATTTTGCGTACGACTTCACATTGCATAAAGATTGGCTGCTCCGGCTAACGCTGCGGAATGTAGTGGGCCTGCGTGGTGCGGCTTCTTCTTATGTTCAGTACTTTCCCGGCTTCGGATATACGCCACCCGGATTCAACAATCGTCTGCTTTATTCTGGCGGTATGTCCCTGCAGATCCATTATAAGATCCGTTAATGAATTCGCCCCCGTTTCAACGTTTCATCGACTTTCTACGTATTGATGATTACCTTTGCCTCCGAAACACCATTTTCTCTGTTTCCTTCGTTTCTGTTACTGTGAGAAATTCTTCTAAACAATGGATATCGCTTAGCCTGCTGAGCCTCATGCTGATCAAAGTGTGGGTGATTCCTTTGTTGTACCTGGATTTTGAGATCAGAAGGGACTATATCGTCGCTAACCTGTGCGAAAACCGGACACGCCCCCAGATGCATTGCGACGGCAAATGTTACCTGGCCAAACGCATTGCTGCACTGAATGAGCAGGAAAAACGTCAGGCTGAAAAAAGTTACATGTTTAAGCTCCTCGATCAGGTAATGGACCAGAGTGCCGGGTTCGGTTTCAAAACCAGTGCTGTCATGTTGAATATCACCTCAGCAACGAATTTTGCCTCTATTTCTCTGTTCACACCCCGCATTGCCCCGGACGATATTTTTCATCCTCCGCTGGCTTAATTTTCGCATAAAACGGCCCCATTCCGAGTTCTGACATTAGTTAGAACAAATCTCTTTGCAACTTTGCGAGCTCGCGGCACGACTTCGTGTACTTGAGTCATTATTTCATAACACATAGCCTATGAAAAGCGCATTTTCATTTCTATCCCTTTCTACGCTTGCGTTAACGTTGGGGATTTTTGCGGTATCATGCTCGTTCCCTGACGAAGACGATGATACCGACCCGATCGAGACGGGTTCTATTCGCATTAACCTGGACAATGTAGTCGGTGACCGGGATTTACAACTGGATAGCACAAAATATACCAATGCGGCGGGTGAGGAATTCACGGTAAGCAAGCTCAACTATTTCATTTCCAACATCAAACTGATTAAAATAGACGGTTCTACCTTCACCGTTCCGCAGGATTCAAGCTATTTCCTGGTCCGCGAAACGGATACTTCTTCCCGAAAGATAAAGATCAACCAGGTTTTAACGGGTGAGTATATCGGTATGGAATTTACGATCGGTGTCGACAGTCTTCGGAGTGTCTCCGACGTTTCTAAACGGAAGGGCATTCTGGATAAAGATATGGGGCCCACCAATGAAGAGGCGATGTACTGGGATTGGAATCCGGGCTATATTTTCCTAAAAATGGAAGGGAGTGCCGATTCAGCCAGTACTCCTAATGGCAACTACTATTATCATATCGGTGGCTTCGGCGGTCTTACCGAACGGACGCTGAACAATATCAAAACAGTAAAAGTCAATTTCACCGGCCAGAAAGCGATTGTGACCACTACACTGATTTCCGATGTTTATCTCAAAGCCGATGTCCTGAAAATATTCAACGGTCCCACGCCATTCAGTATCAAGGAAAATTCGGGAGTCATGTTTACACCGTTTTCGGCAACAATAGCTGAGAACTATGCCACGATGTTCAGTTTTGACCGGATCGATCTCAACTAGTTCCCAGTAATGAAGCAGATTATCGGCATTTGCGGTTTAATAGCAGCCTTTTTAGGATTGGCGGTCTCCTGCAATAAGAGCTCCGAAAATCCTGAGCCCGCGCCGCCAACCGGCAAGCCGACTCCCTTGCAATGGACCAAGCCCTCCTATTTCCCCGATCCGGTTTACGATCTGTCCAAAAATCCAATGACCGTCGAAGGCGTTGAACTGGGAAGATTTCTGTTTTATGACGGCATTTTGTCGCGAACCGACAAGATAGGATGCGGCACTTGTCACCAGCAACAGGCTGCATTCACCCATCATGGCCACGATCTGAGTCACGGCGTCGACGACCTGATTGGCACACGTAATGCTCCCTCGGTACAAAACATGGCCTGGAATACTTCATTCTTCTGGGACGGGGGTGTGCATGATATGGACATGGTGCCGCCTGTACCCATTCAGAACAAAGTGGAAATGGACGAGCGGGTCCCGAATGTGATCGAGAAGTTGAAAAAAACACCCGTTACAGGTGCTGCCAAGCAGGTTAATTACCCCAAAATGTTCAAAGCGGCTTTTGGGACCGACGAGATCAATGCGGACCGCATGATGCAGGCGTTGTCCCAGTTCATGATGTCGATGGTATCGGCCACCTCCCGTTATGACTATTTCGTTCGCGGAGACGCCTCTGCGCTCACTGCCCAGGAAAAGGACGGTTTGGCCATTTTCAAACAGAAGTGCGCGACCTGTCACAGCGGTGAATTGTTCTCGGATCAGAAATTCCGGAACAATGGTCTGCCCACGAATAAAATCAATGACCAGGGGCGGTATAACATCACTCTGAACGAAAATGACCGGTTGAAATTCAAAGTTCCGAGTTTGCGCAATGCAGGCCTCACGGCCCCCTACATGCACGATGGCCGCTTTACTACTTTACAGCAGGTACTTGACCATTATGCCAACGACCAATCTGGTAAAAACACCATTTACGACTCCCCTACATTGGACCCGTTGCTGAACATAGCCGGGCAAAAAAAGGGAATCAACCTTACCGGCTCAGAAAAACAATCGATCATTGCCTTTCTGAATACCTTAAATGACGACGATTTTATCAAAGACAAACGTTTCTCCGATCCCGGAATAGGGACATCTTTTTAATGACTTTCGGCAGTCGGCTATCTGCAATCAGCTAGCCATTACCTAAGCCGACAGCCGATTGCCGAAGTAAAATATGCGCTCAATCCTGGCATACATATTGCTCCTTGCTATTATGCTGCCCACGCTCAGTCCGTGGGGAACGATTGCGTATTTCAAACTGAACCGGAAATATATCGCAAAAGTCCTGTGTGAAAACCGGAACCGGCCCCAGATACACTGCAATGGCAAATGCTATCTTGCCAAAAAACTGAAACAACAACAGGAAAAACAGGACAAGGAGACGTCGGAAAAAGTTCATAACACACCCGTAATCCAGCTTTTTACGCCTGCCAGCTACACTTACTCATTTGAATCCGCGGTAGTCACCTTCCTCGAACCTGTCCGTTTCTACCACCAACTCCTGTTCTACACTGCCCCCGTGGCCGAGCTGCTGCGTCCCCCGAAGAGATAAAATTCAAAGGTTACCTAACTGAATTTTAATCTCCTATATCACCTATAATGAACCTGAAAATATTTTTACGGGCACTGTTCCTGTATGTATGCGCGCATGCATCCATCGCGCAGGGAATCGAAGGCAGCGTATTCGACTCCCAAACCAAAGAGCCGATCCCCGGCGCTTCGATTCAGATACTGTCCTCATCGCTCGGGACTACTACCGATAACAATGGGCATTTTGCATTCAAGCAAGATGTTTCGGATGCCAAACTTCGCATTTCCAGCGTCGGATTTACCGTCCGGGAAATCCAGGTCGGCGAAACAAAGCGCATTACCATCGGGCTGGATGCTGCTGCGGAGAATTTGCAATCAGTAGTCGTCACCGGTAATCGCGAGGCTACATTGCGGACCGAGAGCCCAATCGCCATTTCGAAGCTCACACCCCGGATGATCGACGAAGCGAAACCGACAGCGATGTACGAAATCGTAAACAAAGTCCCTGGCGTGATGATGGTCAACCTCGGCAATGAGCAGCACTCGATGGCCATCCGCCAGCCATTTACAACCAATGCCTATTTTCTGTACATGGAAGACGGTGTCCCAATCCGACCCATGGGAGTTTTCAACCATAACTCGATCCTCGAATTTAACCAGTTTGCGATCAGCTCTGTGGAGGTGGTAAAAGGCCCTGTCTCTTCTATTTATGGTCCCGAAGCCGTAGGTGGCGCCATCAACTTCATCACCCAGCGCCCAACGATCCTCCCGACGGCCAAAATCGGGATACAGGCTGATCAGTGGGGTTACCAGCGGCTTCAATACGGCGCGGGCGGAATGACTGGTAAATTTGGTGTATACGTGGGCGGATTCGTGGCACGTCAGCGGGACAGCTGGATGAAGAACTCGGATTACGACAAAAATTCGGTGAACGCACGGTTGGAATACCATTTTACTCCCTCCTCTCGCCTGATTTACACTTTTGCTTACAGCAAGTATGATTCTCAAACCAGCGGCAGTGTGGATAGCGTCGCATTCTACTCACGCCAGTATGTGAGCACGACAGACTTCACCTACCGAAAATCCAACGCGCTCCGCAGCAGGCTTACCTTTGAAAAGGACTGGAAAGATGGCTCGCAGACATTCTTAACAGCATTTGCACGAAAAAATGAGCACGGCCAGAATCCTAACTACGGTATCCGCTGGGTGACCGGCCAAACGACCGCAAAGGGTGAGATCAATTCCAGCGATTTTAAGAGCCTCGGACTCATTGCCCAGCACAGCCAGCGCTTCAATTTCCTGAACTCCAAATTGATTACGGGCGGTGTTTTTGACTTTTCACCATCCAATTACTGGTCTTACCAGGTCGATCTGGCTGCGGAACTGAGACCCGACAAGAAATCGGTCGAAAAATATAGCATTGTAAAAGAGCGACCGGATGTCCGTAATGCCGATTATGACGCCGATATTAAGAACACGGCTGCCTACGCGCAATATGATTTCGAGTTACTGCCCAAACTCCGTGTTTCTGCCGGGTTGCGTTACGATCGGATGTCATTTATTTACACCAATTTTCTGGATCGCACCTCGGGAAGCAAATCGTATAGTAAGGTTACCCCAAAAATCGGTGCAACGTATGATCTGGGTAAAGGGAAAGGCATTTATGCCAATTATTCAAGAGGTTTCTCTCCACCAGGCCTGGCATCCGTATTCCGGAAACGTACCACACCGCTGCCGAATGGTGATTTGTTTTACTATAACCTGCAACCGGCTCAGTTCAACAATGCGGAAATCGGCGGATGGGCATCGCTGTTCAGGAACAAGGTTTATGTCGATGTTGCATTTTACCAGATGAATGGCCGGAATGAGCTGCTGAACGTACGCCTGCCCGACAATTCCTACGACTACCAATCGGCGGGCAAGACCCTCCACCGCGGGATCGAATTCGGCCTGACGTACAAACCGACTAAAGAACTCTTCTTTCGTTTCGGCGGAACAACGGCCATGCACCGGTATGAAGAATTTACCCTCAGCAACCGGGAATCCGACGCTATCAAAAATGTAAATGGGAAGGATATGCCGTCGTCGCCACGCTGGCTTTGGAATACCGAATTCAGCTACTATCCGAAATGGCTGAAAAACTTTCGCTCGTCAGTCGAGTGGCAGCATGTCGCATCCTATTACCAGAACCAGATCAACACGGTCCGGTACGAAGGTTACGACGTCCTCAATTTCAGGCTCGGCTACACTTGGAAAGGCATCGAATTGTTTTCCAATATCCTCAACCTGACCGACGTGCTGTACGCTACCAACGCGACACGCGGAAACAATGCCACTGACCGCACTACTTACAATGCGGCTGCTCCAAGGACATTTGTATTCGGGGTTCAATACACATTCACCGGCAAAAAATAGAAGATTATGATCGACGATATTGCCATTCAATCAAAGGAATCCTTCAAAAAGAAGGCCGAAAAAACAATCCGCAGAAATATTTACCGCTGGCACCGCATACTGGGACTTCTGGCCATTATTCCAACCATTTTCTGGACTGCATCCGGGGTAATGCATCCTTTTATGTCGCATTGGTTCAAAACCACCATTCCACATGATTTTTACAAGGCCGAACCCATCGTGCAAAGCGATGTAACGCTGTCGCTGGGACAAGTACTTTCTCAAAACAAAGTGGCGGAATTTAAAAATTTCAGACTGGTCAGGTTTGAGGGGAATACCTACTACCAGGTCAAACATGTGAATGACAAATTGCGCTATTTCAATAGCGTTTCCGGCACCGAAATGATCGACGGTGACCGCAAATATGCTGAACATATGGCTCGCTATATGCTCGGCGATCAGCAGTCAAAGATCATTTCCAGCACAATACTGACGACATTCACGGATCAGTACAAATATGTAAACCGCTTTCTGCCAGTCTGGAAAGTCAGCTTCGACGATGCGCGGCAAACAGATGTGTACGTAGAAACCGGCCAAAGCAGGTTCGCAACCTTCAATGACAAAGGACGCAAGGCATTCATCTGGGTCTTCGGCACATTCCATAACTGGGGTTTTATGGATATGATCACCAATAATACGATTCGCATTGCGGTGATGGTGACCTTCCTGAGCCTCATTATTCTTTCCGCCGTTGCCGGGGTATTGGTTTATGGATTGATGTGGAAAAAATTCAAATCGGGCCGATCGGGCAATCAGCGGGGCGTTCTTCGCAAATACCATCGCTCTATCGGCATCTGGTGCAGCATTTTCACCTTCACTTTTGCCTTTTCTGGCGCTTATCATGCCGTCCAGAAGCTCGATCCCGACGAACGGCAAAAGTATGTTTATGACCCTGTGATCAAAACCGGAGATATAGCCCTGGCCTCCATGATCGACCTTAAAGGTGTATCAAACATCGGCCTGATCAAGTGGGGTGAGAATATTTTCTGGCAAACCGTGCGCAAGGACTGGGAAACCGACAAAACGGTGGTGGATTACACCAACATCCGCGACGGCAAAAAGCTGGAAGACGGCAACATTCGCTTTGCCAAATACCTCGCGCGCAAGTTCGCCGCGCAGGAAGAGCGTAATGCCGAAAGCTGCTGCGATCTGATGGAAGCACAAATTTCGTCGCCCATTTCAGATGCGGAGGTTGAGAAAGCATCGCTGGTAACAAGTTTTGCAGGTGAATATGGATTCGTCAACAAAAGGCTTCCGGTCGTCAAACTCGCGTACGATACGCCCGATCATACGACATATTACATTGAAACCACGACCAGCCGCCTTTCGACCAAAGTGGAAGATCATAATCGCCGCGAGGGTTTCAGTTTCGCATTCCTGCACAAATACAGCGGATTGGATTTCCTGGGCAAGAACGCGCGCGACGGCGTAATGACGGCCGCGGCAGCGAGTGTATTGGTAGTAAGCCTTCTGGGGCTGCTCGTGTTTTTGAAGGTGAAGTGAATAAGTTCCCGGACAGCAGATACAGGCTTTCGCCAGCAAGGGAGCTTCCTTGGGCTCCTTTCACGAACTAGACCATTAAACCTCGATTAAAACCAAGGAAAATTGCGATCCGAGTTGTTTCTTTGCAGGAAATTCAGAAGCAGTCAATAAGTTACTATATGCAAAGCGGAGAAAAGAATGCGCAGCCCTGGTTGGGGAAAATGCAGGAAAAATGGGGATTAGAGACCACCAGACAGGTTTTATTGGTACTTGCCGTTTTCAGTTTGTCAGGTTCATCGGTAGTGTGGCTCCGTAAAGGGCTCTTCCATCTTCTGGGATATGACGATACGACACCACTTTGGCTCAAAACCATTACTTATATTCTTTTTATTTTCCCGACCTACCAGACGCTACTGCTTCTATACGGTTTCCTCCTCGGCCAGTTCTCATTTTTCTGGGAAAAAGAGAAGAAAATGTTCCGCTGGATCGCAGGTAAATTCAAAAAATAACCTCTACAAAAAAGTATACACCAAAGGGTGAGCAGATGCCAATCGGGCATTGCTTACCCTTTTTTTCTGTCATTCTGTTCAAAATTGAATAATTATGACACCAATTGATCCTACAAGGCATTGCTAATGTCACCGGAATCACACACTTTGCATCCGAAAGTAACTAAACTGCTTCCACGCTTTCACACGTCCATTATTCACAAAACCTCTACACGCATGAATTTTGACATTATCAAAGCGCAGCTTTGGACGCTGGCGACACTCTATGGCGGCAAGATCCTGCTTGCACTCGTGGCTTTTATCATCGGCCGTTTCATTGTAGGCAAAATCAGTTCGATGCTGAGCAATGTCATGGAGAAACGGAAAGTCGACCGTGACGTACAGCCTTTTCTGAGCTCGCTGATCGTCGTGCTGCTGAATGTAATGCTCCTTCTAAGTATCGCGGGCATTATCGGCATCGAAACTTCCTCTTTCGTGGCAGTACTTGGTGCGGCTGGTCTGGCAGTCGGTCTGGCGTTGCAGGGAAGCCTCGCCAACTTTGCGGGCGGTGTACTCATCCTCATTTTCAAACCTTACCGGGTGGGAGATCTCATTAATGCACAAGGCTTTACCGGCACGGTGGAAGGTGTTCAGATCTTCAATACGATCCTCGTGACACCCGACAACAAAACCATTATCCTGCCTAACGGATCGCTTTCCACTTCGCCGATCACCAACATTTCGGGCAAAGGCAAGATCCGGGTCGATATGGTTTTTGCAGCAGGAAGTCAGAATGGTGTCGACAAGATCAGAGCCTCGGTCCAGAAAGTGGTGGATGCCTGTCCGACGGCGCTAAAAGATATTCAGCACGATATCCTGGTCACCAAACTCACCGAAAACGCTATTTTCTTCGACGTACGCGTATGGACACCCAGCGTGACTTACTGGGAAACCTATTACAACGTACATGAAGGCATCAGCCGGCAGTTTGCACAGGACGGGATACAGGCTCCAAAACCAGCGGAAGTGAGCGTCGCATTGAAGCAATAAGCAAGCCGTAGCAGGCCCAATAAAATGAGGAGTACGGAAGCTAACCTTCCTGTACTCCTCATTTTATTTATACCTTTGTGTTTTATTTCAAATTCAGGTTCAGAATCATAGATATTATTCCATGTTTGAAAACTTACAGGACAAGCTTAACAACGCCTTTCGCACACTAAAAGGAAAGGACAGGATATCCGATATAAATGTTGCCGCTACTACCAAGGAAGTCCGTAAAGCATTGGTTGACGCCGATGTTAACTTCAAAGTAGCCAAAGAAATTACCGACCGCATCCGTGAAAAGGCCCTCGACAGAAAAATCCTGATTTCTGTTGAACCCGGACAGATGTTCGTCAAAATCGTGCAGGAAGAGCTCACCGAACTGATGGGCGGTAATGCAGAAGGAATCAACATCAAAGGTGACCCCGCAGTGATCCTGATCGCAGGTTTGCAAGGTTCCGGTAAGACGACTTTCTCCGGGAAATTGGCTGCATTATTGAAAAAACAGGGCCGCCAGGTGCTTCTCACCGCCTGCGACGTGTACCGCCCCGCGGCGATCGAGCAGCTGAAAGTGCTCGGCGAGCAGATCGGCGTGGAAGTTTACTCGGAGCCTGAGAACAAAAATGCGGTCAGCATCGCACAGAATGCCGTTGCACACGCAAGAAAGTCAGGGAAAAAGATCGTGATCGTCGATACGGCGGGCCGTTTGGCGGTGGACGAGGTGATGATGAAAGAGGTGGAAGACATCAAATCTTCTGTAAAACCTTCTGAAATCCTCTTCGTGGTCGACTCGATGACCGGTCAGGATGCGGTAAACACGGCCAAAACATTTAATGAAAGACTTGATTTCGACGGTGTCGTTCTGACGAAACTCGACGGCGATGCTCGCGGTGGTGCGGCGCTTTCGATCCGTCAGGTGGTTGAGAAACCGATCAAATACATCAGTACCGGGGAGAAAATGGAGGCACTTGATTCCTTCTACCCCGATCGTATGGCAAGCCGGATCCTGGGCATGGGTGACGTGATCTCCCTCGTGGAACGTGCACAACAGGCATTCGACGAAGACGAGGCGAAGCGTATCAATGCCAAAATGCGTCAGAACAAATTCGATTTTGACGACTTCCTGGGCCAGTTGCAGCAGATCAAGAAGATGGGTAACGTCAAAGACCTCATCGGCATGATCCCGGGAATGGGCAGCGCCATCAAAAACCTCGATATCGACAATGAATCCTTCAAACCGATCGAGGCGATCATCCAGTCGATGACCAAAAAAGAACGCGAAAACCCGGATATTATCGACAGCAGCCGCAAGAAACGTATTGCAACGGGTAGTGGCACCACCATTCTGCAAGTCAATAACCTCATCAAGCAGTTTGATGAAATGCGGAAAATGATGAAGAAAATGAATACCATGCAAGCAGCAGGCAAGCTGGGCAAAGCCGTTCGCCGCTAATCAACACCCCTCGATGAAACGTGTTCTTTTTGTACTGATGCTAATGCTCCTGCTAGGCCAGGAAAAACTACGGGCGCAGGCGTCAGTGGGCTATTATCCGTGGAGCAGCTTACTGACCGTCAGCACAAATGCAAAAAAAGCGATCTGGCTCGATACGCGCATGCAAACCAACTCGCTGTTCAGCAGCCTGAGCATTGACCTGCTTCCGATGATCAACCTCAAACGGGGAGAGGTGCTGCAATGGTACATTGGCGGCGGCCTGCGACTGAACCCGCTTTACCGCATTGCCGATGCTGACGCTGACCTGATCACGATCGACGGATATTCCATTAATGTAGGCGTGCGTATTTCGCCGCTTCCGATGAATCGCCGCATTATGCTTGCTTTGGAACTGAACCCGTACGTGAAGGATAAGTTTGACAGTGGCGTATTGAAAAGCCACTTCGGCATTGTGTATGCGTTTGGCAAGAAGAAAAAAGCGGATGCAGCGCCGGAGCAACCGGCGAATCCATAGTACGAAAGGGAAGAAATTATGATTTGATAATAATTTCTTTGTTTTAAAAATCCCTCAAATTCGGTGAATTTACCGTTTATTTGAGGGATTTTTTATTAAACAGTCATTCAATCTATGAAAAAGCGATTTTATCTGTTTTCCTGGGTCTTACTTGCCGCGAGCGTCCTTCCCAATGCCTTTTCTCAGCCCGTCAAAACCAAAAAAGTTGTCTTTGTAATTGTGGACGGCATTGCCAGTGATAGTAAAGAAAAAATCGCCACGCCACACCTGGACGCGATCGCGAAGGTCGGCGGCTATACGCGTGCATACGTAGGTGGAGGCAAGGGCACCTACTCGCAAACCCCAACCATCTCCGCGGTTGGATATAACAGTCTGCTGACGGGCACGTGGGTCAACAAACACAATGTTTGGGATAACGATATTAAAGACCCGAATTACAACTATTGGACGCTTTTTCGCTTTTTGGAAGAACAATATCCGCACAAACGAACAGCCGTTTTCTCGACCTGGCTCGACAACCGGACCAAACTCGTAGGCACGAACTTGCCGCAGACCAACAAACTGCAATTGGACTACTCATTCGATGGCTTTGAACTTGACACCGTACATTTCAAGCATGACAAACAGAGCGAGTACATTCATAAAATCGATGAAAAAGTAGTGGATGAAGCCGCTGCCTACATTCGTGACAATGGCCCCGATATGTCATGGGTCTATCTGGAATACACCGACGACATGGGGCACAAATACGGCGACAGCGAGCAGTTCCACAAGGCCATTCAAATGATGGACGACCAGATGGGACGTCTCTGGAAATCCATCAGCCACCGTGAAAAGAACTTCAACGAAGACTGGCTGATCGTGGTCACGACCGATCACGGACGCGATGCAAAAACCGGTAAGGGCCACGGCGGGCAAAGCGACCGCGAGCGCAGCACCTGGATCGTAACGAATGCCAAAGGTTTGAATACCAATTTCAAATCCACACCCGGCGTCGTTGATATTTTCCCAACTGTGGCTCGGCATATGGACATTAATATTCCCAAAGAACAGGCATTTGAAGTGGACGGAGTAGCATTTACCGGCAAACTTTCGGTGGTATCGCCGGTCATGCAGAAATCGGCCGGCAAGGTAAGTATCTCCTGGAAAGCGGTTGAAAAGGAAGGTAAAGCGAAGATCTGGCTAACTACGACCAATCAATTCGAAAAAGGAGGACGCGATCTGTATTTTCTGATGGAGGAAGTGGAGGTTGCCAATGAAAAAGCCGAAATAGATATTTCAAAATATCCATCCGGCTTTTACAAGATTGTTCTTGAAGGGAAATACAACAGTGTGAACCGCTGGATCGTGGAAAAATAGGCCTAGTTGCCTCCACGCCCTGCTTTATAGGAGTCATACTCCTCCAAAAGGCGGATCAGATCATCCTCACCGGCAAAATCCAGTTGCTGCTCTTTAATGACGTAGTTTAGCTTGTTCCGTTCGTCGGTAAGCAGTTTAAGAAAGCTGTTGCGGTTTTCCAGCTGCACGGGGTTCATCTTGCCGTCTTTCAGCAAATACAATTTTGCGCCAGCGTCCATTTCCCTTGTGGCGCTGGCTTTTTCCACTTTAATGGGATTGGTATATTTTTTCACCAGCTTGGTATTTCCGTCGTAGAGCAACCGGTAAAAGCTCTTATCGGTCTGGTTTCCAACGGCCGGATAACCGCTTTTGAATGTATAAAGCTCCACCCCGCTGGGGATGGTAAACTCGGTGACGCCCGACGATACCCGATAAACGCCAGACCCTGTTTTGTATTCAACTTCATCTTTTACAAAGTCGTACCGCAGCTGGACGCCATCGTGCACGCGGTCGTCGCTGGTCCTTACCGTTCCGGAATACCATTCCTTTAACAGATAAGGAGACTTCTCTCCCGCCGCCAGTTGTGTTTCCTGATAAGGCGTTCCCGCCAGTCCCGTAGAATCCTGCGCGATTGCCTGAATGCTCATGATGCAGAATGCCAGCGGGAAAATTCTTAGCAGATATTTCATGATTTAAGTTGGTTAATTTGATAAGTTCGAGGTTTGGAAACCGAAGGGCTGGATTCCCTCCCATCTTTCCGTACTTTTGCACAAAAATTGTACCTGCTCTCTTGGACATCAACGATCAGCTCATACATATACGCCAGAGCCTGGGCGGAATCATCCCTGAAATATTTCTGGCCGTATTCTTTTGTCTGTTCCTGCTTGCCGAAATCATCCTCGTGAAACGTGTTGGCAAAGAGCAAACTTCGTCCTACCTTCAGAACATCGCATTAGCTGGCGCATTAATAACCCTCTTACTGATCCTGGGACAATGGAATGCCGAACCTTCTTTCCGGTTCCAGCCCATGTTGTTCCTCGACCGGCAAGCTGTCTTTTTCAAAATACTCATCACGCTGGCCTGGATCTTCACATTACTGCATGTACGGATACTAAAATACGATTTCCCTGCGGAATACCATGCGTTGCTGATCGCCGCGGTGTTGGGCATGAACCTCCTGACGATGTCCACCCACATGCTGTCGATATACCTGTCGCTGGAATTGATTTCCATTAGTTCCTACCTGCTGGTAGCGCTGTCACCTTACAGAAAAGCTGCGGAGGGAGGCATCAAATACCTCCTTTTCGGCACGGCAAGTTCTGCGGTGATGCTTTACGGTATTTCCCTGATCTACGGACTCGCCGGTACGCTCGACATCACTAACGACGCCATGACCGTTGCCCTGAGCAGCAATTCCGACCTTGTAGTAACGGTCACCATTGTACTGACCCTCGCCGGTCTGCTGTTCAAGCTCTCGCTGGTACCATTCCACATCTGGACGCCGGACGTTTACGAAGCAGCACCCACGCCCTTGGTGTCGTTTCTTTCGGTAGCGCCCAAAGCGGCCGTGATATTAGTACTCATGCGCCTCGCCGGTATTTTACCCGCACAATACTTCCCTGTTTTGGGTGGAATCGCATTAATCAGCATGACGATCGGGAACGTAGCAGCCCTCTGGCAAAGCAACGCACGCCGTTTGCTCGCCTATTCTTCCATTGCGCAGGCTGGCTATCTGTTGGTCGGTATTGCCGCTTACAGCCGTTTCGGTTTTGAAGCGGCCGTATTTTACACCGCGGCTTATCTTGTCATTAACCTTGCTGCATTCTTTCTGGTTGATCTGCTACAACCCCGGCAGGAATCCGAACTCAAAAATTACGAAGGCCTCGGCCGCAACTACGTCTGGATTTCAGGCATTTTAACGGTCGTGATGATCGCATTGGCAGGATTGCCACCTACCGCCGGATTTACTTCCAAGTTGCTTGTTTTTTCGGCGCTTTGGGATAGTTATCATGATCAGGAACTGACCTGGATGCTGTGGTTGCTCGTCGGCGGAATACTCAATGCAGCCATTTCTCTTGCCTACTATATGAGGCTGCCCTATTTACTGTTTTTCAAAACAGTAAGTGCCGGGGCGGTTTCCACCAACAACAGCACATCCGGCAAACTGATCGCCGGACTTTTTCTGGTGGCTTTGCTAATGCTGTTTTTCAGTCCTGAGTGGCTGACGCGGTGGATTTCGGCTTTTTGAGCTAGCCTAATCTTCCGCCTTCCTATGGCGTGCCAGAAACTCCTTGGGAATCGGATGTTTTTTGATGAATTCAATCGCATCTAGCCGCTTTTTTTCAAAAAAAGGGTGATTGCTTACATCAGGAATAGAGTCATCAATTGGAATTTCGACGACATTATCGAGTAGTTTTTTTCCTCTTGTTTCCATAGCGTGTAAGTTTTGTTCAGGTGTGTAAATCCATAGTGGTGTGTGTATAAATCTTTATTATAAAAAATCACTTCACTGCCCTCACCTGAAACCCCTCCTTCCTCAACAAAGCAATGACCCCC
Source organism: Dyadobacter ginsengisoli DSM 21015 (assembly GCF_059568735.1). NCBI lineage: Bacteria > Pseudomonadati > Bacteroidota > Cytophagia > Cytophagales > Spirosomataceae > Dyadobacter > Dyadobacter ginsengisoli. Next base: position 165,466 of record NZ_JCANTY010000007.1, read on the forward strand.
CGCTCACCGCCCAAATGCGCGGCACCCACCGCGAAAAAGGTCGGCTTGGCGCTGGCGATCCTGCGTATGCGAGGGATCCATTTCTGGTTGCGGGCGAATAGCATTACTTCTTCATTACCCTCCATGCCAAACTCACTTTTCATGGTCATTCGGTACAGTTCATTGATATTCTGCGCCTTATATAATGCAACGAGACTTTTGAATTCTTTTTTCGCCGCGGGTAGGCTGTCAATCAGGTTGAGGAGCATTTTGGCCTGGTCTTTATAGGGAATCGTATCGAAAATGGCCATTTGTTCTTCCAAAGTCTCGATGCCGATCACTTCGGATTGCTGCTTTCCCGCCAGCTCGACGAGCGCCATCTCATAAGATTGCGGCTGACAGTCCAATACCGTAGTGAACAGCGGCCCCATCAAAACAAAAGGTTTCGCCCGCTCGAACATAGCCAGCCCTACGTGGACAGAATCCTGAAAAAAGTGATTCAGCCGGTCGTACTCCTGCGTGGTTACGAGCTTTTTCAACTCATTACCCGCACTCATATTCATTGTTTTCATCATTCCGGCCATCATACCCGGGTCGTCCATGTCCATTTCGAGCGCTACCTGGCTTGTGCGCGAGAGCGTACTTTTTAAGGAATCACTTAATGAGAAATCGGTCGGGCAAATGAGGTGAATAGTACCGAATAAATAGGAAGGCCTAGCCAGTCCACGACCACTGATTTCCCAAAGCAGCGAATTCTCAACCGGCACCTGCGCCCGCAAAACCATGCTTGAAACAAAGAACATCAGCAACAACAAAATCCTTTTCATATTCCAAACATTAGTTTTAATGACCTTTTCTCCCTTCCTCCATTCTCCCCAAACACTACTCCTTATGACTATCCACCACAATGCGCTCATCGCGGTTTACGAGCTCCCAGGCCGTGTAAAAAACCAGCTTCACGATCTCAGATTGTTTATCAAACAAGATTTTCTCTACATCATCGCCCGGCCGGTGGTAGTCTTCATGAACGCCGGTGAAATAGAAAATGACCGGAACGCCCATTTTGGCGAAGTTATAATGGTCCGACCGGTAGTAGAAACGATTGGGGTCCTTGGGGTCGTTGAAAGTGTAGTCGAGATTGAAATTGACGTGCTTCTTGTTCGCTTCCTCGCTGATCTCGTGCAGTTTTGAAGAAAGTTTATCTGAACCTATCAGATAGACATATTTATGATCATTCTTATGGGCCTCGTCCACCCGCCCGATCATGTCGATATTCAGGTCAGCAATGGTATTTTTGAGCGGAAGCAACGGGTTTTCAGAGTAGTATTCCGAACCGAACAGGCCCTTTTCTTCCCCTGTTACATTCAAAAACAGGATACTCCTCCTTGGCCCCTTCCCCTCGGCTTTGGCTTTACTGAATGCTTCCGCGAGTTCCAGCATGGACACAGTCCCCGAGCCATCGTCGTCGGCGCCATTATTGATTTCGCCATTCGCGGAGATACCAATATGGTCCAAATGTGCGCTGATGATCAGCACTTCGTCCCTTTTATCCGAACCTTCCATAAAAGCCGCCACATTTTCGGTGTCGATGGTTTCGCTCACACGGCCTACTTTCAATGCCACCTTACCTGTAAAGCTCTTGGAAACAGGTTTGCCCGCCTTGTCGGTCTCGGATTTCAGCTTATTTAATTTGGAAGCCGAAGTACCCAGCATATCAGCAGCTACGTCCACTGAAACCACGAATGCGGCTATTCCCGACGGATTTTCCTGCACCGGCTTCAACGTCGGAGCGCTGAACCTGCGGGCCATTACCGCGCGCTGCCGGATTTCCTTATCAAGATCTTCCCCGGTTTTATCCGTGATAATGAATACATATTTCGCTCCTTTCTCCCGCGCCAATTTCGCTTTGACCTGCCATGAAACCGATCCGCTCCATTTGCTTTTTTCACTGTTACCGCTGAGCAAATACGTCCCTCCCGGAGCTTTGGGCTCGCCTTCGAAGAGTATCACGGATTTATCCCTTACATCCAGATTGGCATAGTCATTGTAACCGCCCTCTTCGATGCCATAGCCAGCCGTCACAAGACTGGTACCGACCTCTTCCGGAATATCCAGCAGCCCATTCAGGTAAAAATCCTTATTGAATTCATATTTTTTTCCATCGGCCTTTACATACACATCTCCCCAGCTGCGTTTGTAAAGCTTGTATTTCTGCAAATAGCTTTTGGAACCGTCTGCGTCGGTAGCGATAGGTTGCAAACCATATTGCTTGTAATATTTCGAGACGTATTCGGCAGCCTTTTTCTGGCCCGGCGAACCGGTATCGCGACCTTCCAGACTGTCGGAAGCGATAATTACGAGATGCTTTTTGAGGTCGGAGGGTGTAATACTTGTTGCATATTTGGATGCATCATCCTGCGGCAGGCGATCCTGTGCCAATGCCAATGTGTTGATAGACAGAAATAATCCAGCCAGAATGTTCTTGTTCATAATCGAGTTTAATGGTCATTCAATCTTTACAAATTAACGAAAGCCGCGGGCCAATGCAAAATGAGCGGCTTAGCGAGAAAGTTCTTATATTCAGTTTACAACACATTATATCATGCGTGAGATCAGCCCGCTACAACAAAATCGATCCACTCCAATAGCAAGTTGTCGGACCCGGACTATTTCAGGACAGTAGGACTAAATTCTTACGGAACTCTTACCTGGGATAATGGCGTCGATTTCGACCCAGACAATCTTTACAGCATGTCACAAAACAAAATTGCAACCTTTTGATGTTTTGCTGCACTTTTTGCACTTCTCTCAGTTTAAAAGCTGTTTTTCACTGCGTAACAATTATTTAATTGTAAAATACTGTTATTCAGGGAAAAAGTGCGTACATTTGCACCCTGTTTGGCCAAATTCCATCCAGACAAAAGCCAAACGGCCTTACCACGTATCTTTCACCATTTCGTGGCAATGTCGTAAACAACTGATCTATAAAACAATGCAAGCCATTCGTAACATCGCAATTATTGCGCACGTTGACCACGGTAAAACCACTTTGGTTGACAAAATCATCCACGCGTCAAAGCTGTTTCGCGACAATCAGGAGTTCGACGACCTGATCCTCGACAACAACGATCTGGAACGTGAGCGTGGGATTACAATTGTTTCCAAGAACGTATCGGTGCGTTACAAAGACGTCAAAATCAACGTAATTGATACACCAGGTCACGCAGACTTCGGTGGTGAGGTGGAGCGTGTTCTTAAAATGGCTGATGGCGTGTTGTTGCTGGTCGATGCATTCGAAGGACCGATGCCACAAACCCGTTTCGTATTGGGCAAAGCCATTGACCTGGGTTTAAAACCTATCGTTGTTGTAAATAAAGTAGATAAAGAAAACTGCCGCCCGGAAGAAGTTCAGGAAAACGTTTTTGATTTGATGTTCAACCTCGGCGCTACCGAAGACCAATTGGATTTCGTAACCGTTTATGGTTCGTCAAAACAAGGATGGATGGGCCCGGATTGGCAGACACCAACTGATAACATTACCTATTTGCTGGATACGATCATCGAATCCATCCCTGCGCCGGTTATCGACGAAGGTACTCTGCAAATGCAAATCACTTCTCTTGATTACAATGCATTCGTTGGCCGTATCGCCATCGGTCGTGTGAAAAGAGGAACCATCAAAGAAGGATCTACATTGTCTCTTTGCAAGGCAGACGGTGTAATCAAAAAAGTGAAAGTAAAAGAAGTTCAGACGTTTGAAGGACTTGGCCGCGTGAAAGTTGCAGAAGTTACTGCGGGAGATATCTGCGCAGTAACGGGTATCGAAGATTTCGAAATCGGTGATACCATCGCTGACCTCGAAAATCCCGAGCCGATCGCTCGTATTGCCGTGGATGAGCCTACGATGAACATGCTTTTCACGATCAACAACTCACCATTCTTCGGTAAAGAAGGCAAGTTTGTTACATCACGCCACCTTCGTGACCGTTTGATGAAAGAAACTGAAAAGAACCTTGCGCTTCGCGTGGAGCCTACGGATACAGAAGACAAATTCCTTGTTTTCGGTCGTGGTATTCTTCACTTGTCGGTATTGATCGAAACAATGCGTCGTGAAGGTTACGAATTGCAATTAGGTCAGCCACAAGTGCTTTTCAAAGAAGACGAAAACGGCGAACGCCTTGAACCAATCGAAACGTTGGTCGTAGATGTACCGGAATCAACTGCTGGTAAGGTAATTGAACTGGCTACGCAGCGTAAAGGCGAATTGCTCGTAATGGAACCGAAAGGAGATTTGCAGCACCTTGAATTCCTCATTCCTTCAAGAGGTTTGATCGGACTTCGCTCGAACGTGTTGACTTCGACACAAGGTGAAGCCGTTATGACGCACCGCTTCAAAGAATTCGGTACATTCCGCGGACCAATCCCGGGACGTATCAGTGGTTCTATCATTTCAAAAAATACAGGACCTGCCACAGGTTATACCATTGATAAATTGCAGGATCGCGGTCGCTTCTTCGTAGAGCCGGGTGATGAGATTTACGGTGGACAGGTTATCGGAGAGCACAACCGCCCGAACGATATCGTTGTAAACTTGCAGGAAGCGAAAAAATTGACCAACATGCGTGCTTCCGGTACGGATGACGGACTGAGAATCGCTCCGAAAATCAATTTCTCTCTGGAAGAATCTATGGAATACATCCAGAAAGACGAATACCTGGAAGTAACTCCGAACAGCATGAGGATGCGGAAAATATACCTGGATGAGAACGAGCGCAAGCGCTACGCATCCAAAATGGAAATGGCTTAATACACAAGCCGGACATTCCAGACCCGAAAAGGAGGCAATTTTTTGCCTCCTTTTTTGTTTTTTGTACATTTCAACATTCTGCGCGATCCTGTTGAAAAATTTGGAATAACGCGCAAAAACAGTGGTATAATTTTAGTGTTTGTCACTCACCTGGAACATTATATGCTATTGTTATTTTATTACTATTTCAAGAAAAATTAGTTTTTTGTTTTTATAACAACAAATAACGTAGTTTGTATAACCGACTCAATCTGTTTGAGTTAACCATTTCAATATCAACAATTTAAATATCAAATGATGTCTTACATAGAACCGGCTCCGATTAAGGATAAAGACAATCCGTTGGAGTCAATGATGCAGCGATTTGATAAGGCCGTCGACCTCCTCGGAATATCAGAAGAAATGTATTATATCCTCAAAGTACCCCGCAAACAAGTAACAGTCGGGCTACCCGTGATGATGGATTCCGGGCAAATCCGGACTTTTGAAGGCTATCGGGTAATCCACTCCACCATTCTTGGCCCCAGCAAGGGCGGCATCCGTTTCGATCCCGACGTAAACCTCGACGAGGTGCGTGCATTGGCCGCATGGATGACCTGGAAATGCGCCGTGGTCGATATTCCTTATGGCGGTGCCAAAGGTGGTGTTGCCTGCAACCCGCGCGAAATGTCGGCCGGCGAGATCGAACGCCTCATGCGCGCGTACACGACGGCTTTGCTCGACGTCTTCGGACCCGACCAGGATATTCCCGCCCCGGATATGGGCACAGGCCCACGCGAAATGGCGTGGCTGATGGACGAGTATTCCAAATCAAAAGGTATGACGATCCCCGCTGTGGTAACCGGTAAGCCATTGGTCCTCGGCGGCTCGTTAGGCCGTACGGAAGCGACCGGACGTGGCGTAATGGTATCCGCATTGGCGGGCATGGAAAAGTTGCGCATCAATCCTTACCGCGCTACGGCAGCAGTCCAGGGCTTTGGAAATGTAGGCTCGCACGCGGCCTTGCTCCTGCGCGAGCGCGGTACGGCCATACATGCGATCAGCGACATTTCCGGGGCATATTATAATGATAAGGGCATTGATGTGGCAGATGCCATCGCTTACCGGGATTCAAACAAAGGTTCACTGGAAGGTTATGCCAAAGCTGAACTGATTTCCGGCGACGACCTTTTCACCTTGCCGGTAGACGTGCTGGTACCCGCAGCGAAAGAAGACGTAATTACCCGCAAAAACGTATCCAGCATTCAGGCACGAATGATTGTCGAAGGCGCGAACGGTCCTACTTCTGCCAAAGCCGACGATATCATTAATGAAAAAGGCATTATGGTCGTGCCCGACATCCTCGCGAATGCAGGAGGAGTGACGGTATCCTATTTCGAATGGGTGCAAAATCGCATCGGTTATAAATGGACACTGGAACGCATCAACCGGCGGACGGATCGCATCATGAAAGACGCGTTCGACAAAGTGTACGAAACATCTCTGAAATACAAGGTGTCGCTCCGCATCGCTGCCTATATTGTGGCCATCGACAAGGTCGCCAGCACCTATAAGTACCGCGGGGGATTCTAAATGTCAGGGATTGTCAGGGTTGCTATGAAGTTTAAACAACACCTGACAATCCCTGACTTAACAATTTCTTAACAAGTCAGTTCCGGGCGCAAACCGAATCTAAACCGGTTTCAAAGTATTACCTTTAAGGCTAAAATTTCAACAGATTCGCTGCACGCGGTAGGGCAAGCTCCCGTATGCAGCAAGCTTTAAAGTATCATGTCATTAAGTCCCCGCTTCATTGCCGTAATCCTGGCATTCCTCATATCGCTGATCACGACCACTTTCCTCGCGTTTGTGGATGGTGCTTCAAAAGGGATGCTGTTTGTTTCCGCCATATCCTCCTTCATTTCTTCCTTCTTCCTGGTTCTGTACACTGTCGACATTCTCGTGTTTCGCGAGGTGAACAAAATGTACCGGACCATTCACAAGTTGAAAATGCGGGATTTTAATATGGCGCCCCGGAAAAAACTCATCCGGGAATCGAATCCGCTTAAAACCATCAACGATGAGATTTTTGTGTACGTCACAAAAAAGCAAAAGGAAATCGACGAACTCAAAAAATTGGAATTGTTCCGTCGCGAGTTTCTGGCTGATGTCTCTCACGAATTCAAAACACCCATTTTCGCCGCTCAGGGATTTATCCATACACTCCTGGATGGTGCCATGGATGATGAAAAGGTACGTGAACGGTTTCTAAGAAAAGCCGCGAATAATCTTGACAGCCTCGACGTACTCGTCAAGGACCTGCTCGTGCTATCCCAGATGGAAACCGGGGACATCAAGATGAATATCGTACCGATGGACATCCGTTTACTTACCATCAGCATTTTCAGCAGGCTCGAAAACATCGCGAAAAGCCGGAACGTCACGCTAAGAGTAAAGCCGGAGGAAATGCCGGAAGTCTGGATCAAAGGCGACGCAGACCGGATGGAACAGGTAATGCTCAATCTGATCGAGAACGCTATTAAATATGGGAACGAAGGGGGAAAGGTGATCGTCCATTTCAACGAAGGCAAAAAATATGTGGAAGTAGCCGTGAGAGATAACGGTCCGGGTATTCCCCATGAACATTTGAACCGCATTTTCGAGCGCTTCTACCGTATTGACAAGAGCCGGAGTAAAGAAATCGGAGGAACCGGTTTGGGACTTGCCATTGTAAAACATATATTGAATGCTCACGACACGAAAATTGCCGTTATGTCGAAACCTGACAAGGGTACTACTTTTTCATTCAAACTCGAAAAGGCATATCCAAATATTACGTCAGAGAACAAGCCGGAAGATGTCGTCAATCAATTGAATCCATAATTCATTTTTACACCATAAACCATTATCCATGTTTATCCACAACGTATTCTTCTGGCTAAAAGAGAAGGACAACGAAGAAGCAAAACAAGCCCTGCTGGCCGGCATCAAAACACTGGAGGCAATTGAATCGGTCGAATCGGCATATATTGGCCCTCCTGCTGCTACCCGCAGACCGGTTATCGACGCCACTTACGACTTCGCCGAAATCCTGATTTTTAAAGATGAGGCAGCTCACGACGTATATCAGGTACACCCTTTACATAAAAAATTTATAGAGGACTGCGCCCATCTGTGGGAACGCGTACTGATTTACGACGTAGAAGCGTAAGGCGTATATTTATTAACAAGTTATCCACACCTAAAATGTGCATAACTTGTTAATAAATATATAACTATCACAATTTCAGTCAATTAAAGACTATTTACAACTAACACAAATTGTGGATAACTACCCAGGAGGGTATACTTAACCCGTTTGCCTTCCCGCTCCACGGCACTATTCGGGAATCCGGTTCGTTCTATAGGCAGTACAAAACGAACTGAAACCGTGAAAATGAACCGAATCTTGCTATCGATCGTCATTGCGATGATCTCAGCGATAACCATTTCATCCTGTACGTACCGGTCCTATTCACCGGGTTATGATTACGGCTACCGACCTGGATACCGGTATTATCATGGCCCGCCACCTCCACCGCATGTTGTGGTGGTAAAACCTGCTCCCCGGAGGGTCATCTATGCGGAACGGCATGGACGCAGCAGGCATCACGACCGGGTTTATAGAAAACAGTATCGCCGCCATGACCACTATGGAAACAACGGCCGAGCCCGAGGTCCCAGACGATAACTTGATTGTGTCTTTTGATAAAAAAGGCCAGGTAAAGTCGCTCTACTGACTTTGTCTGGCCTTTAAATCCATTAATACTGTTAATGGTTACCAAATAATGTCGCTACTTTTGAGAATCCGGTAAAAATACTATTTTCGCCATAGCACTAGCACCAATCGTCAACTAGATGAATAAAACATTTACCGAAACTTCCAGCTGGATAGTAGAGCGAATCGCTTACGACGCGGAAATAGCTCCCTCCGAAGTAGATCCGGATGCACAGACCAAAGAATATCGGCTGGATTCTTTTCTCGTGGCTGATACCGACACCGAATTGCACGAATGGCTCCGAATTGAGCTCAGTCCTTCCATTTTCCGGGAAAAGGGAACCATCATTGCAACTACTCAATGGATAGCAGAAAACCTGGAAGCCTGAAAAAATGCTGGCGTTTTCCATCCTCGCCTACTTGCTGGCCAATCTCGGCATAGGCCTCTGGGCATCCCGAAGAATTTCATCCACCCAGGATTTTGTATTGGCCGGCCGTCGTCTGCCGCTCGTCCTCGCCGCCTCTGCAACGTTTGCAACCTGGTTTGGATCCGAGACGATAATGGGTGCGCCGACAGAGTTTGTGGAACATGGCGTCATCGGCGTCATCGAAGACCCATTCGGTGCATCCTTATGCCTTTTGCTCGTCGGCTTGTTTTTCGCCAGGAGGTTTTACGAAATGAACATCATCACGTTTTGTGATTTTTTCCGCCTCAGGTACGGCCGATATGCGGAGCTGCTCTCTGCCATCCTCATTATACCGTCGTATTTTAGCTGGATAGCCGCTCAGCTTCTCGCCATGGGGATCGTTCTGAAGGTCGTGCTGGGCTGGTCGTTACTGACCTGTATCCTGGCGAGTTCCTGCGTTGTGATCCTCTATACGATATGGGGCGGAATGTGGTCTATCTCCATTACTGATTTTATTCAGACCATCATGATCATTGTCGGACTGATCATCGTTGCCGTGGTATTGTATGATAAGGTTGGAGGGTTCAAACCATTAATCAATGAAGCGCCGGAAGGGTTTTTCCGGTTTCATCCCGAAAACTCATTCAAAGCATACGTCGAATACTTCGCGGCCTGGATCACGATCGGACTCGGATCCATACCCCAGCAGGATGTATTTCAGAGGGTAATGTCCGCCAAATCCGCCACGGTATCCGTACGGTCCACATTGCTATCGTCGTTCATGTACCTCACGGTAGCGCTACTGCCACTCTTCATTGGGCTCTGTGGGCATCATTTATATCCCGCGGAAGAAAAGGACGGCCAGATGATTATTCCTAATATGGTCCTGAAGCATATGAATCTACCGCTGCAGATCGTGTTTTTCGGAGCGCTGGTTTCGGCCATTCTAAGCACTACCAGTAGCGCCATTATGGCCCCGGCTGTTGTTTTAGGCGAGAATATTTTCAAGTTTTTCAATCCTCATCTCGATGACCGGCAACTGCTGAAGATCATCAGGATCGGGATTGTCGCCATTACCGCCGTGTGCATTTTCATGGCAGCTACGCGGGAAAGTATATTTGACCTTGTCGCTGAGTCATCCGCATTCAGTCTGGTTTCGCTGTTCGTACCGCTTGCAGCCGGATTGTACTGGAAGGCGACTAACACTTTGGGGTGTGTGCTGTCCATGACCGTCGGCTTGCTCGTATGGCTGGTGTGTGTTTACATCGAAACCGAATATCCTGCCCTCGTTTACGGGTTACTGGCAAGCTTCCTGGGTATGGCTGCCGGGTTATTTTGGAAAAAACCAACCCGGCAGTACCCGAGTTCTTAACACGCTCAGGCAGATTCCGATTCCCGGTCCCATCCTGCCAGTGCATTCAAATGCACGGCTTCCCGGTCGGCCTTCATAATTATTTCAAGCTCTTCCATGTGCTGCCGGGCCGCATGAATATACTCTTCGTCATTTCTGATACTGGACAGATGTTTCAATGTGCGCTCATCATGGAGAAAAAACGTCTTGGCAGACCGGGTCGCTTCATGTGCGCGATGTCCCAACAGTTTGAGTGCGTCGACTCCCAATCTCAGGCTGGTATCAAAGGTCTCCCGGTAAATATGCATCATCCCCGCATTCATCAGATCATAGGCGTCATTCCGGTTCGTCGAACGCACCAGCATGTGCAGATTGGGAAAATGCTTTTTGACTGTTCCGATTAATTCCAGCCGCTTTTCTTCGTCGTTGATCGCAATGATGATCACCTGCGCCCGCCCCGCTCCTGCAATATCCAGCAGCTCATAGCGGGTAGCATCACCATAGTACACTTTGTGGCCCATTCTCCGTAGAAAATCCACATTGTCGCTATCATTATCAAGAACGGTTGCTGCTACGTTATTGGCCCGAAGAAAGCGCCCTATCGTATTACCGAAATGCCCGTAACCAGCAATAATTACCGGATTATCCTGCTCTTCCACATCGCTGGGCCGCTGCACCTGCAGCCCTGCGCTCACCAGACAAAACCGGGTAAGGATCCATTTCTCGTTGACCAGCATGGCCAGAGGCGTCATCGCCATGCTGATCGCCACGACGGCCATCATCGTGTCGGTAACGTCTTTGCCCAAAACACCCTGCTGAACAGAAAAGCTCAAGAGGACAAAAGCAAACTCGCCTATCTGGCTTAATCCAATGCTGAAAATAAAGTTCTGCGCATTGCGAACTTCAAAAATCTTTCCGAGCACAAACAGAATAACCATTTTCAGGATCATCAGTCCGGCGACCAGCCCTACGATCACCCACGGCTTTGAAACGATCAATCCAAAGTCAATAGATGAACCGACAGAGATAAAAAACAATCCCAGGAGCAACCCTTTGAACGGATCAATGGAGCTTTCCAACTCGTGGCGGTATTCACTGTTCGCTAGCACCACGCCGGCGACAAAGGCACCTAATGCAGGACTGAGGCCTACGGAGGTCATCAACACGGCAATCCCAACCACCAAAAGTAATGCGGTAGCCGTGAACATCTCCCGAAGCCCTGTACGCGCCATCATATGAAAAACCGGCCTCAATAAATACTTCCCCGTAAGCACGATACCCGAAACGGACAAAAGCACGATGATGGTCTGCTGCCATGCCGGAAGTGCGCTCACCAGAGAGCCGCCGCTATGTCCATCCTGCGCGGCCGCATGATCCGCAAGGAGCGGAAACAATGCAAGCATTGGAATAATCGCCAGGTCCTGAAAGAGCAGGACTGCAAAAGAGCTCTGCCCTGCAACTGTTTTCAGCCAGCCCTTTTCATTCAATGTTTGCATTACAATAGCCGTCGAAGACATCGCCGTGATCATCCCCAGCGCCAATGCCTCTTTCCAGCCCACTTGAAACAACATCGCGACGCCCGCCACGAGAACCGTCGTCACACCGACCTGCAATCCGCCCAACCCGGCTATGCTTTTCCGCATGCGCCATAAACGTGAAGGTTCCAATTCGAGACCAATCACAAAAAGCATCATGACGACCCCAAATTCAGCGAAATGCATGATATCCTGACCTTCCATCCCAATGAATCCCAATGCAGCAGGGCCGATGGCAACCCCTGCCACCAGATAACCCAGTACCGAACCCAGCCCCAGTCGCTTAGCGATAGGCACCATGACTACTGCGGCCGCCAGGTAAATCATCGCCTGAAAAAATATAGTCTGTTGCATGATGCGTACTCGGTTTTAATTCGGGAAAAGTTCGTTGAGATATTCGATCCCATTAAGGGCGTCGGGGGCGATGCGGTCGTTTGCCAGTGCATTCAAAAGTTCAGCGTACTGCTCTCCATAAATTTTGAGCGTGTCGTCCTGCATCGCGTATGTCTCATGCACGACGAATGGCGGCAAATATTCCATTCTGCACAAATAGGCCGTTTGATTGAAGGGAAGCAGATACTGCGGAACAGAAAACCGGTTGTAACCTGACTCGGAATAAGCACTTCTCCCTCCACCGCAGGATACCGCATTGAACATCTTCTTTCCTGCCAGTGCGTATCCTTCCGGTCCGTAAGCCCAGTTGTATTCCAAAACCAGATCTTGCCATTGTTTCAGAATCGGGGGGCTGCTGTACCAGTAAAAAGGATGCTGGAAGATGACGATATCATGCTGGCTCAGTAGCTGCTGTTCCCTTTTGATATCGATAAACAGATCCGGGTAGCGTTCGTATAAATCGTTAAATGTGACGCCTTTCACTTTCCGTGCATAGCTTTCCAGCGTTTTCTGAACATTGGATTTGCTGAGCGTAGGATGGGCGAACTGGATAAGAACCTTGGACATATCGTAAAATTGAACTCGAAACTGTTACGGGATCAAAATTACGGAACCGGTGGTTTTTCTCGCTTCTAAATCTGACTGTGCCTGCCTTGCTCCCGACAATGGATAGCGAGTGATCGACAATTTTCCAAAAATACCGGCTTGCAATGCCCCGAAAGTATCCGTTGCATATTCTTCCAGGGTATCGTGATCAGGTATATAGGCACTCAGCGTCGGGGTGACCATGGTAATGGATTTTTCCCGCAGCAACATGTGATCAATATGCTCCGGTTGGCCGGATGACGAACCATACAACACGATCTTACCACCTTTCCGGATCAAGTTGACTGACTGCTCAAATGTATCCCTGCCTACGCCGTCGTATACCACATCCACACCACTTCCTGCCGTAATTTCCTTCACCGAGCGTTCAAAACCCATGCATTCGGCGAGAAATACATAATCCGCACCATTGGCAAGTACTATTTCTTTCTTTTCTTCAGAACCCGTGGTGCCGATCACCGTCGCGCCCAAAGCCTTCGCCCATTTCGTCACAAGGGTACCCACACCTCCCGCGGCCGCGTGTACAAGCACTACATCTCCCGGTGACACGCTGTGAATCGATTTGACCAGCATGCGTGCAGTGAAACCCTTGACCATCATCGCCGCGGCTTCATCCGACGTTACGCCGTCCGGGATATGGATCAGCTGCTGGGTAGAAATCACCCGACTTTCCGCATATGCTCCGGGTATGAAGTGATACCCCACATGGTCGCCGATCTGGAAGCCGGTTACCCAGGGACCAATAGCTTCTATGACGCCTGCCGCCTCTACACCCGGCACGTAAGGGAACGATTTGACGGGGAATTTGCCGTCGCGGTAATAGGTGTCTACAAAGTTGAGCCCGATGGCTTCCTGCCGGATTCTGACTTGTCCCGGCCCCGGCTCAGTGATCGAATCTCTTTCATAACCCAGTACCGAAGGCGCTCCTTGCTTGTAGATTTTTACTATACCTGATTTATTTGCTATTTCTGTTACTAAACCCGACATGTCCGTGAACTTTAACTAGTATGGAATGGCTATTCCATAATTGGACAAAAAAAATTATTTTTTTATAGATTTTATTAAGAATTCAGCTTGCTGCTGAACCAGCTCACCGTCGCCATACACCAGATAAAACTGCCAGAAACCGGTAAAATTGGATACTATAAAGCCTGCCAGTACTTCAGGATCGCGTTTTGCACTAATCTCACCCGCTTTCTGCGCCTTTTTTAGCAGTTCTTTCAATACCGATATCATATTCGTGGTGTTCTCCCGCAGTATAGCATGCACTTCCTCATCCACCGAAGCCAACTCAAAGGTCGATTTAACACCCATGCAGGTCATGCCTTCTGCAACGGTACGAAGTGCGGCTCTTTTGATGATTTTCTCAATGGCCTTCATCGGCGACTTTGTCTCCGTGGCTGTTCGCTGATAATTTTCAAAAGTGCTCTCCGTGTAACTCCGGAGGCATTGCAGGAACAAACTGTGTTTGTCCCCGTAGGTGTCATAAATACTTCCCCGGTTCAGCCCCATGGTGTCTACCAGGTCCTGCATCGAGGTCGCATTGTACCCCTTTTGCCAGAAAAGGCATTTCGCCTTTTCCAGCCGTTCTTCCGGTTCAAATGCTTTGCTTCGCGCCATGATTATCAGACAATTATTTCAGAATGATTGTTCCAAAATCGCACTATATTTTCATATCAGAGTGTAAAAAGCATCTATTTGGAAGTGCTAAATGATGAACTTCGCTACCCCGCCATCGACTTTCAGTGCAGATCCGTTTGTGCCTGACGACAAAGGACTTGCAACATAGGTCACGAGATTAGCGATTTCCTCCACCGAAGCGAAGCGTTGAAGCAGCGATGTCGGGCGGGCATTTTTGAAGAAATCCTTCTCTGCCTGTTCTGCAGACATGCCGTTAGCCTCACCAAGCTGTTTCACAAAATCCGCCACACCTTCCGATTTGGTCGGGCCGGGCATCACGGTATTCACTGTCACATTCGTGCCCTTGGTAAGTTCGGCCAATCCTCTACTCACTGCCAACTGTGCGGTTTTCGTGGTGCCATAGTGGATCATTTCTTCCGGAATGTTGACCCCTGACTCGCTGGATATGAAAATGATCCTGCCCCAGTTTTTTTCGATCATCTTGGGAAAGAAATATCTGGCTAGCCTGACACCACTCAATACGTTCACCTCGAAAAACCGGAACCACTCATCATCGGAAATGTCCGTAAATGCCTTAGGCTCGAAAATCCCGGCGTTGTTAACCAATATATCGACGTCCGGCAAGCGGGCGAGTAGCGCATTGACCTCATCGACTTTCGAAAAGTCTGCGGCAAAACCTGAGACCTCGGCCGCGGCTGATAACTGACTTAATTTTTGAACGGCTTCGGCTACCTTCCCTTCCGACCTACCATTGATAATCACATTTGCTCCCTCTTTCAGCAGACTTTGCGCGATGGCAAAACCAATGCCTTGTGTAGAGCCACTAATAAATGCAGTTTTTCCCTTAAGTTGTAAATCCATACCTGATATTGATTTGATAATGAAGTAACAGGAGCAGGTCCCGGTCTTGGATTGGTCCGGGGAATCCATAATTTTATAACACAACACCGAAAGAAATTATCACATGAAAAACATTTATCTTTCATTCCTGCTGTTGTTTTCAACCTTCGCGCAGGCACAAGGGCCACGTATCCTGATCGTTACGGCACATCCTGACGATGAAACGATGTTTCCGGTGACTGTCTTCAAAATAACCCGTGAACTGAAAGGCTCCGCCGATCTGGCGCTGATCACGGATGCGTCGGGTGGCTATAACGGGTTGGTTGCATCCAGCTATTACGCGATGAACCTGGTGGATTCTGCAACCGGCAGGAAACATCTGCCGCTGATCCGGAAAAAAGAACTTATGGCCTCCGGGGAAATACTGGGAATCGGCAACTTTTTCTTCCTGGATCAGCTCGACGATTACTATAACCGCGATGAAAAGCCTTATCTGCAAGGCCAGAACTGGGATATATCCTATATTAATAAAAAGCTCGACCAGATTCTCCATAATGGAAACTATGATTTCATCCTTTGCCTTGTCCCGCACGAAGGTCAGCACGCGCATCATAAAACGGCGTCGATCAGTGCCATCAGGGCCGCGCAACGTTTCAAAGGAATAAAAAAACCATTGGTACTGGGTGCGCAATCGCAAAGCAAAGGATATACATTTCAATTCTCCGGCCTGGCTGGTTATCCGGAAACCAATATTCTTAAAAGTGCTCCGGTATTCGAATTGGACCGGTCTTACAGTTTCGGCGAGGATAAAAAACATAGCTACATGATCGTAGCCGATTGGGTGAAGGCAGCCCACAAATCTCAAAGCGGAGATATGAACCAAGCCATGCACCGTGGCGATCTGGAGGTGTTCTGGTATTTTTCGATCAATGGCGAGGAGGGTGTCGGCAAAACCAAAGCACTTTTTGATAATGTCAATTCATCGGGATTCTCTAAAAAATAGAGGAATGAAGGTCAGACCGGCTGGATCGTCATAAACAGCGAACTCCCGAAAGGTGCTTTTCTGAGCAACGCAGATTCAATCGTTGTAACAGTTTTCAGAACCGCATTCACGGTGTCGCCCGGATACTCCACGTCGGAATCCAGGTCATCCACATTTACCTTCTTTTTGCGGATCCTGTAATTCTGCCACTGTCTCACCAAAAGTATCGGCAATGACAGCGCAAAAGGCCAATAGGTACTGTAACTGATCCGGAGTCCGGCCGCTTTACAAAAATCTTCGAACTGTTCCAGTTTAAAACGCCTCGAACTTCCTACGGCCAAATCGTGTGTCCCCGAAAAAGCTTCGAAGGCATGGATATTGATAATGATCAGCCCGTGCCTGTTCAGGCGGTTTTTAAATGCCGTCAGTGCCCCGACAATCTCCTCGTCGGTCAGGAAGTAAAGCGCATCGTTGCAGATAATGATATCAAAAGTCTTGCCGGGCCGGAAAACATCGACGTGACGCAGATCGCCAAAACTCACATTCATTCCCCTTTCGTTGGAAAAATCAATGGCATGGCGGGAATAGTCGAAACCGGAGAGCTGCCCATAGCCTTTTTCTTTCAGAAATGATAATAATCCACCGGTCCCACAGGCCGCGTCAAGGATGTTGAGATCAGGATCAAGAGCCCTGAAATGTTTGCGGATCTGATTCAGGACTTTACAATGCAATATCTGATACCACCAGAGCTTCCGCTCCGTTTCATACATGCGCTGATACTCTAGGCGGTTATCGATCATACATTTTCTGCGCTGTTGTATTTGATCACATATTGCGGCTGCCCGCTTTGCGCCATGAAGCTTTTACCAATATATTCGCCAAGCACGCTGAGAAGCATACACTGAATGCCACCAATGAAAATGATGGTAGCCGTCACCACCTGCCAGCCTTTTGGGTCGGGCCCTATGATCCATTGAATTGAGAGAAATAGTAAAAGCAAAAAACCCAAAGAAAATAGCCCTACTCCGATCGGCACAAACAGGCGGATCGGGAGCGAAGAATAACAAAAGAGAATATTAAGAAACAGCGATACCAGCTTGTTAAACGTGTAGTTAGACGCTCCCTCTTCCCTTTTCTGGTGCGCCACCTGCACCGTTCCGATGTTGCGGGTGATCCTAAATATCAGGCCGTCGATATAAGGATAGGGTCCGTGATATTTGATGATCTCCTGGACCACCTCCTGGCGGATCAACTTGAAGCTCGAAAGATAAAGATCTTTGGGCTTATTGAGCAGATAGCTTGTAAGCCAGTTCACAAGCCGGCTACCCAGGTTTCTGCTCAATGAATGCTGCTTTCTGGCATAATACGTGTAAACCACGTCGTAATCGCCTGATTCAGCCATTTCCACCAACTTTAATATTTCCTCCGGGGGGTTCTGGAAGTCGTCGTCGATCATCACGCAATAGTGGCCATAAGCCCAGTTCAGACCACACATGACTGCGTTGAACTCCCCGTAATTCCTGCGCAGTGAAATAAAACGGACATTGGAGTAAGTCTCACACAATTGCCTGCAAACGGCCTCGGAACGATCCCGGCTCCCATCATTGACCATGACTACCTCGAAAGAAATCGCAGATAATGTCGCCTGCAACTTCTCAACGAGCGGTCTGATGGTTTTTTCACTGTTGTAAACAGGAATGATCACCGATAACTTCATTGACAACTGAATTGATTAACAGTCTTTATAATGTATGCGACTTCTTCGTCCGTCAGGACCGGATTGAGCGGAATACTGATTACTTCTTCGTGAATCTGCTCCGTCAGTGGCAAATGTAAATCTTTAAATTCTTTGTATGCGTGCTGTTTATGAATAGGTTGGGGATAATGCACGTTAGTTTGCACACCATTTGCTTCCAGGAAAGCAATCAGTTCGGCCCGTTTCGGATGACGGACCACGAAAAGGTGCCATGCGTCCTCCTCGATATGATCAGTAGGCGGCAGGATCAGGTCTTCACACTTCAATTCACTTAAATATCGCCTGGCAATGTCCCTGCGCCTTTGGTTTTCCCCATCGAGATAAGGAAGCTTAACATTCAGAATGGCCGCCTGCATTTCATCGAGACGGCTGTTAACTCCTTTGTATTCATTCCGATAGCGGATCACAGAACCGTAGTTCCGCAAGCAACGAATCTTTTCAGCGAGCCCGTTGTCGTTCGTGGTAATGGCTCCGGCATCTCCCAAAGCACCCAAATTCTTGGTAGGATAAAAACTGAATGCAGTTGCGTCAGCGATGCTTCCAACTTTATGTTTCCCATAAATAGCGCCATGCGCCTGAGCTGCATCCGTCACGACCTTGAGATTGTGTCTCCGGGCAATGTTGAGGATCGGTTCCATCTCGCAGCTTCGTCCGTAAAGATCTACTGTTACAATCGCCCTGGTCCGGCTGGTAATGCGTTCTTCGATGCGCGCAGGGTCGATCAGCATCGTCCGGGGATCCGGCTCTACGAAAACAGGGGTCAGCTGAAGATAGCTGACCGGCAGCACGGAGGCTATATAAGTATTGGCCGGAACAATCACTTCGCTGCCTTCCGGCAAATCAAATGCCATCAGGATCAGCATAATGGCATCCAAACCATTGGCAGTACCTACACAATGTTCCGCTCCACAGTAATCCCCGAATGATTTTTCGAAAGATTTCAGTTCGTTCCCCAGAATATACCACCCCGACCTGACCACACGGGTAGCCGCTTCTTCGATCGCTTGAATATAGGGGGCATTAACCTGATTTAAATCCAGAAAAGGAATCATTGAGATACAGTCTGATTCATCTGGTAAGCCTCGTCGATATAGTCGGCCTTATCATAGTATTCATTCGAAAGCACCAGCAAAATAGCATCTTCCGAAAATGAGTCCATAATATGCCAGTCTTTGGGTTCGAGGATAAGGCAGGAAACGGGATTGTCGAGCACGAAATATTCCTCTTTTTCGCCATCGTTGGAGTATATACGACAGCTTCCGTGAATGCAGATCAGGGCATTCCAGGCTTTGTGATGCCTATGGCCTCCTCTTTGCGTCTCGCCTGCTCCATAAATGTAAAAAACACGCTTAATCGTCCCGGGAATAATTTTTTCGAAGACTGTGAGGTTACCTGCACCGGTATTGAATGTATTCAGCTCTACTAGCAGCGGCATATAAAAATTCTAATTGTTAGGGATAAAAGCAAACTTCCAAAGTACCGGAGATTTTCCTCAAAAGTAACCGTTTAGTAAAAGTCAGATATTTTTTCTTGAAAATACAAAAATAGCTAACAGATAAAAAAACTGTTGAATGAACGGAATACCTTAATAATCATTTAACGGATACCCCGGCGTGATCGAACACCCGGGGTAGTGACCAATGCCATTCTCGTTTGGTTGGGAGAAGACGAAAAATAATAGACTCAGACCCTTAATGGAACATGCCCCAACCTAGCCGGTGATCCATCAGCATCAGTATTTTTACGGGAAGTGGTTCCAGCCAGAGAATCTTATTATACCCCATATAGAATACTTGCGGGTGGCTTACGCAAATAATCATAGTGAAAAAGAAAATAAGCCGCGTCGACTGCAATGAGGCTGTCTGCAACAGAATGAATGCTGCCAGCAGAATGAAGGGATATCCATAGGAAAGAGCGCGGTCGATGTCATGAACATAAATACCGGTCGCAACCAGAACGACAAAACCAACCATCAACGCCAGTAACAACCAATATCTTTTGGTCAGCGACAAAACCAGTGCTGCGGCGATCAGTATAAGCCAGGTACCTTCCCATGCGCCCCAGAGGCTACTCCCAAGTCCGTTACGATGGGCGTTTGCAAACAACACCGGCGTTCCGATCGTCGAATAGCTGTGCTGAGAAAAATATGTGACCTGAACATACTCCCGTATCCCGAAATAAAACGCCCAGGCTACCCACACCACCAGGCTCTCGTTCGTAAATAACCGCTTTAACAAACCAGGAAGGCTAAAATCGTCCCGCTCATAAGCCTTCGTTCCCATCCACCATAACAACAGATATCCACCTGCCACGACAGCCCGCTCATCCGTGAAGAATGCAATCTGTAATGACAGGAAGATCACCAGGGGGTTCTTGCTTAACAGCGCCAGCAAGAGGAAAAAAAAGGCAAATTCATCTCCGTAACCGTGAACGTCTGCAAACGCCCACACACTGACAAAAATATTGGCTATACCGGTCACGAATAAGGCCGTTGTCACTTTGTCTCCTGAGACAGAAAAAATATATGCACCGATCTTATAAAGAAACAAAACCCCTAATATCGCCTGAATGATCAGGATCAGGAGAATATTGTGCCCGGTCAGGAAGGATAATAACGGCAATGTCCACCGGAAGATCATGTTTTCCCGCCGGATGTCGTAATCCATGTCCTTCGGATGAAACAAGTCCTCAGCCTGATTTCTGATAAATACCCACGCATCCAGGCTAACGCCATTGTTTTTCAGGTGGTCGACCAGCAGCGAATAAGGTGGAAATGCAAGGAACAGTGAAAGAGCAACGGCAAAAAAGGTCAGTTTCCAAAGCCAGTTCTTGTTTGACAACTGCGCTTCAATCCAAAGTAGAAACGACCCGTAAAAGTTTTCCAGCAACATAGGATGGTTTGGGCAAATTGACCCGAATATACAGGTTAATGTGTGATACTTATTTCCAACTCGCCTCAATCCTGCTTCCTTCCTCGCTTTCAGTGATCCGCAGGTAGGTCTGAATTTCCTGTTGCAGATCTTCAACGTGGCTGATGATACCCACGATCCTATTTTCTTTCCGAAGCGATTTTAGTGTTTCAAAAACCGTCTGCAACGCGTTTTTGTCCAGCGAACCAAAACCTTCGTCCAGAAAAAAGAAGTTATGCTGCGATTCATTTCTGATGTGAATATGGTCTGCGAGTGCGAGCGCGAGGGAAAGTGCCGCTTGAAATTTCTGTCCGCCCGACAGGGTTTTCAGCAATCGCAAATGTCCGCCATTCAGCAGATCACGTACCCAGAAGCTGTTTCCTTCCCCCAGTTCGAGATGCAGCTGCTGATGGGTCATCCGGTGAAAACGGTGATTGGCGGCCTGTATCAGGTTTTGCAGATAAATGCTCGAAGCATAATCCACAAAACCACTGGACCGGAAAAGCCTCGCCAGATCGTCCAGGTATTCCTTTCTGAGTTGCAGGTGCCCTTTTTCTTTCAAAAGCAATACCTTTTTAGCCAGGTCCTCCGACAACTGTTTTAGCCTCCCGCCAATATTACCCTCTTCTTTCCGCTGCGCATTGAGGCTCTCGGCAAGACCGTTTTTCAGCCTGATCGCTTCGTTGTGCTTTTCAATGTCATATTGCTCTCCGGTGTGCTCTATCAACAGGTTTTTTAGTTCGGCTCCGGTGGTTTCTAATGCCAGCCTGAATTCGTCGATCGCCTTTCGCTCCGTTTCGATCTGAATTGGCCTTTGGAGGATTTCCACCACCAGCGCCTCCGAATCGAAAGTATAGCTGATCAACTGGTTGTTAATATTTCCCTGTACCGAGGAGAGGTCCTTATGGCTATTTTCCAACGCCGCCAGCAGGGTAGCATGGCTGCCCGACAGCGTATTTCGTTCTTTTTCGAGCACATCGACCTGCTTTTCAGCTTCTGCATAGGCTACCGAAAGCTGTTGATAATCCGATTTCAATGTCCCTATCTTTTCAGAGATCTCCGTCTTTTCCGCACCTGCAAAATCATCCAGTTTTACTTTCGATAACTGCTCGGAAAGCGTAAGCACCGTATTCTCGAATCTCAGTATTTCGTCCTTCATCACCTGCAACGGCTTCTCGATCCGTTCGGCCTTGTCTGTCAATGCGGCTTCCACTTGCTGCGTCAAAGTCTTTAAAGCAACCTCTCCTTCCCTGATTTCCGACTGTATCCGGCTGCTTTCCGCAAACCGCTTTTCGAAACCTTCGCGGTCGGCTTTGCTGAATGCCGGCCATACAAATGCAGCATCATGCGTTTTCAATTTTGCCTGTGCCTCGGTATAACGCTGCCTGATCGACTCCTTCTGCTTTTCAAGGTTTTCGATCTGGCTAAATACCCGCTCGACCGGAGACTGCAGTTTCCTCAGCAACCGCTCCTTTTCATCCAATATTGCAATCTGCTTTTCAATTCGCGCAACGTCCTCTGCCAGAGTTCCGTCGGCTACGAGCATGGCCGGGTGGTGCAAAGAACCGCATAGCGGGCACGGCTCACCGTCCTCGAGGTCGCCTGCATACTGGTGTAATGCTACCCTGGTATTGATTTTCAGCAATGCGTGGTTCAACTTCCTGCGCTCAGCGTCCCCTGTTTCCAGGTAATCATTTACGCCTTTCTGAAATGCTTCCAGAGAAGTTTCTGTATCAATTTCAATGGAGAAATCTTTCGCAATATCTTTTAACCGTATTGCAAGTCCTTCATTCAGTGCTTTGATTTCCTGGGCGAGCGTTTCTGCTTCGGTTTTGATGGCCTGCCTGCTTTCCGTCAGACTATCTGCCATACTGAACCATGATTTGACCAGCCCCATTTCCAGGATGTCACCCAAGCCGGCCTTTCGTTGTTCGTTGATTACCTCCAATTCCTGCTTCTGCTGCCTTTGAAGCGCAATGGCATTTTCCCGTTCTTTCAACTGTTCCTCGCCGCGCTGTAACGCCTCCTTTCTTTTCAATGCGGCCTGCGAATGCTCTATTATCCGCATCACTTTCTCCAGTTCATCAGCCGTGGCGAGCAACTCCTCCCGTTTTTCATAGCGTGATTTGAGCAACAGCAATGTTTCCTGCTGTTTTTCCAGTAAACCGGCCAATGTAGCCAGCCTGTTCTGGTGTTCGCCGGACAGGCGCTGATCGCGCGCGATGGCCGTCAGCAGATTATTCTTCTGATCGAATAGTGACTTAAAATGCAGGGAGCAAATTTCAAATGTTTTCAAGGCGGCTTCGCGCTCCCCCATACCGGTGCGCTGCGATTCCAGCACTTCCAGGCGGTTGCGGAGTGCCTGAATTTTTTCGCCCGCCAATTTCAATTTCTGAAAGCCGCTTTCAATCTCGGTTTGAATCAGTAGTGCGGCATCGGTCTGCTGGATCTGCTGACGTAGTTCTTCCAGTTTTCGCTCACTTTCCTCCCGCATTTCCTGTGTTACCTCGCCCAGGCCAAGCAGTTGTCCGTCCACATTGGACATTGCCAGGTCGTTCTGCTTGCTCAGCGAACCTACATTACGGCTCAGGTCGTATTTTTCCAGCTGGAAGAGTTCCTTCATCATCCGCGTCCGATCCGCGTCTCTCAGCTCTATGAATTCCTGAAAACGTCCCTGCGGGATAATGATCGTTCGCCGGAAATTATCGTAGCTCAGCCCGATTATGCTTTCGGTCGATTCATTTTCCGAAAGCGGCACCCATTCCTCACCGTTCAGGATATAGCCCTTCCTTTCAAATGTTTTTACATCCTTGAAGTTCTTACTGTTTCGCTTTCCGCGGACGGTAAACCGGTAACGATCCCCCTTTTTCCCCGCGATGCATTCGAAATCGATCAGCAGGTCATCGGACCGGAGGTTCATCATATTGTACGTACGATCGTCGCCCGACTTGTTAAGCCGCTCGGTATCACCATACAATGCAAATGTAATTGCTTCCAGAACGGAGGATTTTCCGCTTCCGACGGCTCCGAAAATTCCGAACAGTGATGCGTCCGTCAATGGATCGAAATCGATTTCCTGCTCGGTCTGGTAAGAGTACAGGCCTTTGATTTTTAAACGCTTGGGAATCATCGCGGCAGTCGGCTATTGGCAGTCGGCCCTCGCCTTAAAGTGATTTCTATTAGTTAATTACCTAAAAATACCGGCAGCCGAAAACCGGCTGTCGAAATATCATAAATTTGCCAGCAGGTCATCCAGGTACTCGCGGGTGTTGCTCAAACGAGGGACTTTATTTTGTCCGCCCAGCTTGTGTTTTTTACCCATCCAGGCATAAAAAGTGCCCGCCGGAGCAAAATGGATCGATGGCCGTGTCAGTGCCATGTCTTTGTAGCGTTTGGCATCGTAATCCGAATTGACTTCCCGCAAAGCTTCGTCCAGCGCATTGATGAACTCTTCGCGGTTTTCGGGCTCTCTGGTAAACTCTATGACCCATTCATGACACCCACGGGCGCCATCACCCATATAAACCGGACCTGCAGTGTAGTTCGCAACAAGTGCATCGGTTTTCTGCGCAGCAACTTTGATGGCGTGATCGGCATTCTCGACAATGACTTCTTCCCCGAATGCATTGATAAAATGCTTGGTACGCCCACTGACTTTCACCCTAAAAGGATACACCGATGTGAATTTGACCGTATCCCCGATCAGGTAACGCCACAATCCGGCATTGGTGGAAATAACCATAGCATAGTTTTTCCCTACTTCTACCTCGTCCAGCAGCAACGCCCTCGGATGAGGTTTGCCAAGCTCTTCAATGGGAACAAATTCATAAAATATGCCATAATCCAGCATCAGCAACATTTCTCCGACACGGTTAATGTCGTCCTGAATGGCAAAAAAGCCCTCCGATGCACTGTATGTTTCTAGATACAAAACCTGATCCGACGGAAAATATTTTGTCATAAACAAGTCCCTGTACGGCTCAAAAGAAACTGCTCCGTGTACAAACACCTCGAAATCAGGCCATACTTCGAGCATATTCTTCTTGCCTGTCCGTTCCAGGATCTGATCGAGCAAAACGATCGTCCAGGTAGGAACCCCTAGAATGCTGGTCACATTTTCCTGCGAACAGATCGACGCCATCTTGTCCAGCTTACTTTCCCAATGGTCCATCAATGCGACTTCCAATGGTGGTGTCCGCATGAATTCGGCCCAAGACGGAAGGTTTTGCATGATTACCGCCGACACATCGCCGATCTGGGTATAATCATCGAACGGATTGGCGTGTAAAGTACCTCCGATCGACAAGCCTTTCCCATCGAAAACGCGGGTGTCGGGCCTGTTGTTGATGAGGAGGGTCATCATATCCTTCCCGCCCTCATAATGGCATTCCTCCAATGCTTCCGGCGATACCGGTAAAAATTTGCTGCGAGCGTTGGTCGTACCGGACGATTTGGAGAACCATTCGATCTGTGACGGCCAGAGCACATTGGGTTCTCCTTTCAAAACCCGCTCGATGTAGGGATACAAGTCCTCATAGGTCGACACCGGCACCTGCTCCTGAAACTCTTTCACAGACCTGATTTGCCCGTAATTATATTTGCCGCCCCATTCGGTATAACGGGCAGTTTCTATCAACTCCGAAAATATGCGCTGCTGGGTTTCGACAGGGTACTTCATAAACTGTTCGATCCGTTCGAAGCGACGCTTCAAAAACCAGACAGTCATATCATTTACCAGCTTCATAGAATGTCAATTAGTTAGAAATCTGCCATTGCGTTTTTGTAAAAATAGCAATAAAAAATGGTGAGAGAACAGTCCATGGGTGTTCTCTCACCATTCGCGAAACATGACAGGAAATCGTTATTTGTCGAAGAACATATTGCTGCCTCCCGCCTTTCTGCTGATTGTGGAAGAAAACTCGTTGCTTGCTTCTTCCTGTAACACACGTGCATTACGCCCCTCGCGCATAACGTGCGTACCGGTGATCTGAAACAACGCTTCGCCCAGCAAAGGGTCTCTCGGGTCTCCATAAGGATAAAGAATATTTCCCTCGCTGACCTTCACATCCGGGTCGAAACCGGTTTGATAATCTGATTTGTGATCTTTGTTAAAAGATTTGGAGACAATCGGCTGCAAACCTACTTTGATGCCGTTATTCTCGTCGCTTAATGTAACCGACCCGACATTCTTACCGACCGTCTTACCTCCCACAATTGTGACGGTCATAAATGGCTTCAGCCCATTGATCAGTAGTTCGCTGGCCGATGCCGTACGCGACGACACCAGTACAACCAATTGTTTGAGACCCGCACCTATATTCTGGCTCTTGGCTACAAATTTGTCGTAAAAATAGGCTTCTCCATATTTCTTCAGGTTTGTTTCCGTCACCTGCTTGTTATACTCCTTGTAGTAGAAAATGTCGTTCGCAGTGGCTTTGGTGATCAGACTGGCCAGGTTGATGGCCGAACTGACATAACCTCCCGGGTTATATCGCAGATCGAGCACCAGTGCATTGACATTACTGTTCTTGAAGTCGGAAAAAAGGGCATCCAGCTTTTTATCGTATGCTTTATTGTTCGCCTGGTAAGGCTCCGGGATGAACTGATGATAAACCACATATCCGATTTTACTGCTACCGATAGTATATAACGAATCGAAAAAGACAGGATCCTCTTGTAGCACGATGGGCGTCACATCCCTCTTCGTGGCAGTTTCTTCAAGTGCACCGTCTTTGATCGTCGCTAACGTATAAGTTGTCTTGTCTTCTGTGTTAAGTAATTTACTGTAATTGGAATCGGTTAGCTTCTGCCCGTTCACACTGCTGAAAATGTCGCCCCGGACAAATCCCGCCTTCGCTGCAGGGGAATCCGGAATTACAAACAACACTACCCCTATCACATTACTTGTATTGGCCGGGAAGTACACCAGCTTATATTCCATTCCACTGGTTTTGGACTCTCCACCCAGCGACGCCTCGAGTTCTTTAGCGCTTTCCTGCATCCAGGAAAAGCGGTCCCCGTCGGGCCGTGCTGTGGCATCATATTTATAAAGTAAAGACTGAAAAAAATCACCGGGCGACTTACTGTAATCCGGAGTAGCGGTAATGTGGTCTGTCCAGTAGTACCAGTACTTCATCTGGTCATAAATCCAGTGATTGGTCTCACTGTCATTGGCCGGATCGACATTCTTATCTTTACAGGAAAGAACAAAGGCAGCCAGCAAAATTACGGGCAGGAAAAGTCTCAGTCTCATAAATTTCCATTCATTTCTAAAAATACCTCTTCGATTATATCACAAGCCTCGTTCATTTGCGCCTCATCGATCACGAGTGGCGGGGCAAAGCGGATCTTATTGCCATGAGTAGGTTTGCACAACAATCCGCGATCCATCATATTATAGCAAAGCTCTGAGGCCACTGCGCTATCTTCGCCACCCTGGATCACGACCGCGTTCAGCAATCCCTTCCCTCTAACGATTTCGATCAGAGAACATTGCTTTTGCAGCGCATTCATCCTGGCCCTGAAGATCCGGCCCATTGCTTCCGCATTTTCGGCGAGTTTTTCATCATTTACAACCTGCAATGCAGCAATTGTCACAGCGCAGGCCAATGGGTTACCGCCATAGGTCGATCCATGCTCCCCGGGAGCGATCGTCAGCATGATTTCATCGTCTGCCAGGGCGGCGGACACCGGCATAGTTCCCCCGGAAAGCGCCTTTCCCAGAACCAGAATATCCGGCTTTACATCTTCCCAATCGCAAGCCAGCCGTTTGCCTGTTCGCCCAATACCTGTTTGAACCTCATCTGCGATCAGCAGAACGTTGTAGCGGGTGCATAACTCACGAACCCCTCTCAGGTATCCTTCCTCCGGTACCACCACGCCTGCTTCGCCCTGAATGGGCTCTATCATAAAACCGGCGATATCTTTGTCTTTCTTGAACAAGTCTTCCAAAGCATTCAGGTCGTCATAGGGAATAATCTCGTAGCCAGGCAAAAACGGGCCGTAATCATTGGTAGACGAAGGATCGGTCGATGCCGATATAGCAGCCAGTGTCCGTCCCCAGAAGTTACCGGATGCATAAACGGTCTTGGCCTTGCTGGCCGCAACGCCCTTGACCTTATAGGCCCATTTGCGGGTCAGTTTTAATGCGGTTTCCCCTCCTTCCACGCCAGAGTTCATCATCAGGACCTTGTTATAACCGAAGTATTCACAAAGAAACTTCTCACATTCACCCAAACGATCGTTGTAAAATGCTCTGGAAGTAAGTGTCAGTTTGTGTGCCTGCTCGATCATCGCATTGACAATCCTTGGGTGGCAATGCCCCTGACTTACCGCACTGTATGCAGAAAGAAAATCAAAATACCGCTTCCCTTCCACGTCCCACACATGCACGCCCAAACCTTTCTCGAGAACGACGGGCATTGGCTTATAGTTATGCGCGCCATACCTGTACTCCAGTTCCATCGCATACCGGGAAGTGTTGAGGTTCATCGTGTCTGTATAGCTGGTCATTTTGATATCCAATCAGTTAAGAAGTTCGTTTTGAGTTATGTAAAATTAACGAAAAGCTTAGTAATTTTGCAGCATAATCTCAAGGGGTGCCCTACCGAACGGGCTGAGATCATACCCATTTAACCTGATCCGGGTAATGCCGGCGTAGGGAGAGAAAGCCGAACGGCTGGTTTCTAATACATTTTATCGAACTTCCTGATAGGTGGCCCCTGCCTGTTGTAATTATTGATCGCAATGCGAAAAATTACTACTTATTTGCTGGCGCTGTTATTCAGTGCTTTTGCACTTTCCTCTTTGGCACAAAAGGCCCAACTGACCATTTCAGGGCGTGTTACCGACGCCGAAGACGGCAAACCGCTGCCTGGCGCGACCATCAGGGCCGGTGAAATCCGCGGCGCGAGCACGGACAAGGATGGGAATTTTGTTTTGAAAAACATCTCCGAAAATATCGAGGCCCTGGACATTTCCTATATCGGCTACCAGACATCCAAAGTGGCATTGGGCAACTCCCACCAGATCGAGATCAAACTTAATAAAAGCACCTATCAGGCCGACGAAGTGATCATTAACGCTACCCGCGTGAACGACAAAACCGGCATGGCGTATACGAACGTGACCGCGGCAGCCATCGACAAACAAAATCTGGGACAGGACCTGCCTGTGCTCCTCAACTTCTCCCCGTCGCTCGTGAGCACGAGCGACGCAGGCGGGGGCGTGGGCTACACGGGCATACGCATACGAGGCTCCGACGCGACGCGGATTAATGTGACCGTGAATGGGATTCCCTATAATGACGCCGAAAGTCAGGGCGTTTTCTGGGTAAATATGCCTGACTTTGCATCGTCGGTGAGCAGCATTCAGATACAGCGCGGAGTTGGTACCTCAACGAATGGTGCTGGTGCATTCGGGGCTTCGGTGAATATCAATACCAATGCGTTTCGCGAAACGGCTTATGCGGAGTTGAATAACTCATACGGCTCTTTCAATACATTTAAAAATACGTTGAAAGTTGGCTCGGGATTAATCAAAGACAAATTCACATTCGATGCGCGACTATCCCGGGTTTCATCGGATGGCTTTGTGGATCGCGCCTCTTCGGAACTGCATTCCTACTACTTATCAGGCGGGTATTTTGGTAAGAAGAGTTTTGTGCGGGTCAATGTATTTTCGGGTAAGGAACGCACTTACCAGTCGTGGAACGGGGTACCCGAAGCTAAATTGCGGGGCGATCGCGAAGGCATCCTTGCCTACATCGACCGGAATGGACTGAGCGGCAAGGATTCCGAGAACCTGCTCAATGCCGACGATCGCACTTACAACTCTTACACCTATAAAAACGAGGTCGACAACTATCGCCAGGACCACTACCAGATCGTTTCCTCGCATAGCCTAAGCAACAAACTAACCTTCAACCTGAACGCGTTTCTCGTCCGAGGCCTTGGCTATTACGAACAATACCGCGCCGGTGACGATTACAGCAAATACAACCTTCCAAATGTGATTGTCGGCAAAGACACCCTTACCAGCACCGATCTCATCCGTCGCCGCTGGCTGGACAATTACTTTTACGGAACCACATTTTCATTCGATTATAACAGCTTCAAAAAGCTGACGGTAAGCTTTGGCGGTGGCTGGAACCAGTATGACGGTGACCACTATGGTCAGATCATTTGGGTGCGCAATGCCGGGAACATCGAGAATGAGCATCAATACTATTTCAGCACGGGCAAGAAAAAGGATTTCAACCTGTATGGAAAACTGTATTATCAATTCACCGATAAACTGAATGCATTCGCCGACCTTCAATACCGTCGCGTAAGCCACGCCATTCACGGAACAGACAACGACCTGGTGCAACTTGCATTTGATCAATCCTATTCGTTCTTTAATCCAAAAGCAGGGCTTACGTACCAGCTCGCCGACCAGAGTTCGGTTTACGCGTCGTACAGTATTGGTAACCGCGAACCCAACCGCGATGATTTTACTTCGTCTACGGCCAATCTGTTCCCCAAAAGTGAGCGTTTGCAAAACGTGGAAGCCGGGTTCAGGACGCAACAGGGTAAGTGGGCATTTTCGGCCAATTACTATCTGATGAGCTACAAAAATCAGTTGGTACTCACCGGGCAGATCAATGACGTCGGTGGCTCGGTGCGTGTGAATGTCCCCAAAAGCTACCGCACCGGGATCGAATTGGAGGGCGCCGTCGCATTCAACCGCTTCCTGAAATGGAATGCCAATGCGACATTCAGTCAGAACAAAATCAAGAATTTCACAGAATACATCATTAACTATGACACCAGCGAGTACAATACAGTTAATCATGGCAAATCTGACATCTCCTTTTCGCCCAATGTGATTATCGGCAGCCAGTTTACGTATACCATTAGAAAGAACCTCGAACTTGCGTTACTTACCAAATATGTCGGCAAACAATATCTGGATAACACTTCAACCAAAACCCGTAAGCTAGACGCTTACTTCACCAACGACGCCCGTCTCTCCTGGACGATCAAACCGGCATGGGCGAATGAAATATCCTTCAACCTACTGGTCAACAATGTCCTGGATGAGCACTACGAATCCAACGGCTACACCTACGGCTACTTCGCCGGGGGGGCCCTCACGCAGGAGAATTTCTACTTCCCGCAGGCGGGCCGGAATTTTTTGGTAGGGGTTAATTTTAGGTTTTGATAACCACTTTCTCCCTACCTTTGCCGCATGAAATTGAAAAATGACCTTTTGCTTCGGGCGGCACGGGGGGAGAAAACCGAACGTACGCCCGTATGGATGATGCGCCAGGCCGGAAGGATCCTGGCAGAATACCGGGCCGTCCGGGAGAAGGCCGGAAGTTTTATCAAACTTGCCACTACACCTGAAATGGCAGCCGAAGTGACCCTACAACCTGTCGATTTGCTGGGCGTGGACGCTGCCATTATATTTTCGGATATCCTCGTCATCCCCGAGGCAATGGGATTGCCCTATGAAATGGCCGAGCAGCGCGGGCCTGTGTTCCCTTCGACGGTTCATAGCCTGGAAGATCTTTCAAAACTGCATGTCGCAGAACCGGAAACGGATTTGAAATATGTATTGGACGCCATTAAGCTTACTAAAGACGGTCTCGCCGGAAGGGTACCGCTGATCGGCTTTGCCGGCGCGCCATTTACGATCTTCTGCTACATGACGGAAGGAAAGGGCTCCAAAACCTTCTCTGTGGCAAAGAAGCATTTATATGCAGATCCTGAGTTCTCACATACCTTGTTGCAACAAATCACCGACAGCACGATCGCGTATCTGAAAGCGCAAATCGTCGCCGGTGCTGATATTGTGCAATTATTCGATTCCTGGGCAGGCATTTTGTCTCCTGAACAGTACCGTGCTTTTTCGCTTCCCTATATCAAACAGATTTGCGACGCCATTACCGAAGTACCGGTAACCGTTTTTGCCAAAGGCGCATTCTTCGCAAGAAAAGAAATCGGGAAACTGAACTGTTCGGTGGTGGGACTCGACTGGAACATGGACATTACGGAGTCGCGCGAACTGATTCCTGAAAAGACCCTGCAAGGCAACCTGGACCCCTGCGTGCTGTATGCATCCTACGACCAGATCCGTGCGGAGGTTAAGAATATGCTCGACCAGTTTGGCACACAGCGATACATTGCCAATCTCGGCCATGGAGTTTACCCCGATACAGATCCGGACAAGGTCCGCTGTTTCATCGAATCAGTCAAAGAATACTCTTCACGCTGATATGGCCCGGAACAAATGTGTATTCCTCGACCGCGACGGGGTACTGAATGAAGATTGCCCGGATTACCTGTACCAACTGGAAGCACTCGTGATTCCCGAAGGCGTCCCCGAAGCATTACGAATGCTGAAAAAAGCGGGTTACTTGCTGATCGTCATTACCAACCAGGCAGGCATTGCCAAAGGGCTTTACAGCGCTGAAAACGTCTATGCCATTCATGAAGCCATGCAGCTCGCCTCGGATCATGCGCTGGATGATCTGTATTTTTCCCCTTACCACCCAGCCTATTCGGGCAATTCATTGTCCCGGAAGCCGGGTTCGTTACTGATCGAGAAAGCGATGGCTAAATATGATATCGACCGCGACCAATCCTGGATGATCGGTGACAGGGACCGGGATATGGAAGCAGGAAAACATGTGGGATTGAAAACCATCCACATTATCCCGCACAATGAACATTCGACGGGAGACTATGCCGCGGCCGATCTGCTTGCGGCGGCAAAACTGATATTAGAGAAAGGAAATTAAGCCTTAACTACCGGTGCCGGCTGCGTTTTCTGCGCGGAGCCGTAAGCAGGGCAGGCATGTTTGGTGCAGGAAGCAACTGCCAATGTTCCGCAAACAGCCAAAAGAAGTAAGATCTTTTTCATTTTCCAGTTCGTATAAAATTTTGTCACTACAAAAATATAAAAATAAGTTCTTTGAATGAGCGTTTTAGCCAGACTAATAACGAACTCATTCAAAGAACTTTATATACGGCATCAGATTTTTGTTTCAGCCAATTCCTCCTCCGGCTCGGTCTGAGCCTTTTCCTCCCCCGGCTTCACGTCCTGAGCACCGAACGGCTCTTCTTTAAAACCCAGTATCCGTAACATAGAATCGCTGTTCTGTTCTTCCGCAAATACCCTGGTGGTAATGCGACCTTCCTCGTCGCGATCCACCAGTACATGTTTCGGTGCGGGGATCAGACAATGCTGAATCCCTCCGTAACCTCCGAGCGATTCTTGGTATGCGCCGGTGTGGAAGAAACCGATGTATTGTGACTCGTTATCCTCGAAAATGGGCATGTACAAATCGGCACTGTGCATTTCGCTATTATAGAAATCCTGCGAATCGCACGTCAGCCCGCCGAGGTTCACCTTTTGGTAAGGATTATCCCAGTTGTTGATCGGCAGCATGATGTATTTCTGGTTCATACCCCACGAGTCAGGCAACTGCGTGATAAAAGATCCGTTGATCATATACCACAGCTCCTTGTCGTTCTGAAGTTTCTTGTCGATGATCTCGTAAATCACCGCACCGCTTTCTCCGACGGTATAACTTCCGAACTCGGTAAAAATATGGGGAACAGGGACGTTGTTCTTGTTGCAGATCCACTGGATGTTCTCAATAATCTCATCGATCATCTGCTGGTAGTCGTAGCCCGCCTGCAGAGAAGTCTGGATCGGAAGCCCACCGCCGATGTCGATCGAATCGAGATCAGGGCAGAGTTTCTTCATTTCGCAGTACTTGAACATGAAGCGGGTGAGCTCACTCCAGTAATATGCACTATCCTTAATACCTGTGTTAATGAAAAAGTGCAGCATTTTAAGTTTGAAGCGAGGATTAGGCTCGATCTTCTCTTTGTAAAGCTGCTGAACATCATTGTAACGGATACCCAGGCGTGAGGTATAAAATGCAAAATTCGGCTCTTCGTCCGTCGCGATACGCATCCCGAAATGCACAGAATCGGCTGTCACCTGCTGCTCGTATGATTCGATCTCCTTCAGATTATCGAGAATCGGCACTACATTGAAGCCCTCGTTGATCAGCTCACTCAGGTACTGCGTATAGCGGGGCAGTTTGTAGCCATTCGCCAGTATGTAAGTACTTTTGTTGACCTTGCCACGGCGATAAAGCTCCCGGATAATGGGTATATCAAAGGCCGAAGAGGTCTCGATATGAATATTGTGCTTTAAAGCTTCTTCCAGCACAAAACTGAAATGCGATGATTTGGTGCAGTAACAGTAGGTATAGGTGCCTTTATAATTATGTCTCTTAAAGGCATTCCGGAAAAACATGTTGGCATTCTCAATATGTTCTCCGATCTTGGGCAGATAGTTGATCTTTAATGGTGTACCATGTTCCTCGATGATATCCATCAGTGGTACATTGTTGAACAGCAATTTATTATTATCGACGTTAAACTCCATAGTAGGAAACTCGAACGTCTGCTGAATCAGGTCAATGTAGCTTTTCATTGATTTGTTTGTCGCTATGGCAATTAGTGAATTGGGTGTTAAAAAATAGGAACGAAAATGACCCGAAAATTGGGCAGAATATGTGTCATTTCCAAACACGGATCAATGGCAAATCATTCCCATCCGGAAGCAATTTATCTCTCTATTTGCCAAGTTCATACCTAAAAACACCCGCTTAATAATTTTTTAATTGACTAACCTCTATGCGGGTACCTAGTTTTAGGCCGCAAAGTGAGAACCGGCACGGTACCTGATCACTGATGAGACACCTCCACGCCCCTGATTTGGAATCTAAATATTCTCAATATAATCCTATTTAAGAATTATACATTTCTCAACAGCTAAAAACCATTTCTATGAAGCTTCTCGAACCGACAATACCCACCAACCGGCCAAAAAGCCACCTAATGATCTGATAAACACAATATCAGAGCGCATCACCGCCCCATTTGTCACCAAAAACCAAGAAACGAATACTAATGCCGAGAAAACTTTAAACATTTACAAAGTTTTCTTAGTTTTTATCATTCGAAAATTTCAAATTTGCCCTGTGAAAGAGCGAATTATAAAATCAGCATTGCACCTGTTCTGGCGCTACGGCATCCGAAGTGTCACGATGGATGACATTGCCCGTGACCTGGGAATTTCGAAACGGACAATTTACCAGCATTACTCCGACAAGGAAGCCATTCTGGCACTGGTGATCCAGGAAGAGATCCGGACGCAGAAATGCGAAATGCAAAAAGTGGAAGAACTCGCGCAAAGTCCGATCGAGGAAATGATGTATGCTACGATTCAGATGCAGGATACGCTTTCGGACATGAATCCGACCTTATTATATGACCTGAAAAAGTACTACCCCAATGCCTGGGAGCTTTTTCAGAACTATAAGCAGGAGTACATCATCAAAGGCATCCGCGACAATCTGGTCAAGGGCATCGAACTGGGCGTTTACCGTACCGACATCGATGTAGACGTGCTTTCGCTCCTGCGCGTGGAACAAATCGTGCTCGCATTCGATCCGACGATCTACCCAGCGAAAAAATATAACATGATGCATGTCCAAATGCAGTTCCTTAAGCATTTTTTAAATGGGATACTTTCGGAAAAAGGATTTGAATACTACAACACCATCAAAGATAAAACAGCAATTGAACTCAATACCCATGAAAAATGCCAAAACAATCCGTAGCTCGATCACCGCGCTGACGGTACTGATAAGTTTTATTCCGTTGTACGCACAAACAGGCGGTTATTCGCTGAAAGAGGCGGTCGACTATGCGATCAAGCACAACCTGAATGTAAAGAATGCACAGCTCGACGCGGTTTCTGCGGAAGCGCGCATCGGTGAGATACGTTCGGCGGGGTTGCCACAGGTAAGCGCGAACGCCAGTGTCATTGATAATCTCATCATCCAGAAAGTATTTCTCCCGGGCAACATTTTTGATCCTTCGATTCCTAAGGATGCACCTCCTTCTGCGG
Source organism: Dyadobacter ginsengisoli DSM 21015 (assembly GCF_059568735.1). Taxonomy (NCBI): domain Bacteria; kingdom Pseudomonadati; phylum Bacteroidota; class Cytophagia; order Cytophagales; family Spirosomataceae; genus Dyadobacter; species Dyadobacter ginsengisoli. The sequence continues at coordinate 201,387 of NZ_JCANTY010000007.1, forward strand.
TCCCGTTCGGTATTCGCTATTCAGGTTCAGCCTCGGCAACCTTAAATCAGCTCATTTTTAACGGCTCTTATTTCATTGGCCTGAAAGCTGCAGCGACTTATCGTGAACTGGCACAAAAGGGCATTACGCAGTCTAAAGTAACTGTCGCCGAAGGGGTTACAAAAGCCTACTATTCGGCACAGGTAGCAGAAGAACGTGCTAAACTATTGGACTTGAACATCGCACGCGTCGACTCATCCATGCGGGAAACCAAAGCGATGAATGCCAGCGGTTTTGTGGAACTATTGGACGTAAACAGATTGGAAGTGCAGGTTAACAACCTGCAAACCGAACGTCAGAAAGTTCAGAATCTGATCGAACTGAGTTATGCTTTGCTAAGATATCAGATGGGTATGCCTGCCAATGAATCTATCAAACTCACAGATGATATCAACGCCGTCAGTATCGATTCGTTGAGAACCAGCCTGGCGAATGCTCAACCCGCTTATGAGAGCAGGATCGAATTCTCCTTACTGAATACCCAGGAAAAACTGGCCTATCTTGATTTAAGAAATATCAAAGCAGGCTATTTACCCAGCCTCTCGGCCTCCCTTGGTTACGGGCATAACAATGGTCGTAGCAATTTGGGTGATCTGTTCACTTCGAAATGGTTCAACAATTCTGCCCTGACCCTTTCTCTCAATGTCCCGATCTTCGATGGCTTCTCTAAAAAGTATCAGATAGACCAGAAAAAGATCGCGCTCGACAAAGTCAAAAACAATCAGACGCTGCTGAAACAGTCGATCGACCTGGAAACCAATCAGGCGGCCATTAACATCAAGAATGCATTTGCCACATTGGAAACCCAAAAAAGAAACCTGACGCTGGCCGAAGAGATTGTCCGCGTTTCAAAAATCAAGTATAAGGAAGGTGTAGGCTCAAACATTGAAGTAATCAATGCAGAATCATCCCTGAAAGAAGCGCAAACCAACTACTTCACGGCATTGTACGATCTGATGATCGCGAAAGTGGATCTCAGCAAGGCCAAAGGCGAGCTCTATTCCGAATAATACCATTAACACTTAACAGAATTTGAAACAGCTACTTACCAATATCATGAAAAGACATATTCTGATTATAACCGCCGTTGCCACCATCCTGGCTTCCTGCTCTGCAAAAAAAGAGGGCCTGGAAGGCAAAAAAGAAGAGCTCGTTCAGCTGAAAGCACAGCAGGTCGAGAACGAAAAGAAAATCAAGGCACTCGAAATCGAGATCGGCAAACTCGATCCCAAAAAAACCACGGAAGCCAAAGTGAAGCCTGTATCGATCGATACACTGACTGCCGAAACTTTCAAGCATTACGTGGAACTGCAGGGCACGGTCGATGCTAAAAATAACGTGCTCGTTACGCCAAAAACCGGCGGCGTCATCGTGGCAATGTATGTCAAAGAAGGCGATGCTGTAAAGGCGGGCAGCGTGATCGGCAAGATCGACAACAGCATCCTGACCGAGTCGATAGAAGAGCTGAAAACCTCCATGAGCCTGGCCAACACGCTTTATGAAAAGCAAAAGAACCTTTGGGACCAGAAGATTGGAACAGAGCTGCAGTATCTGCAAGCCAAGAACAACAAGGAATCCCTTGAAAGAAAGCTCAGCACGTTGAATACGCAACTTTCCCAGACTAACATCGTGTCCCCAATGGCCGGAGTGGTAGATTTGGTAAATGTAAAAGTAGGTGAAATGGCTTCTCCGGGCGTCGGCGTGGTTCGTGTTGTGAATCTTGCCAATCTTAAAGTGACTGCCAAAGTTTCAGACACCTATGCGGCCAGCGTAAAAAGAGGCGACGAAGTAATCGTGAAATTTCCTGACCTCAAAAAGGAATACAAAGCCCGCGTTACTTTCGTAAGCACGGCGGTTGACCCCCTGTCACGGACCTTCACCATTGAAGCGAATTTACCTTCGGACCGCGATATCAAACCTAATATGATGGCGCAGGTACAGATTAACGACGCCACCAGCAAAGGTGCACTGGCAATAGATCAGAATTATGTGCAAAGCACTGAAAAAGGCAATGTTGTTTACGTGGCTGTGAATGAAGGTAATAAAAAAATCGCCAAAGCCCGCGAAGTGAAAACGGGTCTGAGCTACAATGGCAAAGTCGAGATTCTGTCAGGACTGTCGGCAGGTGATCAACTGATCACGCTAGGCTATCAGGAAGTTTCCGACGGTCAGCCGATCAGCTACTAGTAATCTAAGAGTGATGGCCACCAGGTCATTTATAGTCAGGAGTTGTGATAAAAAATCACGATTCATTCACTCATTAACATTAGCTCTATGAAATTTAGTGAATATAAAACCTTAGGCTTCACCAACTGGTGCGTAGAGAATCGGACGACGATCTACATCTTTACGTTCATCATCACGTTGGCAGGGTTCATGGTATACAACAACCTGCCCAAAGAGCAGTTTCCGGATATTAAGATCCCACAGATCTACATCAATACAGTTTACTTCGGAACGGCCCCGGCCGATATCGAGAACACGATCAACAAACCCATTGAAAAGCAGCTCAAATCGCTGAACGGGGTGAAAAAGATCAAATCCAATGCGTTGCAGGACGTTTCAGTGATCCTGGTTGAATTTACGCCCGACGTTGCGGTGGAAGTCGCGCTGCAGCGGGTAAGGGATGCGGTCGACAAGGCGAAAACCGACTTGCCGCAAAACCTCGACTCTGGCCCTACCGCGCAGGACGTTAACTTTTCGGAATTCCCGATCATGAACGTCAACATTGCCGGCAATTATTCTCTGAAACAATTGAAACAGTATGCGGAGGACTTGCAGGATGGAATCGAAGCATTGCCCGAAATAACCCGCGTGGATATTCTCGGTGCATTGAACCGCGAAATCCAGATCAATGTAAACCTGGACCGCATGAAATCGACCGGTTTGACATTTTATGACGTACAAACGGCCATCCAGGGTGAAAACATCAACATTTCCGGTGGAGAACTGAATGTAGAGGGCGTTCGCCGTACGTTGCGTGTAAAAGGAGAATATACCAATGTAGCCGACATGGCTAACATCCGCATCCGTACGGCCACGGGCGCCACCATACGCCTGGGAGACATCGCCGAAGTAGCCGACAGCTTTGAGGAGCAACAAGATTTTGCCCGCCTGGCCAACAAATCGGTTATTACCCTGAACGTCATCAAGCGCTCCGGAGAAAACCTGGTTGACGCCGCGGATAAAATCGAGAACGTTATTGCCGATTACAGAGAAAACCGCTTTCCGGCAGGTCTCGATATCAAAATCACAGCCGACCAGTCTATTCAAACCAGAGCCGACCTGCATGACCTGATCAACACGGTTGTACTCGGTTTCATCTTTGTAGTAATGGTATTGATGTTCTTCATGGGCGTGCGTGACGCGATCTTCGTAGGTTTATCGGTACCGCTATCCGCATTGGTGGCATTTGTGATGATGCCGATCATCGGGCCCATGGTGGGAACCGAATTTACATTGAACACCATTGTACTCTTTGCATTCCTGCTCGGGATCGGTCTCGTGGTGGATGACGCCATTGTGGTAATCGAAAATACGCACCGGCTCTTCAACCAGCATAAGGACTGGACGATCCAGCAGGCGGTAAAAGCAGCCGCAGGTGAAGTATTCATTCCGGTACTTTCCGGAACACTCACTACCATTGCTCCATTCTTTCCGTTGCTGTTCTGGACGGGTATAGTAGGGGAGTTTATGAAGTTCATGCCGCTAACGCTGATTATCACGCTCGGAGCGTCCCTTTTCGTAGCATATGTCATGAACCCGGTATTCGCAGTTTCATTCATGGGCCGACATGAGGATGAAAAAGAGGCGCACGATACCAGCTTTAAAGCGATCCGCAGACCGTTGATCATTCTCGTTGTCGCATCGATGCTTGGCTATGTAATCGACCGTGGAATCGGGAACTTCTTTGTTTTCATATTGATCCTCTGGGTTTTCAACCATTATATTCTGACACCAAGAGTCCTCGTACCATTCCAGGACACCTTGTTGCCAGGCTTGAAAAACGGGTACCGCAAACTTATCGACTGGCTTTTGCGAGGATGGAGACCGGTTGTGGCCATTGTGCTGGTATTCGGTTTATTGATCTTCACATTCGTACTGACCGGTATTGTACAACCCAAAGTCTTGTTCTTCCCAAGTGGTGATCCGGATTATGTGTATGTGTATAATAAACTGCCGATCGGCACCGACGCACGTGTGACCGACTCTGTGACTAAGATCATCGAGAAACGGGTTTTTGATGTTTTGGAAAAAGAAAAGGCCATGGACATGGTCAATTCCGTGATTGCTAACGTCGGTAAAAACGCGGGTGACCCGTATAACCCAGACCGTTCCGCTACGCCTCACAAATCCAAAGTAACGGTCGCATTTGTCTACGGCACTGAACGTGGCGGACGGTCGTCGGAAATGATCCTGCGTAAAATACGTGATGCAGTTTCAGGGATCCCGGGAGCCGAAATATCGGTGGAACGGGAAGCCGTAGGACCTCCAACCGGTAAACCGATCTCCATTGAGATTTCGGGAGACGATTTTGACGTACTTCGAAAACTCGAAAAAAACGTATTGAACCGTGTTCAGCAATCCGGCATCGAAGGTATTGACCAGCTTCGCTCTGACCTTGTGACCAACAAGCCTGAGATTGTAATCGACATTGACCGTGAAAAGGCACAACGGGAAGGGATTAGTTCACAGCAAATAGCGCTAGCCGTCCGTACCGCATTGTTTGGTCTGGAAGTGTCCAAGTTCCGCGATGATAAGGACGAATATCCGATCATGGTTAGGTTAGAAAAAGACGACCGTGAACAGATTGAAAAGCTCCTGAGCCTGAATGTCGTGTATCGCGATATGAATATGGGCGGAGCATTACGCCAGGTTCCCATCACATCCGTGGCTAATATTCATTACTCGACCACTTTCAGCCAGATCAACCGCCAGGATCAGCGACGCATCGTAACGCTTGGATCGGATGTATTGCCGGGTTATAACGCCAACGAGATTGTGGCGCAGATCCAAACCCTGATCGCCGACATAGAGGTGCCGAACGGCTATATTATCAAAATGGGTGGAGAGCAGGAAGAACAAAATGAATCGATGTCATTCCTCGGAACCGCATTTGGCGCTGCGATCCTGCTGATCTACCTGATCCTTGCGACTCAGTTCAACTCAGTGATAAAGCCTTTCATTATCTTCTTTACCATTATACTTTCGCTGATCGGGGTATTGCTCGGTTTTGTGATCTTCCAGAAAGACTTCTCAATCATCATGTCCGGTGTAGGTATCATTGCATTGGCTGGTATTGTGGTGAAAAACGGTATTCTCCTCATCGAGTTCATCGAGGAACTGCGGGGGCGCGGTTACCCTATGCGCGAGGCCATTATTGAAGGAGGAGCTATCCGTCTCACACCGGTATTGCTGACTGCGTCGGCAGCAGTGCTCGGTCTGGTGCCGTTGGCATTGGGTATTACGGTCGACTTCGTGGGCTTGTTCCGCGATCTGGAACCCCATTTGATCGTGGGCGGTCCAAGCTCGGTGTTTTGGAACATTCTGGCGTGGACCATCATTTTCGGTCTTACATTCTCAACCATCCTGACCCTCGTCATGGTACCTTGTATGTATTATGTGAACGAGCGTATACGCGAGAAGTGGTTCAGAAAGGGCAAAACCGAGGTGGTAAACCCGAACTGGCAGAACGAAACGATCTAACCGAATGTATGGATTATTGTCTGTTTTGGGGTATCTGAAATTTTTTACGCCAGAAATAGACAATAATCCAAAACATTCATAGATTTGCAACCCCAAAGAATGCCTTAGGGCATTTCACAAAAGTTCGGGATGTAGCGCAGCCCGGTAGCGCACTAGCATGGGGTGCTAGGGGTCGCAAGTTCGAATCTTGTCATCCCGACATTGAAAATCAGCCACTTACGACTTCATGTTGTGAGTGGCTTTTTCGTTAGGTCGAATATTTTTGTTCGTTATGGTTGAGTTTTTGTTTTTTTGACCATACCAAACACTTCCAATTTTGCGATTTCTTAGCTTTCCCGCGTCCACAATTGACATCAGTAGTTTTAGGGCAATTCCCGCCGGAAAGTATAAGTTTGGCTTATGTTAAGTCAATTTATGGGCAGTGCATTCACCACTCAATTTAGTCTTGCACCTCCGTTGACATCCAGCCAGAGATTATTGATAAGCTGGCCGGTGAAAAAGTTTATCCAGCCGCAATATATTCCGCTGGCAATCCTATTCCATATTTTTAATAGAAGTGATTAAAGTTAGGCAATTCCCTAATTGTGTAATTTTGGTTGTCTAGCTTCTTTAATGGACATATATCCTTAACTCGTAAGCTTATCTCCAACTACTGACAGAACAATTCTATTCCGACGTATGAAGTTTATATATTTTTTACTATTACTAATTGTTACTGGTTGCAAAGAGACTAACCTTCATCTTGATATTCCTTACTCAGGCGACAAGCTGGTTTTATGGGGGAACCTTAAGGCGGGGTCCCCCATAAGAATTCAAGTAACCAAAACCTTTAATCCCGTTGGTGCTATTCTGGAGGATGTCGGTGTTGCGGATGCAAAGGTGGGATTATTAATGAATGGCAAAGAATATATTGAACTGTCTCCAGTAGCCAACGAAAAGAGTTTTTATGTATCTGATCGTGTGGTAGAAGCGGGAGCCACCTACATTGTAAAAGCATCGGCTCCGATGCTACCAACCGCCGAATCAGCCCCAGTACCGATTCCATTGGATCTGCCCGACATCACAGTAGTAAGAACCCGGAATGTCCCCGGGGAAATCAACCACCAGACGCCTCAGGATTTGGCAAGTATATATTTTACAGCGCAGCAATCTCAGCCAGAAAAATATTTCACACTTACGTTTCTATCTTATTATGAGAAGGATACCGTATCGGCCAATCCGTATGGCGCCACCGACAATATACCTGCCAAGGAAGAGGATTGCCACACTTGGGCCAATGAAAAGATATCAACCTATCACAGTGAAGTTGCGGGAATTACTTTTGATCGTTTCGCTTCTGTTTTTTTGATGAGAAGTACATGCTTACCTGATCCTAAGACCCCAATCAAATTCTACATCCAAACGGGCAAAGGAACTCTCAATAATCCGCAATGGGCGCCTAAGGTTACCATGAGAGTTGAAGTCATTACAAAAGAGGCATTTGATTATGCCAAAATAGAATACGACCAACCCGAGGGCGTCGATCATCTCGTGCTTCCTCCGCAAAGAGCTTTGACCAATATCAAAAATGGTTACGGGCTAATTTTCGCTTCCAATGAAAAAGTGATCGAAATACCATGACGAAATATTTAATAACGGTCTTTTTCCTGGTCGCCAGTGCACACATCGCCTTTTCTCAGAAGTTGACTATCAGTGGAACCGTGCGGGATGCCGCGAACGGAGAGCTCCTGGTAGGTGCCACCGTCCGAGACAGTCTTTCTCAAACGGGAGTACAAACAAATGCCTATGGCTTTTTCAGTCTGGAAGTCCCCACGAGTAGCTCCTCACTTAAAATCAGCTTTGTTGGCTATACGCCTATTTATGTCAACAATTTTGACAAACATAAATTCCCTCTGGAAATCAAACTAATGCAGGCCAATCTTCTAAAAGAAGTGACGGTGAAAGAAATAAAAAATACGGATGCGCTTATTGGCAGTTTATCTATTCCGATGAGCAAACTAAAATTAATGCCCGCCTTATTGGGTGAGGTGGATGTTTTGAAAGCATTAAGTTTTACACCAGGTGTTTCCACAGGGACGGAAGGCAGCGCCGGCTTGTATGTCCGGGGAGGAACACCCGATCAAAACTTAATTCTGCTGGATGAAGTCCCTGTTTACAACGTTACGCACCTGGGCGGATTCTTTTCGGTTTTCAACCCAAGTTCTTTAAAATCAGTTGATTTATACAAAGGAGCATTCCCTGCCCGGTATGGTGGCAGACTCGCCTCGGTGATAGACCTAACCATGAAAGACGGCAACAACCAGAAATTTGGCGGGGAAGTGGGTATTGGGATTCTCAATCAAAATCTGACATTGGAAGGGCCGATCGTTAAAAATAAAGCTTCATTTATTGTGTCGGGAAGGGTCTCTACACTGGGACTTTCTTCCTTGTTGCAGCCCAAGAAAGCAAGCGGATATGGTGAAACCCGAAAGTATCGTTTTTACGACCTCAATGCAAAACTCAACTATCAGATTAATAAAACGGATCAGATTTATTTGAGCCTTTATAATGGTTTTGACCGCTTTACGTACAGCGAATGGAGTGCTAATGACGGAAGGGAGACAGAAACCTCTGTGGGTAATAATTGGGGAAACACGACCGCAACCCTTCGGTACAGCAAGGTTTTCTCAGAAAAGCTTTTTGCCAGATTCATTTTGCTCTATTCCAGGTACACCAGCGAATTGACCAATAACTTTGAAGATATTAACCTGAACACCGAACCTGTCAGACTTTATCGAGACACCAATGCAGGGATAGCCGATTTAGGCGGCAAAGTTAAGTTCGATTATTTTCTTTCTAATCAAGTAAATCTGAAATTTGGTTTGGACGCCACCAGACATTCATTTAGTCCCTTTGTTACAAAAAGCAATTATAGTGGCTCACAGAATGATACCGGAACAGGAAAGTTCCCAGCAACACAGCTGGATTTTCACGCAGATGCTTACATAAGCCTTACTCCTGAAATACACTTTAATCCCGGCCTCCGGTATAGCTTGTACAATGTCAGTAATCGGACTTTTCTGAATCCTGAACCGCGCCTGGGATTGAACTGGTCGCTTCCCGCAAACTGGACTATCAAGGGTGGGTACGCTATTATGAATCAATACGTTCACTTACTCACCAACAATGGTTTTGGCTTCGGTTATGATGCATGGCTTCCCTCAACGAACAAAGTAACACCTTCGCGAAGCTCGCAATTATCCATCGGACTTTATAAGACTTTTCCTCAGCTAGGTCTGGATCTATCACTGGAAGGTTATACAAAAAGGATGAAAAACCTGATAGATTATCCTGATGGCACCAATTTTGCCGGATTATTAGCCGGTTCCTGGGATGATATTGTTATAAAAAACGGCATAGGGCGTGTGAAAGGAGTTGAACTGATGTTGAGTAAAAAAGCAGGTCGCTTTAATGGGTGGATTTCTTATTCCTTGTCGAAGTCAGAAAGGAAGTTTTCCGAAATCAACGATGCAGCCTGGTACCCAATGAAATATGACAGACGGCATAATCTAGCGATAACGACAAACTATGCCATTGGGAAAAAATGGAAATTAAGTGCCGGCTTTATTTACCAGACAGGACATGCTGTTACTTTGCCGGAAGCTGCTTTTATTACTGAAAACAGTGGCGGCCCCAGGTTTATATATGATAAAAGAAACAACGGACGAATGCCTGCATTTCACCGGCTGGACATTGGCGCAAGCAAATCGCTGATAACTCCTCGCAAGCGGAATGCTGAATTACGATTGGGCCTGTACAACGCTTATAACAGAAACAATCCTTTATATCTGGATATGAAGACTGAACGGAACCGGGATTTCGTACCAACCGGGATCGTGGTTAAGCAAGTTTCATTTTTCCCAATACTGCCTTATATAGGCTACACATTGAAATTTTAAAAGTATCCTTAATAGTAATTAACATCGTCTATGAAAAGAGTATCCATTTTCTTTCTTGCCATTCTCCTGATATTTTCCAGTAATTTATTTGCACAGCAGGGCAAAGATTCCATTAAAATTGATGAACCATTAGACATTCCCCCTTATAAGGACTTAAAGAAAGGAGCTTTTACTTTTTCATTGAACGGTTCTGCAAATAATAGTAAGCAAAAAGCAGGCTGGTCTCTCACTCCCCAGGCTGGTTATTTGGTCGCTGACCGCCTGGTGGTTGGACTCCAATTGTCTGTGGCCAATCGATTTTCCAAGCAAAGAAAAAGCTGGGTAAACCTGGAACGTGGTGGAGTAAGGGAATACGCTTTTACACCAGAGGTCTACGCCCGTTATTATGTGCTTCCGTTTCGGTTTACTCCGTTTTTACAATTGTCATCGGGTTATAACTTTGGTGAATTTACAGCAAGCGATGATTTTCTCGGTACGGAAATTTCTATCAATACCAATAAATACGTCATGTTTGGGGCGCTTGGTTTAAGCCTGCGAGTCGGGAAATATATGGGATTGCAAATGCAATATAACTTGCCAATCGTCGTCGACTCCGGAGTCAATGAGATGATCAGAGGCAATCGTTTTCGGCTTGGATTATCCTTGTATTTCTGATAGTTATGTCATCGTATGGTATATAGCTAATACAAAGTTTCAAGAGCTTATGTCAGGGGTTACTCTCTTTGGTAGTACTCCTTTACTTTCCTCTGCTGATCGCTTTGGGTGCGGGGGCTACGTTATCACCTGCCTTGAAAAAGGTCTCCGTCTTTTCGGGAAAGATCTCTTACCCCTTGTACATGACGCATAATGCCGTGTTATGGATGTTTGGCAATTATTATATCAATCACAAACCAGGTACAATACAACTGGTTCTCATCATCATAACCGCCCTGATCCTGCTGGTTGGGGTGGCCTACCTGGTCATGGTCATTTACGATCTCCCCGCAAGAAAATATTTAAGCGATAAACAGATTGAGAGGCTTGAAAAATAAAAGGCGCACGGTGGTTGAAATACCTTTTTTGTCTATTAGTTGGCGAATGACTCATTGCTTCCCCTTTCTTAGTCAGTTCTTTTTGATAAATGTGATCCGGATCGGTCCGCCTTCATATGGCAATGCAAGTTCAGGATTAGCGCCCAGACAGTTCTTTTTAAGGTCGCCCGAGATGGTGTAATTCCAGATTCTTTCATCTTTACTTGTTTCCCAAGCGGTATCTACATCGCATGCATATACGCGTATGAAACCCGCCATCGTATCTGGAACAACAAAAGCGCCGTCGCCCGTATATCTGGCTTGCAGGTTTTCGAGGATACGACGGGTTGAACCATCACACCCACAGTCTTCATCAGCACCTTTTGAGCATGATAATGTAAAAAGAAACGGTAAGATGAAGTAGAATGGAGTCCTGCTAAAGAAACGCATACAAAACGTTGTTTGGTGACGCTCAATATAGACCCGCCAATAAGAAAATCGTTGGAACTTTCTTGCTAATTCCACAGACTTTTCAATCGCAGTTGCGCAGATTAAGGCCTCACCCTTTCCCCAAAATAGTTAGCTCCCCGAAGCGGCCGATTGTTTTAAGCAAGATTTATATTGTCCAAATGCATTGAATAGGTTGTCCAAAATTGAACGTGATCCTGTGCGCAATTGAACAGCTCACATGCCGTCATGGCCCTTCCATTTTGTTTTGACCACTTTTCCATTTTTGGTAAGGTATTTGTCAGACATTTATATAACTAATGAATCCAAATGAAGGGAGCGTATAGTTTCATGCGGCCTTCACTGATGAAAACTAAACCAGAATGAGTATCCTGACCCAAGCCATACAGATATGCTACAAAACTACGTGAAGATCGCCTTTCGCAACCTTGCTAAAAACCGCACTTATTCCGCTATTAACATTATTGGCCTGTCTGTTGGAATGACCACGGCTATACTGATCGGTCTTTGGATGTGGGATGAGCTCTCTTATAATAAATATCATCAGCACTACGACCGCATAGCACGGGTAATGCAGCATCAAACCTATAGCGGCACCACCAGTACCACCCCTGCCACGCCTCTTCCGATGCGGGCAGCTTTACAAAACGAACATGCCGGCGAATTCAGCCACATTGCTTCCTCGTCCTGGACAGAGGATTATATCATAGCCGTCGGAGAAAAGAAAATTTCAAGGAAGGGCAACTGCGTCGAGCCGGACTTCCCCGCAATGATGTCGCTGCGAATCATCAAAGGCACAGCTGGCGGCCTTGATAACCCTACTTCTACCCTGCTCTCGGAATCGGTCGCCAGGGCATTATTTGGCAATTCAGACCCGATCAATAAAACAATTAAGGTTGACAACAAAAATTACTTTAAAGTAACGGGCATATATGAAGATCTGCCGTACAACACCGAATTCCACGATGTATCATTTTTGCTGCCATGGAGCTTCTTTTTGCAGGAGACACCTTGGGTAAAACGCTCGGAAACGAACTGGGGCAACAACTCTTTTCTGTTGTTGGTGCAAATTGCGCCGAATACAAACTTCGATCAGGTGAGCTCAAAAATACAGAATATCAAGGCCCGGCATGCCAAAGAAGAAGCAAGGTTTAATCCCAAAGCATTTCTCCACCCCATGAGCAGGTGGCATTTATATTCCGAGTGGGAAAATGGGGTACCGGTGCGCGGACGGATCCAGTTTGTTTGGCTGTTTAGCATTATTGGCGCATTTGTGCTTGTTCTGGCGTGTATCAACTTTATGAATCTCTCTACGGCACGGGCACAGAAACGGGCCAAAGAAGTTGGCGTTCGTAAGGCAGTCGGTTCACTGCGCAGCCAGCTGATCGCCCAGTTCTTTAGTGAATCCATAATGGTCGCAATCTTTTCATTTGTACTTGCCTTGTTACTGGTACAATTGTTACTACCCTGGTTTAACCAGATTGCCGACAAGCAAATTTATTTTCCCTGGGAAAATGAGAAAACCTGGCTTATTGGTCTGGGTTTTACGCTGATGACAGGTCTTCTGGCCGGAAGTTATCCGGCGATCTACTTGTCTGGCTTTCGACCGGTCAAAGTCCTTACAGGCGCTGGTTCGTCTCTACGTGTTACCGGCGGCCGGTTCGCAGCGGTACCGCGCCAGACGCTCGTCGTGCTTCAGTTCACAGTATCTGTTACCCTGGTCATTGGTACGCTGGTTGTGCTTCGCCAAATTCAGCATGCTAAAAACAGGCCGGTGGGATTTGATCGTTCCGGATTGCTGTCTGTTGCGATGAACACGCCCGATCTTCGGGAACATGCGCAGGCCCTTCGCCAGGATTTGCTACAAACAGGCGCTGCCGTAAATATGGCCCTGTCTTCCAGTCCGACTTCCGAAGTCTGGAGCAGCGATGCAAGTTTCAGCTGGCCTGGCAAAGACCCTGATCAGCTGGGCGATCTTGGGACTGTGGGCCTTACCCACGAGTATGGCAAAACTATTAGCTGGGAAATCAAGCAAGGGCGCGACTTCTCCCGCGATTTTTCGACGGATAGCCTCGGAATGGTCATTAACGAAAGTGCCGCAAAATTCATGGGACTCAAAGAAGCCGTCGGGACGCGCGTCCAATGGAATGGCGATCATTATACCATTATTGGGGTCATCAATGATGTGGTTACCGGATCACCTTTTATGCCCATCCAGCCAACCGTTTTCATGCTGCGGGAAGATTGGGCTTCCTTCATCCATATCAGGCTTAATCCTGCCCTTGCAACCCAAGAAGCGCTTTTAAAGCTCGAACCGGTTTTTAAGAAATATAACCCCGGAAGCCCTTTTGAATACAAATTTGCCAGTGAGGATTATGACCGGAAGTTTCATGCAGAAGAGCGGATCGGGCAGCTTTCCACGACCTTTTCATCTTTGGCGATTTTCATTAGCTGCCTGGGGCTTTTCGGTTTGGCTTCGTTTTTTGCCGAGCAGCGTCAAAAAGAGATAGGCATTCGCAAAGTACTGGGTGCTTCGGTGACTAACCTGTGGCAAATGCTTTCCAAAGATTTCTTGATCCTGGTTATGATTTCCTGCCTGGTAGCCACGCCCATTGCATACTACCTGATGCATGACTGGCTGCAGCATTACACTTATCGAACTGCACTTTCATGGTGGATTTTCGCTGTGGCTATCGCAGGTGCACTTATTATAACCCTAATCACTGTCAGTTTCCAGGCAGTGAAGGCCGCGCTCCTGAATCCGGTGAAGAGTTTGCAGCATGAATGATGCGTTTCCGATAGAAATCCATCATTCATCACAAGCCGCGCCTTCATGCTATCTAGCACCAATCAACTCATTTTCAATTTTTTACGACCTAAAAAAGTTATGAAATAGTTGCCAAAACGGCCTGCAAGCTTGCCCACGCCAGAGGACGACATGGTGGCAGCACGACGATAAAATACATAGACAGAAAATGCCTTTATTTGCTTAAACTTTGTAACTAGTAAGTGAGTGAGTGCAGTTCCACCAGCCCACCGTCCACACCATGCAAATTCTCGATACTGCCATTTACCTGGGTACCAACGTGAACAGCTTCTGCGGAAACGGTATCTGGACCAGTGTCACCCAATACGCTGGTGAGCATGTATGCAATCACTCTTTACATGCCCATGTAAACCCGCATCTAACACTCTTTTTGGCAGGCGGGACGCTGGAAAAGCGCCAGGACGGAGAGTACGTTCGGGTTGCTGGTCAAACCGTTTTTTTTAGCGCGGAGCAGCCACATCAAAACAGCAACACACTTCCCGGCTCTAAAAATTTCAATCTGGAGTTTACCCCGGAATTTTTTAAAATATTTGATTTAGATGAGACCGATCTAAATAACGCCGTCTGTAACAACCCCAATACAACGTTCGTGTTGCTTAAGGCCTATCAGGAACAGCTGATGACGGGCAACGCTGCGGCCACTTCGATTGCCATGGCAGTACTTAGCCTGGCCAATTATCAACACAGAGCTGATGCTGGTCGCCCCGACTGGGTCAAACAAATTAATGAACTAATGCAGGACCGCTGGAACGAGCAAATTTCGCTGCAGGAACTTTCAACGGTAACCGGTATTCATCCGGTCACTATTTCCAAACAGTTTGCCCGGTACTTTGGCTGCACTTTTGGCGAGTATATGCGCAAGCTGAAACTGAAACATGCGCTGATCCTAATGAAAGACGCCAATGCTTCGCTGACGAGTATTGCATATGAATGTGGGTTTGTGGATCAGACCCATTTTGGCCGAAGTTTTAAACAACTGACTGGTTTGTTGCCAAAGGAATACAGGAAACTATAGATGGCTAATCTGATACTATTTTAAGCAGTTGTGATTACGGTCCTTTGCATAATAACACTAATGACAAAGAGCCATGAAAGTCCTCAGACACCCAACGCTAATTTTTTGTGTCCTTTTTTCGGTCCTTTTCCCGAAAATCGGCTTCCCGCAAACCTTGTCCAGAAAAGAACTGGAATCTGCCTTCACAAAGATGTCCAGCCTCATAGACTCAACGTATGTGTTTCCCGAAAAAGGCCGTCAAATAGCATTGCAGCTATTGCAAGACTATAAAAAGGGAAAGTTCGACGGCGCTGGAAACTGGAAGGAGGTTGACTCGTTAGCCACCCATAGTTTGAAGTTGCTCAGCAACGACGGCCACATGTACGTTCGATATGACCCCAAGACAGTAAAGGAACTGTCAGCTATTGAAAGAAAGTCACCTGCCGGTGAAGCCGACACGGTTGGGAAATCCGACAACCCGTTTTTCTACGGAAAGGATGCCGCAACCAAAAACTTTGGTTTGAGGGAAGTAATGGTAATGGAAGGCAATATTGGTTACCTGAAGGTTTCAGAGATTAATATCAGCGAAAAGAGTTTACCCATTCTCTTTGCCGCCATGCGCTTTGTATCCGGCACAAAGGCTTTAATTATCGATCTGCGTGACAATGGCGGCGGCGGCAGTGCAATCGGAAATGTCTTTGAAAGTTTTTTCCTGCCAAAAGACACCCCGTTACTTGAATTTAGAACCCGGACCGGAATTGTCGAGAGCGCTAAAACGGTAAGCTGGTTATTGGAAAAAAAGTACGACAACCCCTTGTTCATCATCATCAACAAAGGAACAGCGTCCGCTGCGGAGGCCTTTACCTACGGACTGCAGAAGCATAATCGGGCAAAGGTAGTTGGTCAGAAGTCGGCCGGTGGAGCCCACATGAATTCATGGTATCCGATAAATGAGCACTTGTTTATTTCTGTATCTACCGGAGCACCTACCTGGCCGGGAACAACGGAAAGTTGGGAGCAAAAGGGAATAGAGCCTGATCACATCGTTGATATTGGCAATGAAATTAACTTTGTAAAAAATTTACTTACATCGAATTGACGCTTCTTTTTGGTTAATCCAAAGCCTCGATTAACCAAGAAAGTACCTGGCAGTCAAAACCTTAAAAAAGTAGCCCCGGAATACTTCCGAGGCTACATGTATCCATCCGTATGGAGTGTTATTTGGCCACGACGATCTTCTGCGAAGTCACCAGGCCATTGCTGCGAACGACCTTTACAATGTACATCCCGGCATTCAGCCCGTCGAGTTTGACCATCCCGCTTGCCGAAACACCGGAATCCCTGACGGTTTTACCGCTCAGATCAACGATCGATACCCTCTCCACCAGTTGCGCATCCTGAATGTAAACCACGTCACGCGCCGGATTAGGATAAACAGACTGTACCGAACCGTGGTCGAACACTACACTTTTTATGCTGCTATATGCGAATGTCTCATCCTTGTCAACCATTTTCAGGCGATAAAGACTTTCGCCAGCCAGCGGAGCAGCATCAGCAAATGAGTATTTGCGCAGCACATTGCTCTCCCCGGACGATGCCACTGTCCCGATCTTGTTCCAGACTTTTCCGGTTGTACTGCGTTCGATCTCAAAGCGGTCACTGTTGGTTTCGGCCGTGGTCGACCAACTTAGCAATGTGGTCGCACTTTCCTTCCTGGCATCAAAAGCGACCAATGTTACAGGTAATGCACTATTTGCACCAAAAGTGAATGCCGAATATTTGTCGGGCGTTACGCCGATGGCTGTAATGCTACCGATACCGGTCAGCGAACCCGTCGTACCTCCCGCACTGCCCAGGTTCTCCCATTCGTTGGTAAGCGGGTTGTATCCCACCACCAGCAGATTAACCATAGTTGAACTGGCTAGCGTATTCAGATTACTCGCAGCATCCCATGTAAGGGTGACATTAACCGGCGACGAACCGTCCAGATCCCAGTATTCCACCTGGCTCACACCGGTGACATCGGTCTCCATGTTGGCTGTCGGGAATGGCGCACCGGTCGGCAATGTGGCCGTCCCCGGGTTTTCAGACCAATATGCCGCCTTGAAAACGCCGGATGTCGCAGGTGCGGAAATTCCGATCGGGCGCAATTTGGTGCCATCGCCGACAGGGAAAATAAACGCGCTGTTGCCTGCTTTGGATACATAGCCGTCAACATGGTTAGCGTCGTCCTGGCCGGTATAACTGGTTCCAGGCCCAAAACCCAGGATGCCGGGTGATGCCGCGCGGATTGTTCTGATGATGCCGGGCTGTATGCCCGCCCCTCCTGTAACGAAGGTATGCGTTCCGAACACCGTCATCTGCGTGCCTTCAAAAATGGTCGTGTTTCCCTGGCTGCCCTGCTGGGCAAGCGCCGGATCGACCATCAGCGTGAGCGACAGGCACAATGCCACGCTCAGGCCAACGAGCTTCTTATAAATGATTTTGTGCATAGTTCACTCATTTTGAAATGATAGCCTCCGACTTCTGTTGAGCAGCATTGCCAAGCATCGCTTTGATGCTCGCTACCTCAGCTTTGAGCGCGTTCATTTCGTTCAGTTGCGCTTTCAAAGCGGCGATTTCTTTCTGCTGATCCTGAACGGCTTTTACCAACAGTGGGGTCAGTTTGCCGTAATCCACCAACCACGGATTGGCTTTAACATTCTCGCCACCTTCTGAAACGGCATCCGGGAATATTTTGAAGAGATCCTGGGCAATCATACCCGTAGTCCGTGTTTTAGCAGCATTATTTTTGTAGTTATAATCAACCACGTCTATCTTCATCAAATCCTCGATCGAATAATGCGTATTTCTGATGTTTTCTTTGAGACGACGGTCAGAAGTGACGGCATACACCATTTGCGTTCCGTTATATCTGATCTGTCCGAGATCGTTTCCGTTCCCCCGGAAGACTACGAAGACGTCACCAGCGGCACCGTTCGTCTTTTTAGTCAAGGCAAGATTTGGGCCATCTGTCTGGACGGCGATCTGGGCTTCGTTGGAATTGTCATCCCAGTCCAGCAAAATTCCATCCTGGTCCGCTGTACCATTAAAATACAATGCCCCATCATTATTATTGTTAGAAAACAATGCCTTTCCATTGACATGGAAAACACGACGCGGATTAGTTGTGTTGATACCGACCTGGCCATTCAAACCTATAACCATGCGGGCATCATAAGTCCCGGAAATGAGGCTGGTTTGGAAAGTCAATGCTCCGTTACCATCATTTATATCATTCCGAAGCCCGATACGGAACAGGTCAGGATTGGCAGGGTTACGGGCGAAATCAATGAACGCTCCGTTGTTCGGTGCGATCGCTACGTTACGGTATAGCCTGATACCACCACCCTGAGTTAGCGTCGTAGAACCCTGGTTGTCGTTAGGACGTTTCAATAAAATGTTTCCATAGCGACGAATAGGGCCGCCTTTGGTGCCGCCGGCATCCTTTCCGCCTGTCAGTCCCAATAAAAACGGCGTTCTGCTGCTTGGAGCATTGTAAACTGCCCACACGCCGCTTCGGCATATCCATTGCTGGCCCTCGGTAGGACTGTCTTCCAGGATATCATTCCAGATTGTTCCTTCCGGATCCGCCCCGCAGGAAGCGCCCACGGGTGCCGGTCCTTCCCGGAAAACCTCCTGGCCGGCAGGGGCTTCGGTAACCAATTTTACCCAAGCCGTACCGTCGTAGTAATATTCGCCTGGCGAAACACCGTTATCACCGGACGTAGATGCGGTATTGTACACACGCGTACCAGCAATAATGGGCGCGCTGAGCGGGGCCGGGTTGTTGGTGGCCACCAGTGCAACTCGAGGGATCAAAAGACCTTTCGTGGCACTTTCCAGTTCCAGGATGGAGTTCCCGCTGATCGAATTAGGATTATCCCCGATCTTGACCTGTGCCATCAAAGGCAAGCCTACAAAAAGCAATCCGGCGGTGACTCCAAGTGCACCGGCAGTGCATGTTAGTAGTTGTTTCATTTTCATCGTTTGTAATTTGGTTTTAATTAATAAATCATTGAAAAACAGTATAAAACAGGCAGTTGGTTAATTTTTTAGATCAAAAAGGGTGCACCGTTTCCGCTCAAAAACACGGCCTTTCGACCTTGTTTCCGAATGGATACTATGATCTGCTTTATATATGAATGGGGCTTAAATCAGCTCATTGATCCGCGAGGATCATGGCTTTGTTTGCAATACAAATGACAGTTTTATGACAGTCCCTGTACAGATGCCTGCGATGCAAACTATATCTACAAAGTAGCGGGGAAAATGTATGCAATTTGATGGGCGAGGCGCGGATAGCCAACCTCAGATATTTGCAAAAAGCTGTTTTTCAACTAGTTGCAAAAAATATTTTCTACAAAGCATAGTAACATTTCTATACTTTTACTTCGCAAAATATGGAGCAAGAATGGAGGTATTTTTACTTCGGGAACTGGTTTTATGGGAGAGGCTACTATTTGTCATCTGAAAATGTGTCCCCATCGGACAAATGGTACATTTCGACCCGCTTAGCAAGATCCAGCAAATTATTAACGCCAAGCTTCTTAAAAATACGGGTCTTAAAAGTGCTGACAGTAGTGCTTTTTAAATTTAACTGACCGGCAATATCCTTCGTCCATTTTCCTTCCAGCAGCATCTCCATAACCACGAGCTCCCTTGCCGACAAACGTTCTGCCGGATCGGAAACGCCGTATTGCAGCATGGTACCCAAAAGCTGCGCACGGACAACGGGACTAAGGTATTTCTGCCCGTCCAGCACGACCCGGATGGCATCTTGTAACTCCGAAGCATTCGATTCCTTGGAAACGAACCCGGCCGCGCCAGCGCGAATGCAGTGGACACCGTACAGCTCTTCTTTTTGTCCCGAGAAAACGAGCACCGGAATACCGGGTTGCAGCGAACGCAACTTCTCGATGGCCAGCAAATGATCGGCGCCGGGAATATTCAAGTCAAGGATTATCAACTGAAAACTACCCTCGGAAACCGCCCGCACAGCCTCTTTGAAATTCACCGCTACATCCACAACCACGTTATCGAGCATCTCTTTGACGAGCATGCTTGTGGCAATGCGGACAATGTCATGGTCTTCTACAAGTAAGATTCGGGTAAGTAAGGACTGCACTGGACCTCTATGTCATGGGTGTGTTACCAGGATTGCGGCGGCTCGCGGCATGAATTAACAAAAACTCCCTGAAATTCTGGTAAAAAGTGTAGTATAATGTTTACATCTCGCTATCAATATCTAGATTGTAACCACAAGATACTATACTTAGCTTTGGTACTACGAAGCTCACCTGTTCCTACCATAAACTAAATTATCGTTCAAGATGAATGCATTACTCATTGAGGATCATGCCGTTGTCAGAATGGGCATGCGCCTTGTGATCCTTGAGGTATTTGAGAATTCCTCGATTTTTGAGTCCGAAGATTTTAACGATGGGCTCCGGATCCTCCGCGACAAACCGATCGACCTCGTCATTCTTGATATTCATTTGCCCGGAGGCCAGGATGTAAAGATGATCGATATGATCAGGGCCACACGGCGCAATGCAAAAATATTGATTTTCAGCGGATTGCCCGAAGATAAATATGCACTGAAATATGTACAGGCTGGGGCAGACGGCTATTTATCGAAACGGTCGGCCCCGGAAATGTATGGAGAAGCAATTTCGGCTGTGGTGAACGACAAGAAATACCTCAGCGAGGTAGTCCGCGAACAGCTGGTTACGCAATTGCCGCAGAATTACACCAAAATCAAGCGCCGGAAATGGATTGGGCTAACAGACAGGGAATTGGAAATCAGCAGGTTGCTGATCAAAGGTATGTGGACGAAGGAGATTGCCACCCAGTTGCAGTTGAAATTGAGTACTGTCAGTACTTTCAAAAAGAAAATTTTCCGCAAATGCGGCGTCACAAGCGCAATCGAGCTCTCAAAAATCATTGATGTCGCCGCTGCTTCCGGCTACTAGGTTGTTGATATTCGGGGTAGCCTCCCCCGGCAGGCTACCGCAACATTTCCATTTTCTCGGACAAAGCCACCAGATTACCTACTTGCAGCTTTTTGAAGACATTCGCTTTAAATGTGCTCACCGTGCTTTCCTTCAGATTCAGCATTTCGGCGATGGCCCTTATCTTATTCCCTTGCAGCAGCAAATGCACAACCAGCCGCTCCCGGGATGTCAGCGTCTGTAACGGGTTATGGTCCGAAGAATCCACATTCGATATGACCTGCGAGAGCAGTGTTTCCTGTATTTTTTTACTGAAATAAGTTTTCGAATCCAGCACCATGTCGATGGCTATCCTCAGTTCATCGCCCGAACTGTCTTTGGATAAGAACCCATGGGCGCCGGATGAAACCGCCGGCAGCGCGTAAGTGGACTCATTCATGGAGGAATACACCAGGATTTTAGTCCCCTTGCCAGCCGCGCGCATCTCCCTGACCGCTTGCATGCTCCCGCCGGGGGTACCAATTTCGACGATAATCAAGTCAAAATATTGGTTTCTAATCAGCTCCATCCCTTCTTCCAGACGCGCTGCGAGCGTAACGCGGGCCTGGGGTTTATGATCTTTTATTTCCCGTTTAATGGCCGATCGCATTAGGGGATGGTCTTCAATGACGAGCACTTTCATAGGTTGAAATGGTGGCTAATGGTGTAAATGGGTGTAAAAAGACGGTTGCCCGCAAGGAACGGGCCCGTGTGGGAGTTGTAATCGACACTGCCAGAATAATGAAGGGGGGCCGCTTCGCAACAAGTATCTCACCCGGCTGTTAAGCTTGTCGTGCTGGTCGACGAGCCGGCCTTTGTTTTCGACAAAGCCCTCGCAGTACGCATTAACAGAGGTTGAAAGCGTTTTGGCATCACCGAAAGGCTTGCAACACCGGCGCGTTCGGTTTCCGACTAGACCAGTTTCTGGACGCAAATGGCAAAGCAAGTCCAGCCGCTGATTGCGAAAGTAATAGTCTTCCTTGCATGGAAGTTGAGGTTTTGAACTGATTTCAGAGGTAATTTCTAGTGGCTATTCATAAATAAGCTTGTTATTTACGTGGGTAGGCGTGTGTGTATAGTGTGAACAGTTTTATCGCAAGCCTAGGTGATTGACAGCGGCACTGAAATTTACCGTTGATTTACCAAAACGGTTATACATATACGCAATTTATCGGCCTGACCATTTTTGTCATGCAGTGCCTTGCTCGCATCTCGGCACCAAAACTAATTATAAATATGTCGTATTAGCTCGAAACCATTAAAAGTAAACCATAGAAACATTTCTATTATTTTTAAAATACAGCGGCTTTTTGCGACAATTCAAATGTGTCGACTACATTCATTTTCCTGTAAATACGCTTTTTATAGGTACTAACGGTATTACATTTTACATTGAGCAGGAAAGCGATCTCTTTCGTGGATTTACCCTGCACTACCTGATTCATCACAATCCTTTCACGGCGCGAGAGCAACTCAAGTGATTCCAGCTCCTTCGTCTGATGTCCCGAGTCGAGCATCGGTAACAGCGAAGCCTGTAATTCCACGCTCATATATTTACCACCGCAACTCACCATCGCAATGGCTCTGGCCAGCTCATTTAGCTTTGCACTTTTCATGATGAACCCATCGGCACCAGCCCTTAGTGCCGGCAGCGCGAAGAGCCGTTCGGCCATGCTGGAATAGAACAGTATAGAGATATCCGTTTTGAGGGATTTAAGCAGTTTTACAATGTTGGGCGATGCCACGCCGTCCACCTTGATTTCACTGATAACCAGGTCGATAGCGCGTTCCCCTTGGATGGTGGCGGCGGCCGTAACCAGGTCGGCAGCTTCGAAAAGCCGGTAGCTGCCGGAAATACCTGCCAGAAAAACACCGAATCCGGTGCGCAGCAGCGTTTGGTCGTCGATAATCAGAATGTTCATGATAGTAAGGCTAATGCCCAGTCAATAGGGTACCAGCTGCCCTTCCGGGAAACCATTGGCGGAAGAATTCAAAAAGGGAATATGCGGGTGATGGTGGTAAAATTATAGATCAATGGTTTTTGTTACAACCGTTCAATCGCAAATAGTATATAGAAACATTTCTATTATTTACGGTCGGTATAATCGAACAATACTCCTTCTTTCATATATACTCAATAGAAGTATTTCGCTTATTTTACCTCTATATTCATTTGTGCCTGCAATTCGCAATACCGGTGAGATTGTATTTCTGTATTTTATTTCAAATACTCACAATATCAGCTGCTTCGCAAACCAATGCGAAAGCCCCCAAATACAGCATCCGGCACTTCACCAGCGAAAACGGTCTGCCGCAGAACTCCGTGCGCGCTATCACGCAGGATGCCGATGGTTTCGTTTGGCTTGCCACAGAGGTCGGGCTGGTGAGGTTTGATGGTCAAACTTTCCTGACTTTCGGCAAAAGCGATCTGCGGTTGCAGACCACCATGTTCATGTCCTTCCTTCCCGACATGGAGGGACGAAAGGATCGTTTTTATGCACTAACAGATGGATTTGAATATATAAAGATCGCTTCCGGCAGAGCTACCAACGAAAAACCTCAGGGAGCAGCCCGCCTCAGAAAAATGTTCAGAACACCGGAAAGCAAAAATGGCCTGCTTTTTTCCATGGGGCTTCCCAACCGCTTTCAGGGTGACTGGGCACCCACCCACCAGCCGTTTTGGCTCCCCGAAGGAAATGGGAGCTTCTTGATGTGGCAGAAAGATGGAAAAATAGACCTTTATTCAACCTGGAAAAAAAGGAAAAGCTACAAGACCCGGATCACTTCGCCGCGTGGCTTTTTCAGGCTCGGAAGAAACCTCTACCATGACGACGAGGCCGGCAACATAGAGCTTTTGGTTGCGAAGCAGGGAACTGCACCGGGGAAGATCAGACTGGGTCCCGGAAAAGGCCCTGTACCCGATCTTTCCGAAAACTACCTGGTTTATTCCCACGACCTGTCGGGACAAGCGTTTATCTACCAAAACAAAAAACTCTATCTACTTTCAGAAGGGACTCCGGGAGACATCCGGACGATGCTATTACTCGACGATTTTGACTTCGAACGGAACAATGTTTCCACAGTATTTTTCGATCAGTCCCAACAACGGCTTTTTCTTGGAACCTTGAGCAATGGACTTTTTATCCTTGATTTTCAGGTATTCGAAACGCTTACCATCAATAGCAACGAAAGCCAGGCGAACGTCTATTATTCCCAGGCCGCATTCTCGGACACTACCGTCATCACGCCATCCTTCAAGGTACTCGGTAAAGACAGGAACGGTCAGATCATCGCGCAACAGCTGCCTTTGCCGACAAAAATGGCCATGAACCGGTATAGTATGCTCAAAGCGCGCTCTGGC
Organism: Dyadobacter ginsengisoli DSM 21015; assembly: GCF_059568735.1. Taxonomy (NCBI): domain Bacteria; kingdom Pseudomonadati; phylum Bacteroidota; class Cytophagia; order Cytophagales; family Spirosomataceae; genus Dyadobacter; species Dyadobacter ginsengisoli. Next base: position 225,762 of record NZ_JCANTY010000007.1, read on the forward strand.
GACCTGTGGTTCTTTGAGAACGGTTGGCTATACCGCCTTGACGGGAATGCCCGAAATTTGAAGGGACAATGGGACGCAGGTGGTGAAATCTCACAGTTATATGAAGATCCCCTGGGGCGTATCTGGCTGGGAATGAAATCAGAAGGATTGAAATACTTCGATCCTCGTGAAAACACGGCTCAACTGCGCACCTTTACGCGGGAAATAACCGACATTTCCTACATGCTTCAGCAGGGGAAAGATCTGTTTTGGGTAGCTACCGCGGCAGGGTTGGTCAAGGTAAATCTCACCCGAAAAACAATATCCCTTGTGCCGCATACCGAAAAGTTTTATGTCAAAAATATTTTCTTATCCAAACATGGAGAACTTTGGTTCACGACTTTTGAAAACGGCTTTTTTCTGCTTCAAAATGACAAACTAACCCGATTTCCTGTTGACGGAAGCCGTTACCTGGCCAATGGGCATTGTCTTGTGGAAGACGCGAACGGCTTTTTCTGGCTGCCGACGAATCACGGATTGTTCCGCATCTATCACAAGGATTTGCTCGATTTCACCGTGCACGGCGATAGTACCCGGCTTTATTATCATCGGTATTCGAAACAACACGGTTTTCGCATCAACGAATTCAATGGGGGCTGTCAGCCATGCGCCCTGCGCTTGCAAAGCGGTTACATATCGCTGCCTTCGCTCGACGGGTTGGTGTTTTTCAAACCTGAACAGATCCCGGTGGATGTACCGGATTCAAAAATCTTCATCGACCGCATCGAAGCTAATTCGAAAGAAATTCCTGTAAGCGGTTCAAAAATCGAGCTTGCCGACATTAGCGACATACAGGTGTTTGTTTCATCCCCCTACCTGGGCCCGCGGGAGAATCAGCAGCTCTACTACAACGTCTCTAGTGACAGACGGGACGAAACCACGCAAATTTGGCATCCCATCGAAAACGATCAGCAGTCCATTCATCTCAATAACCTTGAATCGGGCACCTATACCCTGAAGGTCCGTAAGAATGCAGGATTTGGCCCCAACTCCGAACGATTGGCAACGCTCACGATAGTCATTCCTAACCCTTGGTACGAAACCTGGCCATTCAAAGCATTCGTGGTCATCCTGGTACTGGCTGCGACTTACCTCTATTTCAAAAACCGTCTGAAGAAAGCCGACAACCTGAACAAGATCCTGGAATCGCGCGTCCAGGAAAGGACGCTTAATTTGCAGGATACATTGGGCGTGCTGAAAACCTCCGAACAGGAACTCCTGAGGCAGACCCGCCTGCAAATGCACCTGATCGCGTCCATCAGCCACGACATCCGCAGCCCGCTGAGATCGATCGAATTCACCTCCGGAAAACTATCAAATCTCATTCAAAATGGCGAATATACCCTTGCAGAAACGGTGGGGACAAGCGTGAACGAGTCTTCGAAGAGAATTCTTACACTCCTGGAAAATATGCTTTCCTATGTAAGATCGCAGTTTTCGGACAGCTCGGTAGTTTACGAGACATTTGCGGCGCGGAGCCTGGTCGACGAAGTTGCCTTCATCTTTAAACAAGCCTTCGCCGGTCAGCAGAATCAGTTTGAAAACCATGTCCCGGAAACGCTTCAACTCAGATCTAACCGGCAATTACTGAAAATCATCCTGCATAATCTGATCGACAATGCCAACAAATTTACCTCAGCAGGGAAGGTAGCCGTAAGTGCGGGTATGAGGCGTGAGGCAATCACACTGGTCGTGTCAGACACGGGGCCAGGGCTGTCCGGGGAAATCCTGAACTGGTTTAACGAGAGCGATGCGGTCCATCCTGAATCACCGGACGGTGAACCGGGAATTCATGGCATTGGATTAATCATCGTCAAAGAACTTGCCGAAATACTGAAAGTCGAAATCAAGGCAGATGCGATGGCAGGCACCCGGTTTTCGATCACTTTTTCGGAAAGAGATTAACTGCTTCAAATTGAGACCGCTAATTTCGATACGCTGAATGTTTAACGAATGGACATATTGTCAAAGATTGTCTACCTGAGTTTTATGATGTGAGTCGTTTGCCTGTTTACCGAATACAACGATCAGAAAGTCGGCCTTAGAATTTAATCTCGGATCACAATCTTCTTCGTACCATTTCCCACCGTAACGGTATATACTCCGTTTGACAAACTATTTACATTAATCGGTTGTTTGGAAAGCACATTTTCCCGCAACATTACCAATCCTTCTGAATTTCGAATGGTCATTTCTTCTTTTTTATCAAGTCCGTTTAGGAAAATCTGTCCGTATCCCGGGTTAGGATAAACACTAAACACAACCTTATCAAATTTAACCGATACAATCCGCGAATATTCAAATTTGCCATCATAATCGATTTGCCTAAGGCGGTAGTAGCTGGTTTGCAAAGGAGTATGGTCAGTAAATCGGTAAACTTTATTCTTTTTGCTATCTCCAATTCCATCTACAAAACCTATTTTTTCGAAATTCTTCGTATCTGCGCTCCTTTCTATCTCAAATCCTAAATTGTTGGTTTCTGAGACGGTTTCCCAGATCAGCAAATTTGCTTCATCATTGTTAACAACCCTAAATGCTGCGAGGGTAACAGGCATTGTGGTAAGTGAATAAACAGAGCTCCGTAACGTCAATTGCGTAGCAACGCTGTTGGTAACTTCCACCAGATAAATCCCTGGTTCCGTTGGTTCATAATATTTATCACCAACAATGGTTGCTAATAAAACGGGTGGGACACCATCTTGGGTAGAAGTCTTTTTAAACCATTTGTAGGTGTTATTTGCCACCGTCCCGCCAGCCTCGACGCTCAACTTTCCATTTTGGATTTGTATCGGGATCTGGGCCTGATGACCATAGAATGATAGACGGTCTACATTTTGTTCCATGCCTGCAAACGTGAAGGAATTACCCGACAGAAGCAGCTTAGCCGACAAGGGCAAACCAGACAAATTAGGTATTTCACCATGTAGCAGCCCAAATTCGTGGCTCCGTTGATGGCTTTGATAATGAAGATGCAGAAGCTGAAGTTCTGACAGATTATTCAATGAAGAGGGAATTTCACCATCAAAATCATTCGCCCCCAACAAGAGTGTTTTAAGTTTCTTTAAGTTACCAAGTTCTGTGGGCAAATTACCAGTCAAACTTTGGTTCGATATGTTCAAATAAGTTAAGTTTACCAGATTTCCCAATTCGGGCGGAATACTGCCACTAATAAAGCCAAAAGGATCAAATCCCGCGTCTTCAGGCACGTAGCTCAGATCCAAATATGTCAATTTTGTCAAATTTCCAAGACTCGGAGGTAACGGCCCTCTAATAGGCATTGCACCACCTCTCTCATCTACCTTGCCCGTTATTCCGCTCAGATCCAAATGTTCCAGGTTAATAAGATTCCCTATCTCTGTTGGTATGGGTCCATATCCTGGTTTTTCACCCGCAATACGAGTCCATCCGAGCGTCAGTGATTTCAGCTGATCCAGGTTTCCGATCTCCGGTGGTATATTTCCATCCAAACCACCTTGAGAAAGATCCAGCCCCGTCACTCTTCCATTTTCACAGGTAACTCCATACCAGCTACAGGGACTACTCCCGACTGGGCCAGCAACCGTCCAGCCGGAATTATTAAACCAATTCGGGCCGTCCATTGCATTGTATAACGCAACTAACGCCAGCCGATCTCCTTCCAGGGATCCCTGCCCTGAACTTTGCAGGCTAAATAGTAAAGTACAGATTAATAAAAAATGCTTCATCATTTTAAACTTTCAGTTAAATCAAATATATAACATTTTCTATTACTTCCTATTTGGCACATTCGCCTATTCCAAAAACAGACCTGTTCGTTTCAACGATTCCTTCTCTTTGTCGGCTTTCCACAGCCCTTCGGCAAGTCCTTTTAATCCCGACACTCCTGTTAACCGAAATACCGGGATTATGATTGCCATTGTAAATAAAACCTCTCCTTTTCGCTAGCCTATTTCCTTTGTGAGAACAATCGTGCAGTTGGCGGTAGAATTTAACCGGATCTGTTTCAGCGGTTGATACTCCGGGTCGTTGTAGCAGTTCAGTGCAGCTTCCTCTGATGGAAATCTGATGATTGCATTCATTTTTTTGGGATTACCCTCGATCGCTATTCCCGCCACATCAGCCACCAACACCTCGGCCCCGTATTTTTGCATTAATGTAACAACCGGCGGGCCGTAATTTTTGTACACCTCCATGTCGGTAATGTCGTAGCTATTGATATAATAAACTGCCATTGGAATCTTGACTTTAAAGATTAGTAAACTGATTTAAAACTAAATGCCTATTTGCGCTGCTCTCTTTCAGGGTGGGATTTCCGGAATAGACGCCATTTCTTTCAACGTTTTAAATTTTTATTGAACAAAATTAGGCGGCCGGAATTTCCGTTATTTAAGGAAAATTGCTGTTTTCAAAGGCGCCTCATTGACGGCGCAATGCCAAAAAGACATTTATAGGCCGCAGAAAAATGTTCAAGGCTATTGAAACCACAGGAAAAAGCTATGGCCGTCACAGAAAGATCGGTATTGCAAAGATGCAGGTCTGCCTGCAAAAGCCTCACCCGCAGCAGATAATTATGAGGAGTAAAGCTGGTGATCTGCCTGAATAGCCTGTTGAAATGAAACGGGCTGATATTAGCTACATCCGCCAGTTGCGACAAAGAAACATTCTCGGTAAAGGATTCCGCAATAAACGACTTAACCGACTCAATAGCAGGGAGGTAAACACGTTTCTGCTTCTCAGTGAGCACTGGCTCCGGATTGCTGTCCCGCCCGGAGGAAAGTATAAGCAAAAACAAATCGGCCATCAACTGTTCAATCCATAACCGCTGGGACCGGCTTTCCTGAGCGAGCTGGAATATACAGTAATGAAGATATTCCATTTCCGGGGTTGCTCTCACCGCGATGGAGTGCATATCCGGGTTATCGAAAAACCATGAGAACGCTCCGCCTTGAGGCATTAAGAGCTTCAATTTTTCTGATGGCAGGTAGAAAATAGTGCATTGATCAGGCATATTATGCACATGCCCCACGCGGTATTCATAGCCCGGCTTGCAAAGCAGGAATAATCCGTGATGCACATCCAGCTCATTCCGATAAGCCTTAAACTGAAAATTTCCCCGTCTGACATACGCGAATGCAAATTGTTCCTGATACTCTATTCCTGACACAGTTCGCTCATGGCAATTGCACAGGAAATTATGAATGGAACAAAGGTCGGAGTTGTGCAGGATCTGGATGTCAGCTTGCATATTATTTCGATCTGTACCGCCTCGGGCAATCGTTACTAAACAATCCGTTGCCCGGGGCATGGATTTTTCCCAAAGCTAGTGCCCACCATGACAACCCTATGTCAGCAAGAGTTCAAAATAAATTCTCATCGCCCACTGGGAATCACAAGCCACCGCTCAACCGGAATCGATCAGCGCAATGGATGAGTTAACATGAGTGACACGCAAATCCTCAGAACAAGGCAAAATTGAAGAATGCTCGCTCAGGCATATATTTTCAATCATTCACTTTGTATTTCAAAGTACTTTTTATTTACTTTAAAATGCAAAGTGAATAGTCACACTTAAACTCGTCACAACTATGAAAACAAAAATACTGATCTCCATTGTTCTGAAACTGGGGTTATCAGCTGCCGGACACGCCCAAACGCCGGACAAGGCGAAACTGGATCAATTTTTTGACCGGCTTGCCGAAAAGAATAAGGCAATGGGAAGTCTGGTTGTTTCCCGGGATGGCAACGTTATTTACAACCGTTCTATCGGTTACGGCCAGATCAACGGCACGGAGAAGAAACCGTTAACCGCAGCGAGCAGGTACCGGATCGGGTCGATCACAAAAATGTTTACCGCCGCATTGGTCTTTCAACTCATCGAGGAAAGAAAACTGAAGTTAACCGACAACCTCGACAAATTCTTCCCGCAAGTCCCGAATGCCGGCAGGATTACGATCGCCCAAATACTTGCGCATCGCAGCGGTATCCATGATTCCGTGTTAGACAGGAACTTGCGTCGCTCTCCTTCGACAGACGCAATAACACACGATGAAATGCTTGCGCTGATCGCCAAAGGCACACCCGATTTCGAGCCAGGTACAAAACATGCTTACAGCAATTCCGGTTATTTGCTTCTGGGTCTTATCATTGAAAAATTAACCGGGAAACCCTACGCACAAGCCCTCTCGGAAAGGATCACTTCGAAAATCGGACTCAACGATACCTACACCGCGACCGGGAATATCGACGTAAGTAAAAACGAAGCGCTTACCTATCTGAACCTGGGCGGAGAATGGAAACCGGTAGCCGAAACACATCCCAGTATCCTTTTCAGCGCCGGAGCCATTATTTCGACGCCGAACGATATGGCCAAATTCATCCGGGCACTGTTCGAAGGAAAGATCGTGTCGGAAGAAAGCCTCGATCAGATAAAAGCGATCAGGGACGGGGATGGCTTAGGAATCGAACCATTCGATTTCGCCGGAAAGACCTTTTACGGGCACACCGGCGGTGGCGACAACTATGGCGCGTGGCTGGCTTACCTGCCGGAAGAAAAACTCGCAATCGCCTACACCACAAACGCGAAGGTTTACCCGGTCCGCGATATTGTAGACGGCGTTGCCGACATTTACTTTAATAGGCCGTTTCAAATACCTGCTTTCGAATCCATAACGGTCAGCCCGGAAGTGCTGGACAAATACGTCGGGGTATATTCGAGCTCCGAAGCGCCTGTGAAATTTACGATTACCAGAAACGGCACAACGCTTTTCTTTCAGCCGCCGGGCGCACAGTCCGCTGCCCCGCTCGAAGCAATGGCTGAGGATAAATTTCCAATTGAAGGGGCGGTAGTCGTCGAATTCGACGCTGCCAGCAACCGGATGACCGTCAAACGGCGTAATGGAGAAAGAATTTTCACGAAAGAAAAATAACCAGCTATGCAAAACATTGGAAAAAGTCTCGCCGCCACGATCGCCGTCATCGCACAGATCGTGCTGATACCCCTGTTGCTGACGCTTCTTGCCATCTGGCATTGGAAACCAGGTGCTTTTGTGTTGGCCCTAATTCTATTAATCGGCGGGGCTGGTCTTGCGTATCAACTGGTAGTGAAGAAGAAAATGAGCAACTGGGCATACCGTTTCGCGGTCGGCGCGGCACTTGCAGCGGTGCTGGTCCTCGTCTGGATGAATGCCGCCGTGGGGGGCATTCTTGGAGATAATCCCGCCAATATGATGTATTTCGGGGTGATTCTTGTCGGGTTTACCGGTGCCCTCATCGCACGGCTGGAAGCTCAGGGAATGTCACGCGCGCTGCTTGCGTCGGCATTCGCGATAGCGCTGGTGCCTGTGATTGCATGGGCCATCGGAACGCCCGCGTTTGCCAACGGTTTCCTGGCCGTGTTCTGTCTTCATGCTTTCTTCGCCGTCCTGTTCGTCGGATCAGCATTGTTATTTCAACGCGCAGCATTTGACGCCCGGCGTGCCAAGCCGAAAGGGTCAACCTGAACGTTGTATCTTTTCGGCAATAAGTATTTAACCGGCAAAATCAGACTTATATTGAATATTGCCAAAACTAAAAGCTCTCCTTGCCAGTCGGAGAGACAATGAGGAGTGCCATTTCAATCCGGGTAAGATGAAAATAAGTCTGACATTACTATTCTTGCAATTCGCGATTACAGCTTTTGCACAAGACAGGATGGTCGCTGTTAACGGACAGCAATTCCATGTTTTTTACAAAGGCCTGGAAAACAGGAAAGCAGGCGTGCCGGTGGTTGTTTTTGAGAACGGACTCGGCATGGGGCTCAATACGTGGGACACCGTGCTGGGGCAACTGTCAGAGCGCGTACCGGTTTTTGCCTACGACCGCGCCGGTGTCGACAAGTCGGAGAAAGTATTCGCGATGTCGACAATTCAGGTGGTGGCTCAGAACTTAAAAGCGATCCTGGCCAATTTGCAAATAGCACCGCCATACATACTGGTGGGACATTCTATGGGAGGTCTTTACGTACGCGGCTTTGGCGGTTATTATCCTGGCGATGTGGCCGGTATGGTGTTCCTAGACCCGGCGGATTTCACCGAAACCAAAGAAAATTGGAACGACATCTTCCGGAAACTGGGCGTTCCGGAAAAGCGTATCGACGAAATGCTGTATGACCGCCTCTACAAACCTTCCCGAATCGACTCTGTCCGTTTTGGTCCGTGGAGTGAGGGACAAGTGCTGACTAATTTGAGAAAAACGGACTTTGCAGAAATAAGCAGCTTGCCGATCCCCGACGCGCCGCTATGCTTTCTTGTCGGGGGGAAGTTCGAAGTACCACCCGAACGCAGGAGCACCGACTATGATCACCCTAAATTCTTTGAGGTCCGCACTCAGGTCAATATCGACCGATGGAGAAAGTTCATCGATTCATCCGCAAGAGGTGGTACATTGATCTACCTTTCCGGTAGCGCCCACTATCTGCACAGAGACAATCCCAGAGCGATTGTAAACGCGGTGGAAGCGATGTTGGAAAGCCTGGGAAAACAGGCTGCTTCTAATCGGTGATGAGCCATAAAAAAGACAGTAACGAGTCGGGCCCGCTACTGTCTTAATGAACCCTGATTAACTGTAAAGCTATTAGCTGCTACAAATATCCGATCAGTACGTAAATCTAACCGTCACGCCATAGGTACGCTGATCTCCCACTATCCCTGCATATTGCCCCGCGCTTCCCGGTGCGGCCAATAATTGCTCGTAGTAATTCTTATTAAAGACATTTCTACCCCACACAAAGAACGTAAGCCCGTTCGAGGCCCGGAAACCCAATCTTCCGTTGGTAAGTCCATAGCCTTCGATATTGAGATATTCCGAAGGAGACGGACTTGATGAGAATTCCGATCGCAAAAATTCATCTATACCCAGGAAATAGTTTCCTTTAAGACCGATGAAGCTGCCTTTCGCAACTACCTCTCCGCCCACAGAACCCGACCATTTGGAGATTCCCGGCAGTCGTCCGCCCGACACGTCCTTGAATGCCTGAGTTCCTCCAACTTCCTCCAGGGGCACAGGCGCGTTGACAAAGCTTACATATTTACCATCAGTATATGCCACAGCCGCGTTCAGGGTGAGGTGTTTAAAGCGGACATTACCATCCAGTTCGACTCCCTGTACGCGCACTTTTTCGGCGTTGGCCAAATACCCCCGGTTCACACCCGGCTCCGGAGTTTGCACTTGCGTTTGATAATCTTTGATGTCTGAACGGTACAAAGTCAGGTTCAACACCGAGTTGCCCGATGGCTTCGTTTTTACCCCGAACTCCTTGTGGTCCACGTATTCAGGTTTCACATTGGCCAGGTCAAGCAGAATCTGACCATTCGCTGTCGGCAGACCGCCCACATTAACACCAATCGGCTTGTAGCCAATCGAGTAGGTTGCATAGGCGTTGAAGTTCGCCGTGGCTCTGTACTGTACAGACAGCTGGCCCGAGAAATTCCCTTTGGCATAATCGGTGTTAAAAGCCTGGTTGGTATACACGCCATTTTTCAACGCGAGCAATGCCGCGTCAGTGGTTTGCAATCCACCATAGGTCACCCTGCTGTAGTCCACTACCTTTTTATCATAGTTATATCTCAAGCCAGGCAAAACATGTATCTTGTCTGTAACCGCCCAGTCGGCCTGTCCGAACACCGCCAAACTGGTGCTTTTAATTTCGTTGGTGGTCCGGATACCAAAATTGTCGAATAATCCGGGCGTTTTCCACAATGCGCTTGTCGAGCTCTGGGCAAAACGCCATTGTGCCGAACCTGCCTCTTCGGTTTGTACCGGGTCCGAAGTCAGATCTTGCCAAAGGCCGAACACACCCACCACGCCGCTCAATCTGGGCAATATTTTTCCTGAATAACGGATTTCCTGAGACCATTGGTCATGTTTGGAGTTCCCTGAAGAGATCGTAAATACAGGTAATCCGATATAATCCCGGTCATTCAATGGCACCCATTTCCAATAACGCCAGGCCGAAGTGGCGGTAAGCGTTCCCCTGCCTATTTTGATGTCGGCATTAACCGACACACCGCCCAGCTGGTTATCAGCTTTGGAAGGGGTATCCAGGTCCAGCTTGCGTTCAAAGGCGCTGTTATAAGGAAGGGTATAATTCAAATCTGTGATAATCGCATTGAACTGCCTGTATGCGGCCCTTTTCGTGGTCACAACTCCGGCCACAGGCCATCCATAGCCCGTCGGTTTCTGATCGGATACGTCCCCGATCACGGTAATGCTTACATTATCGTTTGGAGTGAAAAGGAGCTGCCCTCTTACCCCGATGTTATTGATATCGTTGATCGGCAATTGCGTATGAACATTGAAAAACGTGCCGTTGCGCTGCGTGCCCGTAAAAGAAACACGCGCAGCCAGCTTTTTGCTCAATGGTCCGGTCACCGAGGCTTTTGCCTGGATAAAGCCCAGGTTGCCATAGCTCAGCTCGAAGTTGGCACCCGGCGCAAAGCTGGCAGCCCGCGTCGTCACATTGAAGGCTCCCGCCGTTGTATTTTTACCAAAAAGTGTCCCTTGTGGCCCACGCAGTACCTCCACGCGTTCGATGTCAATGAAATCGAGGGCTGTGGCCGCTGCCCGTGCGTAGTAAACACCATCCACGTAAAAGCCCACACCCGGGTCAACGCCGTCGTTGGTCAATCCATAGGTGGAACCCAAACCGCGAATGTTCAGCGTCGTATTCCGTGCATTCGAAGCATACAACTGCACTGTAGGCACCAACTCTTTGAGACGGTTCACATTAAAGGCACCGGCGTCTTCCGCCCTCGTACCTCCGATTACCGAAATGGGGATCGGAACCTCCTGGGCAGACTCCTGGCGACGGCGCGATGAAATCACGACATCATCCAGCTGCGTGTTATTGGATACAAGCTTGATTTCGGCCCCGCTGCCGCTGATCAGAACCTCCTGTTTCACATATCCTATGTAGGACACGATCAGGGTGAAGGGCAATTTTTGTGCTGTAATGAGGCTGAATTCCCCGTTGGTGTCAGTAGAAGCACCATTGGTAGTGCCCTTAATCGAAACGGTTGCGCCTATCAGCGGTTCATTGGTGGCAGCGTCCAGCACTTTCCCGGAAATCGTTGCATTGGTGGTCGCATTGTCCTGTGCTGATAAAAGGAAGGGAAAGAGAATTACGGTGAGTAAGATGGCTGACTTTAAAAATTGTTTCATGCTATTGAATTTGACGATTGCAATTTGTTAGTGATGGGGCTGAGTCAAAAGATGATCCTTCCGGCTCCTGCAGGACCTGCTTTGTTCATTCGAATGGCAGACCTGTTAAAAGCTGTGCACCACCAACAACCGGGTATTTTAAGGAGGATAATTGATTTCATTTAGCCGGGTTTATAGTTCCTGGCGGTAAATATATAAATTTTATAAAGTATATAGATTTTATAGAGTATAAAATTTCAAATATATTCCCCGCGCTCCCTTCGCAGATTTTGCCTTTATCTGCCTGTCCTGCATTGATTTGCTGCTACTTTATGTATTATTGCTGATTCAACTATTATTGGATCCCCGTTCCGTGTCGAAATCCAAAATGGATGTTACTTGTTGATTTTCATCGAACAATAGCGCGTTTCTTCCCGTTGCAAATGACCCGTTCCTGCCTGCCGCCAAGATTACGCAATGCTTCCCTGCTGATCCGCTGCCTCGTGTTTACAGCTTTGATAATGAGTGCACACACAATGGCGGGCCAGAGTGATCCGACTCGTTCGAACTCCGGATACACTATCACCAAGCGCTTATTTTCCGTCGAAAACGGGCTTGCCTCCCATGAGGTGTTCTGTGGTCTGCAGGACTCTTCCGGTTTTCTCTGGTTTGGTACACGAAATGGCTTAAACCGCTTTGACGGCAACAACACGCTGCTTTTTACCCGTCAGCGCAATAAACTTCAGGACAATAAAGTCGTGCAGCTGGCCAGGGATGATGCCGACAATCTCTTCATCGAATACGGCAGCACGGGGTTTCAGCTTACAACCAATGGAAAGGTGGATGTCATGAACACAGTCACACAAGAGGTAAAAACACTCTCTGCGGCCTTTCCCGACATGCCTTTCAAAGAGCGGGATGTATACTGGATCGCCAATGACGGCACCGGCGAAGTCAGTTTCCTGACGGCCTTTCCTTTCCGGTTCTGGAAATATTCTTCCAAACGCGGTTTCAGGCTGCGTTGCGAAATGAAAACCTGGGATACCGTAGATTCCTCGCTTGACCATCGGTCTACCGGCGCCGTGTCCAGTTTCATGCAGGGAAAAGCTTTGCTGAAACTGAACAATCAGAAAAAACAATATCTCGTCACCAGCGATACTGTGGTCGCTTTTCAGCAACATGCGGTATTGCGGTCACTGCCCATCGGCTTTACCGACCAGAATGAGCTGCTGATCACCTATAACACAGCTACCAATACCGAGGAATTCGTGGTAGATAAGCTGACTGCTTCCGGCAAGCTTTTGCCCGCAACAGAACTCGCAAAGTACAGCCTGGACCAGATAACAGGAAAATATTGGTTCCAGGTTTGCCCCTCAGCCGACGGCCTGGCGTCTATGCTGTACATTCCTTCCGATGCACTTTACCTTTGGAATAGCAAAGCATTCGTAAAGGTGATTGATAAGTCGGAGTTGAAAGGGTTCGAGAACCTGTTTATATACCGGCTCTTCCCGGATTCGCTTGGCAACCTTTGGGCGTGTACCTCGCTGGGCGTGATCCAGCTGAGACTCAGGAAAAACCGGTTCAATCCCTACTTTTCCATCAGCCAGCAATCCATCGAACCCAACAGCCAGGCCCGGGGCATCTACGCCGACCGGAACGGAAAGGTGATCGCAAACATATGGACGCACACATTCGACCAGGAAAAAGGGCAGATCCGGGCGAACCGGAACGACTTCATCAACTACGCGCTGGTGAGGCACCGGTCCCGGTTGTATACCGGCGGCTATGGCCTCTCGGTGTATGATGAGGTGAAAAACAAGGCCATAAAAATTCCCGGAGGTTATGGCTCTGAAATATGGTCGATGCATTCATTAAACGACAGCATTCTGCTCCTGGGCAGGTCTACCGGCTTTTCGATTTTCAATGCCAGTACCAATCGGTTCGATTCGCTGCCGATGGCTTCGGCAACCACACCAGTGGCTAAATTCGTCTACCGGTTTTTTACCGACAGAAGCGGTATCGTATGGGCGGTGGCGGAGAATGGCCTTTACAAACTCGCCCGCCAGCCCGCTTCCCAAACCGGTCACGGCCTGGCCATGACCAAACTTCGGTCCCCTTTTGTAGACGGGCTTAGCCTGCTGGATGCATACCAGGACCCCGGTGGTGTATTCTGGCTGGCCACCAACGGGGAAGGACTTTACCGCTGGGATCCTGAAACTAACGCGGCCAGCCAGTTCAACATCACGGCCGGTCTTCCATCCGACATCCTTTACCGCATCGAGCCGGACGAATTCGGAAACCTCTGGATCAGTTCGGATTACGGCCTGATCCGTTTTAACCGGAATAACTTCTCAGTTAATACCTATACAACAATCGATGGCATTTCTCACAATGAATTCAACCGCACCTCCTCGTTCAGGGCTGCCGACGGCCGGCTGTTTTTTGGCGGGTTGAATGGTGTCAATGCACTTAATCCCCGTGATTTCAGGAATGACGTCACCGGCTCGGAGGTACCCTTGCGAATCATCGCATTCAACCAGTTTGTCGGCTCGCAAAACGAGCTGATCAACAAAACCAGCGAACTATTGCGGAATCCCCGGATCGTGCTGGAACCCGATGACAAGTTCTTTACGCTCGACTTCCAGCTACTGGATTTCACCAAGGATGAAAGCCACCGGTATGCCTATAAAATTGAAGGACTCGACAAAAACTGGAATTATATCAATGAAAATTCCGTCCGTATCAGCGGGTTGCCTTATGGTGACTTCACGTTGCGCATCAAGGCTCAAAACCGGGAAGGCGCATGGAATCGGCGTGAACTCAGCATCCCATTGGCCGTCCTGAAACCCGTTTACCTGCAATGGTGGTTCATCCTGGCCGTCGCCTGCCTGTTTCTTCTTGGTGTTTACCTGATCATCCGGTTAAGGCTCAAACAGCTGGCCAGGGATAAAAAGAAGTTGGAAGAAACTGTAAATGAACGGACTGTGCAGCTCAAACAGTCGCTCACCGAACAATCGGCCCTGCTGCTAGAAAAGGATGTGTTGATGAAAGAAATCCACCACCGCGTGAAAAACAACCTGCAGGTAATATCCGGCCTGCTTGAATTACAAAGCAAAACCCTGACCGATGAAACGGCCAGAGAGGCATTACAGGAAGGCCGTAACCGGGTCAGGAGTATCGCATTGATCCACCAGAATCTCTACCAGTTCGAAAACCTCAGCACCATCGACCTTAAATTGTTTGTCAACGACCTTTGCAGACAAGTTCAGAGCGTATTTCAAAAACAAAAGGTCGTAACCTTAACGATCGACGTTCCCGATCTGCTCCTGGATATCGATTCCGCTGTACCGCTGGGGTTGATTTTAAATGAATTGCTTTCAAATTCATTCAAATATGCATTCGCCAACGTTCCAACCGGAGAGATCGCCATTGAGATCATTTCGACAGAAGATGGCAGATACAGGTTATCATACGCTGACAATGGTCCCGGGTTACCGTCCGATTTCGATCTTAGCAAAGCCAATACCCTCGGTTTACAGCTGGTTAGCGATCTGAGCAGGCAAATCGGGGGAAAAGTTCAGTATGTAACCGAAAATGGAGCTAAGTTTACCATTAACTTTACCAACCGCGACGTGCGTAAGAACCAAGACTAACATCTCATGGCATTTCTGAAAATTGGAGTTGTAGAAGACGAACTTGTTATTGCCCGGACGATATTGAGTACGCTAGATGAACTGGGTTATTCGCATTGCGGCCCGGCCATCAACTACACCGAAGCCATCGAGATCATCGAGAGCGAGAAGCCGGACCTGGTGTTACTGGACATTCAGCTGGCTGGCCGGAAAGATGGTTTCGATGTAGCTGAAAAACTGAACGAATCGTACAACCTTCCATTTATCTTTCTCACCGCCAACAGCGATATTGAAACGATCGACCGTGCTAAAAAGTTGAAACCGCATGCCTACATCGTAAAACCCTTCACCAAGGAGGAATTGTATGCCGCCATTGAAATCGCCTTCCATAATTTCACGGGCAATCAAAGCAGTCCCAGGTCAGAAAAAGCCGCTTCCTATCACACCAAAAATTTCATGTTTGTGAAGGACGGCTATATTTTCAGGAAAATACTCCTGGATGAGTTGCTTTACCTCGAGAGTGAAGCTAATTATATTCTCCTTCATCTGACATCTCAAAAAAAAGTGATGGTCCGCTCCACCATCAACGATTTTATGGAGCAACTGGAGCCGAACAGATTCATCCGGGTCCATAGGCGCTTTTCCATAAACATCAACCTCATCGATGACATTTTCCCCGCCGAGCTTGCGCTCCAGGGTGCCAGAATCCCGATCGGCAAATCTTACCGCGAAGCGCTTTTTAGTGCATTGGGCATAAAACACTCCTGATCTCCGCTGCCGGTACTACCTTTTCCTGCCAGCCCCCATTCCCAAAGTTCCTGCCATTCGTCCCTTTTCAGGCACGTTCATCCCTATTTTTTGGCCGTACGCTCATTCAAAGCCAGATTTACCAGTGCTATGGGATTGCTTGACCTGGACAAAATCATTATTAAACGAACCGTTCTTGGAATCCGCTGCACCGCCTGCGGGGGAAACCTGATCATTTCCAATAAGAAATCTTTAGCCGGACAACTCGCGAAACTGATTTCGCTGGGGACGATCAAGCCTGCAACCTACGAATGCGAAACCTGTAAAAAGCGGTTTGTATTCTTCGATATCTGACTATTTGTCTGCTTCAAAACCAATAACCTCTCAATACCATGAGTTTAAGATTAAACGACATCGCTCCCGATTTCCAAGCCGATACGACCCAGGGCCCTATCCAATTCCATGAATGGATCGGCGAAGGCTGGGCGATCCTTTTTTCACATCCCAAGGACTTTACGCCCGTTTGCACGACAGAGCTTGGCTACATGGCTAAACTCGCACCGGAGTTCCGGCAAAGGAATTGTAAAGTGATAGGTCTGAGTGTAGATCCCGTAGAAAGCCATTTAAGATGGGAAAAAGACATCGAGGAAACACAGGGACACGCTGTGAACTATCCCATGATCGGCGATCCCAACCTCGCCATTGCAAAACTCTATGACATGCTCCCGGCAGAGGAGGCAGGTACCTCCGAAGGCAGAACGGCGGCTACTAACCAGACCGTACGCTCTGTTTTCATAGTAGGACCCGACAAGAAGATTAAACTGAACCTCACCTACCCCATGACCACCGGACGTAATTTCCATGAAATACTCCGCGTACTGGATTCCATGCAACTTACAGCCGAACATAAAGTGGCGACGCCTGTGAACTGGCAGGATGGCCATGATGTGATCATCGTTCCGGCGGTATCCGATGCAGAGGCAAAGGAAAAGTATCCGGAAGGCTGGAAAACGCTCAAACCATACCTGCGTATTGTTCCGCAGCCAGGTAAAAACTAGGAGAAGCGGACGGTCGGTCTCCGGCCGTCTCTCTGCTCATGAAACAGAAAAAGCAACCATAGCATATGGCAGCAAAATTACGGGTGGTAGTACTCGGTGCGGGCTTCGGGGGCCTCGAACTTAGCACCGTGCTTTCTGAAAGGATCGGTGAGCACCTCGATCTCACATTGATCGATAAAAGTGATTCGTTCTACTTTGGCTTCTCCAAGTTCGACGTCATGTTTGGCCAGAAAACCGCCGAACAGGTAAGGGTTTACTATAAAAATATCGTGAAACCGGGCGTCAGGTTCATACAGGACACGGTAACACAAATCGATCCGGTTGCAAAGCGCGTCGGTACGAAAAGTGGTACGGCGTATGAGGCCGACGTTCTGGTTGTAGCACTGGGTGCCGATTATGACGTGGCCGCCACACCGGGTTTGGCGGAGGGTGGAAACGAATTCTACTCCTTTGCCGGAGCCGAACGCCTGCACAAAGTAATCCCCGGATTCTCCGGAGGACACGTGATCGTGGGCGTATGCTCGGCTCCGTTCAAATGCCCGCCCGCACCAAGCGAGGCCGCATTGCTCATGCATGACTACCTGCTGAAACGTGGCATCCGGCAGGATTGTAAGATCAGTATCGTAATGCCGTTTGGCGTACCCATTCCACCTTCTCCCGATACCTCTGTGGCGCTCCTCGACGCCTTCGCAAAACGCGGCATCCGTTTCATCCCGAAACATGTGGTCAGGAGCATCAACCCTTCCAGGAAGCTCGCCATACTCGACGATGGTGAAGAAATACCGTTCGATCTTTTTCTGGGTATCCCCAAACACCGCGTTCCCGGGGTGGTGGAGGAAAGTGGCATGACCGAGAATGGTTGGGTCCCGGTTTCTAAAACCAATTTGAAAACAAAATACCCAGGCGTGTACGCGATCGGAGATGTGAATAGCGTAGGCACACCCAAGGCGGGTGTGTTTGCGGAAGGGGCGGCCAAAGTAGCGGCAGCTTCGATCATCGCAGATTTCGAGCGCGGGGAAGAGCCTGAATCTTACAAAGGCAATGGCGTCTGCTATATCGAGTTTGGTGAAGGGCGTGTGGGACAGGTCAGTGTCGACTTCTTTTCGGGGCCTGTCCCCGCCGGGCGGTATACCACGGCTTCGGTGGATCTCGCCATCGACAAGGAGCATTTCGGTACCAGCCGGGTAAGCCGCTGGTTTGGTTTGTAAACCGGGAAAAATCTTAAACCTGTAAACTTCAAAAATATGCCTACTTATCTGGTTGAAATACCTCATTCTGAAAAGGTTTCGGATTGCATGCACGTGATCAACGTGTTTTTAAGTTCCGGATCGCACATCATTTCAAAGGCGCATTGGGGATGCAAGGACGGCGTCCACAAGATGTGGTTCATCTACGATTTCGATAATAAGGAGCAGGTGCTCCAAGCCATTCCACCGCTGATGAGACCGCAGGCGCAGATCGTCGAACTGGTGAAATTCCGGGTGGAGGACGTGATGCAGTATGCGGAGGAGTGACTGCATAAAATTTACTCAACGTTAATATTTGAATTATATCTGATAATCAGATACATGAAATAAGTACCAGGCCCGCAGCGCAATGCGTCAGCCTGGTACATTCCTGTTTAAAAAATATATTGAAATGACAAGAACTATACTTGCTTCCGCGATCATCAGGAAGACTGCGTTGCGGCAGCTGATCATGGCTTTGCCTGTGCTGCTGATAACGATGTCAGGGGCATTGGCGCAGACTCAATGGAATGGCAGCACTGATACAGACTGGAACAATGCAGCCAACTGGTCGGCAGGTGTACCGGACGCCAACGTCAGCGTCACGATCGCCAATGGCCCGAATGATCCGGTCATATCCGGCACGACCGCAGCAGTGGCCAAATCGGTACTGGTAGAGGCAGCCGGCTCGCTTACGATTCAGGCATCGGGCAGCCTGACGATCAATGGATCGGCTTCTTTCGCATCACCCGCCGCTTTCACAGCAGCCCTGAACAACCTGGGGGAGATTACGAACAGCGGAAGCATCGTACTTGGTTCGACATCCAGTGTGGGAATACACGGATTAGTCAATCAACAGACATTTAACAATAATACCGGCGGATCCATTGAGATCAATCGCTGGGCTAATACCGGAATTTATAATGCTTCAGGCACTTTCACCAATGACGGTAGCATCACGATCGGCAACGGAACCGGTTTCGGTCAGCACGGTATCTGGAACGATGGCACTTTTCAAAACAATGGCGCGGGAACGATCCAGATCGACCAAACGACGCTCATCGGCCTGATGAATAACTTCAACCCCGCCGGTGCGGGAACCGCGACCTTTAATAACGCCGGAGGCATTACGATCGGCGCGACGATCGGTATAGGCAATTTTGGACTCGAAAACCTCGGCAACTTCGACAACGCGGGTGGCGGTAATATCAACATCGATCGTTCAGCACAAGCAGGACTGTACCATGCATCCGGTTCCTTCATCAACAGCGGTCAGGTTACGATCGGTGCAGTCGCAGGTGTTGGACCTAATGGCGTGCAAAATGACGCTCCGATGACCATCAACGAATGCGGTAAGTTGCTTGTCCTCGCCGGTAACCTTTCCAATTCGGCTTCGAAGACGATTATCAACGCCGGACTTGTGCAGGTAAAGAACAATCTGGCCAACCATGGCTCATTTACGAACAATGGCGTTTTAAAATATGGATCTTTCACGGAACCGTACCTCAACCATTCTCTGGTCGTCAGAGATGCTCCTGCGACAATTTTTGCCTATGGAGACAGTTTTTCAGGAACCGTCAACGGAATTTTTACGGATGCAGGAGCGACGCAATCGGCCGGGACTTTCACAGCGCCCAATCAGTTCGTGCCGGAGGGCCTGGCCGACGGAAGCCACACGCTGTATGCCAGGATAACGCCCCAAAGCGCCGCGTGCAGCTACATTGTTCCGTTTACATACACATATACCGCACCGGGACCCGACATCAATGTGAAAGGTAACGGCAACAATATAGCCAATGGCGACAGCAATCCCGTCGATTATAACTTCACTGACTTTGGCCCGGTTCTCACGCTTATCGGCAATGCCGCACGCAGTTTTACGATAGAAAATAAGGGAAACGAAGCCCTCACGCTAACCGGCACGCCAATAGTGAGCCTGAGTGGTTCTTCTGATTTTACGATCACAAGTCAGCCTGCGGCGACAATAGCCGCCGGAGGAACAAGCCAGTTCGAAATTACTTTTGACCCCAGTTCAGTAGGTGCAAAAACTGCGGTTGTAAGCATTGCCAGCGACGACTCAAATGCAGACCCTTATACCTTTACGATAGCCGGGGAAGGCAGTGCTACCTGTGTGCCCGCTACCAATGTCACAACCCCACTCACATGGACGGGGTTGACGGACACCGACTGGAATACGCCCTGCAACTGGTCGCCTGCGAGCGTACCTACACAAAACAACGAAGTAGTCATTCCCGCTGCGGCAAACGCGCCGGTGATCGGCCCCGGAATAGCTGCGCACGCCAAAACCATAGAGGTGCAAGCGGGTGCTACCCTTACGATCGCATCCACAGCCGGCCTGACCGTCCACAATACGAAGATCCTCTCCGGCGCAGCAACTGTCTTTTACAATGCGGGTACTGTGCAGAACAACGGTGTACTTACGCTGGGAACGGCAGCCCTTACAGCCGATTTTGGTTTACTGAATGCGGGCGACTTCACCAACGGAAGTTGTGCGAAGATCGTGGTATTGAGCGGTGATCTGAAAAATGATTTATCCAAAACAATGACCAATAACGGCTTCGCCCACATTATCAATGCCCTGACCAATGAAGGCATGTTTGCAAACGACGGGACACTAAAATACGGCAGCATTACCGGCGCCGTCACCAACAATCAGGTGATCGTTCACGACAAGTCCGCACCTATTTTCAGTCTGGGCAGTGGCTTCTCAGGAACCATCAGCGGCATATTCAAAGACAGCGAAGCGACGCAATCGGCAGGAACTTTCACGGCTCCCGATAACTTTGTTCCAGACCTGTCACTGGGTATCGGCGATCACTCCCTGTACGCCAAAATCACTCCCGTAGGAGGCTCTTGCGTGTTCATCGTGCCATTCACATATAAATTCGTATCGGATCACACCACCTGGACGGGCAATGTAAGTTCGGACTGGAATAATGCAGCCAACTGGTCGCCTGGTGTACCGGATATTTATACCGAAGCAGTCATCCCGGATGTATCCACCCATGATCCAGTGATAGGTAACGGCCAAAACGTAATTGCTTATGCCGTACGTATAGAGGCGGAGGGATCCCTGTCCATTAGTTCAGGGGGGAAACTCACAATCAACGGATTCAGTACATACACGGCGCCTTTCAATTTCACAGCGGCTTTGAATAACAGTGGTACCGTGAGCAATAACGGCCAGCTCATTCTGGGCTCCGACGGTGGTGTGGGAAGTTACGCTATCGTAAACCGGGGGATTTTCAATAACCTGGCAGGCGCAGATATCCGCATCGACAGCACTTCGGATACCGGTCTTTTCAACGCGGCAGGCACATTTACCAACAATGCAAACATCGCGATCGGAGGCAACAGCCCCGTGGGATTGCATGGAATCTGGAACGACGCGGTTTTTAACAACAATACCGGTGGAAATATCAATATCGACCGTTCCTCGGCCAGGGCACTAATGAACAATCTTGACGAAGCAAAGTCTGTACACGCGACATTCACCAACGCCGCAGCCATTACCATCGGTGCTGCGGCGAGTGCAGGAGCAAATGGTATCTATAACATGGGCAAGTTTGACAACCATGACGGCGGGAACATCCATGTGGACAACACCAGCAAGATCGCCATCTACCATGATAAAGACACCTTCACCAATGCGGCCGATATCACGATCGGATCGGCCGCCGCGACCGGCGCGACCGGGCTGGACGCGTGGGGGGCTTTCGTTAACAAAGCCGCCGCAACCCTGAGGATTGACAATGTCGCCAACTTTGGCATTAATATCGGAGCCGACACACTGACTAACGATGGAAGCATTATTCTAGGCGCTGTGAGCAAACCGGGTACAACCGGATTGCGTAATGCGAACGCCACTTTCATAAACACAGGATCGGTATCCATAGATCGCACAGGCAACCAGGGGATCGAATCAAGCGGGACAGCCGTCAACGATGGGACGATCACGATCGGCGGTACGGAATCGGTGGGAAGGTTTGGACTGTTTGTCAGCGGTAATTTTAGTAATAATAGTGGTGCCGTAATCCGGATCGACCGTGTCAGCGGCCCCGCATCAGTACTTCCGACCGGGCTTCGGCATGAGGGCGGGGCATTCAACAATTTAGGCACAATCGTCATTGGAGAAGCGGTTTCGGGAGGAGACTATGGAATGAGGTTACAAGCCACCTTTTTAAATAATACAGGTGGCACGATCAGCATTGACAGAACGAACATGACAGCCATCGATAATGCCTTTACTTTTACCAACATATCGGGCATTACAATCGGGGCATTGGCCTCCGTTGGCAAGTATGGTATCGATACAAAAGGGCCATTCAACAACAATGCTGGTGGTAACATTAAAATCGACAATACCACTGAGGCGGCTATTTTCACCAAATCTGCTTTCAGCAATGAGGCCGACATCACCATCGGGGCATCGGCTGCTGTCGGACTTTACGGGATCGAAACAGCCGACTTGGGAAATTTCTCAAATACTGCCGGCGGAAAGATCTCCATTGACCGTTCCAGCAGTATCGCTATCGTACATCTCGGGGATACTTTTAACAATGAATCCAGGATCACGATAGGCGGGGGCGCAGGAGCAGGCAAGTATGGCATCTCCAACCAGAAGACCTTCAACAATAATACCGGCGGAGATATACGGATCGACCAAACGACTGATACCGGGATCTATCAGTTGAAAGGCACCTTCACGAACGCGGCCGACATCACGATCGGGGCCACTGCCAACGCAGGTGTTCACGGCATCTTCAATGAGTCGGTTTTCTATAACAATGCGGGAGGAAACATCAAAATCGATCGCACGTCGCTCGCCGGGCTTCGAGTTTTCAACGGTACGGTCACGAATGAAGCAAACCTGACGATCGGATCGGTGGGAAGCACGGGGACTTACGGAATTCAGAACCAGTCGTTTCTGGTGAACAAAGCAGGTGGTCACATCCGGATCGACCGGGCCACCGATACGGGAATCTACCAGTTCAAAGGTACATTCACCAACGGCGGTGCCATTACCATCGGCGCTAATGCCAACGTAGGTGTTCATGGTATTTTCAATGAAAGTGGGTTCAAAAACGATGCGGGCGGCGATATCCGCATCGACCGGACAACGCTGGCAGCGCTTCGCAATTTCAATGGGACATTTACCAATGCCGCAGCCATCACCATCGGCTCGGTAGCAGGGGTTGGAGCTTATGGTATCCGTAACCAGACGGCATTCGCGAATCATGCAGGTGGAAATATCAGGGTTGACAATGCCGGCGAAGGCATTTTCCTGGAAAATAACACATTTAACAATGCAGGGAAGGTCACAATCGGTGGCGTCAGCGCGATAGCAAACCTGCTCATGCAGCAAGGAACCGGCCGTTTCAACAATAACACCGATGGCACTTTCAAGGCCAAAGGGCAGATCGCCGCGTCGGCTTTTACGCATGCGGGCGGAACATTGTCGCCAGGCTACTCTCCCGGTCAGCTGGCTTTCTCTGATAGCCAGGATTTCAGTGGCAGTATTATGGATATGGAGGTAAACGGAACAGGTACGGCAGGCATAAATTTCGACCAGGTAGCGGTGACGGGAACAGCCACATTGGGAGGAACACTGCTGGTGTCCGTCAATTTTACCCCGGTCGAAGGTGACGAAGTAACGATCCTCACCGCCACATCGGTATCGGGTGAGTTCAGCTCCGTTTCCGGCCTGCCTCAAAATTGGTTCGTCATTTACTCGCCTGTGAGTGTAAAGCTGCTCTATTCGCCTGCTATGCCCGTCCATTTAGTTGCGTTCACAGCACGTGCGGCCGGTCCGGCGATACAATTGCAATGGCGCACGGTTTCAGAAACCGACAATGCGGGATTTTATATCGAACGCAGCTCGAATGGACTCCAATGGGAGGATATTGGTTTTGTGGATGGACATGCCACTACCTCGCAAATCAAGGATTATGCTTTCAGGGATGAAAACCCAAGGCCGGGTCTCAGCTACTACCGCCTCCGCCAGACGGATTTCAACGGGACCACCGAACATTCCCGCGTTCAGGCGGTACAATACGAAAACCAGGATAAAAGCCTGATCGTATGGGCAGATGCCGCCCGGCAAGCATACGTCAAAACGGATGAAACGATTGAACAGATTACTGTTTTCAGCCTTTCAGGCCGGGTAGTAGCGGTATCAAGGACTCCTACCGTCGATTTATCCGGAGTACCTGCCGGTATCTTCGTAGTGCAGGTACAGACCAGCCGCGGCACCATCCACAGGAAACTACCCCTGATGTAGTACAGTTTAACGTGGCGTTTTACCACGGGCGGTGATCAAAGCCCGCTTCCCGGTAAAACGCCACTCACTTAACATCGTGTATTCGACCATGGCCTTAATTATAACTTCTGGTTATCAATCATAACCAAATTGAATTTCCATGCGCGCTTTTGGACTGCGACCTTTGCATAGTCATTATCAGTTTCGCAAATGGAAAAGAAAAGGCCAACAACAGTAAAAATTCTCCTCCAAAATCTATCGGTCACATCGCTCATTATCCTGAGCATATTAACCCTCAAAATACTGAAAGGGGCAATCTTCCATTCCACCACTTTCCTTCCGGAACCAGTGGCTCCCGGGTCGGTCAATTTCCAAAACTTGTTGAAATATTTCTACCAGTTAATTCGATAGGATTTCCTTGGCCCGGCCGGCACTTGAAATTGTATAAATCATGGCATAAGATTTGAAACTCCGGTATCCATGAAAAAATAACTTCAAGACCAATGGATACTTTTAAGTTTATGAAGGGCGATTGGGTAAGAGCAAAAGACGGCAACCAGCTCATGCAGGTTGACGAATACCAGATTGTCGAAGCAACGAATCATTCTAACGGCGTGGTGACCCGCCCCACCGCCAGGCGGGTTTTCAGTGGCAAAGTATGGTGCACGTGGATCAATGAAAACAAGGCCGTGATTACCCAACCTTTTTGGGAAGATGACCTCGAACCGGCAGTTTATACCACTAAGGTAATCTGACCCTTCTGCCTCCATTACATTCAAGCCCTTTACGCATTTCTTCACGACGCTATAACCAAAAGCCCGGACTCTCCTCCGGGCTTTTACTTTAAGTTCCGTTGTTAATGTTCACTCGGGCTTCCTTGTCGGGTCGGCAGACGAATTGTTAGATGTCGTATCGCTCGTTTCTGCGGTGCCTTTCCGGTTTTTTCTTCTTTCAGCACGTTGTTTCCTTTTATCATCAGACGGGATTAATGTATCGTGAATCACCGCCCCTGAACTTTTCTGTCCTTTAATGAGTGTATCCTCAGATGGTATCTGCGCTGGTCGCGCCGGTGTTTGAGGGGCATTAAATTCAGGCTTCGTTTCCGGCACAGTGGTCGGGATCGGGTTTTCTTTTGGTACTGTCTGCGGCACCGATGGCTCGGGCGTAACCGGCGTCTGCGCCAATGCTCCTGTAATCCCCAGAAGAACTGCCACTGTACATGCGAGATATTTCATGGTCAAAACTGGTTTAATGAGCAATTGTTTACAAATGAATTCCACTTATACACCAAAAGCATACCAGTACAAGCCACGATAAGTTGCTGAAAAACACAGATTTAATAACCGCCATTTACACTGCCGAGCGGTCGTGTAACGCCAAAACACATTATTCCAGCAAGATTTCACCTTATTGATCCAATTCAATTGTCCACAAACTGCGTAGGCTAATACCCAAAGTGGACATGGGCTATTTGAAATCGCGGTTTTGAGCGATGCAATTTCTCATGCGAAGTATTTCTATTGTGAAATTAGCTATATACCCGTTTCATTCGGATTTTCTGGCTAGGAGTAAGTACAAGCGGCACCTTTTCCACTTTGACCGAGCTACTGTCGAGCCCAAACCATTTGTCCTCTGAGGTTGTAATACTTTTGATCCCAAAATAAACTTTCATGATCAATTCTTCCATGAACGGCAGGTTGTTCTCCAGGGCAAGGTAACGCTCGAGCACGATAAACCGGAAATCACCGGTAATATTCTGTCGGTTCAAAGATTCATAGCGACTGGTAATATCCACTTCCTTGTTGAGTACCAGATCTTCCACCACTTTCCGGAAAAAGAGGTTGATGCGCTGTTCGATTCGGAAACCCAAACGGAATGTAACCTTGATCACATCGTCTTCCGCCATGATATTCACATGGTAATCCATGGTGTAGGGCTCATCGGTAGTTTCTACATGCACAAACCAATAAATGTCCGCACGCTTCGGCCTTTTGTAGAAGATTGAATATATGATCTTATTCTCGATCTCGTTTTCCCTCGACGCATTGGACATGAATATCAAATGCGTCGAGTATTTGGGTATGCTGATGTCATTACTCAGCTCGCGCAAAGGCCCGATATA
The DNA here is from genome assembly GCF_059568735.1 of Dyadobacter ginsengisoli DSM 21015. Lineage (NCBI taxonomy): Bacteria > Pseudomonadati > Bacteroidota > Cytophagia > Cytophagales > Spirosomataceae > Dyadobacter > Dyadobacter ginsengisoli. Next base: position 252,020 of record NZ_JCANTY010000007.1, read on the forward strand.
CTTTTCGAGGTTTTCGAATTCCGTCAACCGCATCTTAATGTAATATGCTCTGAGCCAAACTGTGATAACCAGGCCGATTACCATAGCCAGCAGCAGGGACACCCAGCCACCATGCGTGAATTTCAATAGGTTGGCAGCCAGGAACGAACCTTCGATAGCGAGATAGATGATAACAAATACAGCCAGAATCCATTTGCTGACACGTTTGACATACAGATAGACTGACATCAGGATCGTCGTCATGATCATCGTCAGCGTGATGGCGAGGCCGTACGCTGCTTCCATGTGTGAAGATTCTTTGAAATAAAGCACAATCCCCACACATCCCGCCCATAGCAGCCAGTTTACGCTCGGCACATATAATTGCCCTTTCTGGTCGCTGGGATAAACTAGCCGTACTTTTGGCCAGAAATTGAGCCGGATCGCCTCGGATATCAATGTGAACGAACCGCTGATCAGCGCCTGACTGGCGATAATGGCGGCCATCGTGGCGATGCCGATACCCGGCAGCAACCACCAATCGGGCATGATTTCATAGAATGGCTTTCTGCCATTCAACAAATCACCGGAATGGACGATCAACCAAGCGCCTTGCCCGAAATAATTGAGGATCAGGCATATTTTCACAAAAATCCAACTGATGCGGATATTCCCCCGCCCGCAGTGCCCGAGGTCGCTGTACAGCGCTTCTGCGCCCGTGGTACAAAGGAACACTGCGCCCAATAGCCAAAAGCCGCCCGGATGATGGGCCAGGAGCTGATAGGCATAATAGGGGCTCAGGGATTTCATGATTTCTGGATGGCCGATCACCTGCGCAATACCCAGGACCGCGAGCATCAGGAACCAGATCATCATCACCGGGCCGAATGCACGGCCCACGATGGTTGTCCCGAATACCTGTATGATAAAAAGCAGCGTCAGGATACCGACAACAATAGGAATGGTCTGAATATCCGGATAGAGTATCCGCAGACCTTCTACCGCCGACGAAACCGAAATAGGCGGGGTAATGATGCCGTCGGCCAGCAAAGTACTGGCACCAATGATGGCCGGTACCGTAAGCCAGGCTGCACGCCTGCGGACGAGGGCAAATAATGCGAGTATCCCGCCTTCCCCTTTGTTGTCAGCTCGGAGAATGAGTGTGACGTATTTAATGGTAGTCTGCAGTGTGAGGGTCCAGAAAATGCACGACACGGCACCGTAAACGACGTCATCCGTAATTTTATGAGTGCCAATAATGGCCTGCATTACGTACAATGGAGATGTTCCGATATCTCCGTAAATAATCCCTAATGCGACCAAAAGACCGGCAGCCGATGCCTTGTCCAGATGTTTATGCGAACCCATTGACCAGTTTGTTGAAATGCGGTGCGAATTTAGGAAAATCCGCACCTGCTACACGCTAAAAGGTATAAAACTCATAAGTAACCTTCCATTTGATCTCCTGACCCGGTTGAGCGGCGATCTTGATGTAGGGTTCGGGGCAGGAGGTAGTCGGACAGGCCCAGTAAACCAGCTTTTCCAATGGCTGATCACAGGTAATCCTGACCCCCGCTTTTGTTTTGGTATTCTCAATGCGGATATCGTAGTCTTTTGCCATAGGACCAAAGCCCTGAAGGCCCGCGCTGAAAACCTGATCGCCCTTGGCAACCGCCCTTGAATAGGTCAGCGCTTTGCCGTTTGCATTGATAATCGAGCCAAAGCCTTTGCCCTCGCCTTTCACTTCGAAAGGAAATACGATGCGGATATTTTCATTGGACGGCTCGTTGTCGATCATGAAAAAGTTATGGTTGTAAGTGCTGGCGGCAATAGGCTTCGAGCCGGTGTTTTTTAATGTGTGTTCCAAAACGAGCTGCGGCTTGCCTTTCACCAGCTTCAATGTTTTATGATAATTGTAGCCATATCCGGTTTCATCTTTCAGTGCATGCGTAAATGCAACCTGATCCTTACCCTTGGTTACCGACCATTTACCGGAATTTTTAACCTCGTAATTTGTCGCGAATGAATACTTTTTGTCGTCCGGTTTGGTCAACACGCCGACACCGATTTTCACAAACTGCTCTCCCGGTTTTGCGTCATCAAAATTCAGCGGTGTGAATTCCTCGACCGGCCCCATGATCGCGTCGTGCAATTTGGGATCGTACGGAGCCTGATTCCATACACCAAAATAACTATGGCCCTTGTATTCAAGACTGGGTACCACGCCCGCCCAATCAAACCGGACGCCGCGGTAATACCCCTCATTCGCGTCAGGTAAATACAACTTCGCTGTGATTACCCCATTGGAAATTTCAGTTTCCGGAAATTCGGCAATCGTGAAGGCAGTGATGCCGATGCATATTAATGCGGAAAACAATGCTGTGATCTTTTTCATTTTTTATGTCAATGGTTTAGGAAAAAAATTAACCGGGCATTTTCTGCCCCCAGCCTCTTTAAATAAAAACAGTAAGATAAAAATGTGGTATCACATTTTCACCTTACTGTCTCACGTTTACTATATTAAATGCTTACGAAATGCCTTTAAACGCCTCTTCATTGATAAAAGGCTGATTTCGCAAACGCTGTTTTGTCGCCTTATAAAATGCGTTGGCGACTGCTCCGCCGGCGGGAGGCAACGCAGGCTCCCCCAGACCGGTAGGCGAAATGCCGTTATCGACGAAATGGACGTCTACCTCCGGTATCTCGTTCATGCGAATCAGTCTGAACCCGTTGAAATTGCTCTGGTCCGGCGTGCCACCTTTGAATGTCATGTTACCAAACATCGCATGACCGACACCATCCACGACCCCGCCGCGTACCTGTTGCAAGGAACCGCTCTTGTTGATCACAATGCCGCAATCGACAGCTGCAATGATGTTTTTCAGGGTAGGTTTGCCTTTTACCACGACCACCTCCCCTACCTGCGCCACATATGACCGGTGAGAGAAATAAACGCTGAAACCCTGATGAACCCCTTTCTTCTTGCCCCAATTGCTTTTTTCAGCCGCCAGTTTAATGACAGCGATCATACGGTCGACATCATATTTCACTTCGCCAGCAGGTGATTTTTTGGCCTTTTCCAAAAGTGCCAGTCTGAACTCAACCGGATCTTTACCTGCCGCTTCTGCCACTTCGTCAATAAACGACTGTTCGGCATAGGCCAGGAAGTTGGTAATAGGCGCACGCCAGGGACCTGTTGTAATCGCGGACTTATGTTCTACGGAATCAATCAGGAGGTTGTCCACAGAGCCGGACGGAAAGTTGTCCTCCCGGGTGGGATTGCCAGAGTTGATGCCGACTCCTCTCAATTTATAACCAATCATCTCACCGTTTTTGTCTAATGCAGCCTCGAAGCGATAACGTACGGCCGGACGGTATGTTCCTCCTGTCATATCATCCTCCCGCGTCCAAATTACTTTTACCGGCGCTTTCACGAGTTTGGACACGTGGACTGCCTCGATAGCAAAATCAGCAGAAAGCCGTCGTCCAAAACCGCCTCCCTGGCGGGTGATTTCGACGGTGATTTTTTCCGGAGGAAGACCGGTTATTTTTGCCGCTTCCCCACGTGCCCGATCGGGTGTTTGCGTAGGGCCTACGAGTTCCACGCCATCCTCGCGTACATGAGCAAAGAAGTTCATCGGTTCCAGAGGGCTGTGCGGCAGGAAAGGACACTGATATTCCGCCTTAATCACCTTCGCAGCGCTCTTGAATGCAGCATCTACATCGCCATTCTTGCGGCGAACAGTTGCTTCGCCACGGTCCATCAGGTTAGAAAAAATGCGGTTATGATCTTCCGAGCTTTCCAGATCGGCCGCTTTCTCGTATTCAATTTTTAAAGCCTCCCGGGCCTTTTTACATTGCCAGGTCGATTTACCAACCACTGCGACGCTATTTTCGAAAGTAACGACGTCAACAATGCCTGGCATGCCCTTCGCTGCGGCCGAGTCTACGGATTTTAGTTTCAATCCAAACGCTTTTGGCCGCTGGATGATCGCGAAAAGCATTCCTTCACGATAAAAATCCAGGCCAAAAAGCGGCTTACCTGTGGCAATATTCTTGTTATCAACATTCCTGACTGATTGACCGATCAGCTTGAATGTCTTTTCGTCTTTTAATTTAATGTCTTTGGGCGCTGTGAGCTTACCTGCTGCTTCCGCCAATTCTCCATACGTCGCTGATTTGCCTGATGCCTTATGAATCAGTTTATTGTCAGCAGTGGTAATTTCCGAAGCAGGTACGCTCCATTTCACCGCGGCTGCTTCAATCAGCAAATGACGGGCCGTGGCACCAGCCTTGCGCAAGCGTTCCCACGAGTGTGGAACAGCACCGCTACCGCCCGTAACCTGGCGTTCGAACTGATTATTGTCCAAATTACCTTGCACCGTTTTGACCAGTTTCCAGTCGGCATCGAGCTCCTCGGCCACGACCATCGGAAATGCAGTCTTAATGCCTTGCCCGATTTCCGGATTGGGGGAAACAATGGTAATAACATTATCCGCGCCGATCGACAAATAGCTATTGAATTTGACCGAACCGGCTGCAATCTGTTTCGCATCCACCACCACCGGTGCCGCCGTCGAGTCGGACCAGTTGAAGCCCAGGAATAAACCGCCGCTGGCCGCAGCCGCGATCTTCATGAAGTCCCGACGCGATGTCTCATTTAATGTCTTCATGGTCAGTTTGTTTTAGTGGCTGCAACTTTAACGGCTTCGCGGATCCGGTGATAGGTTCCGCAACGGCAGATATTCCCGCTCATCGCTGAAACGATCTCTTCTTCCGAGGGCTTGGGCTTTTCCTTGAGAAAAGCTGCGGCCGTCATGATCTGGCCAGCCTGACAGTAACCACATTGTGCCACATCCACTTCGTCCCACGCCTTTTGAACCGGGTGATCGCCTTTTTCAGACAGTCCTTCAATGGTGGTCACTTTTGCCTTACCTACTGCTGAAACGGGCAATACGCAAGAGCGAACAGCCTTACCGTCCAGATGAACAGTGCAGGCACCGCATTGCGCGATACCGCATCCATACTTGGTGCCAACCAGGCCCAGGTTGTCCCTGAGTACCCAGAGGAGTGGAGTGTCGTTCTCCACGTCCGCGCTGTACGCACGGTTGTTGATTGTGAGCTTGAACAATGCCATGGTGAAATATTGGGGTCTAGTAAAACTCGATCGGACGACCGGCAGGATTGGCCGGTTTCAACGGAAGGTTCAAAGATCCGACAATCTTTCGTTAGTCTATGGATCTTCTATCCAAGTTACAAAGAATCAATGAAAGTCTAAACTACTTATTTTCAAAGTAAATGATTATGAGCAATATGACTTCAAATCAGGCCTCCCCACCCGGACCACCGAAACTGATCGGGAAATTGAAAGTAGGTTCGTTATCCTGAGAATTGGGAATGGGTCCATACTGGTCTTCATATTTCTGGATGTTGTCCCGCAGGGCAGCCACCAGGCGTTTCGCGTGCTCCGGCGTTACAATTATCCGGGCTTTTACCTTCGCGCGGGGAACGCCGGGCATAAGGCGGATAAAGTCAAGAATAAATTCACTATTGGAATGGGCTATCATGGCCAGGTTGGAATATACCCCTTCCGCCATTTCCTCCGACAGTTCCACATTAATCTGTTGTTCGTTTTCCTTATTTTCCATTGTTGATTTTTGAATAGCTACCCTCTTGATCGGGAATTTGCTTTTAATGGGGAAATTACTAAAAATACCGGGCTTGAAAAAGCAAAAAGCCGGTCCCACTAATGCAGGCCGGCTTTTGCTTACTTATATTCAATCGGACTATGCCAACTCTTTCTTCTTGCGTGATTGTCTCTCGCGAGAATCGGAAAGCGCATCGAATTCTTCTTTCGATCCGACGATCAGGTTTTCGTATTGACGCATACCTGTACCGGCAGGGATCAGGTGACCTACGATCACGTTTTCCTTCAAGCCTTTCAGTTCATCGCGTTTTCCACGAACAGCTGCTTCGCTCAATACTTTGGTAGTTTCCTGGAATGAAGCCGCAGAAACAAAGCTTTCAGTACCCAAAGAAGCTTGTGTGATACCCATCAACGTTGGTTTTGCAACCGCAGCCTGCGCATCACGTGCTGTCACCAATTTCAGGTCACGACGTTTCAAGCTTGAATTTTCATCACGCAGACGACGTACCGAAACGATCATACCCGGTTTCAGCGTATCGGAGCTACCAGCGTCTTCAACCACTTTCATATCGAGGATCTTGTCGTTTTCTTCGCGGAATACGACACGGTCAACAGCCTGCATTTCGAGGAAGTTGGTATCACCTGCATCCAGGATCTCTACTTTCTGCATCATCTGGCGTACGATACATTCGATGTGCTTATCGTTGATCTTCACACCTTGCAGACGGTATACTTCCTGAATTTCGTTCACCAGGTATTCCTGAACAGCGGTCGGTCCTTTGATCGAAAGGATATCCGCAGGTGTGATCGCACCATCCGAAAGCGGGTCACCGGCTCTTACGAAGTCACCGTCCTGAACGAGGATGTGTTTCGAAAGCGCCACCATATAACGACGCTGTGTTCCGTCTTTCGATTCGATATGGATTTCACGGTTACCGCGTTTAACGCCACCGTAAGATACCACACCGTCAATTTCAGAAACCGTTGCAGGGTTAGACGGGTTACGTGCTTCGAACAATTCGGTCACACGTGGCAGACCTCCCGTGATATCGCGGGTTTTACCCACCACACGAGGGATTTTCGCCAGCGGCTGACCAGCTTTGATGTTCGTTCCCGCTTTTACAACCAAACGGGCACCTACTGGAAGGTTATAACCTTTTTCTGTCTGATCTTTCAACAGCGTTGACTTACCTTTTACCACAATAGCCGGGTTTTTGGTTTTATCACGTGTTTCAATGATCACCGACTCCTGGAAGCCTGTTTGCTCATCAAACTCTTCACGGAATGTAATACCTTCTTCAATTGCATCGAAAGAAACTACTCCCGTGAATTCCGAAAGGATTACTGCGTGATATGGATCCCATGTACAAAGTTCTTGTCCTTTGAAAACCTTGTCGCCATCTTTTACCAAAAGGTGTGCACCATAAGGTACGTTGTTCGAGATCAGCAGTTGCCCCGTTTCAGGATTTGTAATCTTAACTTCTCCTGAGCGGCCCATTACTACGGTTACCTCGTCACCCTCTGAATTAACAGACTGTACCAGACGAAGATCTTCAAAACCAATCACCCCGTCGAATTTAGCTTTGATATTCGCTTCAACAGAGATGTTGGATGCGGTACCACCGACGTGGAACGTACGAAGTGTCAACTGCGTACCCGGCTCACCGATTGACTGCGATGCAATTACACCCACAGCCTCACCGATATTTACCATATACGCCGAAGCCAAGCTGCGGCCATAGCATTTCGCGCAAACACCGTCACGGGTTTCGCAAGTCAGTACCGAACGGATTTCAACGGTTTCAATGCTGGTTTCATCAATGTAAGCAGCAATTTCCTCGGTGATTTCCTGGCCTGATGCAAGGATCATTTCGTTCGACAAAGGATCAAATACATCATGAACACTTACGCGCCCAAGAATACGCTCTGACAATGGTTCTACGATATCCTCATTGTCTTTCAATGCTGAGATCGCGATACCACGGAGCGAGCCGCAGTCTTCTTCCACTACTACCACGTCTTGTGCAACGTCGTGCAAACGACGGGTCAGGTAACCCGCATCCGCAGTTTTCAACGCTGTATCGGCCAAACCTTTACGCGCACCGTGGGTAGAGATAAAGTATTCCAGAACGTCGAGACCTTCCTTAAAGTTGGAAAGGATCGGGTTCTCGATGATTTCACCCGCACCACCAGCGATGTTTTTCTGAGGTTTGGCCATAAGACCCCTCATTCCACCCAGCTGACGGATCTGCTCGCGGGAACCGCGTGCTCCGGAGTGCATCATCATATAAATAGAGTTGAATCCGCCCTGGTCTGTTTCCAGTTGCTTCATCAATGTCTCTGTAATGCGTGAGTTAACGCGCGTCCAAATATCGATCACCTGGTTGTAACGCTCGTTCTCCGTGATCAAACCCATCAGATAGTTGTTCCAGACGTTTTCTACGTCCGCTTTCGCTTGCTCAATGAGTTTTTCTTTTTCACTTGGAACCATTACGTCGTTCAATCCCATCGACAAACCGCCTCTGAAGGCCATCTGGAAACCAAGTTCTTTGATTTCATCAAGGAATTGCGCAGTACGCGCCACACCAGCCTGCTTGAATACCAAACCGATAATCTGCTGAAGTTTTTTCTTGGTCAACAATTCGTTGATATAACCAACTTCCTCGGGAACAGCCTGGTTAAACAGGATACGTCCGGCTACTGTATCTACCAATTTGGTTTCAAATGTCGCGTCGTCGTTACGTACTCGCAGACGGCATTTGATATTGGCATGTTTCGAAAGCTTGCCTTCGTTGATCGCGATGATAACCTCATCAGGACCGTAGAAGATCTTGCCTTCGCCGATAATCGGATATTCAGGGGTGCTTACGCGACCTTTTGTTACATAATACAGACCTAAAACCATGTCCTGAGATGGTACCGTGATCGGCGCACCGTTGGCAGGGTTAAGGATGTTATGTGAAGAAAGCATCAACATGGAAGCTTCCAAAACGGCTTCCTGACCCAGTGGTACGTGTACCGCCATCTGGTCACCGTCAAAGTCGGCGTTGAATGCCGTACAAACCAATGGGTGAAGCTGGATCGCCTTACCTTCGATCAGTTTAGGCTGGAATGCCTGGATACCCAAACGGTGAAGTGTCGGAGCACGGTTAAGCAATACCGGGTGACCTTTCAATACGTTTTCGAGAATATCCCAGATCACAGGATCCTTGCGGTCTACGATCTTCTTCGCTGATTTTACAGTTTTAACGATTCCGCGCTCGATCAGCTTACGGATAATGAACGGCTTGAATAGCTCTGCCGCCATATCTTTTGGCAAACCGCATTCGTGCAGTTTCAGCTCAGGACCTACCACGATAACCGAACGACCAGAATAGTCGACACGCTTACCCAACAAGTTTTGACGGAAACGGCCTTGCTTTCCTTTCAGCATATCTGAAAGTGATTTCAATGCACGGTTACCTTCTGAACGTACCGCATTCACTTTACGGCTGTTATCGAAAAGCGAGTCAACCGCTTCCTGCAACATCCGTTTTTCGTTACGCAAGATCACCTCAGGTGCCTTGATTTCGATCAGACGTTTCAGACGGTTGTTACGGATAATTACACGACGGTAAAGGTCGTTCAAATCCGAAGTCGCAAAACGACCACCATCCAGAGGTACAAGCGGACGCAATTCTGGTGGAATAACCGGTACCATTTTGATCACCATCCATTCAGGGCGGTTTTCGATACGGGTATTCGCATCACGGAATGCTTCTACCACTTTCAGACGTTTCAAAGCTTCCGCTTTACGTTGCTGAGAAGTGTCGGTAGCAGCCTGGTGACGGAGCTCATAAGAAAGTTCGTCGAGCTTAATACGGCTCAACAGCATTTCCAATGCATCGGCACCCATTTTCGCGATGAATTTATTGGGATCCGTGTCAGGTAGCAACTGGTTCTCGCGTGGGAGTTTATCGATGATATCGAGGTATTCATCTTCTGTCAGGAAGTCGAGATAGCTAACGCCATCCTCTTCTTTGATACCTGGCTGAACAACCGCGTACCGTTCGTAATAAATGATCTGATCGAGTTTCTTGGTAGAAAGACCCAGCAGGTAACCGATTTTGTTCGGCAAGCTGCGGAAGTACCAGATATGTGCAACAGGAACCACCAATTCAATGTGCCCCATGCGCTCGCGGCGAACCTTTTTCTCGGTTACCTCTACACCGCAACGGTCGCAGATAATTCCTTTATAACGGATGCGCTTGTATTTCCCGCAGTGACATTCCCAGTCTTTTACAGGACCGAAAATGCGCTCGCAGAACAGACCACCCATCTCCGGCTTGTAGGTCCGGTAGTTGATGGTTTCAGGCTGGGTTACTTCACCGAAGGAGCTTTCTAGGATAGACTCCGGTGACGCCAGACTGATCGTCATTCTGGAAAAGTCGCTGTTTAATTTTTTATTCTTTTTGAAAGACATAATAAAGAGTCGTTTGTCTGTTAGTCGAAACTAAATGATTGCATTTCTAAGCGGCGCATTTTACAATGCGCCGCTTACGACTAAAAATTAGTCCAGTGTAATCTCCAATGCTAGTCCACGAAGTTCGTGAACGAGTACGTTGAATGACTCTGGGATATTTGGTTTCGGAAGGTTTTCACCTTTCACGATCGCTTCATACGCTTTGGCACGGCCCACCACATCATCGGATTTCACAGTAAGGATCTCCTGAAGAATGTGCGATGCACCGAACGCTTCAAGCGCCCACACTTCCATCTCACCGAAACGCTGTCCACCGAACTGCGCTTTACCACCCAGCGGTTGCTGTGTAATAAGCGAGTATGGCCCGATAGAACGCGCGTGCATTTTATCGTCAACCAAGTGGCCCAGTTTCATCATGTACATCAGACCGACTGTTACCGGCTGGTCGAACTGCTCACCAGTCAAACCATTGTACAGATAAGTACGTCCCCAATCCGGCAGACCTGCTTCTTTCAACTCGGCAGCAACTTCCGCTTCCGTAGCACCGTCAAAGATCGGTGTTGCGTAACGGCGGCCTAGTTTCAGACCAGCCCATGCTAGGATAGTTTCGTAAATCTGACCGATGTTCATACGGGAAGGTACCCCAAGTGGGTTCAACACGATGTTAACCGGCGTTCCGTCTTCCAGGAATGGCATATCTTCGTCACGAACGATACGGGCTACAACCCCTTTGTTACCGTGGCGACCCGCCATTTTATCCCCTACTTTCAGTTTACGTTTCTTGGCGATATATACTTTCGCCAGTTTCACGATACCAGCAGGCAGTTCATCACCTACTTCCAATGCGAAACGATCGCGTTTGAAGCGGCCCATTACTTCGCTGCGGGCATTCAGGTAGTTTTTCAACACCAATGAAACCTGACGGTTTACGTCGCTGTCCTCGCTCCATGAGTCTGTCAGAACATCTCCAATGAGGTTAACCTCTTCGGGAACTGCATACTGGCTTTCGTCACGGTACGGGTTGTTGGCAGGGAACAGGTTCTCGGAGATGTTTCTCACGTTGAACTTCATTCCTTTGCTGATCAGTTCGTCACCGAATTTGTGCTTCACGCCTGAGCTGGTTTTGCCGTCGGTCAATGTTACCAGCTTGTCGATCACACGACCGCGCAATGCAGTCAGGTCACGGCTGTATTTTTTCATCAACAGACGAAGCTCGTCTTTGTGTTTTGCACGCTCTTCTTTGGTCGGGCGGGAGAACAGTTTGGTATCGATTACCACACCTTTCATCGATGGCGGTGCTTTTTTGGAAGCATCCTTCACATCACCAGCTTTATCACCGAAGATCGCACGAAGCAGTTTTTCTTCCGGAGTAGGATCAGATTCTCCTTTTGGAGTGATCTTACCGATCAGGATATCACCTTCTTTTACTTCTGTACCTACTTGTACGATACCGTTTTCGTCGAGGTTCTTAACAGTTTCCTCGCTTACGTTCGGGATCTCAGCGGTCAATTCTTCTTCTCCGCGTTTGGTATCACGCACTTCGAGTTCAAATTCTTCGATGTGAATCGAAGTAAAGATATCGTCGCGTACTACTTTCTCAGAGATTACGATCGCATCCTCGAAGTTGTATCCCTGCCAAGGCATGAATGCAACCAAAAGGTTACGGCCCAATGCCAATTCACCACCTTCTGTACCATAACCCTGGCAAAGTGGCTCACCTTTCTTCACCTTCTGGCCTTTCAGAACCATTGGTTGAAGGTTAAGGCAGGTATCCTGGTTGGTACGACGGAACTTAACGAGGTCGTAAGAAACGCTGTCGTCAATAAAGCTCACGAGGCGATCTTCATCGGTACGGTCGTATTTCACAACGATCTTCTTCGCATCCACGAATTCGATTTCGCCGTCACCTTCTGCAACTACCAATGCACGGGAGTCCATTGCCACGCGGCGTTCCAGACCAGTTCCTACGATAGGAGCCTGTGGACGCAACAAAGGCACACCCTGGCGCTGCATGTTAGATCCCATCAAGGCACGGTTCGCATCATCATGTTCAAGGAACGGAATCAGCGAAGCCGCTACCGATACGATCTGGTTCGCAGCAACGTCCATATATGACGCCTGCGAAGGATCCACCATCGGGAAGTCACCTTCGAAACGCGTTTTGATTTTTTCAACGGTAAAGTTTCCTTCCTTATCAACAGAAGCATTCGCTTGTGCGATGTATTTGGAATCTTCTTCTTCCGCCGTCATGTAGATCAGCTCGTTGGTCAGCTTACCTGCGCTATCGATCACACGGTAGGGTGTTTCGATGAAGCCCATACCGTTCACTTTCGCGAATACGCAAAGTGACGAGATCAAACCGATGTTCGGACCTTCAGGTGTTTCAATGGTACAAAGACGACCATAGTGCGTGTAGTGAACGTCACGAACCTCGAAACCTGCTCTTTCACGGGAAAGACCACCTGGTCCCAATGCCGACATACGACGCTTGTGCGTAATCTCGGCCAATGGGTTCGTTTGGTCCATGAACTGAGAAAGCTGGTTGGTACCGAAGAACGAGTTGATTACTGACGACAACGTTCTTGCATTGATCAGGTCAACTGGCTTGAAGTCTTCGTTGTCACGTACGTTCATACGCTCCTTAATCGTACGCGCCATACGGGCAAGACCTACGCCGAACTGAGCATAAAGCTGCTCGCCAACCGTACGTACACGACGGTTTGACAAGTGGTCGATATCATCGACCACCGCTTTCGCATTGATCAGACCGATCAGGTATTTCACGATGGAAACGATGTCGCCCGTTGTCAGGACGCGAACGTCGAGGCTGGTATCCGATCCCAATTTCTTGTTGATACGGTAACGGCCAACATCACCCAGGTCATAACGTTTATCAGAGAAGAACAAGCTCTGGATCACATCACGTGCAGTTTGCTCATCCGGCGCCTCTGCGTTACGCAACTGGCGGTAAATCTGCTCAACAGCTTCCTTATCAGAGTTTGAGCTATCTTTTTGAAGCGTATTATAAATGATATTATAATCCGCTACGTTCATATCTTCTTTATGAAGGATGATCGACTTCTGTCCTGAATCCAGGATCACATCAATATCATCCGCAGAGATTGACGAGTCACGTTCCAGCAAAACTTCGTTACGCTGGATAGAAACTACCTCACCGGTGTCTTCGTCCACAAAGTCCTCTGTCCATGTACGAAGTACCCGCGCAGCCAGACGACGTCCTACTGCCTTTTTCAGGTTGGTTGGTGTTGCGCTGATTTCCTCAGATAGTCCGAACAAGTCAAGAATATCCTTATCAGAACCAAAACCAATCGCTCTCAACAGGGTAGTTACCGGGAATTTCTTTTTACGGTCGATGTACGCGTACATCACGTTATTCACGTCTGTCGAGAACTCGATCCAGGAACCTTTGAATGGAATGATCCTGGCCGAATATAATTTGGATCCGTTGGTGTGCTTGCTCATAGAGAAGAACACACCTGGTGAACGGTGAAGCTGAGAAACAATTACGCGCTCAGCACCATTGATTACAAATGACCCCCTCTCGGTCATATAGGGGATGTTCCCCAGGAATACTTCCTGCTCAATGGTTTCAAATTCTTCATGATCTGCATCATTACAGATCAAACGCAGCTTGGCCTTCAGTGGTACTGCGTAAGTCAGACCACGATCGATAGATTCATCTACCGAATACTTTGGCGGTTCGAGCAGATAGTCGATGAATTCAAGGACAAAATTTTCACGTGAATCCGCAATCGGGAAGTTTTCAGCGAAAACTTTGTACAATCCTTCTCCGGAACGATCTTCTACCGATGTATCCAGACTAAAGAAATCACGGAACGATTGTACCTGGATTCCTAAAAGATCCGGATAATCGATAATTTGATTAATCCTCGAGAAGTTCTTTCTAGGTGTTTTTGAATTAATTGTAGCCAAGGCTATGTGTGATTTGGGTTAGCAGTTTTAAACCTAATCTATGCCTCGTAGAAGAAAGATTATCACCCCTGTTCTTCTTTCCTACGAGTAAAGAAGTGTTTCGGGCAAATTAATCGGAAGGGATTGGCAGTACCGGGACGTCTTGACAACTACCTCTATTCCAAACGTCAGAAAAATACTTTTCGTTTGGCATTTACGCAAAATAGGAAAAGACCTGACGGTTGCCAGGCCTATTCCTTAGAATTTATTTCGCTGTGCTGTTGAGCAAATTACTTCACTTCAACCTCTGCACCTGCTTCTTCAAGTTGCTTTTTCAAAGCTTCTGCTTCGTCTTTCGCAACACCTTCTTTTACAGGTTTTGGAGCGCCGTCAACCAGTTCTTTCGCTTCTTTCAGGCCAAGACCAGTAAGATCTTTAACCAGCTTCACAACTGCAAGTTTACCTGCGCCAGCTGATTTCAAGATTACATCGAAAGATGTTTTTTCTTCAACCGCAGGAGCATCAGCACCACCACCAGCAGCAGGACCTGCTACCACTACCGCACCAGCAGCTGCAGGCTCAATACCGTACTCGTCTTTAAGAATTGTAGCCAATTCGTTCACTTCTTTAACCGTTAGGTTAACAAGCTGTTCTGCGAAAGCTTTCAAATCTGCCATTTTTATTTAGATTTTTTTGATTATACAATAAGATGATTTAAAAAAGCTCTATTTATTATCAACCCGGAGAGCTAAACCTGGCTATTTAATTAGTCTTCTTTCTCAGATAAAGTTTTGAGGATACCAGCCAGATTCTGTCCGCCGCTTGTAAGAGCGCCGATAACATTTTTGGCAGGTGATTGCAACAATCCGATTACTTCACCGATCAGTTCTTGTTTCGATTTCAGAGAAATCAGAACATCCAGTTGGCTTTCTCCAACAAAAACGGCCGTATCAACAGAAGCTCCTTTAAATTTGAGCTTGTCACTACCTGTTTTCTTTTTGAATTCCTTAATCAATTGTGCAGGTACTTTACCTGACTCCGGGTGAAACATTACTCCGGAAAATCCTTTCAACACTTCGTCGAAAGAAGAATAGTCCGTATCTAAAGTTTCAAGCGCTTTTTTAATCAATGTATTCTTCACAACACGATACTCGATACCACGCTCGAAGCAAAGGCCTCTAAGGGCATTTACTTCACCTACGGACATGCCGCTTGCGCTGGTAATATAGAAGTATGGAGTGCTAGCGAATTTTTGACTTAACTCGTCTATAATTACTGCTTTCTCTTCCCTAGTCATATTATAATCCTGGAATCGTGTTTTTATCAATAACAACACCCGGGCTCATCGTGCTTGACAAGTGAATGCTTTTCACGTAAGTACCTTTTGCCGAAGATGGTTTCAGGCGGACCAAGGTATTGATAACTTCCTGAGCGTTCTGTGCAAGCTGGTCAGTTCCGAAAGAAACTTTACCTACGCTGGTATGGATGATCCCTGTCTTATCAACTTTGAAATCGATCTTACCTGCTTTAACTTCTTTTACAGCTTTCGCTACATCCGGAGTTACGGTTCCCGACTTAGGGTTTGGCATCAGACCGCGAGGTCCCAAAACCTTACCAAGCCTACCCACTTTTGCCATTACACTTGGCATCGTGATAATTACGTCGATATCTGTCCAGCCTTGCTCTATCTTAGTGATATACTCGTCAAGACCAACATAATCTGCTCCTGCTTCTTTCGCTTCTGCCTCCTTATCGGGAGTACATAAAACCAATACACGAACTTCTTTTCCGGTTCCGTGCGGCAATGTTACCACGCCACGCACCATTTGATCAGCTTTGCGAGGATCAACGCCCAGACGAACGTCGATATCTACGGAAGCATCAAACTTGGTATAAGAAATCGTTTTGAGAACGTCCGCAGCTGCCTCCAGAGAGTAAACTTGATTTGCGTCGAATTTCGAAAGCGCTTCTTTTTGCTTTTTGGTCAATTTTCCCATGTTCTTTGTTTCTTTGGCGTAATGATTAATCTACGCTCAGTTGTTTTCTTCCCACGGGGCTTTGCCTGCTACGGTAATACCCATACTACGAGCCGTTCCCGCAATCATTTTCATAGCAGAGTCAATCGTAAAGCAGTTCAAATCCGGCATTTTTGTCTCAGCGATCGTACGAACCTGATCCCATGATACCGAACCTACTTTCAAACGGTTTGGCTGAGCCGAACCGGTCTTTACTTTTGATGCTTCCAGAAGCAGAATCGCGGCCGGGGGGGTCTTAATGACAAAGTCAAAAGACTTATCCTTATAGTATGTAATAACTACCGGCAATACCACACCCATTTTATCCTGGGTACGGCCATTGAATTGCTTGCAAAACTCCATGATATTCAAACCCTTCGATCCTAATGCAGGACCAATCGGAGGTGAAGGATTGGCTTGGCCACCTTTTACCTGTAGTTTGACGTATCCACCTATTTCTTTTGCCATTGTTTTGGAATTTGTCGGTTCATCAATCGCTTAACGGCTCACATGCAAGTGGAAGCTTACCCTGCCCGTTATTCGCTCAACTATCCTTTTCTACTTGTGCGTAACTGAGTTCCACGGGTGTATTACGCCCGAATATTTTTACAACTACATTGAGTTTTTTCTTCTCATCGAATACTTCTTCCACCAGACCAATGAATCCGCTGAACGGACCATCTACCACCTTTACAGTTTCTCCCTTGATGAAAGACATGCTTGGTGCTTCTTCGTGCTGCTCTGCTTCATCCACTTTACCCAAAATCCTGTTGATCTCGGATTGACGAAGAGGGACAGGCACCTTAGAATTCCCTTCGGCGTTACCGAGGAAACCAATTACACCGGGAATGCTGGTAATAATGTGTAAAACCTCACCTTTGGAGAGGTCAGCCGAAATGATTATATATCCGGGAAAAAAGTTCTTTTCCCTAACACGTTTCTTCCCGTTACGCATTTCATAAATCTTCTCCGAAGGGATCAGGATCTGCGGCACAAACTCGTTCAGCTTCTGACGTGTTATTTCATTTTCAATGTAGGACTTGATCTTCTTCTCCTGTCCGGACACTGCTCTTAATACAAACCAATTTAGACTACTCATACCATTCAGGGGATTGCCTCTACAATAAAGATAGCCTTAGAAGGACTGATAAAACAGTTTCAGTGCGTTTTCGAAGACGAAATCCATTACACCTACTACAAAGGCAAAAATGAGCGACCCAACCAGTACCAATGTAGTATTAGCCTGAAGTTCGCTGAAAGGCGGCCATGTTACATGCTGGGTGATTTCCTCCCAGGACGCTTTCAAAAATGAAGTAAATCTTTCCATTTTTCCTTTTCTTTTAAGCACGGGTGGAGAGATTCGAACTCCCATCAACGGTTTTGGAGACCGCTATTCTACCCTTGAACTACACCCGTTTATCGTGCAATACCCTTTCGGGGCTGCAAAGATACGATTTATTTACAAAAAACAAGTGCATTTCAAAAGAAATGCACTTGTTTTAATATTGAAATTCTGATTAGTCAACAATTTCAGTTACCTGACCAGCACCTACGGTACGTCCACCTTCACGAATCGCGAAACGAAGACCTTTTTCCATAGCGATCTTGTTGATCAATTTCACATCAATTGTGATATTATCACCTGGCATTACCATTTCAACACCTGCTGGAAGGGTAATTTCGCCAGTTACGTCCGTGGTACGGAAGTAAAATTGAGGGCGGTATTTGTTAAAGAATGGTGTGTGACGACCACCTTCTTCTTTCGAAAGAACGTAAACTTCACCTTTGAATGCAGCGTGAGGTTTTACTGAACCTGGCTTGCAAATTACCATTCCGCGACGGATATCTTCTTTGTTGATACCACGAAGAAGAAGACCTACGTTGTCACCGGCTTCACCACGGTCAAGGATTTTACGGAACATCTCAACACCAGTTACGGTTGATTTAAGACCTTCTGCGCCCATACCAAGGATATCAACAGGATCACCAGAGTTGATCACACCTCTTTCGATACGACCAGTTGCAACAGTACCACGACCAGTGATCGAGAATACGTCTTCAACAGGCATCAAGAAAGGAAGATCAGTCATACGTGGAGGAATTGGAATGTAGCTATCAACAGCATCCATCAATTCTTCGATTGTCTTAACCCATTTTTCTTCGCCATTCAATCCACCCAAAGCAGAACCTTGGATAACTGGAATGTTGTCTCCATCGTAATCGTAGAAGCTCAAAAGCTCGCGGATTTCCATTTCAACAAGTTCAAGAAGTTCCGGATCATCAACCATATCCACTTTGTTCATGAATACTACAAGTTGAGGAACACCCACCTGACGAGCCAAAAGGATGTGCTCACGAGTTTGTGGCATAGGACCATCAGTTGCAGCAACTACAATGATAGCTCCGTCCATCTGAGCAGCACCAGTAACCATGTTCTTCACATAATCCGCGTGACCTGGACAGTCAACGTGTGCATAGTGACGGTTTGCTGTCGCGTACTCTACGTGTGATGTATTAATTGTGATACCACGTTCCTTCTCTTCAGGAGCATTATCAATTGATGAGAAATCACGTAGTACTGCTAGACCCTTTTTCGCCAACACAGTTGTGATAGCAGCAGTAAGGGTAGTTTTACCGTGGTCAACGTGCCCGATAGTACCAATATTTACGTGGGGTTTCGAGCGGTCAAACGTCTCTTTTGCCATGACTTAAGTACGCTTAAAATTTAAAGTTATTACGAATTTATTATACACTAATGATTGACCCCTATCAGCCTCCTGCAATCAAACACCGCAAACGTAACCAGATTAGGATCAAAATCAATACAGGCAAAAAACCTGCTTCCTGAGCTTCACTGTGAACAAACTGCTCAAAAATTTTTCGAGCTTTTGAGGGGATTTGAACCCCTGACCTCTTCCTTACCAAGGAAGTGCTCTACCCCTGAGCTACAAAAGCAAAAGTTTACTAGAACCAAAAAGCGATTAGCGAAAAAGTATCAAGTGAATGTTTTCGCTAATCGCTTCGATGATGCTTCTAATGGAGCGGAAGACGAGGTTCGAACTCGCGACCTATAGCTTGGAAGGCTATCGCTCTACCAGCTGAGCTACTTCCGCATTTGTTTTGACCTATTTCCTGAACTGGTATTACAGGACTTTTTCAAGGTTTCAACTGTGGGGGCGGATGGATTCGAACCACCGTAGGCATACACCAGCAGATTTACAGTCTGCCCCATTTGGCCACTCTGGTACACCCCCAGACAACATTTCAACACAAGCGTGAAAACCGTTTGTTTCACTTTTTGGAGTCGCAAAATTATACCCATTTCTTAAATTCTCAAATTCTTTTTGAAAAAATTTGAAAAAAAATACGACCCGGAATCAAAATCGACGATTCCAGGCCGTATGGGCACTTTTCCGGGATTAAAACAATCTCACACCAAAACTCAGCATCCGCACAGAAGGTCCACGATTCGCTTCGTAAAGATTGTTCAGATCATAGTTCACAAAGAAGTCAGGGAAGTTACGTATGCCTATTTCAGCCGCCAAACCGTAGCGCAGGTCTTCGATATAAAAATTCTTTCTATCATGGTCGACGTCCTTTGTTCCCACCTTCCGGACCTTCGTGTAGCTGCCCAGACGATAACCGCCATAAACGCCCGCACTGATGTAAGATATGAACGACCTTGAAAAGCTCAATGTCGGCATGATCGATAAATTCACGTATGGCACGACTAGCTTCGATTTCCTGACCTCCACTTTTTGACCCTGGTCGTTCTCCACGTCCTTAAACTCCACGCCATCATCCGTTTTTGCTATTGTATTATTTCCGTCGTACATCATGTTGTACCAGGAAAAATCGATCCCGAAATCCAGGTGCAGCTTGGTCCCCTCCCCGCGGATCACATTCGCGCTGGCGACATAACCCAGACTGACAAAGCGCGAACCGAATGGTTTGAGGTCATAGTCTGTCTTATTGAAACCGGGTGTCGTTTCATTAGTTCCGTAAGTATTCAACCCGAATGCTACGTTGAATCCTTTCCGCGGGCTCGATCCGCCCCAGGAGGACTTCCTGTGAAAGCGCTTGCCTATGCGCCGGTAGGTTGAATCCGAAGCTACCACCTCCTCGTCTTCCTTCACTTCGACGCCTTTTCCATCTATTGAAACCCTCGTATCTCCGTCCTTGATGTGGATGCCACGAAGCCCGATACGGACGTAATCCTTTTCAGCTGCCTGGTCGGGATTCTTCAGGTATTTGTTTCCGTTAAATTCTTCCCGCAAAAACGTGGTATCGGCCTGTGTACTGTCCAATCTTACTTTAAGGTCTTTCAAAAGTGCATTAAGGTCGTACTTCATGATCTTTTCCAGCTCCGTTCGGTTCTCTCCATAAATAATAAGCCTCGTTTTATCCCCGAATGTCACGATGATCGAGTCTTTATCCGCAAACTCATCATTGGATTTGAATGAGCCCGCGTGTGCGCCGATGGCCACCAGCAGTGCCAGCATCGCCATTGCATATATTTTACTTTTCATGGCACAATAGATTACAGTTTTGTCTTTTCCTTAGGGTGATCTTTTTCTAAACTTTTTTCATCCTTGCCACGCAGGCGGTCGTCTACACGCGCTACAAGGTTTTTTGGATTAAAACCCACTTCATCCCAATCGACTTTCTCACCTGCTCTTGCATTTTTGAGCTGGCGGAAAACCCGCGAAAACCGGGAGCTGCGTGGTTTGTTATCCGCTTCATTGGGACCGGTCTCCACAGCCACGACAATCGTTCTTGTCGGTTCCGCTTCCGGCTTGTTCACCTGACTAACAGCTGGCTCATCAGGTAAAGTCTTCATATCCTGCACAACAGGAATATTTTCAGGTTCTGGTTGAATAGCATTCACCGGAACGGGTGTTTTTTCAACGATCGCGACAACCGGGACATTCCAAACAGGCTTCGGCTCGGTAACCGGCGCCTTTTTCACTTCGGGTAGCTTCGCAATCAGCTTCAAATCTTTTTTCTTCTGCTTCAATGCATTGCCACCCTCTTCAACTGCGGCAATCCGTTCAACCGGCTTATCTACTTTTACTACGGGTGAAATAACCGAATCAGTCTGCGCCGGCTTTGCTGTTGCCACCGTTTGGTGTACATTGATTGAGCCGGGTGCGGTAACCTGTTGATTTTGCCAAACCAGGTATCCTCCCATTGCCGCCGCCGCTACACCGGCAGCAGCATACCAACCCCACACAGCCGAACGGCGTCGTGTGGGCTGCCTCTCCTGAATTTTAAGCCACGCGTCTGCGGAGGGCGCCCTTTCCAGCCCTTCCAGTTTCCGCTTGAAAAGATCATCAACAGGATGCTTTTTCATAGTCTGCTTTTTTTTTATAATCATTCTGCCATTCTCCAACCATTTTCTGCAGTAAGGCCCTGGCACGATGTAATTGTGATTTCGATGTGCTTTCAGTAATACCCAGCATTTGGGCGATTTCAATGTGTGCGTAACCTTCGATCGCATACAGGTTAAAAACTGTCCGGTAACCAACCGGCAATGTCTCGATCAGATTCATCAACTCCTGGGTTTCAAGATGCTGATCGGCGTGCGTGTAATCGGGGATACTGTTAGCCTCATCGGACAGATTGTCTTCCAATATCCGCTTTTGTTTTCTAAGATAGCCCAGTGCTTCATTCACCATTATTCTCCTCACCCATCCCTCAAAACTTCCTTCGCTATTGAACTGACCTATTTTTTCAAACACTTTCAAAAAACCTTCCACCATCACATCTTCTGCAGCCATTTCATCACATACGTAACGGAAGCACAAAGCCAGCATCCGATTGCTGTATTTGTCATAAAGCTGCCGTTGCGCCTTCGGATCCTCGTTCCTAAGGGCTTTAATCAGCTGCGCTTCCTGGCTAAATAGTGCTAAAATTCGACCCATTCTAACTGGTGGTTTCGACAGCAAGATGCGCAATCCTCACGCAGAGGTTGCACGTAGCCCCAAAGTTTTTTGATATTTTTTTAGCTTTGATGCGAATATCATTCTTTGACCATTAAAAGGACTTCCTCCCCAATGCTCGACTCCTCTGCGCCTATCGGAATTTTTGACAGCGGAATCGGCGGTATGACCGTCGCTAGTGCTGTAACTAAGCTTCTTCCTCAGGAAAACACCATTTATTTCGGCGACACGGCGCATTTACCATATGGCGACAAATCCACCGCTGCTATTCAGGCTTATTCAATCAAAATCTGCAATATGCTGTTGCAGCAGAACTGTAAGCTTATTCTGATCGCGTGCAACTCTGCATCGGCGGCTGCGTATGAGCTCGTGCGGGAGTACGTGGGAAGCAAGGCGAAAGTCCTCAATGTGATCGATCCGGTGGTAGATTATGTAAAAGAGCATTACGAAGGAAAAACGATCGGCCTGATCGGCACCAAGGCGACGGTTCTTTCGAATGTATATAAGAAGAAGGTGGATGCGCTCGACCGGAACATTCATTTAAAGTCCCTTGCCACGCCGCTGCTGGCGCCAATGATTGAAGAAGGTTTCTTTGACAATAACATCAGTGAAAGCGTGATTGCCAACTATTTGTCCGACCCTTCGCTGAATGGCATTGAAGCATTGATACTGGGCTGCACACATTATCCATTGATTAAAACCCAGATCCGCAAATTCTATGGTGACGCCATTGAAACGCTCGACACCTCGGAAATCGTCGCGCGTTCGCTGAAAGCCTGGTTGGAACAGCATTACCTCATTAATGAAAAGGGCGAAGGCAGGCGTCAATTCTATGTTTCGGATTATACCTTATCGTTTGAGCAATCCACCAATATATTTTTCGGTCGGCAGATCCAGCTCGAACACTATCCTTTGTGGGAATAATGCGTTAGTAAATCAGCTTCACCGGCCCCAGTAATCCGGAAGGCATCGGTGTCCAACGGCTCGCATCGAATTTTTTATAGGTTATGTCTACGATATTAATGTCGTAAAATTTCTTCCAGTCGGGTTGCTGCTGGTCGCGTAGCCGCATGTAATTGGCCGAAAGATTGGTAACTTCGATTTCCAGGACATTACCTTTTGCTTTCAATGCGTGGCCTGCGTAAAGCTGAAATGGAATATGCCAGGCTGTGCCCAAATCTTTGCCGTTCAATTTAACGCTTGCCACTTCGCGCACATCGCCCAAATCCAGGATAGCGCGTTCTCCTCTGCGAACCGCGGTCGGCACGTCAAACGTAACGCGGTATCGCGCCTTGCCCGAGAAATAGGCTGCGGAATCGGACAGCGTCGTCCACGATTTCAAATCGGTCAATTTCGCAGGCGCAGGCAAAGACGGTTTACCCTCTACAAACGAAAGTTGCCAATCACCTTTGATGTCAAACCGCCTTTTCCTGTCTTCTGCAAAAGGCAGCTCCGCTCCATCACCGGAAGTCTGTAAAAAGCAAGATTCCCCAGGCGGCAGCCTCAGAAAAACTTCGTATGCTCCGTTTGCCTCCCGGGCATGCATAAGGGATTCTCTATGCAGCGGCCTATCTAAGGAAACCAGTTCGCCCTTCCCCATTTTTACCCAGCCTTCTTCAAATGTATTTCCCAGGTTTGCAACAAAATACAGTACCATTCCTCTGGCGTTCCGCTTACGGATGAATGTCAACCCTTTTTGCGAGAGCTCTTCACGAACGACACCATTCACCGCCAGGTCCGTATGAAGTTCCGTGGAAACTTTTACATTTTTTGCCATTTGCAACCGGCTCAGACTTTCAGTAAACGCGTTTTGACGATTAGCATGGTCAAAATAGCCGGTTGTCTGGCTGGGTAGCCTTTTTTCAAATATAATCCTGGCGCCAGCGGCCGCGAGCCGTTGAAGTTCCTTCAAAGTCTCCTCAGGCAAATAGGTTGTGGATGGGATCAGCAATGTTTTATAAACAGCATTCCCTGCCAGCCTACCGTCAGCGTTGACTGTAAACTTCTTTAATTGCAAATCCGAAACAAAGTCAAATGCGTAGCCTTCCTTCCAAAGCCATTCAGACAATTTTCCGAATGGCAAATCCAGCAACCAGCGATCAACATGATGTACTTCCAGCAAGTGGACGCCCCCGGCTGATTTCGTACGGGTAGCCCACAAATCGTGAATCGGGAAGTATACGAGCACATCGTTATCAGGTTTGCTATCCTGCAAAAGCTTCTGACACCACTCCACGTAATGGTTTAGCAACGGAAAATGCTCGGCAAAATGGGAAGTTTTGCCAAAGTTCGTCGACGCGTAAAACAACCAGCCCGGGTAGGCCTCTTTCTCGGGAGAGTAGGTGGTCCCGTGATAAAATATATGATTGATTCCCGCCGTGAAAAGTTCGTCGATCTGCGGTTTGATTTGCGATAGGGAAACCTTGAAATGATTGGCTAGCCACGTTCCCGTCTCCGAACTCACGAGTTTCTTGCCGGAGATATTCGCCGCTGAAGAGGCAAATTTCATAGCCAGCGGGTTGGGCGTGCCAAACTGGTCGATGGAGTAATCAGGGTCGATCCGCAAACCCGGAATATTGAAACGGCTTGTGCCGAACGATTCCGTTTCGGGGATATCCGCTTTCTCATACAAATCCAAAAGATTGCCCGGTGAGCCGTGCGCCTGATAGCGCGTCAGAAAGCCATGATCACGACTCCATTTAGTCCAGGGCTCAGCATAGCGTTCCAGCAACAGTTCCGAGAGTGTTTGGTGATAATCCATCCGAACCAAAGCTGCATCTGCATAGTCTGTCGAATCGGTCAGTAACCCCAGCCGATCCGCCAGTTCATATCCCCGTCGGGTTTTAAATTGTGCCGCGAAGTCAGCTGTCCAGTTGGCACCATAAGCCTCATATGAATCATTATACATCGAGCGCGGCAAGTATTGCGTATTCGAGAATGCCGAATCGAAGCGCATAAGATATTTAGCCATTCCATTCAAATTGAACGGATCGAGTACAAAACCTTCTCCGCCCGGAGCCGGTCGCTTTACCTTCTGGCCGGTAGGTTTAACAATCAGCTTTCCATTTGCGATCATCATGCTCTGGGCCGCGATTTCAGCCGTCACGTTCGGCCCTCCGAATGGCCATCCCGTACCTGTGGTCATATCCACTCCCAGGCAAAGGCGCTTTCCTTCTTTCACTGTGTGCCGCATTACATCCAACCACTGTAATCCGAGAAACGAAATAGCCCGCGATTCAAACCCCTTTACACCATAGATTGGAATAATATGCACCCCGCCCAACCCTGATTTACTGAAAGTTTCGAGCTGGGCTGTTATATCCTCTTTCGTAACCGCACTTCCCATCCACCACCAGTAAGTCCAAGGTTTGGCAGTGGAAATGTTTTGCGCGTTGGCAGCAAAGTCGCAAAGCATTAGGAAGAATAGCAGTAGTCGGCGCATATCAGAAAATCATTTTTGAATAAAGCCTGCCGATACATTTTCTACGCCCTTACCGGCACTTATTTTCAAGTAAAAAGGCGAAACCATTTCTGATTTCGCCCTACACTATCTTAAAAGCTCCTGCTAGTTATTGTAAGCCTGCTTTACTCGTGCCATCACAAATTCACGATCCTGCTGCGCCCTTTTACTGTTGCGGTACCAGAGGTAACCAATTATACCAACTAGCAGATAAGGCATTACAAACAGGAACATGATACCAGTATTCAAACCGACGCCAACATTGTTCCTGCCATTGCCCATGGAGCTTTCCACGGAGCCGCGGCACATGGCGCATTGTGCAAAGGTGTCAGCGCTGCTCATCACGAGCAGGATCATCAAACCGGATATTGCCAAAAATTTCTTCATACATAATAGGGACTAATCATGAGATAAACGATCACACCGGTGATACTGACATATAACCAGATGGGTAATGCCCATTTTACCGCCTTCCTGTGCCGTGCAATCTGATTAGTATAACCAAAATACACCGCCCTCAACACAAACCAGACCACTCCGATGGAAAGCAGGATGTGGGTGATCAGCAAAAAGTAATAAATAGGCCTTAAAAGGCCCGTTCCGCCGTAAGGCGTCGACTCATTTGAAATGTGATACAAGATGTAACAAACCAGGAAAACAGCTCCCAGCGCGAACGCGCCAGTCATTGCCTGCCTGTGTCCATTTAAGTTCTTTTGCTTTACGAAGTAGAATCCCAGCAGCAGCAACACAGCTGTCGCCGAATTAATCACGCCTATGACATGCGGCAATACTTTCGTCCAGGCACCCAGTTCGATTTTCTGACGTATCCCCAGCAGCATTGCTACGGCCACAGGAATAACTATCGCCAGAATATTAATAATACGTTCGTATTTTGGTTTCTTCTCTAATGCTAATGTCGCCATACGCTCTAATTCACTTTATTCTTCTTCTCATAATCGAGGATCTTGATTTCGGCCATCAGGCGGTCCGTTTCCTCAGTATCGCCGGCCTTATAAAAACCTCTTACAAAACCCGACCCATCCACTAGTATCAGGTCATTCGCTGCAATGCCCTGCTTTCCTTCGTTCAAACAGCCGATGACCGTTTCGTGAGCCATATTCAAAGTCCTCCATTCCAATTTCAAAGTTCCCTGGCTCCGACTGGTGATGGTCAGTATTTCAAGTTCCGGAATGCTTTCCTTAAGAGCCAACACCCGCTTTAACTCATCGACTGCTTTCTGGCAGCCTTCATCACAATCATCTTGCAACGGATGGATTACTGTCAGCGCATTGTCGAACTTCACCGGTCTCAGCGTTACGCAACGCTCCGCAGCTTTGCTGAATACCGTATCACCGTTCTGTACCACTGTTTCTCCGGCCGCATTACGCGCAGGCAGGTAATAAGGCAAGTCGTAATGGTTCGTTGCGAACAGCTTCAATAACACAAAAATCAAAGCCGGAATTACCAATGTGACAATTAGTAACCCGGCTTTGGGAAATTTCTTCATCAGTACTTCTTAGTGAAAAATCGCTTCGAAAATTGCATGGCCTTCGAGAAGAAGGGCCAGGATCAACCAGGCTACAAATATCACCGGCACGAGTATCGACCAGATCAATGACTTTGTTTCATGTTTCAAGTGCATAAATTCGCCTACGATGTAGAACGCTTTCACGATCGTCATCACGATGAATACTGACACTTTTAATGTTCCGTGAGGCACGGTAAAAGCTATCACAAATTCCCCTGCCGTGATTAACAACAGAATCCAGAATGTTTTCCAAATCGCTTTGCGTTGCTCTGCTCCTGCTTCGGGATCCTGGTTGTGTACGTGGTGATGATGTACTTCCGCCATTTTACTTCAATTTTAATATTGTCCGATAATTTAAACCAGGTAGAAGAATGTAAATACAAACACCCAAACCAAATCCACAAAGTGCCAGTAAAGACCTACTTTTTCAACCATTTCGTAACTCCCTCTCTTATCGTAGAAACCTGTCGCAGAGCGGAAGAAGATCAGTATGTTTAGGATGACACCGCTGAATACGTGTGTTCCGTGGAAGCCTGTAATAAAGAAAAAGAAATCCGCAAACGCCGGAGGGCCGTATTGATTCTCTGTGAGGTTAGCTCCAAAAATAGTCTTTTCTACCCAAGTACCGTTTTCGATCACTTTCATTACCGAACCAGTGTCTGTTCCATGGATAAAGTGAGACCATTCCCAAGCCTGGCAACCAAGGAAAGTGAAACCACCCAGGATTGTCCAAAGCATATATTTTTCAACATTCGCGCGGTCCATGCGGTGACCGGCCTCTACTGCAAGTACCATAGTTACGCTACTTGCAATCAAAATGAATGTCATAATACCTACAAACACCAGTGGAAGCGAAACACCATGCAGGAAGGGAACCGCCTCATATACCCTTTCAGGTACCGGCCAATACATATTGGAGAATGTAAAGTCTTCGTGATTTCCGGAGAATGCAGGGAAACTAAACCGGGCTGTACCATACGCCACCAGCAGGGCAGAGAAAGTAAAGGTATCGGAGATGAGGAAGAACCACATCATCAGTTTCCCGTAACTTGCTTTCATTGGCTCAATACCCCCCAACCACATTTTGGGTTCTACCGCGCCAGGTGTTGTTACATTTGCAGCCATTGATAAAATAATTATTAATTAAAAGTCAATAAAAAAACAAAAAGATATAACCAGAGTATGTCTAAAAAGTGCCAATAAGTAGCACAGATTTGAATTCTTCTCAGATTTTTAGCGTGTACATTTAACTTGAAGGCAGCAACTAATGCAAAAAGCAAAACGATGAGCCCCGTAATGATGTGGAAACCGTGTAGCCCGGTAAACACGTAAAAGAATGATCCTGAAGGGTTTCCAACAAAATATACGTTCATCGCCACCAGCTCCCTCCAGCCCTCAAACTGCATCCAAAGAAATGCCAGGCCAAGTACAAAAGTAATAGAAATTGCTATTTTCAATTGTTTGAACTGATCTTTTTTTGCCGCAAAATAGGCCCACTGCATAGCCCCGCTACTCAGGAGCAATACCACACTACTGAACCAGAATATCCGCGGCATCTCAAATTCAAGCCAGTTTCCTTCTGCTCTCCGAACGAGGTATGCGCTGCTTTGCGAAGCAAAAAGCATGATGATCGTCACGAGGAACAACCAAAGGATAAACTTCTTGGGGTCCATCGCAAGAGTCGCCTGCGGCCCCTTTTCTACTTTATATTGCTGAACGTTGTCCATTTCTCACTTTTTCTTTATCACAATTTATCCAACAGGAACGCGATCTGTACAATCGGAAGATAGATAAACGATCCGAACATCAGCTGTTTTGCGGTCTTATCTGTGCAAGTACGCATCAAGTGAAACGTCTGTGCAAGAAACAACACACCGAAAATCGTTGCTATGAATGCCGAACTAATGCCGGTCATCCCCAACTCATACGGCAACCAGCCGATTGGCAGCAGAAACAATGTATAGATCATGATCTGCAATGTCGTGTCGGAATCCTTTAAGCCATTTGCGGGTAACAGCTTAAATCCTGCACGCTTATAATCCTCATCCAATACCCAGGCAATGGCCCAAAAGTGGGGGAACTGCCAGAAAAACTGAATCGCAAACAGAATCCCAGGTTCAAGTCCGAAATGGTTTGTCGCCGCAACCCACCCGATCATCGGGGGAAACGCCCCCGGAAAAGCGCCAACAAATACGGCTATCGGACCTACTTTCTTGAGAGGCGTGTAAACGAAGCCATACAGCACCAATGAAAGCAGTGAAATTAGACCGGTAGCGAGGTTAAACGTTGTGACGAATATTGCCAACGACGAAACTCCCAGGATAACCGCCCAAGTTGCTGCCTGCTCGACTGTGATACGGCCACTTGGCAGGGGCCTGGAAGCGGTCCTTTTCATTTTCTTGTCCAGATCTTTTTCCAGAATCTGATTAATGATGTTGGCAGCTCCCGTAATACCGATCGACGCGAGGATAAAAAGCACCATATCGGCTGCTCTTACATCTTTTGCCCCCAGGCAATATCCCATAGCTCCGGAAAATGCGATCAATGACGCCAACCGGAACTTTAGTAATTCGAATAAAACTCCTAATCTCTCTCTGATCTTCGCAACCCCGCTTACACTTTCCTCTACTGAAATCATTCTTACAGAAATTGAAAATTCTTAATTAGCTGTTTGCCTTTACAGCAACTCCTCTATACTTTAAGTACTTCTTCCCATTCACTACAAGCCACACAATGAATTGCAGTCCGATTAACAAAATCGCTAGTGTGAGATGAAGCGGCTGAGCATATGGCGGAACTCCGAAGTAAGCCATCAGAACTCCTGTGAAAATCTCAGCTACCAGGATCCAGAGACATGCGTTGGCTATTTTACCCGCCACAGTGCCCTTATTCCCGGATTTGATCACTTTATTGATCCAAAACACGTTGATCGCAAAAACCACCAACGAAAAAGAACGATGTATATAAAAATTGGCTCCCAACTGCTCAATCCACTGCGACCTGGCGCCATACCCCAGTTTAATAATCACTAAATCCATTGCCTCGCGTACCTGTGTCCCCAGGAGGATTTGAAATAACGACAAGGCCATCACCAGGATTCCGATCCCATTCAGCACTTTTTCACTCCCCTCGCGTAAAGTCAGCACTTTGTCCACATACCCTGCCCATGTAAAAACATAAAGCAAAATAAAGACTATCACTATTGCCAGTAACATGTGTAATGTTACCACCACGGGGTGCAGTTCGAATGACACTACTTTTGCCCCAAGCCACCCCTGAAAGCCTGTCAATAAAAAAGCAGCCAGGCTTAAAAAAAATATTTGCTTATTTCCGGATTTCAGAAAGGGTACAGACGCCAAAAGTGTCAGGAAAATCATTACACCCGTAAAAGCTCCCAAAAGCCTGTTGACGTATTCCGTCCAAGTCTTCGCCGGATTGAATTCTACCTCTCCTTTCAGCTTTGCACCGTAAATCTCCTTATAGTTTGCAGGCAACTGAGATGCTTCGGTCGGAGGAACCCATCTTCCAAAACATTTGGGCCAGTCGGGACATCCCATTCCAGACCCGGTACTTCTTACCACCCCACCCGCCACAATTAAAAAATAGAGCGTAATGAGCGTATTTAAAGCCAATCGCCGGAAGCGGCGATTGGCTTTAAGGTCAATGATGTGCTTTGAACTGGTCATTGAAATTTTGTGACTCAATCACCTTCTCGATGGCGATCAACTCATTCTCATGAGGGAAGTTCGACTCCGGTGTTTGAGAATACGGGATATTCTGAGGAATAAAATCTTCCTTCGCTCCCGGTTTGCTATAATCGTATGACCAGCGATATACTGCGGGCAGCTCTCCCTCCCAGTTACCATGACCAGGTATGATAGGTGCAGTCCATTCGAGCGTATTGGAATGCCATGGATTCTGAGGAGCTCTTCTGCCTTTGAAAATGCTGTAAAAGAAGTTCCACAGGAATATGAACTGTGCAAGGAATGTGAATATCGCCGCAACGGAGATAAACATGTTCATATCCATAAACTTATGTGTAAAGTCGTAGCTGGTGAACTGGTAGTAGCGACGTGGGAAACCTGCGATACCCACGTAGTGCATAGGGATGAATACCAGGTATATTCCTATAAACGTCAACCAGAAGTGTACCTGTCCCAATGAAGTGCTCATCATACGACCGAACATCTTAGGGAACCAGTGGTAAACCCCGGCAAATAAGCCGAATGCAGACGCAGCCCCCATTACAAGGTGAAAGTGAGCCACAACGAAGTACGTATCATGCAACTGGATATCCAATGCGCTGTTACCAAGAATAATACCTGTCAAACCTCCTGACACGAATAGGGAAACCAAACCGATCGAGAAAAGCATACCGGGTGTGAACACGATATTCCCTCTCCACAAAGTAGTGATATAGTTAAAGCCTTTGACCGCCGAAGGAACCGCAATGATCAAAGTCAGGAACATGAAGACCGATCCCAGGAATGGATTCATACCCGTCACGAACATGTGGTGAGCCCACACGATAAATGCGAGGAATGCAATACCAAGCATAGATGCGATCATCGCGCGGTAACCGAAGATCGGCTTTCTGGAGTTAGTGGCAATTACCTCAGAAGTGATCCCCAATGCCGGGAGCAATACGATGTATACCTCTGGGTGTCCAAGGAACCAGAACAAGTGTTGGAACAAGATAGGGCTACCACCTACGTTCGGAAGTGCTTCACCATTGATATAAATATCCGACAGATAAAAACTTGTTCCGAAGTGACGGTCGAAGATCAGCAACAATACTGATGACAACAGAACAGGGAACGAGATCAGACCCAATACCGCAGTGATCAGGAATGACCAGATTGTCAGAGGCAGACGATCGAAAGACATACCTCTTGTACGCAAGTTGATTACCGTCGTGATATAATTGATACCACCAAGCAACTGCGATACGATAAAGAGTGCCATACTTGCCAGCCAAAGCGTCATACCCATTCCCGAACCGGGGTGAGCCTGTGGTAACGCACTCAATGGAGGGTAAATCACCCATCCACCTGCGGCAGGGCCTTGTTGCAGGAACAGCGATGCAAACATGATTACGCTGGCCAGGAAGAAGAACCAGTACGAAAGCATATTCATGAAACCGGATGCCATATCGCGTGCACCGATCTGCAGAGGAATAAGGAAATTACTGAATGTCCCGCTCAAACCGGCCGTCAATACAAAGAATACCATGATGGTACCATGCATTGTCACCAGCGCGAGGTAAAAGTTAGGATCCAATTTACCCGAATCGCTAATCCATCCTCCCAATACGGGCTTCAACCACGAAAGGTTTGAATCAGGTAGCCCGAGCTGAATACGGAAGATTACTGACATCGTAATCCCGATCACAGCCCACAGAATACCCGTTATCAGGTACTGTTTGGCAATTACCTTGTGATCTTCACAAAATATATATTTCTGCCAAAAGTTTTGTGCCTCGTGGTGGTGTTCATGCTCGTCTGCGTGGTGAGCTGTTTCCAATCCTTCAATAGCTGACATATACTTTTATCGTATTTTAATTAATAATTATCGTAGACTAGTACTTGCACCAGCTCCACCTGCAGATGTTGCTGAGCTGTCGGCAGGGCTCGCAGCCTCTGCTGGCACATATTTCATCGCCTTCGCCTTCAGATTCTCTGGTACTTTTGCAAGATATTCCGGATAGGTCCCAAGAAAAGTAGCCTGCTCAGCACACCACTTCTTGTAGCTTGCCTCGTCTTCTACGATCAATCTTATTTTCATTGAAAAGTGACCTTGTCCGCAAACCTCGGTACAAGCTATTTCATAGTCAAACTTCGGGTTTCCGGTTTCGGCACGCATGTCAGCGGTTGTCTTATCCGGTACGAACCAGAACTTCGTGGGCATACCAGGCACCGCATCCATTTTTACCCTCATGTGAGGAATAAAAACACTATGCAATACATCCCTGGCACGTATTTTCAGCAAGACAGGACGTCCTACCGGAATGTGCATTTCACTGGGGTTGGTGAAGTCATCGAAAGAATTCTCGTCCGACAGGTCAATACCCACTTCATTCTGAGAGTCGATCAATTTGTAGTTGTAGTCCCCCAGTTTGTTATTATCCACACCACCATAACGCACGATCCAGTTGAACTGCTTACCCGTAATTTCGATCACTTCCGCATCCCTCGGAGCCTCAGAGGTAATGTCAGACCATGCTTTCCAGCCTGTGAATACCAAAAGGGCCATCACCACAGCTGGAACAATCGTCCAGATCAATTCAAGCTTATGATTTTCCGGATAAAAAGTCGCTCTATGCTCTTTCTTGTGCTGATACTTCCATGCAAAGAAGAATAGGAGGAAATTCACAAAAATGAACGGGATTGTCAGAATTCCCATTGAGAACCAAAACAGATCGTCGGTCCTTCTTCCGTGAACCGAAGACGCCTCAGGAAGGAAAAATTCGCGGGCATGCAGATAGGACCATGTAATAGCAACAGCACCTACCAACAATATCACGATAAACATGGCACCATTGAATTTATTACCAGTCGTTATAAATTCACCGGAATCAGTTTTATTGATACTCTTAAGAACGCCCTGCAGCCTGGATATTACGATCCCGGTAAGAACAATAAATACAAGAGCAACTAATGCGATAATAATATACATGATGATTTACTGGTTTTGCAATTAGGCGATATCGTGATGCAGTGATTCCTCCAACATCGGGTGATTTCTCGGGATCAGATTTGCCTTAGTCAATTGGGTTGCAATTGTATACGCAAACCCGCAAATAAAGATCAGGAAGAAGCCCCACTCCAACGGACCAAGCTCAGCGCTTGCACCAACGGTTCCAGGCATAATGTTCGTGTAGAAATCGATATAATGTCCGATGATTACGCTCCAACATGCCACTTTTAAAATCGAGTGCGTGTACTTCGCATCGCGGGTCATCAGCACCAGGAATGGGAAGAAAAAGTTCAGGAACAAATTGATAAAGAACGGTGCCTTGAAATATCCGCCGTGTCCTCTGAAACGCTCGATGAAATAGATCGTTTCTTCGGGAAGGTTGGCATAATAAATTAAAAGGAATTGTGCGAACCATACGTAAGTCCAGAAAATGCTGAATGCAAATATAAACTTGCCAAGGTCACGAAGGTGGCTGGAATTAACAGCTCTTAAATAACCTCTTTCACGAAGCAATACGACCGTCAGCGTGATTACAGCCAGGCCAGATACGTGCCAGCTAGCCAAAGTATACCAACCGAACATGGTGCTGAACCAGTGCGTATCGATTGACATTACAAAATCCCATGCAGAAGTTGAAGATGTAACACCAAATACCACCAGGAACGCGGTTCCGATACGGATGGATTTTTCGTAGAATTCGGTCCCACCGATTTCGTCTTCCTGCAATGAAAGGTTACGGATAACCCTCCACATATAGTACCATACAACAAAATAAATTACCAGACGGGCCAGGAAGAAAGGTGTATTCAAATACCCCTGTTTACCGGCGATGATCTTATCGTATTCCGAACCACCTACTTCAAACAAGCCTTTGTGTGTCCAGTGAAACAAATCATGTCCACCCAAAAGAAATGTGATGATCATTACAGCACCGGTTACAGGCAGAAACGCAGGCAGCGCTTCGGGTACTCTTTTGAATACTGCCGACCAGCCAGCTTGCGCGAGGTAGTTATAAGAAAGGAAGAACATCCCGATTACGGACATCCCTGTAAAGTATACACCATTTACCCAAAGGTTAGCCCAGATGCGCGCAACCCAGCTTTTTGCATGATGACCGCCCTCGGCCACGGCGCCGTGCGCGTCTGAACCATGAGCAGCAGCTGCCCCATGTTCAGCAGCCGCATGGCCTGCCGCCGCAGCGTGCTCTGCCCCGTGCGCAGCCACTTCGTGACCACCACCGCCATTGGCTGCAAGGTATGCTCCTAATAGTACAAGAGCCAGTCCTACACCGCCACCAATGAGCAAACTTCTCTTAGCTCCCGATGTAAATTCAAACCGTTCTTCAATAGAAGGAATCGAATGTGCTGATGCCATTATTTAAATTATTTCTCTGTTGTCAAAATTGTACTTAAGCCCCTTTCTGCAATTTCTGTACATAGTGTACAATCTTCCAGCGTTCTTCCGGGTTGATCTGCGATCCGTGCGGCCACATGCGGGCTTTGCCGTGTGTGATGACATGGAAAATATGTCCCTCATTCAGGTTTTTGTAGGCGTCGCTTGCGTAATTGGGAACACCCTTGTACATCGCTCCCACTTTTCCGTCACCGGCGCCGGTTGCACCGTGGCAGTGCTGGCAATATCTGTCATACATTACCTTTCCTTCTGCCAGCGTTTTTTCGTTCAGAGGAACAGGGTTTTTAAGTACTCTTTCCGCAATTTCAATGCTGTCGGCAGGAATGTTATAAACCATCAGATCAACCACTGCTGAATCCGACTCACCAAAGCTCGTGCGATAGTTACGTCTCGCGACAGTACCCGCCACAGGCAAACGCATGGTAAGACCCTGCGGGTTGATAGGGTTGGCCTTCTCCTGTTTGTATGGCTCGTAACCTACGGGCAGGTACATGTTTGGTGCATACTCCTTCCCGGGATCGTTAGGATCCTTTTTACAACCAGCAACAGCAGTAAGCATTACGGCAGCAACCAATAGATATCTATATAAACTCTTGATTTTCATCGCTTTAAACTCCATTAAAATTGCTTAATGTTGACTTCCTCCGCTCCGCTGTCCTTCAATGCTCTCGATATTTCGTCTTCGGTCATCGAGTTTCTGCTCATTTCGATCGCCATGATGAACTTGTTGTCAGTCGCACGAACATCGAACCGTGGGTGAAAATGGGTACCGGGTCCGAGTCCATTCGAAATCAAAAAGGTAGCCACCATGCCGAATGCAGTAAAAAGTACTGTTCCTTCGAATGTAATGGGGATATAATTAGGAATCGAGATCGGATCTTTACCACCGATGATCATCGGCCAGTCATATCCCATTGTCCAGATCATGAGCGTCAGCACGCAGCAGCATCCTGTCACCCCAAACATAAAGGCAGCGATACCGATACGCGTTCTTGGATGTCCTAGTGCTTCGTCCAACCCGTGGATAGGGAATGGGGAATATACTTCTTTAATTTTCACACCGGCCTTTCTCAACTTGGGAACCGCGTGAAGGACGGTATCGTCATCGTCATAAACTCCGACTAAATATTTACCAGATAATTCTGCCATACTATTAACTTATTATAATCTCTATAATTCGCTTTTACGCAATGCTTTTATTCCTGATCCTTGTTGTAAACTGGCTCAGCCGTTCCTCTCTGTCTGACCTTCGCAACTCCGGCGATCTTAGCAGGAAGATGTGCGGACGTAGACCGCAACACTGCCTTAACCTCAGCCATGTTTACTACCGGCAGGTATTTCGAGAACAACAGGAACAATGTGAAGAACAAGCCGAATGAGAAGATGTAGTCACCAATATCAAACATCGTCGGAGAGAACATTGCCCAGCTCGATGGAATATAATCGCGGTGAAGAGAAGTCACGATAATTACGAAACGCTCGAACCACATACCGATGTTAACCACCACAGAGATGAAGAATGTAAAGGTTATGCTGCGACGCAGTTTTCTAGACCAGAACAACTGTGGAGAGATTACGTTACAGGTCATCATCGCCCAGTATGCCCACCAGTAAGGACCGGTCATACGGTTGAAGAATGCGTAGTATTCATATTCAACACCGCCGTACCATGCAATAAAGAACTCGGTAATGTAAGCCACACCTACTACCGAACCGGTAAGCGTAATTACCTTGTTCATCGTCTCGATATGTTCGAGGGTGATATAGTCTTCGAGTTTGTAAACAACCCTTGTGATCAGCATCAGGTTTTGTACCATCGCGAACCCCGAGAAAATCGCACCCGCAACGAAGTACGGAGGGAAAATCGTCGTGTGCCATCCCGGAATGACCGAGGTAGCAAAGTCCATACTTACAATGGTGTGTACCGAAAGTACAAGTGGCGTAGAAAGACCTGCAAGGATCAATGAAATGTATTCGTAACGAGCCCAGGTTTTTGCTGAACCGTCCCAGCCCATTGCAAATGTTCCGTACATAAATTTCGAAACTTTGCTCGTAGCGCGGTCGCGGATGGTAGCAAGGTCAGGAATCAAACCGATGTACCAGAATACCAATGACACGGAGAAATAAGTACTGATCGCAAATACGTCCCAAACTAAAGGAGAGTTGAAGTTAACCCAAAGTGAACCGAACGCGTTAGGTAATGGAAGAGCCCAGTAAGCCATCCAGGGACGACCCATGTGCATCAAAATAAAAGAAGCTGCACAGATAACGGCGAAGATCGTCATCGCTTCCGCCGCACGGTTGATGGAAGTTCTCCATTTCTGGCGGAATAACAGAAGGATCGCGGAGATCAGCGTTCCCGCGTGACCGATACCTACCCACCATACGAAGTTGGTAATGTCCCAGGCCCAACCTACTGTCTTATTCAAACCCCAAACTCCGAGGCCTTCCCACCAGGTCCATGCGAGACACACAGATCCATATGCCAGAACGATCAGCGAAAGTCCGAAAGCGATCTTCCATTCTTTCGTTGGAGTCGCCTCCACGTGGCGGCATATGTCTTCCGTTACGTCCGCGTACGTTTTCCCACCTTGAATCAGCGGTTCTCTTACAGGTGAAGTAACATGCATACTACTATTTATTTATAATGATTGGATCGTCAATAATTCTAAATTCTGATATTAAGCGTGCTCTTTCTCAACCTCTTTGGCAGCAGCAGCGGCATCCTTGTTACGGACCTTGGTGAGGTAAGAGATTTGCGGACGAACGTTGATTTCTTCCAGCATGTGGAACGCACGTCCTTCTCTTTCTACTTCAAGCAATTTCGAAATCCGGCTTTCAGGATCGTTCATGTCTCCAAAAGTGATCGCGTCTGTCGGGCAGGAAGAAGCACAAGCTACGTTCACTTCACCGTCAACAATGCGTCTTCTTTCTTTTTTCGCAGTCAGCTTAGCTTCCTGGATTCTGTGAACACACATCGAGCATTTCTCGATAACCCCTCTCGAACGTACTGTCACATCAGGGTTAATGACCATTTTACCTAGGTCATTGTTGAATGCGTAATCGAAGTTGTCGTTATCGAAATATTTGAACCAGTTGAAACGACGTACTTTATATGGGCAGTTGTTTGCGCAATATCTTGTACCTACGCAACGGTTGTAAGCCATTTGGTTCAAGCCCTCAGAGCTGTGGGTTGTTGCCAATACCGGACATACAGTTTCGCAAGGTGCATTGTTACAGTGCTGGCAAAGCATTGGTTGGAATGTAACCTCCGGATTTTCAGAAGCAACTTCCAATCCTCTCAAATCCTCTACATCTGCGTCGCTGCTGTAATAGCGGTCGATACGCAGCCAGTGCATTTCACGGGCGTTGATAATTTCCTGACGACCTACAACAGGAATGTTGTTCTCATTCTGGCAGCTTACCACACAGGAACCACAACCAAAGCAGGTGTTCAGGTCGATCACCATACCCCATGAGTGGTTCTTATATTTATGTCCGTTCCAGAGTGACAGGTCGGTAGCGTCAACCTCGCCTTCTGAAGTCTGGATTTTCGGAACAAAACGCCCGGCCATCGGATCTTTCTGGAAGTGAGCCAGAACTGTTTCCTGAAGAACCGATTTACGGTTCATCACTGTATTATGCGTCTGTGTTTGAGCGATCTCACGAGTGCTACCTGTTTTCGACAAGGTTACTTCACCCGGGTTGAAGTTCAGGAAGCCGTCGGTGAATGTCGCAAACGGATAAACGTTTTTACCAACACCGTTAGCAGACTTACCTGCTTTCTCACGACCATAACCGATCGTGATCGCCACGGTACCCTGCGCTAGCCCTGGCTGAATGATCACCGGCAATTCTACCGATTTACCTTTTGCATCTACCTTCACAACATCACCCTGCGCAAGGCCGAGTTCTGTCGCCGTTTTTTGAGAGATGCCGGCATGATTATCCCAGCAAGCTTTTGTAATAGGATCAGGCAATTCCTGCAACCAGGGATTGTTGGCGGAAGCGCCCGTACCCAAACCTACATTTTCGAAGATCGCAAGTTCAAGTCCCGATGAAGATGCTTTGTATCTTTTGGCGATACCGGCAGCAGCAGCAGCCAGATTTCCGGAGAAGGCAGCACCTGCGCCAGTTGCCGCAGAAGCTACTTCCAAAACACCATCGTGCAACGACTTGATCCAAAACTTCTCGAAGTCTCCACCACCAGCTTGCGGATAGATATTCTTTCTCCAATATGCCTTTACATACTCGTGAAAATCAGTCGACAATCCTGCCCATTTCAAAAGGCTCGACTGTGCCTGACGAGTACTGAAAATCAAGCTGATTGCAGGCTGCATCAAGCTATATGACCCTGCAACCGGTTCGGCATCTCCCCATGATTCGAGGTAATGCGA
Source organism: Dyadobacter ginsengisoli DSM 21015 (assembly GCF_059568735.1). NCBI lineage: Bacteria > Pseudomonadati > Bacteroidota > Cytophagia > Cytophagales > Spirosomataceae > Dyadobacter > Dyadobacter ginsengisoli. The sequence continues at coordinate 291,492 of NZ_JCANTY010000007.1, forward strand.
TGCAGGAAGAATGTATTTGAAAAGTGAGGACGTTTCATCAGCGCGGTCATTGAAAGATACACTCAATGAAACCTGCGGCAATGCAGCCACCAGTTCGGCACCACGGGGGTGATCATAAACCGGGTTAGCACCCCATAAAATCAATGCTGAAACTTTGCCCCCTTTGATTTCGTCGATCAACTGGTTGGCAGCAATATCATTACCTTGGCGGTAATATGCAGGCTTGTCCAGATTGATTGTCGAGCCGTAGCTTCCGAGCAAACTGTTCAATGCATTCACTACTACCTGTACCGAAGGGTCATTTATCGCGGACACAACCAACGCCTGTCCCTTCGCCGCAACGAGATCCGCTGCTGCCTTGTCCAGATTAGGAACGCTGATTGTCGCTGTTGCAACAGGCGTACCGCCCAGTTTCGCTGCTACCTTATTATATAGTGCAGCTGCCACCAGACCAATCTGTGAAGGTTTCACCGCAGTCCGGTAATCAGCATTGGAGCCCGTCAGTGAAAGGGTAGACTCGAACTGATACAGACGGGACATTTCTTTTTTACCCTCTTTATCGCTGCTTACACGACGGGTGTCGGCAAACTGTTTCGAGAATGTATCAGGGGCAAGCCATGTTCCGAGAAAATCGCCGTCAATGCCAACGACCACTTTCGCTTTGCTGAAATCGTACGAAGGGATAACAGCCTTTCCGAATGACAGCTCATTAGCTTTTACAAGCGCGTATGATGAATTGGCATCGTAAACAACATGAGTTGTCGTTGGGTACTTAGCTGTAAAATCTGCAATAACCGCCTTGGTCGACGGGCTTAATATTGTCGAAGTGAGGATGCGAATTGCTCCGCCCTTAGCAGCGATCTGCCCAAGCTGATCTGCGATTTCCTTATCGACAGACTCCCAGCTTATTTTTGTATCTTCTCCTTTTTTAGGCCCTTTCAATTTTTCGTTATCATACAACCCAAGAAGGGAAGCATGAGCGCGTGAACTTACACCATAAGATACTTTTGAAAGGGAATTGCTTTCTATTTTAATAGGCCGCCCTTCTCGGGTTTTGACCAAAATGCTCGCGTAGTCTCCACCTTCTGCATAAGTGGACGCGTACCAGTTAGATATTGTAGGAAATTCGCCTTCGGGCTTGTTAACGTATGGGATTGCCTTTTTTACCGGAGTTTCGCAAGCAGCCAGGGATACCGCTGCCATTCCGAAGCCCAAAACTTTAAGGAAATCGCGGCGATGGCTACCGACGCCATCTACCAGACTTTCATACTGACTTTCAGTCGGTGCAGTAGGGAACTCTGAACTTGCATCCTTTACAAACTTCTCATCATTCCTCAGCTCTTCAAGTCCCCGCCAGTATCTTTTATTAGAATTTTCCATAAAACTATTCAATACAATGAGTTGTATCCGGTATTAATTTCTTTGATTAATAGTGGCATTTAGAACATTCCAAACCACCAATATCCGCTACTTTCAAAGCCTCTTTGCTTTCAGAAGCGTGCAACTGTACCAGCTTATCGTAGTACTGATTGTCTTTCGTATTTACATCCGTCTTACGGTGACAATCGATACACCATCCCATCGTCAATGAGGAACGTTGCTGTATTACTTCCATTTTCTCCACTTCTCCGTGGCAATTCTGACATTCCAGCCCACCTACGTTCACGTGTTGTGCGTGATTGAAGTAAGCCAGGTCTGGCAGGTTGTGAACACGCACCCATTCAATAGGCTGATTGTTCTCAATGGAAGTATAAATCTTTTGAATTTCAGGAGATTCCTTCTTAATCACACCGTGGCAGTTCATACAGATATTTGCAGAAGGTATGTGTGCCGATTTTCCACGATTCACACCGGTGTGACAGTAGTTACAGTCGATTTTATATTCGCCTGCATGCAGTTTGTGGGAGAATGATATAGGTTGCTTAGGAGCATATCCTTGCTGAACACCAACATGGAACGCACCATCAATTGTAGCCTTAAGAACGAGCAATACAAAGATCCACAGTGTTGCCGACCTGATTGCCGGATCAACGGTGAGCCTTTTAAACAGATCCCCAAATCCCTTACCAGAATCAGCATGATCAACGTCTGCAGTTTCACCTTTAACCGCCTTCGAAAGAAGTGAGACGATCACCAGCAACACCCCTAACACCAGTACCATTACAATAACCAGTGCCACCAGAACAATTACAAACAAATCGGAAGGACCGCTGCCCTTCGCATCTCCCGAAGCCGCGGCGGTAGCGCCCCCGGCGGCGGCAGTAGCAGCAGGTGCAGCAGTAGCCGCCTTGTCTATATATGCGAAGATCCCCTTAATGTCATCGTCTGACAAATTAGGGAAGCTTGTCATCTGAGCTTTTGAGTACTCATTGTAAATTTTGACAGCGTACGGATCACCGGAAGCAATTACAGCCTGTGAATTCCGGACCCACTTGGAAAGCCATGCAAAATCATGACGGGAACTTGCACCCTTCAAACCCGGACCAACTACACGTTCGTCAGTAACTGCGTGACACTGTGCACAGTTATTTTTGAAGATCGTTTCACCTTTTGCGGCATCTCCGCCACCGGCCGGTGCAGCGGCAGTAGCGGTGCTATCCTGAGCAGACACTAAAGTCGGGACACTGAGTAAGATCGCTATTGCGATGGCCAGAAAGGTTTTTGAGTAATTAAAGAAGGAACAAAACTTAGCGTCCATTCGGAATGGTATATTCATAATCAACTATTCATTATTCTTCAACAGACAAAACTAGCTCACGATTTTTTATCCACAAAAGTATTTAAGGGATATTTTACCCCACCCTGTTATTTATAATTTGTCTAATTTGTTTGATTAATTTAACATAGGTTACAAAAATACTAATGCTTGATTTTCAAGTGACTAGCAAAAAAAATACCATTTGGAGCTTGTCTAAAAAGCTTATTCCAAATGGTATTTTTCAGGCATTTTATTGTGCGCTTAACCCAGGTAAAAACGCTACAATTTCAGGGGAGGTTCCGAGCGGATTCGAACCGCTGTACGAGGTTTTGCAGACCTCTGCCTAGCCACTCGGCCACGGAACCAATTTTGAATTAGCTGCCTACACGAGGTTGACAGCTAATCCGGGTGCAAAAGTATTAAAAAAAACTTCTACTCCGCACTTTATTTTACTTTTTTCCTTTCTTTTCGCTTTCTTCAAACTGCTCTTTCAAGGCTGACAGAACGCTAAGATCTCCGAAAGTAGATTTCTCAACTTCTTTATTCACTGTTTCAGTAGCAGGTGCGCTTTTTGAAGCCTTAGGTTTTTCTTCCTTTCTTTCCTCAGCAGGTACCGCTTTCACTTTAGAGTGCGTCAGAACGATTTTCTTCTCGTCTTTCAGGAATTCAAGAACAGTGAAGTCAAGGCTCTCACCTACCTCAGCAAACGTTCCGTCTTCTTTAGCAAGGTTTTTGATAGAAGCAACACCTTCGATTCCGTAGGGAAGTTCGAGCGTAGCGAATTTATCACCTTTTGCTACGATAGTACTTTTGTGTACCGATCCTACCTCGAAGATGGTCTCGAAAGTATCCCATGGGTTTTCTTCAAGCTGCTTATGACCCAGGGCCAGGCGGCGATTGTCTGCATCCAGTTCCAGAACCACTACTTCCAGCTCGTCGTTAACTTTCACGAAGTCTGAAGGATGTTTGATTTTCTTCGTCCAGGAAAGATCCGATACGTGTACCAGACCGTCGATACCTTCTTCCAGCTCGATGAAGAGGCCGAAGTTGGTCAGGTTACGAACTACACCTTTATGACGGGTACCGATCGCATATTTCTCTTTCAATGAACCTTGAGTCCAGGGATCTTCGGTCAATTGTTTGATGCCAAGAGACATTTTGCGCTCCTGACGATCCAAAGTCAATACTACCGCGCTGATCTCGTCATTTACGTTCATAAACTCCTGAGGATTACGCAGGTGTTGTGACCATGACATTTCAGAAACGTGGATAAGACCTTCTACACCTGGTTTGATTTCAAGGAAAGCACCGTAATCAGCCACATTTACAATGCGACCGGTCACTTTCGATCCAACCTGAATTTCATCTGCCAGAGAATCCCATGGGTGAGACTGCAGTTGTTTCAAGCCAAGAGAGATACGTTTTTTCTCTTCATCGAAATCGAGAACAACTACGTTAAGCTTCTGATCCAACGAAAGCAGGTCAGACGGGTGGTTGATACGACCCCATGAAATATCAGTAATGTGCAGCAGACCGTCAACACCACCCAAGTCGATGAACACACCGAAGTTGGTCATGTTTTTGATCACACCTTCCAGTACCTGACCTTTCTCAAGGTTATTCAGAATTTGCTGACGTTGTGCTTCAAGGTCTTTTTCGATCAGGATTTTGTGCGATACAACTACGTTATCATTTGCATAGTTGATCTTCACCACTTTCACCTCCATACGCTTTCCGACGAAAACATCGAAATCACGGATAGGCTTCACATCGATTTGTGAACCTGGCAAGAACGCTTCAATACCAAAAATATCAACGATAAGCCCTCCTTTGGTTCTTCTCTTCACATTTGCATCGATCACAACATCCTCGTCGAATGATTTCTGGATGTTATCCCATGCAGTAATTACTTTTGCTTTTTTGCGCGAAAGAACAAGCTGACCTTGTGCGTCCTCCTGGTTCTCCACGTACACTTCCACTTCATCGCCGATTTTCAAACCTGGCAGGTCGCGGAATTCATTGGATGAAACGATACCATCAGATTTGAAACCGATGTTAAGGATCACCTCGCGGTCAGTAATACCTACTACAACACCTTTTACTACTTCTTTTTCCTGAACAGGAGAAATGGTAGTTTCATACATTTGTTCCAGACGGTCACGGTCAGCAGATGAATAACCTGTTCCGAAACCTTTGTCTGATGCTTTATCCCAATCAAAATCGGGAAGTGTTTGAATTTGTTTTTCCTTAGACATAAATAGGAATAATCGCTCTTTGGTACATCAGCTGCCGAGCTAAATAGCTGAAAATTAGTTTAACAAGTATTTTTTAGAAAATTAGGACGCAAAATTACGCGATTCGAAAACAATTTCCGAACGGTTGGGCGATTTAATTATAACAATGGGAGTTTAAGGCACGTTTGGCCGCAAAATGGTCAGGATTAGTCAGGTGTGTCAAGAATTGTCAAAGATAGTCCGATGAGCTATATGGAGAAGATCTGGGCTGAGGGCATCGAATTCCGACTGAAACTGACAATACCCGGCAGTTCTCACAATACCTGGCATTAAAATCGCCAGTTAGCGGGCCCGCTCCTTCGAGCCCAGGTAGGGGAGCCATTCGTCATCCGCCAATCCTGAAAAATCACGGATGAACATTAAAAAAGAAGGCCGGAAAGGGCGCTGCTTTAACGGCATGTCAACCTCTTCCGGCGTATGGTCTCCTTTGCGGGAATTGCATCTTTTACAGGCGGTGGCCAGATTATCCCATGTAGTTTTCCCTCCCCTTGATTTCGGGATTACATGGTCCAATGTCAGATTATCGTGTGTCCCGCAATATTGACATCGGTTCCCGTCCCGCTTAAAGAGATTCTGCCTTGTCATGACTACTCCTCTGTACGGTATATGAATGTAGCGGTGAAGACGAATGACAACAGGCATGGGAAACCTGTCGTTGACCGTTCTGAGATGCTGCTTTGGGGATTCAGCCAACATTTCAGCTTTGTTCATATAAACCAGCAAAAACGCCTTCGGAACTGTACAAACACTTAATGCGCTATAATCTTGATTCAGAACCAGTACTTTACCCATGAGCCCTGCGGTAGTTAATTCCCACAATATAAGAATATTTCACCAGAAAAAATGATCCGGTATTTTCTAAAATTGTTAAAAAACTTCCGCCAAACACCCCGAGTATCACCGCATTAGCACTTTTTACATAATTTGGCGATGTTCAACGTCAGTAACCTGCGCGGTCGGTTTCCCGTTTGACATCTCGTTCCTTGATGCTGTCGCGTTTGTCATAAAGCTTCTTACCTTTCGCCAAAGCAATATGCAGCTTGGCCAGTCCTCTGTCGCTTGTAAATAACCGGACAGGTATAATCGTAAGTCCCTGGTCCTTCAACCCCTCAGTCAGCTTTCTACGCTCCCGCTTGGTTATCAATAATTTACGATCACGCATTGGATCGTGATTATAATGGGTCCCCTCAGTATAAGGGGAAATGTGCAGGCTGCGAATAAATAGTTCACCATCCATAAAAAGGCAGTAGGCATCCTGAAAATTGACCTTTCCCTGCCTGATCGACTTGATTTCGGTGCCTGTAAGTACCATACCGGTCGTGAACTCTTCCAGAAAGAAGTACTCGAACGAGGCCCGTCTGTTCTTTATATCTACTTTTTTAACTATTTTTTCCGACATATCGATTCCCCGAATTTGCAAAGGGGTTCAAAATTAAGGTTTTGTTAAAACTATACCAATGAAACGTATTAGCCATTTCCTGCTACTTCTCCTGCTCATCAATTCGTCACTGAATGCGGTACACGCACAATCCGAGAATAATGCCGCCCGGCAGGTCGTCGACCGGCTCTTCGACGGTATGCGCAATGGCGATTCGACGGCCGTCAGAAGCGTATTTATGAAAGCAAGTACATTGACCTCTATTTCAAAAAACGCGGCCGACTCCATAGTTACCCACAAAGGCAGCGTTGACGGCTTCGTGAAAGCCGTGGGTACGCCGCATAACGACAAATGGGACGAGCGTATTTACGACGTCAAAGTTTCCATTGACGGACCAATGGCCGTTATGTGGGCACCATACAAGTTTTATCTCGGCGACAAGTTCTCTCATTGTGGTGTCAATGTTTTCAATCTCATCAAAACAGGCTCGGGCTGGAAGATCAATGATATTACCGACACACGGAGAAAAGACGCATGCCCCTGACAGACAATCCCGATATAATAGCAAAGCGGCCCGCCAGATAACCTGACGGGCCGCTTTGCTAAATATGGTTACCTATTTCAGCATTGTAAGCAGACTGGTCAATTTATCTTTCAAATCTTTACGGTCGACGATAAAGTCCAGGAAGCCGTGTTCCAAAACAAATTCTGCACTTTGAAAACCTTTTGGCAGGTCCTTGCCAATCGTTTCACGAATAACCCGCGGCCCTGCAAATCCGATCAATGCTTCGGGTTCTGAAATATTGAAATCCCCCAGCATTGCATAAGATGCAGTTACACCACCCGTCGTAGGATCGGTTAGCAGCGAAATATACGGCACCTTAGCCTCCGACAGCTGCGCCAGGCGGGCCGAAGTCTTAGCCATTTGCATCAGTGAAAAGCCTGCCTCCATCATCCGTGCGCCTCCCGATTTCGAAATCATGAGGAACGGAATCTTTTTTTCAAGCGAGTACGAGATCGCACGGGCGATTTTCTCCCCCACAACAGATCCCATTGAACCACCGATAAAGCTGAAATCCATACAGGCAATGACGATATCCAAGTCATTCATTTTACCGTGACCCGTGCGTACCGCATCTTTCAATCCCGTTTTCTTCATAGTCGACTTGATCCTATCCGGATAAGCCTTCGTGTCCACGAATTGCAATGGGTCGCCTGAAATCAGGTTGGCATCAAGCTCTATGAATTCATTATCGTCAAAAAGCAGGTTGAAATATACGTCCGAGCCGACTTTTTCGTGATAGTTACAATGCGGACAGGTGAAAGCATTTTGCTTATGTTCCCTGGTCGGTGTAATTTTTTTGCAATTAGGGCATTGATACCATAAACCGTCCGGCGCCTCGCGCTTCATTTCTGTCGGTGTATTGATACCTTTTTCTTTCCGAATAAACCAGGACATATTTTTATGTGGGTTGATTTACATATAATAACCTGACGATAAGGCTATTAATGAAATTTCACGATGAATAACGGGCTCAAATATAACAATAATTGTTGTGTATCATGAAAACCGGCCTGGCATCATGGGCGATTGCCTGTTAGTTTTGTAAACCGTAATGGGTTCATCCGAACAATTTTATCCATTATTTGTTACCTATGACAACTAACAACAACCGGATCAGCTTCATTAGCTGCTCACTCATGGTTTTCAAATGAATACATCTGCATCACCCATAGTGATTATCGTTGGGACCAATCGTCCCAATTCAATGTCCAGAAAAATCGCCGAATATTACCAGTCCATCCTACAACAACTGCATGCGCCAAGCATCATTCTGGATCTTGTCAATCTTCCTCATGACTTCACAGTGTCTGCTTTGTATGAAAATGCCGGAAAAAACGAGGCATTCAACAATCTGAAATCACTACTTGAGAAGACCGACAAATTCGTTTTTATCGTCCCTGAATACAATGGCTCCTATCCAGGTGTTTTGAAAGCATTTATCGACGGTCTTCCTTATCCTAACAGTTTTTCAAACAAGAAAGCCGCATTGGTGGGGCTTTCTTCCAATATGCAAGGTGCTGCCATTGCATTGAGCCACCTGAACGATGTATTCAGCTACCTGGGGATGAATACATTGGCGCTTCGGGTAAAGCTGGGACAAATCCGCTCGCACTATAGCGACAATGTCATATCCAATGCATTGTATAAGGAGTTGCTGGAAATTCAGGCAGGGCAGATCATCCACTTTTAGTCCCCCGCCACAACGAAAAAGGGAGCTATCCGCTCCCTTTTCTTATTTCAACCAATGTTGTTCCATTTCACTCGCCGGGATCGCCGGCCGCTTCCATAGCTCGACACGGCTTCTCCGGAAAGCCGGTCCTTCCAGATCCGCATATTTAACTAATCCGTCGCGGAACGACTTGATCATCATTTCCATTTTCAAAGCGTCCTCGTCGGTCCAGTCGTCGTGCGGTTCAATCTCTGTCAGGGAAATGTTGATAGGTTCAAAACCATCCGACACATTGCTTTCCATAACAAGATCTATCGAAGCGGTAGGAGTATTGTCCTGAACTTCGCCCGTCAGCACCAGTTCTTCCTCTTCGATTTCCACAGGTGCGATCACCTCTTCTATTTTTTTGTCCTCAACGACAATCTCTGCGCTACCCTTCTGGTTCGTTTTGAGCTGGATTCCCGGAATTGGAGATTCAATACTGTCAAAACCCGCAGCAACAATCGTTACACGCAGTTTATCTCCCAATGAATCGTCTGTAATGGTACCCAGTTTGAACATCCGTGCTTCGCCTCCAACCTGAGAAAGCACGTATTGCCAAATCTCACGCTGCTCCTTCATCGTTGCCTCTTTCTTCTTACTGGTAGCCAGCGTCACCAGAATCCGCTTCGCGCCGCGGATATCACGGTCATTCAAAAGAGGAGAATCCAATGCTTCCTTGATGGCGTTCTGTGCACGGTCAGCTCCGGTCGATTCCGAAGTTCCCATAACCGATTGTCCCGCACTTTTCAACACTTTCTCCACATCCTTGAAGTCGGTGTTGATATTGCCGTTGGTGGTAATGATCTCGGAAATACTCTTCACCGCATTCAGCAAGATACCGTCAGCTTCCGCAAATGCCTGCGTTAGGGTCATGTCCTCATACAATTCTTCCAGCTTATCGTTTAAAACCACAAGAACTGTATCGCTGTATTCTTTCAATTGCTCTATCCCTTCAAGTGCCTGTTCCTTTTTATCAAGCCCTTCCCAGGTGTAAGGCGCAGTTACAACTGCGACCGTCAGCTTACCCATTTCTTTGGCAAGCTGGGCAATTACCGGTGCAGCCCCGGTTCCTGTTCCACCACCCATACCGGCGGTGATGAACACCATTTGCGTCGAGCCTCCCAGAAGGCCTTTGATTTCCTCGATCGTCTCGAGTGCCGCTTCCTTTCCTTTCGTTGCATCGGTACCAGCCCCCAGCCCCTGGGTCAACGTGGCGCCGAGCTGTATTTTGACCGGGACAGGACTATTGGCAAGCGCTTGTCTATCTGTATTACAAACCGCAAACTCTACATCTTTGATCTTTTTCTCAAACATATAGTTAACAGCATTGCTGCCGCCACCGCCGACACCGATCACCTTGATGATAGCCGGCTCACCGTTGCCTTCTCCGTTTGGCTGGTCTTTGATGATTTCGTTCACTATATAGTCCTGGTCTAATGCGTGCAACAAGCTATTGTTCATAATTTTCTCCGGGGTTGAGTTCGTGTGATTTCGGGTTAATAGTCTCCGAGACTATCGTCCTTTTTACCAATAATGCTGTTAATATTATCCCAAAACGTTCCATTTCGCTTCGGTTGCTCCTTTGTCTCTTTAACCGGTTCTTTCTGGGCGACATTGCCCGTGTTAAATGCTGTTGCCGGCTTGCAGACAGACTTCACGCGCGGATCAATCGATTTTAATCCTACCCACGCCAAACCTATCGCTGTGCTGAACGATGAATTGCTTACTGCGTCGGCTTTCGCGGTCCGTTCCAGATTCTCGGGATAGCCCACACGTACCGACATGCCGGTAACCTTTTCAAAAAGCACTTCGATTTCATCAATATTCGCAGACCCACCTGTGAGTACAATTCCACCGATCAGTTTATCGAGATAGCCTGACTTCATAATCTCCGCGCACACCATTGCAGCGATTTCCTTCAAACGTTCTTCGATAATCAAGGCAACATTCTTCTTAAGCACTTGTTTTGGCGCTCTGCCTGCGAGGAAGTTAATCAGGATTTCGACATTCAGCGGAATATCCGCCGACACGGCTACACCATGTTCTTTTTTGAGCTGTTCGGCATTTTCGAACTGAATTCCACATCCGATAGCCAAATCACCCGTGATGTGCCGCCCACCTATCGGGAACGATGCAATATGACGTATGATGCGATCATGATAGATGATCAGGTCGGTTGTATGGTCCCCGATATCTACCATCGCGATTCCAGCCTTTATTTCATTGTCGGTAAGCACGGCAAGGCTTGTCGCCAGTGAACCTAAAACGAGCTTATCGCATTTAAGGGCCTGATCCGCATCCGCAAGGCTTTTCTTGGTACGAAGGATCGATTGGTTATTAGCCGATATCACCAGAAAATTCCCTCCCAGCTTAATCCCTGTCCGGCCCACGGGTTCCCGCACGCCTGTTGAATTATCCACTATGAAATCCATGGGCAGCACGTGCAGCACATCGAAATTCGGCTCGATCTTGGCACGGTACATATCATCCACCAGCTGGTCTACATCCCGCTGGGTTACTTCTTCTCCCGATGATGCCGAGGGTCTGATCACCCCGTCGCTCTGTGCGCTGACTTTTACATGCGTTCCGCCAAAGCTTACATTGACAACTCCAATATCGAGATCAGAGCGTGACGACGCTTCGGCAAGTGCTTCCTTAATAGCGCTGCCTACCTGCTTTATATTTTCCACCGAGCCATTCACTACTGCTCCTGCCGGCACAGGGACTTCACTGAAGCCCAAAATCTCGATATTGTTCTTACGGTTCCCTGCACCTTGCGCAGCGATCACCGCAATTTTTGTACTGCCAATATCTACCCCAACTACAATCTTATCGTGTGCCATGCTGATGGTGAATTATTATTCACAAACTATTTGATCTTGAAACTTAACACTAATTCTTTTATATCTGCCCCAGTCATTGCTCAATACCTTGCTGTAAAAGGTATGCAGCTTCTTGAACTTGGCCTGAAAATCCTCTGCCCTCCCCAATTCGATCCGCTGGTCGCCCAGTAATGTCATCAGATATATTTCCCCGTCCTTGTCCGCATTCAGTTGCGTTACTTGTGCTTTCCAGAACGGATCCGTGTTCAAAAACCGTAGTAACTCCAAAACCTGAGCGCCCTTTTCGGACCTCAGCTTTTTGGGTTCGTTGAAATACGGCCCGGAAACCAGTAACGTTCTTGCTGAATAACTTTCTGATAGAGGAAAAAAAACGCCCTCATGGTTGATATAGTATCCCGATGTATTCCGCATTTCCCCATTATCCGAAGTATTGATCCAGCGCGCCAACGGCTTTTCCTGCTCCACTTCTACTACTATATTACCTCTAAGGTCACGAAAAACCTGACATTTCTTGATAAGTTTATTCCGTCTGACCCGATTTTCCAGATCGTTTAGGGGCACATCTTTCAGCCTGCTCCCGATCAGCGGATCGCCGCCATTCTCCGTCAGCAGCATTTGTACGTCCATTTGATTCAGAAAACGTGTCCCTGAATCGCCCTGAATCGATATTACGAGATTTGTACAACGCTGTTGACCCAGTTTGCTTTCCGCCATAGCAATACCTGCAACGGGCAAAATCAGCCACAAACTACGTTTCAACAAAAGCCATGAATAGTCAAATTTACGTAACATCTTAGTAATATTAAAAATGCTTCGACTAATTATTCGCAACTGGATTTTGCAGCAAATTACGGATAGGAGCCACCAAAGTATCGATATCTCCCGCCCCGATTGTAACCACAATATCCGTATTTAATTCTTTCAAAACCTGCAAAACTTCTTCTTTTGCAACAAGTTGTTTATCTGCGGCGGATACATTTTTCAATACCATCGAGGAGGTAACACCTTCGATCGGGAGTTCCCTCGCAGGATAAATATCCAGTAATAATAGCCGGTCGGCGAGCGACAAACTTTCAGCAAAACCATCTGCAAAATCACGTGTACGTGTAAAAAGGTGAGGCTGGAAAATCGCTGTAATGTGCCTGCCGGGGTAAAGTCCTCTGACCGACGACAGGAAAGCCTCAATTTCGGCAGGATGGTGCGCGTAGTCGTCGATATACACATTCCCTTCCTCCTCCACCTGGTATTCGAAACGCCGTTTCACACCACCGTAGCTTTCCAAAGCCTCTTTGATTTCCCCCGGAGCGACACCGATATACAATGCGACTGCACTGGCTGCAATTGAATTTTCGATGTTGTGGTAGCCGGGGATCTTCATAGCAATGCCCTCGATCATTCCACCCGGGTAGATCAGGTCAAAAACAAAGCGTGCATTTTCAATGCGGATATTGGCCGAATGGTAAAGCCCGTCATTCAAACCGTAAGTAAAGACCTTCGCCTTGGTACTGGAAGCCAATTCGAGCCCTTCTCTCATAAACAACGCTCCATTTTCATCGATTTGACTTACATAATCCCTGAATGATTCGAGCACGGCTTCGTGCTTGCCGTAAATGTCCAGGTGATCAGCGTCCGTTGAGGTAACAATGGCAATTTCAGGGAACAGCGTCAGAAAAGACCGGTCAAACTCATCGGCCTCCACTACGCAAAATACTTCTTCCAGCTTGTCGGTAGGTTCATTCAGCAACAGGTTGGTACCATAGTTCTGTGTAATCCCCCCCAGGAACGCAGTACTGTTCACATGCGCATGACGGAGAATGTGTGCAACAAGCGAAGATGTTGTGGTTTTTCCATGCGTTCCGGCCACTCCGATCGTCCTCAGGTTTTTGGTCAGAATGCCCAGCACCTGCGAACGTTTCAGGATCAGAAAATTTTGATCCCGGAAATAATTCATCTGCTTATGCTGCACCGGAACCGCAGGTGTATAAATTACGAGTGTCTGCTGAGGGTCCGCAATAAAGGGCGCAGGGATGGACGCAACTTCATCTTCAAGGGTTACAGGAATACCTTCTTCTATAAGTTTTTCGACAAGTGTGGTCATAGTCTTGTCATATCCGGCCACCTCAAAGCCATTGGCTTTGAACCACCGGGCCAGTGCGCTCATTCCGATTCCGCCGATTCCTACAAAGTAGATATATTTCCAGTTTGTCACAGACGATGACATCATATTCAATTCTCAGGTTATTTAATCAATTTCAAAACTTCCGCGGCAATATCATCTGCGGCTGTGGGCCGGGCCAGCTTATGGATATTGGTTTGCAATTCTTTTTGTCTTGGCGCCATTTCAAGCAAATCCAGTGCACAATCCACCAGTTTCTCACGTGCTTCCGAATCTTTCACAATAATCGCTGCATTGCTTTCGACCAGGTTCATGGCGTTTTTGGTCTGATGGTCCTCCGAAGCATAAGGAAACGGGACGAGAATAGCCGGCTTCCCGGCAAGGCAAAGCTCGGAAACAGACAACGCGCCAGCGCGTGATACCACCACATCCGCGACTGCGTACGCAAGATCCATCGTGTAGATAAAATCAAATGCTCTCACTTTGTCCGTACCAAGCTCATCGATCAGCGCGGTTGCCTTATCGATATCGTTTTTCCCGGTTTGCCAAAGCACCTGATATCCTGCCTCGACCAATTTGTTGAGGCCTGCGCCAATGCTTTCATTGATAGACCTCGCTCCCAGGCTACCTCCCATCACAAACAAAGTCTTTGGCGCATCGCTTAGTCCGAAATGCTCAAGAGCAGCGCTTCGTTTCAGATGCACATAAGTAATATCGCTTCGTACTGGGTTCCCCAGCAGTGTTATCTTTTCTTTTGGGAAAAAAACCTCCATACCGGGGTAGGCCACACATATTCTGGTTGCCCTTTTGGCAAGAAACTTGTTGGTAATGCCTGCATAGGAGTTTTGCTCCTGGATCAACGTCGGGATGCCCGCCATTGACGCCATCATAAGCAGCGGCCCGCTGGCAAAACCTCCCACACCCACAGCTACATCGGGTTTGAAGTCGTTGATGACCTTCCTGGCCTTTAAAAGGCTTTTTAACATCTTGAAAGGAAGTGCAAGATTTTCAATGGAAAGACTCCTCTTGATTCCCGCGATAGGCAGTCCCACGATTTCGTAGCCTGCCCTGGGCACCTTCTCCATCTCCATTTTGCCCAACGCCCCCACAAAAAGGATTTGGATATCTGGCTCGCGATGCTGTAACGCGTTGGCAATGGCAATCGCCGGATAAATATGGCCGCCGGTGCCGCCGCCGCTGATGATAATTCGTTTTGCCATGATTTAGATACGCTTTTCCTCCACAATTTCACCCCGGCTGACGCTGAGAATCATCCCCATTGCGATCCCGGTAAATAGCAGGGATGTTCCTCCCTGACTGAAAAATGGCAGCGTCTGCCCGGTCACAGGAACCAAGCCCACGGTAACCGCCATAGCCGAAAACGCCTGGCTTACCACTATGAAAGTAAGCCCCGCCGAAAGCAATCCGCCAAAAGGTCTCTTGGTCGCCTCAATGGCTTTCAGACCCCGGTACAAAAGTATAAGATAGAGAACGATCAGCGCGGTTCCACCCAACGTACCATATTCTTCCACTGCCACGGCGAAAATGAAGTCTTTCTGCGGCTCCGGCAAAAAACGTCGTTGCCGGCTTTTGGAAACACCTTCTCCATAAAGCCCGCCACGCGCCATGGCCATGTACGATTGCTGCGACTGGTAAACAACCACATCCTTATCAAAGAAGGTGGAAATCCTGCTTTGCGCAGTTCCCGATCGTTGCGTCGAATTAAGTAAAATGGCGATGGTTGCGAAGAAAACAAGTCCTAATGCTGTAAATGCCAGATAGTGTAATGGAACTTTACCTACGAACATTAATAAAAAGCATATTCCCGCGAGCATTACCGCCGTGGAGACATTGCTGACAAAAATTAACCCGCAAACCACTCCCACCAATGCCAGTGGCTCCATAAACAACTCGCGGGTGTTCCAGCCGCCTTTGATATGCCTTGCCAGGATCAGCGACAAGTGGGCAACCAGTGCGACCTTCGCCCATTCCGAGGGCTGGAAGCGCTGCCCGATCACAGGAATTTCGATCCAGCGGGCCGCATCGTTCACAGATGTTCCGAAAAACATGGTAAAAATCAACAGCAGGATAGAACTCCACACGGCCAGTCTCGTTACGTATACAAACTTGATATACGGAACACGATGGACAAAATACATGACCATCAACGACAGTATACACAACAATGCATGTTTGTAAAGATAGTACTCCGTGTTCCCGTCCATCTGGCTGTAGGCGTCCTTCACGCTGGCACTATACACCACTACTATACTCCATAATAGCATGATGATGCATATGCCCCATATCCAGGGATCGCCTTTCAGGTTTTTGCTGAACCATGCCTGGGTATCTTCCCTTGTCTTTTGGAGGAAATCCATATCGTTTACCGGCTAATGATTGGATTACTTATTGGATGAGATTTCTGACAGCAGCTTTAAATTGATCTCCCCGGTCTTCGTAGTTCTGAAAAAGATCAAAACTCGCACATGCGGGTGATAACAAAACGACATCTCCCGGCACGCCCCATTCCCGTCCCTTGTTGACGGCATCCTGAACGTCCTGGGTAGTATAAATCTGCGGAACCTTGCCGGAAAAATAGTCCTGAAGTTTCTCGTAGCTTTTTCCAAGAACGATCAGCCCCTTCACTTTCTTCCGTACCAGGTCTTCTATTTGGGAATAGTCGTTGCCTTTATCGACACCGCCGGCGATCAGTATCACGGGCTGATCGAAACTGCCCAGCGCGTAGAAGACGGAATCTACATTGGTTGCTTTTGAATCGTTGACATAGGTAACGCCTTCAATCACCTCTACCTGTTCAAGCCTGTGCGGGGCATTGCTGAAAGACCTGAGGCCTTCGCTGATCTTTTCTGCGCTGATGCCCAACAGCTGGGCCACGGAGATCGCAGCCATGGCATTGATCGCATTATGCGGCCCTTTGATCGGTAATCCGCCAAAGTCCTCTTCAAAATCCCTTCCATTGATGTGCGAGACCAGTTTGCCGTTTTCCAGATAGGATCCGAACGTTAGCTCGTTTTCAAGCGAAACTTCCACCCGTGTAACGCCCGGGGTTCTCTTGCCGAGTTCTCTGCTGATCACTTCACTTTCTTTGTAGTAAATCAGATAGTCGCCGGCTTGCTGGTTCCGGATGATATTGAATTTGGAATCAACATAGTTCTGAAAATCGTATCCATAGCGGTCCAGATGGTCCGGCGTAATGTTGAGCAGAAGTGAAATATAGGGATGGAAATCAACAATATTGTCTAGCTGAAAACTGCTTATCTCCAGCACATAGTAATCGAACTGCTTTTTGGCAACCTGCCATGCAAAGCTGTCACCGATATTACCCGCCAAACCTACGTTCAGCCCGGCATTTTTAAGCAGATGATACGTAAGAAGCGTCGTAGTCGTTTTGCCGTTGCTTCCCGTGATTGCAATCAGTTTTGCGTTGGTATACCGCGAAGCGAACTCGATTTCCGAAATGACCGGCACTCCTTTTTCTTTTAATGCGACGATCAGAGGAGTTTTGTCCGGGATTCCGGGGCTTTTCACGACCAGGTGACTTTCCAGGATCTTCTCTTCCGAATGTTGCCCCTGTTCGAAGGGAATACCTTCATTGTTCAGAATGTCGCTGTACTTCTGATGCAATAGGCCCTTATCCGATAAGAAAACTTGAAACCCCTTGGATTTTGCGAGAATGGCGGCTCCCACACCGCTTTCTCCGCCACCCAGAATAGTTACCTTTTTTTGCACAAGAAATAGATTTAAACGTTGAACAGCCCGCAATGACCACGAAGGTAAATCTTTTGATGAAAACTTTTTTTAATGCTCTCCCAATACATGTATAAAAAAAGAGGCACGGGAAAAATGCCTCTTTTTGCTATTTCAATATCGGGGAACTAGTTCTACTCTTTCTTAATCGACTCCGACAGCCTCAACCGGTTTGCCACTTTAACGATCAGGAAGATCACCCATGCGATCAGCAGGAACTGGATCAATGTCTGAATGAAATTGCCATACTTGATAGCTACTTCCGGCGTTTCGCCGACAGCTTCTTTAAGCACTATCTTAAGTTGTGTAAAGTCCACTCCACCAATGAGCAAGCCTAGAATCGGGTTAATAATATCTTCCACCAGCGAGGTCGTAATTTTTCCAAATGCAGCACCAATGACCACACCGACAGCGAGGTCCAGTACGTTCCCCTGCGCAATAAACGTTTTGAATTCCTTGAGCATAACAAGTTGAGGTTAGTTGAACGGATTAAAAAGCAAATAAAAATCCTATACTGAGGGCCTGGGCAAACTGAATCTTGTTGCTCTGGTCTTCGTCATAAACCACAATGGCTCCCAGGTTGACGTTGACATACTTATTGATTTTTGCTGTCAGCTGGGCGTCCAGGCGGTTATCTATATTCAAGGGGTGTTTGAAGCTCGAAAACATCAGATATCTGAATTTCAGGTTCACGTCTTTCGCAATGTCCTTATCGAAATTGGCCACCAGCTGAATCAGCGCTGCTTCCGTACGCACCCGTTTACCAATAGGCACGCCATAGTTTTTCTGGTCGGGTGTGTTCACATACAGATCTTTGTCGACAACAATGGTTTGCCGCAATGCCCCAGGCGCCAGGTCAATGAAAAAGTAAGGAACAGGACGGTATTCGATACCAATCGCCTCTGTAACGTAAGCCGGCGACAAAATACCTGAAACTTTTTTCTTGACATTCATAGAATCCGGGTTCGAAGAATACTCATAGCCCGATCCGAACTGCGAAAGGAAGTTAAGATTTGCAAAGAGGCTCCATTTGGGACTAAGCTCCCGGTTATACTTTGTATCGAAGAAGATCCGATCCACATTTTTGCGGCTCTGCTGACCTTTGTTCCTTACGATACCATACTGCCCCTGAAAGTCATTGCGCCAGGAGTTTTTTCCAACCTTTTTCTCGCTCAAAGCATTCAGGAAAACTCCCAATGCGACGGAGTTAACACCTCCGCCTGTCCAGTTCGAACTGAAAGATCCCTGGTTAAGATTAGCCCCAAATTCAATTTTATGCCAGGCAGTGTCGTTAGCCGATTTGAGGCGTGCGGCGTTAATTGAATTGGAAAGGTCGACTTTGTTTTGAGAATAAGCCGGGATGGTCAGTAGTGCGAGTAAAGTAAAAGCAATTAAGGATACGTTGTGAAGTTTTACGCTCATTTTCAATGTATTTAGTGGATCAGATTATTTAAGTTTCCATCATGATAAGATCTTAGATTGAGGAGATAGCGGTTAAAGTAAAACAATTTCCAAACCTTTTAAAAAATTTTTAACCATTTCGGAAAGCTTCAAGATATTTTTTACGCAACTTTTGACGAGATCTCATCAAGCGCATTTTCACGGAACTTTCAGTTGTTTGGAACAAGCGAGCAATGTCACGAATACTGCGATCATCGAGATATTTCAGATAAATCATAGCCTTCTCTTCGACGGTTAATTTATCTAATGCAGCCTTAAAGTTTTTGAGGTCAATTTCTTCATCCAGAGCGGCATGAAGATTCATTTCGTCTTTCAGATCGACACCTCCCTCGTAAACGATTACAATCTTTCTCTTGCTGATACGCACGAGATCCATGCAATGATTGTGCGTGATGGAAAATAGCCAGGTGGAGAATTTGGCACCCTTTTTAAACGTGTTCATCTTGGAGATGAGTTTCAGAAAAACATCATGGGTGATGTCTTCTGCACGGGTAGCGTCCCTGGTGAGGGAAAGACATTTTTGATACACCTTCAGGGCATACCTTTCATAAAGCTTCTGAAAGTGACGATTGTCCTTTGATTCGATAAAAAGCCGAACTAGTTCTTCGTCTGTCGAATACTGTTCTGAGCAATTGTTGGTTCGTATTTCAACCATTCTGCCTGATGAAATGCCGCCGATAGCGTGTGTCTGAAATTAAATTGCATTTAAAGTTCTGTAAATATGAAAAAACAACGCCTGGTATACAAATTAGATACCAGGCGTTGTCAATATATTTTGTGAATGAACGGGCTTATCCGCCGATCGATACACGTTTGAATGACGATACAGTCAATCCTTTCGCAGTTTTTTCAAGCAGCTGACGGATAGTCAATGAAGAATCCTTCACGAATTCCTGGTTCAGCAAAGTACTGTCTTTGTAGAACTTCTGAAGCTTGCCCTGCGCAATTTTCTCAAGCATCGCTTCTGGTTTGCCTTCCGCTCTTGCCTGCTCTTTTCCAACTTCGATCTCACGCTCAACAGTTGCTGAATCCACTCCGTCCTTATCGAGTGCTATCGGCTTCATCGCAGCGATCTGCATCGCTACGTCTTTGCCCAGTTCAGTAACATCCGAACCGTTTACGCCTGCGAACGCTACCAACACACCCAATTTACCGTTTGAGTGGATGTAAGGTACAACCTGATCCGCTGTAATATTCTCGTAAGAAACGATTTCAAGTTTTTCACCCAGTTTACCAACCAGGTCAACGATATTCTCGCTTACCGGACGGCCATCTGCCAAAGTTGCAGCCAAAAGGGCGTCTTTGTCCGCGATGTTATCCGCTACCGCTTTGTCAAGGATAGCCTGCGCAAGGTTTTTGAAGTCTTCTACATTGGAAACAGGCTCGGTTTCGCAAGCAAGCGCTACCAATTTACCGTTAGTACCGTCTGCGCTGATATTGATCAGAACAGTTCCTTCTGATACAGCATTGTCAGCACGCTTAGCAGCTACTTTTTGTCCTTGTTTACGGAGAATATCAACGGCTTTGTCGAAATCGCCATCCGCTTCCTGCAGGGCTTTTTTACAATCCATCATGCCCGCGCCGGTCATCTGGCGGAGTTTGTTTACATCTTGTGCGGTAATTGCCATGATCTTGATAAAATATTATGTATTAATGTTTTGCGCCGAATGATCCTTTAACCGGGGATTATGAAATGGTTAAAGAATGCAATCTCAATGAATTTTAAAAAAATGTAGCCCATAGCAAGAGGCTATGGGCTACTCTATTATTCAGCTATGGCAAGTTGCGAAACTAAACCATATTGCCCTTATTACTCTTCGTCACTTTCAGCAACCTCCGCTTCCGCGGCTACTTCGGCGCGAGGAGCTGCCTCTTCACCTTTGTCAGCCAAACGTTTCGCTTCTTCCTCTTCCACCAGGCGCTGATCGTCTTTATCTTGTTTGCGTTCCATCAAACCTTCCTCGATAGCCTTTCCGATTGCCAGGGTAATCAACGAAATCGCTTTGTAAGCATCGTCATTACTTGGGATAGGGAAGTCAACCAATTCAGGGTTAGAGTTGGTATCGCAGATCGCAAAAATAGGGATGTTCAATCTTTTTGCTTCTGCAACCGCAATGTGCTCGCGTTTTACATCAACGATGAAAAGGGCTGCCGGAAGGCGAGTAAGGTCTGCTACACCACCTAGTACTCTTTCCAGTTTATCCTTTTCACGGGTAAGCATCAGGCGTTCTCTCTTCGCGATATTGTTAACCGTGGCTTCGTCTTTCAGCATCTTCTCCAGAGTCTGCATTTTCTTCAAAGACTTGCGAATTGTGCCAAAGTTTGTCAGCATACCACCCAACCAGCGGTCAGTAACGTAAGGCATTTTAAGGCGTTTTGCCTCTTCTGTTACGATTTCCTGAGCTTGTTTTTTAGTAGCAACAAACATGATCTTACGTCCTGAACGAACGATCTGTTTCAGCGCAGCTTCCGCTTCGTTGATGCAGCTCAAAGTTTTGTTCAGGTCAATGATGTGGATCCCGTTCTTCTCCATGAAGATATATGGAGCCATCCGTGGATCCCACTTGCGGGTAAGGTGACCAAAGTGGACACCTGCATCCAATAGTTCTTTATATTCTATTTGTGCCATTGCCAAATTTGATTAAAAATATTTTTTAGACTTGTTACGCAGCACGAAGCATCGGGCACGATAAGCGACGTCTGGACTTTGGGAGTCTAAAGTTTATGAGTAAAAAGTAGACTAACTCCTGACTCATGAACTTTGAACTGTTAACGTTTCGAGAACTGGAATCTTCTGCGAGCCTTAGCACGTCCGTATTTCTTACGCTCAACCATACGTGGGTCGCGGGTAAGGAATCCTTCTTTCTTCAATGGTCCGCGGAACTCAGCATTGTATTCAACCAGTGCACGTGAAACAGCCATACGGATTGCTTCCGCCTGACCTGAAATTCCACCGCCTCTTACGTTTACTTTGATGTCATAACCATTTCCTCCGCTGATCGTAGCGAAAGGCTGCTGAAGAACGATCTGGTGTACTTCAAATGGAAAATACTCTTTGTAATCGCGGCCGTTTACTTTGATATCTCCTTTACCGGGAACCATATAAATACGGGCCACGGCTGTTTTTCTTCTACCTATTGTGTTGATCACTTCCATGAATTACAACTGGATTTGCTTTGGTTGCTGAGCGCTGTGCGGATGTTCGGCAGCAGCGTAAACAAACAGATTTGTAAATAAACGACGTCCCAAACGGTTTTTTGGAAGCATACCTTTTACGGCTTTCTCGATCACACGCTCAGGGTGTTTTTCGAGCAACTCACGAGGAGTTTGAAAACGTTGACCTCCCGGGTAACCTGTGTGACGAACATAAACCTTGTCCGACATCTTCTTACCTGTCAACTTGATCTTATCGGCGTTGATAACAATTACGTTATCTCCACAATCCACATGAGGAGTGTAGCTTGCCTTGTGTTTGCCTCTGATAATCTTTGCAACCTCACTGGCCAGACGACCAAGAATTGCATTTTCAGCATCCACAACAACCCACTCCTTGTTTACTGTGTTTTTGTTCGCCGAGATGGTTTTGTAGCTTAACGTATCCACGATTAACAAAAAATTAAATTGATTTTCAATAATTTACACTGTAACAAGACAGTCCATCGCAAAATGGGAGTGCAAATATAGAGTTTAACAAATTGAATTACAAGTATGTTTATGAAATTCATTGTCATTCCCCGATTGCGAAGGCCAATGCAACGTACGGCAATCCGTAAACAGTAGTCACATGTCGCTGGTTGTTATCGAGGTAAACATTCAAACCGTCCACACTGCGGGTTGTGTAAGTAGTTCTTCCGTAGAGGTACCCCACCTTGACACCCAGCTCCCTCGAAGCCCGAAAGCGGACATAAGCTTCCGATTGTCCGGTATTCTTGTGAAACGCGAGCGGCAGTGCATTAAATACCGTAGGCTTGGTGGACAGCCACTGGTTGTAATGCGGCGCTCCGGTTCCCGGTGTCTGCGTGTTTTTTTCGTAGAAACCATGGCGTTTGGTTCCGTAGGTCAGGCCGATCAGGTCTGTATTGACTCCAATGTCAAATTTCCAGAATGTCAGATTCAAACCTGCCATAAAACTCAGACCGTTGACGGATATGTTCCTGTATTCCAGTATATCCTTAACGCCCGCAACACGTTTGCTTTCAAGGTTTTTCCTCCCAGCATAATACCCCCACGCGCGAAAACCCAATCCGAGCCTCAGCCATGGAAATTGCTGCGAACCTACCTCTTCATGGTAGGCAATAGAGGGAGCCCAGGAGCTCCTCCCGAAACCGGATCCGACATCAAAGCCGGCGCTGATCGGGGAAATTTGCTGTGCGTGTGCAAAAGTGGTTTTCAGTAATAAAATGACAACCAGTACTTTTAAAATTCTCATGACTGAATCATTTGGACCATGGATTTATTTAACAGTTCTATGAACCTTCTATTTTTTACAATAATAGCTGATCCCCTCAAGAAATTGTCCAAGCAACTTCCGGAACGTGTAATATTGTTCCTGATCATCCTCACCAGCGGCCAGGCATTAGCTCAAGGCACCGATCATTTATCCTTCGTTCCATTGTTCAATGGTAAAAATCTCGACGGCTGGGTGGACGTGAACACTTCCAAAGAAACCTGGAAGGTTAAAAACGGCACACTCATCTGCTCTGGAAAGCCGATTGGCGTGATGCGCTCCGACCGGCAGTATGAGAACTTTGTCCTCGAAGTCGAATGGAAACACATGGAGGCTGGCGGCAACTCAGGCGTGTTTATTTGGAGCGAGGGAACTCCGCAGGAACATGATCCTTTAACCAAAGCAATAGAAGTGCAAATGCTCGAACTGGACTATGCCCCGCAACACAACGCAACAGATGACTACGTCCACGGCGAACTCTTCCCGACCATGGGTATGACGGCCATTCCCGATAATCCGCGCGGCATTCGCAGCAAATCGCTCGAAAAGCGCTGCAAAGGAAAAGGCGAATGGAACAAGTATGTGGTTGTCGCAGTCGACGGCACTGTAAAACTGTCCGTGAACGGTAAGTTCGTCAATGGGTTGCGGGCCTCGGAACGAAAGAAAGGATACATCTGTCTCGAAGCCGAGGGTGCTGAAATTCATTTCCGGAACATGCGCATTATGGAGCTGCCCTCTGGTATCACCACGCCGGAGCAGGTAGCGCCAATAGTGCATTGATTTGGGAAGTTGCCTTTCTACCAATATCTTGGTAATGATTTCAATCTGTTCGGCATGAAAATCTCTTTCATTGGCTCTGGAAATGTGGCCTGGCATCTTGCACAGGCGTTTGAAGACGCCGGTCACTGGATTTGCGAAGTATACAGCCGTGACACACAAAAAGCACGTCAGCTGGCTTCCTCCCTCTATGACACCAATATCCAGCCTGACCTCAATTTTGCCGAAAGCGAGGCCGAAGTAATCGTTATCGCCGTCACCGACGATGCTATCGAAAGCATAATCGAGAGAGTCGTACTCCCTGAGGGTGTCATACTGGTACACACATCAGGTACCCGCTCGCTCGCTGAATTTCAGAAGCTTGTCGAAATTTACAGCGACGTATATGTTCACACGGGCGTGTTTTATCCCTTGCAGACATTCACGAAAGATGTTGAAATGGACTATAAAGAGCTTCCATTCTGTATCGAGTCGAGGAACGAGCTGATCGAGGCAAAACTCATGCAACTGGCTTCCAGCATCAGTGACAATGTGACGCGGATGGATTCCGATGAACGTTTTATCCTCCATGTAGCCGCCGTTTTCGCGAGCAATTTTACCAATTACATGCTCACCATCGCCCACGATCTGGTGGAACGCGAACAACTCAACTTCGATCTCCTGAAGCCGCTCATTCAAACGACTATTTACAAAGCCATGCTTTCCGATGATCCGTCGATCGGGCAGACCGGCCCGGCACGGCGCGGCGATTGGAAAACCACCGCACGCCACCTGGAATACCTTCAGGAAACGAACGAGGACTATACCGAAATATATCGCCTGCTGACCGACAAGATCCGCAATCTCTATATTTCAAAATAATAAGAAGCCGTACCGTCCCGAAAAAAGTTAGGCTATATTTGCAGGATTCACAATTCGGCTATTCATGAATTCGACTCTAACGGAACGTTTCAACCGCATTACCACCTTTATTTTTGACATCGACGGCGTTATGACCGACGGCAGCGTCATCGCCCTCGAAACAGGCGAGCAACCCCGCATATTCAATGTACGGGATGGCTATGGCATCAACCGTGCGATCAAAATGGGCTACCGCGTCGCCATTATCTCTGCGCAAAGCCAGGTGGGCGTAAGGAAACGACTCGAATACCTCGGAGTCACTGATATCTTCATAGGAACCTCGCCAGATGGCAAGTTGCCTGTTTTCAAAAAGTACCTGGCCGAAACCGGCCTTTCCGAAGAAGAAATCGTATTCATGGGTGACGACCTTCCCGATTACGAGGTCATGCGTACGAATATCATGGGTGCCTGCCCTGCCGACTCCGCCGACGAAATTCTGGCCATAGCCGACTACATCTCCCCAAAAAACGGAGGCCGTGGCGCCGTTCGCGACCTGATCGAGCAGGTGATGAAAGTGCAAGGGAAATGGATGGCCTGGTTTGAATAAAAAACTTGGTGGTGGACAAGAAAAAGCGCTATTTCCCAAATCTGAACGGTATCCGTGCCATTGCAGCATCGCTGGTGGTATTTCATCACCTCGAACAGGCCAAGCATGCCCTGGGCATCGCCAATGTGTATGATATGCCCATTATCCAGCACGCAGGCAGGCTTGGCGTGGGGCTGTTTTTTGTATTGAGCGGGTTTCTCATCACCTATTTGCTGCTTGAAGAACGAGGCCGGTTCGGCGATGTCGATGCCAAAAAGTTCTACCTGCGGCGTGTGTTCCGCATTTGGCCGATCTACTTTCTGATCATCGGATTATCCTTCTTCGTTTTCCCACATATCCCTGTTTTCGATTATCCGGGGATTGAAGAAAAACTGACGGTTGACCTCCCAGAACGGCTTACATTGCTGCTGTTGATCTTGCCCAACTACGCATTTGTCCTCTATGACCTGCCGTATTGGTGTGCACAAACGTGGTCTATCGGCGTAGAAGAGCAGTTTTACTACCTCTGGCCCTGGCTGATCAAATATCCCAAAAAACGCATTCCGATCGTGATATTCTTCCTTTTACTAACGGCGGGGCTCCTCTACCTGGGACTTGAAATGGTTGATCCGTCGGTAGAAACGCGCGAATCGATGATTACCACTTTCCTGGGGCAGTTCCGTATTCAGACGATGGCATTAGGAGGTTTTTGCGCGTGGCTGGTTTACAAGGACAAAACACAGATCCTGAACTTCGTTTTCAGGAAAGACATTCAAATTATCGCCTACACGATCCTGATCGCATTGTTCTTTTCAGGTGTGCATTTCTTTGGGTTTCTGGAGGTATATGCATTGTTCTTCGCATTCTTTGTACTGAATGTCTCTTGCAATCCCGATACAATTGTTAAACTGGGCAATCCGGTAATGGACCATCTGGGCAAGATTTCCTACGGGCTTTACCTGTACCATGTGGCGGTGATTGTAGTGATTGTCAATCTTCTGGCCATGTATGCTCCAAATTGGGAAGGACCTGTTTATCAGGTTGTTCTTTATGTGCTGAGTTTTATAGGCTCGATGGCAGTGGCTACTTTTTCTTACAACTATATTGAAAAACCACTGCTTGCATATAAGGACCGGAAGTTCGGCCGCTAGCTATTTTACCTTAGGCAGTTCGGACATCCGGTAGAATTTTAATTTCTGCCTGCGGGCCTCGGCTAAGATACTCGCCAGGAATGCCACGTCAAACCCGTATTCTCCTTTTCTAATTGCATCTTTTTGGTAAAGGGGCGCATGCCCAAAAACCATCAGCGCAGTGCCACTTTCACGAGCTTCCCGAATAGCCTCAGCAATCTCCTCCTCCGTCACCTCGTCGTAATCGATCATCAATGCATCCACTTTTTGCTCCCTTTGGAATGGATAATAAATCCAGCTCATCCATCGCGGCGGCAAGGCATATAGCTGAACATTCTTGAATTTCCTTCTCGCGATAGCCACATCGCGCAAAATCGTAAACCCTTTCGCCAGCAACACGGAATCGACGCGGTCGTTGTGATTTCCTCCCGGGTGCGCATAGGAAGTAGGTTTAAATCCCGCCGCTGCCATATGCCGCATTCCCGGTTCAAGTTCGGTTTCAATGTATCCTTTCGGTCCGCCGGCAGCCATTAATTCAGTGGATTTAGCATGAACAGTTCCATGAAAGCCGATCTCGTGCCCTTCCTTTTCCAACTGTTTCAGCATCGCAACCTCTTCTGCATTCAAACTATCCGGACAAGTGATGAAGAATGTCGCTTTCGCATTGTATTTCTGAAATAGGGGCCTGAGCTCGTACCATTCTTTGATAAAATGATCATCAAACGAAAGCGCAATGCCGCCTGCTCCCGGTTTGCCGGATTGCGGCCCGCAGCCCGGCAGACCTGTGGCGATCACGGCCAGGAGCATTACAAAAATGCCGGATTGGAATCTCAAACGGGTCGCGAGGTATTTCAAAACTTCGGAGATGATATGTTATTTTCGCTAAATTAACCACACCGATGAAAATACTGCACACCGCCGACTGGCATATTGGCAAAAAGCTCGATAACTTCTCCCGCCTCGACGAACAACGCCTTGTACTGGAAGAGATCTGCGAAATCGCGGAGCGGGAGCACGTGGACGCTATCGTCATTGCCGGGGATCTGTTTGATAACTTCAACCCATCTTCTGAGGCGACCGAACTCCTGTACAGCACATTACACCGCCTTTCCGCCAATGGCACACGCGCGGTGATCGCTATTGCCGGCAACCACGACTCTCCGGAGCGAATTCAGGTACCGGATGCATTAGCTAAAGTTTGCGGCATTCTCTTCGTCGGTTTCCCGAATACTGAAGTAAAACCGTTCTGCACGCAGGGAAAGGTCGATGTCATACGCACCGCTCCCGGATTCCTGGAAATCAATTTACCGAACTGCAATTTTCCCCTGCGCGTCCTCCACACGCCTTACGCGAACGAACAACGCCTGAAGACATTCCTGGGCGTGGAAGAGTCGGAGGAGGCATTACGCATTCATTTGCAACAGCATTGGCAGCAACTCGCTGACCAATACCTCGACGACCGTGGCTTCAATCTGCTCGCAACGCATTTATTTGTCATGCAAAAAGGCGGTCCCATGCCGGAAGAGCCGGACGATGAACGCCCGATCCTCCATATTGGCGGTGCGCAAGCTATTTACACTGAAAACTTCCCGCAGCAGGTCCATTACATTGCATTAGGCCATTTACACCGTTTCCATCAGGTGGATAAGCTTCCGGCGCCATCCGTGTATTCCAGCAGTCCGTTGGCTTACAGCTTTTCGGAAGCCAACCAAACGAAATATGTTGTTCTGATCGAAGCCGAAGCCGGTAAACTCGTTGGTTACAAGCCAATCGAGCTCTTGAAAGGCAAAAAACTCCGTCGTAAGCCATTCCATAGCATCGACGAGGCGATCGAATGGCTTGCAGAACATCAGGAAGATTTGATTGAACTCACCATTATTTCCGATAACTACCTCGAAGCCTCGGATAAAAAGCGGCTAATGGAGGCGCATTCTGGTATAATCCAGATCATCCCGCAGATTAAAAAGAGCGAAGTTGCCGATACTTCATCCGAAGTGAACCTTTCGCTTAGCATAGAGAAGTTGTTTCAGGAGTATTTCAAATCCAAAAACAAAGGCCAGGAACCGTCCGAAGGACTGATGGAAATTTTTCGCGAAGTTTTGGGCCAGGAAGGGGAGTAGCGGGCAGCGGGCGCGTAAACAAAACAGGCTACCCCTTATGGAATAGCCTGTCCTGCGCTTTATTTGCTTTTGGAATGTCAGCTCGCTCTTCTAAGCTTCGCCTCGATCGTCTGTTGTGTATGCGGAACAATGCGCAGGCGCTCTTTCGGGATCAGTTTGCCTGTATCGATACAGACGCCGTAAGTACCATTCTTAATGCGGATCAATGCATTTTCAAGCTGCACCGAATATTTCTGGAGACGCGCTGCCAATTGGCTCAAGTTTTCCCGCTCACTGGCATCCGCCCCATCTTCCACCAACTTGGCCGCACCGGATGTGATATCCGTGCCGCTGTCATTTTTTTTACTCAACCCTGTTTTGATGTAATCCAGCTCACTCCGGGTCGCTTCCAGTTTGCCGCGAATCAGCTCTTCAAACTCCCTAAGTTCTTCCTCTGAATATCTTGTTCGTTCTTCTTGCATATCTGAATTGATTTGTTAGTCTACATCAAGGAGCGTTTCGAGCACAAAAGTACTAGTATTCTGCCTATTTCGGAATAGTATTTAATTAATAACCACTTTCAAATGAGAAACTTACTAACACTGATACCAGGGAGTATAACGGAACAAAGCCAAAACCTGAGGCGGTAATGGCTTTGTTGAAAAATCTCTGAGTCTTATTTATAAAGCACCGATTTGACGGCGTCTACAGTTCGCTTGACGCTCGGCAGGATCTCTTCGATCAGTGTCGGCGCGTATGGCAGAGGCACATCGCGGGAAGTCACGCGAATCACCGGCGCATCCATGTAGTCAAACGCATTGCGCTGAATGTGATAAGCGATCTCCGAAGAAATAGAAGCCAGTGGCCATGCTTCTTCTACCACCACACAACGGTTTGTCTTTTTCACAGATTCGATTACGGCCGGATAGTCGATCGGGCGCACGGTTCTCAAATCAATCACCTCCACATCGATACCTTCTTTTTCAAGCTGCAATGCAGCCGGCATCACCACCCGCGGAATCATTTTACCGAAAGAAACAATCGTAACGTCCTTACCCTTGCGCTTGATATCGGCCTTACCCAGAGGGATCAGGTATTCTTCCTCCGGCACTTGCATCTTGTCCCCGTACATCACTTCCGACTCCATGAAAATCACAGGGTTATTGTCGCGGATCGATGATTTCAGAAGACCTTTTGCATCGTAGGGATTAGAAGGAATGACAACTTTCAAACCGGGCGTATTGGCAAACCAGTTCTCAAAGTTCTGTGAGTGCTGTGCTCCCAGCTGTCCCGCGTTTCCGGTGGGTCCGCGGAATACGATAGGGCAGCCGTACTGACCACCGGACATCGAAAGAATTTTGGCTGCACTGTTGATGATCTGATCGATCGCTACCAGCGAAAAATTGAACGTCATGAACTCGACGATCGGGCGGAGGCCATTTCCTGCTGCGCCTACTGCAATCCCGGCAAAGCCAAGTTCTGCGATAGGTGTATCGATGACGCGGTCGGGACCGAACTCGTCCAACATTCCCTGACTCGCTTTATAAGCACCGTTGTATTCCGCAACCTCTTCCCCCATCAAAAAAATACTCTTGTCAAGGCGCATCTCTTCCGACATAGCGTCGCGAATGGCATCTCTGAATGCTAATTCTTTCATTCGTATTCTGATAATTATTAATTCTTAGAAGAAACCATCGCAAAATCCTTTCATCTGAAACAGACCCGACCTGCGCGGTTACATTAAAAGAGGTTTTGTATACTTATTTCAAATTGATCTGGTAAAATTAGAGAAACACGGCCAATTCTCAAATTCTTTCAGAGAACCATTCTGTTAAAAAACATCGCAAATGCGGCCTGATCCGGCGTTACATAGGAATGACATCTACTTCGACCGAAAGTGTGTGTTTCCCGTAACTGAATATAATCCCTTTCAGCGGCGGCACATCGCTATAATCACGTCCCCAGGCAGTCACAATATGGCGCTCACCAGGAACAATATTGTTGGTCGGATCAAAATCGCACCAGCCGTAATCCGGAATGAAAACCGATATCCATGCATGTGAGGCATCCGAACCCTGTAACTTAGGTTTACCAGGCGGTGGAAGCGTTTCCAGATAACCGCTGACATACCGCGCCGCAAATCCGAAACTGCGGATACAGGCAATCGCCAAATGAGAGAAGTCCTGACAGACCCCTTTTTTTGTAGCCAACACCTCCCTGATCGGCGTATTAACCGTTGTGAAATCAGGTACAAAGTCAAACTCGTTGTAAATTTTCCGGCAAAGCCTTGTAATGCAGTCATACAAAGGCAGGTCGTCACGAAAACAGTCACCCGCGAAAGCCCTGACATCCGCATCCCATTTGACAAGCGGACTGGGCAATATGTATTCCAGCAATGCAATTTTCAAAGACCTGTCCCCTGTCAGCCGTTGCCTGGCCTCTGCACAGCTTACTGACGACGGAATGAACAACGATCCCGTACTTTCGGTCAGCCGCTCCACGATACCCGTCGTGAGCACGGTCAAAGTCTTATGCGGGGAGTGCAGGGAAAAATAGTGTATGGTATTCCCATAAAAATCGACCCTTTCGCTGATTTGAGCCGGTTCAGGAGTGATCTTTATGTTAAAACCCAGACAGAGCTGGTCTGGCATGGTACGCGGAGTGAGACATACAAGGCTATGATAGTTATTCACGGCCTCTGCATACTTGTACACGGTTTTATGGATCAGCTTATACTTCATCCGTATCGTAGTCCATGGGTTCAAAAGAGTGGTGTATCAAGGCATGGCTGAAATACTGGTTGGTCAGGTAGGTGGATACCGAACTCAACAGTTGGGCTACTTCTGCGAGCAGGCCGAAAAGCTCTTCCCGTTCGTTATCCGCATTGCATTTGCTCAACTCCTGGATATTGGAGAGTTTGATGAGAGTCGTAGCCCTCAATGCAAGTTTTTCGGCCTCATTCAACCGCTCCCCTCGGGTAGTGGCTGGCAATTCGCTCAGATTCTTCCGAAGCTCGTCGAGCATGTAAGTCAGTGAATAAGGCAGCCTTGCTTCCAGCAAAATCATATCCAGCATAGTCTCCACACTTAAATGTGACTTGTAGATCTGCCGATAATTGACCAGCATATGCTGATTAATCAGCGTGGCTTCGATCAACTCGTTTTCCACTGCAGGCGCACGGCTTACTCCAAAATTGGATTGGATTACGCTGATCCGCGAAAGAATCCGTTCGATCAGTTTGCCGGTTTCCAGCAACAGAAAGCTATTGTCGCGCGGCATGCTTTCGGCGATCACGCCGAGAAATGTAAACATATTGTTGAACAGGCCATCCAATGTACGCTGGATGTTGGCATTGTTCATATGCGACACATTCCGTAATTCATGATAACCATTATCGATCAGGTCCACAATACGCCAGATTTCAAGCTCCCACTGATTCCGCACTGCTCCTACCGCATTCAGGAACAATCCGATATTGGAAGCCACCGAACCCGGACGGTACGGATCTGAAATCAATATGGCTATTTCTTTATATGGATCATTCAGCTTTTCGTCCCCGTCCAGAAAACCCGGATAAGTGGCCGAAACATGCGTAAGTGATTGTAAAAGGACCTTGATATGTTCCTGTTTGGCTGACCCACCGAAGTTGCGGTCGAGATTCAGGACATTAATCGTGATATTCATGAATTTGATCACCGCCATAGCACGTTCGCAATAGCGCCCCACCCAAAACAGGTTTTCGGCACTCCGGCTCGGCAAAGAAACATGTTTGTTCACCGCCGCCGGTGTATTGAGCACGATCCGTTCCTGTGGCTCCTCCGATTTGTCCGAAACAATCCAGGTGTCCTTCGAAAAACCTCCCTGCTGGTTGGAAATCACAAACCGGTCCTTCACAGCCGAGCTCCTTGTAAGCCCACCCTGCATAACATGGTAGCCATTTTCGTCGGCCACCATAAATGCCCGCAATGCAGCATACCTCGGTTCAATGGCACCATTGATAAGCGACGGCGTAGTCGAAAGACTTACCTCCTGCTGCGCAATAAACTCATGCGGCCGTTGAGAAATCATTCTTTTCAGTTCCGCTTTCTGTGCCTCCGTTTGCAGACGTCCGTAAATCGAGCTGAATTTCGACTTGCGGTTCGCTTTTTTGATGATGAGTTCATCAATATTATCGAGCACGTAAGTCAGTTCTTTCTGATGCCCGCACCACCAAGTGGCTACATTGGGCATAATGAGCTTCTCGCCCAGGAAATACTGACATATATTCTCCATAAATGCCAGGAATGCGTGACTTTCCACCACACTTGAACCCGGCGGATTCAATACCTGCACATTACCCAGACGGATGGCCTGCAATAAGCCTGGTACGCCAAGCCGCGAATCTTCCCTCAATTCCAGGGGGTCGCACCAATCGTCGTCTATCCGGCGGATAATCACGTCCACCTTTTGCAGTCCGTCAATGGATTTCAGCCACACACTACCGTTACGGACCAGCAGGTCATCACCCTGCGCGAGCGTATAACCGAGATAGGAAGCGAGGTAAGCATGTTCAAAATAGGCCTCATTGCCTGGTCCGGGGGTAAGGTAAACAATGTTAGGAGCATCCCTGTTTTTATCGGAAAGCCTTAGTACGGTGTTTTGAATGCTGTTGAAAAACGGAGAGAGCTTGCTCACGTACATCCCATCGGCAAGCTCGGGCAGCAGCTTGCTCATCACGATCCTGTTTTCGAGCGTATATCCCGATCCCGAAGGCGCCTGCGTCCGGTTGTCCACGACCCACATCTGCCCGTCGGGCCCACGGGCCATATCCGCCGCGAACAATGTCAGTTGCGTCGGGCCGGGGAGCTTCACATCGATACAGGGACGGAAGAAGCCGGAATTTTCAAATACCAGCTCAGCGGGAATCACCGCGTCTCTGACCAGGTTACGCGGCCCATAAAGATCTTTTAAGATCAGATCGAGTAGCACTGCCCTTTGCTGCAATCCCTTGGCGATGCCATTCCATTCCTTCTGCTCGATCAAGAAAGGAATAGGGTCGAGCTGCCAGGGACGGTTCATGCCATCGGGGCTTCCGTATACATTATAAGTAACCCCATTCTCGCGCAACTTGCTTATAATCTCCTGGTTACGATTATTAAGTTCTCCGATACCCAATTTTTCCAGCGTATTGAAAAGTGCCTGCCAGTGCGGCTTCAATTTTCCGTTTGTATCCAGCACCTCATCGTAGGAAGTCAGGCTGTGTTGATAAGATTGTAGCAGATTCACGGAAGCCTCGGTAAGCATATTTCAAAACAGGGTTATGCTGCAAATCTATTTCGATTTCCAGTATTTACGTAAATCCAGTGTATTGGGATACTCCGGATTGATCAGTTCAATGGGTGTGTCGCCCTTCATTTCCTTTTTCGTTTCGGCTACAAACCGGGAAACACCCGATGTGGTTTTTTCCATGATCGGCACTTCGCGGGTAGCCGAAGGAGTGTGCCCGAATCCCTGGAACAGACTTATCTTGCGTGATTCGGCCTCAAAACTATTGACTGGATAGGTGTCGAAACTGCGCCCACCGGGATGTGAAACGAAATAGGTGCAACCGCCCAATATACGGTTATTCCAGGTATCGACAA
This sequence comes from Dyadobacter ginsengisoli DSM 21015, assembly GCF_059568735.1. Classification (NCBI taxonomy): domain Bacteria; kingdom Pseudomonadati; phylum Bacteroidota; class Cytophagia; order Cytophagales; family Spirosomataceae; genus Dyadobacter; species Dyadobacter ginsengisoli. Next base: position 325,826 of record NZ_JCANTY010000007.1, read on the forward strand.
TATCAAAGACCAGCGGGGCGTCCGCGCCGATCGTAGGGTGCAATGCCGACGGCGGGTTCCACGCTTTATAGCGAATTCCCGAGACATATTCTCCTTTGATACCGGCACTACGGAGCGGCACACGGCAGCCGTTGCAGACCAGAATATGTCGCCCTTCTACAAAACCACTCACTTTGACCTGCAATCTTTCCAGCGAAGAATCGACAAAACGTGCGGTTCCTGCATTGGACAATTCCTCTCCCAAAACATGCCAAGGCTCAATACCCAGGCGGAGTTCCAGCTGGATATTGTCGACGGTAATGCCGCCATAATGCGGGAAACGGAATTCAAAGAACGGGTCGAACCATGAAATATCGAAGTTATACCCCGCGGCTTTCAGGTCGTTCACCACATCTACCATATCCAGGTATGCAAAATGCGGCAACAGGAAGCGATCGTGTAGTTCGGTGCCCCAGCGGATCAACTTGTGCTTATAGGGTTCCTTCCAGAATTTCGCAATGAGCGCCCGCACCAGTAACGTCTGGACGAGGTTCATATGCTTATGAGGTGGCATATCGAATGCCCGGAATTCCAGAATTCCCAACCGCCCGGTCGAAGAGTCAGGGGAATAAAGCTTATCCATACAAAACTCCGACCTGTGCGTATTGCCGGTAATGTCAACCAGCAGGTTACGGAAAATGCGGTCCACCATCCAGAACGGGACTTCGCCGTGCTCCGGAATCTGGTCGAATGCGATCTCTACTTCATAAAGTCGTTCGTCGCGCCCTTCATCGATTCGTGGTGCCTGGCTGGTGGGCCCGATAAACGGCCCTGCAAACAGGTAGCTCAATGCCGGATGATGCTGCCAGTAAGTGAGCAGGCTCCGCAACAGATCGGGGCGGCGCAAAATCGGACTGTCGGCGGGCTTGGCACCACCAATGGTAACGTGGTTACCTCCGCCGGTGCCGGTATGGCGGCCGTCCACCATGAATTTATCGGTCCCCAGCCGTGAGAAGAATGCCTCCTCGTACAATGCGCTGACATTGTCCACCAGTTCCTGCCAGTTTTTGGCCGGATGTATATTGACTTCGATCACGCCCGGATCGGGGGTCACGATCAATTTTTGGACACGGTAATCCGAAGGCGTTGGATAGCCTTCTATCCTGACGGGCATTTTCAGCTTTTCCGCTGTTGCTTCAATGGACGCCATCAGGTCCAGATAATGCTCAAGATAATCCGTTGGCGGCAGGAAAATGTAAATGATGCCATCCCGCTCCTCCACGCAAAGCGCCGTTTTGATCACCGGTACATCAAACAGCAAGTTGTTCTGAACTTCATCTTCCTGCATTTTCTCTTTCTCCTCATCTTCCACAGGTTGCTGGTTATGCGGCAATTCGTAAGTCGGCGCCACCGATCCGTACCGTGCCTGAACGATGGGCTGATAGTCGGCCAAAGCAGGTAGGTCTTCGAACGGACTGCGCTCGACAGGTTGCGCCCGCCGCTCTTTCGCCACTTCCGGCAATGAAGTCAGCGGGAGACGGTAACCCAATGCCGAATTCCCCGGAACCAGGAAACAGTTGTTCCGCCTGAATTGCCAGGCGGTGCTCGCCCAGTGCTTTCCACGTTCTTCCCACGTCAGCGGCAACACAAAGCCAGCCGGATTGTTCAACCCTTTTTCGAGCAGCCTCGCTAAAGTCCTGCGCTCGATCGAATCTTTCAGGTTCACTTTTAACGGGTCGACATTCACAGGCAGCTTCCCTTCTTCCATCGCCCAGTAAATGGGGTCTTCATAAGCTGGGGTAATATTGTTGGTATCGATTCCGAGGTATCTGGTGAGCTCTGTGGCAAAAAGTTCGGCGTCGCGGAAAGTAAAGTCCGTCTGTCCTTCCTTGGCAATGAGGTTATCGTTCTTCCACATCGGAATGCCGTCGTTCCGCCAGTACAATGCATACTGCCAGCGTGGGAAAAGCTCTCCCGGATACCATTTACCCTGTCCGAAATGCAGCAGGCCACCGTGTGCAAACCGGTTTTTCAACCTTAGCGAAAGATCGTATGCCAGTTGCCGTTTCAATGCGCCATCTGCGGCCGTGTTCCATTCGGCCGATTCAAAATCGTCGATTGATATAAAGGTCGGTTCTCCGCCCATCGTGAGCCGGACATCACCTTCCTGCAAATCTTTTTCCACATCATAACCTACCTGCATCACCGATGCCCATTGTTCTTCTGAATAGGGTTTGGTTACGCGCGGGTCTTCATGGATGCGAAAAACCTTGTTGTCAAATTCGAAAGTAACTTCGGCGATGTCGGTAGCACCTGTAACCGGTGCAGCGCTTGCGTAGTCGGGTGTGCAACAGAGTGGAATATGCCCTTCACTGGCAAACAGCCCGGATGTCGGGTCCAACCCGATCCAACCTGCGCCGGGCACATAGGCTTCTGTCCACGCGTGCAGATCGGTAAAGTCCTCCTCAGGCCCGGACGGGCCGTCGAGCGACTTGATATCCGAAGTAAGCTGCACCAGATAACCCGATACAAACCGGGCGGCAATGCCCAGATGCCGCAGTACCTGCACCAACAGCCATGCCGAGTCACGACAGGAACCGCTCTGGATCGTGAGCGTTTGCTCACAAGTCTGAACCCCGGCTTCCATCCTGATATTATATTGGATAGCCTTGTAAAGCTCCTGATTGAGATAAACCAGGAAGTCGACGGTTTTAATATCACGGTCGATCTTCAATCCCCCGATAAAATCCATGAGTTTCGGACCCGCTTCCCGTGGTTCGAGGTATGGGCCCAGCTCTTTTTCGAGGGTATGCTCGTACGCGAACGGGTATTTATCCGCATAATCCTCCACAAAAAAATCAAACGGATTGATTACCTGCATTTTAGCGATCACTTCCACTTCAATGCTCAGTTCGGTAGCCTTTTCCGGGAAAACGACCCGCGCCTGATAGTTTCCGAATGGATCCTGCTGCCAGTTTATAAAATGATTCTCCGGGGCAATTTTTAGGGAATAACCTTCTATTGGCGTGCGGGAATGCGGGGCGGGACGCAACCTGAAAATATGGGGAGATAATGAAACACTCCGGTCGAACTTATATCTTGTTTTGTGCGAAATAGCAACTTTTATAGCCATAATAGGAGTATTACAATATAATTAGATAATTTGGCAATCAGGAAAATATGATAGTCTAAACAAATGCATTAAGCTTATTTTTCAAAATATATCATTCCGACAAATGGTCAAAACGGAATTTTATTTTCCAAGAAAAAAGTCACATCATCCCTATCCGACAGATTCCTGCGTGAAAGTAAACACATCCCGGAAAGAACATGCCTGAACGAACTTTCATTCATCATTTAATTATTCAGCTCCCGCCCCAGGACTGATAATTCCTTAAAAGTTACGTAATTCGCTAAAATCCTTACGATACCATTAGTTTAGTCCAAAAATGAAAATTGCTATAATCGGCTGCGGGAACATGGGAATGGCCTTCGCCCGCGCCTTCCTGAAATTTGACCTCGTCAAAAACCAGGACTTTTTACTGGTTGAAAAGAGCACCGACCGCATGGACAGCCTGACCAGCTTCCAGCCCGGCGTCATCACAGGCGTTATCGGCCCGCAGATCGGCGAGTACGACCTCATCATCCTTTCCGTGAAGCCGCAGGACTTCCTTTCTGTCGCGGGAGCACTCAAAGAGGTCATCAAGCCCAACCAGGTCGTGTTATCGATCATGGCCGGTGTGACCATTGAAGGCATTCAGAATGCACTGGACCATAAGGCTGTCATCCGCGCGATGCCTAATACCCCCGCAATGCTCGGAATGGGCATTACGGCATACTCTGCGTCGCCAGAAGTGGATATTCATCAATTGCGTAAAATAGAAAACCTCATCAATGCGACCGGTCGTTCAGTGTTTCTCGAAGACGAAGATCAGCTGAATGCGGTGACGGCATTGAGCGGCAGCGGGCCTGCTTACTTTTTTTATGTGGTCAAAGCGATGATCGAGGCAGGTAAACAAATGGGCTTTGAAGAATCGGTAGCGGCATTGCTCGTGAAGCAAACCATGCTGGGCTCTTATCACCTGATCAACACCGCCGATAAATCGCTCGACGACCTGATCAAAGCCGTAGCTTCCAAAGGAGGAACTACGGAGGCTGCATTGCGCCAGTTCGAAGCCGGTGAACTTGATAAAACGCTTGAAAAAGGCATTTTCGCGGCGCAGGTGCGCTCGACGGAATTGTCGAAAGGATAAAAATCTCCCGCGCAGGCGATCATGTTCTGCGCGGAACAACACTTCACATTATCAAACTTTGCGATTATGGGAACGTCAGCCAGCAGATTAGCTACACTCGACATTGTCCTGAACGGCCTCATGCGCCGGTACAAGGAACGCGTGCCGGACGTGGGCATTATCCTCGACGCGATGGTGCGTGAAGGCATCGTCAAAGACACCGGCGACATCGAAAACGACCATATTGCGTTCCGGACGATGGGCGTTCCGCAATTGGGCGTGCAGTCGTTCGAGAAGATATTCCTGCATTATGGCTACGAGAAGCGCGACCATTATTTTTTCGAAGGTAAAAAGCTCGATGCCTGGTGGTACAGCCCGTCAAGGGAATCAGACCCACGCATTTTCGTGAGCGAGCTCCGCGTAAACGACCTCTCCGAAGACAGCCGGCGCATTATCCACAGCTACACCGACGAAGTCACTGCCGACCCGGTCGACTCCCTCGATCTTGACAATGGCGAAGCCGTGGATGCGTTTCTACACCAGCCATTGTGGCGAACTCCCACAGTAGCCGACTATCAGTCATTGCTCAAAGAAAGCGAATACGCCGCATGGGTGATTTACAACCGCTATTACCTCAACCATTTTACCATCAGTGTCCACAACCTGCCCGACGGCTACAATACTGTCGCCCGGTTCAATGAGTTTCTTGAAAAACATGGTATTAAACTCAATACCTCAGGCGGGAAAATAAAGATAAGTCCCGACAAGGGCTTGCTCCAAAGTGCTACCGTGGCCGAAATGCTGGATGCGGAGTTTGCCAATGGTGAAAAACTGCGCATTTCCGGCTCGTACGTGGAGTTTGCAGAGCGGAAAGTACTACCTGAATTTCTGAATATTCCGGCGAATGAAATCCAAAGAAAGCACCGCCGCGATGGTTTTGAAGCAGGGAATGCGGATAAGATTTTTGAGAGTACTTATACAGCGCAGACGTCGCGGGGTTAATTAATAAAGCATCAGCATCTGCTATGCCTTCCTCGATTGCGGCTTTGGTTTGGTTATCAAGAGTGTCCCGGAAGTCTTCCTGAGATTTAAGCTCTTGTGATAATAGAAAAAGATGTACTTCTAACACCGACGGATCATCGATCCCGTCTATTACAGCATGCAGGCTAGTTTTTAAATCTCCTTTAGTCATCAGTGTGTTATTTTCACCAAGTTATTAAAAATCCCACTGGCAGAAAGTCGCTACTCATTAACCAGAAAATGCACAATCCTCAGTGCATTCCCGTCACTCTTCTCATTTTTCTCGCTAGAAATAGTCAAGTGCAACTTATGTTTTCCCGATGGGAGTTCATCACCCAGCATCAGATACCAGGGTAAATGCAGCTGGTTGCTCCAAGGTGTGTAGGTATCGAGCGTCTGGGGTTTCTTTCCGTCTATGGTATAAGTGATCTTACCTGCGTCCGGTCCCGAAATGATGGCAACGCCAACGCCACGACCTTTGAATTCAAAATCCAGCGAAGATCCGCCGGCTTCGCCAATCAGCATCGGAACGTTTACGAAGCCAGGTCGCGTCTGGAATTTTACTTTGGGTTTCCAGTCAGGATCTATGACGAAGCCTTTCAGGTTTTTGGCTTCTTCGAGCTTGTGGTAGCTGCCTTTATCGTAGGTGAAACGGTCCATGGGCATAGGCAGCTTGATGTCGCCAGTCGCGGGGAATTCCATTTTCAGCATTTCCTTGATGGTCTGAGCATATACTTCCTGGCCGTAAGGCGACGGGTGCAGGTCCTTGAAGTCATATTTCCAGGTAAATTCCCCGGCCTTGATTCGGTCGTAAACTTCTTTTGCAAGGTTAATGTAAACAGCGCCATAATGTTTTGCTACTCGTTCGTGGACACCTACTTCTACGGGTTCCTTACCCTGCTCATAATCATCATTCTTTTTCGGCTCCGCGAAAGCCATCATCACCACGTTTGCTTTGGGATTAGCCGCGTACATTTGTTGCAAAATGCCATCCAAAGCCCTGATCTGCGCTTTTTCATTAAAACCATTGCCCCGGTCGTTCACCGCTGCTTCCACGAAAAGCAGGTCAGGCACGCCTTTGGCAAGTACATCGCTGCTGAAACGCATCGAATGCGGCGTGCTCCCCAGGGAGGGAATGCCCGCGGCGATGAATGTGAATTCAGTGTCAGGGAAATGTTCACGCAGATATTGCGATGTTTTGTCACGCCAGCCGGGGTTATGGGTAATGGAGCCCCCCAGGAATGCTACAACGCCCGTTCTTGTCGTATTGAATTTTTCAAATGCATTACCTAATCCTCTGTTTAAGGTAATGTAAGACTTGTGCGGCAACGGTTTTTGGACAGGCACACTATTCTGCTCGATGAAATTGGCAAAAAACTCCGGGTGTTCGATCGGGAAGTGATGGCCTTCGAGCGTCTGCTCGCCGCCCGTCATCGGGTACACGCTCACAGGTCCGCCCAATGCGAGGTAATTCTTAACCAGCAGATCAGTATTTTCAGCGACAGGCGCATGCTCGTCTTTCAATCCGACGACATGAATAATCGGCACCTTGAACGAAGCCAGTCCGGCAAGGTCGTTCAATGGAATGTCAGTGAAACTGGCGGCTTGCTCTTCGGTCATGTCAAAGATTTTCAGCCAGGCCTCCCAATCCTTGGGCGAGCCTTTGCCCTTACCCTTGCCACCAGGCCAGCTTTTGGGATCACATACCGGCGCTTCGGCATAAATGCAGCTCACCTTGTTGGGATTCCGTTTCGCCCATCCGTATACATACAAGCCGCCGCGACTCACCCCTTCCAGCGCCACTTTCGATGCGAAATGCTTTTCCTGAACAAGGTAATCGTAAAATCCGTCCCACACCTGCATGGCCTTGGGATGCGCAAACATGTCGTTGGTGTTTACATAAGCGATATGAAACCCGCGCGAGAGCAGGATACTGTCCATGTCGGTGTGCCAGGTGGGGAAATGTGCACGCCACACCCAGGGATTACCATCTATTGCTTTTTGGGGTTTTACATACCAGGCATTGCGGCCCTGAAAAGTAAATTCCACTTTTTCAAATCCTTTCCAGTAACTCGTTTTTTCGGCCGTTTGAGCTGAAATACAAGTGGCTGACAACAGGAAGAGCACCAGCCAGTGCCATGCGAAGCTTTTCGTTTTCATAGGGATCAAAAGGAATAAAACGACTGGTTTTACCGCAGGCGCTTCCTGCTTTGGTATGATATTTTAACTAAGTGCTTTGAAAACAATCTTGTAAAGACTTATGGATAAGATCGAAAAGTTTAAGACGATGGAGAAAATTCTCCGCGAGATCGAGGATTTGAAGAATAGCGAAACTGCCGTGATCAAGAAGATTGGACAGATCGAAACGGAAAATATGAATGTCAATGTCCAGAATCTCGACAAATCGCTGAACGAGATTTACGATGGTGTCTATAAAAATCTCCAGAACGTGGAAAACCTTCAGTCCACTTTCACGGAAACCCTCGCCGACTTCAAGGAAAAGAATAAGATCACCGAAGAAATGTTACTTGAGCTGAATAGTTAAATACCATCAACAGACTAAAAATCAATCAAAAGCCCCAGGCCGCAACGCCCGGGGCTTTTGATTGAATCTGATATATGTCTTCTCCTTTTCTTCCCTTCTCCCGGCCCTCCCTTCTACCGAAGTTTCAAAGTAGCCAGCGTCAAAATGGCCAATATAATTCCAACGATCCAGAAACGGGTCACGATCTTGGCCTCATGAATGCCTTTTTTCTGGTAATGATGATGCAGGGGCGACATGAGGAATATCCTTCGCCCTTCCCCATATTTTCTTTTGGTATATTTAAAATAGCTGACCTGCATGATCACCGACGCGTTCTCAGCTATGAAAATCCCGCACATGATCGGGATAAGCCATTCTTTCCGGATTGCCAGCGCTACTACGGCGATAACGCCGCCGAGCATTAAACTACCCGTATCGCCCATAAAAACCTGGGCGGGGTACGCATTATACCATAAAAACCCGACGCAGGCCCCAATGAAGGCCGCGCAGAATATCACCAGCTCTCCCGAATTGGGAATGTACATGATGTTCAGGTATTGCGAGAACTTGGTGTTACCCGATAAATACGCCAGTACGCCGAGTGTGAGCGCAATAATCCCCGAAACACCAGCCGCCAGTCCGTCGATACCGTCGGTAATGTTGGCTCCGTTTGAAATGGCAGTAATAATAATGATTGCCACGATAGTGTAAATGACCCAGGTATATTCCTCAGGTAACCACCCGAAGAGCAATGTCCTGTAATCGAATTCATTGTTTTTGATGAAAGGGATCGTCGTGACAGTCGGGTGGATAATATCGCGATACCGCTGGACCTCACCGAGATTAGAGCTCAGCAGCGGCTGGTCGTAAACGCGTATTTTAACATTATTATTGAAAGAAAGGGTGATTCCTACGATCAATCCCAAACCTACCTGCCCCACGATCTTGAAGCGGCCGTGCAAACCGTCCTTATTGTTCCTGAATTTTTTAAGATAATCATCCAGAAACCCGATCCCGCCTGTCCATAATGCCGTGATGATGAGCAATACGATATATACATTGCTCAGTTTCGCAAACAGCAACACCGGGATCAGCAGCGACGCCAGAATAATGAAGCCTCCCATGGTAGGAGTCCCGGCTTTTTCAAGTTGCCCAGCCAGCCCGAGATCCCGGATCGACTCCCCCATTTGCTTTCTCCTGAGCAGATTAATGATAGACTTTCCGTAGGTCGCAGCGATAAACAGGGATAGCACCGTCGCGCCGAGTGCCCGGAACGAAATGTACTGAAATACCCCGGCCCCGGGAATGTTGAAGTGTTTGTCTAAATAATCGAAGAGATAATAGAGCATGAAGAAGCTTATTGGGATGACGGCTGCAAAATTGGTTTTTTTAATAGACTACGCCAAAAGCAAGGTCACTTTTAATTAGCTGCCCTGTTTGCAAACACTTCCAACAACACCTCCTTATCGTCAAAATGATGTTTGACGCCCTTTATCTCCTGGTAATTTTCATGCCCTTTACCCGCGATCAGGATGATGTCTCCCGCCTGTGCTTCCTCCCCGGCCTTGAAAATCGCTTCACGCCGGTCTGCTATGACCGTCGTCTTTTTAAAATCCAGTGGCGGGATGCCCTTCTGCATTTGATCGAGAATATCCATCGGTTCCTCATAGCGAGGGTTATCCGATGTCAGAATTACCCGGTTGCTGTACTGGCAGGCGATCGCGGCCATTTTGGGCCGTTTTTCAGCGTCCCGGTTGCCGCCACAACCTACAATAGTGATGACCTGCTCATTCCCGTTCCGCAAATGGGTAATGGTTTCGAGCACATTTTCCAATGCGTCGGGTGTATGCGCGTAATCCACGATCCCCACGATTTGATCCGCTGAATGGAATTGTTCAAATCTTCCCGGAGGGCTTTTGAGATTAGAAAGTTCGGTCAATACCGCTTCCTCCTGCTCGCCCAAAAGCACGGCTGCCCCGTATACCGACAGCAGGTTATATGCATTAAATCTCCCTATGACCCGGAACCAAACCTCCTGCTGGTTGATTTCCATGTGCATACCTGCGAGCGTATCCGAGATAATCTTGCCTTTGAATGTGGCCAAAGTCTGCAAAGAGTAAGTTTCGATACGCGCCTTGGTGTTTTGTACCATCACCGCTCCTCGGCGGTCGTCCACGTTCACCAGTGCGAACGCGGTCTTGGGCAAGGCGTCAAAAAAGCCTTTTTTGGCCTTGATATAGTTGTCAAATGTCTTGTGAAAGTCGAGATGGTCGTGCGTGATGTTGGTGAAAATCCCGCCCGCGAAATGCAGGCCTGTAATGCGATGCTGGGCTACCGAATGGGAGCTGACCTCCATAAAAACATGGCTGCAATTACTCGCAGCCATTTGGGCAAGCAGGGCATTCAGCGCTACCGCGTCGGGTGTGGTGTGTGTGGAAGGAATAATTGCATCTTCAATCTGGTTCTGAACTGTCGACAGCAATCCGCAACGATAGCCCAGCGCCCTGAAAAGTTGAAAAAGGAAGGTTGCTACCGATGTTTTCCCATTGGTACCTGTCACGCCAACCAGCTTGACCTTCCGCGAAGGCTGACCGTAAAATGCCGCTGCCACCAAACCCATTGCCACGGCGGAGTCCTCCACCTGAATGTAGGTAACACCCTCTTCTACCTGCTCCGGCAAGGTTTCGCACAGGATTGCACTTGCTCCAAGCCCGGTGGCTGTATTGATAAACTGGTGCCCGTCTGTCTGTGTTCCGCGCAGCGCTACGAAGAGACTTCCGGGTAAAACTTTTCTTGAATCCAGGATGATGTTTTTGATAATTACATCCGCGTTACCGTGCAGCACGGCTCCTTTTACTTCCCCGAGCAAGCTGCCCAGGCTTTTTTCCTGATTGTTTTCCATGAAAGGAACTACTGTAACGTTAATAGGATTGTTTTTGCCCCACTTTTATTGATGCCCGGCGGCAGCGATTGCTCCACCACTTTTCCGGCCCCCTTGAAAGTCACCCGAAAACCTTTATTTTCCATAATGTAAAGGGCATCCCGCATAGACATGCCCTGCAGGTTCGGTATGTCACGTGAATCTATTTCCCGTGAGGCCCATTTGGTTTTACCCTTTTTGTAAAGAGAGGCCGCTGCATACGGTCCTTCGCCCGTAACGGGTGTCATATTCAGAGTTTTGCTAATGACGCTGAGGTCTTCCACAGAGCCCGCCCATTTCACATCTTCCGATTTTTCAGGCAGCGAGTCTTTCACCGGTTTCTGAATGGCGACGTCATAGGCGTAAATCCTGTCGGCTACTTCCTTGAAAACCGGTGCTGCTACGCTGCCGGCATATCGGGTATAATCCGCGCCGCTGCTCTTAGGGTTGTCGATAATGACGATGCAGCTATATTTAGGCTTGTCGGCAGGGAAATAACCTGCAAACGAGGTATAGTTCTTTCCTTCGGTGTAAACGCCATCGATCAGCTTGCGGGCGGTGCCCGTTTTTCCCGCAATCTCGTACAGATCGCTCTTGATGTGCTTCGCCAGACCGCTGTTTACAACTCCTTCCAGCATCTTTTTCAGTTTACGGATCGTTTCGGGCGAGCATATAGGCTTTTCCTCTACGTAAGGAGGAATTTTGTCTTCAATTTCCTCAGCATTCCGGATTTCCCTGACGATCATGGGCCTTACCCAATAGCCATTGTTGGCGACTGCATTATAAAAAGCCAGTGTCTGCAATGGTGTCATCTGCATTTCGTAGCCATGCGCCATAAAATACAAGGAATAGTTACTCCAATGCTTCGATTTCCGGTCGCGTATCAAAGGAGGTTTTTCACCCTTCATATGGATACCGGTCGGCTGTGTCAGATGAAATTGTTTGAGATATTGCAGGTACTTATCAGGTTTGGAGGCAAAATATCGCTGCATTAACAGGACAATACCGATGTTGGATGACTTTTCCAATACCTGCGATGCCGTAATCGTTCCGAATCCTCCGCGATGTGCGTCACGGATCGTGTGGTTACGGAATTTCATGGCTCCTGTGCCGGTATTCACCGTTACCTGGTCCGGGTTCATGTTCGTCTCTTCCAGCAACGCCATCATGGTTGCGAGCTTGAAAGTCGAACCGGGATCGTTGCTCCCCGCCAGTGCATAGTTAAATACCTCTTCATACTTGCCGGGCCCCCGTTTGGTGAGGTTAGCCATTGCTTTGATCTCGCCCGTTGCCACTTCCATGATCACAACAGAACCGAAGTCTGCGTCCATTTCCATCAGCTTCCTGCGCAATGCGATCTCGGTTCTTTCCTGGTAGTTCATATCCAGGGTGGTGTATATGTCGCGCCCCGCTTCCGGCTGTACATTGAACGCGTCACCTACCGGAATTTTCAACCCTCCTTCGACTTTCTCTATCCAGCCAATGCCGGGCTTCCCTTCCAGTTGTTTGTCAAAACTGGCTTCCAGCCCAATGTACCCGCGTCCGCTTTTGGGATCGGTACCTCCGATAGTCCGGTCGGCCATCGGGCTGAACGGTTTGTAACGTTTGTAGATCGTCTCAAATTTCCCCCCGCCACCTTTTCGGTCTTTGGCAAAAAACGGCCATTGCTTGATCCGTTCACGTTCCAAATGGGTGATTTCCTTGACTTTGAGGCGCAGGTACCGTTTGCTTTTACTGACCCGATAGCGCATGATCTTACTTTTGTAACCCTCTGCCGTATTCTCACCGAAATTCTTGGCCAGCAAGCCTGCCAGTTCATCGATGTGATTATAGAAGTAGGCTGAATCAGGGACTTTGGTATCAAATCCCACAAAATAGTAAGGCAGCGAAGTCGCCAGCAGGCTGTTATCACTGGCATAGATATTCCCGCGCATGGCCGGAATGGTATCCAGCTTTAGGTCGTTTTTTTCAGAGTATTCTGCCCAGGTTTTACCCTTGAAAGTATCATAATACTGCACCCGGATCAGCTTGATGAAAACCATAATCGCCAGCAGAAACAGCAACCAGCCTACGGTGCGGGCCCGGTTGATCAGCGCTTTCTTATTATTCTGACCGCTTTCGATTTCGTTTTTCATGGGGCGTTGAGACAAACTGGCCTATTCTTCGTCTTCTTTTAAAATGATCTTCTTCGGAGGGATCAGGTTTTCGACCAAACCCTCAGCCTGTACTTTTTCCACGACCACCGACTGCTTACCAGCCCGCTCGTATTCAGCGTGAATGGAAGTATATTCTGCTTTCAGGTCATCAACCTCTTTTTTTAACTTAATGCTTTTCCGCACATAGTCCTCCGATTGAAAACCAATCCTCTCGTAGGCGACCAGCAGGATGATAACCCAACCGAAATAATAAAAGTATTTGACCGGCAGGCGCTCTTCCTGACCAGGCAATTTCTCTCCAAAGACCTTGTCCAACGGCAGAAACCGGTTCAACCAGTTAAACAGGTGGTATTCCCGCTTCCTTTTGGGTGGTTTTGAGGGTATCGGTTTTGGTCTTTTCTTGTTCTCGGCCATGTTTCAACGGTACATTATGTATTTGGTCGGTTGCGCTTGGTCAGGTGGAGTCATTTATTGCCGGAAGTCATTTGATTGACAGTCAGGAGGAGCCATTTGTTGTAGATATTCTCTCCCACTATCAATGGCTATAAGTGACAATACCTGACCATTCACAGAAAGTCGGTACTATTACACCTTTTCCGCGATCCGCAACTTGGCACTTCTGGCCCTGGGATTCACGGCAACTTCTTCCACGCTAGCTTCAATGGGTTTACGCGTCACGCTTTTCAGCGGCTTGATCTCGTTCCCATAAAAGTCTTTTTCAACTTCTCCGTAAAACTTCCCTTTCTGAATGTAATTTTTCACCAAACGGTCTTCCAGCGAGTGATACGACATCACCACCAGCCTGCCTCCAGGTGCGAGCACCTCGGGCGTTTGTGCAAGGAACTCCTCCAAAACACTTAACTCATCATTGACCTCGATCCGCAACGCCTGGAACACCTGTGCGAAATACTTATTCTCACGGTGCTTGGGCGCATAGCGCATGAGGATACTTTTCAGATCATTAACGGTTTCGATGGATGAATTGTATCGGGCGGTAATAATCGCTTCCGCTGCGGTACGGGCATTGGTCACTTCGCCGTACATGCCGAGAATCCTCTGCAGTTCCCCGGCCGAGCGCGTTTTCAACACTTCGCCGGCCGTCTTTTCGATGCCCGGGTTCATCCGCATGTCCAGGTCCGCGTCGAACCGGGTCGAAAAACCACGCTCCGGTGTGTTGATCTGATGAGAAGATACTCCCAGATCCGCCAGGATACCATGTACCTTCTCGGCTTTGTGTAATTTGAGATATCGTTTCAAATGCCTGAAATTGGCAGCGATGAATGTAAAACGGCTATCGTCTTTCCATTCGGCCGCGTTGGCGACTGCATCCGGGTCCTGGTCGAACACCAGCAACCTGCCCGTTGTGAGCCTTTCCAGGATGGCCCGTGAGTGGCCTCCTCCACCAAAAGTGACATCCACGTACACGCCATCAGGTTGAATTTGAAGGCCTTCTAGGCATTCGTGTAACATGACCGGAACGTGATAGGTACTTTCTGAATCCATTTGTTAAAAGCAATGTACTGAGGAACTATTTTCCGCCGACAGGCAGTTACAAACTTAGCGATTTTCAGGCGTAGGAATTGCGCACTGGAAGGGAATTAATTTTGGCACCACACTCCTTTTAGAGCACTAATCCACTGTGTATGAAACTCCTGTTTTCGATTGTCATATTTTCATTTTTATATACAATAGCCGGCTTTCCAGCCATCTCAGCAAATCCAGACGAACCTCCTGTCAAGACCGGCATATGGCGTGCCACTTTGAGCCGTGAGGCCCATAAACTGCCTTTGATCCTGGATATTGCCCAAAATCCTGATGGCAAAACCTACACGGTCCATATCATTAACGGGGCCGAAAAGCTGAGAATGGACAGCACCTATTTCCAGAATGATTCGCTGGTGATCCCCATGCAGCTTTTTGACTCCCGAATAGTCGCCAAACCCGAAGGCGATAAACTGAAGGGAACCTATTATCGCCTGGCCAATGGCGTTGTGGCGGGCTCGCTTCCGTTCGAAGCCGAACAGGGCGAGAACTATAAGTTTTTCGAAAAAGGCGAAGCCAGAAGTTCCAGGAATGTGACCGGCAAATGGGCAACGACCTTTAAAAACCAGACTACCGGCGATGTGACCGTCTCAGTCGGCAGCTTCACACAACACGGAACCGACGTGGAGGGCTCTTTTCTGACGCCTACGGGCGATTACCGCTTTCTGACGGGAAGCGTCAATGGAGACAGCCTCTTTTTATCCACATTCGATGGCTCCAATGCCATGCTTTTCAAAGCGGCCATTCAGCAGGACGGCTCTTTGAACGGCGGTATGTGGTCGGGCGTAAAGGTGTATAAAACCTGGACGGCCAAACCCGATCCTCAGGCTAAATTGCCGGACGCCACCAAGCTCACATTTCTGAAACCGGGCTTCGAAAGCGTGGATTTCGAGTTTCCCGACGCCAAAGGCAAAACCTGGTCGTTGAAAGACCCGCGTTTTGCCGGCAAACCGGTCATCATCCAGATCCTGGGCTCGTGGTGCCCTAATTGTATGGATGAAACCAACTACCTGGCTCCGTGGTACAAAAAGAACAAAAATCGTGGTGTAGAGGTGATTGGCCTTGCTTTCGAACGTTCCGACAAACCTGAAATTTCAAACCCCAAGATCGCCCGGATGATAACACGCCTGGGGATCGAATACCCTATCGTTCTGGCGGGAACCAATAACGACGCCGCAACTGCCAAGGCTTTGCCAATGCTCAACAAGGTAATGTCTTACCCTACCACCATTTTCATAGACAAGCATGGGAAGGTCCGGGAAATCCATACGGGTTTCTCCGGCCCCGGCACAGGCAAGTACTATGATGAATTCGTGGCCGATTTCAATAGCTTAATGGACAAGCTCATCAGCGAAAAATAGTAGGAACACGCCGCTGGCGGTTAGGCGGTGTGTTTTTTATTGGTGTCAAATTAGTATGCTTGCATAATAATGATCACTTTGCTTACATTTGTGAAGAGGGCACAACTGATACCAATAGCTTTTTGAAACGATGCGTAAGGAAAAAACAATTGATTTCCAGATCAAATGGGCCTGGCATTCCATATCCAGAATGTACAATGCCTATGCCGCCCGTTTTGATACAACCATGGCTATGGGCTATGTTCTGCTAAACATCGATATCGAAAACGGCACACCAGCCACCAAGATAGCACCTCTCCTGGGAATGGAGCCGCGCAGCCTGGTGCGAATGCTCAAAACCCTGGAAGAAAAAGGATTAATTCGTCGGGAAGTCAGCAAAAACGATAAACGCTTTGTCCGGATCGTACTCACCGAGCTCGGAAAAGAAAAGCGGGAACTGGCCCGCGAAGGCGTGATTTCTTTCAATACCATGATCAGGGATAAAATACCATTGGACAAACTGGTCGTATTTTTCGACGTGATCAAAGACA
This sequence comes from Dyadobacter ginsengisoli DSM 21015, assembly GCF_059568735.1. Lineage (NCBI taxonomy): Bacteria > Pseudomonadati > Bacteroidota > Cytophagia > Cytophagales > Spirosomataceae > Dyadobacter > Dyadobacter ginsengisoli. Next base: position 342,090 of record NZ_JCANTY010000007.1, read on the forward strand.
TAAACAAGCTGGTTGAAGAGGAAAATCAGAAACTAAAGGCAGGAGAAGTCGCAGACGATCTGGCATAATCTCATCAACCCAAATCCTGAAAACCAACCTGAGTAACATGAATCGTTCCATTCGTAAAGTAGCCGTTCTTGGTTCCGGCATTATGGGCTCGCGTATTGCGTGCCACTTTGCCAATATAGGTGTGGAAGTCCTGATGCTGGACATCGTCCCGAAAGACCTTTCGGATGCGGAAAAGGCAAAAGGCGTGACGACCGACCACCCGGCATTCCGCAACCGGATCGTCACCGAATCTTTTCAGCAAACGCTCAAAGCAACACCGGCGTCACTCTACAGCGCCGCATTTGCCTCCCGGATCAAACTCGGCAATTTTGAGGATAACCTGCCCGACATCAAGCATTACGACTGGGTCATCGAGGTGGTGGTGGAGCGACTTGATATTAAAAGAAGTCTTTATGAAAAAGTAGATGCGCTCCGCAAGCCGGGATCTCTGATTACCTCCAACACCTCAGGCATTCCCATTCACCTGATGGCAGAAGGTCGGAGCGACGATTTCAGGAAAAACTTTTGCGGCACGCACTTCTTCAATCCGCCACGCTACCTCCGCCTGCTGGAAATCATCCCTACCGCCAAAACGGATCAAAGCGTTATCGACTTCCTCATGCATTATGGAGAGCTGTTCCTGGGCAAAACAACCGTGTTGTGCAAGGATACGCCCGGATTCATTGCCAATCGGCTTGGTATTTACGCCTTGATCCAGACCATACGCGTAGCCGAAGAAATGGGACTCTCCGTCGATGAAGTAGATAAGCTGACCGGTCCTGTGGCCGGCAGACCTAAATCAGGAACATACCGTCTGTCGGATGTGGTCGGTCTCGACACGACCGTTCATGTCGCAAACAACCTCTATGCGTCCGGCGAAGGAAAGGACGAATCGCGCGACGCATTTGTTCTTCCCGGAATTATGCAAAAGCTTTTTGAAAACAGGTGGCTGGGCGACAAAACCGGGCAAGGTTTTTATAAAAAAGTTAAAGACGAAAAAGGTAAGTCCGTCATCCTGGCACTCGACTTCAAATCACTTGAATACGTCCCTTCGGGCAAAGTAAAGTTCGAGACGCTGGAAGGCACTAAGGCCATTGGTGAGGTTTCCAAACGCTTTGCTGTTCTCCTTGCCGGGAAAGACAAGGCAGGTGAATTTTACAGAAAGACATTCGCAGACATTTTCCGGTACGCCACTTTTCGCATTCCAGAAATCTCAGATGAGATATTTCGCATAGATCAGGCCATTTCCGCAGGCTTTGGCTGGCAATACGGACTTTTTGAAACCTGGGATGCTATCGGCGTGAGGGATATGCTGGCAATCATGGAATCGCTTGATCTCAAACCGGCAACGTGGGTCTATGAGATGCTTTCCACCGGTAACGAGTCTTTCTACAAAGTGGAAAAAGGCAAGCGGTTCTATTATGACATCCCTTCTAAATCCTATCAAAAGGTCCCGGGTCAGGACAGCTTTATCCTGCTGAGTAATCTTTCGGACAATATCGTCTGGAAAAATGCAGGGGCGAATCTGTACGACATCGGCGACGGTATCCTGAACCTGGAATTCAAGTCTAAAATGAATACCATGGGTGCAGAGGTCATCGAAGGCATTCAGAAAAGCATCAGCATGGCAGAAAAAGATTTCCGCGGGCTGGTGATCGGAAATGAAGCCAATGAAGCATTTTCAGCCGGAGCAAACCTGGCGATGCTTTTTATGTTTGCGATCGAACAGGAATTCGACGAGATCAATATGGTCATCGCGCAATTCCAGCAAACGATGATGCGCGCGCGTTACTCGTCCATCCCGGTCGTAGTGGCCCCGCATACGCTCGCACTCGGGGGCGGCTGTGAACTTACCCTGCACGCCGACAAGGTCGTGGCACATGCCGAGACTTATATAGGGTTAGTAGAATTTGGCGTGGGGCTGATACCGGCAGGTGGTGGAACCAAGGAAATGGCGCTCCGTTGCTCGGATCTTTACCAGACCGGTGACCCCGAGTTGAATATTCTCCAGAATGCATTCATGAACATCGCACAAGCCAAAGTATCGACTTCCGCCCAGGAAGCCAGAGAAATGAACTATCTCCAGGAAAAGGACCAGATTGTGCTCAACCGTTCAAGACTCATTGCCGAGGCCAAACAGGCGGCCATTGACCTCGCGGAAAACGGCTATACCCAACCTAAGCACCGGAACGATATTAAAGTACAGGGTAAAACCGGTATTGCGCTTTTTATGGCGGGTATTACACAAATGCGCCTGGCTAATTACATTACCGACCACGACGCGAAAATCGCCGGTAAACTTGCGTATGTGATCAACGGAGGGGACCTCAGCTACCCGCAGCAGGTGACAGAGCAATATCTGATCGACCTGGAACGCGAAGCATTCTTGTCCCTTTGCGGAGAGAAGAAGACATTGGAAAGAATGCAGGGGCTGCTCAACGGCGGAAAACCACCGCGAAACTGATAAGGGAATTATTGTTTACCCAATTTATGTTCTGTTGGATAGGATATTTGTTGGAAAATTCGAAATTTAGAACTTTTCAACGCAAATATTCCCCAAAACCGGTACATCTTTACGCTTGCTGACCCCAAAAGTCCATTTGATCAACAATGATTTCAAAAAAAGCTAAATACGCGCTGAAAGCCCTGAAAGTTTTGGCGGAACAATACGGAAAAGGCCCGGTATTGATCTCTTATATTGCTGAAAAAGAGAAAATTCCGAAGAAATTCCTGGAAGCAATCCTGCTTGATCTCCGGAACAACGGCGTATTGCAGAGCCAAAAAGGAAAAGGCGGTGGCTACCTGTTGCGGGTACCGCCGGGAGAAGTCAATTTTTCCAAAGTACTAAGGATCATCGATGGGCCTATTGCACCTGCGCTCTGCGTTTCCATGTTTTTCTACGGCAAATGCGATGACTGCAAGGACGAAGAAACATGCAGTCTGCGCACCGTGCTCGAAAGATGGCGCGACGCTAACCTGGCAGTACTTGACAAGACAACTCTGAACGATTTATTACAGGCTGAAAATGCCGCATCGCCAGATATCCTGTCATAAACCTGCGCGCTCTCTGCGGATGAACAGACGAACATCGTCGAAGTCACCGGCTAAGACATAATGATTACGGATATATTGATTTAACTCAGGGTAACTTTCGATACCCTGAGTTTTTTTGTCCTGCACCCAGACGCTATTTTTTCCCACCGCATCCAGTATAAATGCAGGCTTGGTTCTTTCCAGATCCGACATGTAACGGTTCCGGTAGATCTCGCGCATGGGATGTTCAAAAATAGAGCGCTCGGAATGGTTCTCGGCAGTTCCCTCCGCCAATTGTGCCTCGACATAGTAACCGCACTGCCATCCCCAGACGACCATATAGTCACCCTTACGGCTCCTTTTCCGGATTTCCCTGACCACCGGGCTTTGCCGGAGTTTCGTAGCTTCTACCGAGTTAAAACTATTTAACTGCCGCTCCTTCACAAAATGCAATGCATCGTTCCCCAGGAACCACGCCAGCAACGCTACGGGAAATGCCAGCGACCACTTCCCCAGGCCGGACAATCCATATGCGGCTAGCAACGTCCACGGAATAATGCAGAAGTTTAGGTAATGTATAAAATCGTTCCCCGACTTTGTGACAGCAAAAACACTTACCATAACCAACGCGAGAATGCTAAGCGGAAGCCCCATGTCTTTCTTCCCGGGCACGGCGAAGCGTAAGATCCGGACCAGCCCATTTAGCATCGGGACGATCAATACCAACGTAAAAAGTTGAAAATCGGGAGTGAGGAGGAAAATCCTGGAAAACTGAGATGGAATGTTCAGAAAACCACTCCCCCCGGCATATATCGCATTACCCAGAATATAAAAGTCGATCAAATCTTTGAAAACGTGAAAGCTGATCGTAAATACTAAAAAAAGGACTGGTACTGAAAGCCCCCCCAGAACCAATGCCAATGCACCACGCGGGTCCCTGCTCTGCCGGAACTGCTGGTAGCAAATCCAGGCCGCATCTAAAACCAATACGATTGCTAACGGTACTGCCTGAAGTTTCGCAAAGGGAACGGCGCCCGCCACAAAACCGAGAAAATATAACTCAGCCTTCGACGAGGTAATCTGAGGATCGAGCCGCGAAAGCAGCCACAGGCACAACGCCAATAGAAAAACGGGAAGTTGCTCGCTCGAATAATGGACGAAGTCGACTTCCTGTGTGAATGCCAGAAAAAAAAGCGGCAAGACCGAAACCCAGCGTGCCGTGGTTTCTCCGAACCAGTTTTTGATAGCCGAAAACAACAAAAGCCACGCACCAGCCACACACAGCAGGCCCATCGCGCGACCGGCTATATAATCAATTTGAAAACCTAGGAGCCCGGGAACAGTCAACAGGTAATTGTCCAGCGGACCAATCGTCGTCCCGTCGACAGAACGCCAGTATACAGGGTCTTGCAGGAGCGTAATGGCATGGCTAAGCATCTGGCTCTCGTCCACGTTGAGCTCCCGGTTGAATACTATCACCGGTAAACGCATCGCGACTAATAGCAGCGATCCAGCGATCAGATAAACTCTGGATGAAAATGGTTTGCAATAGGCGGCAAAAATGACAAAACAGGCTAATGTATAGCCTATCAACCAATAGACGGTCGGTGAATTGTCAAAACTGATCATGCTCAGATTAGCTAAACGACTCTACCTTTTCGACAAAGTCGCGGTAATGAACGGCCGGGATAAAATGCTGCTGAGACCGGTACTGCAGCACCATGAACACCAGAAACAACGAAATCAGAAACGACTGCAGCATCAGGATCATCAGCGTGCTGCCCAATGTAGAAGCCCAGCCCGGTGTCGCATTCCCGATCAGTTTCAGGAAGAGAATAAAGAAAATGAATGCGATCGCAACTCCCGACATGAATAATGAGAAAATCAGGATACGCACGGCGGTAGTGTCCACCATGACCGAAATAGCACTCAAACCGTGCAAGACAAGCGACACGAAATTCATCTTGCTTTCACCTGCCAGTCTTTTGGCACGGTTCGTGAGCACTGAATCGTACGGTATCCGTGATTTAATAACGCCACCGGGATAATTGTTCCAGATCTCGGAAACGCGTACGAGATTTTGCAAGCGGCTTTGCGGAACCAGGCTAAAATTACCGAACGTAATTACTTTACCGGTCAGCAGCTTGAATACATATTTATAAATAATGTAGAATGACTTGAACAGCAAGCCTTCGGTTCGTTTGTTCCTTTCAGCGAAAATAATCTTATCCGGCTCCTCAATGGATCGGGCGGCCAGTTTGTTGATATCCCCGGGCGCGTCTTCGCCATCGGCATCCATTACGATCACCTTATCGGCTTTCATATGCTCCGCTGCATACGAAAGACCAATGGCAATGGCCTTCTGGTGACCGAGGTTGCGGTACAACCGTACTACTTTCAGTTCTTTCCCCCCGAAAGAAGCAAATGGCTGAGTCCTCGCCCGGGACGAGCAGTCGTCAACAATGAGCAATGTGGTATTTTGAAGGATCGGAGTATTTAAATCCGCATTTATCTTCTGTATCAGCAGATTCAGTGCCTCCCAGTCATTGAATTGGGGAATAATAATGACGAAATTTTCAGGCATGGGAGAGAGTTAAGATGCCTCCGGAAGGGTTTTTCCGGAGGCTCTGAATGACTTAAACCGTTTTTACTCCCAGTCGGGAAGAAATTCCGTCATGGATCTGGGTCAGTGTCTCAACCAGTCCATATTCCCAATTCCAGTCCGGATAGTGCGACTTGAATTTAGAGAGGTCGCTCACATACCAGATATGGTCTCCGATCCGGTTGGTTTCTGAGTAAGAATAAGAAAGTTTGTTTCCGGTGATCTGCTCACACAATGCAATGGCTTCCAGCATAGAACAGTTCGCAAAACGGCCTCCACCGGCGTTGTACACCTCACCCGGGCGTGGGTTTTGGTAAAAGTGCCAGAACATGTTTACCAGGTCATGGCTGTGAATGTTGTCGCGGACTTGTTTGCCCTTATAACCGAAAATAGTGTAGTGTGTTCCGGTAATTGCACATTTCATAAGATAAGCCAGGAAGCCGTGGAGCTGCGCACCGGAGTGATTAGGCCCTGTAAGGCACCCTCCGCGGAAAACAGCCGTCTTCATGCCGAAATACCGGCCATACTCCTGCACCATGATATCAGCGGCTACCTTTGAAGCGCCAAAAATCGAGTGTTTCGTATGATCGATACTGTGGTTTTCGTCGATTCCATTCACAAAATAAGGGTGGTTCTCGTCGATTTCCCAGCGTGTCTCGAGTTCCACCAATGGAAGGTAGTTTGGATTATCCCCGTAGACTTTATTAGTCGATGTAAAAATGAATACGGCCTCAGGCGCATGCAGACGGGTCATTTCCAGCATATTCAATGTTCCTGTAGCATTTACGCTGAAATCGGTGAATGGCTCACGGGCGGCCCAGTCATGGCTTGGCTGCGCGGCTGCGTGGACGATCATCTTTATGTCCGTTCCGTATTCCTTGAAAATAGGTTCAAGCTGGCTTACTTCCCGTATATCTGCAGAATAATGCTTGTAGTTGCCATAAGCGTCCTCGATCCTGTTACGGTTCCATTCCGTATTTCCATCGGCTCCGAAGAAATATTGCCGAAGGTTATTATCAACACCAATGACCAGATCAAACTTGTCAGCCAAAAAAGCAACCGATTCACTTCCAATCAGTCCGGCAGAGCCGGTTACCAAAGCTATGTTCATGTTTAGAATACTTTTAATTGCTTGTTCTTTTCTAAAAATTTGGATTCAACCTGCCTCGAATACGTAAAGTAAATTAAAAATGTTCAATTGTCACAACTTCAGTTACTCAATGGAAGCAAGCCAAAGGGATAATACGCATTAGGCTGTATTGAAATTGTTCAATCGGAAAAATCAGCGTCAAAAAAAAGATATCCCCATTTTGTGGGGATATCTCATATATTTTCTCAATGAATGGCTACTATTCTTTAACCAGTGAGCTTGGAATCTTACCACCGTACAACTTGGCACGGATATCGTTCACACGAGCATCCAGCTCAGGTTTTGCGTCATATTTGAATGACATCTGGCGCGGAAGGGAATCAGGACTTACTCCGTAAACCCACTCGTTACCAACATTCAAGTCTTTCTGATCCTTCTGATTAAACTTTTGGTATTCACAGGAAGAAAGAAGAGCCAGACACGCAACAAAAGCAACTATTTTATTGAATTTCATTTCTTTGATCGTTCATAGTATTGTGCGCAAAAATAACCGCCAATTTCATAACCACCAAATTGTGGGTTACTGAAATATCATTTTTTTAATTCCGTCAGTTCGTCCCGAACAAACTGCATCAATTCGGCGATATGCTGCTCTGAAAAATCAAATGGAATGTGGGCTGCCTGATAAATTTCTCCAATGGTAGCGGTATAGCCCAATTTCAACGCATCCAGGTATCCTTTCAGTCCGCTTGCCGGGTTCTGACGGTAATTTTTCCACACTCCGATCGCACCCAGCTGCGCGATACCGTATTCGATGTAATAGAACGGGACTTCGTAGATATGCAACTGACGTTGCCACAGGTACTTTTTGAAATTTTCCAATCCCGACCAATCCATGACCGTGTCCGTAAACTCTTCATAAATGCGGGTCCAGGCCTCTGTGCGCTGCTCCGGCGTATGCTGCGGATTTTCATACATCCAATGCTGGAATTTGTCTACCGTAGCGACCCAGGGAAGCGTTTCGATGATCGACTCGAGGTGTGTGATCTTCGCGCGTTTCAGATCCTCCTCATTTTCAAAGAATTCGTCCCAGAAATCCATCGTGATCAACTCCATGGACATGGACGCCAATTCGGCTACCTCCGATGGTGTATGCTTGAACGAGTTCAATGCAAGGTTCCGCGTAACGAGCGAATGCACGGCGTGCCCGCCTTCGTGTAGGAGTGTGACCATATCCCGGAGGTTTGAAGTCGCATTCATGAAGATGAACGGAACCCCGATCTCATCCAGCGGATAGTTATAACCGCCCGGAGCTTTACCTTTCCTTGATTCCAGATCCAGGTGTTTCATGGTTTTCATGATACGCAGACAGTCTCCCAGGAACGGATCGAGGCGCGAAAAACAGCGGATCGTTTTATCCAGCAACTCTTCACCGGTTTCAAAAGGTTTCAATGGCGGCAAACCTTTCGGATCCACCTTGGTGTCCCACGGACGCAGCTGCTCCACTTGCAGTGCCGCTTTCCGTTCCGCTGCCATTTCGTTCAGAATAGGTACGACGGCCTTCTTCACTGAGCCATGAAAATTGAAGCAGTCCTCGGGTGTGTAGTCGAACCGGCCCATGGCTGCAAACATGTAATCGCGGTAATTCGCAAAACCTGCATTGCGTCCTACCGTGTCGCGAAGCCTGACCAGCTGGTTCAAAAGATCATCCAGTTTTCCGTAATCCTCATAACGCCTACCGCTGATGGCCCTCCATGCCTCTTCACGTACACTCCGGTCGATCGACTGCAGACGATCGGCAGCACGCTGCAACGTCATTTCCTCCCCGTCGAGCGTCACGGTCATTGCCCCGGCGATAGCACCGTATTTGCGCTCTTCGGTCTGCATTTCCGTAATCACCGGAATATTCTCCTCCCTGAAAATCTCGATTGCTTTTTTCATTCCGCGCAATGTAATCGCAAAACCAGGTTCGGTCAGCGCGGTCAGAAACGGGTTATCGACCACTTTTTTGTCCAGCGCGTTACCATACTCCGCCAGCTTAGGCTGGATTTCAGTGATAAAGAACTGCAATGCATTGATAAGGCCTGTATTGGCTGTGTCGCAAGTCTGACGGATGTAACGCCAGGCAAAATTTTCAGACAGATAGGATTCTATTTCGCTGCGGTCCGAAAACCATTGACGAAGATCCTCGACGGATTTAATTTCCCTGTTTTTAAGATTTTCGAAGAATGGCTGCACATCGTCCCATTTCTTCAGATCAAATTCCTCTCCGATAAATGGTCTCCGGGACCGGCTAGGTATATGAAGTGTTTCCTGATTGGTCATATAAACAAAACTGCAATGTTGAAATTCAAATTTAAGCGGGAAATACTCTAAAATAATGGCCATCATCAAAGAAAAGACCTGGAACGGATTTATTCACCCAGCTTGCGAAGGCTGAGCTCTGCCGTCAGCCGGGCGTCCCTCACCACAGGCTTCCGAGGCATTAACCGGGGTAGGGTGTTGTGAAATCCTGATACTTCATAGTTCAAGTCACTGAAAGATAACTTCCGAAAACTATTAAAAATTCAATCGCTACAACTTTGTCCGCTCCGGCTGCGTGACATCCGTCAGGTTATCGGTGACCACGTTTTCCGTTTCCTGAATGTTATTGAATGCATATTCCATTTTACTGCGATCAAACTCCTTTTCGTTGTTGGCAAGCCATATAGTCGCCACGCCATTACCGATGAAATTCGTGATAGCACGCGCTTCGGACATAAAACGGTCTACGCCCAACAGCAATGCGAGCCCCTCGACAGGGATCACCTTAATGGCCGTCAGTGTAGAGGCCAGTACTACAAACCCGCTTCCGGTGACTCCTGCCGCACCTTTGGAAGTAACCATCAATATCCCGATCAGCGAGAATATCTGACCGATATTCAGATGTACATTGAACACCTGTGCCAGAAAGATGGTAGCCATTGAGAGATAGATCGTTGTCCCGTCCAGGTTGAATGAGTAGCCTGCCGGCACCACCAACCCCACCACCGGTTTGGAACAACCCATTCGCTCCAGCTTGGCCATGAGCGAAGGCAAACCTGCTTCGGAAGACGACGTTCCCAGCACGATCAGCAACTCCTCCCGGATGTATTTCAGGTAACGCCACAGACTGATCTTGTAAGTCCGCAAAATCAATCCGAGTATCCCGAAGATAAAAACAGCCATCGTCGCATACACCGTTCCCATTAGTTTCGCGAGTGGCAGCAAGGTATCAATACCATACTTCCCGATCGTGAACGCCATTCCCCCGAATGCACCGATCGGCGCAAAAATCATGACCAGGTGCAATGCACGGAAAACGTACTTGGAACAAAAATTAAGTCCGTCAATAATGCGCTGCTTTCCGCCGTACTTACTCAGGACAGATCCCAGCACAAGTGAGAATAGCAAAACCTGCAGTGTGACATTATCCAGAAAAAACTGCATCCAGCTAAAATCATGGCTTTTGCCGGCAAATTTGGATATATCGCCCTTTTCGAGCGAATCCGTCACCACACCAACTCCCGGACGGATGATATTCGCCACAATGATCCCGACCACCAATGCAAGTGTCGTTACAACCTCGAAATACAGCAGCGCCTTGGCCCCTACCTTACCGACCTTTTTCAGGTCGCCCATGCCCACAATGCCCAGCGTGATGGTCAGAAAGATGATCGGATTGATGAACACTTTGACGACTGAAATGAACCCGTCGCCCAGCCATTTCATCTTCACCGCCTCATCAGGGAAGTAATGACCTAGCAATGCTCCACAGGTGATGGCGGTAAGGACCCAGAAGGTCAGATTGGTAAGAAGCTTTTTCAATGGTATAGGAAAGAGGTAGTTAGTATAGGAGTTCTCCCAGAGATAGTTGGGTAAGCTTTCAATATACAATAATAAAAAGTCTGAGAGAGGTTTTCTGAATGAATAGCGTAATTTTTTATCAACTATTTATACTTGGTCTAAATTAATAAATTATATTTGCCCCTTACAAATGGAGAACGGCGAAATTCAGGAAGGTATTTTTTACTTGATCATTAGCAGGCTATGCAGAACGATTCGCATTCATACAACTCATTACGGATTTTGAGCCACACCCTGAAAGGCTATATCGGGCAATGCAACTGCTGCACCCACTTTAATTTTGCCTATGGTAATGTACTCTTTGTATTTACGGAAGATGGCCTGAGGGGGTTTCAATCGGTGCTTCACGATCCATACCATATCCATAGCCTGGGGGAGGAATTACCCCATGGCAAAACCCATCTGCTACCATCACCCATTCCGAATTTCATGCTTTCATTTGACAATGAAGAGCTGGAAGAAATCAGAGGGTTGTTTCAGGAAGCACTTTTGGTACTGGAAGTGGACAAGATATTCGCGGACAAAAAATAAGTATTCAATGCAGTTAACAAGATTTGCCCTTTTCTTTTTTCTCTTCCTTTCGGGCGGCGGGATTGCCTGTGCCACCCAGGCGCTACGGATCGTATCCGCAAACGGAACGCTGAGCGAAATTTTAGTAGGACTCGGTCTCGAAAAACAGATAGTCGGTGTGGATGTCACCAGTACTTTCCCCACCTCGCTGGAAAAGCTCCCGAAAATCGGTCACAACCGAAGCATTGCAGCCGAAGGTATTCTCACCCTGAATCCCGACGTGATCGTTTACACCGACCAAAGCATGCTTTCGCCAGCTGTGGTGAAGCAACTGAACAGCAGTGGAAAAAAGGTGGTCGCATTCAAACATGAATATTCGGAGGAAGGAGCTATCAGACTCATCCGGGACGTAGGTGCCTATTTCAACGCCAAGCCTCAGGCCGAAAAAATGGTCAGGTCGTTACAGGCCGATCTTGCGAAAATTCCCTCACCGGCGATCTCCAAGAAATTACTCTTCATATATGCGCGCGGAACGGGAACGCTCATGGTCTCGGGCATGGGAACGTCGCTGGACAAAATCTTTGCTTTGGCCGGACACAAAAACGCTGTCAGCGGCTTCAATGATTTCAAACCACTGACCGCCGAATCTCTCGTTATCGCGAACCCGGACGTACTGGTTCTGTTTTCCAGCGGACTCGAAAGCCTGGAAGGAATGGAGGGTTTGCTCCGGGTCCCGGGCATTGGGAATACTAATGCAGGAAGGAATAAAAAGGTCGTGTCGATGGACGGTCAGCTGTTGACCGGCTTTGGCCCCAGGCTAGGCAAGGCCGCTCTTGAACTTTCTCAAAAAGTAAAATAAAGAACAATGCTGGCAGAAACGGTCAACAAGCAGGAAATCAGAAACGAAAGGTCTGCCCAACATCACATTTTGCCATCTTCAACAGGTAAAATGGCGGGAATACTGGGAGCAGCTCTTCTGGCCTCCGTTATATTTTCTGCCTGCACAGGAGCTTTGCCCATTTCTCTTGGAGAACTGTCCAATATTATCGCCTACAAGCTGGGGCTGATCGCTGAAATTAATGTGGATGAACAAAAATCGATCGTTTTCTGGATCATCCGCCTGCCCCGGGTATGCCTGGCCGTACTGATCGGCGCTGGCCTGGGCATTGCGGGCGCATCGCTGCAGGGGCTTTTCCGCAACCCAATCGCCGATTCCACATTGATCGGGGTCACATCCGGCGCCTCGCTGTTTGCAGTCTTTGTCATGATGCTCAACGTTAAATATTTCGGAATGCTGCACGAGCTTGCCGGCACGTACAGCATTTCTTTTGTGGCCTTCCTGGGCGCCGCGGCTACCACGTTCCTGGTTTATCAGCTTTCCAAAGTTACCGGAGAAGGCGGCGTTACCACATTGCTCCTTTGCGGAATCGCTATCAATGCGTTCGTAGGGGCCATGACCGGCCTTATGACCTACCTCGCCGACGATGCCCAGCTTCGCAGCATTACATTCTGGAACCTGGGCAGCCTCGGAGGGGCCAACTGGACATCTGTCATGGCTGTTGCCCCATTTGTGGCGATCTCTGTACTCTTCATGCCTTATCTTTCAAAAGCATTGAATCTCCTGGTGCTGGGCGAGAGCCAGGCCGCCGGACTCGGTGTAAATATGAAGGCACTGAAACAAAAAGTCATTATCCTTGCCACTATGGGCGTGGGCGCGTCTGTGGCAGTTGCTGGAACGATCGGTTTCGTGGGACTGGTGGTTCCTCACATTATACGCACAATATTCGGGCCCAATCACCGGACATTACTGATCGGCTCTGCACTGGGCGGGGCCATCGTACTCACTCTTGCCGATACCATTTCCAGAACCATCGTTGCTCCTTCCGAGCTGCCGATCGGCATTCTTACAGCATTACTGGGCACGCCGTTCTTCATTTACATTCTCTGGGAACAAAAACGGAAGCGACTATGATACAGGTGCAAAATGCCGGATTTGAGGTACGGGGACGTAAGTTACTCGACCAGGTGAGCTTCTCAGTCCATCCAGGAGAGTTCTGGGCGATCGTCGGCGCAAATGGCGCTGGAAAATCGACGCTGATCAAACTCCTTTCAGCAGAACTGGCGGCGACTTCGGGTTCGGTATGCTTCCATGGGAGAGAATTAAGAAAATATAAACTCAAAGAATTGGCAAAAAAACGGGCCGTCCTCTCCCAACAGAACGCCATCTCCCTTTCATTCACAGTTCAGGAGATCGTTCTCATGGGCCGCTATCCGTTTTACGACACCGACCCCACCCAGCGCGACCTGGCCATTGTGGATCTTTGCCTGAGAAAAGTCGGTATAGGGCATTTGAAAAAACGTTCATACCCAACGCTATCCGGTGGTGAGCAGCAACGCGTCCAACTGGCCCGCGCATTGGCGCAGGTGTGGGAAATCGAAAACGGCCTCCTGCTGCTCGACGAGCCTACTACCGGAATGGATTTGCTGCATCAATATGAGACGTTCCAACTGGCGAGGGAACTCAGTGGCAGAGGCTTCGCAGTCGTTGCCGTCATCCACGACCTGAACCAGGCTCTTCAATATGCCGATTCAGTACTGATGCTGAAAGACGGTCAAATGCGGGCAACCGGCTCACCCGAGGCGGTACTGACCGAACGATCTATCCATGAAGCTTTTGGCTTGCCGGTGCAGATTATCCAGTCCGGCCCCATGCCGTATCCGGTCATTGTGCCGAACATGGCTCCTGTTTCATACAATACTCCTGATTTATAAACTATTAAATAATAGCAAGACATGAAGTCAACCCTTTCACCGGACAGAACTGAATTGAAAGAACGCTGGGCAGAGTTTAACCTGGCCAACCCGAAAACACGCATTCGTGACGCGGCGAAAGCTCTCAACACCTCGGAAGCAGAACTACTGGCCACAGGATTGGGAGAGAATGTACAGCTGCTGAGCGGCGATTTCAGAGAGCTTATCAAGGAAATGGGCTCTCTGGGCCATGTGATGGCACTTACGCGCAATGATCACGTCGTGCACGAACGCAAGGGCGTTTACGAAAAAATATCCTTTAACAACCACGTCGGGCTGGTACTCGGCGAGGATATCGATCTCCGGCTGTTCCTGGGCGACTGGAAATTTGGTTTCGCAGTGTCGGAAAATGACCGTTTCAGTCTGCAGTTCTTCAATAGTTTCGGAGAAGCGGCCCACAAAATATATCTGACCGAAAAGAGCAATAAGCAGGCTTATGACACATTGGTAACCAAATACCTGTCCGTGGAACAGGATGTTAATCTGTTTGTCAGCGAAAAAGTGGTAAAAGCCGGCGAATCCGACGGACCCCTGGACATCGACAAGGCGGCATTTCAGGCGGAGTGGCTTGCCCTGAAAGACACACACGACTTTTTTACATTGCTCCGCAAGTACAAACTATCCCGGAAACAGGCATTACACCATGCTCCCGAAGGCTATGCGTACCGCATTAAGCCGGAAAGCATGAAACTGGTTTTTGACGCAGTGTCGGACACTGAACTGCCGATTATGGTATTCGTCTCCAACCCAAACTGCATTCAGATCCATACCGGCCCGATTAAAAAGATATTTGTAATGGGACCCTGGCTGAACATCATGGACCCGGAATTTAATCTGCATTTGCGAGAGGACGCCATCGACGAAGCCTGGGTTGTCAGAAAGCCGACCGATGACGGGATCGTTACGGGCATCGAACTGATCGACAAAGATGGAGTCATGTTCAACCAGTTTTTCGGAAAACGCAAACCAGGAATTCCCGAGCTCGCTGCGTGGCCCGCTTTAATTGATCAGCACGTCATTAAAATCAACGAGGAGTAGTCCTGAAAAGATAAAATTTCGCCATAGTAATTAAAAATTGCCGGCTTCATCATGAGCCGGTTTTTTTTTGTTAACAATTATCTGTAAGTAAAAAAACAATTCAAAATAAATTTGCTAACATTTTTTATTTCATTTAATTATAACACATTAATATACAAGTATTTTACAATATTGTTTGGTAAACTTTTACAAATTTTAATTTCAAAAAACCCTCCAAAATATTTACATTTGATTATACAAAACGAACAAAACTTCACTGACGCCAGCTAATGGAATCTATAAAATCTTCACAATCAGAACGTACCTATACTACTGACGAAGCTTTTCAAGCCTCATTGGAATATTTCAAAGGCGACGACCTTGCCGCACGTGTCTGGGTCAATAAATATGCATTGAAAGATTCTTTCGGAGCTATTTACGAAGCCACGCCTGACGATATGCACAGGCGTATCGCCTACGAAATCGCCCGCATCGAGCAACGCTACCCTAATCCGATGAGCGAGGATGAAATCTTTGACCTGATCAAGGACTTCAGATACATCATCCCGCAGGGAAGCCCTATGACGGGCATCGGTAACCCGTACCAGATCGCATCGCTCTCCAACTGCTTTGTAATCGGGAACAAAGGGGAGTCGGACTCTTACGGAGGCATCATGAAAATCGACCAGGAGCAGGTACAGCTCATGAAACGCCGGGGAGGCGTAGGTCACGACCTATCTCACATCCGCCCCAAAGGCTCCCCCGTAAAGAACTCGGCGCTGACCTCAACCGGAATTGTCCCTTTCATGGAACGCTTCTCCAACTCCACCCGTGAGGTGGCACAGGATGGGCGACGGGGTGCATTGATGCTTTCCGTGGCGATCAAACATCCCGATTCCGAGGATTTTATCGATGCCAAGATGGAACAAGGCAAAGTAACCGGCGCCAATGTATCGGTACGTATCGATGATGAATTCATGAAAGCCGTCAGCTCTGGCAGTAGCTATCGTCAACAGTATCCGATTAAGAGTACCGCCCCGACGCACATCAAGGACATTGATGCCACTGCACTCTGGAAAAAAATCGTGCATAATGCGTGGAGATCGGCTGAGCCCGGGATTTTGTTTTGGGATACTATCATCCGGGAATCGGTGCCCGACTGCTATGCCGACCTGGGTTATCAAACCATTTCAACGAATCCGTGCGGTGAAATTCCCCTCTGCGCATATGATTCATGCCGGTTGCTTGCGATTAATCTTTTCTCCTACGTCGAGAACCCATTCACACCGCAGGCTAAATTTAATTGGGAGCTTTTCAAAAAACATATTGCGGCGGCTCAGCGCATGATGGATGATATCATCGATCTTGAACTGGAAAAAGTGGATGCTATCCTGCAAAAAATCGACGAAGATCCGGAAGAAGACGAAGTAAAGGCGGTCGAACGCAATTTGTGGCTCAATATCCAGACAAAGGCCAAAGAAGGCCGCAGAACGGGTATCGGCATCACCGCAGAAGGCGATATGCTGGCAGCATTAGGACTCCGGTATGGCAGTGACGAGGGCAATGAGTTCGCAGTGGAAATCCATAAAACCGTCGCGCTGGAAGCTTACCGCGGATCGGTGCATACTGCCAAGGAAAGAGGTCCGTTCACGATCTTCGATTCTGAGAGAGAGCAAAACAACCCCTTCATTCTCCGGTTGAAAGACGCCGACGCCCAGCTCTACTACGAAATGCTGGAATACGGCCGCCGGAACATTGCATTGTTAACCATTGCACCTACGGGCACTACCAGCCTGATGTCGCAAACGACTTCCGGGATCGAGCCTGTTTTCCTGCCTGTTTACAAAAGAAGAAGAAAAGTGAACCCGAACGACAAGGACGTTCGCGTGGACTTTGTGGACGAAGTAGGGGATTCGTGGGAAGAATACGTGGTTTTCCACCACCGGTTCAAGGAATGGATGGAGGTGAATGGAATGGACACCAGCAAAAATTATTCACAAAAGGATCTGGATGAGCTGGTTAAAAAATCCCCTTATTATAAGTCCACTTCCAATGATGTGGATTATCTTAAAAAGGTAAAAATGCAGGGAGCGATCCAGCAATGGGTCGATCACTCGATCAGCGTGACCATCAATATGCCCAACGACGTGACCGAAGAGCTCGTCGGTGAATGCTACATGGAAGCCTGGAAAGCAGGTTGCAAGGGAGTGACGGTTTACCGCGACGGCTCGCGCTCAGGGGTCTTGATCGCCAATACAGAGAAAGAAGAAGCGTCCGCTCCGGGCGCACCCACTCCTTTCCCAACCGAACGGCCTCATACGCTGGAAGCCGACGTGGTACGCTTTCAGAATAAAAAAGATAAATGGATTGCATTCATCGGTATCATCGACGGCCAGCCATACGAGATTTTTACCGGCTTTGCGGATGATGAAGACGGTATTTTGCTGCCAAGATGGGTAAATGAAGGTTTCATTATCAAAAACCGTGAAGCCGACGGCAGCTCCCGTTACGATTTTCAATACAAGAACACCCGTGGCTATAAGACGACCATCGAAGGATTGTCCTATAAGTTCAACCCGGAATACTGGAATTACGCCAAATTGATTTCCAGCACTTTACGTCATGGAATGCCGATTGAAAAAGTGGTAGACCTCATCAGCAGCCTGCAACTCGACGAAGCTATTAATACCTGGAAAGCCGGTGTTGCCCGGGCCCTGAAACGCTACATTCCGGACGGAACCGAGGCCGCCAAGCAGAAATGCCAGAACTGCGGTTCCACCAATCTGCTATATCAGGAAGGCTGCCTTACCTGCAAAGATTGCGGCTCCTCGAAATGCGGGTAACGTAATTCAATTTTGAATGAGTGAATGATCGAATAAACGTCCTATTCAATCATTCACTCATTAATCTTCCCACTCAACCTCCTTCGCTACTCCTCCCGGTTCAAAGCAAAGATCCACCCAAGACTGCTTTAAACCGACATGATGCTTATTTCAGAAATTCTGATCCGTTATCGAACGGAAAATTCACTTACACAACGACAGATGTCCGCATTGCTGGGCGTATCACAGGTTGCTTACCACAAATGGGAGAGTGGCCGAAATGTGCAACTGACCCACTATTGCCGGATAGCAATAGTTTGCAACATGCGTTTGATTGACATTTTGCCAGGAGAATGGCAGGAAAAAATCAGGGAGGAATTAGGGACCGGTCTTTCCAGGCCCGAAGACCTGGAAAGTACCTGATCGATTAAAATGTCTCTTCCACGACTCCCAGGTAGTTAAAAGGAGTCAATGCGCGGAGCTCTTCACGTATCTTTTCCGGCACGTCGAGTGTTTCGATAAAGCGCGAGATCGAATCGTGTGTTATTTTTTCATTGGTGCGGGTCAGCTCTTTCAAAGCCTCGTATGGTTTTGGATAGCTTTCACGGCGAAGAATGGTCTGGATCGCTTCCGAAACAACGGCCCAGTTTTCTTCCAATTCTGCTTTTAGCACCTCGCCGTTTAATTCGACTTTACCCAGCCCTTTCAGGAGCGAGTTTAAGGCGATAGCCAAATGCGCGATCGGTACCCCGATATTGCGAAGGACGGTCGAATCAGTGAGGTCGCGTTGCAAACGGGAAACGGGGAGTTTGGAGGCAAAATGCTCGAATAATGCGGATGCAAGGCCCAGGTTGCCCTCTGAATTTTCAAAATCGATCGGGTTCACCTTATGCGGCATCGCCGACGAGCCCACTTCTCCCGCCTTGATCTTTTGTTTGAAATAACCCATTGAAATGTACGTCCACATATCCCGGTTAAGGTCGGTCAGGATCGTGTTGAGTCGTTTCAGACAGTCGAAAGTCGCGGCAAGGTTGTCATAGTGCTCGATCTGCGTCGTATGGCGGCTTCTTTTCAGGCCTAACCCTTCTACAAAATGATGGCCGAACGCCATCCAGTCCTGCTTCGGATATGCGACGTGGTGTGCATTAAAATTACCCGTAGCACCTCCGAATTTCGCAGAATGCGGGATCTTGTCGAGCATTTCCAACTGACGCTCCAGCCGCTCCACAAAAACCAGGAACTCCTTACCCACACGTGTGGGCGACGCGGGCTGCCCGTGCGTGAAAGCCAGCATCGGCACATTTTTCCATTCGATCGACATCCTTTTCAATACGAAAAGAACCTGGCGGAACAACGGTTTAACCTGGCGCTCCATCGCATCTTTCAGCGATAGCGGAATGGCCGTGTTGTTAATATCCTGGGAAGTAAGGCCGAAGTGGATGAATTCCTGATAAGACTCAATTTCGAGTTTCTCGAACTGCTCTTTGATAAAGTATTCTACGGCCTTGACATCGTGGTTGGTCACCTTTTCGATGTCTTTTATATGCAATGCATCCGCCTCGCTGAAATCTTCATAGATCTTACGCAGCGATGCGTACTTTTTCTTGTCAAATTCGGATAACTGGGGAAGGGGAATTTCGCAGAGTGCTATAAAATATTCTATTTCCACATACACCCGGTAATAAATCAGGGCGTATTCCGAGAAATAGGCCGAAAGTTCAGATACTTGTTTGTAATAACGACCATCAACCGGAGAGATGGCCGTAAGCTGATTTAATGACATGATTTTCAATACAAAAATTGATTATCAGGCAAAGTTAGCAGAATTCATCGTCCTAAAATGGTAAAACAGGAACGAAAAATTCTTTTTAGCATTGGAAATAGAAATTATAAAACTATTCGCATATTCGTCCATTCACCTTGATTATAAAACCTCATGCAGCCTTCCCCATTTATCGGAGAACTCGTCGGAACCATGGTCCTAATTTTGTTAGGCAACGGCGTGGTCGCCAATGTCGTATTGAAAAAAACTAAAGGCGAAGGCGCTGGCTGGATCGTAATCACAGCCGGATGGGGATTTGCAGTGATGTTCGGGGTTTTTACCGCGAACGCGTTCGGAAGTGCTGCGGCACATCTCAATCCCGCGGTAACCGTGGGTTTCGCTGTACTCCAGGATGACTACCATCTACTGGCAAGCTACATTCCGGCGCAACTGATAGGCGCTTTTCTGGGCGCTGTGCTCGTGTGGCTTCAATACCTGCCGCATTGGAAAGCAACCGAAGATGGGAACTCCAAACTGGCCTGCTTCGCCACCGGTCCAGCTATCCAAAACACCGGGGCTAATTTTGTGAGTGAGTTCATTGCCACCATCATTCTTATTGTCGGCATCGTAGCTATTGGCTATGCCGGGACTTCCGATCCCGAAAAAGGCGGTATTCCTTCCGGTGTTGCACCTTACCTCGTGGGTATGCTAGTGTGGAGCATCGGTTTATCGCTGGGCGGCACTACCGGCTATGCCATCAACCCTGTGCGTGATCTCGGCCCCAGGCTGGCGCATGCTATTCTGCCTATTCCCAACAAGGGAAGCTCCGACTGGGGTTATGGCTGGATCCCCGTGGCGGCCCCCATTGCGGGAGCCATCATCGGCGGATTGATTCTGCGTGGTTTTTCTTTCTGACAAGTTATTCGACGGTAATCTTACGTCCGCCTGAATAACTCCGGTATTCGCCTTGATACATGGCGTCTGCGGCGGCAGGTCCTACGGTAAAGGTCCCTTTTGCCACAATTCGGGCCTGGTAGTAAAATGTGCTCGGGCGCCCTTCCGCAACTGTGAAGAAATGAATGCGGTCATCCCGGACATCGTAGTAACGGGGAACAGCCGCATTCGTGATCCACGGCATGTCACGCGGCTCTGTGATACGAGGATTTTCGATTTCGAAGCCCGCGGGCAACAAGTCCGTGATTACAATGTCGTCGACCGGCAGTCCATTGGTGCTGGTGAGCGTAAGCTTCACTACTACGAGATCATTCTGGTGGAAAGTCTGAACCGGGCTGCCATTGCGCGTTAAAAACTCTCTGCGAATACTGATGCCCTGATCTTCTTCGGTGTAGGTCCCGGTGGCAGACATTCCTTCGGTTTGGGCAAACCAATATAAATCTCCCTTGCCTTGGGTTTTCACCAACACTTTCTGATTCACAATGCCTTTTGCAATTTTGAGCTCCTTACCTGAGAACTGCCCAAGTGATTTGCCGTTGGCGGATACCGAAGCGGTTACAATAGAGCCGGATGTCTTTTTGGCCAGCTTACCCAATGCAAGAACCGCAAAAGCGGCTTCCTGGGTATTCAGGTAGGAAGCGGATTGAATGGCCTTGGAAAGCTGGCGCGCCATTACAGGAATTTGGAGGTTCGAGGGCTCCGATTCCAGCAGTGTATTTAAAACCAAAGACATATTCCGAAGCGGAGATGAATAGCTATGGTCAAAATATTGCCCTGTACTCTCAACTATGTATTTCTTGGGAAGCAATGCATTAAAACTCCTCGAATCTCCCGCCAGTTGAAATGCGCCTGCAAGCAGATACTGAGAATCGAGTGTCAGCAAATGTGGATTCTGCTTATAATAATTCATGGAAGCGCGATTCGGATGTCCATTCAACGCCAGTACGTACAATGAATAAATTGCTTCCCTGCGCGCAACGGTTTTCCGCGTCTGCGTTCCGGTCGGCTGGCCTTCGTAGGCGAGTCCATTGCTTGTGCTCGCGGTAACTACTTCACGATTTGCAGTTCTGCCTGTTTCTGAGGTGAGGTATTCTACCGCGCGGCTCAACGTTTTGGCATCTACTTCAAAGCCTGCCCTGCGCGCCTCTTCAAGAAAATGGACGGCATAAGCGGTCGCCCACCAATCTTCCAGTTGTGCCCCGGGCCACATGCCCATTCCTCCGTTGAAAAGTTGCTGGGATTCTACCTTCCTGATCGCCTGCTGCACATTAGTCATTGGATTGAAATCACTTTCCGTACTCTTCACAGTGTAAACCGGTGCGGCCATGGCCTTGGTCAGGTCGGCAAAATAGATCTGCGGGAACGCTTTCGATATCGTTTGTTCCAAACAGCCATAAGGATAACCCAACAATGTAGATAGCGCTTTTCCTCCTCCCTGCACCAGCGGAGAACGGCTCAATATCATCTGACTGCTGCTAGTCGCAGGAATAAACGACGAACCGAGGTCGATCACTCCCTGCTTTTCACCCGCTATCAGCCCGGAAGTGCTGGTTTTGAGCAACGGAGACGCGGGGCGGACTGAGATTTCAGTTTGATTCATGAATGTTTCTTTAAATGCATTCACTTTCACCGTCACCTTGCCTACTCCTATTGCCGTCAATGCTTTCACCGCAAAAACAGCCCTTGTTTCCTTACCAGCCGGGATAGTTATATTTTGAACCAAAGGCGCCGCCCCGGCAGCGAGCGGACCTGCCAATTGTACAGACACCGATGCTGTGGTTGCCTTATTCTCCGTATTACTGATGTTGACAGGCAAAACCAGCTCATCGCCCGGGCTCAGGAAACGCGGTAAACCGGCACTGATCACGATAGGATCAGCCACTTTCATATTTTTCGTCGCAGAGCCAAAGGCATTGTCTTTGTAAGCCACAGCCATAATCCGCAGATCCCCGCTGAATTGCGGAATATTTACATCGAAAGTAACGTCACCGCTTCCATTCGCTTTCAAATGCCCGCTCCAGAAGGATACGAGCTCGGTTCGTCCGTTGCTGAGCGGGTTGATCCTTCTTTCCAGATCATAACCGTCACCACCTGAAGTTGAAGTACCGGAAATGGTCAATTCCGGGAAAAGCTGAGCGTACAAGTCATGGCTGGTAACTTCCAATGCCCGTCTTTGATAAAAATGCCCGTGAATATCAGGAGTTTGAGAGTTTTTAATTTGTAATATCCCTTCATCTACCACCGCTAATGTGATCTCCGCATTCGGTTCCGTTTTGATCCTGATCTGCTGTTTCATCTTGGACCTCGACTTCTCGACCACTACGATGCTGACCGGTAGTTTCCTATCGGGATCTTCTACAACAATCGGGGTAAACCCGTGGGCTACCGTCAAAGGCATATCCGAAGCATCCAGCGGCCTGATCAGCGTTGCAGTCACAAACACATTGGGCAAATGTGCTTCGCTGATCTTGAATGTAAGTTCCGCCGCTTTCTTTTCTGTGTTCAGAATATGCTGTTCGAGTACGTTGTTGCGCTCTACCGTCACCAGCAAGCGGCCGTCAAAAGGTGTTTTAAATAGCACCTTTGCCGATTCACCTGTTTTGTACCGTTCCTTGTCGGTTTCCATCAGCACCCGTCCTTCATTGCTTACTTCGAATGACGAGTACTGGGTATAGCCATATCCATATGCGTAAAAATTGGCGAGTGTATAGTGCGCTGCACCCGGTCGCTTTACCCGCACTTCGTATTCGCCTGAAACGGTCGGAACATAGCGGAATGTGCCTTTTCCACCCGACAGATTGAGTTTATTGGAATAAACCAGCTTTTCATTTTTCCTGGACGTATACTGGAGCCGGTCGTATTTTTTTTCGACCACCGTCTGATATTCCAGACGAACTACTTCAATACTCGCTGATGCCCCACCCTGCAATGCTCCATTTTTATTAACTCCCACGATTTCTACCGGAACCGGCGCATTGGTTCCCACATAAGAGTCGGGCAGCCGTATGCCGTAAAACACCGGTTGCGTGTACACATCGAAACGTTGCAGCCGGTTAACGGGCCGGCCGTTTTCATCAAAAACCGTGACGTAAATTTTCCCTTCCAGCACGCCGATGTCCTGCAAACCTGATAACAATGTAAAATGCTCGGAGGCTTGTCCCTGCTCATTGGTAGTCCCTTGCCGACTATCACGTTCAAAAGTAGTTTCGGCTGGTATATTAAACGTGTATTCCGGGAAAGCCTTTGCTGAAAACCCTTTTCTCTGAAGTTGGAAGTCCATTTCATAGTTCCGGTTACTGGCAGGCGGGCCGAACAGGTTCGTTGCAGTGGCAATCAATGACACCTTTTGTCCTGATACATAATCCTTTACTGCTCCACTGAGATCAACTTTGATTCTGTCGGGCATGAACTCTTCCACGCTAACTGCCTGCGATCCGAGCAGAACTTCATTGCCATTGTAAACTTCCAGGATATAGGTTCCTGTCAACACACCCGCATCCAGTGGAATTTCCGTTTCAATGGCCCCTTGTTCGTTGGTTATCTTGCGCCAGGTCCTGAACTCCCGGCCGTTCGGCGTCAGCAGCCGCAATTTCAGCGGAACCTTGCCCGCGGTTTTCCAATCCTGAGTCCGTAGTACAGTGTTGAAATGCATGGTTTCGCCAGGACGGTAAATATCCCGCTGACCGTAAATAAAAACCTGGTAACCCGAAGCATTATCCCGCAGTCCTTCCACATCGAATCTCGACGTCAGCACCTGCGTGTCTTCCAGCAACAGGTAGTTGAAATCTTCTTCCGAACTGGCCGTAATCATCGCAATCTTAAATCCGGGCGCTTTTTCACTCAGATTGTCGACGTGGGCAATGCCGTCACCATCGGTTTTGAATGTAAAAACGTTTTGGTTGTTCGAGCTCACGAGCGTTAACTCCAGGTCGCTAATGGGTTCATTGGTTTTGATGGAATTGGCAAAAACCCAGATCTCGTCTTTTCCTTGTTTGGCGATCAGCCCGATATCTGAAATAGATACCAGCTTGGTGGCTCCGAGATAAGCTTCTTCCTCCGAATTTACCGCTACCAGATATACGCCCTGACGCTTATTATCGTCGGGCAATGCGATGTTGAGCGCCGATACACCCTTGCTTTTTGAGAGGTTTTGGGTCTCTACAACCTTATTTACAATCACATCGCTTAAATGACTTTCACGGTCGTCACTGTAATTGAAATTGCCGGTCGGTTGCCAGTCGTCACCTATGTATGCGTAGTCATTCCAACGGTTGTTATGTATGTAATGCAGGATATTGTTAGCATACAGCTTGGAAATGCGGACCTGTACTTTGGGGACATTGACGATCTGAACACCAATATTTCTTGAACTTTTGCTCGATAAATAAAGTCCCTTTTTGTTTGCAAACGAGATAGCCGCAGGCATCTTGCCAAAAAACAGGTCCCTTGAAGCTTCTTCCTCCAAAGCCTGCCCGAGGATGCCTTTCAGGGTTTTGTTCAATTGCAATACATATGTATCCGTCTCATTGAATGCGCCCCGAAGAATAAATCCATTCTCGGTCGGCTCCGTTTCTACCGACGCCTCCGGGTTAACGGAAAAGCTGTTCGCAATGCTTTCCTTATCGAGCTCCTGGGTCGTAATGATCCGCGCGTAGCCAGTGTTATTTTCAAACCCTGTTTTGATATCGACTACTTCCAGATGC
This sequence comes from Dyadobacter ginsengisoli DSM 21015, assembly GCF_059568735.1. Lineage (NCBI taxonomy): Bacteria > Pseudomonadati > Bacteroidota > Cytophagia > Cytophagales > Spirosomataceae > Dyadobacter > Dyadobacter ginsengisoli. The sequence continues at coordinate 367,327 of NZ_JCANTY010000007.1, forward strand.
AAAGGAGAAGGGATGCTGACCATCCTGGCCAAAGCCTCCTGGCTGCTATACGAGGTGTTCTGGACTTTCACACCCTTGTCAAGTGTCACATTGACCGGCGTTTCATTGTTATCTGCCTTACCCGCATTTGAAAAAGCAACCACGACAGATGTCTCGTTCTGGGAAGGCAGTATCCTGTAATCCAGCGACTGCGTCCCTGACATGATTTTCAGTTTCTCAGCCACGTTCTGGCTATTGACCGGGTAATTAAAAACCAATCGTAACCTTGCTTCCTGACGTCCTGTTTCCTGGGATAACGTCCACCAGCTTTCCGACTCAACCAATTGCAGGTACGGCGTGTGAAAACCAATGGGGTCTTTGGAAACTTTTAATTTCTTATCGCTCCCTGCCCTTGCAGTGACCAGGTCGGTAAGTTGCGCTCTGTAAGATGTAGCGGCGCCAAAACCCGCTACCGGTGAAAACACGAGTTCGTTGGGCGCAGTCCATTTAAATTTCCCACGAACTGCCGGTTCAAACTGTACGTATTGCGTCGAATCCCAACTGTTGAGCGCATCTGCCGAAACTAAGTCTTTGTTAAATGTAAAAACCAGATTCTGCGACTGCCCAACCTCCTCGGTAAAGTTGGTCCCCGCGATGCGGATTTCATTGAATGAAGAGCAGCTATTAAAAAACCAGACGAACAGAAGGAGGCAAAAAGAACAAAGGATGGAAGTCTTTTTCATAGGAAAGAAGATATAAAAACGTATGATTTTAGGATCAAAATCATACGTCTAAATTAGCTTATATAAGTTAATTCGCTTTAAATAACCACTTTCAAATGATTCAACGGTGCTTCTTTGAGATTTTACGGTAACTGCTTCCTCAAAACGTCTGCATTATTTCTTCAATAGGCTTCGCACCTTCAAAAAATGACAGCACCCTGACCAGAATTCCCTCCACCACCGCGTCCGGGCAGGAGGCGCCGCATGTAAGCATAATGCGTACGGGAGATTTTTCGGGCAAATAGTTTTCCGTCACGATTTCTCCTTTTTTATGCAGATCGAAATGACGGATCAAATGCCGGTCCAGGATCTTATTGACTGATTCAATAAAGTAAGTAGGAAATTTCTGCTCGCATAGCTCGACCAAATGGGAAGTATTGGAACTGTTGTAACCTCCCGCCACGATTACCAGATCAGCTTCATGGGTCAGCAATGCATAAGTGGCGTCCTGGTTGTCGTTAGTGGCATAGCATAATGTATCGCGTGTGTTGGCAAAACGATCTTCTACCTGCTCGGGGCGAAGCTCATAATGCCGGATCATCACATTTTTGAGGTAATCGGCTATGCCCTGGGTGTCCGAAGCCAGCATGGTCGTCTGATTGACTACCCCTATTCGCTGCAAATCCCGCTCCGGATCGAATCCTGTCGAATACTGATTTTTGAAATCCTCAAAAAACTGTAAAGCCGGCTTCTCACCGGTCATGTACGACGCCAGCAATTGCGCCTGCTTCATATCCTCCACCACGATGGTCGGAGCATTCTCCTTGCTGTGCGAAAAAGTTGCCCTTGTTTCTTCGTGATTAGGTTTTCCATGGACGATAATCGTATAGTTCTTCTCTCCGATCTGCGCTGCCCGATTCCATACCTTCTCTACAAAGGGACAAGTTGTATCATATACATATGCATTCACCCCCAGCTCGGACAGTTTTTTTTGGTTTTCTATGGTCGTCCCGAAGGCGGGAACAATGACAATGTCCTCTTTGGTTAAGTGGTCCCAGCCGATCAGCTGATTTCCTTTCGTATCCATGATAAATTGGACGCCGCGTTCCATTAAATCCCGGTTTACATCCGGATTATGGATCATCTCGCTCAGCAGAAAAATGCGTTTGCCCGGATTTTCGGCAATGGCTTTATATGCAATATCAATCGCATTCTCGACTCCGTAACAGAAGCCGAAGTGCCGCGCAATCAGAAATTGCACAGGTCCGAAATCAAGCACGGTAGGCGAATAATCCCTTTTCAACTTGTCATTCTTACGACGGAACTCCTTGATCGGCGTGATAATACGGCTCCGGTAAAAATCGGGGATATTGAATGTTTTCATTTACTAAAATCGGTAGATTGCCCGTAGCAACAGGCCAAAACGTTTCCAGTTACAAAGATACGCGGCCTCACTTTACAACAACGCCGGTTTCGACATTGTTCGGCCATCTCATTTTGAAAATATTTTTTTAATGAATGCAACATGTAGTTGAAAGCGTTGTCTTTGATTCAGAACGTTCAAAATATAAACCTTCTGCTTGAAAACACAAATCTACCCCGACCGGCACGTCGAACTGGTGGAGCGTTGTAAACTCGGAGAGCGCAAAGCGCAATACGAACTTTACAAACATTACTCCAAAGCCATGTTCAACATCTGCATGCGGATATTAAACCATATTGGAGAGGCTGAGGATGCGTTACAGGAGGCATTTGTGGATGCATTCACGAATCTGCATCAGTTCCGGCAGCAGTCAACCTTTGGGGCATGGTTGAAGCAAATTGTGGTCAACAAGGCGATCAACCATATGCGGAGCAGGAAGGTGAAGTGGGTAGAAATTAACGAATTCCAGGAAACACTGGAACAGAGTGACCGTAATGAGGATTCTTTCGGACTGGATGAGAGCGACACCACGCTTGAAATAGAAAGGGTACGGAATGCGGTACAAAAATTGCCGGACGGTTACCGGGTGGTGCTCAGCCTTTATCTTTTCGAAGGCTACGACCACGAAGAAATCGGAGAGGTGCTGGGGATCAGCGAAACCACGTCCCGAACTCAATATATGCGGGCAAAGCGTAAATTGACTGAGATGCTGGTACGTTAACAGAACGGTCAGAAGCATCAGGAAATGGTCAGGTATGGTCATGGAGAGAAACATCAAATTGACAACTCTTGACAATCTCTGACCAACGATGACAGAATTTGCAAAGCGAGTATAAGATATTGAACCCTTAAACTATTACGGATTTGAGACTATTATTTACACTTGACAAGTTAATTAATCTATGAAAAATTCTTCTGATAAAAAGGATCGATTGGAGCGGTTTGTGCGAGATAACAGGGATGGATTTGATACTTTCTTACCGCAGGATTCTTTGTGGAGTCAAATTGAGAGCCAACTACATAATGAGATTCCGATAGTATCCGAAAAATCGAAAAAAAAAATAAGGCGGCTGAATAATCCGTATTTCGATTGGCGAATTGCCGCTGGGGTTTTCCTGGCGCTGGGAATCGGATTTTTGGTTTACCTCAATAACGAGTATGGCATTACCCGTGACCCTAATGTGGCCCTGAAAGTCCCCGCCTACGCCCGCGAATTCAATCAATACAATGTTGCAATAGACCAAAAAAGGGACGAGATCATCAAACTTGCCCGGAACAACCCCGAGCTGTACAAGGATTTCTCTGCTGATTTGGAAAGTCTGGAAACGAGTTACAAAAACTTGCGTTCCAACTTATCGAACGCCCCTAACCAGGAAGCTTTGCTGGAAGCTATGGTCCAGAACCTACAATGGCAAGTTGATCTCCTGAATCAACAACTGGAAATTTTGCAACGTATTAACAAAGTGAAAAATGACAACGATAAAGAAAATAGCGACGCTCCTGTTATTTAGTGCGGTTTTGATACTGCCACAGGTAGCCAGCGCAGCCCTCCATCCCGACGAGTCCGAACAAAACGGGTTGGTAGAAAAAAGAAGGAATATTGTAAAGATTTTTGACGTCAAAAAGAGTGATGCACTTGAAGTTGACAACCAGTTTGGCCTCGTAAAAGTGAATCTATGGGCTAAGGAAGAGATCAAAATTGAAATTGTGATTACGGCCAATGCTCCCTCTGACTCACGTGCTTCGGAATACCTCAGCGCTGTTAATATCGATGAAAGGCGCGTCAAAAATGCGATCAGCCTCACTACACGGATTGACCGGAGCCAGTTTGGCAACAATAGCTGGAATAACCGGAAAGGCGACAAAAATTTCATCCAGATCGATTATACGATCTATATGCCTAAGGAAAATGCGCTTACCGTTCGCAACAAGTTTGGCAATACCGACATTCCCGCTTTCCATGCACCGCTGATCGTGGATTCGAAATACGGGAGCTTCATGGCTAATGTCCTTGACAACGCGGATAATGTGATCGACGTTCGATATGGAAGCGCCAAAATCGGGAAAATGGATGGAGGAAAACTGGAATTTCAATACTCAAACCTCAAACTCGATCAGGCAAAAAAAATATGGTTGAACAACAAGTTCGGAGACCTCAACATCGGCGATGTTATTAACCTGGACGCTGATATCGACTATTCCGGTGCAAAAATCGGCACTATCCGAGGTACTGGGAAAATCAAGCTGAACTACTCCGGCAATTTCAAAATTGACGAACTGACCAATTCTGCGCAGAATGTCGATATACAGGCTGCCTACTCTTCAGTTATATTGCCTGCGGAGGCTAACCAGTTCAATGTGACGGTAACGTACGGTAATTTCAGTTACCCCGCAACTAATGTAAATTTTTCAATGCAGCCGGAAAAAGACGGTCGGCACGATAAGATGCGACAATACCAGGGTAAAATTGGAACCGGATCAGGAACAAAGATCACAATCAACTCCCGTTTTGGCGACGTCAAACTGAAAGATTAAAGATTCTTTATTCTTCCAACAGCACATTATACCTGAAATCCAGCGGATCAAAGGCATTGTACAGCTTCTGAATGAACTGAGGGTCGTTGATGTAGAAATTCAATAAATTATCATACCGTTCCTGGGCGATTCCGTTCGGGAACAGTTTGTTTTTAAGGGTCAGTAATTGCTCAATTTCCGACTCGTGATTCCGCTCTTCCGCACGGATAATCCTTTTTTCAAGGTGTTTCAATGAATTGAGCAGCCGCGTCTGTTCCGCCTTTACAGCCCCATGCATGGTTTGATCCACTTCTGTTGCCTTAGCCAGAATCTCATCGAAAATCACATTGAATGCATCCTTTTGATCGGTCAGATTGAGGACATGCTCCGTATTGCGTTCGATAAACGTCTTACGTAAAGCAATCTCGTCCAGGAACAGATCCTTATAGTTAATCTTTAACTTTTGGGCCTTCTTATATTGATGACCGTTTATGTAGAGCGCAAAATTGCGCGGCATCAGCATAGGATAGGGAACACCAAAATGATCAAATACAGCCTTCAACTGCATCCAGTACGGCACCTCTGACGGTCCTCCTATATACGCAATATTCGGTAAAATAACCTCTTCATACAATGGCCGCAGGATCACATTGGGACTGAAACGTTCGGGATGTTGCTCCGCCAGTACCAGAATTTCTTCCTCAGTAAACGAGAAATCTGTATTCAATACCCTGAAAGTATCCCCTTCGCGCGTGATCCGCTCACGCAGGTTATCATCCAGATAGAAAAAATTGATTTCGCGCGCATGCAGGGGCGTGTGATAGCCCAGCGCATTCAGTCGGGAAGTAGTGTCGGTAACAAGCTTCTCCGAAATGGAGGTTTGCAGTTCCTCCCTGATAACGGGAAGAAATTCGCGTTTAAGATCCGCATGATCAGCGTCCAGACTAATCAGGCCGCAGTGCCCGAACAATTCGTGCATGTAACATCGCACCGCGTCGGCCAGTGTATTGTTTTCCAGATAGGCTTTCGTAAACAGCAACGGCTTGTCAGGCAATTGTTTCAGAATACCGGACAGCTCCTTTGGATTGAGTCTTCCCACTGCGCCTTTGTGCTCGCCAGTCCATTTGTGCGTCTGCCCGAACAGATGAAACGATGCAATTTCCTCAAAATCATGATCTTCCGTTGCCATCCAGTAAATGGGCACGAAATTGCAATCCGGGTATTTTGCTTTTAACGCTTCCGCAAGTTTGATGATCGTAACGATCTTATAAATAATGTACAGCGGACCGGTAAAAATATTCAGCTGATGACCGGTTGTTACTGTGAATGTGTTCTCGTGCAGTAATACTGAAAAATCAGGTAGGGAAGGCAAACCGCGGTACTGCTTTTCCAGCACCCCGACAAGCGTACTTCTTTTCTCCTGATCAAAGCCCTTTTTATTCAAAATTACTTTCTCGGCATTTTCCAGCGTTGGAAAAGTACCATAGAAAGATTCCAGCGTCGGTTTCTGATCCAGATAGTCAAGTAATAATGCAGGAAACTGGCCAGTGGTACGCAGATCCACGGAATGCAATATCATGAAAGGTGGCTTTTCAGTAGCTAGTAGAGAATCCAACGTAAGTATTTTTGCGATTTTGAATCAAAAAAGAAACCTTAGACTTAACGAGAAAGGGGCCGATTTTGGTTTCCCAAAATTGCGCAATTTGAGATAGAATAAAAAACCTTTTGCCAAGTTACAAAAAAGCCGCACCTGAGTCAGATACGGCTTTCAATGGATACATTTTGGTTTTCAGTTGTGCAGGTAAGTTACCTGAGATATTTTATAATTTCTAAAAGACATAATCATTTTTCGCGATCAGCTCGTCGGCGATCCTACGGCGCGCTTCTTTGAGGTTCGTGGGAGCGGTCTTCGTAAACCGTTTCAGCCCCATCAGCATCACATTCAAGTCGTCGCCTTCGGCAAAGCTGGTAATAGCGGCCCGCCCTGCCTGGCTCACACGTTCCACCGCACGGTTCAGGTATACCAATGCCATATCTTTCTTCAAAGCATGAACACCTGCACTTTCCAGGCCTACACTTTTCTCGACTCTCAGTAATACCGACTCGGCTACATATATTTCGATTATCATATCCGCCACATTCATGATGATTTCCTGCTCGTCGGAAAGTTTCATCATAAACTTTTGAACCGCAGCACCTGCAACCATCAACGCGGCTTTTTTGAGATTTTTGATCACCTTCTTTTCGGCTGCGAAAAATACTTCCTCCTCGTCCGCGCTAAAATCCGGAATCGACAGGATTTCCTTGCCGACCGCCGTAGCCGGCCCCATCAGGTCAAGCTGACCTTTCATGGTACGTTTGAGGAGCATATCTACAACCAGAAGCCGGTTAATCTCGTTGGTCCCTTCAAAAATCCGGTTGATACGGCTGTCACGATAAGCCCGATCCATCGGCGCGTCGGCAGAGAACCCCATTCCGCCATAAATCTGAACTCCTTCGTCAACCACAAAATCGAGGACCTCGGAGCCATGCACCTTCATGATCGCGCATTCGATGGCGAATTCTTCCAATGCTTTCAGTTTAGCATCCGAATCAGGTAACCCCTGTTCCTTAAATGCCAGGATCAGATCATCGATATTTTGGCCCACGCGATAGGCCGCCGACTCCGTAGCAAACATTCCGACTGCCATTTCGGCCAGTTTGTGCTTAATCGCCCCGAAACCGGCAATCGCTGTACCGAACTGCTTCCGCTCGTTAGCGTATTGAATCGCCTGGACAGCCACGCGCTTCGCACCACCGAGAGCCGCAGCGGCGAGTTTAATTCTTCCGATGTTGAGAATATTAACGGCAATTTTAAATCCATTGCCTCTTTCCGAAAGCATGTTTTCAACCGGTACGAGACAATCGTTGAAAAACAATTGACGCGTGTCAGAGCCTTTGATACCCATTTTATGCTCGGGCTCATTCATCGTGATCCCGCCAAAAGACTTCTCGATGATAAAAGCAGTCAGGTTCTTGTCCGTCTGCCCATTCTCCTCCACTTTGGCAAAAACAATGAAGACATCTGCGAAACCACCATTGGTAATCCACATTTTTTGCCCGTTGATCACATAATGCCGACCATCCTCCGACAGCTTCGCCTTCGTTTTGCCGGAGTTAGCGTCAGACCCGGAATCCGGTTCCGTCAGACAATATGCTGCTTTCCATTCACCGGAAGCCAGCTTGGGTAAATATGTACCTTTTTGAGATTCGTTGCCGTAATACAGAATGGGCAAGGTCCCGATACCTGTGTGTGCGGAAAGCGCGACCGAAAATGAGTTTCCGGCCCCGGTAGCCTCCGCCACCAGCATGGAAGTATTGAAATTCATTCCAAAACCTCCATATTCCTCCGGCACAACAGTTCCCAATAATCCAAGCTCACCCGCCTTATCCATAAGCCCGGCGATCATTGCGGGACTTTTAGCCTGATCGATCTCATCCAGGTGAGGCCATACCTCTTTGGCGAGGAAGTCGCGGCAGGTATCAGCGATCATACGCTGCTCTTCATTAAACTCTTCCGGAATAAAAATCTGGCTGGCGAGGGTTTCTTTAATAAGAAATTCGCCCCCTTTGATGGACGTTTGGTTTATTGCTGCAACGGACATATCTGAATGCGGGTTAATCAGGAACGATTGTAAAGTATGCAAGCATACTATCACAAGCTATGCAAATATAATTTATAGGAATTATTATGCAAGCATACTATTATTAAAAAAGTAGGCTGGTGCGTGACAACACGCGACCAGCCTACTTTTTAAGTATCTTGAATTGCTTCAGAAAGGCGCCGTTATTTTCAACACGGATAAAATAGATCCCTGATGAGAGCCCTATGGCGTCCAGATCAAAATTGGCAAGGCCATCCGAAACCTTCACCACGCTATTGGGAATCGGCATCCGCTTGCCGCTAACAGAAATAATTTCATAACTCAAACTGTCTCCGGGCTCGTACTCAGGCAGCTTGATATTGACAATGCTCTCGGCAGGGTTAGGATAAAATGCCCAATCGTCCATATTCTTGGCAATATTGGCTTTATCACCATCTGAAATCCCAAATTCGATCGAGTTCGTCACCACAGCTGAATCCTCTTTGAATGCCGTGACCGTGAGGGTGTAGCGCCCAACGTACGGAGCAAAACCGGACGCATCTCCATACAATGCATAGGGAAAGATCGATGTTGTGGACTTTTTACGATAGGGACCATTCAAATCGAACGAAACCTTGTCATATTCAAAGTTGCCATAGGCGTACATGTTCAGCAACGGCGGCAAGGAGTCATACGGAATAACGTCGTCGCCGGATAGTTTCCGGATAACCCGTTGGTCAACCTTGCTACCTGCCTGTACGAGCTCAAAACGTATTTCGGGAATCTGAACCAACAGAACGAGCGGAATCTCTACATAAGCTCCTGCATTGTCATACGCCCGGATAATGAGCCGGTACTCCCCCTCCTCGGTTGGCGTTCCTGAAAAGACGTTCAATGCAAAATTGAGCCAGGAAGGACGATTTTGCACCGAGATCGAAGAAATGTATCCATCAGGGTCTCCAAAGATATTTGTCGGCAAAATGTAGTTGAAAGGCATGTTGATCTGTGCGTATTTGACCGGCAGCGTACTGGTCGCAAAAGGCGGTGCATTGAGAAACTGAGGCTCTACGACCTTGATCGTAAAATAGGTCTCCACAAATGCATTCAGATCGTCGTAGGCTTTAAGGATAATGCGGTAGTCGCCTAATTTGTTAGGCGTACCACTCAAAACTCCGTTCGAGAATTTAAGCCACGACGGAAGCTCGCTGGCCTCGACCTTCGTAATATCTCCATCCGGATCCGTAAAGGCAGTTTTAGGGATAGCGAATGTAAAAGCCTTATCGATTGCCACCATCTGATTCGAGAAATTACTGTCTACGGTAGGCGGCTTGTTGGCATTCTCTCTCGTATCGACCCGAATCGTAAAGAATGCTTCCGCGGAACCACCTTCATCATCAATTCCCTTCACCTGAATCCGGAAATCACCTAGTGCCGTTGGCCTGCCTCGCAGGAAGCCTCCTTCATAGCGCAGCCACGAAGGCAATGCGCCTACTTCGACTCTTACCACGGTGCCGTCTACATCCGAAAATGTGTCGATGGGAAGTTTATAGTTAAAATCCTTATTCACAGGAATGATCTGCATCGGCACCGGTCTGAATACATACGGCGCATAGTTAGACGCATCATCCCAATAGCTCGGAGACAGCAAATCTTCCACCAGGTGAATGCGCACCGGCCTCGGGCGTGCAGGATCCGCATAAGCGCGCCTGGCCCATTCATCGTAAATCACGCCCTGCGCCCCCCCCTTTTCGGTGGCCGCCGAGAGTCGGTAACTCACTGAATCCGCATAGACAATCGGCTTCATCGGCTGGGTGAGCCAGGTGGCTGCTCCTTGCCTGAGGAACCCTTCTGCACGGGCCATCTGCTCTTTCTGCGACACAACCACCGCAACCACATTGGCGCCATGCTCGAAGTTCTCATTGATCTGCTTCATGTGTGCATTGTTATCGAGGTAAGAGCTGACAAAGAGCTCATTACAGATCACAAATCCCGGAGGGGCATCACTTTTCAAAATATCTACCGACCAGCGGTGATCGTGTGTAGCCAGATTGTCATTGACTTTGATCCCGTCGGTCTTTTCATTCAGGTCCAGAAAACCCAGTGTACCCCGTGTAGCAGATTGTGAATCGAACACAGAACCGTAATCGGAGACGTATTTAATGTTCGGGTCGACCGACTTGATTGCGGTGACCATTTGCTCCACATACTTCTTGAATACGAGATGTCTGTAAATGTACCAATCCTTGCCATATCGCTGCCGAAAGGAAAGGTTAGGCTCCCAGGATGTAGCAGGTGGGTTGGCTTCGTCGAACGACTTGAAGGTCATACCCCATAAAAAGTTGATCCGCTCGATCTTTTTATAATGCTGCTTTACAAACTCTTTAAATCCTTTCACCATCGACGGCGAATAATCATAAACTGCGGCATCTTCCTTCCCGTCGACGATAAGCCCTCCCGGATACTCGCCCTCCTGGGTTCCCGTATTGGTCACTGATACATACAACAGCTTTTTTTCAGTCTGTAAATGTTTGTACCGCGTCACCACTTCTTTAACAAAGGCAACACCCTTGTCGACAATGGGTTGGTTGTCAAAACCGAAGGACGTGTCCTGGTAACCGCTGAGCAAGGGCTTGTTGGAATGGCTAAACTGGCTATCGGAAACTTCCCAAAAGCCTTTAATGCGCGTGCTGTGCCTGCCGAGGTGGACGCGTAATGCCACCTTCATTCCGAGATCTGTCGCAATCTTGATCTGATCGTCGTACTTAGCCCATTGCGGCTTTTCGGTGGGAGAATTGAAATAGACCTTATCCCAGGGAATAGTTATGTAGACGGCGTTGAGTCCAAACTGCTTAGCCGACCGGATCAGGTCCGGTTCAGGACCAATATCATCGGGATTAGTAAGATTCAGGAGCATCAGCGCCATGTAGCGCTGGGTGTCTAATTCCAATGTCCGCTGTTGACTTTGCCCCGAAACCGGGTTCCAAACCACCGTCAGGCAGGTCAGCGAAAAAAATACCCGGGCCAACCATCTGAACTCGTACGTAGAATTGAGCATATTATTGATTTCTGTCAATTAATTCGATCCATTCATTATATCCATTTTCCACATTGAACCGGCTTGCGACCGTAATGCTTTTCGCACTGTCGGTTATTATTTCTCCGCTCATAATCGACCGCATTGCACGCACCATCTGTTTGACACTCAGATCGTCCGTAACGACGCCCATTCCATCCTGGACAAACTCTGAAACACCTCCGGAAGGAAAAGAAACGATGGGCTTACCCAGCAACGCGGATTCGATCATCACCAATGGAAAAGGGTCTTGCCGGGAGGTTAGCAGAAAACCATTTCCCATATTAAGGTAATTATAATAATCTTCTTTTTGCTTACCCGTCAAATGAATTTTCGTAGCAGATGTATTGTCGGCACAACGCTGTTCGGTATAATACACCAGTCCATCGTCGATTGCTGCACCTACCCACACCAGATGAACGTTGGGATCATTCAATTCCTCAGCGATGTCGGGCAGCATATCGAAACCTTTTCGTTCAGAGGTCATGCCCGAAAGCACCCAAACAAACGCATCCGGCGGAATTCCCAGTTTTTGCCGGATCTCCGCTGCACGGTTATCATCCTTTTTTACCAGTGACGGATCGATAAAGGAGTAAAGCAATCCTACATTTTTTCCCCCTGCATGTTTCAATGAGTCACAGGTAGTTTGCGAGCATCCGATCAGCAGGTGTGAGTAATCTACGATACTTTTGAAATCCGGTGCGCTCAGGTAAGCATAGGTCAGCGGCATTTCGTGAAAGTGCGTGATCACTTTGATCGAGAATTCCTTCGCCACCACGATGGTCTCAGGTATCATTGTTGTATTCACATACCAGAAATCCGCTTTAAAATCACGGGCAAGCTTGCGCAGGTGCCGGAGCGTGGGGTTCACACCCAGATGAAAGGAAATTTTTTGAATCGTGTTGAATTTTCGAGGAGCAATATGAACCGGGATATCCTCCGGAAATTCAGCCAGCAGTTCCCCGTTTGCAAAACTTACGATTCCAACGTCGAAACGTGAGCGATCTATTTTTTTCAGAATGTACAACAGCATCATCTCCGATCCTGTTCGTGTGGCATAGGGTGTAAAAAAGAGGATTCTTTTTTTGTTACTGTTCATGCAGAGGCAGTTAAGAGATCGATGTTCTCCTGTGGTTTGATTTTATACAAACCCTTTTTCAGGAACAGCGTTTTCCAGAAATATTTTAATAAAACGCGGGTCTTTCTAACATATATATGCTGTGTACGAAGTTCGGAAAAGGGGTTCCCGCTTTTTATTAGATTGAGAAGCATTTTCCATACATACACCACAGGTACCATGAAAAGGTAATGCAAAATCAGCAGCAGATATTGAGCAACCCCGTATTGCTTCCGCACCCATAGAAAATTGGATATCTGCATTTGCGTACTAAACCGGTTGATCCAGGAAATATTCGTCCTGCGAAACGGATTATTATTTTCCAGATGTACAAATGTGCAATCCTGAAAATAACATAGCTTGCCCAACCGCCCAAGGCGCCCCGACCATTCTACATCTTCTCCGTACATAAAGAAGTCTTTACTGAAACCACCGGTTTTCACAAAACCCTCCTTTCTGACAAACATAAATGCGCCCACCAGCCAATCATACTGGTCGGGATCGTCATAAGCCGGTTCCGGATAAAGTTGATGGATCAGCTTGTCTATTAGGCCGCTGGGCGGAAGAATAAAAAAAGTCCTCCTGAACTCATTGAAACTTCTATAGAATGGCATTGGCGTGCCGTCCGGATAGTATTGCAATGCACCGCATGCCACGATGTCCTGACGCTCGTTCATCCGGTCAAAGCACCGTCGGATCACATTATCTGTAACCAGCGTGTCTGCATTCAGCAACAGAAAATACTTTCCCTGCGCTATTTCCATTCCCCGGTTATTAGCAATTCCGAAACCCGCATTGTACTCCATGTCAATCCAACGTACTTCGGGATACACTTCCCTAACCGACGCCCCGCCACCATTCTCCGGATCATTATCTACTACAATGACCTCAAAAGTAACTCCGGACGTGTATCGATAGATAGAATTTAAGCAATTAATGATTAGTTGAGGGGTCCTGTAATTAATGATAACAATGGATACATCCATGAAAAAAACGTGCATGTTAGACGGGCAAAAATAAAGAATCTCCCCGGAAGATGGTTAACACTTCCGGGGAGACACTCAAATTAGCATCGATTGTTAGCCTACGGCCTAATAAAGCCGTTCGTAAATACCCGCGACCCCCTGCCCGCCGCCCACGCATGCAGTTACCATACCATATTTCTGGCTCCGGCGCTTCATTTCATTGAAGAGTTGGACCGAAAGTCTGGCACCAGTAGAACCCAATGCATGGCCCAATGCTATCGCACCGCCATTGGGGTTGACAATTTCCGGGTCGATGCCCAGTTCCTGGATGACAGCCAGAGATTGGGCTGCAAAAGCTTCATTTAACTCTATCTGCTCTATGTCAGCCAATTTCAAACCAGCCTGTTTCAATGCGAGCGGAACAGCAGCCACCGGCCCTATACCCATAATACGCGGATCTACACCTGCGGTCGCGTACGACATCATCCGGGCAATCGGTTTCAATCCCAACTCATTCACCATCCTTTCGGACATCACCATTACAAATGCTGCACCGTCCGAAGTTTGGGAGGAGTTCCCTGCCGTTACAGATCCACCCGCCGCGAAAACCGGTTTCAGTTTATTCAACGCCTCAACCGTGGTGTCGGCTCGGGGGCCCTCATCTTTACTGATGACGGTTTCTTTTGTCTTTTTCTTTCCCGAAGCTGCGTCGAAATAAGTTTCTTTCACGGTAACAGGCACAATGCCATCTGCAAACCAGCCTTCCTTCTGTGCTCTCAGCGCTTTTTGGTGCGACTGAAAAGAAAATTCATCCTGCTTTTCCCTGCTGATATGAAAATCCGTGGCAACCTGTTCGGCCGTCAGGCCCATACTTAAATAGTAATCAGGGTTGGTATGGGCTATCTCATAGTTCAATGCTGTTTTCCAGCCCATTGTCGGCACCAGCGACATAGATTCGGTTCCTCCGGCGATAATACATTCAGCCATGCCTGCGTGAATTTTGGCCGATGCCATCGCAATCGCCTCCACACCCGAGCCACAATACCGGTTAATAGTAATACCCGAAACATTCTTCGGCAATGAAAGCAAAGCAACATACCGTCCCATCTGCATACCTTGCTCCGCCTCAGGCACCGCATTCCCTACAATCACGTCGTCGACTCTCGCCGGATCCAAAGCGGGCAACTGTTCCAACAGGTGTTTGATCACCGTCGCACCGAGATCATCGGGACGCGTGAACCGGAAACCACCTCTCGGCGCCTTCCCTACCGCACTTCGATAACCCGCCACAATGTATGCATTCATATTTGAGTAGTGTTTGAAATCAGTGGATGAAAGCAGGCCAGAGAATAGTATGCCTGCATACCATTGTAAAAATAGAAATTAATCATAAAACAACAAACCGCCGGAGTTTGTTTTCCGACGGTTTGCAATTACCAAGTCTTTGCTGATGGAGAATTAATTTCTAGGAAGGAATATGCCCTCCTTCCAGCTGTTTGGGTCGCTTTGCGGCATCGGGCATGACGATCCAAAGGATGATATAAAACAGGATTACAGGGAAAGTGACAGGTATAAAAACGGCGAGTACCAAAAGGACCCGGATAATCGTCACGTCGATCTCGAAGTAATCTGCAAGTCCGGAGGCTACACCGCCGATCATCTTGTTGCTGGTATTGCGGAATAATCTATTGTGGTTCATGGCTATATCTGTTTATTTCGTTTTGATGTTTCAAAGGTACTATGCATTGCCAAGTAGTGAATTCATTTGTGTACAAACGGTCTTAGCGTGTTAGCATGGGTTATTTTCAATGATTGGCAACGTCGGGTCAGCCAGATTTAGATCACTATAATTCAGCGTTACCGACGGTCCGCGTGAAAGCGAAACAAGTGCAGGAAAAAGATTAGATATGCATTAGGATTATGGTAGATGTTGCGTAATACTATTGGCAATGAATTACCTTTGGGACTATAACAAACAGTTTTGCTGACAATCTGGCATCCGGTTTGTGGCAGGCTCAATATTTTTTAAAGAAAAAACCGGTTTAAAAACATACATCACAATCATGTTTAAAATATTTTCCAAGCTATTTGGCACAAAATCAGAACGGGATTTGAAGGAACTGACCCCGTACGTTGATAAAGTCAGTGCCGAATATGCGTTACTTGCCTCGCTGTCGAACGACGAACTCCGGGCACAGTCCGCGAGTCTGAAACAACATATTGCTGATCAACTTCAATCCATCGACGATCAAATCGGAGCATTGAGACAGCAGGCTGCCGACGAGCCTAATGTGGACAGCAAGGAAGCGATATTCAAGAAAATTGACGCGCTGGAACTGGACCGAAATAAAGAACTTGAAAAGGTACTGCTCGATATTCTTCCGAAAGCATTCGCGATCGTCAAGGATACCGCCCGCCGTTTCACTGAAAACGATAAACTGGAAGTAACCGCCAACGATTTTGACCGCGAAGTTTCCACCAGAAAGTCGAATGTGACCATTAGTGGCGATAAAGCATATTGGAATACAACCTGGGACGTGATCGGCCAGCCTATCAAATGGAACATGATCCACTACGATGTGCAGCTGATCGGCGGTGTGGTACTGCACCAGGGTAAGATATCCGAAATGGCAACTGGTGAGGGTAAAACGCTGGTCGCAACCCTTCCCTCCTTTCTCAATGCATTGGCAGGTCAGGGTGTTCACATCGTAACCGTAAACGACTACCTGGCCAAACGTGATGCCGAATGGAACGCACCTCTTTTTGAATTCCATGGAATGAGTGTTGACTGTATCGACCGTCACCAACCTAACACAATCGCACGCCGGAACGCATACAAGGCGGATCTTACTTACGGAACCAACAACGAATTCGGCTTTGACTACCTGCGTGACAATATGTCACGCACTCCGGAAGAGCTGGTTCAGCGTAAACACCACTTTGCAATGGTCGATGAGGTCGATTCCGTTTTGATCGACGACGCGCGAACGCCATTGATCATCAGTGGCCCCGTACCCCGTGGCGACGAACAGGAATTTTTGGAACTGAAACCTCGCGTTTCCCGGATCGTTGAAGCCCAGAAGCGCCTGGCAATGGACTTTCTGAACGATGCAAAAAAGAAAATTACCGCCGGAGATAAAAAAGAGGGTGGCCTGGCACTATTCCGCGCACATCGTGGTATGCCCAAATACAAGCCACTCATCAAATATCTCAGCGAACCCGGTATCAAGGCGATGATGCAGGAATCAGAGTCGATTTACCTCGCTGAAAATCAAAAGTTGATGCCTATGGCGGATGCGCCGCTCTATTTTACCATCGACGAGCGCCACAACAGTATCGAACTCACTGAAAAAGGGATCGATTTCCTTACAGGAGAATCCGAAGAGACCAATTTCTTTATCCTCCCCGACATTGCGGTAGATCTCGACGCAATCGAAAAAGACGCTTCACTTACTGAGCATGACCGGGTAATCCAGAAAGAAGCACTGATCCGTGACTATTCCGTTAAAACGGCGCGTATCCACACAGTCAACCAGCTATTAAAAGCATTCACGCTGTTTGAAAAAGATGTCGAATACGTGATCATGGACGGTAAAGTCAAAATCGTGGATGAGCAGACCGGTCGTATCATGGAAGGTCGCCGCTATTCCGATGGCTTGCATCAGGCGATCGAGGCAAAGGAAAACGTCCGGGTTGAAGATGCGACACAGACTTACGCGACTGTTACCCTCCAAAACTACTTCCGGATGTACCACAAGCTGGCCGGTATGACCGGTACAGCTGAGACGGAAGCAGGTGAATTCTGGGAAATTTATAAACTGGACGTTGTTACGATCCCGACCAACAGAGGGATCGTCCGTAAAGACCAGGAAGATAAAGTCTATCGCTCCGTTCGGGAGAAATACAACGCTGTAACGGACGAGATCGTCGAATTGGTTGAAGCAGGAAGGCCGGTACTCGTGGGTACCACTTCGGTTGAAAACTCTGAGATCATCAGCCGCATGCTGACCCTCCGCAAAATCCAGCACCAGGTGTTGAATGCAAAACAACACCAGCGCGAAGCGGAAGTCGTTGCGGAAGCAGGTAAGCCAGGCACAGTAACCATCGCCACCAACATGGCAGGTCGTGGTACGGATATTAAGCTCACCCCCGAATCTAAACAAGCGGGCGGTCTGGCGATCATCGGTACGGAAAGGCACGAAAGCCGCCGCGTCGACCGCCAGCTCCGCGGTCGTTCGGGACGTCAGGGTGACCCGGGTTCTTCTCAGTTTTTCGTGTCATTGGAAGATAGTCTGATGCGCCTTTTCGGTTCCGACAGAATGGCGAAGGTAATGGACCGTATGGGCCTCGAAGAAGGCGAAGTGATTCAGAGCAGCATGATCACCAAGTCGATCGAAAGAGCTCAGAAGAAAGTAGAGGAAAACAACTTCGGCATGCGTAAACGCCTTCTGGAGTATGACGACGTGATGAACTATCAACGCGATGCAATTTATACACGACGTCGCAATGCATTGTTCGGAGACCGTCTTGCGGTAGATATCGCTAATACATTGTTTGATGTGTGTGATGAAATCGTCAATACCGCTGGAACATATGCCGAGCTTGAACTCGCTACAATCACAACCCTGGGAATGGAAGTTCCTTACAGTGAAATTGAATATGCTTCACTGAAACCTACGGAACGGACTCAGAAACTTTACGAAGCAGCTGAGCAACAATATCAGGATAAAAACAATGGCATCTCCGGAAAGGCATTGCCGGTATTGCGTTCCATCCATGCGGAACGCGGTGCGATGATCTCCGAAATCATGATCCCGTTCAGCGACGGGCTCCGTCAGACCGGTGTTGTGGTAGGTTTGCAGAAAGCCATTGAAAGCGAGGGCAAAGAAATCACCCGTGAAATGGAAAAAGCCATCGTACTTTCTTTGATCGACCAGGAATGGAAAGAGCATTTGCGTGAGATGGATGACCTGAAACAGTCGGTTCAGAATGCGGTATTCGAGCAAAAAGATCCATTGCTGATTTATAAATTCGAGTCTGTGGAGCTATTTAAGCGCTTCCTGAGCAAAGTTAACTTTGACATGATCTCTTTCCTCATGAAAGCGGATATCCCACAGGAAGAGGCTGCTCCCGCGACAGCCGTTCAGCAGCAGGTTCGCCGTCCGGCCCCTACTCCTGAACTCCATACCAACCGCGAAGAAGATTTCGACGTGGAAGGTGATAGTTTTGTGGGAGAAGAATCAGGCCCTAAGTCCCAACCGGTACGCACGATTAAAATTGCGGACCGCAATCAGAAAGTTTCGGTGCAATACCGCGATGGGCGCATTCTGCGGGATGTGAAGTTCAAAAAGGTAGAGCACGAAGTTAAAAACGGCGACTGCGTGGTAATTGAATAACAGCGTGACGAGTCAGTCCTGACCCTAATTAGTCGGGGATTATCATAAGTGTAGTGAGAAATAATTAATCTCCACGACCGTCGACAAAAAATACAGCCCTGCCCCAACTGGCAGGGTTTTTCATGACCGGCGAATCAGGATTTATGCGATATTTGCATTTCAAAGACCATCATTAACAAAAATAAACCTGCATGAAACTGCACAGAGAGGGGTATACCATCATGGCTGTGACGGCCATTATACTGATCGTTATCAATTTAGGTATCAATTATCTCCTTCCCGACGGCTATTGGATTCCCCGGATCGTGCTGATCGGCAGCATTATTGTTTTTCTGTTGGTCGTTCAGTTTTTTCGTGTCCCCAAACGCATTGTACACAAAAGCGACCGCGAAATCGTCGCGCCCTGTGACGGAAAGGTGGTAGTGATCGAGGAAGTTGTCGAGAACGAATATTTCAAAGGTCCCCGGCGCCAGATCAGCATTTTCATGTCCCCTTTGAACGTACACGTCAACTGGAATCCGATTAGTGGTGTGGTTCAGTACTTCAAATATCATCCCGGCCTCTACCTCGTAGCATGGCATCCCAAATCCAGTACGGAAAACGAGCGTACTACGGTCGTGATCCGCACCATTGCGGGTATCGACATCCTATTCCGCCAGATAGCGGGTGCAGCAGCCCGACGTATACGCTGGTATGTGAAAGAAGGTGATAGGGTGGAACAAAGCACCGAAATGGGCTTCATCAAATTCGGGTCCAGAGTAGATATTTTCATCCCCCTGGACGCCGAAATTAAGGTAAATCTTCAAGACAAAACAGTGGGCAGTGTAACCGTTCTAGCTACGTTAAAATAACCGCCAGCTCAGGATCTGCTCGAAAAACAAAGGAACCGAGCCTGGGTATACAACCGCCATAAACACCATTCCAAAGATCGCACCATACATGTGGGCGCTGTGGTTCACATAACTGGTGCCCCTTTTTGCTTCATAAAACGAATAACCCAGGAAAAGCAGTCCGAAAATGAATCCCGGCATGCATATGAAAAAATAAAGACATATCTGCATCAGCGGTGCATACAGGATTGCGGCAAAGAGTACAGCGGAAACACCCCCCGAAGCTCCCAAAGAATTGTATTTCGAATTCTTCCTGTGTTTCAGGAAGGTTGGGATATCCGAAACAATGATGCCGATAATGTAAAGGAGCAAGTAATAGAAAGTGCCGCTCGAACCGAAAAGCATTGCGAACAAACGCTCGATACCCTCTCCCACAAACCATAAACTAAGCATATTGAAGATCAGGTGGCCAAAATCGGCATGTACAAATCCGGAGGTCACAAACCGGTAGTATTCATTACGCTGCGTTACGCGATAAGGATTGAGGATCAGCTTATCCATTAAACTGTAATTGTTCAAAGCATAGTAGCTGATCCCCGAAGTGATGATGACCAGAATGAGGGTAATCGACATAAAATTGGTTGTTTGTTAAAAGATATTATTTTTCCCGCGCCACCAGCTGCTCCACAAACTGCAAAAGCACTTTCTTCTGAACACTATCCGTCCGCAGTTGCTGTAAACTAGCTATTCCCCGCGAAAAATATTCATTTATTTTATGTTCGGTAAAAGACCGGATATCCAGATCATCATAGATATTCCGCACAGCATTTACTTTTTCCGTATGGTCGAAAGTTTCGAGCCCGATCCAATGGTCGAGTTCCGCTTTCAATGCTCCGTCGGCTTTTGTCAAAGCTTCTATCAACAAAAAGGTTTTTTTGTTTGCAATAATATCTCCTCCGACCTGCTTACCAAACTTCGCAGGATCGCCATACACATCCAGCAAATCGTCTTTGAGCTGAAAACCAATACCCATATTTTCACCCGCCGCGTATAACAGACCAACTGTCTCCTCATCCGCACCCGCAATGATCCCGCCCAGTTCGAGGGCAAAACCCAGCAACACTGAAGTTTTCAGCCGGATCATCCCGATGTACTCTTCCTCCGCGACATCCCAGCGGGTCTCGAAATTCATATCGAGCTGCTGTCCTTCGCAAACTTCCGCCGCGGTCTGGTTAAACCGGCTCAGCACTTTCCTCAATTTTTCTTTCGGCACGTCCAGCAGCAAGTCGTAGGCCCTGATCAGCATCACATCGCCCGAAAGAATAGCAGTATTCGCATTCCACTGCTCGTGCACAGTAGGCTTACCCCTGCGCAACGGTGCCCGGTCCATAATGTCGTCGTGCATCAGTGTGAAATTGTGGAAAACTTCAACCGCCATCGCCGGTTTCATTGCCTTTTCCAGGTTTTCATCAAAAATCGAAGCGGCAAGCAAAGTCAGTAACGGGCGGAAACGTTTGCCTCCCAGGGACATAATGTAAGTGATGGGTTCATAGAGCTCTGCGGGAGCATCTCCGTAAGAATGCCGGTCAAATTCAATCTGGAGCTTATCAAGTAATGCAGTGGGTTCAATCATTCGAAGCGTCATGTTCGCAGGCACGGTTTCAGGCCTGACGGTGATGTAAGAACCGCAAAGATAAAGCCTAAAAATTGGCATTTACATTTACAAAAGCAGTATTTGCCTGGTGTTTATCAATATCTTTATCGCGATTAATAAAAACTGTTCTTCATGCCTTTTTACCAATATTTTAACGGTGACATCATCGGGATCGACGATCCGGTTTTCCGAACCAATGATCTGGCATTACTTCGTGGTTTTGGTTTGTTCGATTATTTCAGGACCTACAATGGCGTCCCGTTTCGATGGGACGATTACTGGCAGCGGTTCGAAAATTCAGCCAGGCTGCTCAAACTGCCGTTGCCCGTATCACAAAGCGAGATAGAAAAGGTACTCGCCGATTTGCATTCCATGTCGGGAGAAAAGGAGGTTGCATTCCGGTTCGTACTCACCGGCGGTTATGCGCCCGACAGCGTGCATGTGGTACAGCCCAATTTACTGATCCGCACCGAGCCGCTTCCGCAGGATAATCCGGCCGGTCGTCTCCAGGGCATTAAGGTGCTTCCATATGAATATGTACGGGACTTGCCTGAGGTCAAAACAACAAATTACGTCCATATGGTGCTGATGGCCGATGAGCTGAAACGCCAGCAGGCGGCCGACCTGCTCTTCCATTACAATGGCGAAGTAAGCGAACTCACCCGCAGTAATATATTCATTTTTCAGGGCGACAAACTCATTACTTCCGACCGGAACATCCTGAACGGTGTTACCCGCCGGGTGGTGATCGAGCTCGCCAAAGGTCATTTCGACGTAGAAGTCCGGCCCGTTACCTACAAAGAGGTGATCACCGCAGACGAAGTGTTTACGACCAGCACCACTAAATGGGTCATGCCTGTTGTACAGATCGGCGAGCAACCGGTCGGAAACGGCGTTGCAGGAAAACGTACGCTGCTGCTGCAACAGCTTTTTGAAGAGGTTGTTGCAAACTGGGCCAGATAAAACAAAAAGTGGCTTTCCCGGGGGGAAAGCCACTTTCAACTACCTTGTAATAAGCACTTATTTAGTTAGGCGCATTTGGTGAATTCTTATTCACGATAGGCCAGATGCCAGGTTTCGGCACGCTCACCCCTTTGGTAGCTCCCCTAGTCGCACCATCCAGCCCGAAATAGTACAGCGGCCAACCTTTATAGGTCACCTGTTTTTTCCCAAAAACATCAATAGTGCTGAACAACGTCTTATCGACGGTCGAAGGCAGTGATTTCAGGTCCGCGGTGTAGATCGGCCAGACATTGTCATTTGAAAAGTCGGCTTTTGTGAAGTTGTTCTTATTGTTTTTGTCGTTCGCAAAGGCATACAAGGTCCTTCCCATACCATCCACGAAGAATTGCGTTTCGCCTGTCCCTTCTGTATAATCCGACTTATAGGACTTCCCGTCATTGCCCACAAGCTGGGCGCTGGCAACCATAATGGAATAATCGGTTTTCGCAACGAACCAGATTGTGCCTACGTTCTCCCCTTTCACATCCCCGGCAACAGCATCGTCTTTATATTTATAAAGCGGCCAGCCCTTGTAAGTCGTCTGAGTTGTGCCGTCTGCCCGGGTAATAGTGCCGAAGTCGGCCTTATCGAGGCCTGTATCCAGCTTAATGGCAGCAAGGTCACCCGCAGAGTAGATTGGCCAGTTCGTTACACATCCGCCTGAGCAAGCCGATGTCCCCGCTGCATCCTTGGAAAAAAAGTAAAGTGTTTTGCCGTCCTTGTCAGTCAGGATCTTACCCAGCGTCGCATTGTCTTTCAATTGAACATCGTTGGAAACCGGTATGGGGGTCGGATCGTCATCGTCGTCTGAACAGGACAGGCTGACAGCCATTAGCAATCCCAGCACAACCAGCATTCGGGAAGTTGAAAAGATTTTCATCGGATTTAATTATGATTGTTTAGAGATGAATTGATTTGTCTCGATTACGACCAAAACTTTCCGATGGTTGCGTGGTTCCCTGAAAACAAAAAAGCATAACCCGTCAGGTTACGCTTTGATATGATTAGTAAAAACAACTTTCTAACTCCATCCCTGGGCAGTTAGCGGAATGCGGGAATCCCCCTTGGTATGTAATTCCACTTCCCCTTTTTTGTCGGTTATATACCCGATAAAGGTAATCTTTGGGTTATTTTTGATCAGCTCGTAGGCCGATTGCGAAACAGTGAAAAGCAGCTCGTAATCTTCGCCTCCGTTTAGCGCGGCCGTGGCCGCCCCGATATTCAGCTCGGATGCCGCCAGATAAGTCTGCTCGTCGATAGGCAACCGCTCCTCGAAAACAACCGCTCCCACGCCCGATTGGGCGCATATATGTAGCAGGTCCGACGCGAGACCATCCGAGACGTCGATCATGGAAGTGGGTACAACCCCAGCCTCGTCAAGCTCGTAAATTACATCCATTCTCGCCTCCGGGCGAAGTTGCCGCTGAATGACGTAGTCTTTCCCGTCCAGCTCCGGCTGCATATTAGGATTAGCGAGGAAGACCTGCTTTTCCCTTTCCAGCAATTGCAGGCCCATATAAGCACCACCGAGATCTCCGGTCACACAAAGCAGGTCATTCGGCTTGGCAGTGTTCCGGTACACCACCTTTTCCTTCTTCACCTTCCCGAAAACGCTTACTGAAATAATGAGGCCCGATCGTGAGGAAGTGGTGTCGCCACCTACCAGATCTACATTAAAGTCCTTGCAGGCCGTTTTCATTCCTTCATAGAGCTCATCCACCGCTTCCACAGAGAAGCGGTTACTCAATGCGATGTTCACCGTCACCTGACGTGGAATACCGTTCATGGCTGCGATATCGGAGACATTGACGGCAATCAATTTGTATCCGAGGTGTTTCAGCGGAAAGAATGTCAGATCGAAATGGACACCTTCCAGCAACATATCGGAGGAAAGCAGCCCAAACTCCTCTCCCATATCTATAACAGCCGCGTCGTCACCGATACCTCTTACAGTATCAGGCAACGTGGTTCTGATTCCTTTATTTATTCTTTGGATCAGCCCGAATTCCCCCAGGCTGCTGATTTCAGTTCTTGTTTCCATCCTGCAAAATTAGACAAAAAAGCGAAGCCATTCCCGGATTGGAAATGGCTTCGCTCTGGATATCCTGTTGAACTCCCGCTTAGGGATTTGTCAGTGTATATTCGTTAATCGTACCGCCGGTCTTCTTGCTTCCTTCCAGAAGTGTAATGATCAGCTTGGAATCTTCCAGCAGGTTGATCGTGTATCCGATAGTTCCCCCGGTTCCGGTGGGTGCAGGATTAAGCGCTGTCAGCATCAGTTTGGTGTCTCCTTCCACATCCCAATTTCCGGCAAATGTCCTGCCATCCAACTCAGTCAGAGAGGAAGTTTTCGCACCGCCTGCATTCGTCAAAGTAAGCCTGAAGCCGGAATAGCCGGCAGCCTGGTTGTTGGATCCTCCTCTGGTGTACACAACGACACCGTTGTGTTTTACCGATTCCACGGTCCACGCTTTTGCAATTCTTTCAGAAACTGGCTTCGGATCCTTCTTGCAGCTAAATGCTATCAATCCTAAAATCATGAATGAGCACCAAAGAAGAGCGTAACTTTTTTTCATATTTTATTTTTCGTGAATGTCTTTTCAAAACGCCAAGTTCTTACTTTTTAGTCTTATAATCAAAATATTCATGACAGATCATTTTTTAATTTTCTAACGGAACACCCTTATCGTTAACTTGCGCGCTAAAACAATGCAATGAAAGAATATACCAGGGCACAACTGGCTCTTCGCAACGGACAGGACCGTGAAGAAATATGGTGCGCCTACAAAGGAAAAATCTACGATGTGAGCACTTCACGGCTTTGGCGCAACGGACATCACTATGAGCACTGGGCTGGCCAGGATCTCACCAAGGAGCTCGGCGACGCCCCGCACACCGAACGGGTGTTCGAACGCTTCAGCATCGTCGGAAAGCTCCTGTTGCCCGAGCAATCCAAGTAAAAATAATTTCAGGATCGAAAAATTCTTACATGCCTTCCCCACATTTTCTGATCGCCGACAGCGGTTCCACCAAAACTGACTGGGCGTTCATCGAAACACAATCAGGTGAGCGCCAACTGCTGCAATCAGCAGGCATTAACCCTTTTTACCAGACTACCGAGGAAATCGTCCCTGTCTTACAAAGTCAGCTGGTTTCGGGACTTAGCGGTCCTGTCGATAAAATTTTCTTCTACGGTGCGGGTTGTGCGGACGAAAAATCCAGTCTTCCGGTAACCAATGCCCTCAAACAATGCTTTCCTTCTGCAACCGTGGAAGAAGTAGCATCCGATATGCTCGGCGCTGCCCGCGGATTATGCGGCCATGAGCCAGGCCTTGCGTGCATTCTGGGTACCGGCGCCAACAATGCATTTTTTGACGGCCGTCGCATTACACGCTCCATAGGCTCGCTGGGTTTCTGGCTGGGCGACGAGGGAAGCGGCTCCTATCTGGGCAAAACCTTGGTTGTGCATTACCTTCAGAATGAGCTGCCGCAAGACCTGCACGAAAGTTTTGCGAACCAATATCCAGAGATTAACCGGTTGATTGTCCTGGATCATGCTTATAAAAAGCCTTACCCTAACCGGTATTTCGCATCTTTTTCAAAATTTATTGCGGAAAACAAATCGCATATCTTTATCAGAGAACTGCTGATCAATGCATTCGGCTTATTTGTAAAGAAATATATATTAAAGCATGAAAACGCCGGCCGGTATCCTGTCCATTTTACAGGCTCCATCGCCTATTACTACCAGGATATACTCCACATAGTATTGGAGGCAAACGGATTACAACAGGGCCAGATTCTGAAATCGCCACTCGAGGGCCTTATCCGGTACCATCTGGCTGACTTCGAAATATAAAAGTTAATAAAATGTTAAACAGGCCTCAACCCGCTATGTTAAATCTCATTAGCCTGTTTAATTGAACGAATGACCTTATATTTAATGGTCATATCGAGTTTGTTATGTCAAGACGCACCATTCAATCCCTGACCGTTTTTTCTGCACTCCTCATTATCGGTGTGGTGATCACACAGATTTTCTGGGTTAAACAGGCTCTGGAGCTCAGGCACCGCCAGTTCAACCAGAATGCGCATATCGCATTGCAGGATGTAGCCGGGAAACTGGCCACCGTTTGCGGGGTGATGCAAACGAGTAATCCCGTTGAGCAACTGTCCCCCGAATATTTCCTGGTCAATACCAATGCAACTACCCAACCGGAAATGCTGGAACACTTTATCAAGGATAGTTTCCAGAAGCACAATCTCATTGCCGATTTCGAGATCGGGATCTATGACTGTACGACCAACCGCATCCGCTATGGTATGTCGCTGAGTACCAAGAACAATGCCAAAATCCCTACGAAGACTTCAAACTGGATTAAAACAGACAAGTACCCCTACTACTTCGGCGTCCGCTTTCCCGAACAGGAGACCTATTTCGCAGGAAGCATTAATGGAGCGATATGGTCGTCGGTGCTGGTGCTGGTCGCAGTTTCTTTTTTTGCTTACGCATTGTTCGTCATATTGCGGCAAAAACAGCTTTCGGAAGTACAGCGCGATTTTGTCAACAACATGACACACGAGTTGCAAACGCCCATTTCCACCATCCGGATTGCCGCCGACGTACTCAATTCCGACAACATCGTTACCCAGCCCAAGCGCCACAAACGTTACGTGCAAATCGTGCAGGATGAAATCCTTCGGTTGCAGGGACAGGTAGAGATGGTGCTTTCGATGGCCAAAGCGGAGCGGGATGCATTGAGCCTCCAAAAGGAACAACTGGACGCCCGGGAGATGATCCAGTCCATTCTGCTACCGTACGAAGACAAAATACAGTTCCGTTGTAATTCAACACAAAATGGGATCGACGCAGATCCATTTCACCTCCGGTGTATGATTAGCAATCTCATCGACAATGCTCTGAAATACTCTGACGACGTCCCGGATGTTGTGATTGAAACATATAATAAAGGCAAAAACCTCGTTATAGCTGTCCGCGACCAGGGCATTGGGATTGCGCCGGAATATCAGAAAAAAATATTTAACCAATTTTTCCGCATTCCCTATGGCGACGTTCATAATGTGAAAGGATTCGGGATCGGGCTCAGCTACGTAAAACAAATCGTGCGCGCCCATCGCTGGCACCTTCAGCTGGAAAGTCAACTGGGCAAAGGCAGTACATTTAAAATCACTATCCCGCAGAAACACGCTTGATGAAAAAGAGAATCCTGTATGTAGAAGACGACCCCAATCTCGCATTTGCAACCAAGGATAACCTGGAAGAATATGATTTTGAAGTAGTACACGCCACGGATGGTGCCGAAGCACTCGATTTTTTTGGCAAGGAGCATTTCGACATTTGCGTGCTCGATATCATGCTTCCCCGCATGGATGGCTTTACACTGGCCGAAAAGATCCGGAGTGCCGACAGCCAGGTACCGATCCTTTTCCTCACCGCCCGCTCACTGCAGGAGGATAAAATCAAAGGACTGCGCCTGGGCGCCGACGATTATGTTACCAAACCTTTCAGTATCGAAGAGCTGAAACTAAGAATCGACGTGTTCCTCCGCCGCAGCAAATCCGACCTGCCGCTTGCGCCCAAACCCGGAAATGTACAAATCGGCAAGTATACATTTGATTTTCAAAAACTTACATTAACGCTGAATGGGACTTCCCAAAGCCTTACATTTCGTGAAGCGGAAGTATTGAAATACATGGCGGACCGTACGGATCAGGTCATACGCAGGGACGAGCTTCTGAAAGCAATATGGGGTGATGACGACTATTTTATGGGCCGGAGCCTCGATGTCTTTATTTCGAGATTAAGGAAATATCTGTCGGGAGATCCCGATATCCGCATCGATAATGTCCACGGTGTCGGTTTCCGGATGCGATGGTAAAATGCAGCTTTTTGAAAATTTCTTTTGCCGTTACTTGCTCAAAAAAAATTAATTACGCATCTTTGCACCCTCATTTGGAAAAATTGTAAGGTCATGGCTAAGGTTTGTCAAATTACAGGTAAAAGAACTCGCGTTGGAAATAACGTTTCCCACGCTAACAATAAAACAAAACGTAAATTCTTCCCGAATTTGCAGAAGAAACGTTTCTTCCTTCCTTCATCAGGAGAGTGGGTTACGTTGAAAGTAGCAACATCTGCTCTTCGTACCATCAACAAAAACGGTATCGAAGCAACTATACAGAAAGCATACGACAAAGGAACACTTACGTTCTAATAAAAGGAATTTTACGAATTTATTGGAAAAGGACTTTCCTCCGATCGGGAAGTCCTTTTTTTCGTAGGCTTACCACAGGTTAACAAGACGTCCATGGAAACAGCCGATCACGTTTATCTCTTGCTGGGCTCCAATCTGGGAGACCGGTTCCAGGTGCTGGCAGCCGCCCGCCGGTACATTGCAGCGCAAGCAGGTACGATCGTTTCCCAATCGGCCGTCTACGAAACCGCTCCATGGGGTTTGACGGATCAACCCGCATTTCTGAACCAGGTGCTGCAAATCAAAACGCAGCTGCTGCCCGAAGAACTTCTGAGGGTCGTGCTTAATATTGAACACGAGCTCGGACGCATTCGCTATGAGCGCTGGGGTGCGCGGATCATCGATATCGATATCCTTTATTTTGGCGATATGATTATCGACAGTGCCCGGCTCACATTACCCCACCCCCGTATTCAAGACCGTCGTTTTGTACTCACCCCCCTCACCGAGATAGCGCCCGATTTCATCCACCCACTTTTGCAGAAAACTTCAGAACAACTCCTGGTCCAATGCACGGACAATAGCGAAGTATCAAAAATTTCACAGAATAGTACTATTTGATTTTCATAGGTTCACTTTCTGTACCCGGCCATTTATTACGCTTTTTCATTAGTTCATCACTTTTTCCTGTCAAATCACATTGAATAACACTTGTTTTACCGGGTGATCAAACCGCTGTCGAAATATTTTTTACGAAATGCAAGGGGGTAAAACCAAATTGAGTTGTCAGGTAAGAAAGGAAAAATTCAATTTGATCGTCTGCCTGATCAGACAGTCTGTTTTCCGACCGACCGCAACAGGATAAACCAGTTTATAGTAAATGCAAATAAAGCCCATGAAAAACAAAATACTCAATTGCCTTCTATTAGCCTTGATAAGCCTGCCGGCACTCGCCCAGAACCGGCACACCGTAAGCGGTTACGTAAAAGACCAATCGAACGGGGAGGGACTGATCGGCGTTTCCGTGTATGTACGTGAGGCCGAAACCGGGGTCGTTACAAACCCCTACGGATTCTATTCACTGACCCTCCCCGATGGCAACTACACGCTGGTATTTACCTATATCGGTTACCAGAAAGTAACAAGAGAGCTGGTGCTCGACGCGGACAAGACAATCAGCATCGAGATGTCGGATGAAAGCAGCCAGCTTGCGGAGGTGACCATTTCGACGAAAAAAGAGGACGAGAACGTCCGCAGCATTGAAATGTCGGTGAACAAGGTGGAAATGAAAACCATCCGGAAAATGCCCGCATTGCTGGGGGAAGTCGATCTGATCCGCAGTATTCAATTGCTTCCCGGGGTTACAACGGTCGGAGAAGGTGCGTCGGGCTTCAACGTAAGGGGCGGCGACGTTTCCCAAAATCTTGTTCTCCTCGACGAAGCCCCGGTTTACAACTCATCCCACCTTTTCGGCTTCTTCTCTGTTTTCAACCCTGATGCCGTGAAGGATGTGAAACTGATCAAAGGTGGTATTCCTTCGCAATACGGTGGAAGGATCTCATCCATTCTGGACGTAAGAATGAAGGAAGGTAATGCCAAGAAACGCGAGATCAACGGAGGTATCGGCTCTATTTTCTCCCGGCTTACCTACGAGCAGCCATTTGCCAAAGGAAAAGGATCATTCATTGTGGCGGGCCGCCGGTCTTACATCGATATCCTCGCCAAGCCTTTCCTGAATTCTGATCTGAAAGATTCGAAATTCTATTTCTATGACCTGACCGCGAAAGTCAACTATCAACTGGGCAACAAAGATACATTCTACGCATCGGGTTACTTTGGAAAGGATGTATTCGGCGGCGGTGATTTTGGCTTCGGCTGGGGAAATAAAACAGCAACCGCCCGCTGGAACCACATTTTCTCGAACAAGCTGTTCATGAACCTGACGGGCTATTACAGCAATTACGATTATAATCTGGGCCAGAACCAGAACAAGCCCGACGCCAAAGATAAATTCGACTGGAAATCCAAGATCATCAGCACCAGCATTAAGCCCGATTTTACCTATTATATCAATCCAAACAATCAGTTGACGTTCGGAGGCCAGTACATATATTATGATACACGGCCCGGTAAAGCGACCGCAATTTCGGAAGGTGAGATGACAGACATCAGCCTCGAACCGCGCTATGCCGACGAATCGGCAATATATGCTGGCAATGAACTAAAATTTGGCGACCGCATTTCATTGCAATATGGTGTGAGATACTCCTACTTCCGTAGCTTGGGTCCAGCAACAGAATATGAATATGCCGGAACGGAGAAAGGCGCGCGCAAAGAGCCGGTCTTCCCGGGCACGGAATACAAAAGAGGTGATGTGATCAAAAGCTATGGCAACCTTGAACCGCGAGCTGCATTGAATATCGGTATCACCAGCAATGCGTCCATCAAAGCCAGCTACAACCGCACGTCGCAATACCTGCATTTGCTATCCAACACGGCTGCAAGCTCGCCTTTGGACGTATGGACATTGAGTGGGATCAATATCAAGCCTGAAAAGGCGGACCAGGTTGCATTAGGCTGGTTCCAGAACTTCAGTGATAACACTTACGAGGCTTCGGTGGAGTTGTATTACAAAAAAATGTATAACCAGATCGACTATGTGCCCGCTTCGGATCTGTTGCTGAATGAATATTTCGCTGGTGACCTGCTGTTTGGCAAAGGTCGGGCTTATGGAGCAGAGTTTTATGTAAAGAAAAATAAGGGCCGGCTTACGGGCTGGGTAAGTTACACGCTGTCAAGAACAGAACGTTTGGTAGAATCTATAAATAATGACGACTGGTTCCCTGCCCGCTTCGACAAGCCGCACAACATTACCGCGGTAGCCATTTACGAATTGACCAAGCGGCTATCGCTTTCTTCAAACTTTACGATCCAGAGCGGCACGCCGGCGACATTCCCTACTAACCGCTACACTGTTGGCGGTATTACAATCGGGAACAATTACAATGGACTGCGCAACAACAGCCGCATTCCGGCCTACCACCGTCTGGATTTGGCGGCAACATTGAAAGCGAAGAAAAAGCTGTTCCGAGTGGGTGAAGGCGAATGGGTATTCTCGGTTTACAATGTGTACAACCGTCGCAATCCGTTCTCGGTATACACGCGCATCAACGAGGACAACCCGCTTAAAGCAGAAGCTGTACGTTATTCAGTGATCGGAAACTTCATTCCTTCCGTCACCTACAACTTCAAATTCTGACATCAACCAACGGAAATCAATACAGAGCCTGAAAAACAGCAATGATGAAAAAGCTTAATACATTAAAATATCTAAAATCCCCTGTACTGTTCGCGGTTGCGTTGATGTCGCTCACAAGCTGCGAGGACGTGATCAACCTCGACACCGCCAATGGCCCTTCCCAACTCGTGGTGGACGGTTGGCTCACCAACCAGCCAGGCGAGCAAGCCATTACATTATCGTGGTCGCAAGCTTACTTCAACAACACCGCACCCAAACCGGTGTTAGGGGCGGAAGTGACTGTAACTGACGATAAAGGGAAAATATACAAATTCGAAGACCCGGACGGCGACGGCAAATATACCTGGGGCAAAACTACAGCCGATACACTGGGCCACGTAGGCCGTACTTATTCGCTGAAAGTCGTAAATGGTACCGACACGTTCACCGCCAAATCCGAACTAAAACGCGTTCCAACCGTGGATTCTGTCGTTTACAGACACGAAAAATGGCCTTTCGAGCCGGATAAAGGCCCCCGGGAAGGCTTTGTGGCGTCATTTTATGCACGTGATATCGAGGGTGTCGGCGATACTTACTGGATCAAACCCGTTATTCGCGGCAAAGCGGTAGTCGACAAGGCCGTTAACATTTCCATTGCCTACGACGCTGCATTTGGAGCCGGCGCACCCTCCGACGGACTGATATTCATCTTGCCGCTACGCGAATCAATTACCACAGATTCCCTGTATTCGGCGGGAGCCGAAATAGGCGTCGAATTGCATAGTGTCACCTACGAAGCCTTCGAGTTCCTGAAACAGGTTAGCGAGCAAGGCGCAAATGGAGGGCTATTCGCCACACCGATTGCCAATGTAAGATCCAACGTCATCAATTCCGATCCCAAAGGTCCCAAAGCCCTCGGTTTCTTCAGCGCCTCTGCGGTTAGCCGGAAAGAAACGATCATCGATCCGGAGAAAGCCCGTCCGGACAACGATTAAAAGATTACACTTCAACTACAGACGCATCCACTGGTGAACCACGGTTCCCAGTGGATTTTTTGTTATATTTCATCCTGAATCAGGCCGGATCATGAAGAAAGAAGTACTCTCCTTATTGCTGCTCGTGCCACTGTCGCTTGCCGCCCAGAAACGCCCCTGCGAAATGGGTATCAGGATCGGCGTACTGCCAACAGGTACATTAAATGCCATTACCGATGTGGCAGGTGTTAGGGTAGGGCAGATAACGCTTACGGAAGGTGCTGATGTGCGCACGGGCGTAACCGCCATCCTCCCGCACGAAGGCAATCTTTTTCAGCAAAAAGTGCAGGCAGCCATGTACATCGGTAATGGTTTTGGAAAAATGACCGGCTATTCACAGGTAGAAGAGCTCGGTACCATCGAATCTCCGATCGTTTTGACCAATACATTGAGCGTTCCTACCGCCGCCGACGCGATCATCGACTGGACTTTGGCGCTGAAAGGCAACGAAAATGTGAGATCGGTGAACCCGGTGGCAGGGGAAACGAACGATGGTTATCTCAACGATATCCGGGGAAGACATGTGCGGAAAGAACATGTACTCAATGCGCTGGCCCAGGCAGAGGGCGGCCCTGTAACGGAAGGGAACGTCGGCGCAGGCACGGGTACGGTCTGCTTTGGATGGAAAGGCGGTATCGGCACAGCCTCCCGCAAATTGCCTGAAAAATTAGGAGGATATACGATCGGCGTCCTGGTACAAACCAACTTTGGCGGTGTTCTGAAAGTAGACGGAGTACCGGTCGGCCAGGAGTTGGGCAAATATGCATTTAAGGAATCACTGGACAAGTCCTCGGACGGTTCCTGCATGATGGTACTCGCAACCGACGCCCCCTTGGATGCCAGGAACCTGAAAAGACTCGCGAAGCGCGCCATGCTGGGTATGGCGCAAACGGGCGGCATCGCGGCCAACGGTAGCGGCGACTATGTCATTGCATTTTCCACCGCCAACAAAGTACTGCACGAAACGGCAGAGCCGGTTTTCAGCTCCGGCTTCCTGCATAACGATTATGTCTCACCCCTCTTCATGGCTGCAATAGAAGCAACGGAAGAAGCGATCATCAATTCACTTTTTATGGCCCGGACTTCCGAGGGTACCCAGGGACACCGCGTGGAGGAGCTTCCCAAAGACAAAGTGATGGAAATCATGCGCAAATACGGCCGCGTCAAAGAATGACGAAAGAAATAGTTCGACGTATACGGTAAAAGGTCAGTGTAAACCCCTACGGGCTTCCCTTATATTTGAAGTAATGCAAACAATTAGTTAGGTTTTTTACCAGAAATGGCTAATTTTCAACATATTATGAAACCAGGTAATCTTACCTGGCTTTTCCTGTACTTTACCGTATTGACGGGACCTACCAAGGTAGATTAATTTTGGAGCGTAAATTCAAGTACTCAACCCCGACAAGTATGGAACATTCTACTACACACGCGTGTCTCGTTCACCCCCACCCCCTGGAATGCGAGGCGGTTGCAGAATGGCTGAGAAGAAGGTCTTACATTGAGCTGGTTGGTAAATGCAATAGTCTTGAGCAAATCACCCAGTTACCATACCTGAGAGAAATAGATATCGTAGTTGTATTTGCACATCACGCCGAAAAAACGGCCGATCAAATTCTGAAAATCCGTAAGCTTTACCCAAAACTAAAATTTCTGCTCCTCGCACCAAGCCCATCGGCCGACTCGGTCAGGGAAGTGGTACGTTCCGGCGTAAGCGGCTACATTGTTTTTGAGGCCGAACTCGATGAATGGGAACGTGCTATCCGCTCCGTTTCGGAAGGAAAAGTATATTACGGCCAGGAGGTTATGATAAAACTGGCCGAATCGTCGATGGAAAAATACATGCAGGAGCCGATTCCCTCCACCAGGGATTTTCTGAGTAAAAGAGAAGTAGAAATCCTGAGGCTCGTTGCCAGTGAATATTCAACCAACCGCATTGCCAGCGAGCTTTGCATCAGCGACAAAACCGTCGAAACACATCGCCGCAACCTGTTTCAGAAACTGGGGGTGAAAAACTCGGTAGGTCTCACGAAAATAGCCGTCCGAATGGGCGTAGTGTAGCTTTTCCACGTTTTGCATCGTGGGAAACCCTTAGAACATCCCCTCAAAACCACTAGTAAAATCAGGGTAAAAATCCATAAAATTCAGGGTATCTGCCGATTGAAATAGCGCGTCCACCGGAACACCTTTGTCTAAGTGTTTTAATTATGGAACTGACAAAGCGCGAAAAGGAAATCCTGGAATTGATCATGGACGAAATGAGCTCCAAAGAGATCGCCGAAAGGCTCCAGGTGAGTCTTTCGACGGTCGAGGCTTACCGCAGAAGTTTGTTCAGAAAATTTGGTGTACGCTCGGTGATAGGGCTGGTAAAAGCAGCCATGAAAATGTAACACTCGTAATTCCTGATTGGTATGACTGATATCCGCCGCATGGCTGTGAACTGGGTGGATGGGATGAAGATCTCACGGCAGCACTTTATCGAGACAGACCATTATCATACCGACCAGCTGCGTCGGGCACAGGCCGCGCTACTGACGCCGCTGAGCTACGGGCTGCTGCTCCCCGGGGATTCCGCCGATTCGCTGGTAATGCAGGTCCTGGGAGATGCAGGGCATCAGATCCGGATTCAGGTGGATTGCTGCCACGGTATTGCACCTGACGGAAGTTTGATAGAAGTAGAAGCAGCAGATGCATTGAGACTGGACACATCCCTGGCAGGCATTCTGGAACAGTACCGGCTGCCAATGATACAAAATATCGAAATATATATCGTTATCAGTGTGGGATTGTTCGAGAGGCTGCAGGTAGGAACTCCTTCCGAATCAGAGGTCCCGATCCGGCATCCTTACACCCTCCCTTCGTACCGGATCAACCTGGTACCTTCGGAAGTGTTTAACACGGCTCAGTGGAACGGGCCGGGGTTGGTGATCGGCAAACTCGGATATAGTAATTCTGAATTACGGGTAATGCATGACTTCATTCCTGCCTGCCGCTCCGTGAGGAGTCACAAAGGATTGCGGGAATGGCATGGAAAATGGATCAGCTGTCTGAACGACATCGAGTTATATTCCTTCAGGATCTTGCAAAAAATCAAAACAAAAAGCCAGAAGAACACCTTGTCCGACAGTGTGCAGATGCTGGTGGAAAGGTTGGTCAGCGTGTTGACAATGGTGAATATCGGGTTTCAAAGACTTATTCTCTTTGAACCACCGATCAACATGGTCGTGACCATGATTCAGGTTGCCCAAAGTATCCGTGTTGCAATGGAGTGTCTGACAGACCGGGAAAAGGAAGAATTGCTGGGGTATTTGGGCGAATGGGCTGACGATTCGCCGGGTAGTATCGAAAAGCAGCTGTTATCGGTTATCCAGGTAACCTACGATCACAACGAAGCACTGCCCTGTCTGCGAACGATCGATGGCTTTTACAACATGTGGACGACGCTGTTCCTGAAATTAAGTCAACTCGAATTCATAGGCAAACGCAAAGGACAACAGGTATTCATCATAGAAAGTCCGGTTCACGAACCGCCCGTTCAGCCCGAAAAAGCAAAATCCCGATGGAGTCCCCTTTAACCCTGGGCTTGAAGCCCAGAGCCCACGAGCATACCAGCAAAAGCAATGGAACCAGTCAATAAAAATCAGCGGAAATCAGCGATCGGAAGGTTCGTAGGCATGTATGTGCTCTCTCTCACGTTCCCGATCGCAGGCGTGTTCCTACTGATGCGTGTGCCCGGCTCCGTGGCGGCTTCGGAGGCGAAACGGTACAGGGAGATCGTGGAAGAGCAAAAACCCATGTTGGTCGACACCGATACGCTCAGCCAGATTTCCCGGAAACTGATTCAATTGGACGGGCAGTACAGCAGTGCAACCGACGAAATGGCTAAGGCAACCGCCCGAACGCAATTGGTTGATATCGAAAGCCGGATCAATAGTATTATGAGCCATTTCAATAACCTGGCCGCCAGCGCGGTCCATGAGCAGAACAAGAGATTGTCGACCGGTATCGCCAAACTCACAGAGGCACTGGTCACCTACCGCCAGACGATCGGTGAGCTCCGGCGCACACTGGATAGTAAGGGCATCGATATGCAGGTGGTGAATGACTTAAGGAATCAGATCAATATGAAAGATCTGGAAATTAAAGGCATGGAACGGCAGCTTCTCGCCGCCGCCGCGAGTGGCGGCGGGGGTGGGGGGGGTGGCGGGGGCGGAGGTGCCGACAAAGAACTACAGGCAAAACTCGCTACCCTCCAGCGTGACCTGGACAACTGCCGGACATCCAAATCCGGTAGCAGCGATGTGGCAGCGATTCAGCGGCAGCTGGATGAATGCCTCGCAGCCAGAAGCGGCACCGCTGTTACCTATCGGGAGTGGCTCAGGTATTCAGAAGCGGAAGGTTACTACCAGCTGTTGACGCAGGGTAATCTCAGAAAAAATGACCGGAAAGTCTACTATGATCAGGCCAAGCAAATATTCGACGGATTGCAGGTATCTACCGCCAATAAGGAAATGAAGGCCAAAACAATGGAAAGGCTGCTTGCTTTACAGAAAAATCAGCCATAGAAACCATCCCATTCCCACCAGCTGACTGAAATATTCCATCCCTATTTATCCATCCCATGCAAACCGAAGCTCTCAGATACGCGATTACGATCGCACAGTCGCTGGCGCGCGAATACCGTCAGGAA
The DNA here is from genome assembly GCF_059568735.1 of Dyadobacter ginsengisoli DSM 21015. Taxonomy (NCBI): domain Bacteria; kingdom Pseudomonadati; phylum Bacteroidota; class Cytophagia; order Cytophagales; family Spirosomataceae; genus Dyadobacter; species Dyadobacter ginsengisoli. Next base: position 404,799 of record NZ_JCANTY010000007.1, read on the forward strand.
CGGTATGGACCGGCCCATTTGCTGATGGGCTTACTGCACAATGACGTGGGGCTCGCGTCGGAGCTTCTGATGGCCGGCAAGGATCTGCCTTATCTCCGCGACTGGGCTGAGGTCCGCCTGGAAGAAAGCCCCAAATCGGTGCGGGTACCTGAGATACCTTCCCCCGATAACCCGGCCACAGCCGTTTTGGAACTTGCCGACCTTATTGCATTACAACTCAACGTTGACGCCAATCCGCTGACCGCACTGGCGGCCATTCTGAAGCCAGGCGTTGGGTTCTCAACTGACCAGCTGAAATCGTTGCCTATCACCCAGAAGGAGGCATTGGCCATGCAAACCCAGCCCGCAGCTATGTCGAATGGGGATGCCGACACTACCACCTCCAAACCTGCTCTCAAACCAGGAGCAACCACAACCGGCAACAGCTACCTTGAAAAATATACTTCTGATAAGACCCAAAGAGCTATCGAGGGTAAAATCGACGCCATTATTGGCCGTGACCGGGAAATCCGTCAGATGGCGGAAATTCTGGGCAGGCGTAGTAAGCCTAATATGATTCTGACCGGAGAGCCCGGTGTCGGCAAATCGGCATTGGTAGAAGGGTTTTCCAAACTCATTGCCGAAAAGAAAGTCCCACAGCTACTGCATAACGCGCGTCTTCTGGAACTGGACACCGGTGCCCTGGTTGCCGGAGCGTCCTACAAAGGTGAAATAGAAGAACGCCTGAAAGGCATTTTGAATGAAATAAAAGGGTTTGACAAAGCCATCCTGTTCATTGATGAAATTCACATGCTTCTCGATCCGAAAGGTTCGATAGGCGCAGGGGTAGCCCAGTTACTCAAACCGGAACTGGCACGGGGCGAACTCACGTTAATCGGCGCTACCACTCCTGAAGAATACCGGAAATACATTGAAAAAGACGAAGCTTTTTCACGCAGGTTCGAAATCCTGCATGTAGAAGAACCCGACGAGGCAACAGCCACCCGCATGATCGAACACATGCTCCCCGCTTACGAAGCACATCATGGCCTGAAAGTAGCCCAGGGTGCCACAGCCGAAGCCGTAAAACTCGCAAAACGGTACATCAAAGAACGCCGGTTGCCAGACGTAGCACTCGATCTCCTGGACCGTACCATGGCGGCAATGCGCCTAATGGACGAGGTTTCCGAAAACGAACTCGTCACATTACAAACCGATCTCGATGCGTTGATGGCCGTAGATGAAAGCGAGCGAATCCATGAGCTCCGGTGGTTTGCGAAGCAACTCCCCAACCGCCTCAGTCCCCTGCTTACCGGAAGACTGGACAAAAATGGCGACTCCGAACTCGAAACACCGGAGGGCATTCACGAACAACTCAATGCCAAGCTGGACGCGCTCCGGCAATTGGCAACCCAACGTTCGGATTCGATTGGTAAAAATGAGATAGCTGCGATCATCTCCCATAAAACAGGTATCCCGCTGGGCAAGCTGCAAAGCTCCGAAAGGGATAAACTGCTGGGGATCGACGAAGTACTCAAGAAAAGAGTAGTAGGACAGGATCAGGCGGTGAAAGCATTGAGTGAAGCTATCCTGGAATCCCGTTCGGGGCTCATAAAGGCCGGACAGCCTATCGGTTCCTTCTTTCTGCTCGGACCTACGGGAACCGGGAAGACGGAGATAGCTAAGGCGCTAGCCGACTTCCTGTTCAACGATGAGTCCTTCCTGATCCGTTTTGATATGTCCGAATTCAAGGAAGAGCACTCAGCCGCATTGCTTTACGGTGCCCCTCCCGGATATGTAGGTTACGAGGAAGGCGGGCTATTGGTCAACAAGATCCGCCAGAAACCCTACTCAGTTGTATTGTTTGACGAAATAGAAAAAGCACATCCATCGGTTTTCGATCTCTTTTTACAAATCCTGGATGAAGGCAAGTTGCATGACCGGCTGGGCAAGGAAGGTGATTTTTCCAATGCAGTAATCCTCTTTACTTCCAACATCGGCCAGGAACACATTGTACAAGAGTTCAATAAAGGCGGTTCACCGCAATCATCCGATCTGATGGAGATCATGGCTAAATATTTCCGTCCTGAATTCCTGGCGCGTCTTACAGAGATCGTCCCTTTTGCGCCTATTTCGGAGGATAATGTTGTCAAAATCTTCGACATTCATTTGCGCAGCCTGACTGATCTGCTTCAAAAACAGGGCATTACCTTAAACATAACGCCCGAAGCCCGAAAAAGCATCGCGATGCAGGGTTTCACACCGAGGTATGGTGTCAGGCCATTGAAAGGAGTGATCCGAAACTTACTAAGGCGCCCCATCAGCAGGATGATCATCTCAGGGGAGGTCGCGAAAAACTCGGTGATCGGACTGAGTACCGGTTCCGACGGGGAAGTCTGCTGGGATGTACACCAGGCAGAAGAAGTACTTGAATAGCGTAATTCCAACTTACTATCCACACCTTCCAATATTAAAATGAGTGCATTAGGAAACACAGTGGCGCAATTTGCCGAAACAAACATGGGCAGCCAGGTAGGTAACGGTGAATGCTGGACACTGGCCGAGCGCGCACTGCAGAACGCGGGCGCCAGAACATCCACGGAGATCATGGGCCGCATCGGCGCCGATGCTAATTATGTGTGGGGCGATGCCGTTGCGATGGGCAGCCTCGAAGTCGGCGACATCATACAGTTCCGGAACTATACCTATCGCTTCAACCGGTCCGACGGATCCTGGAACGAGGAATCGCGTCCGCATCACACAGCCATAGTAGCGGCGGTCGTCAGTGCCGGCGTAGTAGATGTTTTTGAATGCAATGTCAATGGCAGCAGAAATGTACAAAGGAACCGTCTCTACCTGCAAACGGGCGCAATTTCAGGCGGAGGCGTAACGGTTTCGGGGCAAATGTGGTATTACCGGCCTCAGCCCAGACAGACCACCTGACCCATACATATGGCAAACAGTTATCCATCCCGGTATTCCGTTTAAACGGTTCGTACCTCAAAAAGAAACATTATGCACATCCACCTGTTCAGAAACGCAAGGCGCTGGGACTCCTGCCTCATCCCTATCGACGACACGACCTTCGGAATGCTGTTGCAATTCAAGGTCCACCTGGTTCGTGTGGAGCCAACCACCCGGTTTTTCCGGCCAGACACTTATGCAACCGGAAACGGCACGCTTCACGATCTGTACGGCACATTCCATCTGGAACCCTGGCCGGATCAGGAATGGGAAGCATATAAAAGAAGGTTTGTGGAGGTTGTGCAACGGCACTGGAGCGACAGATTTATCCTCGACCCCAATAAAGCCTGGTATGTGCCGCGCAGAACAGCCGCTCCGAATAATGCGACCATTCAATGCGGCCTATCCATCCAGCTGGTTGAAAGCGCGGCCCAGGCCCATCAGACATTCCGGATCATCCATCCGCGGGAAACTACATTCCGTTCTTATGTAGAAGAGCAAAACCGGTCGGGGCTTTTCACCCATCTGGATCTCGAATCGCATTGGAACAACCGTCAAACCCGGGTGGGCGCCGCCATGCATAGCGTCGATTTCCTGCAAACCACTATCAACCACGAATTTGGTCATACCCTGGGTCTCGACCACGTCAGGGGAGCGGGCAACAGCGACACCCATTACGGTGTTACGCTCGACGAGCGCGAAAATCAGATGGGAATGGGCGGTTTGCTGACAGGCCGGCACGCACAGCCCTGGATCACACGCCTGCGTACACACCTGATCCCACAGACGCATTACGACAGTACCGTCACTTTCCGCGGACGGGTAGCAACCCCGCAGCTGATCGAATACTGGGACAATGACTGGCAGCCGGCTACGTCGGCCGCTTCCTGAGCCTATTAAAAATGTAAATCGCCGAATCTAGCCATTCAAGCAATGCAAAGGTTAATCAGTTTTTTTCTCATGACGGGTCTTACCCTGCTACTGGGCGCATGCAATATGTTCGCTCCGGTAGATCCGCTGACGCCCGCAGTCTCCGAGGTGAGCGTAGTGCAAGTTTGGACATCGGGTGCAGTAGTGAGGGGAAAAATCGACAATCTCGATCCTAAAAATAGCCGACAAGAGAAAAAAAGCGGCAAAATCCTGGAATATGGTTTTGTGTATGCCACACAGAACCAGCCGACCCTTGAAGGAGGAACCGTCATCAAGGTGGGTGAGGACAATCCTGTCACCCCGTTTGAGTTTGAAAGGGATATCACCCGGCTCACGGTACTGACGACCTATTACGTTTGTGTTTATGCCAGAAACCAAGGCGGAGGTGTCGGATACGGACCGGTCGCTACATTCAAAACGGATGATTATGTTTTCGGTGAACTGGCGCTTGGAAAAGTAACCACTACATCGAAAGTGTCCGCTGACGTCGTGGTCAACATCTTATCGCTGGGTAATGCATCCATTACTTCTTTCGGCGTGTGCTATTCATCCACTAATACCACACCTACCACGAAGGACAGCCGGTCGGAAATAGGCCAGAAAGCGGTAAAAGGTAGCTTCACCGCCAACCTAAGCGGACTCGCAGCCGGGACGACCTACTATGCCCGGGCATTTGCCATTACATTGGGCGGCATCATTTACAGCGATGCGGTGACAGCCTTCAATTTGGGAGAACCGTCCGTCTTTACCCCCAAAAAATCCTTTACGATGTCCTACTCCAACCCTTATGACCTGGATCTGGGAGAATTGATATCTCAAAACGGGTCCGACGATATGTGGTGGTACCCCTACAACGATAGACCCGGTATCTATCCCAAGAATGGTGCAAGGTTTGCAGTATTGGGCAAGGTGAACTTTGACCAGGTCAGATATACCGACCTTACCCGCGCTAACCTGTCCACGAATTTCATTAACGGCAGCTACACGGATACCAAGGCTAATCAACTGGCAAATGGTACTGTGATCGCTTTCGTCACCAATCAGGGCCGGTATGGCAAGATGATCATCGACGCCCACGGGGAAGATCGTCCGGTTGGTTCGGCCAATGGCGGTGACATGGAAGTAACCATTCTAACTTATGACAAACAGTAACGTATACATACGTGCGTAAGGTAAAACGACTAAGGGAAAACCCCATGAAAAATTGGCTGTTCAAAAGCTCGGTATTGTTGCTGGCTGTGAATCTGCAGACATGCAATATGTTTACTCCGGTAGATCCGCTCCCGCCTGCCTTCTCAAAACTGGAAGTTGTGGATGTAAAGCGGAACGAGGTTACGGTGAGCGGTACTATTAAGGATCCCGACAGTAAAAACGACCGTCAGCAGAAAAAAAGCGGCGTGATCCTCGAATATGGCCTGATTTATGGAACTACTGCGGCATTGGACATCGAAAAAAATAACGTCGTAAAACTGGGTGACAAGCCAAATCAGACTCCTGTTTCCATTCAAAACCAGAAATTGGGCGGACTCCAGACGGACACGCAATACTACATTGCGCTATATGCACGGAACGAGGGAGGCGGGATCGCGTACAGTGAAATCCTGAACATCAAAACGACTGTATTGCCCACCATTGCAGCCACACGCAATTCGGAGAAGATACCCACTACGAACGGATCAATCCCGTACGACCTGGATGCAGGGCGCGTGGTGACGGCAGGCGATTCAAAAGCAGACGTGTCTGTGAGCTGGTTTTCGATTTCCGGACGAGGCACAGTGATCGAGATTGCTCCGGTCGGCAATATTCAGTTCAAAAACCTGGGTGTGGCCGACTACAGCAAACTCACTTACCTCGACCTGGTGCGCATAGGGGATTACAGCACTACCCCTATTTCTTACCTGGTCAACGCCGCATCCGCTAATACGGTAATCGCATTCAAAACCGGCGAAGGCAGATATGGCAAATGGCGGATAGAAACGATTTCCGGTAATGAGATGACAATGAGCCTGATCGCTTATGATAACTAAAGGTGTATTATGATGAAGCTTTATACATTTCTGCTGGTACTCTTAGCAGTCGAGGCAATCGCCCAGGACCGGATCTGGCTGGACAACGGCAATCCTGTTCAGGCGAAACTCAGCCGGGCCATGGATAGTAAACTCGAATGGATCGCTTCCGACGGCATTCCGAGGATCTATCACAGGAAGCGCTTTCTGGTCGTTTTCTCCTCAAGCGGGCAGTTTATGGTTATTTCCGAACTCAACGAAAGCGCTAATAAAGCCCAGTCCCAGATCGAGGCGTTTTACAAAGCGCCGCCGAGGAACGTCAGCCAGGACCTGATCATCAAGAGCGTTCCCCTGACTGTAATTACCGGTAACATTTCCTATGAAAGTGACGACGTGATCAATTACCTGACAGCCGAAGGGAATGCTGCATCCATCAACAAAGAAGAGGTCGCGACAGTTATTTACCGCGACGGTCGTCATGAAATTCTTCGGGATGTGGTGGATGTGGCCCCTTTGCTGGCATTAGCACACAAAGAAATCGAAAAGAGGGAAAGGGAAATCGTAAGAAAAGAGCAGGATAATCCTCAGAACCAGACCACTATAAAAAAGGATCCTCCGCCCGCTCCAAAAGAACAAACCAAACCATTCCTGACGGACATCGAGTACAAGGAATACAGTGCAAAAGGAATCCGACGGGTCGATGAATTCACATCTTACCTGCGCATAATCGGCGATAAAACCCAGAAATCGGAAGAGAAAAACAAAGCAGTCCAGCAGGCACTGAGCCTGTTTGAACCTCAGGCAACGGTGGCGGTAAGCTCCGCCAAAGGTGTCAAGAAATATCCGGTGAAGGAATATCTCAACCGGTTGAAATTGCTGCCTTATGCCAAGATCAATATTACCTGGAATGAAGTCAAATACGTGAGCGAGCTTAAACAGGAAGCCGACGGAAATTACTATGGGATCATCGCGGGGCAGCAGGTTTTTGAAGGCTATGCTGCCAATGGGAAAGTGGCTTACGGGGACATTACGAAAAAGAACATTCGCGTGAAACTCGAATCGTATCAGAAAACCATCGATGGCAAGGATACGGTTAACTGGGAGGTATTACTAGGCAATATAGGGATTGAAACCAACGAGGGACAATGAAAAACCGGTTTTACATCATCCTGCTGCTGTTTGAGGTAACAATTACTTCACTCTACGGGCAATGCGGTTTTCTGGCCGGCAGGATCACCGACATCGCAGGATCGTCGCCCCTGGCGGCTAGCCTCTCGGCCAAAACTGAGCAAGGTAAGCAGCGGCTTGGCAAATCGGATAGCCTCGGGCTCTTCAACGTCGAAATGCCATGTAATGCACTTGAACTGACGATTGAATCCCCGCAGTTCCAGACGCAGCATATCCCGGTCAATACCGACGGAAAGACAGAAGGCACATTCTTTATTTCGATAACCATGATGCCGTTAGGCAAACAGACGAGCGACGAACCCTATGCCCAATCAGAACAAAAGCACTTTGAGTTGAAAGACTCGCTGAAAGCTGTTACTTCCATTATCAGACGGATCGAGGTAAAGGATGCCATGTCGAATCAGCCCCTTTCGGCTGAGATTTGTCTTTACTATACCCAAAAGCAGAAAAAGGATTGTTTCGGACTGACTTCATCGCGACCAACCGCTGAAATTGTCTTCACGGAAAAAGACATCGTGGCCGTCGAAGTGAAATCTGCTGGTTACCAGTCCTACAATGGCAACCTGATTCTGGACAAGACAGACCAGGAACCCAGAACTTACCTGATCAAGCTCAACCGCCAGCGAACCATTCTGTCCCTTAATATTCTTAACGCCAGGCCAGGGGCATTATGCAGGCTATGGGCCGACGGCCAGACAGAAATAGAGGTGAACAAGGTCAATGAGGGGCATTATTTTGCAGAACTCATCCCGGGCAGAAGCTACAAATTTGGCATTGTTCCCGCACCCGACCAACCGGAATTCGTGACCGCGATGGCTTCGCTGAAAGAAGGAATCACTTTCAAAACACTTCGCATTCCCGACCGGCCACCAGCGGCAGCAATACCAGCCGCCATTCCCGTGATGAGAGGGTTTACGGTCACCGACAAAACGCTCTATTTTCCGAGGAGCGACTACAAACTGCCCGCGCAATCCAGAACCTACCTGGACTCCGTGGCCGCTTACATCCTTGAAAACAAAAGCAAAGGCCTGCGTATAACCGGCCATACCGACAATGTGGGGAATCCCGATCTCAACCTCACATTATCCGAATACCGTGTCCGGGTGATTTCGAGGTACCTGATCGGAAAAGGTGTTCCGGAAAGGCTGATTGCAGCGGAAGGTGTCGGAAGCAAGTTCCCCGTCCGTCCCAACGATAGCGAGGAAAACCGGCGTATGAACCGGCGCGTGGAAGTCCAGATCATTGATTTAGAGCAAAAGAGCAATTGAAAACATGATAACGGGAATGAAAAAGTTTACAAGTTTCAAATTGTGGCTGGCCTTGTTGGCAGCAGGTATTTGGTTTACTACACACCATGCACAAGCGCAGGTACTCACCCGCAGGGATGCGGACGAGATCCGGGTGCTGGCGCGCGAGCGGGTTAAAGGGCTCAATGATCTGCTCAATGCGATCGCCAATGAAGACCTGAGCAACTACGAGCGTCGCTACCTGATGATGAACAGTTACATGCCCAGCAATGATCAGATTTTCATCAACGACGGTGTGATCGTGGAAGACGACATAGATCCGAAGCACAAAACCAGTGCACCGGGCCTGGACACCCCTATTGAAAAGTACCTCAGCAATTTTGACCTGTTTTACACCAAATCAGAAACCAATACCATTGAATTCACGAACCTCGTGGTGTCTGATGTAAAAGTGGATAAATATCCCTTTGTAAAAGTGTTCTACACACAGCAATTCAAAGGAAAAAGCAATAAGGACAACACGCCCTATCAACCCATCACCCGTGTCGCGGAACTGAGAGCGGATAAGTCGGGCAACGACTGGATCGTGTATCTCACCCGCATAGCATTCAACTCATCGGATATTGCGAAATCGGTCCCCGTCAGTCCGAAACCGTCGGCGACCTATGACTCGCTTCAGCGCAAAAAAGAGCCGGTCGTAAGCAAAGCCTCTGACCGCAAGCCCGTCGCCTCCCCCGAAGACACCAAGGAAGGGGAGCGGGTATTCAAAGAGCTGAACAAGCCCAACCAGGCGGCCATACAGAATGCCCGCAAATGGGGCGCAATTAAACTCGGCGCCGGCGTGGCAGCGCTCGCGTTCGGAGCAGTGACATACAGCATGCTTAATAAGGATTACAAGGACTATAAGAAGCGCATCGACAATCCCGAAGGTTTGACCAGCTACGCCAAACCGGGCATTTACGTTTCGGTGGGCGCCATGGCCGTAGGTCTGGGCGTGTCACTCACCTCGATTTTCGACTTCAAAAAAGCGAAGTAGCAATTCAAAGTAATCAAATACAACCCCGCTGAAAGCCGAATGCCGACAGCCGAAAGCCTAGCAACCATGTCCCAGCCAGCAGCAAGAGTAGGTGATATGCACGTATGCCCGATGGTAACGCCGGGAACCCCGCCTGTACCGCATGTGGGCGGTCCCGTGCTGCCCCCGGGTACCCCCACTGTACTCATAGGTGGGCAGCCGGCCGCCTGCGCCGGAGATATGTGCGTGTGTACCGGCCCGCCCGACGCGATTGCAATGGGCTCCACCACGGTGCTCATTGGCGGTAAACCGGCAGCCCGCATGGGCGACAGTACCGTTCATGGCGGTAGCATCGTGGCAGGTTGCCCCACAGTTTTGATCGGTTAGTAACAACAGTATTTACTCTTAATCATATACAACTATGTTCAACTACGGAATAGGCGGTAATGAACGCAAGATTGATCAATCCAGTGAAGGGATTGCTGATATTCCCCAAAACCGGACCCTTTTTGCTACGCAACTGACGGGCGATCCGTCGCCCCGGCCGGAGATCGTTTATGACCTCAAAACCACGGAAGAAGTATTCGCCCATTACCAACCCGAAGCAGAGGTCGAATTCATCACATCGGATGGCAGTTTTATCAATGAAAATCTGCGGTTCAAAAATCTCGGGGACTTCGGAAAGAAGGGAATTATCGCACAAAGTGCATTCCTGCAGGACCTCGACGCCCGCAATGAAGCCTATCAACAGGTGGTAAGGCACCTCAAAGTGAATAAGATCCTGAAAGCAGCATTGGAAAAACCCGAAGCCAAGGCCGCATTACTAGGCGTGTTTCAAACGCTGATCAATGAATTAGAGGAAGCTGGGTAGCGCTCAGAGTTAATGATTAAATGACTGAATACCTCCGGTTGGAGTGTGGCAGGTCATTCAAAAAAACGAACACCTATTCGGCCACTTATTCATTCACTTATTCAATCATTCAAAATTGCATCATGGCTAACGATACAAAAACAACCGAAGAAGCCACCCCGGCCCGGGAAGCACTGAAAGAACGCGTCGCGGTACCACTCGAAACCGGTCTTCCGCTTCTCGCCAAATACGGCAGTTACGATCTGGTGGAAACCATCATCGAAGGAGCTGCGAACATTAACCCGGAAAAAAAGGCAAGGAAAAAGATATTCCTGACCGAGGCTGATAAAAAGAAGGAACGCCAGCAACTCAAAAAAAGGCTGGAACTATGGTCGGAACTGCTTGGCAGCGCTGAAACTGTACCGGACATGATCGAAATGGGGCAAAAGCAAGCCGATTCCGCATTTGCGCTGCTGAAAGAAAACCTGGGCAAGGCGGTCGAACAGATCAGGCCTTTGGAACAATCCTACCGGTCGGTAGCGATGTTCTTCAAAAACACGGAGCAGGACAAGGTCAAGAACGTCTCCTTCCTGAATGCAGCGCCCGACCAGTTGCAGGACCTGGACGTAACTACCTTCATCGACGCCGTAGGAGAAGAGCTGGCCGCCAAATACGACCGTCTTGACCTTCGGGAAAACTACTCCATTCTCAATGTGCCAGGTTACCTCGGCTCCGGCAAGGTCGTCGACAAATGGGCAAAGATGGCGTACAAAAACAAGGTAATGCTCGTTACTGACTTCATGCACCTCGACGCTCCTGAGGATGTAATGGAGCTTTTCGAATCCGCTAATCTCACGGGAGGCGCGGCACATTTATCCAATGTGATGATGACCTGCAACTGGCTGGTAGGCAGGGCCAGACATGACGACCTCGGTGAAGAAGAAGACCTCTACATTCCGCCATCGACCGCATTGGCTGGTAATGTCTATAAAACTTTGATGTCACAGGTAGCCGCTGGTAAAAAACACGGAACACTCAGCGAGGTAGACGGAGTGCGTTTTCCGTTGAAAAAGTCGGAAATCGCTGACCTGGAAAAAATGGGGCTGATCCCGATGGTCAATGAATACAGCAAAGTAATGGCATTCTCCGCTAAAACGCTGTTCAATGGCGATAATGTGGGTTTGCAGACCTATTCGGTTGTCCGGGTTTTCGACTACATCACGAAAGTACTGATTGATTTCCTCAACCGGCGGGCATTCGAAAACTTCGATTATAATACCAAAAATGATCTGAAAAAACAGATCATTAAGTTCCTGGACAGCGTAACCGGCCCGGGAAAACTCATCGAGAAGTTCAGCGTCATGCGTTTTGAACAGGACAAAAACCAGAAGGATAAGGTTTACCTCGATATCCACATGGTGCCTTATTTTCCTGCCAAAAACTTCATGATCGCCCTCACCGGCCAGAAAGGCGACGACCTCGACGCTGCCGCCTGGGCCGCGGAGTATGCACAACAGTAAATTAATGTTGGATGACTGCATGATTGATTAAGCGGGATGCAACGACACGCCACTTATTTCTTACTCGTAATCAAATAGCTATTCAATCATCGGTCATTCAATCATTCAGCCATTAAACAGATGCCATTCAGCACCACGCTAAAAATCGACGGGGAACATGAATACAACGTCTTGTTCATGCAGTTTGAGCTGCATCAGACGGTGGACGATGCGATGTCTATCACGTCCCCGATCCAATGGGCTCACTTGTACCTGGAGCTGGAAATGGTGCTCGATGACTTTCTGATCGAATGGGCAAACAAGCCTTCGCAGAAATATGACCTGACGGCGGAACAGTTTGGAGAAAACGGCTCTTTCAAAACATTGAGTTTCAAGGATGCCGTGTGTATCGAGTTCGTGGAAATGTTCGACGACGGTACCGACGATCTGGACAAGGCGCTCACGAACCGCCTTCAGAACTTTATCACCTGCATTACGGTAACGGCCGCCAGCGTGGAAATCAACGAAGCTAAACTGGAAAACTTTTAGGACATGGCAGACCAGGACGCGACGATCGGGGTTGAGGCTCATCTGACGATCGATGGAAAAGAATTCATCGTCAAAAAAATGACATATGGATGCAACCGCAACGCGGACGAACGCGGGAGCCCTACGGACTCCCCCAAAGCACGGCTCATCCGCCTGACGGTCAGTCCCACACAGAACGATGATTTCGCATTACTGTATGACTGGGCTTTTAAAAATGACCGGCAGCTCAGCGGACAAGTGGAATTCAAGTACGACGACGACTCGCAGCTGCTGCGCAAAATGGAGTTTGAAGATGCGTATTGCGTTGGGTTCCGGGAATCGTTCAGGGCCAGGCAATCGACAATCCGGGGAAACCGGCTGGCACATGTGCCGGATACCAAAGGTTATTTGCCACAACACCGGGGAAAGGATTATTTCCTGCGTGACAGCAGTCTCGCATTGGTGTATGAATTAGTGCTTTTGCCCAAAAAAGTCAAGATCGGTCAGGTTGAAATCAACAGTTGAATGGCACGGCAGGTTAATACTACTATTGAAATCGAAGGTGGCACTCAGATCACCCGGCATCTCGGTCTGGTGATCGAGCAGGACCTTTTTAACCATCACTGGTTCGAACTGCTGGTGCCGTTCGATCAACTGGAAGATCGGGGCGAACACTTCTTCAACCGGTCGCACCGCGCCGTAATGGGTAAAAAAATCACCTTTTCTTTCAGCCCCCGTTTGGGAGACGATTCGTTCGACTTCGTTTTTCAGGGGATTGTGACCGAAATTCGCCTCCGTAGCCTGAGTGATATGAGCAGTGCCTTTGCACTAAAAGGATATAGCCCTACCCTCGTGCTCGAAGATTCTGTCCAGCGGCGATCCTTCCTGCGCGGGACCCTACAGGACATTTTCAATACAGTTCTGCAGCCTTATCCTCAAAACCTGCTCCGCAAACAACTGAACCCTGAAAACGGCGGCAGGCAAGTTCCCTTCACCCAGTATAATGAGAGTAATTATAAATTTCTTTGCCGGGTAGCCGACCGCTGCTGCGAATGGTTTTACTACAACGGACGCGAACTCGTGCTCGGCAATGGCGGCAACACGCAGGAAGTAGATTTCCTGGTCGACGGACTACAAAACTTCGATGTAGCACTGAAGCTGCAACCTGCTGCATTCAGCTTTGAAGGATATAACTACACCCTCCCGGAAGCATTCACCGGGCAATCTGGCCAACAGAATGTGGATGGCCTGACCTCTCTCAGCGAATTCACGTTGCAACAATCGGACTCGCTGTTCGCCCAAACCTCTTTGCTACCCGCGCCGGAAATCGTGGGCGGGCAGAGCGAAATGGATGAACTGACAAAAATGGAGCGCTCAGCCAGGGTAACTTCCATGGTCGATTTCAAAGGTGCCGGCGAAACCCCGACGATCAGCGTGGGAACAGTCCTGTCCGTCAAGGGGCAAAGGCTTAATGACCGTGGAGAGGCTTATGAGGAGAATTTCGGTAAGTATCGGGTCGTACACATCCGGCATGAAATCAATACCGCCGGAAGTTATCAGAACTCTTTCAATGCGGTGCCGGAATCGGCCCAGCATCCACCCAATAACCCCAACGTCCGGAATCCGCTGGGCGAAACGGAACAGGCCGAGGTTATTGCCAATGACGACGAAGAAGAACTGGGGCGGGTGCGGGTCAAATTTCTCTGGGGTCAGGCCCGGCAGCAGGATCAGGAATCGATATGGATGCGCGTGGGTACGCTTCACAATTCCACCGGGCGGGGCGTCAATTTCGTACCGGAGGTAGGTGCCATGGTGATGATTGGCTATGAGGGTAACCTGGCAGAAAACCCTTTTGTCATGACCAGCCTTTATCCCAAACCTGAAGAGGATATCCGGTACACATCCGAAAACAACGATATCAAAGTAATAGCCACCCGGTCGGGCAACATGCTCATCTTCATTGACAAAGACGGTGATGCCAAAATCCAGATCAGCAATCGGAACAAGACGGACACTTTCATGGAATTTTCGTTCAAAGATGATGGTCAGATCAGGCTGCACGTCGAAAACGGGCTGATCGAAGTCAAATCCAAAGAACTAACCATTGAAGCCAGCCAGGACATTACAGTGAGCACAGGCGGGAAATTTGACCTGCATGCCAGTGAAATCAAGATTAAAGCCGACCAGAACATCGAAGTTGAAAGCGGTGTCAACACTAAAATCAAAGCCGGAGCCGAACTGGAGGCAGAAGGTACGGCCAGCGCAAATATCAAAGGTGCTCAACTTACTCTGGAAGGCGATGGCGTCGCCGAACTCAGAAGCAGCGGCAGCACGATCATCAAGGGCACCCCTATTATGCTTAACTAAATGTATCCATAATCAATTATCTCACTTTTAAACACTTACAACTATGCCAGCTTCAAGTTTTGACGCTTACTTTACCTGGGACGGCGGCCCTTCGGGCGACGGAATCGCCGTTATCTCGTGCAGCTACGCTTTGTCACAATCTATAGACGATAAGGGCCGTGTTTCTTCCAAAGTGTATGGAGGCACCGTATATATCCAGGTCGATTCCTCAAGTGCCAGCGACAGCCAGGGGCTTTGGGAGTGGATGGTAGATCCGGATGGCAAGAAATCATCAGCCAAGATCACCTTCAAAAATGTAGATGAAGAGCAAACGCAGAAGGAGCTCGAACTCACGGACGTGTACTGTGTACAATACACGGAGAGCTTCATCGAGACAGGGTCTATGCCAATGACCACCGGCCTGACGTTGTCGGCCAGGGAAATCAAGCTGTTTGGCACCCCGCACGCCAACCGGTGGTAATGTAAAAAAGGGCGGGATAAGCCCCGCCCTTTTACTGCCAAAAGCAACAAGCTAAGCCCTGACGGCTACAATCGTTTCGTTATCAACAACGTGATTAGCTTGAAATGTCAGATCCGGGTCCATATAAACGCGACGTCTGTACCACGGCAGTTTTTTATAGAAAAGCCATCCATAAGGTGTGCCGTCGGGCGCTAGGTATTCAACAGGGCTTCCCGGATTACGGTCGTTGTAGTCATTCAGAAAAATAAAGAATAGCTCACCAAATAGCATTGCATGGGGTGCCTTGGCCCTGAAATTAGTAAAAGCCGGCTCGCTGGCCGTTTTGGTAAACTCAAATTGAATGACAAGCACTCTTGAAAGATCGAGCAGGTCCATATCAGGCAGTGGCTGACCCACGGGATAATACCATTTTTTATATTCTTTCAGCGGGATCTCGAGGTAATTCTGGTAAACCCTGGCCACAAAAACCGGGAACAGAAATCCTACCAGCGCCGTAGCCATCCCCAACCCTTTGGTCAGCTCCTGAGATAACTTATGATAGAGAAAGATAACAATCAGGGCCGATCCCAAAGTAATCAGCAGGGTAAAACCGATCGCCCTGGCCGACCGGTTGTCGAAAAGCGAATCAAACCACTGGGAAAGCAGGTAAACGTGAAGAATCCCCAACACCAGGAAACAGGCCATTGCCATCGGGTAAGCGTCGCGGTAATCGACAATCCAGAATGCCAGGCTTCCTACCAAAGTCAACAAGGCGATCAGGACCACTGCATATAATAACTGAAGCCGCTGCGTGACAGTTTTAAAAAGAGGAAGCTTCATCGGAACGCTTGGAAGTTGGTGATCAGACAAAAATAAGCCAGACTTTCATTAATACAACCACAATTTATTAAACGCCGGATGGAAGATCAAAACTATTCTCTGCCCCTGTCCCTGGACCGGATCGTAGCCGGGCAAATGCATCCCAAATGCGCCGACAGGGAGGCTATACATCAGCATTTATATCTCCTGATGGTCACCCATTTCGACGAGAACCGTTTTGATAACCGCTACGGCTGTGCGCTGTGGGATCATGATTTTGCGGTTTTATCCCAGATCAAATGGAAAGACCTGATCCGGGAATCGCTGGAAGAGGCTGTCAGCTTGTATGAGCGAAGGTTATCCAATCCTAAAATCCGGGTCGAAATGGAAGAATTCGAGGTTTTAACCAAAACCAACAACTATGTACGCAAGCGCGTGGGCATCGAGATCAAGGCTATCATCAAACGTACCAATGAACCTTTCCTCTTTTTTGAACGCATTTTCATATCACCGCTATCCATAGAATGACATGCCGGAAACATTGAATTATACCAAAGAAAATATCTCGCGCAGACTGATCAAGCGCTGCGCCGAACTCTGGGGTATCGATGAATCACAAACCGACCATTTCGACCCATTGGTGAAGTTGCTTGCAGAGGCCTGTTCGGTAGAATTTGAAAAGGTAGGTCAGGAGATCCAGCAGACGGAACTCCGGCTCATGACACGTCTCGCCGGAATCCTTTCCCCGGAAAGCCACAACAGCCCGCAGCCGGCAACAGCAATCGTCCAGGCACGCCCTGTTGAGCCCATCGGATGGATCGACCCGGAGAACCAACTGGTAGGCAAGCGCCTGAATCCTCGAAAGGGCGAGACAAGCGAGGTTTATTTTTCTGCCATCGCACGCTATCCGCTGGTCAACGCGGCCATTGTGCACTATGCGTCGCCCTCCGGACTGTACACCATTGAAAAAGGCGCAAGGACATTTACTGCCAAAGCTAACCCGGTTCCCGGGGCCGACCAATGCCTGTGGATCGGACTGGAAACCGACCCCGGCATTACATCCTGGAATGGCTTCCGCTTCTATTTCGACTGGATGGCCGATCCGATGGAATATCAATACAGGGAATTCCTGCCAGCAACTTCGTGGTACCGAAACGACGACGTCATCCCGTCGCAAGCTGGCCTGGGAAACGAAAAAACCGACGACGCGGAACTGCCATATGATAGCAGCTTCATCAGGATCACCAGTGACGATCCGTGGGATAAAGGTACTCTCAACATGCAAGCCTATCCTTCCGAATTTGAAGGCTTGTTCGACACACGCACGTTGCAAATGCTTAAAAAGCCGCTGGTCTGGATAAAGGTCACATGGCCCGCAACATACCCTCAGGCAGGCTTTGAGCAGATGCATGTGACACTGAATGCATTTCCGGTTCAAAATAAACAGCTTAACAAAATTACCTACCGCCTGCAACCAGGCCTCAACGGCATTGCGTTACCCACTGCGGATGCATTCATGGGCGTTCATACGGTCGTAAACCAGAAAAATCAGGCTTACACCGCGTCCGAAAAGAATCTTTATACGGAAGACGATGAAACGCCGCGTATTTACACGCTCCGTCAGCAGGGCATTGGCCGGTTTGATAAACGGGATGCCCGCGCCATCCTCTACCAGCTCATGGAATTGCTTCGGGATGAAGTAACCGCTTTCACCGCCATCGGCGAGGACTTCCTGGCATCCATCCTACGTGAAATTGCCCAGAACATGGCCCGGGTGGAGCAAAAACTCGGTGTCAAAAAAGCAGGTGAAACCACGGCTCAGCCTTTTCTTGTCATCAGGGCCGACAAAAATCCCGATATACTGTTTATTTCCTATTGGAGCACGCTGGCCGAACAGGCCAACGGGCTTCCCGCCGGGTCGAAGCTCCAGTCCTACTCGGCCTCGGGCATCAGCGGTTCCGACATCACGACACTCACGCGCTCCACCGGCGGAAAAGCAAAACCCGACGAAATGGAATATGTCCGCGAGCTTAGGAAAAACGTCGTTACGCGAAACCGGCTTGTCACCCTGGAAGACATCCGGGCCTTTTGCAGCGCCGAACTCGGCGACCGCCTGCGCAAAATCCAGGTGAAACCACATTTCATGCCCGGCAAAGCGGCCGGACAGGGATTTGTCCGTTGCATTCAGATCGGACTTACACCCGCCGGTGCAATTGCCAGGAATGCCGACTGGACGCGCGAATGCGAAATATTACAATTGAAAATCAGCAAGCTATCCACCGGCATGTATCCGGTACAAGTCGTCACATTGAACTGAAAATCAAAAAGATGGAACCAAAAGCCGATCTCAGGGCAGAATTCATCGCCAATTCCTGGCTTGACAGCGGTTTGTCTGCCGACAGAATCCTGCTGCGCCCGCTCGGCGATTTCAAGCGTCGCAGCCATCAGGACATAGCAGGAACCCATGATCTTGAAATCGGGAATTTCAACGGACGTGTAATAGAATCGAACCGGAGCGGCATCTACGACCATTTGCCGGAGCAACTTTTCCATCTTCCTTCATCGAACAATATCAACACGACCAAAAAAAGAATAGAGGAGATCCGCCTCCAACGGGAAAAAGAACAACGATCAAGGCTGTTTTTCCTCCCATTGGAACAGGAATTCTTTTTCAATCTCATCGCGCTGACCCGGCTGGAACATAATGCATGGGAACTCGCCCAGGATTCGGGACTACTACAGGAATTACGGGAATTCTGGCAGGCACCCGATACAATGGATGCCGACACATTCGTACAGCTCCTCCCAATCCTGCCGCGGGTTTCTGAACACCGCGGCGACCTCAGTGCAGCGGCGGAGGTCATTTCTGCGGCATTGCGGCTGCCAGTCGTTATCCATACTGCCTCCGGGCCTAAACATCGGCTGGACTCGATGGTGACGCCCGGAGACTCACTGCTTGGCTCAGGCACTTTACTGGGCGGGTTGCTGGACAGCTATTTACCGGATATCCGGATCGAGATAGAGGTTCCGGACCCCGCATCCCTCGATATGTTTATCAACAATACCGACTTCGATATTCTGGTAAACTGGCTACTCGGCTGGTTTTTACCTGTGGAATACGATTTCAACATATGCCTGACCCTTCCACAAGGCTCTTCCGGGCTCTGGCTGGCTGCGGATGACGCTATTCATGCCAGGCTGGGTTATGCCACGCTCCAGACAGCTTAGTCACCTCAGACGGCTGTTGCCGTTTAGTTTTATTGATTATCATTCTCTTACATGTCGCAGGCAAAAACGTGATTTACAGAGAAAAAACCACGAAATACAATTCATTATCAAAATAATGATGAAACCCCGCAAGAAAATAGTTTGCGTTTGTAATTTTTTAAAACAAAATTTGCGGTTTAATTGAAATCCCGAATCTGATAGTGAAGACTGTACGAGTGATTAACCAGGCCATCAGCTTAATGCTAGCCGTCATGCTATTGATGGTAGCAGGGGCCAGGTCGTGGTCTGATCACAAGAATACGGACAGTTCATTCACCGGCAAGGCGGTTAGCAACGAACTTTCCAAGGGTTCGGCCCAGTCTGACGACGCACAACAGCCCAAAGTAGCTGCACTATCACTGGATGCAGTGATTACACCCGCGATTTCATTCGATTTCTCCCATTACTTCTACTTTTTACCACAACCCACCTGGCAATTTATCGCCGATGAACTGGTTGTGCGTACGGCATTCAGGGAATCCTTTTTCCTGTTCTCCTATTTCCACCGGATTTTTGGCAGGTTTATAGTCACCAACGCTCCTTAGTACGCGCCGGAAGGGCGCAGCGTGTCCTTCTCCTGGCAATTTCATAAGTAAGCTTACTGAAAGCCAAGCAACATCTGTTACCTGATTCACAGGTATTTAATTATTCTGAGTCAAGAATTTCAATTATTTTTTATTCAAAGAAAATGAGCAATAAGAATGGAATAATAGGGTTAACCATCGTGATTGCCCTTATTAGCGTCTACTATCTCTCATTCACTTTCGTGTCGAGAAACATCAAGAGCAAGGCTGTGGCCTATGCGACCGATGCGAAGGGAGAGGTGGATATGACCAAAAAACAACATTACATCGATTCACTGTGGCGTGAAGATGTATACCTGGGACATACTTTGCAGGAAGTAATGGAACGCGAGCTGAATCTCGGTCTTGACCTTCAGGGTGGTATGCACGTCGTACTCGAAGTAGCTCCTGCCGACATCCTGAAAGGAATGGCAGGTGGCAATGCGCGCAGTGCTTCATTCCAGAATGCGTTGAAAAAAGCAGGCGAAGATAAGTCAGCCAGCAACAGCTCCTTTATCAACCGCTTTGTGAAGGCGTACAAGGAAGCGGCTCCCAACACCAGCCTAGCTTCGGTGTTCGCTACCAGCGCAAACCGTGGTAAGATCAACAGCAATTCTTCGGATGCCGAAGTAATCAAAATGCTGAACACGGAGATCGACGGCTCTATCGACCGCGCTTTCCAGATCACGCAGGCCCGTATCGATAAATTCGGCGTGACCAACCCGAACATTCAGCGTCTTCCAGGCCAGAACCGCGTTTTGGTGGAACTTCCCGGTGTGGATAACCCGGAGCGTGTGCGTCGTCTGCTTTCCGGAGCTGCAAAACTCGAATTCGCGGAAGTATACCTGACCAACGAACTGGCTGCCGGATTGGACGGCCTGGGCAAATATCTGACCAAACAGGCTGAAATCGAAAAATCGGCTGCTAAACCTGCCAATGCGACTGCAGCTCCTGCGGATACCACCAAGAAAACCGATGGCGGACTGGCTGCACAGCTTGAACAAAAATCTGACTCTACGAAATCTGACTCCGCTGCCTTGGCTGCACAAAGCGCTGCATTAACCAGCCTTTTTGTTCCAATGCCGCAAGGCCTGGGCGTGTATCTGAAAGACACTGCACGTGCGAGCGAAATCCTGCGCCGTCCCGAAGTACGCTCCCTGTTCCCGGCTGACCTCGTTTTCATGTGGGACCGTAAAGGTACCGAAGCTGGTGGCAACCAATTGATACTTCCTTTATACTTCATCAAGAAAAGCAATGGTGAAGCTGCAATGGAAGGTGATGTGATCGTGGATGCAACACACGATTACGACGAGCGTGGACGCCCTGAAGTAACAATGCGCATGAATGGTGAAGGAGCCCGCAAATGGCGTTCACTCACTGCCCGCAGTGTGGGCCGCCCGGTTGCGATCATCATCGACAACCTCGTTTACACCGCTCCAACCGTACAGGGGGAAATTCCTAACGGTAACTCAAGCATCACCGGTAGCTTCACAGTGGAAGAAACCAAAGATATGTCCAACGTATTGAAAGCCGGTAAACTGCCAGCTCCGACACACATCGTGGAAGAAGCTGTTGTGGGTTCTTCACTGGGTGCAGAGGCTATTCAGGATGGTTTGTTGTCATCTGCAGTAGGTCTGCTTATCGTCTTGGTATTTATGATTGCCTATTACAACCAGGCCGGATGGATTGCAGACATTGCATTATTGATTAACCTGTTCTTCCTGCTCGGTGTGATGGCGTCACTCGGCGCGGTTCTTACGCTTTCAGGTATCGCGGGTATCGTTCTGTCCATTGGTATGGCGGTGGATGCAAACGTACTGATCTACGAGGGTATTAAAACCGAACTCGCCACAGGTAAAGCGTTCGGGCAATCCATCCGTGATGGTTTCAAGCATTCCCTTACGGCGATCATCGACTCCAACGTGACCACCCTGCTGACTGGTATTATTCTGTATACATTCGGTACAGGTCTGGTACTTGGTTTTGCAACAACCCTGGTATTGGGTCTTTTGACTTCCCTTTTCAGCGCGATTTTCATCACCAGGCTTTTGCTGGAAAACAAGATCAAAAACGGTAAGACATTCGCATTCTCGACTACCCTGACCAAAAACTGGTTCCAGGACAACCATTTCGATTTTGTGTCACAACGCCGTCGTTTCTACATCATTTCCTCGATCATCATCGCTATCGGGGTTGGCTCATTCATCTTCAAAGGGTTTGGTCTGGGTATCGACTTCAAAGGAGGCCGCTCTTATGTAGTACGTTTTGAAAACAATGTAGATGCAGACGATCTCCGTGGCAAAATGGACGAAGTACTCGGCTCTACCACGGAAGTGAAAACTTTCGGTGGCCAGGATCAGGTGAAAATCACAACTCCTTACCTGATCGAAGAAACGACTCCTGATGCGGATCAACGTGCGGAAGCAAAAGTAATGGAGGGTATCAAGAAGATCAGTGGTAATCCCGGTAAAATCGTGAGTTCCAACAAGGTAGGACCAACGATGGCAAAAGACACATTGTGGTCGGCTGTTTACGCGGTATTGCTTGCATTGGCTGCCAACTTCGTGTATATCCTGATCCGTTTCAAACGGGTAGCATTCTCCTACGGCGCGGTCATGTCGCTTGCGCACGACGTGGTGATCATCCTGGCGATTTTCTCGCTGTTCAATGGCTGGTTGCCTTGGTCACTGGACATCGACCAGGCGTTCATCGGTGCGATCCTGACCATGATCGGTTATTCCATGAACGATACCGTCGTAATCTATGACCGTATCCGTGACTACCTGGCAGACGACAAAGCGCGTGGCCAAAGTCTTTCGACTGTTATCAACAATGCATTGAACAGTACATTGAGCCGCACCGCGGTAACAGGTATCTCGGTAATTCTCGTGTTGATCGTTCTGATGATCTTTGGCGGTGCTGTGATCCGCGGATTTACATTCTGTATGTTACTTGGTGTAATCGTCGGTACTTATTCATCTCTGTTTGTGGCAGCCCCGATCGTGGTTGACTTACTGCAGCGTCAAAAGAAGAATGACCCCACGCCAGCGGTAGCGGATGCTGCAGCACCGGTGGCAACCAAGAAAGTTAAGGCTTAACATAAAAGAATAAAAGAGGGTAAGTTTTGCACTTACCCTCTTTTTGTTTTGTATCGATACATAATTAACAAATTTTCTTTTAGCTTTATCAGACCATCATTCTACAACAACGAACCTAATATATGGCAAGTCAACTCTGGATTAAGAAACCACTTGATAAACTAATGCAGGAATCCACCGGTGAGGGGAACCAGCTCAAACGAACACTTGGGCCGGGAAGCCTGGTGGCGCTGGGTATTGGTGCCATTATCGGCGCGGGCCTTTTTTCCATTACAGGGGGAGCCGCCGCCAATCAGGCAGGCCCCGCAATTACCATCTCCTTTATCGTAGCAGCACTGGGCTGTGCATTCGCCGGTCTTTGCTATGCTGAATTTGCATCCATGATTCCCGTTGCGGGTAGTGCCTATACCTACTCCTATGCCACTATGGGCGAGTTTATCGCCTGGATCATCGGCTGGGACCTTGTATTGGAATATGCAGTAGGTGCGGCAACTGTAAGTATCAGCTGGAGTCGCTATCTGGTCAAGTTTTGCGAGGGTTTCGACGTGCACTTACCCACGGCCCTGACTGTCGGTCCGTGGGACGGCGGAATTATTAACCTGCCTGCCATTTTCATCGTTGTCCTGATGAGCTTGCTATTGATGAAGGGGACCGAGGAAAGCGCAACAGTGAATGGTGTGATCGTCGGATTGAAAGTCGCAGTGGTATTAATCTTCATTACTTTGGGCTGGAAGTACATCAACGAGTCCAACTACGTTCCTTATATCCCCGAAAATACCGGTAAATTCGGTGAGTACGGTTTCAGCGGGATCATACGTGCCGCCGCGATCGTGTTCTTTGCCTATATTGGTTTTGATGCCGTGAGTACTGCTGCACAGGAAGCCAAAAATCCCAAGAAAGACATGCCTATCGGGATCCTCGGTTCACTGGTGATCTGTACGGTCCTTTATATCCTTTTTGCACACGTAATGACGGGTGTTACGAATTACTCCGCTTTCAAAGGCCAGGACGGTATCGCGCCGGTTGCGGTAGCGATAGAATCCATGGGAACAACTGACGCCAGCGGCGCCATTCACCCCGACTATCCGTGGCTGAACCGTGCAATTATTGTAGCGATCCTCGCAGGCTACGCTTCGGTAATCCTGGTAATGCTTTTGGGGCAAAGCAGGGTGTTTTTCAGTATGAGCAAGGACGGATTGTTGCCACGCGTTTTCTCGGCAGTACACCCGAAATTCCAGACGCCCGTTAAAAACAATACCATGTTCCTGGTTTTCGTAAGTCTTTTTGCTGCGTTTGTACCTGCACGTGTTGTGGGTGAAATGACCAGTATCGGTACCCTGTTTGCGTTTATCCTCGTTTGCATTGGCATCATCGTTATGCGTAAGCAAATGCCGGATGCGCCACGCGCATTCAAAACACCATTGGTTCCGCTGGTACCGATCCTCGGGGTCTTTACATGCTTCTTTATGATGGCATTTCTGCCATTGGATACCTGGATCCGTCTATTTGTATGGATGATTATCGGATTTGACGTGTATTTGTTCTATGGAATTAAAAACAGCTTCCTCTCGAACAAATTGCCGGCTGCGATTGCCAAGGGCAGCAAAACGGTAGCGCTCGTGGGCCTCGTTCTGGCTGTGTTACTGGCTGTTATCGCTTATTTCCACCATCTGCAAACCGACGGAGCGGATACAGGCATCTATTATTTCTCGCTGATTTTCGCGGCGATCCACCTGATTACCTTCGGTGTGGCACAGACCAAAAAGGCCTAACCGGAATCATAAATACGAAAAGGCCGTCTCATACCATGTGAGGCGGCTTTTTTCATTGGTATCAAGTCCGGATATTTCGCTGGTGTCAGGTGTCATTTTCAGTGGCGTATTCTCAAAGTTTCCGAAAGCCAGAAAAACGCGATAATGACTCCTGCAAGATATAGGATTTGACAGGCCGGTTCGTAAGACGCGTTCAGTAAAGACAGGCAGTGTTAAAACCGGGCAAGCACTTTCTCCGAAACGGTCTGCCCGATAGATAACGACGATGTCGCCGCGGGAGACGGTGCATTGCACACATTGATTGCCGCATTGTTTTCAATGATCGAGAAATCGTCGAGCAACCCTCCGTCATGGTCACACGCCTGCGCGCGTACTCCCGAGCCACCCGGGATCAGGTCGTCGCTCTGTATTTCCGGAATAAGCCCCTGTAATGCTTTGGTGAATGCGGTCTTGGAGAATGAACGGTAGTATTCGCCCATACCGGTACGCCAGTATTTCATAGCCACTTTACGGAAGCCAGGCCAGGCCAGCGATTCCATTAATTCCGGCACATTGATATCCAGTTTGTTGTAACCTTCCCGTTTGAATGCAAAAACCGCATTGGGTCCCGCTTCGATGCCGCCTTCGATCATACGCGTGAAATGCACGCCCAGGAAAGGGAAATTAGGATCGGGAACAGGGTAAATGAGGTTTTTTACGAGGTAATGCTTTTCCGGCCGAATCTTGTAGTACTCGCCACGGAAAGGGATAATGCGTACATTGATGTTTTCAGGCTGGGTGAGTTGCGCAACCTTGTCGGAATATAGGCCGGCACAGTTTACGACCAGCCTGGTTTCCAATACCTTTCCGGTTGCAATTATCACTTCCGAATGCGTATTGCGGTTCCTGACATCGGTTACCTTTTCGCCAAAACGGATTTCACCATCGAGCTTCCGGAGACATTCCGCATATTTCTCACAAACTGTTTTGTAGTCGATAATGCCGGTATAAGGGACCCAGATACCTTCAAGCCCTTTTACATGCGGCTCGATCTCCCTGATTTCCCCTTCGGTGATCATACGGTTCTTTATCAGACCATTCTGATTACCCCGCTCGAACAGATTACGCAGCAGGGGACGCTGCTCTTCGGTGGTCGCTACCACTATTTTTCCGCACAGATCATAAGCCACACCTTCCTTCTCACAGAAATCGATGAGCATCTGATAGCCACGGATACAATTAGTCGCTTTCAGGCTGCCCGGTTTGTAGTATAGCCCCGAATGGATCACGCCGCTGTTATGGCCGGTCTGGTGTTTGGCCACTTCATTCTCTTTTTCAAGCAAAAGAACTTTTAACGAAGGCTTTTGCTCCTTGATACGCAGAGCTGTCGCGAGGCCTACAATGCCGCCGCCTATGATGGTAATGTCGTACATATATCGAATACTTTTTACTTAACCCGGGAACGAAACTTTCCCCATCGATACACCGGGTACACCTTTCTTTTCCCCAAAATATATCCCTTCCCCGGCCACCGCCTCATTGGCCAAAACCGCGAACAACACGGCTTCCTTCGCATCGCCCGACACGCCCAGCTCATCGATCACCCGGATATTTCTCCCCAGTTGTTGTCGGATCGCATTCATCAGCACGGGATTATGTGCCCCACCCCCGCTTGCGTAAACCTCAAACAAATCTTCGGTCGACATCGCGTTGCGGATGGCTTCCGAAATTGTTTCCGCACTGAACTGCGTCAATGTGGCGATCAGGTCTGCCGGGGCGATTACATTCCGGTCCGCAATTTGCTTCGCATTCTCCACATAGGCGACGCTGAATACCTCAGGGCCGGTGGTTTTTGGAAAGGATTGTGCAAAAAACGGAGCGTCTTTCAACGCGCTCAGTAACATTCTATCAACCGCACCGCTTGCGGCAAAGCCACCGTTTTCATCAAAGGGCTTTTCGAATAACTGACGTGTAAATGCGTCGATCAATGTGTTACCGGGGCCGGTATCTGTGGTAAAAACCGCGGCAGCATCCAGGTTACCTGGTAAAAATGTAAAATTGGCGATGCCGCCCATGTTCAGCAAGATCCTGTTTTCGCCTTTTTGAGAGAAAAGAAAATAATCGCCGTAAACTGCCAGCGGAGCACCTTCGCCACCGGCTGCAATATGTTTTTGCCTGAAATCACTGAGGGTAATAATGCCGGTTTTCACCGCAATATGATCTCCGTCGCCTATTTGTAAGGTCGCATTCGGGAAACCAGGGAGCCCATGCTGTTTTTGCGGTGCGTGAAAAACGGTTTGACCATGGCTCGCGATCAGGTCTATTTCGTTCGCGCTAACACCCCATACTGTAAGGCAATCGAGAATCATTTGCCCGTGCTGGAGCCCAATAAACGGATTGAGCAAACAAAGCTGTTGAAAATCGATCTGCCTCTTCGCGAAAATCTCGCGCACCGCATTCCTGAAACCATCCGGATAAGGAACAGTTTTGAAATGTTCTACTTGCAATACCGTCTCCGGTCCGCTGCCTGCTGCATTGCAAAGCGCCACATCCAGCCCGTCGAGTGAAGTCCCCGACATAAGACCGATAATCCTGCGCGACGGCTTCCGGCTTAGCGTGTAAAGCTTTTCAACATGTTCTTTCACAAGTCGTATTGCTAAAAAAAAGGCCAGCCTTTGGATGAGCTGGCCAGAATGTATTCAATGAAAGTAATATTACCCTTTGTTCTGTTCCGGCTTTGGCCCGCCAGGAGGCTTCTGGGGCCGTCTGTTGCCATTATTGTTCTTATTCCTGTTTCCTTCGTTGTTACTGTTGTTTCCCTTGTTCCTGGGGCCCTCGTTGGAATTGTTGCCTTTATTCTTAGGCTCTTCGTTGACATTACTGCCAGGATTACTATTACCCTGGTTTTCAGCATTGCTATTTTCAGCTCCGCCACCATTCCCCCGGTTTTTACCCGAACGGCTCTTCTTCTTTTTCTTTTTCTTCTGTTCGTCGCTGTACTTCTTATCCAGGTTTTCCAGATCGCTGTTAAGCTTGCCGGGCACCTTATCCAGACCTTTCTCGGGTTCAGGAGTCAGGATTTCAAGCGACTCGGGGATAATATCCTTCTTGTTCAACTCAATGATCTCCAACACCTTATCAATAGCCACAGGATACCAGTTTGTGTCCTTGTCAAACCCGAACCACATGATTTTCTTGAAGATGTCCGTCTTCTGCAGCGTCGCGATCCCTTTCTTGGTTTTCAGGGGTGCATCTACCGTCGGTATATCCCGCAATGCGTCGATATATGTTTCGAGCTCGTAGTTCAGGCAGCATTTCAATCGCCCGCATTGCCCCGAAAGTTTGGCCGGGTTCAATGAGAGGTTCTGGTAACGCGCTGCGGCTGTCGAAATGTTCTTAAAATCGGTCAGCCAGGTAGAACAGCAGAGCTCACGGCCGCAGGAACCTAATCCGCCGAGACGGCTCGCCTCCTGACGCAGGCTGATCTGGCGCATTTCGATCCTGACCTTGAATTCCGACGCCAGCATTTTAATCAGCTCCCGGAAATCGACCCGTTCTTCGGATGAATAGTAGAATGTCGTTTTGGTATTGTCCGACTGATATTCCACATCCGAGAGCTTCATGTTAAGCTTCATTTCCCGGATAATCTCACGCGTTCGATAAAGCGTAGGCATCTCGCGGGCCATTGCCTGGGTAAACTTGTCCAGATCCTTTTCTGAGGCAATCCGGTAGATCACGTGCAGATCGTCGTTTATCAGGACATTCTTCCGCTTCATCTGAAGCCGGACCAGTTCTCCTTGCAACGATACAGTACCAATATGCTGGCCGGAAGCCATTTCACAAACGACATAATCGCCGGTGACGAATTCCAGCTGATTGATATTCCGGAAATATTCCTTTCTGCCTCCTTTGAACTTGACTTCCACCACATCAAAACGCTGCCCAGTCGGCACGTCCATGTGACTCAGCCAATCGAAGACATTCATTTTATTGCATCCGCCTGTCGCGCAGTTTCCTTTACTTCCACATCCTGCTACGGCAGTACCATTAGTACCGCAACCGCCGGATGAACATGATCCACATCCCATAGTTACTCCCCCTTCATCAATCGTTATAACGAATCAAATCCACACCAATATCGTGCCGAAAATATTTCCCTTCATACTGCACTACCTGCGCAGCCCGCTGTGATTTATGTACAGCGTTTTCGAGAGAGTTGGCCAGGCCGGTCAAAGCCATCACCCGACCTCCGTTCGTCACGACTTCGGCGTTTCCATTAAAAGTAGTGCCGGCATGGTACACATGCACGTCTTCCACCTTTTCACTTCCCGAAATCACTTTTCCCTTTTCAAAGTCCTCCGGGTATCCCCCCGACACGACCACCGTCGTTACCGCTACTTGCGGAGAGATCTGCAGATCAAAGTCCTGCAGGGTACCCTTTGCGGTTGCTGCCATCAGCATCGCAAAGTCGGACTGAATCCTCGGAACTACAACTTCTGTTTCAGGATCGCCCATCCGGACATTGTATTCGATTACATAAGGCTCTCCTTTGATGTTCATCAGGCCGATGAATATAAAGCCCACATATTTGATGCCTTCGCTCTGAAGGCCATGCAATGTCGGTTTAACAACCTTCTCTTCAACCTTTCGGATAAAATTGGCATCTGCGAACACTACAGGCGACACCGCACCCATTCCGCCTGTATTGAGACCCGTATCATTTTCGCCGATACGCTTATAGTCCTTGGCTTCCGGCAAAATTTTGTAGTGCTCTCCATCAGTAAGTACGAAAACCGATAATTCTATCCCTTTCAGGAATTGCTCTATCACGACTTTGTTACCTGCTTTTCCAAACTTGCCATCCAGGAGCATTTCCTTGAACGCCTGTTCGGCATCGGCATGCTTCTCCGCGATAATCACCCCTTTTCCAGCTGCGAGACCGTCAGCTTTAAGGACAATCGGGAGTGAATGGTTTTCGAGATATTCCAATCCAATTTCAAGGTCATCGGCGGTAAAGGTCTTCGAAGCGGCGGTTGGAATACCATATTTTTGCATGAATTGCTTCGAGAAATCCTTGCTGCCTTCCAGCTGGGCGCCTGCTTTGTCAGGCCCGATGATCCGCACTTTCGCCAGGTCTTCCCGGCCATTGAAATAATCAACAACACCATTCACCAATGGCTCCTCGGGCCCTACGATCACGAGTTCGATATTATTTTCGATTACCGCGTTGGCAATGGCGTCAAAATCGTTGTAAGAAATAGATAGGTTCGTTGCTACTCCCGCAGTTCCCGCATTTCCCGGGGCTACAAACAAGGTATCGCAAAGAGGGCTTTGGGCTATTTTCCAGGCGAAAGCGTGTTCTCTTCCGCCCGATCCCAATATAAGTATGTTCATAACAGGTTTTAAAAATTCAAAAAATACTCATTGACAAGCGATGCAAAATCCTAGTTGGCCAATTCCGACAGGAATTTGATACGCATCAGCCGCAATTCTTCCTCACTGACTTCTTCGCCGGCAAACTCATGCAATGCCGCAGCAATGTTGTCCGTTTCGGATGTCATAAAATAATCATAAATATCTTGCTGTCTTTCCCGGTCGATCACCTGATTGATGTAATAATCCAGATTCAGCTTCGTACCGGAATAACAGATATGCTCCACCTCCTCGATCACATCCGCAAGTGGCAGGTCTTTTACTTCGGCGATCTCATCGAGGCTCACCTTCCGATCGACCTGCTGGATAATGAAGATCTTGATCTTCGATTTGTTGACCGTGGATTTGATGACGACGTCTTTGGCAGTTTCGATCTCGTTCTCTTCCACGTAGCGGGAAATAAGCTCGATAAACTGCCGCCCGAACTTTTGCACCTTACCCATACCCACCCCATTGATCTGGGCCATTTCCTGCTGCGTTGTCGGGTAGGTAGTCGCCATTTCCTCCAGAGAAGGATCCTGGAAAATTACATAGGGCGGCAGATTCTTCTCTTTCGCTACCTTCTTGCGTAACGCCTTGAGCATCCCGAGCAGGGCTTCGTCATAGGCGTGCGCCCCTCCGCTGCCGTTCACGGCCTCCTTATCCTCATCTTCCGTTTTTACTTCTTCCTCATCAAAATTATGGTCCTTCTGAAGGGTTACGGGGTAAGGATCGTTCAGATAGTTGGCCCCTTTCTCGCTCAACCTCACCACTCCGTAGTTTTCGACGTCCTTTTCGAGATAATTGAGTATTACCAGCTGACGGATCGCCGAGACCCAGTAGTCCCGCGACTCGTTCAATTCGAGACCTTTGCCGGACACGTCCAACTGATCATGCTCATAGCTTTTAACATACTGATTATCAGTTCCGGTAAGTAAATCAGCAATATGTTCCGCGTCGAAGCGCTGCTCCGTAAGCATGACCGATTTCAGGATCAGCATAACATCATCCTGCACCTTGATCTTCTCCGTTGGCTTATTACAGTTGTCGCAGAAACCGCAGTCTTTTTCCAGGTATTCTCCGAAATAGCTTAGCAGCTGCCGCCGACGGCAAACGCCCAATGTCGAATAAGCCACCATTTCGTTCAGCAAATGGCGTGCATTATCGCGTTCGGTTACGGTTTTGTCTTTGTTGAATTTTTCAAGCTTCTGAATATCGTCGTAGCTGTAAAACATCAGACAGTTGCCTTCCAAACCATCGCGGCCGGCACGTCCGGTTTCCTGATAATACCCTTCCAGTGATTTCGGCACATCATAGTGGATCACAAAACGTACGTCCGGCTTGTCGATACCCATTCCAAATGCAATCGTAGCCACAATCACATCGCACTCTTCATTCAGGAACGCGTCCTGATTGGCCATGCGCGTGTTTGCGTCCAGTCCCGCGTGGTACGGTAATGCACGTACGTCGTTGACATTTAAAAGCTCGGCAACCTCTTCGACCGTCTTTCTGCTGAGGCAGTACACGATCCCCGATTTGCCTTTATTATTACGGATGTACCGGATCAATTGCTTTTTAACATCCTTTTTCGGCCGGATTTCGTAGTAAAGGTTCTTTCTGTTGAAGGACGATTTAAAAGTTTCAGCCTCCTCCATTTGCAGGTTTTTGCGGATATCCTGCTGGACTTTCGGCGTAGCTGTGGCAGTGAGCGCGATAATGGGAAGCCTGCCGATATTTTCTATGATTCCATAAATCCTTCGGTACTCCGGCCTGAAATCATGGCCCCATTCGGAAATACAGTGCGCTTCGTCGATCGCGACAAAGGAGATTTTTACCTTTTTCAGAAAATCCAGGTTATCTTCCTTAGTGAGCGATTCGGGCGCGATATAAAGCAGTTTAAGGCTGCCATCGAGCGCGTCGCTCTTCACACGCGTCATTTCAGCCTTGGTAAGCGTAGAATTGAGAAACTGTGCGTTGATTCCAAACGCAGTCAGCTGGTCAACCTGGTTCTTCATCAGAGCGATCAGCGGAGAAATAACGATCGTCAGTCCGTCGCTGACGAGGGCAGGAAGCTGGTAGCAGAGTGACTTACCTGCGCCCGTGGGCATGATCACAAATGTATTTTTACCTAAAAGGATGTTTTGTATGATAATTTCCTGATCACCCCGGAACTGACTATATCCAAATATTTCTTTGAGCCTTTCTTTCAACGTATCTACTACGACTTTATCAACCTGCTGTACCATACTCTGTTCACAAAATGGTTATTCCAAACTTCCCTATCTTTGCGCTTTGAAATAAATAATGACTTTTTTGTCTCTCTAAACTGTGTTTCAGATTTGAAATTAATAAAAAATATTCAGTCAATAGCAAAAGAAGTATTACGTCAAGAAGCAGAGGCGCTGCATAATCTGATTGAATTGATTGACGACGAATTTGAAAAATGCGTATATACCATTCTACAATCCGGAGGACGGGTTGTAATCTCCGGTGTTGGTAAGAGCGCCATCGTCGGACAAAAGATCGTAGCTACCCTGAATTCCACCGGTACACCTGCGCTTTTTATGCACGCCGCAGACGCGATCCATGGCGATTTGGGCATGATTCAGGACAACGACGTGGTGGTGGTGATCTCCCGGAGCGGAGATACGCCTGAGATCAAAGTACTCGTTCCCCTTCTAAAACGGATCGGGGTAACCATGATCGCTATGGTCAGCAACCGGGACTCTTATCTGGCCAAAAATTGCATTCTGACATTGCATGCTCACGCTCCTGCCGAGGCTGATCCGCTGAATCTTGCCCCAACGACGAGCACATCGGTAACGATGGCGCTGGGCGATGCATTAGCCATCTGCCTGCTGGAAGCCCGTGGGTTCACACACGACGATTTTGCCCGTAACCATCCGGGTGGCTCATTGGGGAAACGACTTTATCTGAAAGTTTGCGACATCCACCCGAACAATGCGCTGCCGACGGTGGACGAGAATGCTACATTGCAGGAAGTAATTCTGGAAATGACTTCTAAAAGGCTTGGTGCAACGGCTGTTATCAATAGCCAGGGGCTTATGGCCGGCATCATTACGGATGGTGACCTACGGAGAATGCTAAAAACTTACGGTGCAGCAGGGCTTTTGGACCTCAAAGCCTGCGATATCATGACCAAAGCACCTATTACGGTTTCTCCTGAGGAATATGCGGTGAATGCGCTCGAAATTATGCAGTCGAAGAGCATTACCCAGGTTGTAGTGGTCGAGGAAGGCCGGGCACTGGGCTTTGTTCACCTGCACGACCTGCTCCGGGAAGGATTGGTGTAGGGCCGAAAATATGATTCCTGCCCTACCCCTCAAATGCTATCTGAAACGCTTGGATTTTTGAACCTCACGCTCGTCCTTGCGGATAAAGCGGTTAGCAAATACGTTGGCCAGCATCGCACCCACCAGGCCGTAAAAGCCAATATCATACTTTCCAGGTACACCCGGATCGAAAAGCTTCGCAGTTTGATAGAAGGTGAAATAGATCACAAGGCCCATTATTACCGTCATCAGAATGGAATTCACTGCACAAAGTGCCGATTGAAGGACCCGGTTTTTGAACTGGAATATCGTGTAGGCAGATACGCCTGCAACGAGCAAGGCAAGAACGATAAGGTAGTATACCGGTTGTACATTGGATTGTACTTCATTGATCTGATGATGCAGCCTGACCGCCGTCAGGTCCGCGCTTTGCACTCCGGCAGCAGCCACTTTACTCCATATCGGAAAAGCGAGAAAAAGTCCCATTCCGATGATCGAAATTGCCAGGAAGATGGTTTGAATACGTTGTAACATGCTTTTTAAATTGTTCTTTTTCAAATGAAGGGCAAATTTATGCAATGCAACCATTCGCCGGAAACGGATCAGGAAATCACTTCGCCATACAGGTCGAACTCCTCCGCCGAGTTGATCTTGACCTGCGCATAATCGCCGAGCCGCACATACTGGCTGGCCGGAACCAGTACTTCGTTATCCACCTCGGGAGAATCGTACTCCGTACGACCGATGAAATATCCGCCCTCCTTCCGATCGAAGAGAACCTTGTAGGTGTTTCCGACCTTATGCTGGTTCAGTTCTTGAGAAATACCCTGTTGCAATTCCATAATAGTATCGGCTCGTTCCTGCTTTACTTCCGCGGGAATGTCGTCTTCCATGGTGAAGGAATGCGTATTGTCCTCGTGCGAGTACTGGAATGCGCCCAGGCGGTCAAACCGCATCTTTTCAACGAATTCGTAAGTTTCGTCGAAAAGCGCTTCGGTTTCCCCGGGGTGGCCGACGATCAGCGTCGTGCGCAAAGCGATATCGGGCACTTTGTCGCGGATCGAGTGGATCAACGCTTCGGTTTTTTCACGGGTAATACCCCGCCGCATGCTTTTCAGCATTTCCGTAGCGCCCGATTGCAATGGCATATCGAGGTATTTGCAAATATTGCTGCGCTCATTCATCACGTCCAGAACATCCATTGGAAAGCCTGCCGGATACGCATACTGCAAGCGGATCCATTCGATTCCTTCCACGTCGGAAAGCTGGCGCATCAAATCCGAAAGGTTTCTTTTTTTGTAAATATCCAGTCCGTAGTAAGTCAGGTCCTGGGCGATAAGAATCAGTTCTTTGGTCCCTCTTTTCGCCAGTGATTTCGCCTCCTTTACCAACTCATCAACCGGCCGGGAAATATGGCCTCCGCGCATGAGCGGGATCGCGCAGAAGCTGCACGGACGATCGCAACCTTCCGCGATTTTCAGGTATGCGTAATGCGTGGGTGTTGTGAGCAAGCGCTCGCCTACCAGTTCGTGTTTGTAATCTGCTTTGAGCGTTTTTAGGAGGCGCGGCAGCTCGTTGGTACCAAACCAGGCGTCGACTGTCGGTATTTCAACCGCCAGTTCATCCTTGTAACGGTGCGACAGACACCCTGTTACATACACTTTGTCCACCATACCAGCCGCCTTGGCGTCGGCATAGCGCAGAATGGTGTTGATTGACTCCTCCTTCGCATTGTCTATAAATCCGCAGGTATTGATCACGACAATCTGTGAATCATCCTTTTTCGATTCGTGGTCTACCGCGAACCCATTGCCTTTGAGCTGCGTATAAAGCACCTCCGAATCCACAAGATTCTTGGAGCAACCGAGCGTCACTATATTGACTTTATTCTTGACTATTCCTTTGGTTTTCATCGTAGTGAGCTGTCGGCATTCGGCTGCCAGCTATCGGCTTTACATTGTTTATACTACCGTTTCCGTCAAAGTGACTGATAATGAACGGCGAAATGGGGTGCAAAGTTCGTGAAAAAAAGAATAGGGTGTACTATTGAATGAAAGGAAAACGCTTGCGTTTGAATTCGGTAGGTACTTTTTTAAAATACTCCTGAATGACCCAGGCGCCCGGCATTTTCTCGGGAAGAATGAAATGGTCGCCATTTGTGAGGTAATAGGTCATGAAGGTGATCCGCATTTTGGCTTCGTTGCTTGTCACCAGCACACGTGAAATATCGCCTTCTTTCAACCTGCGCTTGCTGTCGCCAAAAGTAATTTCCAGCTCGTGCTTATCCGGAAATGTTTCTATAACTACCCCATCGGCATATTTCCAATGATTAAGGGTAATCGAGATGATAAACAAATTCATCCCTATTAACAGACAGCCCAAAGCAAACAACATGAGCCTGCCTACCCAAGGATGAAAATCTTCCGGAGATACTTGGATGGTGAATGCACTCCTCAGGAAAAAAGGGGCCGTAATTCCGAACAATCCCAATATTACAGTATCAAAGTTCACGAAAAAGTCCCATGTGCCGGCTTGATAAATCCGTTTCACCTTAACCGGCGAGTTCGTACCTATCGTATCTCTGGTAACCCGCACGAGCCGCCAAATCCCCCAGCCTACCGGCAGAAAAACGCCCAAAAAGATAATCAGTGTTTCCATAAAAAGAGGTATCCTAGAACAATCTTGTCCTAAGATACCCTTTTATATATTCTCCGAAACAATAACACTCCGGATGGTTACATCCGCCGATCGGCGGCCATTATCCTATTTTCTTGAAAAGCGAATCCACAAACTCCGTGCGGTCGAAGACCTGCAGGTCGTCCATTTTTTCGCCTACCCCAATGTATTTCACGGGGATCTTAAATTCGTCGGAAATGCCGATCACAACGCCGCCTTTTGCGGTACCGTCCAGTTTGGTGATGGCCAATGCAGTGATCTCAGTCACCTTCGTAAACTCACGGGCCTGGATCACGGCATTCTGTCCTGTACTACCGTCCAGCACGAGCAGTACTTCATGTGGCGCATCGGGAATGATCTTTTGCATGACGCGCTTGATCTTCGAAAGCTCGTTCATCAGGTTGACTTTCGTATGTAAACGACCTGCCGTGTCGATGATAATCACGTCTGCGCCCGTTTCTGTACCTTTCTTCAATGCATCGAATGCCACAGCGGAAGGATCCGTGTTCATACCGTGGTCGATGACCGGTACATTCACACGCTGCCCCCAAAGTTTCAGCTGATCAACGGCCGCAGCACGAAAGGTGTCCGCAGCACCGAGCACCACTTTGTGACCCCGCTGGTGGAACTGGTGCGCCAGCTTGCCGATAGTCGTTGTTTTTCCAACCCCGTTCACTCCTACGACCATAATCACGTACGGCTTGGGCAAATGCTCGGTTTCGAAGCTGTCTCTGATGTCAACCGATTTATTCTCGGTTAACAGCGCGGCAATTTCCTCTCTCAGGATATTATCCAATTCAGCTGTCGACGCATATTTGTCTCTGGCAACTCGCTCTTCGATGCGTTTGATGACCTTGACGGTCGTTTCCACACCTACATCGGAGCTTACCAGTATATCTTCCAGTTCATCCAGGACATCCTCGTCGATCGTTGTTTTACCCACGATCGCGCGTGAAAGCTTGCCAAACAGGCTTTCCTTACTCTTTTCGAGGCCCTTGTCTAACGTTTCTTTTTTCTCCTTTGAAAAAAAGCCAAATAAACCCATAGTGCTGATCATTTATGGCCCAAAAATAAAACAAAAAAGTCCCACAAAGGGACTTTTAATAACTCAATATCAAAACCTCGGACTCTTCGACTGCGCTCAAGATGACAAATGCGATGTTTAAATGTCAGTCTGAGCGAACTGGGCCGTCAAAGACGGTCTTAGTTTTTCAATGCACCCTGAACGCCGTCCAGGGGAACGATTTCTTCTTTGAAGGTATAAGCTCCTGTTTTAGGAGACTTCACGGCCTTAATCACTTTGGCAAATGATTTACCGCCTTCTTTTTTCAGGGTAGCAACTACTTTCTTTGCCATGTCTGTATATCAGTTAGAAGTTTATATTGTTAATGATTAACTGTTGCGCGCTTACCCATTATTGTTCAGATCACGTGACAGTTAACGGGTAACAAACCAACTTACTTAATTTCTTTGTGGACTGTATAGCGTCTCAGGAAAGAATTGAATTTCTTCAATTCCATGCGGCCTGGCGTATTCTTCCGATTTTTTGTAGTCACATAACGTGACATGCCTGGAACACCGCTTTCTTTCTGTTCTGTGCATTCCAATATGACCTGTACTCTATTACCTTTCTTAGCCATTGCTTTACATCGTTTTACAAATAGGAGTGCAAAAGTAAAGACATTTTGCATTAATCACAACAATCACAGACAAATAAACAAGAAAATTTCCGTATTTTAATGAAAGTCACTATGCGATAACCCGTTGTCGGACAAGCCAGTAAAATTCGTGATTTTACAGATTCAGCCTAATTTCTGGCTCCGGCATGACGGAAATCTAACGCAAACTTGCTTTCTTCGTGGTCGATTTACATCGCAACCTTAATCTGGCGGAAATTCTTAAAAATTAAAACAATGACACTTAAAAAAAGCGCTTCTTTGGCTCTGATGGCCCTGGCAGTTTCTTTCTTCATCGGTTGCTCGTCTAAGGAAGATCGCGACAAGTATGACCATTATTATGGTTCAGGAAGCAAAGCAAGAGAAGAAGCTTCCCTAGTGAAGCTTCAGAACGATAGAAAAGTTGTGGCGGAACAAGCGGCGGCGGAAAAAGCGGCAACTCCTGCTGCACCTGCTGCGAAACCCGGTGATACCACGGCTGCGGCGGTGGCGACCGAAGCTACCCCTGCGGCAGCACCGAAGCGCAAACCGGTTCCTGCCGACGTTTCCGCATTGCTAAACAAACATGCCTGCTTTGCATGCCATCAGGCTTATGACAAGGTAATCGGGCCTGCGTATTCCGAAGTAGCTAAGAAAAAATATACCGCGGACCAGATCGTGGAGCTGGTACATAATCCCAAACCGGAGCATTGGCCAGGCTACCCTCCGATGGCACCGCTTGCCCACGTTCCCAAAGCGGATATTATCGTGATCGCCAACTGGATCAATTCACTGTAAGATACTTTTAATGAGCTCAAAAAAACGCCTGGCTGCCAAACGGCCGGGCGTTTTTTGATTCAGGACTATATGGCAAAAAGCTGGAAAATTCAGAAGAAAGTGCCAATTAGGTCAGTTATTGTATCTTTGCGAAAGCATTTGTAAATAAACATGACTGAAAACGCATTGCGCCCCTCTGACATTACCGACGAACTTCTGGCCCAATATGAAACGGTAATCGGCTTGGAAGTACATTGTCAGCTTTTGACCGAATCCAAGCTTTTTACACGTGACTTCAATATTTTTGGAACGGAGCCCAATACCAATATCGGTCCGCTTACCATTGCATTACCTGGTACATTACCGAAAGTCAATAAAAAAGCAGTAGAGTATGCAATCCGCCTGGGCCTTGCCTGCGGGTGCTCTATCAGCCGCAAAACTATTTTTGACCGTAAAAATTACTTCTATCCCGATCTCCCGAAAGGCTATCAGATCTCCCAGGACAAAAAACCGATCTGCGAGCAAGGCGGGGTTACCATTTCCTTCAGGCACGAAGGCAAGTTCACCGAGAAAGTAATCCGTTTCCATCACATCCACCTGGAAGAAGATGCCGGAAAGTCGGTGCACGATGGAAGCAGTACCGCGACCTTACTGGACTATAACCGGGCCGGTACACCATTGGTGGAAATGGTTTCGGAACCCGATCTCAGGTCGGCCGAAGAAACCGGTGCATTCGTTACCGAGATCCGCCGGCTTGTCAGATACCTGGGGATCAGTGACGGCAATATGGAAGAAGGTTCGCTGCGATGTGATGTCAACGTCTCGGTCCGCAAAAATGGAGCGGCCGAATATGGTACAAAGGTCGAAATCAAGAATATGAATTCGATCCGGAATATGATGCGCGCCATTAGCTTTGAAGAAAAACGCCAGGTTGCATTATTGGAAAGCGGCTACGAGGTTCAGCAGGAAACCAGGATGTTCGATGTGGAAGCCGGCCAGACTTACGGCATGCGTGTAAAGGAAACCATGAACGATTATCGTTATTTTCCTGATCCGGACCTGAGTCCTGTGGTGGTTTCTGAGGAATGGCTGGCGGGCATCAAAGCCAGCATGCCCGCATTGCCGCACGAATTGCGCGAGAAGTTTGTAAGCCAATACGAAATTCCTGCATACGACGCTGCCGTGCTGACCGACACCCCTGAACTTGCACATTACTTTGAGGAAGTTTGCGCTAAGACCAGTGCTTACAAGGCCGCATCCAACTGGCTCATGGGCCCCGTCAAATCCTTTTTGAATGATCACGAAGGAGACATCCTCCGATTTCCGATCGGAGCACAAGCGCTGGCCGACCTCATTGACCTGAACGAATCAGGATCCGTGAGCCATTCGGTTGCCGCACAGAAGATCTTTCCGGTTATGCTGGCGGAACCGGAGCGTAAGCCAATGGACATCGCATCGTCAAATAACTGGCTGCAAAACAGCAATACAAGCGAGCTGGAAACGTTTGTAGATGAGGTAATCAGGGCAATGCCTGACAAGGTTGAAGCATATAGGAAAGGTAAAAAAGGACTCATGGGATTGTTTGTCGGGGAAGTGATGAAAAAATCCAACGGAGCTGCCGATCCCAAGCTTGTCAACCAATTGCTCGCACAGAAATTGTAATCCACGCATCGAAAAATAGAACAGGAGATCATGAAAGAGTTTATCAAACGGAGTGCATTGGTTTTCAGCATCGCATTATTGAGCTTTCA
Source organism: Dyadobacter ginsengisoli DSM 21015 (assembly GCF_059568735.1). NCBI lineage: Bacteria > Pseudomonadati > Bacteroidota > Cytophagia > Cytophagales > Spirosomataceae > Dyadobacter > Dyadobacter ginsengisoli. The sequence goes on from NZ_JCANTY010000007.1 coordinate 444,873, forward strand.
GGTCATGGCCCAGCTTGAACCGAAGGAATTCATCGTGACCGGGAAGGTCAAAAATGGATCCAAAGGGGAAAAGGTGATCTTGTCGCAATCCACGGCCACTGGATCTTCTGTCAAAATCGATTCTACGCAGATGGCCGCAGACGGCAGCTTTAAACTCAAAAGTCTTGAAAAAGACCGCGGCAGCTTTTTTACCCTCAACATCGCCGACAGACAGAAATTCGCATTGCTGGTTGAAGGCGGCGAAACTTTCGATATAACAGCCGACGGAACAACCCGGGACGATAAAGGAAATGGTGGGAAAGTGACCATTACCGGTTCTAAAAACATGGAATACTATGCCAGGGTCGACCAGCTGATGCAGGCATTCGCGGCAAAAGTGACTAAATGGAACGAGGAATACGCGGTGGCCGAGGAGAAAAAGGACGCAAAAAAAATACAGGAGATCCAGCAGGCTTACGCCAAGGCAGAACAGGAACGGGTAGGTTCCATACGCGAGCTGATACCGCAAATGGGCACCTCTCTCATAGCTCTGTTTGCTGCAAACAACTTTCTCAGCCCTGAAAACGACATCGATGTCCTGAAAAAACTGGCGGACGACTATTCCAAAATTGAGCCAACGCCAACGCTTGCCAAAGGATTTATAGGTTCGGTAAAAAGATTTGCCGGAGTGGCAGTAGGTGAGCAAGCTCCGGATTTCACATTGAACAGCCCCGAAGGCAAACCGGTTGCCCTTTCGTCGCTTCGCGGCAAATACATCCTCATCGATTTCTGGGCATCGTGGTGCGGCCCCTGCCGGATGGAAAATCCGAACGTGGTAAGGATGTACGACAAATTTAAAGATAAGGGCTTCGACATTTACGGTGTTTCATTGGACGACAACGAAAAGGCCTGGAAAACCGCTATTGAAAGAGACAAACTCAAATGGCTACACGGCTCTGAATTGAAGAAATGGAACTCGGGTGTGGCTCAGACGTATGGCGTGAATGCGATTCCAGCCACGTTCCTATTGGATAAGGAAGGAAAAATCATTGCAAAAAATCTTCGGGGAGCTGCGCTGGAAAGCAAGCTGACCGAACTGCTGGGAGCTCAATAATACACTTTTTGGTTTATAAATAATAAAATCCGCAGAGTTGATCCTGCGGATTTTTTGTTTTGGAATTAAGCGTTTTCTTCCAGCTGATAATAGAATCGGAGCGGGTCGGGAAAGAGAAAGTCATAGTGATAGGTCTGACTAAATTTCTCGCCTGAGATCACTTTAAAATTCACCGGGTTCTCTGAGTCTGCAAATGTAGGAGGCTCCCATCCAAACTGAGCGCAGGATACCTCATAAACCTCCCGGCGAGTTGGATGAAACGGAGCAACGATATTGAAAGTCTCATTCACTACTCCTTGTTCGAGAATAGCCACAAGCGTTCCTACCGCATCATCACGATGAATGTAATTGACCGGAATTGCTCCCGTCGTCATATTTTTCTGCCCCTTGACATATTTGCCGGGAATCCGGTTGTAGCCCAACAATCCGCTCAGTCGCAGAACACTCACTCGCTTCCGTGGTATCAACTCCTGAATAATGTTTTCCGCGGACACCATGTCCGGGGACGCTGAATGCTCAGGCCTTATAATATCCTCTTCTTTTACTACGCGGCCGAGATCCGGATAAATACTCGTTGAGCTCACAAAAATAACCTCCGAGGCACCTGACCGCTCCAGGGCATCCGCAGCTTTCCTGATCTGCTGAAGGTAAAAACCGGGTTCTGTCTTACCTAACCTTGGAGGAATGGCAACAACAACTACATCGCTGTCCAGGAAGGAATCCATGACCACAGGATCGGGGTCGGACTGCAGGTCGATGAGGGCACCTTCGATGCCTGCCTGAGCGAATACTTCCAACTTCGATCCGGAAGTGGTACTACCTTTTACCGATCGTATAATAGGGCTGCTTTGTAAACGTTGAGCTAGTGGAAAACCAAGCCAACCGCATCCTAGAATGCTTATTCGTTTTTTTTCTAATTTTGAAACTTCCTCTGACATACCGTTTTTTCTCAATCGAATGATCTACCTAAGACCTCTGCTTTCATTTTCTTTCCTCACGATCCTGTTCTTTTCCTGCAAAACCGACCATCGGCGGGAAGCTGTAACGAGTCATGAGCCGCTGCAAATTACTGCAAAGGATCTCGACAAGGAACTGTTTCAATGTAAATCAGTTGAGGAAGTCAGGAATTTTCTGACCCGGCATCCCTACCTCTCAAAAGTTTACTTTGCCAACGCACCGGTAGACTCCGCCGGACTTGCCGGACAATTGTTTGGAATTTTACAAAGTCCGGCACTCCAGGCATTCCGGGGACAACTGGATTCGCTCATCGGCGACCGGAAGTCCAGCATCATAAATCCGCTTTCAGATGCATTCAGGCAAATCAAGCAGCACTATCCGGGTTTTGTTGTACCTGAAGTTCAATTTATGATCACCGGCTTTACCGGGGATGACTTATATATTTCGGATTCGCTCATTATCATCGGGCTCGACTATTTCGGAGGACCGGAAGCGCGCTACCGACCTAATGTATATGATTATCAGCTGCGACGTTATCAAAAGGATTATATCGTCCCGTCGATTGTTTTCTTCGAGTCAAACCGTTTCAACAAGACCAACCCGCGCGATCAGACACTTCTTTCCGACATGATCGGTTATGGGAAAGGGTATGAATTTGTAAAAATGATCATGCCTCATACGCCGGACAGTCTGATTACCGGTTATTCCGGAGAAGATCTGCGTAAAACATACAACAGCCAGCAGGCTATCTGGAGCTACTTCATAGCCAGCAAGCTGCTTTACGAGAAAAGCGACCTGAAAAAGCGCAAATTTGTAGAAGAACGTCCATTTACGACCGAGATCGGCGAAAAGGTACCGGGAGCTATTGCCCGCTGGCTGGGCTGGCGGATCGTCAGCAAGTTTATGGCAGAGAATTCGGATGTCACGTTGGTACAACTCATGGACATCGACAATGCGGGTCGAATTTTGCAGGATTCGGGATATAAGGGGCAGGCAGACGAAGATGAGTAAGTTTTTTAACTACTTTTGCGCGAAACCATTGTTGAGATAGCATTTAAATGCCTTTTACACTTATCATTTTCCTGCTCCTGGTTCCCGGCTTCGTTGTGATAGGTGTATACCTCGAACGTAAGGTTTCTGCTTTTATACAGGATCGGCTTGGCCCAATGGAAGTAGGTAAATGGGGGTTGCTCCAACTCTTTGCCGATCTCCTCAAACTGCTGCAAAAGGAAGATATTGTACCCAAGGCGGCGGACCGACGTCTGTTTCTTATAGCCCCATTCGTAATTTTCATTTCGGTATTTGCCGGGTTCGCAGTGGTGCCACTGGCGCCGGAACTAGCCGGATCCGGAGCAGCGGTCGGTGTTTTCTTTTTGCTCACGATTGTTTCCGTGGACGTGATTGGCCTCTTAATGGCCGGATGGGGCTCCAACAACAAATTTGCGTTGTTCGGAGCGATGCGCGCTGTGGCTCAGATCGTTTCCTATGAGATTCCGCTCGGTTTATCTATCCTTTGCGTGGTAATGCTTACGCAAACACTGGATCTTCAACTCATCAGCTACCAGCAGGGTATCTATGCCCATGAAACGATCTATCTGTTTGGTATGAAAAGTTTTGGTATCGATGTTACAGCGATGGGAGGTTTTCTTTCGTGGAATATTGTTCGGAATCCATTTCTGCTGCTCGCCTATGTCGTATTCTTTATCTCTTCTCTGGCCGAATGCAACCGTGCGCCATTCGATTTGCCTGAGGGTGAATCTGAGCTCGTAGCCGGTTTTCACACAGAATATTCAGGAATGCGCTGGGCGCTGTTCATGCTTTCAGAATATGGAATGATGCTTTTGGTGTCGCTGCTAGGTGCCATTCTGTTCCTGGGTAGCTGGAATACCCCTCTTCCGAATTTGGGCCCGTTGAAACTTGCCGACTGGACTTCCGGTGAACCCGGCACCTGGTATGGATACGTTACAGGTATTTTCTGGCTTTTGGGAAAAGCCATTTTTGGAATATTGATCCAAATGTGGGCTCGTTGGACACTACCGCGTCTTCGCGTAGATCAGCTCATGTATTTGGGCTGGAAAGTCCTGACACCCGTTGGCCTGGTGCTTTTCTTTATTTCCGGAGTCTGGCGGCTGATCGGCGTCTGATCACTTATCTATTTCGGCGCCGTCCAGAATGTAATTCATCTGGTAGATATCATCCGCATTCAATTTCAATGTTCCTGTAAAAGTCAGACGTTCATCGGTTTTAAACTGACGTCCGTCTTTTTTCTTGAAATTCAATGTCATCACCGTTTCAGGCCCCGCTCCGCCACAGAAAAAGCAGGCGCTGAAGGGAAATGCCGACAATACATACAGGTTTGCTTCGAGATCCACCGGGAGAATGTAACCCGTAATGGAAACCTGCTGATTTTTGAGTTTCTGGACACTCGGCCCAAAGGTAGGATGGAGCATATAAATGGATTCCTCCGCGTACCATTTCTTCTTAAATGTCACATCCCGCAAGGTTTCCCAGGTAAGCTTGACCGGTTCCGCTGCCGGCCTAAATGCAAACAGTGACACTACGCAAAAAAGCAATATGCTGATCTTTAAGGACTTCATGAGGATTCAGTTTATAAAAAGGCTTTAACCGGGTCAACAAATTTACACACATTATCATTCCTCTGCCAATGTGCGGGAGATATTGAGTCTGTAAATACCCAAAGAAGGTAAGGCAGCTGCTACCGCGCCGATGACCAGGGCTCCCGCAAACAGATAAATTTCTTCATTCAGCAGTGCAAATTTCTTAAGAGAATAATGAAAGTCCTCTTCCGCAGCCTTTGAAAACAACCAGAGCCCAATCCTGCTTGCGATAATTCCCGCAAAAAAACCAATCACTGCCAGCGACAAGCCTTCGATCAGTAGCATTAAAAACAGCCGGGTGCGTGTCGCTCCCATGGAAAGCATCAGCGCCATTTCATATTTTCGCTCTTTCAGTGAATTATATAGAGAGATGAAAACGCTGACACCTGCAATAGAAATAATGATCAATGCCAGTGTTCGAAGGGTATCGATCCCCACGCCAAGGAGAGAAAACAAGCGATTGATCTCAATGCTGGGTAATGCCGCCTGCATGGAAGTATTTTCATTAATTTGGCGCGGAATTGTCATCAGCCCCATTGGGTTGCGAAACTGAATCAAAGCACTTGTGACATCCTTACCTTCCTCGTCCGGTTCAGGATCAACATGGCTCGCGGTATGCTCCACTTCTTCGATAACCGGTACCTGCTTTTCGTCGCCATGTTCATGGATATCCCACACGCTTGAAAGCCTGGTAACGATCAGTTGATCGACAACCGTGCCGCTCGGCTCAAAAATTCCGGTAACCTTATATTGCTTTTCACCATGCTTTTCGCCGTTCGAATCCAGGCCATGCGAGCCCGCAAAAAGGTCTCCTATTTTCAAATTGGTTGCTTTTGCTACTTTGCTTCCGATCGTAACTTCCATGGAAGCATTATGCAGATGTCCCTGCGCCAGTTTTGCCTGAAAATGCTCCGTATACTTGGGCGTCGTGCCTACAATCCGGAATCCCTGGAAATTATCACCCATGGATAATGGTATAACGGTCTTCACAAACGGATTCTTTCTCAACGCATTCACTTCCGCCAATGGGATGTTGCCCGTGGGTGCATCGATCTGATAAATACTCGAGAGGATTACCTGTAACGGACTACCTTTGGCTCCGACGACCATATCGATGCCTTTCAAATTCCGTTTAAACTGCTCGTCAAGCTGCTTGTTCAGCAGGAACAATAATGAGATCATTCCTATTCCGAGCGTCAGGAGCAGGGCACTCAAAAAGCTATTGAGCTTTTTTTCTTTGAGATTGGCTAAGCTGATATGGAAGAGATTCATTCAGTCAGTATTTAAAGCAATGCCGGGTTGATTAAAGAAAAACCTGGTTGGAGAAAGCATCCTTGAGGCGCTGATCGTGGGTTACAACCACCAGGCTGGCCCCTATCGATGCCGACTGGCCTTTCAGAAGTGTTATTACACGCTCACAATTGTCATCATCCAGATTTGACGTCGGCTCGTCAGCAAGAATCACATTCGGGTTATTCATCAACGACCTCGCTATACTTACCCGCTGCTGCTCTCCCTGGCTCAACTGAGAAGTTTTCTTATGAAGATGTTCGGCAAAACCGAGTCGCTCTGCCAATTGACGTGCTTTTTGCTTATCCTGTTGTTGATTGGCCAGATAGTTGGAAAGGAGAATATTTTCCATCACCGACAGCGAGCTGACAAAGTGCGGGCGCTGAAAGATGATCCCAATATTTTTTGCCCTTGCGGCGGTTATATCTGTCTGGGGTAGATTTGCTACCGGTTTACCTCCGATCAGAATTTCCCCGGCCTCAGGTTTAAGCAGCAAAGCGAGCAGGTGAAGTAGAGTTGTTTTCCCTCTTCCTGATTGTCCGAGGATAAGCAATGTCTCCTTATCATTACAATGCAAGTCGGGAAAGTTGAATTTTTTCTGGGGGGAATAGGCAAACCGAAGTCCTTTACTCGAAATCATGGGTTGGTGCTTTTGGTACACAATGATAGTGAAGTTTTGGTGGCTTTCCAGTCAAAACGTTTGTTAATCCGCGGTTACAGGCCATTACCGGGGATAGCGGCAGTGTCGCGGCGCGATGTTTTAAAAAGTCCGGCCGGTACAAATAAATCATAGGTAAAATCGTTCAAATGATGTTGCATCCTGAAGAAAACCAACAACTATTCTATTTTTGCAAAAAAATCGATCTGAAAATGCGTAGAAATTTCGACTTAAAAAGAATATCCGGGGCATTGGCACTGACCTTGATTTTAGCGCTTTTACTAAATTCTAAGGATGTAAAGGCACAAAGCAGGGGTTTCTTTGTCCCCTATTCTACCGCAGGTTTTGGGATTGGAAGTTCTAACTACTACGGTGATTTCGCGCCGTACAGAAGACCTCTTGCATCCACCTTCAAAATGATGCGCTGGAGTATCGGCGGGAATTATACACGCCACTTTACGCCCAGACTTGCCGCCCGCGCCAGCTTTATCTACGCCAGGATCGCCGGAGATGACTATATCATGAACAGGGATTCCAAACATGAGACCAGTATTTTCTATGCGAGAAACCTACATTTCAGGAACGACCTGAAAGAATTCTCTATTCAAGGAATTTTCAAACTCACTCCCGACAATCGCAGCTATGACCGTCGTCCGCAATTGGGCGCATATCTATTTGCAGGCGTTGCCCTTACAGCCCATAACCCAAAGGCCCTGGACTCTTTGAAAGGCGACTGGATCAAGTTGCAGCCACTGGGTACCGAAGGTCAGGGCAACGAAGGCTATGAAAAACCCTATTCGCTGGTTCAGTTTGCGATTCCGGTTGGCGTAGGTATCCGGTATAAAATCAATTCACGCTTCGATATTTCAGCTGAACTGGGCTTCAGGAAAACCTTTACCGATTACCTGGATGATACGCATGGTAACTATGCTGACCCTGCAGTATTTGCAGATGATCCCGTAGCACTTGCAATGTCGAACCGAACAACCAATCCGATTGCAGTAAGAAAAGGAGCTGACCGCACCGAATCGCTTAAGAAATTTTTACAGACCAACTATGGCGTTGAAACAAACGATCCTTTTGCGGCATTGCCCACCACCGGATTTGGAGCGCCAGGAACAGCCAGAGGTAACAGCCCCACATATACAGACAATTATTTGTTTGGTATGATCCACATTCACTACATGCTGCCTTCGCAGATTAAATGTCCGCCACTTAAATAGTCGTCCTTCCCGTTGAAATCTGCCGGCAAAAATTTGAACATTAAATACTTGATTCATTTCACATGGGCAGGTATTTTTCTCTTTAACCTGAATGCGCCTCTTCGTGCGCAAAGAATAGAACTCGGTGCAGGGATCGGCGGATTTAACTATCGGGGAGACATTTCTCCGACTTTCAGGTTTCGCTTTTTTAAGCCAGCTGGAAGTCTCTTTTTTCGTTTCAACCCAAACCAGGCCCTGTCATTGCGCGCAGAAGTGGCAGGTGGCGTTATCGGGGCCGATGACCAACATAGCAAGGATCCTTTTCAGCAAGCCAGGAACATGTCGTTCCGAACTACTATTTTCGAAGGCAGTGCTGTCGCTGAATACAATTTTCTGAATTTCCAGGATCGCCGCTTCGCCGTCAACTGGAGTCCATACGTATTTGGAGGACTGGGATACTCGAAATTCAATCCTGACATTCAGACCAGCGCTTACAAAACTTCTGGCATTGTGTTGCCGTATGGGGTTGGGATTAAATATCAGATCCGTCGCCCCTGGAATATCGGGTTGGAATACGGAACAAGAAAAACGTTTACTGACTACCTGGATAATCTCGGGGGAGAGCCTACGTCGACCGACAAGTTCCAGCAAGGCGATCCGTCTGTAAAAGATACCTACTTTTATGTTCGTCTTTCGGTCAGCTACACTTTCTATAAAATCTTTTGCCCCTGATCTATGAAACGAATTCTCCTTATAGTTTTTAGCTTGACAGTTGCCGCATTCATAGGTTTTTGGGGAGTAAGAAAATATACTAAATCGTTCAGTCCGGAGGCAGTTGCCGAGACCAGTCAGAATGGTATCAAAGTAAAAGTCATGTATGGTCAGCCCGGCAAAAAGGGCAGGTTGATATTTGGCAGGGAGCAGGACAAAGCATTACTACCCTACGGCAAGGTATGGCGTACCGGAGCCAATGAAGCTACATTGATCGAAATCGGTGAGGATGTCTTCATGGGTGGAAAACTGGTAAAAGCCGGAACCTATTCATTGTTTTCCGTACCCGACCAAAGCGCCTGGAAAATTATCCTGAATTCTGAAACCGGTCAATGGGGTACTGAATACAACGATGGCAGAAACCTGATGAATGTTGAAGTTCCGATCCGTATCCGTCCGTCCGTACAGGAACTTTTTAGAATCTACTTCGAGGAAATCCCGAACGGCGTCAACATGGTCCTGAGCTGGGATCAGACAGAGGCGTTAGTCCCATTCACCCATCCTTAGCACACCTACGCCCGCATTTCCTTATGTTTGTTGATGCTATTGAGAAGATAGATCAGTTTACCCGTCCGGTTCATTTTGTAATACGATACTATGGCGGAAGCGACATTGTTCCGGGTACCGCGACACTATTTTTTGTAAATGAAGACGGGTTCGCTGTCACCTGCCGGCATGTGGCGAGGCAAATCCTGTATGCCAATAGCATTTATGAAAACTATCTGAAGTTCAGGAGCGAATTACGCCGATTTGAAAAAGACCCAGGCTTTGAAACACAAAAGCACTTCCTGGAATCCAAATTCAAGATTACAGCTGACGGTCCGATCCGAATTCTCTTCAATTTCATACAATGCGTCCCGTCTCACAAAGGCCTCACGATTCACCTGCACCCCACGCAGGATCTGGCCATTATCCAGTTCCGGGACTTCGAATCCAAGCAATATCAGGGGCACGCCCGCTTTCTCAAAGATTCCCGGTTAATCAAACAGGGGAGATATTTATGCCGGCTCGGCTATCCTTTTCCGGAATTCACGAATTATCGGTACAACAAGGATAGCGGGGACATAGAATGGACAACCGAAGGCAGAATCAAAACGCCCAGCTTTCCGATCGATGGGATCATTACCCGACATATTGGCGATAACAATGAAGTCGTAGGAATCGAAATGAGTACACCTGGCCTCAGAGGACAAAGCGGCGGGCCCCTTTTTGATCAGCAAAGCATCATTTACGGAATGCAAAGTTCCACGCGGCACCTTCACCTGGGTTTTGATCAGGTCAACAGGGAAGTCATAACGGAGGGCCATCGAAAAAAAGTCTCGAATTATCCGTTTCTAAATGTTGGCCAATGCGTGCATGTGGATGTGATCAAACAGTTTCTCAGAGAAAAACGCATCCGGTTCGAAGAAGCCGATCCAATTTGAGGCCACTGACAGAGTTCACTCTATATGATCAACATCAGCTCCTCTAACCGTCTGATGTCATACGTAGGCCGCTCGTCGAATTCAAGTCCGGCCGGGTTGAGGTATACCGTATCCATGCCAACCTGCTTGGCCCCGAGGATGTCGGCGATCCAGTTATCACCTACCATCAAACTCTGATCCGGAGTGGTCTGCGCCATTTCCAACGCATATTCAAAAATCCTCCTGTCCGGTTTCTTCGCATTCGCTGTTTCGAAAGTGACGACATGGTCAAAAAAGTGTCCGATCTCGGAGCTGGCAATCTTCTTTGCCTGAACTTCATTGAAACCATTGGTGATAATATGCATCCCGTAGCCCGCAGATGCGGTGTAATGCAGAAGTTCGAGCGCGCCTGCCAGCAAATGCTTTTTGTCCGGCAGCGAGCGCAGGTAAAATTCTCCTATTTCAGCATGGTCAGAGGGACATTCTGCACCCAACTCTTCAAAAACCATCTTAAATCTGTTCTCACGTATATAGCTATGGTGTAGTTGCCCGCGGTCGAAAGCATCCCATAATGCCGTATTTATTTTCAGAAAAGACTCGATAAACGACTCCAATGAGGCAATGCCATAACGAGACAACTGGTGATGATGAAAAATTTCTTCTAACGACTCCGAGGAATTTTTTTCAAAATCCCATAGTGTGTGGTCCAGATCAAAGAAAATATGCTTGTACTTCATATCTTGAAAAAATTCTATTTTTATAAGAAAAGTGAAATTACGATTCGATGACAAGAAAGTGAAAACATTCTCACGGAAATCGATCGATGTCGACAAGCAATTCGTAAGTTATTCGATAAGTTCTATTATTTATTTTAATATCCCTACGCAACAGACAAAACGAACGGCTTGCACTTAAAACACAGACAAGTTGTTAACATCTGTTAACGGGAAATAATTTTTCAGTAAAAAGAAACCCAAACATTTGCAAATTATTGTTCAAATCTATTTCTTTGATTCGTATAATTCGAAATGCCGAAAAGTCACATCTAATTTTCCACCAAACCAGAAAGGAGAAACAATATCGACGAACCGCTCTACGTTAACTAAATCGAATAGGAAAATGGAGAAAGTCCAAGTTAGCGACAGTGAGTTGGTAACATTGTATATCCGGGGCAATGAGAAGGCTTTCGAGAAGCTTGTTCAGCGCCACAAGTCGAGAATATACACCACTATTTATTTGATTGTCAAAGACCAGTATGTAGCTGAAGACTTATTACAGGATACATTTATTAAGGCAGTTGACACAATTAAAGGTGGCAGATATAACGACGAAGGTAAGTTCCTTCCATGGATCATACGGATCGCACACAACCTCGCCATTGATTATTTCAGACGCGATAAACGCTACCCCAATGTAGTGTTCGAAGATGGGAGCAGTGTTTTTAATACGCTGGATTTTTCGGAGGATTCCGTTGAGTCAATCCAGATTCGTCAGGAAACACATGAACAACTGCGGGAGATGATCCAGCGGTTACCGGATGTGCAAAAGCAGGTACTGATCATGCGCCATTATGAGGACATGAGTTTTCAGGAGATTGCAGATGCTACGGGTGTGAGTATTAATACGGCATTGGGTAGAATGCGTTACGCGTTGATAAACCTGCGTAAGCAATTTAACCAACGTGCCCCACAGTATGACAAAAACTTTTACCTACGATGATGTTGTAAGGTATTTATATGCCGAAACAACTGAGAATGAAAATGAACAGATTGTTGAGGCTCTGGCACTTGACGATAACCTGATGAACTTTTATCTTGATTCTCTTGACATCCAGAATCAGATGGATAAGATAGTCCGGGTACCTTCGGAGAAAGTAATTTCAGAAGTTTTTACTTATTCAAAACAGTTTTCTTCCAGACGACCTGCTGCACTCCTGTTCTGACACGAGTTGGCAGGTTTTTTAATTTCCAGCTATCGGTCCGGTAGCTGGAAATTGACGTTATTTTAGACTTTGATGATCTTCTGCGTCGGGAATGAGTTCCCTTCCCAGGGAAATTTGACTATTATGCAAAAAAAAGAACGCTTTAAACAATTCCTGGACTATTTTATCCAGAATTTCCCCGAACCCGAAACTGAACTACACTACTCCAATCCATACGAACTTCTTGTAGCCGTCATCCTTTCCGCACAATGCACTGACAAGCGGGTGAATATGGTCACGCCAAAATTATTTGAACGCTTCCCGGATGCCGAATCACTTGCCGCTTCCGACTCCGAGGAAGTGTTCCATTATATCCGTTCTATCTCCTATCCCAACAATAAAGCGAAGCATCTCGTCGGTATGGGGCGGATGCTGGTTGAACAGTTCAATTCCGAAGTGCCCTCCTCCGTCGAAGAGCTCCAGAAATTACCCGGGGTGGGTCGCAAGACAGCAAATGTCATTGCTTCGGTTATATTCAGTATGCCAGCCATGGCAGTTGATACGCATGTATTCAGAGTGTCCAGGCGATTAGGACTGGTACCACTCACTGCCAAAACGCCCCTGGCTGTTGAACGGGAACTGGTAAAATATATCCCCAGGGATTTGATTCATAAAGCACACCATTGGCTGATACTTCACGGGCGCTATGTGTGCACTGCGCGTAATCCGCAATGTTTCCAATGCCCATTGTCGCCCTTTTGCAAATACTTTGAAAAAAATGTAAAAATCGATGTTTTTCATTCCTGATTGCAACCAATCTGGAATCCGGAGAGTCTACCTTGAAATTCACAAAGTCCCATTAATTTACTCAAAAATGAAGCGTATTAATCTGGTTTGGTGTGTGTTGCTGACAATGATCATCGGCTTGTCCGGATGCATGAAGTCCGACAATAAGGATGAAGAAAAAATTGCCGAGAATGAAACTGCTATTCAAGCTTACTTAAAAACAGATAGCCTCGGCTCAAAGGCTGTCCGGGATTCTTCCGGATTGTATTATATGATCCGGACTTCCAATCCGAACGGCGAACGGGCCAAAACCGGAGATGCCGCCACCATCAAATACACCGGCTACCTTCTCAACGGAACGAAAGTAATTTCTTCCGTTACCGACACCAAGCAAGATTTTACATTTCCTGTTGAAGGTTATGTATTCTGGGGGGGGATCGAGCGGGGGATATTTCTAATGAAAACAGGTGAAAAGGCAACGTTATTGCTCCCCTTCTATCTGGCCTCCGGCAATGTTGACCGGGTTAATATCCCAGCGTATTCACCGATAAGAATGGAAGTCGAATTTATCAAAACCCGTACAGAAGTTCAGCAGATAAACGAATTCATCACCAAGAAGAATTTTACAGTTTCGGATCGTACATCAGATAACATCGTTACCGTAAGAACCAACACTGTGGCTGGCGACACGATCGGTCCGGGTAAGTCCGTATCTGTCAAATATGTAGGCAAGACGCTGGACGACACCAAATTTGACGAGGGAACCTACAATTTTGTTACTGGTAACAGCAACGCTATCAAAGGTTTTGATCGCGCGATCAGGAAAATGCGCCGCGGCGAAAAAGCGATTATTATTTTCCCGTCAGTACTTGGCTATGGTAAAAACGGAAGCGGCTCTATTCTCCCCTATTCACCTCTTCAATTTGAGGTTGAAATCCAGCCATAATAAAAATGTAAAGAGGGGTGACCGACGTGTTATCCCTCTTATTCATTCCAGGATGGCTCACAAGGCCCTTTTTTCCTAAGCGTGTTCCCGGCTATCAGTACTCCTGTATCAACCGCAGCACCACCCCACATATTTCACTCGTATCCGCCTCCGTCAGGCTTGATCCGGACGGCAGGCAAACGCCATTCGTGAATAAATACTCCGAAACAACTCCTCCGAATCGCGCCGCTGTCCGATATAAGGGTTGACAATGCATCGGCTTCCATATAGGCCTTGCTTCGATCCCGATTGCTGACAAAGAAGCAATAATCCGATTAGCTACTCCTTCATCGGGCGAGGATTGGGGGATAAATGCTGTAAGCCAATAATTCGAAAAGGCTTTCTCCACCTCCATTTGAAAAGCTGTAACTGACAGCGCGCCCAATTTGTTGCGATAAAACCGAAAATTGGAGCGGCGCCTTTCAATCCTGTCCCTTATCACCTTTAATTGTCCTCTCCCGATCCCCGCATTTATATTACTCATGCGATAGTTGTAACCTACTTCTACATGTTCATAACAACTGGCCCGTTCTCTCGCTTGCGCGGCAAGGAAAGCAGCTTTATCCAAATACCTGACGTTACTGCACAAAATCGCGCCGCCGCCCGAAGTCGTTATGATCTTATTTCCGTTGAAAGAAATAACGCCAATGTCTCCGAAAGTACCCACCTGCTGCCCGCGGTATTCAGACCCTAATGCTTCCGCAGCATCTTCGATCATTGGTATATCGTGTTTCTTACATAAATACAGGATCTCGTCCAGCATGGCCGGCATTCCGTACAAGTGAACTACGATGACCGCTCTCGGCTTTCGCCCAATGCGTATATAATGACGAATTGCGTCTTCCAAAGTATTCGGACACATGTTCCAGGTAACCGGCTCGCTATCGATAAACACAGGTGTCGCACCCACATACATAATCGGATTCGCAGTGGCTACGAATGTTAACGATTGACAAAGCACTATATCACCTTTTCGAATGCCCAGCACTACCAGGGCAAGGTGCAGCGCAGCAGTCCCCGATGATACCGCCAGCGCGTACTTGCTTCCTGTATACTGGCACAACTCTTCCTCAAAAGCATCGATATTCGGACCGGCGGGTGCTATCCAGTTGCTATCAAAAGCATCCTGGATGTATTTCATTTCACGCCCGCTCATATGTGGAGGCGATAAGTAAATTCTGTACGACATAGTGTGTTTAGATTTTAACAAATGACTCGCGCGGGGTTCCCAGCCACCTTTGCATAATCTGGAACATTACGAATCACCACTGCTCCGGCTCCTATTACGCAATCCTTCCCAATGCCCACTCGCGGTGCTACCACGCTTCCCGCCCCCACAAGCGTGCATTCACCAATGCGCACGCCCCCGCACAATGTAGCGCCCGGCCCTACATGAACAAAGTCTTCAAGACTGCAATCATGATCAATAATAGCGCCGGTATTGATTATTACGTGGTTTCCGATACAGCAATTTGCCTGAACTACCACGTTATGGACGATCACCGTCCCGACTCCCAAGTGAACTGACGGGTCAATGATAGCTGTCGGGTGAATGGCAGTGCCAAATGAATGGGTTATCAATCCTACCAGTCGCTTACGATCGTAGTTATCACCCACTGAGATAATCAAATCCTCCGCTGCCATCAGTCTCGGGTTATAGCCACCCAGAATACGATGGCCCGATAAGTCTACACCTTGCCAATTGTCGTCAAAAATACCGCCGACACGTACCCCGCATGCCGAAAGAATACTCAGCACCACCTTGGCATGACCACCGGCTCCGTAAATCAGCATACCGGGTTACCTTTAAAGCGGGCAGTTTCAAACCCGGAACCGACATTACGGAAAAGCAGCATTCCGGTTACTGTCCGCCAAATGATCCATACATCGTGAGTTAAAGAAACCGTATGTACATATTGCAGGTCATACATAAACTTTTCCTCCCAGGTCAGATTATTTCGTCCATGAATTTGCGCGAGGCCTGTCATCCCGGGCTTTACCATATGCCGTTTGCCTTGCTCCGCAGTGTAAAGCGAAAGATATTCCGCCAATAACGGCCGCGGTCCGACGATACTCATATCGCCCCGTAGTACATTCCAGAGCTGCGGTAGCTCATCAAGCGATGATTGGCGGATCACACTTCCAAACCACGATAGCGGGTGGCTGTCGCGTCGCATAGTCCTGAATTTCAGGATCGTAAAAAGTCGCCCGTTCAATCCGGGCCTGCGTTGTGCAAAAAATGGATTTCCCTTGAAATGAACGGATAACAATACAGGTAAAACAACAAAAAACGGCAACAAGGCTATCAGCCCCATTGCCGCAATCGAAATGTCCAGAATTCTCTTCCCTTTTGTCCGATACATAAAGTCATACGTTAAACAGCTCCGGATATTGATCTGGGGCTGCTTCTCGCATGATTCCGTAAACAGTTTCAAAAATGTCGTCCATATTCGGCTTGGAGAAATAGTCACCGTCTGAACCATATGGCGGGCGATGGTCTTTCGCAGAAATGGTCACCGGAGCCGAATCCAGCCAGCGGTATGCCTGTTGTTTCTCCAAAACCTGCTGCATCATGTAACCTGACGCGCTCCCGGGTAAATCCTCATCTGCAAAAATGACCCGGTTAGTCTTTTTAATGGACTCCACTATCTTATTGCCGACATCGAAAGGCAGTAATGTTTGCACATCTATTACTTCGACGTCAATTCCTGAATGCTGCAATTGAGAAGCGGCCTCCATTACTATACGACACATCGAGCCATAAGTAACGATTGTAAGGTCACTTCCTTCTCTAATAATTTCAGGTTGCCCCAAAGGGATGCAATATTCACCCACATTATCAGGCAGAATTTCTTTCTGACGATAGGAATTCAGTGGCTCTATGATCAATGCGGGATCGTCTCCTTGCATCAGTGTATTATAAAATCCGGCAGCCTGCGTAAAATTCCGGGGGACAATCACATGTAATCCACGCAAGCTGCTCAACATCGTTCCTATGGGGGATCCCGAATGCCATATTCCTTCCAGCCGATGCCCTCTTGTCCTGATAATTAAAGGGGCCTTCTGTCCGCCGGCCGTCCTGTAACGCAGCGACGCAAGGTCGTCGGTCAGCGTTGCTAGTGCATAATAAATGTAGTCGAAGTATTGTATTTCAACGATAGGCCTTAGTCCCCGCATCGCCATGCCAATTCCCTGACCAATGATCGTTGTTTCCCGTATGCCGGTGTCAGTGATCCTGATTTCCCCGAATTTATCCTGTAGTCCGGCAAAGCCCTGATTCACATCACCGATCCGGCCAATATCCTCGCCAAGTGCAACAACTCTGTTATCACGTTCAAACAACGCGTCAAAATATTGACGGATCACCTCGCGTCCGTCCACTGTTGGGCTATCCTCGGAAAATATGGGGTTAATCGCCTGGACATGCATCGGAGATTCTGCCGTTTCACTATATAAATGCGAATTGAAACGTGCTTTGTTGGCATCCAGATTCACTTTCAGGAATTCCTGAATCTCGCGTTTGTACGGATTTTCTTCTTTTCCGATGATCCGCAGAACCTTCCGAACGCTCGCCAGCATATCACGGCGCACAGGCAGGTAAGTTTTGGAAAGCTCAAGGACAACATTGCTGATATCGTTTGAAAAAGAGCTCGCCTTTCCGGCATCCTGCAAAAGCTGAATCGTTTCGAGATATTCTTTGTCCAGCTCTTTACGGTATGCCTGCCACGCTTGATTGCGCGCCGCGTGCGCCGTTTCTTTCGCTTCCTTTTCTATATGCTCGAGCTCTTCGTCCGTCGCATAGCCATTTCTCAATATCCAATCCCTGAACCGGATATTACAATCGTGCTCATGCTCCCAGTTCAGTCTCGATTTCGACTTGTAGCGTTCATGCGACCCGGAAGTTGAATGACCCTGTGGTTGAGTCAGTTCCATAACATGTACCAGCACCGGCACATGCTCCTCACGGCTTACTTTGGCTGCCCGCTGATATGTTTCTACCAACGCCGGATAATCCCAGCCATTGACAGCCATAATCTCGATACCGTCACCATCCTCATTGCGCTGCAACCCGGCAAGTGCTTTCGAAATGCTCGATTTGGTCGTTTGATATTCCACAGGTACCGAGATACCATATCCGTCATCCCAAACCGAGACTATCATTGGGATCTGCAATACTCCGCTTGCATTCATGGCCTCCCAGAACATCCCCTGTGAAGTAGATGCATCGCCGATGGTCGCAAATACCACCTCATCGCCCTCACGGGAGAAGCGAGTCATGTCGTGCAGGTCAGGATTTTCCCGGTACAGCTTGGAGGCATAGGCCAGCCCCACCGCTCGTGGAATCTGTCCTGCGGTAGAAGAAATATCACAAACGGAATTATACAATTTTGTCTGATCCAGCCACTGCCCATTCTCGTCGACCCAGCGAGTTGAAAAGTGTCCATTCATGGATCTTCCCCCAGTGTTGGGTTCGTGTTCCAGATCTGCGTGAGCATACATTTGGGCAAAAAATTGCTGCCAGGAGAGGTTCCCGACAGCAGCTTCGATGGTCTGGTCCCGATAATATCCGGAGCGAAAATCACCAGGCCTGAAAACTTTCGAAAGTGCAATCTGAGCTACTTCTTTACCATCTCCAAAAATACCGAATTTCGAACGGCCTCCCATTGTATCCTTCCTCCCCAGCAAGCTTACCTGACGACTTTCACATGCGAGGCGGTAGTCGTCGATAATATCTTCTTTACTTAAAACACTGGAACCGGTCAAACTATCATTTTGAAGCATAAGCGAAAATCACGGGTTTTAATCCGTAAGTTAAATTACGTTTTTTTGAATGCAAGCCAAAATTATGCAGGAAAATAATACCCCCGGCGGTCTGCCCGCACTTTTGAAAATCCATTGTTAATATTGGTTAATGATTGTTATATTTAACTTTTTAGCATTAATCTTGTTTAACAATCAAGTTTTCACCACTTAAAGTATAGTCACGACTATGAAAGTATTCTTTTCAGCGCTGATTCTAATGCTCGGCCTGACCACTGTAAGTTTCGCTCAGAAAGGTGTTTTGAAATTCAAAGAAGAAACACACAAATTCGGTAAAGTACCACAAGGAACTCCTGTTACCCATGAATTCACATTTACCAACACAGGTACTGACCCGGTGATTCTTTCTAACGTAACTGTTTCCTGCGGATGTACCACGCCCGTATGGTCGAAAGATCCTGTTCTTCCTGGTAAAACCGGAACCGTAAAAGCTACTTTTAATGCTGCTGCGGCAGGTCCGTTCAACAAGCCTGTAACTGTTTTCAGCAACACCGAAGGCGGTTCGATCACTCTTTACCTGAATGGAGAGGTGGTTCCAAAGGCTGCTAAACCTGCGTCTAAGTAAGCATCAGCTTCTCGACATCAACAAAAATGGCCGTTCCGGATGGGGCGGCCATTTTTGTTGATGTCGTTAAAAGATCAATAAGCCGATCTGTCGTAGAATGACCGACGGCGTGTCACTTTCAGGTCTTGCAGGATCGCCGACTTCACTTTCAACGTAAAGCTGTAATTGCTCACACGGGAAGCGCTGCCCGCGAAAGGCGTCCAGCTGAAACTCATGTCCCAGCAATGCAGGTCCCTGTACAATGTGAGCTGGGTGATAGTAGGTTGAAATGCCGTGAAATCAAAACCGCTGCTGACGCTGATCTTAAAGTTCTTGGACAAGCTCAGGTCACCCGTCGCCTGCACCGCCTGAATAAGCGTTGCTTTTGATAATCCGGGTTTCGTTAAGCCGAAGTTGTAGTTCAGCGAAAGGTTCCAGGGTATATTGAAATCCACATAAAGGTCCGGGTTCTGTTTGACAAATTCCTTCACTTCCTCCTTGGTGGCCGCGTTCGGATCGTTCGGATTGGGTTTGGTATTCGCGTTATTATTGTTATTGGACGAACTACCTTTTGGAGAAAAACTGGTGCCCAATGTAAAACCCAGGTTTTGCAAATTGGCTAATCCCTGGCCGCTGGTAATCGCATATCTGTTGACCTTCGTCCCCACCTGATTGCCTACAATATTCGGATTTGCCTGGTAGGTATAGGGGTCGAGGTTCATGTTAAAGTTCAGGTTCAGGTTGCGCCCTATCCTCGCGTTGGCGTTGACCGTAATATTGGACAGGTTCAGTGAATCCGCCAGCAGGTTGTAGCTTCCGCCCAGGCTGAGGTTATCCAGCAACGACACTTTTTCAAACTGGGCAGCCGCCGTATCGCTCTTGGTCTTCAGCTTCATTTCGAACGAGTTGTTCAAACTGAATGAGATCACGCTCGACGCTCGTCCGTTACCCAAACCTGAACCTATTCCCCGGAATCGCGAAAGCGAAAGATCACGAACATTCCCTGTCCGGTCCACGATCTGGAACCGGTCGTAGAAACCAAATGCCTCCCCGGTAAAATCAGGCGTGTAAGTGAATGACACCGAAGGAATTACCGTATGCCGGATCGCCTCCAGCCGCTTTCCTCCAAAGAAAAAAGTTCCGTAGAAACGGGTGTTCATTCCTGCCCCGAAATTGTAGGAGTATTCCGTCCCCACTTTTTTAACCGTATCGATCCGGATACTATCCGCGCCCAACCAGGTATACTTATACTGTTTGGTAAACACTTCTCCGGACAACGACACACTTGGCGTGACGTTCACAAAGCGCAAAAGCTTGAAATTAGGCAGTGAAATAGGGATACTGTACCGGCCTGTAAACTGGGCATCCTTCAACATGTCCGGAAGGTTGTTCAGATTGAAAGGCACTACTTTCGTCTTATTTACGCGACTTGTATCCACATTGTTTGTCAGTACAAACCCGAGCCGGCTGTAAGAGGTATCAACGGCGGTCAGGGAGTTGGTAAGAGTGTAATTCCCACTGAAATCCATCCCTAACCTGAAACTTTCATACCATCGGCCACGTCCTCCCTTCATTGCAAAGGGAGCGATCTGATTCACCCCAAAACTAAAATCGGTCGAGGCATTGGTTTTCCCATTCTGCCTGAGCTCCTTACCCGGCACTTTCTGGCCGAAGTTCTGGTTCACACGCAAGCTGGCAGCGGCCCTCATGTATTGTCCGAATGTGCGGTTATATTGGACAGATGAACTGGCAACGTTCGAGGTATATTTCGTTACATCGAATTCCTGAAGCTGATTGTAACTGTTGCTGCTTATGTTAACGTTTGCGGAGAATGTGGAGTTGCCTCGCGCCTTCGGTGCGTGAGACCACAGAATGGCAAAATCGTTTGTTGCTCCACGTTTAAACAGCTTATCGACCTCATCACTTGATTTGTTCTTATTGAACCGGAGTGAGAGGTTACCCGAATATTGGTAACGTTTAATATAGGCCGATGTAACACCCAAACCCCAGCTCCCATTGGAATAAATCTGCCCGGTCACAGTGGCGTTGATATACTCACTGATGGCAAAATAGTATCCGCCTTCCCGGAGGTAAAAACCACGTCCGTTCGGCTCCTCCCCATAGGTGGGGAAAATGACGCCGCTCGTGCCGTTTTCTTTCTTTTTAGGAAAAGGGAAAAAACCGAAAGGTAATGCAATAGGCAAGGGCACGTCGCTGATCACGAGGTTGAACGGCCCCGAAATGACCTGCTTCTTATTCACCATCTTGATTTTTGGCGCATTGATGTAATAATGCGGATGGGTAAGGTTACAGGTCGTATATATCGAATGCCTGATGTAGAAGTTGCCGTCGGCATCCTTTTTCACTTTCTCCCCGCGTATGTTCCCATCGCCTTCCTGGGTCACAATGCCCTGGATCAGCGCCTTTTTGGATTTGAAATTATAGCGAATTTCCTTGGTATTATAAGTCTCCGGACCATCCTGGAAAATGGGTTCGCCAGCCATCTTTTTCGCAGTAGAATCATAGGTACCTACGGCGTAAACTTCATTGGTAACCCAATTCAGCCTGATATAGCTCGCTTTGAGATTGATCGTACCGTAATTGACCTCCGCATTCCCATACAAATGCACCTGCTTGAGAACTGCGTCCATGATTGTCGAGTCCTCGGCCGTATATTCGACGGTGTTCTGAAGGTCGTCGGGATTTGAGAGGGAATCTGTCGCCGTGGAATCGGCTGCCAGTCCTTTGCCCGCCAGCGTCGTATCGCCCTTTGCCACTGTCCCAGGCACACCGGACCGGCCTGCGGCAGATGTATCTGCGCCGGCTCGTTTTTGCACTGTAAGAAGGGAATCCGCTGATTGTTTCGCAGAAGCAGAACTTTTGAGCTTACTCTGATTTTTCCCGGACCCCTTGGATCGTTGCTGCACACATGCCACAGTGCTGAACAAGAGAAACGCCGCAACTACCGACGATATAATAATCGCCTTTCTTTTCAGTTCTAACAAATAGAGTATTTTTGCATACGAATTTCAAAATTAGCAGAGAAACCTCGTTCGAGTAACGCCCCAATTAAAAAATAATGTTAAAACTTCTTAAATTAGTAATTGTAGCAAGTTTTCTGCTGGCGAGCGTAGCGTTTGTTTTTCAGCAGGAACCGGCCACTACGAAATCGGGCAGCAAAGTTAATACAGTAGTCATTGACGCAGGACACGGAGGCAAAGACCCTGGAACCAGAGGCAAATACACAAAGGAAAAAGACGTGGCATTGGCGGTTGCGCTAGGCCTGGGAAAGAAGATCAAGGAAGAGACGCCGGATGTCAAGGTACTATATACGCGCTCGACAGATGTATTCATAGAATTAGGCGAGCGTTCGGCATTCGCCAACCGTAACAACGCGGATCTTTTCATTTCCATCCATTGCAATGCCACCCCCCGGTCACGGACCGTGCATGGCACCGAGACCTATGTGATGGGTTTACACAAAACAGAAGGCAACCTCGAAGTAGCGAAACGCGAAAACTCGGTTATTTTGCAGGAAACGAACTACAAACAAAAATATAAGGGCTTCGACCCCAACTCACCCCTGGCCCACATTATGCTGGCCAACTACCAGAGTGCATTTATTTCAAGCAGCCTTCGACTGGCCGATCAGATCGAGAAAAAATTCCAGTCGATTTCCGAACGTGAAAGCCGTGGGGTGAAACAAGCTGGATTTCTGGTACTCTGGAGATGTGCGATGCCCAGCGTGCTGATCGAAACAGGCTTCCTTTCCTCTCCAGATGAAGAAGAGTACCTGAGCTCGGAAGACGGCCAGGAAGAGGTCGCCAAGTGCATTCACCAGGCTTTTATGGCCTACAAGAAAGACATGGACCGCTAAGTAACCGATCACATAATGCTTTGATTTGTCAAAACAATTTTTGATACTTTGGTGTTAAACCCCGAAAACCTGCTAGCAAGACATTATTGAAAGTTTGATACCACTTACGCCTGCCAGTCAACCATGCAGGTCAAATGTTTAGTCCATGAAATTATCAAGAGAAGCAAAAGTCGGAATTATGGCACTACTTGCCATTGTCATGCTCTATTTCGGCTTCCACATCCTCAAAGGCTCCGACGTTTTTTCCAGAACCTATAAGTACCACGTCCTTTACGACAATATCGACGGTCTGACCGCGTCTAATCCCGTGCTTTTGAATGGCCTGAACGTTGGGCGCGTGCAAGAAATCAAATTGCTCCAAAACCGTCAGAACATGCTGCTGGTAACCATCGACGTGCAAAAGGGCATTGCAGTTCCGCAGGGAACAGCAGCGGTACTGGCAGACGGCGGGCTGCTCGGCGGGAAAGTGATCCATCTGACCATGGGAAATGGCTCCCCGATGAAGGACGGTGACACGCTTGTCTCCAAAAAAGAGTCAGGTATTTCAGCGGTATTGCAGGAAAAAGCTTTGCCGTTGGTTTCACATGCCGATTCGCTCATCAAAAACCTTGACCTCGTCGTCGGCGGCTTCCAGGAAACGGGACTTATTCTGAACCAGGTGCTCAGAAATTACAATCAGACGGGTAGCAACCTCCAAGGCTTGCTCAATGAAAACAGGACCAACCTCCTTGCATTGACCGGCAACCTGAATAAACTTTCGGCCTCGCTGGTGGAGACAGAAAAAGAACTGAAACCGTTACTGGCGAAAACCGGTACGCTGGCGGACTCCCTGAATGCGCTGCGACTGGGAGAAACGGTTCAGGCTGCCAGAAGTGCCATCAATGAGTTGCATACATTACTTGCCGGCGTAGAATCCGGCAAAGGAACCGCTGGCAAGCTCGTAAAAGACGAGGCTTTGTATAACAACCTCAACCGCACGATGATCAGTATGAACAAGCTGCTCACCAATTTCCGGGAGCATCCGAGGCGCTACATTAATGTGTCGGTATTTGGCAAGAAAGATAAAGGGCCTTCGGAATCACCACTGGATACAGCTACCACCGCTAAGTAAGGCGCAGGCCGCTCATTTTTCGAATTATAATATCAAAGTCGTTTGCTTACCGGTGAACGACTTTTTACTTTTGAAATAAGCCCATTTTATTACTCACACCATTCTTCATCATCATGACCAGCCAGGAAAGTCTACCACACCTCATCCGGATCCTGAACCAGAAATACGAGCAGGTCAAACTGGGTGGAGGAACAAAAAAAATAGAAGCACAACACCAGAAAGGCAAACTCACAGCACGCGAACGGATAAGCTATCTCACCGATCCAGGTTCCTACTTTCTTGAAATTGGCGCATTCGGTGGCGATGGCATGTACGAAGAAGAAGGAGGGTGCCCCTCGGGTGGGGTGATCGCCGGCATGGGCTATGTTTCGGGCAAACAATGCATGATTATCGCCAATGATGCGACTGTTAAGGCGGGAGCCTGGTTTCCGATTGCCGCGAAAAAGAACTTACGGGCACAGGAAATAGCAATGGAAAACCGGTTGCCTGTTATTTATCTCGTCGATAGCGCGGGAGTGTTCCTGCCCATGCAGGCGGAAGTCTTTGCAGACAAAGAGCATTTCGGGCGTATTTTCAGGAACAATGCACAAATGTCAGCGATGGGCATTGTGCAGATTTCAGCCATTATGGGCGCTTGCGTGGCGGGCGGTGCCTACCTGCCCATCATGTCAGACGAGGCGTTCATTGTCGAGGGGACCGGCTCGGTATTCCTTGCAGGACCTTATCTGGTCAAATCGTCCATTGGTGAAGATATCGATGCTGAATCGCTCGGGGGGGCCGCCATGCATTGCGAAATATCCGGCGTGACGGACAACAAATTTCCCGATGATAAATCCTGCCTGGATGCGATCAAAAGGCATATCGACAAAATAGGTAAACCGCTCTCCGCAGGCTTCGATCGGAAAACAGCACAAAATCCCGATCGCGCGGCAGAAGAAATCTATTCCCTTTTGCCCGCCGACCGACTCAAACCGTACGACGTTCTACCCATTCTCGAATGCATTACAGATAAGTCAGAACTGGACGAGTACAAGCCCGACTACGGGAAAACGCTGATCTGTGCCTATGCCCGCATTGACGGCTGGGCCGTAGGCATCGTAGCCAATCAGCGTAAAATGGTAAAATCGGGAAAAGGCGAAATGCAGATGGGCGGAGTAATTTACGCCGAAGCCGCGGACAAAGCCGCCCGCTTCATTATGAACTGCAACCAGAAAAAGATCCCGCTCGTATTTTTCCATGATGTGACCGGCTTCATGGTTGGCAGCCGGGCAGAGCAGGGAGGCATTATTAAAGACGGTGCCAAGATGGTCAATGCGGTGGCCAACTCGGTGGTACCGAAGTTTACATTCATTATCGGAAATTCTTACGGCGCGGGCAATTATGCAATGTGCGGCAAAGCTTATGATCCCAGATTGATATTCGCCTGGCCGACTGCACAAATGGCGGTCATGAGCGGTGCAACCGCTGCCCGGACGCTTTTGCAAGTTCAAACTGCTACCCTGAAAGCCAAAGGTGAAACTATCACGCCGGAAGCCGAAAAAGAATTATTGAACCAAATCACCGACCGCTACAATCTGGAATTATCACCGTATTATGCCGCTGCGCGGCTTTGGGTAGATGGTATTATCGACCCCGTGGAAACACGTCGGATCATTTCCGAAGGGATCCGCGCAGCGGACCAGGCGCCCATTGAAAAACCATTCAGTGTAGGTGTCATTCAAGTCTGATTTTTAAAATCTAAACCTTTGAGTATGTCTGAAAAAATTGCATTTCTCGGTCTTGGAAACCTCGGCATGCCCATTGCCGAGGCCCTGATTGAAGCCGGCTTTGAACTGATCGTATGGAACCGTACCGCCTCAAAAGCAGAGCCTCTATTGAAACTGGGAGCGACGGTCGTGGAAGAGCCGATAGAGGCCATTATACCTGGCGGAATGGTATTCTCAGTCCTGGCTGACGATGCCGCCGTGGAGGAAATTTTCTCCATGGAACTGGTAGAAAAGCTCGGAAAGGATGGCGTACATATTTCGATGAGCACTATTTCCCCCGAAACGTCCCGTCAGCTTAGTCAGATACATGACTGGTATGGTGCACACTATGTGGCGGCTCCTATCTTCGCGAGACCCGAGGCCGTGAGGGCTAAAATCGGGAATATATGCCTCTCCGGAAATGCATTGGCCAAAGAGCGCGTGAAACCTGTCGTGCAAAGTTTTGTAAAAGGTGTTTTTGATTTTGGAGACGACCCCGGTGCCGCCAACGTGATCAAGCTTGCGGGCAACTTCATGATTGCTTGTAGCCTTGAGATGATGGGAGAGGCATTCACAATGGCTGAAAAGAACGGGATCTCCCGCCAGAGCATCTATGAAATGCTGACCTCGACGCTGTTCGCAGCACCTATTTTTCAAAATTATGGCAAGATCGTTGCCCAGCATGCATACGAGCCGGTTGCATTCCGTTTTCCGCTCGGCCTGAAAGACATTAACCTGACCCTTCAAACCGCCTTGGATGTGAACGCACCAATGCCTTTCGCCGATATTATCAAAAACCGGTTCATTTCCGGGCTTGCCAAAGGCCGCGAAAATCTCGATTGGGGCGCTTTGGCACTGGGCGCCTCCGACGACGCCGGGCTTACAAAGTAGTACTTAACCAGGCGTGTTTGAAATAAAAAAGCCCGGAAGCCATCCGCATGGGATGATTTCCGGGCCAGTAGTTTGAATAGCTCATTGAGCCATAGTTGGTGTTATCACCAACTGCCGTAGCCAGTGCGCGTTGACAATGAATAACACCGGTATGACTTATGCTTATTATCGCCCAACCTGTTCGCTATATCTCCGTGGGTCATACCCCTTCGCGAAAAGCGGATACTGGTCAAAAATGCGCCTTACTACACTACGGTAATGGTTATTAGACCCTTCCGTTCCTTTGAAAATCCCGGACGCATACCCTCTCCACACCACCTGATCGCTCTCTGCGTCGATCAGCGAGACGATCAACGTACCTTTGTCAAGTGCATATTTGATCGGCTCGTAGCGGAATCCCTCATTCTCCGTGTCCACCCAGTTCTTGATCACCGGCTGCATGTATCCCTGATAACGCAGGTTATCATAGAAAATACCATAATTGACCAGCAGGGTAGGCTTCTCCGCGGTCAGTTTGTAGCCTCTTACCTGCATCTGACGACGAATCGCCTCATAAATTTCTGTGCAAAGATTATTGGTATCCCTCTCACATTCCAGAAACGTATAGGAAGAGTAATCTTTAAAGTTGGTTTCGTAGCTGTAATCATGCTCCACAAACACTTTCCGGCCACTGGAGCACCCTGCAATCACGATTACAAGAAGTAAAGCGGCATAAATTGAAATAGACCTCAGCATAAGCATTTAATTTGTCAGGTTGTGAATAAAAATATATCAAGAAGTATCGAATACGCTCCTTACACTACCAATAGCTTATGCTGCCTGAAAACCTATCCCAAATAATAAGCTATTGATTTACGCATTTCGGATGCCGTTACTACGATATCAAAGGCACATTGCCCGGCTCCTTTCAGCAATGAAAACCTGATTTCCTTTCCTCTGTTCTTCTTGTCCTGTCTTGTCAAGCCAATGATCTCTTCCACATCTTCGGGTTTGATCTTCACCTTGCCATAAGTCGCGAACAAGAACTCTTCAATATCAGTCAGCATCTGCTGATCGATCATTTTCCGTTCGAACGACAGGTACGCTTCCATAATCATACCCACCGCGATCGCCTCTCCGTGGAAAAGCCGTTGATTGGCTGCTTTGTTCAAGAAACACGTCTCGACCGCATGTCCGAGGGTGTGCCCGAAGTTCAATATCTTCCGTAACCCCTTTTCCGTCGGATCCTGATTCACCACCTGCTGCTTGATTTTCACAGAATGAGCGATGAGATCCTGCCAGTTCTGATTTTCAAAATCTTTCTGCCTGATTTCCTCCCACTTAGCACCATCAGCGATCAGGCAATGCTTGATAATTTCTGCAAATCCCGATCGTATTTCTCGTTCCGGCAATGTCTTTAAAAAAACCGGATCGATGAGCACACTTTTCGGAATGTTGAAAACACCAAGATGGTTCTTAAAACCCTGGAAATCAATCCCCAATTTTCCACCTACACTCGCATCGACCTGTGAAAGCAAAGTCGTCGGGACTTGTATAAAATCTATTCCACGTTTGTAAACCGCCGCGCAAAAGCCGCCCATATCCCCTATCACTCCTCCCCCCACATTGATGACCAGCGCATGTCTGTCCAGCTCTTCCCTGGTCATAGCTTCCCAGATCTTTTCACAGGTTGCCAATGTCTTGTGTGCCTCGCCACTCGGAACGGTTACTACATTATGTTTTGGTAAAATGGCCTTTAAAAGAGGATAACAATGCCTTTTTGTATTGCTATCGGCTACTACTATAACTTTTGAATACTGCGATGAACTCAAAAAATCCGGTAAGCTCTCGCTTATCGGCGCAATTACTACTGACTGATTCATTTAGACTATCATTGAGACGGGCTCATCACACATACGATGAGTGCAACCAAATGGATGCGTTGATTTCCAGCTTTCTAAAATAAAATTTTGAAAAACCATTTTAAAGATAAGAATTATTATGCTTATCAAATAATCATTTAGATTTTGTATCCCGAGAATTTTTTCACCGGTTCACATTTCCGGTTCAAATGCCTGTGCAACGGTTGGTTTGCTATTTATTTTGTAAAATTGCCGCTTCTTAAAGTTATCCACCTTTATCTTAATACAATCTCAACAAATGAGTGCTCCGCTGATCTCTGGAATTCAACAGGTAGGAATTGGTTGCCAGAATGTACCCGATACCTGGAAATGGTACCGGCAGGTGCTGGGTTTCGACGTCCCCGTCTTTGATGAAAAAGCGGAAGCCCCGCTGATGACACCCTATACCGGTGGAAAAGTACAATCGCGGCACGCCCTGCTTGCCATCAATATGGCCGGCGGCGGCGGGCTGGAAATATGGTCGTTCACCAGCCGTACTTCGCAACCCGCCAATTTCAAACCCGAAATAGGAGATCTGGGCATTAACGCGATCCGTTTCAAGGCACCCGATGTAAAAAAGGCACATGAATGGG
Organism: Dyadobacter ginsengisoli DSM 21015; assembly: GCF_059568735.1. NCBI lineage: Bacteria > Pseudomonadati > Bacteroidota > Cytophagia > Cytophagales > Spirosomataceae > Dyadobacter > Dyadobacter ginsengisoli. Next base: position 474,019 of record NZ_JCANTY010000007.1, read on the forward strand.
TCAAGAGCCATTCCAAAGAAGCCACCGGGCCGCTCGTGCAGCTTCCCGAAGGAGAGGGCTTCTGGGGAACCGACCCTTACGGCAACCTGTTTCAGATCACCAGTGACGCTACCTGGTTCCAAACTAAAGGCAAAAACGTCGGCGGCGTGGCCGGCGTCGTGATCGGTGTTTCCGATATCGATAAGGCAGCTGTTTTCTACCAAAACCTGCTGCAACCGCTCAATGTGGTATATGATAAAACCGGCGTTTTCGAAGACCTGCCCGCTTCCATTCCCGGTCAGCGCTTCCGCAGAATGCTCCTCCGCAAAAACTTCACCCCTGACGGTGCATTCAGCCGCCTGCTGGGAGACGTGCAGATCGAACTCGTACAAGCCCACGACCGCACGCCTAAAAAGATATTCGAAAACCGCTACTGGGGCGATTGCGGTTACATTCACCTTTGCTTCGACACGCTGGATATGGACACTTTGAAAACTAAACTCCAGGCGCAAGGTTACCCATTCACCGTCGACAGCGAGAGTTCATTTGGTATGGAGAATGCCGCGGGTCGTTTCGCGTACCTCGAAGATCCGGACGGAACACTGATAGAACTCGTGGAAACACATAAAGTACCCATTCTGAAAAAGCTCGGCTGGTTTATGGATCTGCAAAAACGCGGGCTCAGGAAGCCTTTGCCGAACTGGATGTTGAAGGCAATGGGGCTGGGAAAGGTGAAAGACAAATAGTACAAATCTTTCCTTGCCTTAGTACAATCATTAACCATGTAAATTTGTAAGTCAAATGCAAAATTACATGGCTAATGATTGCTAGGGCAATAGAACCAAGCGTTATCCGATCCCTGAATTAATCCTTAACATCGTCGCCAAATAGCTTGTTTCTTTAATACTTACTCCCCACCCAGGCCAGCAGCGGCAAGCTGGCAAACAAACCCAATCCAACTGCCCAGCCTGCGAATGCGGCTACTATAATGGAAATGAGTCCGATGATTACCGGATACAGGTACATGAGCATGCCAAACAGCACGGAATCGTAAAAAACCGAGCCCGCAGTGAGTTTGGCTGCCTTTTTTTCGAAAAAGGAATATAACGGCCAGTGAATGGTCCGGCCGACCCAGCCGATGACGGCGAACAGCGGGTTGGTTTTCTTCTTCCTGGTTGCACATTGATCGAAAAATGCATTCAGCTGCTGCTCGCGCTCTGCCCTGGGTAGGTCGTCGGGAATAGTCAGAATCTCCGCGTTCATTTTACGGTCGAGGATTTCGTTGAATTCCCGGAGCCACTTTTCGTATTCCTGCGGGCTGATTTGAATGTCTTCCGCGGCAATGGCCTCGCCGAAGTTCAGCGAAACGCGTTTACCCGGGCCGCGGAAGTTTTCGTAGTTCAGACCGGTCGGGATCACCTTCATGCTTTGCAGGGCATCGTCGCCATACCAGATTTTATACGCCATCCGGGCGGTACCTTTCCCGAGCGGGCGCAGCCTCCATTCATTTACACAAATACCTTCGGAAAATACCACCACGGCATCGCCCTGTTTCAGGGCATCGTGACTTTCTTGCGAAGTAACATCGTGATTTTTAACATATTGCCTACCTTCTGAACCGCGAAAAACCGGTATCAGATTAATTTGTCGCAGCCAGAAAGCCGCAGCTTTTTTTCTGAAAACATCTCCCCGCGTGAGCGTGTGAATGGGTTGTTCCAGCACCGAGCCGATCACGACGGCATCGAAGAAAGAATCGGGGTGATTGGAGGCGAGGAGTAAAGGTGTCCCTTTCGGTAATTTGTCAAAGTTGGCGACGCAAAGCTTTCTTAAATAAATGGGCAGCGCCAGACGAACCAGGAAACGCGAGAAATAGTAAAACAAGATCTGAAAAGTAAGTTTTTGCAAAATTATGGGATTATTTTTTTATTCAATCCTTACGGTCAAGCTATTCTGCTCCGGCTAGTTTGCTACCTTTGGAGCCATTTAATAACTCTCCGGAGCGTTATATCGACATCCGTAAAGCCTAATGCGAGATCAGGAATGCGTTTAAAAGATTATCCCGAAATTATCCGGAAAGCCTGGGCAGGGTTCGATAATTCGATCGGCGTCAAATTTGTGGAGGATATCAGTGCCAAAGTTTCGACCAATCACGTTTTCCGCGTCACGCTGGATAACGACGACAAGGTGGTGGCCAAGCTTTCGTACTTCGGTAAATATGAACACTTTAAGGAGGACCACCGGATCATCCAGGCCCTTTCCAATAACTTGTTATACCCTTTCGAGAATGTCCTGGCCAAATCACTTGTCAAAAACAACCAGGTCTATACTTATCGGTACCAGGAAGACTTTGTAGACACGTGGGTGGTTTTTTATAACCCGATCCGGGCTATGAACCGGATGCCGCGGCGGCTGGATGAAGAGCATATCCGCAAGCTCGGCACCGAGTCCGCCAAATTCCACCAGGCGTGTTTCCGCGCTAGCCGGTCGATCCCGAAATCGTCCAAAAACCTTCGGACCGATATCCAGCATTTACTCGATATCCTGGAAACCGATACCGGCCAGTACGAGCACCGGGGCTATATCAGTATTCTCAAAAAACAATGCGATATTTTCATGAAGAATATCCAGCGCCTCAACGTCAGCTCTTTTGACCTGATGCCCGTTTTTGTGGACTGGAACATCGGGAATTTCTCCGTAACCGACGATATGAAATTGTTTTCACGATGGGATTATGACTGGTTCCGGGTTTCGTCGCGCGTGATGGATTTCTATTTTTTCAGCCGGGTTTGCTCCAATGTCGGTGACCGGACAGTGTTCAGTTACCTCATCGGACCATTGATGGAAGACCGGTTTATCATCTTTCTCCAGGAATATCATAAAGTGTATCCATTGACCGAAAAGGAAGTGCTGTTCATGAAGGAAGCTTACCGCTTTTTTATCCTGAATTATGTAATCAAATATGGTAAATACTTCTTCCACCGCTCGTATTGCACAAAATTGCAGCGCGAAGCTTATGAACTGTATTTCCCGTCCATTGAAGGTTTCGATGCCGACAAGATACTTCGTGCTTTGAAAATATAGGTTTCCCTCTTTTACCCAGTTCACTCCAAGACACCAACTGTATGATCCTCGATAATTTTAAGTCCGTCATCTCGAAATACGAAGTCATCTTCTTTGACGCATTCGGCGTGCTGAAAACGTACAATGGCCTCATTCCGGGTATTGAAAATACATTTGCGTACCTGCGGGACCATGGCAAGGACTTTTATGTAGTGACCAACGATGCCTCCCGCAGCCCTGAACAACTGGCCCAGAGCTATGTGAACCTCGGTATCCACGACGTCACGCCCGACCGGATCATATCATCAGGGATGCTGGCCCGCGAGTACCTTGACCTGAAAGTAAGGAAAGGGGTTGTTGCTTATCTGGGTACCGAAAACTCGGCGCATTACATTGAAACATCCGACATTAAGACACTTTCCATCCGGCAGCTCGACCTCAATGCAGTGAATGATATCAACGCGCTGGTGTTTCTGGACGATGAGGGCTTCGACTGGAATACAGATCTGACCAAAACCCTGAACCTGCTCCGGAAGCGCAACATCCCGGTGATCGTTGCCAATACCGACAAGACTTATCCGGCATCCAAGAGCCGCTTATCCATTGCGGTAGGGGCACTGGCGAAGATGATCGAGGATACGATCGGCCGGCAGTTCATCCGCTTTGGAAAACCCGACCCCCAGATGTTTATTTTTGCCTATCAGCACATCAAAAACTATCCTAATGTGAGCAAAAAGGACATTTTGATGGTAGGTGACACCCTACATACCGACATCCTCGGCGGCAACAAGTTCGGACTCGATACAGCCTTGGTTTTGACAGGTAACACGCAGGCGGAAGATGCGGAGGTAAGGATACGCGCCACGGGCATTATCCCTACCTACATTTGCGTGTCCGCCGTGGTTGAATAGGCAGGTACCTCAACTCATTCACTGCGCAGGCTGGTAACCGGATTCGTTCGTGCTGCGCGGATGGATTGAAAGGAAATTGTAAGGCCGGTAACCAGGGCGACGAGGCCGGCGGTCAATGCGAAAATCCACCAGCCGAGATCGATTTTCCAGGCATATCTTTGCAGCCAGTTTTTCATGATAAACCAGCCCAGAGGAGCCGCAAAAACGAAACCTGTAATCAACAGCCGGCTGAATTCTTTTCCGAAAATCCATAACACCTGCTGTTGCGTCGCACCCAGTACTTTACGCACACCGATCTCTTTCGAGCGTGATTCGGCCATAAATGTAACAAGACCGTACAAACCCAGGCACCCGATCAATACCGCGATTATCGAAAATACCTGGATCAACCCGAGCAGGATATGTTCTGTCGCGTAAAAGTCGCTGATTTTGTCGTTCAGAAAGGCCGCGTTGTATACGGCCTCCGGGAACATTTTGTTCCAGGCCTTTTCAATGTGGGGCAATACCGTATGCATATCTCCGGTTTGCAGCTTTACGGCCGCCATCGTATAGGCAGTCGCTTCGTTCACAATAGCGGCCGGTTGCGTAGCGGCAGTCAGCGGATCGAGATTGAAATTCCGGACAACCCCGACAATGTTGCGCTCTCGGTCCCACAGGCGAATGCTTTTATCCAGAATATCCGCAGGATTGCTGATTCCCAGCTGTCGGAGCATCGCCTCATTTACCAACGCCTCCCGTCGTGAAGTATCCGTTGATTCGAAATTGCGTCCGGCGAGTAATTTCAACCCGAAAACAGGAAGATAATGGCTATCCCCAATGCGCACGCGGACCTGGAACACCTCTTTCTCGGCCCGATGGTTGAATACAAATGACTCGTCCGTATCCATTTGCGACATGGGTGGTTCGGCCCCGAGCGACACCGAGCGCACGCCAGGCATCATATTCAGCTCATTGACCCAGGTATTTTGCCTCACCCCGCTGCCGCCGGGGACATTCACCATTAGGATAGTGTCTTTATCAAATCCAGGATTAGCTGTTTTCAAATGCTGTACCTGAGCTGACATTACGACAACCCCGATAATGAAAAGCTGCGTAATAAAAAACTGCACAACGACCAGGCTTTTCCGGACCGAAAACCTTCCTGTCTTTTGATTCCCGGGCTTACCTTTCAATGCAACAACCGGATTGAACCGGGCCAATATCGCCGACGGGTAAAGCCCCGCGAGCAAAATGACCCCGAGCACCAGGCCGCCAAACCAAAGCAATGCCTTAGAATTTAATAGATCCAGGACTGAAATATCAGCCCGCAGCATCCACAGAGCCCCGTTCAACATCGGAAGGTTTAATTGCGTGAGCACCAATGCGATTACGAATGCAGTACCGCAAAGCAATGCAGTTTCCAGCATAAACTGGCTAATCAGTTGCCTCCGCGAACTGCCCATGGTTTTGCGCACACCTACTTCCTTCGCCCTTCGGATCGCCTGAGCGGTGGAAAGGTTCACAAAGTTCACGCAGGCCGCTATCACCAGAAATATCCCGACCACGATCAGCGCATACAGGATCGGACGGGGTGCCGGGCCATAGCCGGGTGTATGGAACATCTCGCCCAGCGGGATCGTCCTGAACCGATATAACCCGGCTTCCTTAGTGCTGTAATGCTTACGTGTGATAGCTGTGAGGCTACTTTCGAGCTGTGATAGACTTGCCCCCTCTTTCAACGCGACCCAGCACATCGTGGTAGGCGGGCCCCACGTTTGCATCATATCGGGCTCACCCCGAAGACCAGGTAGAGTTGCATAGGAAATCAGTATGTCATAGCGTAGTTGCGTGTTGGAAGGCGGGTTTTCAATGACCCCCGTTACAGTTAAATCAGTCTTATTGTCCAAACGCAATATCCTGCCGTTCACCTGTTCTGTTCCAAAATATTTGCGTGCGTATTCCCGTGATAATACCACGGTATTTGGCGCGCTCAAAGCGTTTTGGAGATTGCCGGATACCCATCGGGAATCAAAAACCTTAAAATATTCGGGTTCGGTAAAACAGATATTACGGGATTCTTCAAATTTTTTGGCCATACTTCCCTTCCCATCAGGAACTCCGATCACCGTTCCGAAAAGGTTATTCAGCCGCACAGCACTTTCCACGAACGGATATTGGTCCCTCAAAACCTGCCCCAAAGGCCTGGGTGTGACATCCGTAGGCTGCGATTTATCTTTCAGGATGTCGGTAACAACCCAATAAATACGGTCCGCCTTGGCATGATAACGATTGAAACTGAACAGGTAGCCAACCAGCAGGAAAATGACCAGCCCGCTTGCCAGACCAACGGATAATCCAAGGATACTGACCGCGCTGGTCGTGCGATTGCGCCACAAATTACGCAAGGAGATTTTGAAATAGTTGTCAAGCATAGCCGCATATCTGGTTGTGGAATTCGATTCAGTACGATTCTTCAATACATTCGACCAGCCAGCACGATCAAAGCCGAAGCGCAGGCGGATAAAGCCGATCACATTCCAGGTATACCGCCGACCCGCCTCTTTCCGGCCTAATGCGGCCAGATCGTCATAGTAGCGCTCATAAAGATCGCCCTGGATCTCTTCGAGCAAATGTGGCGTGCATAGCAACCGAAGCAGGCCATCGGCCCAACGTGGAGGATAGGAGGGGCTCATATAGCGGGGATTAATGCACCGGGAGCTATGGCATCCCAAAGCCTGTTTCGCATTTCTTTGATTTCCGATAACGTGGTGCTACCCAGGACTGTTACCACAAAAAGACGTTTCCGCCTGCCCCCGCGCTCGGCCGTTGCATCGCCCAAATGCGAGGCGAGCATTCCTTTTTCCTCCAAGCGGTGCAATGCCGCATGCACGGCACTGATATTGGCCGAACGACCCGTCTGAGCCTGCAATTCATCAGCAATCGCTACGCCATAGGCTTTGTCTTTCAGCACGGCAACGGTCAGTAGCACCAGCTCTTCAAATTCCCCGAGATAATTGCGCTTCATTAGTTTATATATTTCACTTTTGTAGATAAAATAATCATGCCAAGCTGAAAGATATTTATATATCAATTAATTACATATAATGAAATTTGATTTTTTGTTCAGAAACGGCCAAGCAAGTTCATTAACGCACAATGGGCTGTCCGGAGACCTGCACATAATATTCGCGAAAACGCTGGTCTTCCTGCCCGGCCTGCACCGCCTTGCCCAGCTTCCTCAGCAGCACGCACCGGCTCTGATGGCATTGCCCGGCCACATAAGAATCCGGAAATGAGCGCGCCGAGCGCGTGAAAAGTTCATAGGATTCCCTGAGCAGTGCGGTATCCTTCTTCATCATAAATACTTTGCCCTCTTCAAAATCCTGCCGCCAACGTCGGGCAATGGGCGTCATGCGCTCCGCTTCCTGGAAAACCTTAAAAGCAGGAATAACGGGCACCTTTGAATTTTTAGCAACAATAGCGGCAACCGGTTTGGCAAAGAACGCGATGATCGCTTCTGTATAGGCCGTCGCTTCCTGAATATTGTGGTCGGGCTGTTTCAACCGCTGCTCTTCCGAAGGATTGGTAAAAAAAGACGCTTCTGCGAGCACCGCCGGGATTCCGTACGTATTACGTAGCACAGATGCGCCCGCGTCCGCGAAAATCGTAAAATCCGATACGAGCGAGACCGGCGTATTAGGGCGGTGAAGAGATTTCGCCAACCTCGTTGCAAGCTCTTTACCAAAGTCCACACTCGCGACATTCTCCGACATATTTCCATGAAAATAGATGATCGGGAAATTGACTGATGAATCTGCGGTTGCATTATGGTGGATCGAGACAAACAGGTCGGCTTTATGGTCCACAGCCAATTTCGCGCGGTCTGGTAGTGGCACTTGCTTATCTTCTGTCCGTGTGATCAGCACTTTTGCACCTTTTTTTTCCAGCATTTTCTGCAAGAGCAATCCCACACGCAGGTTGATCCACTCTTCGCGTTCTCCCGCGGGGCCGACCCGGTAGCTGTCGGTCTGTGCGGTCCCGCCGTGACCCGGATCAATGCAAATGGTCTTGCCTTTAAGCGGGCGGCGTTTGTTTTGGCATACACCCGTGGTGAATAAGGCCACGGAAAGCAAAAGGGTCAGGATAAAACGGGTCATAGGAATATAAGGACTACCAGACTTCAAAATAGACATCAATCCATTGATCAGCAAGCTATTTCAGAATATTGGTCAGTTTATCCTTTTTCTGCTATTTTTGCCGGAAATCTTTCTATTTACTCAAAACACACACTTATGCTTGCCAAAACCTATGGAAGTGCCGTGTTTGGCGTGGACGCCACTGTCATTACCATTGAAGTAAACGTCGGCCAGGGTCTCGGTTTCTACATGGTTGGTCTTGCCGACAGTGCGGTAAAGGAAAGCCAACAGCGCGTTGAAGCCTCTCTCAAACATTTCGGCTATAAGATGCCCCGGCAAAAGCTGGTCGTCAACCTTGCACCGGCAGATATCCGCAAGGAAGGTTCGGCCTACGACCTCGCCATTGCATTGTGCACTTTACAATGCTCGGACCAGCTGACCTGCCTGCGAAATACCGAGGACTACATTATCCTGGGAGAATTGTCGCTCGACGGCATCCTGCGGCCCATCAGGGGTGTACTGCCCATTGCCATCGAAGTCCGGAAACAGGGTTTCAAAGGAATCGTCCTCCCTTCCGAAAATGCGCATGAAGCCGCCATTGTCAACAATATCGACATCATCCCCGTCGAAACATTAAGCGACGCCATCGACTTCTTCAAAGGCACCCGGGATATCGAGCCGCTTCGTGTGGACACGCGCGATCTGTTTTTCTCTACTCAGAACGAGTATGAGGCCGATTTCGAACACGTGCAGGGCCAGGAAAACATCAAACGGGCACTGGAAATCGCGGCAGCGGGCGGCCACAATGCCATTATGATTGGCCCGCCGGGAGCCGGAAAAACAATGCTGGCCAAGCGTATACCGGGCATATTGCCGCCGTTGAGCCTGCCCGAAGCATTGGAAACAACCAAAATTCATTCTGTGGCGGGTAAGCTGGGTAAGCAGGCCACATTGGTTTCTCGCAGGCCATTCCGTTCGCCACACCATTCCATCAGCGACGTAGCACTAGTGGGGGGCGGAAGCTACCCGCAGCCCGGAGAAATTTCTCTTTCCCACCACGGAGTCCTCTTTCTGGATGAGCTTCCGGAGTTCAAAAGAACGGTCCTCGAAGTAATGCGCCAGCCATTGGAAGAAAGGAAAGTAAGCATTTCGCGGGCTAAAATGTCGGTAGAGTTCCCCGCTAATTTTATGCTGATCGCGAGTATGAATCCTTGTCCGTGCGGCTACTATAATCACCCCGAAAAGAATTGCGTCTGCGGACCGGGCGTCGTTCAGAAGTACCTCAACAAAATCAGCGGTCCGTTGCTCGACCGTATTGACCTGCACGTAGAAGTAACACCGGTGTCTTTCGATCAGATATCTTCCACCCGCAAATCGGAAAGTAGCAGCCAGATCCGCGAACGGGTGATCTGTGCACGTCAGCGTCAGACCGACCGGTTCAGGGATTACAAGGAAATCTATTCCAATGCCATGATGACTCCCGAAATGGTAAAGCAGATTTGCGAGATCGGTGATGCGGGCAAAATGTTGCTGCGCAAAGCCATGGAACGACTCGGCTTATCGGCCAGGGCCTACGACCGCATTCTCAAAGTTTCCCGCACCATCGCCGACCTGGCCGATAGTGACGAAATCAAGGTCGAACACCTTGCAGAGGCGATTCAATACCGGAGTCTGGATCGGGAGAACTGGGCTGGGTAAAGCATTCCTGGCCTATTATTTACCTCTAAACTTTATTAATTTGGAAACGCCACTTTTGACATGAGTAACCGTATTTTTCCCGAAATCATGAATGTGCCGGACGCATATCTTCCCATGGAGGAGGTAAAGGTCGCGCCTGATTGAGAAAGGGAAAAACGACTGGAATTCTACAACAATGTCACCTGATCGGCAAGGAATATCAGCTGATCCTTAAATCTGCCGCCGGCGATGTAAAGAGCTTCGTCGTCGAAGGCTTCCAGATTCCCATTCGCGCCATTTTCGACGACAAGGAGAATCTGAAAGCCTCTGAAAGTCATTCAAAATCTATAAATGTAATACTTAAAGCTCTTCTACACTTACCCCACCCAGTTCCTGGAACAATGTCTGCCAGTAATGCGTCACATGTGGATTGTTTTCCTTACTTGAAGCAGTAGGCTCGAATGGCGATACAATCGTGACCTGCGGAGACCCGATCGCGTAACGTTCCAGTTTTTTAATATCTGTTTTTGCGTCGGTCTCGGCTTCCGCGTCACTTTTAGGCGGATTGGTGTGAAAATCGCGACGGTCGGCACCTTTTACACTTTCCACCATATCACTGAAATAATACACTTTTACATCCGAACCGCTTTCGCCCGCCTTGGCGATAACGGGCAGACTCGCCCAGATATCGGTCGACAGATTAGACGAGCCTGTGTTCTGCTGATTAAGTTTTGTCAGCAGCTGACGAAGGTAAATGCCCTTTTCTTTCTGCAATGCCAGCTGAAAAGCCGTCTCGATCCCCTCACGGTCAGTTGCATTGACACCTTCAAGATTGTCTTTTTCGCTGCGAACTGTCAGCGAGAGCGCCTTTGCCTTGGACGTATTTTCATGGATAAAGTATACTTCCAGTTTATCGCCCTTGTTCTTCATATTGTTCTCAACGATGTCTGTCAGTGCCTGCCGGTATTTCTGGTTGACATATTGCTTGTCGACGTGCACACTTTGTGTTTTATCCAGAAACACCAGCGTGTAGAGCGGCGGATCCGGAACGGCCTCAGCGGCCTCCTTTTCGCTTCCACATGAAAACACAGTGAGGAACATGGCTGCGAGCAACAGGCGGCTTACCTGCTCCCTGAGTTTGCTGAAAGGGGGGTGATTGGTCTGGTGATTCATACATTGAAATTATTTGGCGAAACTAATTGGTTCACAAATATTACACAACGCGAAACGGATGCTCAGCGCATTTATTTTAATACAAAAAGAAAACCCTTCAAAACGCGTGCCTTGAAGGGTTTTCTATATATGGAAATATATATTATTGCTGGTGCTGTTGCTGGATCATGGTTACCAGCTCTTCGGAAATACCAGTTGAAGAATAACCACCGTCGTGATACAGGTTCTGCATCGTTACGAAACGCGTCAGGTCAGAGAAGAGCGTGATCGCATAATTTGCACAATCATCTGCCGATGCATTCCCTAGCGGGCTCATTTTTTCCGCAAAATCATAGAATGCGTCAAATCCTTCAATGCCTGATCCCGCCTTCGTTTTGGTGGGTGATTGAGAGATCGTATTCACACGTACATTTTTAGCTTTTCCGTAGCGGTAGCCATAGCTGCGTGCGATGCTTTCCAGCATGGCTTTCGCTTCCGCCATGTCACTGTAAAACGAATAAGTTCTTTGGGCCGCGATGTAGGATAATGCCACAACCGATCCCCAATCGTTGATCGCGTCGAGTTTTTCGGCCACCTGCAAAAATTTGTGCAGCGAAAGCGCGGAGATGTCCACGCCTTTCTGAAACCAGTCGTAGTTCAGATCGCCGTAAGATTTTCCCTTACGCACATTGAGCGACATGCCGATCGAATGCAGTACGAAGTCGATCTTACCACCCAGGATCTCGGTCGATTTGGTGAAAAGGTTTTCGATATCTTCCAGGGAAGTGGCATCAGCGGGGATAATCTCTGCTTCGCATTGCTTGGCCAGGTCGTTGATAGCACCCATGCGCATCGCGATAGGCGCGTTGGTCAAAACAAACGTAGCACCTTCTTCCTTTGCTTTCAGCGCAATTTTCCATGCGATGGAATTTTCGTCCAAAGCGCCCGATATGATTCCCCTTTTTCCTTTTAATAAACCGTAAGCCATGTTTTTCCTTCTATTGTAGATTAATTAGGATATGTCCGTTTCAGCCGGCAAAGTAAAGCATTTTTAGCGGGTTAAACCACATGATATACCTTCCGGGCATCGTTCACGTATTAGGTCAAGGCTGAACCGCAAGCTTTTCTACTGGTTTCAAATGCAGCTTTTCCTGAAAAAATCGGTCTGTTGCTTCGTACACCCCTTTTACATCCTTCGAGCGTAAGTGTGAACCGATTACATGGTCGCCGCTTTCAGGAAATGCCTTTTCTTCCTTCATTTCGGCCGGTGTGCCCAAGCCTGCAAACATCTCGCGGATCGCCTTCACCGAAACCACCTTGTCCTGTTCTTTGTCATTTTTATAATAGTAACCTACAAAAACGGGTATTTTCACCTCGGCATAAATCTCAGGTCGTGCAATAGCATCGATCATCTGTTGCAATGTGGTCAGCCCGTTGGTATGATATCCCTGCAGCCAGAACTGGGCCTGTTCGGGAATGGAATCTTTTCCCATATTGTGCGTACCCATTGCTTTATGCATGATTTGCTGCCCCCACGGGCCCGTAACCAGTTTCATTGCAGGGTTTGCAATGGCCATACATGGGGAGTAAAGCACCAGTCCCTTGATTTCGGGATGCGTGGCCGCAAGATACACCGACAACAAGCCTCCCGCCGACGTTCCTATCACGATCACACTGTCGCCCAGCACCTTTCCAATGGCCAATGCCCTTTTTGCTCCCGCCAGAAAATTCGCGGGGGTAAGGTCATCGAACGCATTCGTATCGGCGATACCGGCATCGTGCATACGTGAGAGGTAGAGATTGGCTCCGTACTTTCGGGCGAGGTCTTTGTGGATCGGGTCGCCCTCCGCCCAGCTCGCACCAAAGCCATGGATGTATACAATGCTGTATGTAGTTTTTTGCTTTAAGCTGTCATTAGCCCAGACAATACGTGCCTCATTATCGGGTTTCAGCAGCGGCGTAGACTTTTCAGTTCTGTTAATCTCTTCTTCCAGCTTCGTCAGATCGCTGGTAACGGTGGGCAGAACCGGCGTAAGACGCGCTTCCGGCACTTTGGGGCCCGATATAAAGACGATACCAAGGATCACAAGGATCGCGGCAACCCAGAGAATGAATTTTAACATTTTTTATGAGTTATGAAGGTTTCAGAGATACGAAAGATCGCTAGTTTTATCGGGTTAATTTACGCACGATGTAACCATTCAGCAATTTTTCTGAATTTCTGTTATTCCTGCATCATTCACCCGGTTGCATAATGAATATCTTGCAAACCTAACCGACCCATTATTTTCCAATGCCCAACCTCTTACTTGTTGAAGATGACGCCAATCTGGGAATGCTTCTTCAGGAATATCTGACAGATAAAGGCTTTCCTACTGACCTTGCTACTGATGGACAGAAGGGATGGCAGCATTTTGTGGACAAAGAATATGATTTATGCATATTCGATGTGATGATGCCCAAAAAGGATGGGTTCTCTCTGGCCAAGGAAGTCAGAATGAGCGGCAGGGACGTACCCATCATTTTCCTCACGGCCAAATCGATGAAAGAGGATACCATGCAGGGATTCCGGGTGGGTGCCGATGATTATGTGACCAAGCCATTCGACCGGGAGGAGCTTTTGATGCGGATTGAGGCCATTCTGAGGCGCTACAAACGGCAAACCGATCAGCCTGAGGAAACCAATATTTTTAAGATTGGTCAATATACTTTCGATTACAGCCACCAGCAGTTGGCCAACAACGACAAATCAGCCCGCCTGACTAGTAAGGAATCCGAATTACTGAAGCTTTTCTGCCAGAACCTCAACCAACCCATTAGCCGCAGCTTCGCCCTCAAAACCATTTGGGGAGATGATTCCTATTTCAATGCCCGAAGTATGGACGTTTACATTACCAAACTCCGCAAATACCTGCGCGAAGATCCATCCATCCAGATCATGAACCTCCATGGTGAGGGTTTTAAGCTGATGGTGGGTTGAAGGAAGTAAGGAGGAATGGAGATTGGTTGTTCTAAAAAGGGGCGGTTTGGGAAACTCTGTGGTTCTTTGCTTGGTTTTGCTGAAGTACTTCAATAAGCTTCCATAAAAAGCCGACGGCCGAAAGCCGATCGCCGACTGCCCATTATGATTCAGTTATCACGTCGTCCCAGACGCAATAGAAAGTCCGCCGGTGTCAGAGACCTGGTTCAGGAGACCACATTGCAGGTATCCGATTTTATTTACCCGATGTTTGTAGTTGAAGGTACCCGGCAGCAAACAGAAGTCAAGTCGATGCCCGGCATTTATCGCTATTCCCTTGACAATCTGCTGGAAGAGCTCAAAATCGTCACTGACCTGGGTATCCGGGCCATCGACCTTTTTCCGAACTATCCCGAAAGCAAAAAAGACCGGCTCGCCTCGGAGAGCTACCGCGAGGATACCTTTTATCTGAAAGCCATCACGGCCATAAAGGAACAGTTTCCCGAACTCGTTATCATGACGGACGTGGCGATGGACCCGTACAGTTCGGACGGGCACGACGGCCTGGTCGAAAACGGTAAAATCCTGAACGACGCGACGCTTGAAATCCTCGGCAGTATGTCCCTGGCCCAGGCAAAGGCAGGTGCCGATATCCTCGGCCCGAGCGATATGATGGACGGGCGCGTGGGCTACATCCGCAGGCACCTCGATGCGCACGGATTCACAGATGTGAGTATTATGTCTTATTCGGCCAAATATGCGAGCGCATTTTATGGCCCGTTCCGGGATGCGTTGGAATCGGCCCCGAAATTCGGAGATAAAAAAACCTACCAGATGAATCCTGCCAACAAACGCGAGGCGCTTCTGGAAGCACAGCTCGACTTTGAAGAAGGCGCCGATATGCTGATGGTCAAACCCGCATTGTCATACCTTGATATTATCCGCTTGCTGGATGAAAATTTTGATATTCCGATCGCCGCCTATAATGTTTCAGGAGAATATGCCATGATCAAGGCTGCCGCATTGAATGGCTGGCTCGATGGCGACCGGGCGATGATGGAAGTACTTACGAGTATCCGTCGCGCAGGTGCCAAATGCATCCTGACCTATTTCGCGAAGGAGGCGGCAGTGATACTTAACAAGCGGTAACGATTTCCAATTTCTGCAATATGCAATGTGAAGATGTCTGATTATCTTACATCTTCACATTCCCTTTTTTAAAATCATCACAAAAACAGTCATGAAACTACCTTTGCTTCTGCTCCCGCTGGGGTTGGTGCTTACCCTCCAAGCCAACGCCCAGAAAAAGACCTCTTCACTTCCTGAATTCCAGATCAAAAAGTCGGAAACCGAAGCCCATATGCGCTTCCTGGCCGGTGACGAGCTCTTGGGCAGACGTACCGGCGAGCAGGGGAACTTCATAGCGGCCCGCTACATCGCCGAGCAATTCCGTAAAATGGGCGTCGTACCCGTTCCAGGCAATACCGAAAGCGGTACATCCAGCTATTTCCAGCGGGTACCGTTCGAAAAAATGGGAGCTAATGGCGCCGGTGAGATCGCCGCGGATGCCGAGATAATGAAAAGCGGCACCGACTGGATCCTTATGAGCGGCGACGCCGTGGATTTGAAGGCGCCGCTCATTTATGCCAGTTTCGGGCTGGAAAATACAGCCAAGAATTGGGATGATTACAAAGGCCTGGACGTAAAAGGCAAAATTGTACTGGTAGAAAGCGGCACTCCGGAAACCCAGACGCCCTCCGAAATCATCGCTACTTCGACCGAAAAGCGCAAAATTGCCCAGAACAAGGGCGCTATTGCCGTTATAGAGCTTTTCAATGCGCCTATTCCCTGGAATACCGTAAGCAAGTTTTTTGCAGGAGAAAAAATATCGCTGGCGGAGGGTTCAGCTGCCAAATCGATCCCACATGCCTGGGTGAACGGCAAGGAAGCCAAATTCGCTCGTGCATTGCGTGCCGTAAAAGAGGTTACTTTTAGAACTTCTGGAAGAGTTGCCAAGCCTGTTTACAGCTATAATGTGGCCGGCTACATCGCGGGTACCGACGCCAAATTGAAAGAAGAATACATCCTGCTTTCCGCGCATTACGACCACGTGGGCGTAGGCAAGCAAGGCGGGCAGACGTATACACCCGAGGACAGTATTTTCAATGGCGCGCGCGACAATGCGTTTGGTGCAACTGCCTTGCTCACCGCGGCCGAAGCATTGGCCAAAAATCCACCAAAACGTTCGATTGTTCTCGTAGCATTGACCGGCGAGGAAGTAGGCTTGCTAGGCAGCAAATATTACGCGTCACATCCGATCATGCCTTTGAACAAATGCATTTTCAATATGAATTCCGACGGCGCGGGATATAACGATACTACCATCGTTTCGGTAATGGGTCTCGACCGTACCGGGGCGCGTGCGGAGATCGAAGCAGCTTGTAAGGCGTTTGGCCTGGGTGTTTTCGCCGATCCTTCCCCGGAGCAAGGCCTTTTCGACCGATCGGATAATGTGAGTTTCGCCAAAGAAGGCGTTCCTGCACCGACTTTCACGCCTGGTTTCAAGGAATTTAATGGAGATATCATGAAAAACTATCACCAGGTAAGTGACAATCCCGAAACCATCGATTTCAACTATCTGCTCAAATTCAGTCAGGCCTACACTTATGCTACACGGCTCATCGCCGACCGTAAAACCGCACCACAATGGAGCGCAGGTGACAAATATGAGTCGGCGGCTAAAAAGCTGTATGGGAAGTAGCCGTTGAAAGTCTTGGAAATTGCTTCAGATTTGATCACATGAATGAGTCGTCTCCATAGAGCAATTTCCAAATACTTTTCAGCCATTTTGTTAAATCTTCCTGAGTATCGAAGTCTTCTCCGGTTAGAGCTTCATACTCATCTAGGGTAATCGATTCTTGAGTTATTGCTTCTGATAGTTGTCGTTTAAACAACTGGGCTTTGACTATATCACCCGAATCGTTAACTCCCGCAACATAATCTCATGCCAACCATACTCAAATCCATTGACATTGCAATGCATTTTCAACGAACTTCCAAGCGGGTCTGGCACTAACAATCCTTCTGACATTTTTGATAGATCAGCATTCTCAGTTTTTGCTATTTTGAATTGTAATATTGGATAAGGCTTGCTACCTGCGTTTCGTCTTTAAGGTCCGGATCGTGTTCCTTTAAATAGCGATCCACTTCCTGTTTCTTGTCAGTCATCAGCGGCAGAATGCTCTTTTTGCTCAAACTGACTTTTTGCACTCCTGAACCTGAAAGCAGGTAATAATTTGTCGACAGACGAACAACCGTGTTCTTTTCGCCCGTGCCAAAGGCGGGGTTGTAGTTCGGCTTGTTGATTTTTGGCTTATACACTTTCACAAACGTAATCCTACCTGAGGCAAGTACCGCTCCGAAACCCTTTGACCCGCCTTTCGGGTCATAAATCGCCAGGTTTACATACCTTACATCTCCCAGGCCATAATGAGTCGTGAAACTTTTGATCTGACTCCCGCGAATCACACGAATGTCCTTCTTCGCCTTATCGGCCAGCACTTCCAGCTCCTCATTGAGAATATTGTAGCGAATGCTGATGCCCGCAATCGAGTCCGATTCATGCCCGCCTATTTGCGAGACCGGCTTCATCAGTTTTACATCGCCATCATGCCAAAGTGAATCAATATAGAAATCGCCGACCACGCCGGGCTGCTCCGCCGGCGACGTCCAAAAAACGCCAGATTTCGGAGCGTTGAGCCCTGTGCCCGTGTTAATCCCGGCCTTCGTACCCTCGCTCAGCTGCCCAAGGCAGCCAAGCGGGATCAGTCCCGCCAGGCCTATTGCGCGTAATATCTTTCCCAGCATTATTTCGCTCCCGGAGGGCAGTTCTTTCTCAAATAATCTGTAAACAGTGACTGTAAATGCCGTGAGGTACCTTCACCTTCTGAAATGCTATGCGTGCGGTTTGGATAAGGCATAAACTGGAATACCTTGTTGGCTTTGATCAGCTCGTTGACCAACATTTCCGCATTCTGGTAATGCACGTTATCATCGCCGGTCCCATGGATGTACAACAGATTACCCCGTAAATTTTTCGCATGGGTAATCGGCGACCCTTTGATGAAATCTTCGCGGTTTTCTTGCGGAATACCCATATAACGCTCCTGATAGATGTTATCGTAAGTAAGTTGATTGGCCACCGCTGCGACAGCAATACCGGTTTTGAAATGCTGCGGATATTGGAAAAGCAGGTTCAATGTTGACGAACCGCCGCCACTCCATCCGTGTACCGCAACGCGGCTGGTGTCGATGAATGCAAATTGTTTGAACATGGCAGTAGCAGCGCCGTCCATATCCTTGATATTGATGCGGCCAATGTTGCGGTAAATCGCCTTACGCCATTTAGCTCCTTTGGGAGAAGGCGTTCCACGGTTGTCGATGGAAGCGTAAATGTACCCGTCATCAGCCATACTGCCTGCATACAAACGGTTCCTGCCGGTTCCCCAGACGTCTTTTACAGTACTTCCCGCAGCTTCGCCGTAAACCATGAACACAATCGGATACTTCTTGTTTGCGTCAAAATTGGTAGGTTTTACCATCCACGCGTCGATTTCCACGCCCTCTTCGGTCTTAACCTTGAAAAACTCGATATCCGCTTTTGACGAATTGACCTTGTCTTTTGACTGTGCGATGGAATTGTTGGGATCTATCGAAACATGTTTAGGGAACGAAATCCATTCTACCAAAGGCGATGTTTTGGCGTTCGAGAACTGATGACGACCAAATTTAGCGAGCGGCGAAATGTCGTAAGCATGCGTTCCAGCCTGATCGACAGGGGTAATACGTACCGGCGTGCCTTTGCCGTCCAGAGAAGTTTTGTACAAATAGCTCTGCGTAGCATTATCGGGCGAGGCCATGAAGTAATAGGTATTATTCTTTTCATCGATCCGCACCGGGTTGATCATATCAAAATTACCTGCGGTGATCAGCGTTTCTTTTTTGCCGTCGCGGCTCACGCGATAAGTGTGACGCCAGCCATCTTTTTCACTTACCCACAGGAATTCCTTGCCGCCATTGATCCAGTCCCAACCCATCGGGTCGTTTTCCCAGCGGCTTTTAATGTCGATCCACGCCTCGTCCTTTTCGGTATAGAATGGTTTGGCACTTCCGTCTGTGGCATTGATATAAAACAATGTGCTTTCGTTCTGCTTGCGGTTCAGCTGCTGGATCACGAGCTCATTAGGCATGCCCGACCACTCCATTCGCGGCACATAGGTATTCTGCGGGTCACCCGGAATATTCATCCATTTGGTTTGGGCCGAAGCGATATCCACTACTCCAATCTTGTAGGGAGAAGGCGTTTCGCCAACTTTCGGATACTCCACCGGAACATTGAAGGAGTAAATGGAATCTGTGGTATTGATCATCAGGAAGTTACGGATTTTGCGCGCATCGAGCTGCCAGTAGGCGATGGATTTGCTATCCTCGCTCCAACGGAAACCATCACGGCAGTCGAATTCTTCCTCGTAGACCCAGTCAAAAGTGCCATTGATCACGCGATCGGTACCATCTGTGGTAAGTTGTTTGACAGCATTGGTCTGAACATCCTCCACATACACGTTATGCCTGCTCACGTAGGCTACTTTTTTACCGTCCGGTGAAAATTTCGCGAACATCAGCGATGATTCGGGCAAGCCCTTTCCCAATTGTTTCAGCGATTTTGAGGCGAGGTCCAGCACCCAGTAATTTCCACGGGTGTCATAGCGCCACACTTTTTTGGTGTTGGTGTAAATCAAAACCTTATCACCAGCCTTATTAATCGAGTAGCTGCGGACAGGTAACGCGGCTGAACCAGACGGTGTTAATTGCGCTTCGGAAACGATTATTTTTTCCTGATTAGCCGGAAGTGTCACTTCGACGATCTGCCCGTCGCTTAAATCCCGGTAGCCACTGCCATCGGGCAGCCATTGGAAAGTGTCGGGAATTTGCGCAAAAAGCTGAAACGATAAGATTGTTAATGAAAGTGTCCTGAATATTTGCTTCATATGAGCCTTGGAAAATTAGTACGACAACTATATGAGTGCAATTTTAACATTTTAATTATTCTTTTACATCGTCTCCATTGCTTCCCTTTGATTTTGAGCGCCTTTGTTTTTTCAATGCCTCGCTGAGCAAATATTCGATCTGACCGTTCAAACTGCGAAAATCCTGCTGTGCCCAGGTTTCCAGTTCCCTAAGCATATCAGGATTGATCCGCAATACAAATGCTTTTTTCTCCGCCATATTATGGATACAAGGTACCGGCGTTCAGAATGGGTGTCGCCGCTTTTTCACCACACAAAACTACCAGCAAGTTACTCACCATCGCCGCCTTCCGCTCTTCGTCCAACTGCACGATTCCTTTTTCAGAAAGCATTGCCAATGCCATATCCACCATTCCCACTGCCCCATTTACGATCTGTCTCCGGGCTGCAACCACTGCTGATGCTTGCTGACGCTGTAACATGGCGCCGGCAATCTCCGGTGCGTAGGCAAGGTGGCTGATCCTCGATTCCAACACGTCGATACCTGCCCTGCTCAGCCGCTCAGTCAGCTCAGCTTCCAGCATTTCGTTGATCTTACCGCTGCCGTCGCGCAAAGTTACTTCCTGAGTATTGGCTTCCTCATCCTCCATAGAATCGTAGGCATAGATACCCGCCAAATGCCGCACCGCCGCTTCCGACTGTATTTCCACATATTTAACGTAGTCATCCACTTCGAATGATGATTTGGCTGTGTCGCCCACCCGCCAAACAACTACCGCAGCAATTTCTATCGGGTTACCCAGCTTGTCGTTCACTTTCAATTTCTGCCCATTGAGGTTGCGGGCGCGCAAACTGATTTTTTTTCTCCTGAACAAGGGGTTTACCCAACGCAAGCCATTCTGCTTCATAGTCCCCATATAGTCGCCGAAAAATGTCGTTACGACAGCCTCGTTGGGGTTGATCACCGTCAACCCGATCAGGATAATGAAACCGATTGCGGAAATAATGCCTCCGGCAAGCGGGTCGCCGCCTGTGACAATAGTCACAAACCCACCAAACAACATCACCAGGCCAATCACAAATAGCAGATAGCCAGACATGGAGCGTAATTCTTTTTCAATCATAGCTTTCGGAATTTGATATTAAAATGATATCACAATATTATCGAATCACAATCAACTATCCTTCTTAATTTGGATAAAAAAGTCCCGGAGCCGACTGACGGCTCCGGGACAGGATGAGTGGCTTGAATGGACAATATTACCTGGCGTAGCTGCCCTGGAGTTGGAAATTAACGGGAACATTGTACTTGACCCTCACTTTCCGGCCCCGCATGACACCCGGCTCCCACTTCCCATTCATCATTTTCACCACCCGCAGCGCCTCGTCATCCAGGCCAAATCCGACACTGCTTTCTACTTTATAGTCACACATCGAACCATCTTCACACACCACAAACGAAAGCATGACCCTTCCTGACGCCCCTCTTCTCGCGGCTTCGCCAGGATATCTGATATTCATCGCAAGGAACTTGTAAAACTCGCTGATCCCGCCTTTGAAGACCGGATTGATCGTAGCCTTGGTATAAGAGACTTTCTCCCCGAACGGAAAAGAAAATCCGCTGCTCATGAGCCCCCCATCATACACCTCCTCATAAAAAAGTGTGCTGTCGGCCAGTTTCCCGGTCCATTTACCATCTTTCAAGCCATTGACGACCTTGCCCTGCTCAAAAAGCGGGGCACCATCCGGTGTTTCTCCGACTGATCGCCAATAGCCATTCCCATCTTTCGTCCATTGCGTGCCGTCGGTCCCCCATGAGTTCAGCAAAAACGGTTCTCCGCGTTCCCCTGCCTTCACAATGGGAATTTCCATATGGCTTCGGATCTGGCCGTTTTCGTCCCAAAGAACGTCTGTAACCAGTGAATCTGTGAAAAGCTGCTGCCTTCTCACCATCCCGTTCAGGTCATAATCCTTGGTGAGGGAGGCTTTACCATGCAATTCATATTCCGTGTAGGAAAGTATTCTTCCATCCTGGTGAAAAGTGGCTTCTGTCGCGTGACTGGCTTCATTGAAATCCCGGGCAGAAATGTGATAGGCAATGAGCGAGTCTCCTTTCGGATTTACGTACCTCGATTTAAATTTCACCTCCTTTCTGACAAAATTCGCTTCGCCCAATTTTCGCCACTTTTTATTTCTGGACTCTTCATATCCTACATCGCCGGCAACAAATCCCTGGTTGTTAACAGGTAAGATACGACGGTATTGAGCCACGGCCGGATCCGGTGCAGGCTCGAAATTCTGATCATAGTAATCCACGAACAGACTTCTGGTACTGTCGTAGCTACTCTGCGCTGCGGCCTTAAACGTCACGGGATAGAAAACTACCTGCCTCACTTTGCTCCCTTTTAACAGCGCAGGTTTCCACGCCCTGTACATGGCTAGCACCCGCACTGCCTCCGCATTACACAATGTATCCAGCCCTCTTGTAACTTCGATCTGACTCATGCGGCCATCAGGCTCCACGACTCCCTTCAAATAAACCCTCCCGTTCACTCCCTTCACCGCCGTCTGAAACGGAATCCGGAGATTGGAACTGATGAATTGATTGAGGGTTACCAAGCCACCTGCCGGCTCGGCCGCTTTTTCGACTTCGTGCGGCAAATAGTTCTTTTGAGCTAAAACCGGCGTACCACAAAACAACAGAAGGGTAAGGAGTCTTTTCATAGGTTGATGAGTTAGTAACAACAAAAAGTAAATATGACGTTTTTCGCGCATATCTACCGCTGGTTACCTCTGAAATTAATTCGTAGCATTAGTTTATGATCGAAACTTAACTTACTGATAACCTGAGAATAATATCCAGTTAATACGAAATGAGAAAATTTGTATCATGGGAGATACAACTCACTTTCGGACAATTATCATTTCGGACATCCACTTGGGGGCAGGCGGATCGAAGGCAGAAGAAGTCACCAATTTTCTGAAAAGCTACACCTGCAAAAAGCTGATCCTGAATGGCGATATCATCGATGCGTGGCAACTGAAAAAATACGGCGTTTGGAAACGAAAACATACGCTTTTTTTCAAACGCGTCCTGAAAATGATAGAGGAAAATAAAACGAAAGTGATTTACATCCGTGGGAACCACGATGATTTCCTGGATCAGATCATCCCGCTACGCCTTGGAAAACACTTTCAGATCCGAAAAGACTATATTCTCACATCAGGGCCACAACGGTTTTATGTTACCCATGGCGATGTCTTCGATTCGATTACAACACACCTCAAATGGCTGGCCTACCTGGGCGATATTGGCTACACATTCCTGCTTTGGGTCAATAAATTTTACAATAGATATCGCGAATGGCGAGGGCTGTCTTACTATTCGCTCTCCCAAAGGGTAAAGCAATCTGTTAAAATGGCTGTCAACTACATGACAGACTTTGAAGAGAAACTAACGGAGCTTGCGCGCTCCCGCAACTGCGATGGAGTGATCTGCGGGCATATCCATCACCCCGCTATCCGTAACATCGACGGTATTACCTATATGAATTCGGGAGACTGGGTGGAGACTCTGAGTGCCTTGGTGGAAGACTTTGACGGTCAATGGAGCTTGCTCTATTATGATCAGCAAACAATCGTCCAAAAGCCGGCTAAGAAAACAAGTACTAAAACAGTCGTTGACAATTTTCCTGGGATGGAGAAGCAGGTGGCTTTCACCGGGTTTCTCACCGGGAGAAACCAGCGCTATCTATAATTATGAGAATCCTTTTTCTGGTTCAGGGAGAAGGCCGGGGGCACCTGACACAAGCCATTTCACTCGGTCAGATCCTGCGCGGTGCAGGACATAAGGTTGTAGGGGCGATGGTAGGAACATCTCCGGGCCGGAATATCCCTTCATTTTTCCAGGAGCAGATCTTTGCACCTGTCCATCATTTTGAAGCTCCGAATATCATTTATCAAGCGCAGGGAGGGGGGATGAACGTCGGTCGCACGATTGCCACTCACATTGCACATTTGCCGAAATACTTAAAAAGCCTGCATAGCATTCATCAGACTGTTCGTCAGATCAATCCCGATCTGATCATCAGCTTTTATGACACTTACGGCGGACTATACAATCTCATTTACAGATCCGGAATCCCGATGATATGCATTGCACATCAGTATCTTTTGCTGCATCCCAAGTTTATCTTTCCTGAAAACAGCCGGCTCAGTCAGTTCCTGATCAATCTCAATTCTAAATCCACTTCGTGGCTGGCCACCAAACGGCTGGCTTTGTCATTCCGGGAAATCGCATCTGTTCCTGACCTGAAAATAACCGTAGTACCACCTCTTCTCAGAAAAGATGTAACACGGTTGATTCCCCAAAAGGGTGAATTCATTCTGATTTACATGACACATCACAGTTTGAGCAAGCAGATCATCGAATGGCATCTGAACCACAGGGATGTTCAGCTGCATTCTTTCTGGGATAATCCAGATGCTTCGGAGGAATTTGCATTTGACGATACGCTGACTTTCCATCAGATCAATAGTGAAAAATACCTGAGAATGCTCGCCACATGCCGTGCACTGGTGACAACAGCGGGGTTTGAATCGGTTTGCGAGGCCATGTACCTGGGCAAACCCGTTATGCTGGTTCCAGTCCCTAATCACTTTGAGCAGGAATGCAATGCCATTGACGGCGTTATTTCAGGAGCGGGCGTCACGTCCCGGACGTTTGACCTCTCCGTAATTTTCGACTACCTCCCTAAGCACGTCGATCAGTCAGAAAAATTCCGGGCATGGTATCATCGCGGACAAGCAATGTTTGTCAAAGAGGTCAGTGAATTCGAAAGATCGGTACAAATCGGAAGGAAGGTACAACCGGAGGTATAGCTCCCACCGTCTGATCACCTTCCCTATTTTTCCTTTTTGAACACAAATTGCTCCGGATTCTTACTAAACCGGATAATCAGCTTGTCGCCAGAAACCGAGTAAAACCCCGATGACGCCGAGTCCGACGGAAACCACGCCTTTCCGCTCCATTCGGGCTCACCAACTTTGCTTCCGCCAAAAGCTTTGATTTTGATCGAACATTCCGGGCCTAACGTGTAGCCGCCGCTGACGGTGTTCACGAAAGTGTGTCCGGTGACCGTTCCCTGTGCCTGATTGTCCTGGAACGTGTAAACAACACTTTTTCCCTCTACTCCCGGGTCGGCGTCAATAGCGCCCGTCGATATATTCTGGAAGTGTTGAAGGCGCCAGGTGCCGTTTAAAGAGGCAATCTCCGAGCATGGCGGTAAATCGCAACAATTCACATCATCTCCGCATTGAAATGCTGTGGATATCAGTAACACCGAGAATGCAATGGAAGAAGCTATTTTTTTCATGGCTAATCATCTATTTAAAAACTGATCCCTAATCTCAAAGCTAGTCTGTTATAGACGCGATCTTCAAACCGCTCCTTCTGATCTCCCAGTGGCATTTTCTTGACGTGAGCCTCCTGCCTTTTATAGGAGGCGGTAAGTGTAAATGCAGCTGATCCAGCCTTTCCAACTCTCATTCCTACGCCGGGATTTAGCATGAGGCCCCCTTTCGTATCGAAGCCCTCCGAATCGTCGTGAAACCAGGCAAATGCATAGCCCGCATCGGCGGTCCCAAAGAGCTGGACATTTTTCCTACCCAGGAAGTCATACCTTAGTCCGGCTGCAACCGGGTTCAACAACGCTGACTTGTACCAGTCCATTCCCAGTGTCGCGCCTGCGGAGAACTTTCCGTTCAATTGAACACCATTGAATGTCTGAACAGTGAGGCTGGTTTTGCTGTCGACCTGTTCCTGATTCCCTGAATAGGGATTGACATACTTCACCCTTCCGAACAATCCCCCGAATTCCGTGTGATTGACAAACTTTACACGCCGGGCTTGCTGTGCATGCGAAACCGTTGCAGCCAGCAGGAATAACAGGTATACGATCTTCTTCATATCAAATCGCTTTTCCAACCGGGATTTTGCTCAGTAATTTCAAGTCCTTCGGATTGGTACAGTCATATTGATAAAAACCATCCTTGCCGATCAGTAGCAGTGTTTTTCCAAGCGAAATGACATCATAGGCGTCCATATCTTTGAAATGCGCGAGCTGATATTTATCAACCGAAAATTTGTCAGCCACATCAAAAACCTTCAGTCCATGCTCACCCTCGCAGAGATACAGCGTAGGAAAGTCGATACTCAATCCGTGCGGATTCTCCATCTGATAGCTTTTGATCAGCTGAGGCGATTCGGGCGAGCTCACATCGACCAGGTCGAGTTGGTTTTGTGTGCCGGCACATGCAGTACCTGTACGGAGGGTAACATACGCAATATCCCCCTGCACCACTACGGGGTCGCAGGCACGGCCGTGCTGGAATGTGGAAAGCTGCTTAGGCTCTGCGGGATTGGTATTGTCATAGATGAACATCCCGGTGGAAGAACCGATAAAAAGCTTATTTTCGTAAGGGAAGATCGTTTCGATTCCCCAACCAAGATTCACCGTGGCAAAGTCGACAGGTTGAGAAGGTTTGGCAATATTAAAAAGGTGGAGCTGGTTTTGTCCAACTGTGTAAAGGTAATTCCGGTCTAATGCAAAGCGGGCCATCGACCCTGCCTGCCCGTTTGTGCCTCCGGCCGACTGCGGAGAAGCCGATGAGGAGCCACTCAAAAATGCCCTATCAGCCATTGCCCAGATACCACCTCCCCACCACCAGTTGGGGGTAACATTATCCTCACAATTTACTGTCACCGTTTCTGTTACCCATTCTACATTCGTATCGTTGATAGAGCCAACCGACTCGTTGAGCGACCAGGAACCTCCATCGAAAAGGCCAGTTTTAAACACATTCTTTACTCTGCCCACTTCTTTGGTCGCGGCCGGATCGCTGATATCCATCGCAACGAGATCGGAGAAACTATCGGCATAAAGAATGTTGTCGCGAACAGCTATATCACCGTTACCAGGAATGTTAATAAAAGCAACAAACCGAGGACTTGCCGGGTTACTGTTGTCGATGATGTGAATACCTTTTTTTATCTCATTGACATACAAATACCTTCCTTTTACGTACATTTTTCCAGGTTGTTCCAATGTTCTCGGCGATTCTGCCTTGACCATTGTTCTGAGCTCCATCAGTGAATGTGTCACATTGCTAAACCGGCGCACCACGCGTGTTTCCTTACATTGGTCGTTACATGACCAGCATGTCCACGCCAGGACGATCAATAGTAAAAGTTTAGTTTTCATAAAGTCAGGTTTTAGAGGCTCGTAAAAATCACATTTCTACTTCGGTAAATGCAGGACACTGGCTTTACGTAATTAGTTGGAACACAAAACAAAATCGTCCGAAAGCAAAGCCATCGGACGATAACGCACCCCGAAAATACCGGCGAACCGGTATTTTTTATCTTTGATATTTTCGTTGGCCGAAAGGCCGGTTTTTTATTTTGTTTCAGGATTCTTGATCCTGCCCATAAAGAGAATCGTATTCGAAGTATTTTCGCTGATCACCAGCGCAAATGGCCTGTCACAGACATACCGGGGTGGATCCTGCGGGGCGGAAGTGAGAACGACTCCGATCGTAGTCACCGCGGCTGCTTCCGTTCCCTGCTCGTCGATTCCCAGGAACGCGTCCTGTTTCACAAAATCCACGTGTATAGCGGCGTTTTTATTTATCTTACCTAATTGCGCCTGCTCGTCAAATGCTCTTTGAATCCCCATTCCTTTTAGAGTCTCATTCAATTTACCCGAGTAGTCCAGGGTAAATCTGGGAAGACCAACAGTTACTTCTCGCCCCTTCATTCCGCCAGCCAGCTGAGCCCATCCCGGCCCGGAGAGAGAATTTATAACTTCATCCACCGAACTTTGTCCTCTTGGAATCAGTAATGTCATATTGAATTGCCCATTCGCATAAGGCAGCTGTATGGCATCATAATTGCCGCCTGAACCAACTTTGAAATCGGAGGTCGCGAACATCATTTTCACATTCTTGTTTTGCCCGCTTTCAAGCTTAAATGGCGTATCCAGCGTCTTCTTCGAATCAAACTGATATTTCCAATCTCCTTTAAAATACAACGCATTCATCAGGAACATTACCTGATCGTTGCTAATCTGATCGATCACTTTCTTGATCTTCCCTTTCGTCTTATCACTCGCCCAGTTGTTAATACGATCTTTGGCAGCATTATCGAAAGGTAACCCGGTGATATCTGATTCAAATGAATCTTTCAGAACAGATTGAAAGTCATTTTCGACCGTAAAATCGTTCCGATGCCAAAGTGAATTGGCCAGACCAAGACTCACTTTTGAATCCGCCACAGGCAAGTCTTTAATTAATGTCTGATAGGCCGCATTCAATTCAGATAGCTCAACTTCATCCATTTTAAGAGTCTTGCGGATTTCCGCCGCGGTTTCTTTTTCCGCACCATTCAAAAGCATTCCCAATGCCATGTGTAGACTCAGCGGAGAAACAAATAAATTCTCTCCGGCCGGTTGTGTTTTCTGCAGTGCGTGAATAAAATCAAACGCAAAGGAAGTTGTCCCGTTCGATACTGCTGCGGGTATTTCTACCGGGTTAACTTCGTTACCGGGACCAACATTGCCATCGCTGGAGCAGCCCAGCATGACGGTGGCGGCCAGCGTAAAAGTGATGATTGATCCTTTGGAAATTTTCATGGCTAATAGATGCAAGAGTACTTTTGTTTTCCGGCATTTTATTCAGCAACCGGATTCCCCACATTCAACCCACAATCCGAAGATTCAATTACACGGCCATTGGTTGGAATTCTTTTTGAATTAAATCAAAAAGAATATCGAACAGCCCACGATACCCCATATAAATAGGGATGTGATTCGAGACTTTGATTTGATTTGAAACCAGAAGAGATGGCCCGTTGATAAGAACCGGTCAAATTAGCCGCCCATTTGGACGAAAGCTTGTAATTGAATCTCAAACCGGTTGTCGCGGCCCAGTTCATACTACGGTAAATTTCATCGTCTGCCGTAGTTTTGATCATCTCACCAGATGCTGATTCCAATTCATTTGTCAAAAAGAAATTGGCCATCATACCGCCAAGCAAAGAATAGTTAAATCGCTTGTCAGGGTTCAAGGTAAAACCAGCCTGAACCGGCAATTGCAAATACTGATAGTTGTTGCTTACTTTTTTAGCGACATCAATATATAAGGCCCCATTGTCAAAATTTGAAGTCTTATCCGCAAACGAAGGACTGGCAGACGGCGAGGACAAGCCAGCCAGGGCGTTTTCCAGCACATTGGCCGACACACTGTTATATGCATTATAAACATATCCGCCTCCCTGATAATCCGAATTACCCTGCAGGTAGCTCAAACCAGCCTCCACCGACCAATGCTTCGATAGCCTCATGCCGCCCTGCGTCTGTAGGGCATAAGAAATCCCTGACTCGCTATTCCCGGACACCGAACGCTTGTTGGCTACACTCTGGCTGGAAAATACCATCGGTGCTTCTTTCAATTTCACGTCGGGGTTGAAGGATGCGGGCATAATACCTACACCCGCCCAATATTCTCTCTTCTTGGGAAGCTTAACCGGCTCCTCTATCCGTATTTCAGGACGGAAGAAAACGTAACGCTTCTGAACATGTACATCGAGATCATTATAAGGCAGTGCGTTGAGCGCCTGAACCGGCTGGCTTTTCTGGATAGTCACAGCCAATTGCTGATTTGGTACAGCGTCGCTTACAATCACATTTTCAGGTAAAGTAGTTAAACTCCCGGTCTTTGCTACTCCACTATTAATAACGGGCGCAGTCGGCTTTTGATAAAAATCCGCAGCAACCCCGCTCGCAACGTGGGATTGTCTAATCCTTCCCTCTTTCCTCTTTTGTTTATCCAATGCGGCCACTGCAACTTCTGGTGATGCGCTGTTAATATCGCTCCCTGAGGGCTCCGCTTGCTTCGACAACCCATTCTGGCCGGCTGGTAAACTTGATTTTGCAACTCCGGTTTCTCCTTTTTCTACCGGTTCATTCCCTGCAAGCCCCTTTTCTTGTGCATTCGTATTTTTCACCGGACTATTTGCAATAACCTGCTCTGTGTCAGCATCCGGACGAGAATACCAGACACCGGCTCCCACTATTAGCAGAGCTGCTATCGATGCGGCCACGTACCATATTCTGGCAGACTGCCACCAAAGCGGAACAACCTTCCCTTCTTCCCTGTCAAGGCGCGCTTCTATACCCTCCCATACGGATGGCGGGGGAGCTTCGGAAGCCTCCTGAAAGGCCTTTTTCCACTGATTTTCAAAACTGTTTATGTCGGACGGATCCATCATCAAATCTTTTTTCCTTTTCCAATTTTTGTTGAAGCAAACTCCTCGCCCGCGAATACTGTGACTTGGAAGTCCCTTCGGAGATACCCAACATCTGGGCGATCTCATTGTGTTGATAACCTTCAATAGCATACAGATTGAAGATCGTCTGGCAGCCCGGCGGCAGCTCGTGGATCAGCTCCATTAACTGTTGCATCTGAAAATTACCTAGCGTAAACTCTCTGTCTGCGATGCCATTGTGGTGTATATCTATATCATCCAGTTCTTTCAGATACTTCTGTTGCCGTAAATGATTCAGAGCGGTATTTACTACCACCGAACGCATCCAGTATTCGAGCGGGCTGTCGGCTCTGAAAGAATCAATATTTTCATAAATCTTGATGAAAGCGTCCTGCAATACATCCTCCGCATCCGCGCGGTTTTTGGTGTACCTGAGGCAAATAGCGAACAACTTACCCCCAAAAACATCATATAGCTGTTTCTGGGCGATCCGGTTGCGCTGCTTGCAGCCTTTCACCAATTCCTGTTCGTTAAACGTCATCCGAAGGTTAGGGGTGCTTCGTTCGGTTTGTAAGTAAAATCAGCACCTCTACCCATAAGATAGTCGATTACTGTTGCGTTATGATCCGACTCCTGCTTCGCAGCTCGTCGTATTAGGCCTGACACGCTCATTATCAAAATGGTTGGAACGTCGTAAAAACTATTGCCAAATGTTCGGTACATTACATTAAGGAACTAATCGGTTAGTCATATCCTTTAATTAGTACATTTTATACGTGAAGGTATTTTTGTAACCCAAACTTCTATCGCCCATGAGCCAATATATGGTTGAAATCCAGCTTCCGGCTGTCATGTCGGAAGATTTCACAGCAAAAATACCTGCTCAGAGAAAAAAGATTAATGAACTGATGGAGCAGGGAAGATTGATGTCCTACGCTTTGTCCGATGATTACTCCAGACTCTGGTGCGTGGTGAGAGCGGAAAGTGAATTTGAAGTAATGTCCCTCGTTTCAGAATTCCCGCTGATCGATTACATGGATCCTAAAATATCGAAACTGATGTTTAATAATGTTGTCGCACTCCGGTTGCCCATGTTTTCATTAAACTGATATCATTTCAGATACTTCGTTACCTCGCCTTTCTGCAGGCGAGGTTTTTTATTTAGGGATAATTAAAGCTTCCTGGTAATGAGGCCGGTAATTTTCTCAAGTCCTTCCCGATCTGCTTCACTGAAATCGTCGAGCTGATCACTGTCCACATCCAATACCATCGCTACGGTGCCATTTCGATGAAACACCGGCACTACGATCTCAGATCTCGAAGCGGAACTGCATGCGATATGTCCCGGGAACTGGTCTACATCGGGCACAACAATCGTTTCAGCGCGAGTATAACAAGCTCCACATACACCCTTGTGGAAGGGAATTCGTGTACATGCAATGGGCCCCTGAAAAGGTCCCAGTACAAGCTGGCCTTCCTTCACGAAGTAAAAACCCACCCAGAAAAAACCGAATGCCTCCTTTAACGCAGCGGTGATGTTGGCCAGGTTGGCTGTAAGGTCACTTTCCTCGCTAATCAGAGCTTCAATTTGCGGAAAAAGTGTGCTATAGACAGTAAACCTGTCTGTGTCCATCGGTATCGATAATGTTTCTGCCATAACTCAGGAGTAATTGTCGGTGACCCAATTAACACAGATATCCTTCGAATTGTTACAACTCAAACCCAAAACAAGGCAGTATTTAGTAAAGGCTGTTGCCCGAACTCATTATATTTGATCCGCATTAAGAAACCCATTTTCTTAAACTGATTAATCAGGCCTTCATGAGTCAGAGACACATTTTGTTAATGGATGGACCAGACCACAAGGGTTTGATCTACCATGTTACCCGCATTCTATTTGCCCACAATCAGAATATCATCAGCAATGACGAATATGTTAGCCCTTCCCGTTACTTTTTTATGAGAACCGAATTTGAAGGGGATACGGATATTCCTGAGCTCCTGAACGCATTACAATCCGAACTGCCGGCCGGCCTTAACCTTCGTATCAACCCCAAAAAGAGTAAAGACATTGTACTCCTGGTAACCAAGGAACACCATTGTCTGGGGGAATTATTGATTAGATACGCATTCAACGAACTGGATGCAACCATCATGGCCGTTATCAGCAATTACAATACACTACAACCATTGGTTGGGAAATTCGGGATTCCTTTTCATTTTATTTCGCATGAAAACAAATCGCGTGAAGAACATGAAGATGCTATTTTAAGGACGCTCGAAATTTACCGTCCTGATTACCTGGTCCTTGCCAAATACATGCGTGTTGTCACGCCCCAGTTTGTCGATCGTTTTCCAAACCGGATCGTCAATATCCATCATTCCTTTCTTCCGGCTTTTATCGGGGCAAACCCTTACCGGCAGGCTTACGAGCGTGGAGTGAAAATCATAGGTGCTACCGCGCATTTTGTCAATAACGATCTGGATGAGGGGCCTATTATCGCGCAGGACGTAAAAGGTGTGGACCACACGCTGACCGCAGCGGATATGGCGACATTGGGAAGAGATACTGAAAAAGCAGTGCTTTCGAAGGCTTTAAAACTGGTCTTTAACGATCGTGTTTTTATTCATAACAACCGTACCATTATCCTGTA
Organism: Dyadobacter ginsengisoli DSM 21015; assembly: GCF_059568735.1. Lineage (NCBI taxonomy): Bacteria > Pseudomonadati > Bacteroidota > Cytophagia > Cytophagales > Spirosomataceae > Dyadobacter > Dyadobacter ginsengisoli. The sequence goes on from NZ_JCANTY010000007.1 coordinate 506,876, forward strand.
AAACAAAGAAAAAGCCCTTAGTCAGAATCACCGAGGGCTTTTTGCAATCTGATGGATGTTATTGAATATGTAATCTTACAAAAAATTCTTTAAAACATCAAATTCAGATTCAAGCTGTTAACTAATTCTAATAATATTCTAATTAAACTGTTTCCGCTGTACGCACCAGTTCAACCAAATCCCCGTCGTTTACTTCTTTCTTCACATCGGCCACTTCCAAGAACCTCGTGTACAATTCATCCAGTGTCGCCTTTTCGAAGCTGAACCCTAATAATTCCAGGCGGTGCTTCAATGCGTGACGGCCGCTGCGTGCTGTCAGCACGATATCCGACTTATCCACACCCACATCCTGTGGATTCATGATCTCGTAATTGAGATTGTTTTTCAGGAAGCCGTCCTGGTGAATACCTGACGAATGGGCGAATGCATTACGCCCAACAATCGCCTTGTTCGCCTGCACGGGCATGCGCATCATTTTCGAAACCAGCTGGCTGGTCGGATAAATGTACTGCGTATTGATGCCCGTTTCCAGACCCAGTTCTTTATGCACGTTCAAAGCCATCACCACCTCTTCCAATGAAGTATTACCGGCGCGCTCGCCGATACCATTGATCGTTACCTCCACCTGGCGTGCGCCCTGGTTGATACCCGCGATAGAATTCGCAGTAGCCAAGCCGAGGTCGTTATGGCAGTGGATAGAGATAGTCGCTTTATGAATGTTCGAAACGTGTTCGAAAATATATTTGATTTTGTTTCCGTACTCGTCGGGCAAGCAATAGCCTGTCGTGTCGGGGATGTTAACCACCGTTGCACCGGCTCCGATCACCGCCTCTACCAATTGCGAAAGGAAAACAAGGTCGGCACGACCGGCATCTTCGCAGTAAAATTCTACGTCCTCTACCTTGCTTTTAGCATATTTCGTAGCCGCAATCGCTCTTTCGATGATTTTCTCACGAGTAGTATTGAACTTATGCTGGATGTGAATATCTGAAGAGCCGATCCCGGTGTGGATTCGCGCCCGTTTCGCATACTGCAATGCATCCGCCGCCGCATCGATATCGCCTTGTACCGCCCGTGAAAGCGCACAGATGATCGGTTCACGAACCGCTTTGGAAATCTCTACCACAGAACGAAAATCGCCGGGACTTGAAACCGGGAAGCCGGCTTCAACAATATCTACCCCCAGTTTCTCGAGTTGCGTGGCAACAACAATCTTTTCCTCGGTGGTCAATTGGCTGCCCGGTACCTGCTCGCCGTCTCGTAAAGTAGTGTCGAAGATCTGAACTCGATTACTCATTGGTGGGTATTAATTTTTTATGGGACACGAATTTAACAATATTTCAAGCAATATAAAACCCTTTCCGTGTCAGGGAAAGGGTTTGTAACTTATCAAAACATAACCTTTCCCGGTCTCACGGTAGCTGTTGGAGAATGAGATTGAGGTTATTTTGCTGATTCATATTTGAGTTGCGAAATTTCGCTGGCCGCGAGTTTCTTCTGCAAAGAAAGCACAAGTTTTGATTGCAACAAATATTGTTTGGCAAAACTTTGATTTTTTTTAAATTCTTTTCAAAAGCTCTGCACCGGCCGCCTGGGTGTTCAGAATCTTGTCCGCCGGAGTCGAAGCATCGGCAATATCCTTTGTTCTGAAACCATCTTTCAGTAATTGGTCAACCGCCGAAATAATCGCATCCGATTCTTCTTTCAAACCAAATGAAATATCGAGCAGCAATGCAGCCGAAAGTACTGATGCCAAGGGGTTTGCGATACCCTTACCTGTAATGTCGTGCGCAGAGCCATGAATTGGCTCATAAACTCCTGTGCTGTCTCCAACAGATGCCGAAGCAAGCATTCCCATCGACCCCGCGATCTGGCTGGCCTCGTCTGTCAGAATATCACCGAACAGGTTGGCAGTTACTACCACGTCGAAACGACGTGGATCTTTGATCAACATCATCGCAGCCGAATCCACAAACTGGTGCTCAACCGTCACATCGGGATACTCAGGGGCCAATGCCTGAATGACCTCACGCCATAGACGACTGGTCTCAAGAACGTTTGCCTTATCCACCGAGCAAAGACGCTTGCCGCGCGTACGAGCTGCTTCAAATGCCCTGCGACCGATCCGTTCCACTTCATACCGACTATATTCAGCGATGTCAAAAGCAGTATTGTTATCGTTTTTGCGGCCTTTTTCACCAAAATAAATGTCGCCTGTCAGCTCCCGGAAGAAAAGGATATCAGAACCTTTCAGGATCTCGGGACGGATAGAAGATGCACCTAGTAGCTCATCGAACAACTTGATCGGACGCAGGTTAGCATACAGACCCAGCTCCTTCCGCATTTTCAGCAGACCTTGCTCCGGACGAACTTTGGCAGTAGGATCATTGTCATATTTGGGGTGGCCAACGGCGCCGAAAAGGATCGCGTCTGAATTGCGCATCTTTTCAAGCGTCTCGTCGGGAAGCGGGTTACCGGTGGCTTCGATGGCAACGTGGCCCATCAACGCTTCGTCGTAAGTGAATTCATGACCGAATTTCTCTGCGATTTTAACCAATACTGCCTTTCCTACTTCTGTAACTTCTTGGCCGATTCCGTCACCCGGAACGATAAGGATATGCTTTTTCATTAATCGGTTTAATTGATAATCAGTAAAATATGAATAATAAATGCATTGTCTTACGACAATGCATCAGCTAATGGTTCGGGTGTAATCCTGTTTTCAGGGACGCCGATCAGGTTCAGCATTTTCTGCGTTGCCATGATCGCAGAGAACGTCTGGTCTGAATCCAGACCTCGCGTTTTAACATCCTTCCCATTGATTTCCCAGGTAATGATCGTTTCGCACAATGCGTCGGTCCTGCCACCCGGAGGAATCCGAACGGCATAATCGGTCAGCATGGGCAGGCTGATGCCTTTTTTAATGTAAATTTTCTTCAATGCATTCATAAATGCATCATACTGTCCGTCACCCTGCGCATTTTCCTCAAAAACCTCTTCGCCAAAACGGATCTGCAACGTGGCAGAAGGTTTCAGATTTTTGGAATGCGTCAATACATAATTGGTGATCACTACCTTCTCCTCGATCGCATCGCTGTCGAGGATATCGGAAATGATATACGGCAAATCCTCTGGTGTTACCGCCTCCTTACGATCACCGAGTTCGATGATCCGCTGCGTTACTTTTTTGAGGTCGGCATCAGAAAGCGAAATACCCAGGTCGCGCAGGTTGTTTTCAATATTTGCTTTCCCGGAAGTTTTCCCCAATGCATACAAACGCTGACGACCGAAACGCTCAGGCATCAGTTTGCTGAAATACAGGTTATTCTTTTTATCACCATCTGCATGAATTCCAGCAGTTTGGGTAAAAACACTTTCCCCTACAATGGGCTTATTAGAAGGAATGCGAATACCCGAGAAAGTCTCGACGAGCTTACTGATCGAGTACAGCGACTTCTCGTTCACCGACGTTGTGCATTCAGGCACGAGGTCGTTCAATACCGCGATCGTACTTGCCAGCGGCGCATTTCCCGTGCGCTCGCCCATGCCATTTACGGTCAGGTGCAGCCCATGCGCGCCCGCACGAAGTGCTTCTACTACATTTGCCACGCTCAGGTCATAGTCATTATGCGCGTGAAATTCGAAATGTTGTTTCGGGTATCGATCCACAATCTCCTTCACAAACGTGTAGGACTCAAAAGGCGTGAGAATACCGAGGGTGTCAGGTAACAGGATACGTTTGACAGGCATGGTTGCCAGAAAGTCGAGCGATTCAAAAACATAATCCTTTGAACTACGCATCCCGTTACTCCAGTCTTCCAGGTACACATTGCATTGAATGCCTTTCAGCTCTGCGAGTTCAATCACATTACGAATGTCCTCGAAATGCTCCTGCGGCGATTTTTTTAGCTGGTGGGTCAAATGGTTCAGAGACCCTTTTGTGAGGAGGTTCATCACTTTCGCGCCGGATTGCACCATCCAGTTGATGGACGCATCGCCGTCGACAAACGTGAGTACTTCAATTTTATCCAGAAAACCATTTTTACCACCCCAGTCGGTGATTTTCTTAACTGCCTGAAACTCACCCTCCGACACCCGTGCCGAGGCTACTTCAATGCGGTCTACCTTCACTTCCTGCAAAAGGATCTGGGCGATGGTCAGTTTTTCTGATGCGGAAAACGACACCCCGCTGGTTTGTTCACCATCGCGGAGTGTCGTGTCCATTATTTCAATATAGCGGCTGTTCATGAGTGGCTGTCGGCCGTCGGCAGTCGGTAGTCGGCTATCGAAAACGAGTTCGACAGCCGATAGCCGATGGCCGACAGTCCATTAAAATATTCTCTCTCCTTCAAATTCCTTGATCTCTCCTTTCATAGCCTGCAGATAATCAATATCATCGAATCCGTTTGTCAGGTTATGTTTTTTATAACCATTGATATCGAAAGATTCTTTCTCACCTGTTGACACGATCGTGATCGTCTGCGCTGGAAGATTTACTTCCAATTCGGCTTTGGGATCCGCTTCGATAGCCTGAAATATCTTGTCCAGGAATTCAGGACTGACCTGTACAGGCAAAATACCGATATTCAGAGAGTTACCTTTAAAAATATCCGCAAAGAAGCTGGAAACCACGCAACGGAAACCGTAATCGTAGATCGCCCACGCAGCGTGCTCACGGCTGGAACCGCTGCCGAAGTTGTGGCCTCCTACGAGGATTTTTCCGGAATAAATCGGGTTATTCAATACGAAATCCTGCTTTGGCGTGTCGTCGCCATTGTACCGCCAGTCGCGGAACAGGTTGTCGCCAAAACCTTCCCGCTTGGTCGCTTTCAGGAAGCGCGCAGGGATAATCTGGTCGGTATCTACGTTTTCAATCGGCAAAGGAACTGCCGAGCTTTTCAGTATGGTGAATTTATCGTAAGCCATTTTTATAATGCTTTATGCCGTAAGCTTAAAGCTTACGGCCTTTTTTGTAATGCTTTTTTCCAGGTGATACAGCATTCTCTTGATAAGATTAACTCTTTCATTCAGTGACGAATAATCAATTTCTGAAAGGTATTTCAAATCCTTTGAGAGCTGTAAGAGATATTCAACTTCATGGCCGGAGCCTAATGAAATGTGTATAAACCTTGCGAATTCCGAATCTGTTGTTCTGCCGCAGCCCTCTGCAATGTTCGTTGGAATTGATACAGAGGCTCTTCTTATTTGAGAAGTGATGCCATAAAGTCTCATGCTGCGGAAACCTGTGCGTCAAGGCGTAAACATCAAGAACAAATTCTGGCTTATCCGCCATACTTCATACTTCCTGAAATCTCTCATAAACAAGTGTGTGATCCAAATAGCTTAAAGCTTATAGCCTATTGCGTAAGGCCCCTTCAAAGCAACGTCCGCGGATCCGTGACGACGCCCGTTACCGCTGCTGCGGCTGCCACGAGCGGGCTCGCAAGCAACGTGCGTGCACCCGGGCCCTGGCGACCTTCGAAGTTACGGTTGGAAGTACTTACCGCGTATTTGCCGGCGGGGATCTTGTCGTCGTTCATCGCCAGACAAGCCGAGCAGCCCGGCTGACGCAGCTCGAAACCAGCTTCTGTCAGAATATCCAAAATACCTTCTTCCTTGATCTGTGCCTCCACAATATGCGAGCCCGGAACGATCCAAGCCGTTACATTATCCGCCTTTTTGCGGCCTTTCACGATAGAAGCGAATGCGCGGAAGTCCTCGATACGGCCATTGGTGCAGCTACCGATGAAAACGTAGTCGATTTTCTTGCCTAGCATGCTCTCGTTCTCATGGAAACCCATGTAATTCAGCGACTTGTCATAAGTAGCTTTGCCACCTTCCACCTGATCCGAAGTTGGGATCGCTTTGCTGATACCTTGTCCCATTCCCGGGTTGGTACCGTAAGTGATCATCGGCTCGATATCGGCTGCATCGAAGTTATATTCTTTGTCAAAAACAGCGCCTTCGTCTGTTTTCAATGTTTTCCAATAAGCTAATGCTTTGTCCCACTTCTCGCCTTTCGGAGCTTGCTCGCGGCCATTGATGTAGGCAAATGTAGTTTCATCGGGAGCGATCATACCACCGCGTGCACCCATTTCGATACTCATGTTGCAGACGGTCATACGGCCTTCCATCGACATATTTTCGAACACATCACCTGCATATTCAACGAAGTAACCTGTTGCGCCGGCAGTTGTCAGTTTCGAGATAACGTAAAGCGTCACGTCTTTCGGCGTTACACCTTTGCCCAGCGTGCCATTTACATTTACACGCATTTTCTTAGGCTTAGGCTGCATAATGCATTGCGACGAAAGCACCATTTCCACCTCCGAAGTACCGATACCGAACGCGATCGCGCCGAATGCACCGTGGGTAGAAGTGTGGGAATCACCACAAACGATGGTCATGCCCGGAAGCGTAATACCATTTTCGGGTCCAACCACGTGCACAATACCATTGCGGGCATGTCCCAAACCCCAGTGCGAAATGCCGTATTTCGCCGCATTCGATTCGAGGGCTTTCAGCTGGTTGGCAGAAAGCGGATCGGCTACCGGAAGGTGCTGGTTGATGGTCGGTGTGTTGTGGTCCGCCGTTGCGAAAGTGCGCTCGGGGTACATTACACCAATGCCTCTGGTTTCGAGTCCTAGGAAAGCAACTGGGCTTGTTACTTCGTGGATAAAATGGCGGTCGATGAAGAAAACATCGGGGCCGTCCTCAATTTTACGGACAACGTGGGCATCCCACACTTTGTCGAAAAGGGTACTCGCTTGATTACTCATTTTGATTAAAATTAGAATTTCGCCTTGTCGTTCTGGCTTCCAAGAAAGAGCTGATACTCAATGCTTTTCTCAAAAGGAGAACCGACACTACAAATTACCGCATATTTAAAGGAATATGTATAACGATAACAGTTCAAAAAATAGTGATTTTGGTTTGAAGGAATGGTTTGAGCGGAAATCTTTATTGGAGTCTGCCCAGTATCAAACAATGAGCTCATCCTTCTCGATAAAAGGCAACATACTAGGTTTAATACCGCGCCTGCTTACAAGGTCAACGTTTGGTCCCAGGATTCTCTCCAATTCTATCGCCAAGTCAACAAACTCAAAACCTACTGGACTGGTAAACTCGACAACAATGTCAACGTCGCTGTCAGGACGGGCTTCATTCCTTGCATAGGAGCCGAAAAGAGCCATTGATTTAAGCGCGTAACGCGAAAATAGACCTTGCTTTGATTTTCTTAGCTTATCCATTATACCTCGTGACTGCCCATCCGCTCTCAGCGTTCTCTTTTTGAACTCATCCAATGTAATGGAACGGCCGGATGCAATTTCTCCCCTGCCTGTATCAATTCCTTATAAGTACATGTTTAGGTAGCTTCATATCATTGTAGGTCAAATATTCACCCCTGTCGCTTCGGCGTCGTTCCGTACTTCTCCTTATAGGTCTTGATAAAATGCGAGACGCTCTCGTAACCAATCTCCGTACTGATTTCTGAAACGTTCTTCGTACTATTCCTCAGCAAAAAATCCGCGTAATCCAGTCGCTTGTTTTTCAGCCATAATGCCGGCGAAGTATTGAACTCATCTTGAAAATCACGCTTGAATGCCGAAAGGCTGCGGCCTGACAGCCTGGCCAGTTCGTTCAATGTAAGCGGTTTCAGGTAGTAACTGTTCATTAAAAACGAAAGATCGACCTTTTCGCCTTTATATAGACTGTACAAAATACCCCGCAGCTGGTTTGAATTATCCAGTTCCATCAAATGCAGCAGCAGCTCCTGGAATTTGAGGCGCAAAAAGTGGTTTTTCAACTCCGTCCGCGAGCGGAAATAGGGGAATACGGATTGAATGAATTTCTCGAAGTTGTCATCCGACTTCAAAAGCAGAATCGGGTATTCGACCGTCCCTGCATTAGTTTGTGCATCGAAAAGCTCGGGATGCAGCCCAACGAATTCCTTCAGGAGTTTTTCATCGAAGAAGAATACAAGACTTTTATAGGATTCGTGTATGGATTCAGACATCAGGTAAAAACCCCTCTGAATGAACAGGATATCGCCCTTTTCCACATGCACTTCCTGCGTCGGGCTGGTGAATTTCTTTTCGCCTTCCAGCACCACTATCACCGCATGCTCCTCGAAAAAGACATCATATTTGGAAGGATACACCTCATTCCGATAGGCCACGAAAGTCATGTCCTGAATTTTCAGGGACTCGAACTCCTGGGAGCTGATATCGGATGGTACGCGGAGCATTGGAGGACGGAGGGCTATTTCCCGCTTTTAAAAAGTTTGTTCAAATTCAGATAGTAGTTCAAACTGATGCGTGGGCGGTTGAAAAACGCAACCTCGTCTGAAACCAATGATGATAAATTCGCGAAATGGGAGACTTCGAGGCTGAATTGTCTCCGAAAAGAAACCCCAACATGCGGCCCCAAAATGGAAGTTCGCCAGCTATCCAAGGGAAAGCTGTACTCAAAACCAATGTTAGGCCGAAAATCACCAGAACCCATGTAAGTTCCTGCCCCAACCTCCAAGGTGTTTAAACTGATTTTTTCGTCCGGGATGTAATTGTATACCTTGCTCACAGAAACGCCCGGTATCGTCGCAAACAGTATTTTGAAATAGCGGTTGTGAAATCTTCTCGGCAGGTTTACACGCACCCCCACCCCGAATGTCGGTGTTGTTCCCAGGTTAACATCGGTTTCCTCCCAGGCTTCGATACCCCCCATCACATACGCGTCTATCTCCATTTCCGACTCGGCAGCAGGGCCTTTGTTCTGCTTTCCCGAGGTATTCACCCCATTGTACCGGTCGACATAGCGTCCCAATTCTTTTGCAGAATAGCCACGAACAGGGCCATTGTCGGCACCATCGCTCAGCAATACCGGTAACTGGCGCACATACTCGTCGTATTGAATAAGGTACTTTTTCCCGCCGGTTAGTCTGTAAAAAGGATAATTGAACAGTTCCGTCAGCTTCCCGTCCTTTTCCAGAAAGAAATGCGACTGTTCGGTCGGATCCAGGTATTCCAGTAGGGTCGCTTTCGAACCTGAGGTTATTTCGCGTAAATAAACAGTTATCGAGTCCTTAGCCTCGAAAGACGGTGCCAGCTCGTAGGTTTTGCTCAAATCGATGTCCAGTATCCCAATCCTTTTGCTGACATAATGCTCGTTGAGCGGCGCAATGTAAAACTTGGCCGCCATGTCCGGACCCACCTTTTCGATTCCACCCTCCTTCTCTTTTGCGAAATCGATGGTCATCGGGCTGGTACCCCAGCCGTCATAACGAACAGATCCCCTGACCGTGTCACCTTTGGGCGAAACGATATAGCTATCCAGCAGCTTTCCCTGCCCAAAACTGCGAGAAACGGCCATCAAAATAACCAGCGTGCCGATAAGTAAACAATGCAATCCTCGTCGTAAACCCGAGCTCATAAAAAATACCCCTAATATTTAAACCATAAACTGAAACAAGTCCGGCTGATCATTGAGATACTCATAAACCACCCGGTTAGCATCCATTCGCTCGATCAGCGGGGCGAAGTCTTCCCGGTTTTTCAGTTCAATGCCTACCAATGCAGGACCTTGCTCGCGGTTGGTTTTCTTGACATATTCAAAACGCGCAATGTCGTCATTCGGGCCGAGTACATTCAAAAACTCTCGGAATGCCCCTGAACGTTGCGGGAAGCGGATGATAAAGTAATGCTTTAAACCTTCATAAAGGAGTGACCGCTCCTTTATTTCCTCTGTGCGTGTAATGTCGTTGTTGCCTCCGCTGATGAGCACGACCACGTTTTTACCTTTGATATCCTCGCGGATCAGGTCCAATGCAGCCACCGTCAATGCACCAGCCGGTTCGGCTACAATCGCCTCTTCGTTGTAAAGTTGCAGGATCGACGAGCACACCTTTCCTTCCGGCACCAGCAGGATCTGGTTTAAACTCTTGCTGCAAACCTCGAAAGTAATGTCACCCGCACGCTTCACAGCCGCTCCGTCGACGAATTTATCGATATTATCCAGCGTCACCACATGCCCTTCCTGGATCGAGCGGTGCATCGTGGGCGAGCCTTCCGGCTCGACACCTATAAGCTGGGTTTTGGGAGAAAGTTGTTTAAAAACGGTTGAAATGCCCGACGCCAGTCCGCCTCCGCCAATGGCCATCAACAGGTAGTCGATCTTGAAATCTGCATCTTTGAAAATTTCAAGGCCCACCGTTCCCTGGCCTTCAATCACCTGCAAATCGTCGAATGGATGCACAAAAACAGCATTAGTACTCTCGCGGTAGGCCATCGAGGCGTGGTAAGCATCGTCGTAAGTGTCGCCTACCAAATGTATTTCGATCCATTCCTGACCGAACAACCGTACTTGTTTCACCTTTTGCGCCGGGGTGGTAGTAGGCATGAAAATCGCTCCCTTCACCTCCATTTTGCGGCACGCATATGCGACGCCCTGCGCATGGTTGCCTGCGCTCGCACATACCACCCCGCCCGCGAGGGCCTCCGGCGTCATACTAGCCATTTTGTTGTAGGCGCCGCGGATCTTGTAGGAACGCACAGTCTGCAAATCCTCTCTTTTCAGGTAAATGTTCGCACCATACTGCTCCGACAGGTGTGCATTATAAAAGATTGGTGTGTGGTTAATCACGCCGCGGAGGCGTTCGGCGGCGAGGAATATGTTATCGAGAGTCGGAACGGAATGTGAAGTGCTCATGAGTATGAAAGAAAAGAGCTTTACGATGGATCGTAAAGCCCGGTATTTTTATCGGACTTCCCAGGTTTTGGAGAACCCGGGAAGTCGAAAGTAAGTGCAAATTAGTTACGCTCTGGACGCAGACCACGTACAGTCGTACCAGCTTGCCACATTTCTGATTCGCGGAGCTCAGCCAATTCAGCTTCCAGTTTCACGCGGTAATCAGGTTGTGAGTTGCGGGTGATGGAGATTGTAGCTTGCTCGCCGCTTTTTACAGAATTGTAAAGTTGTTCGAAAACAGGCTTGGTAGCATCACGGAAAGGTTTCCACCAGTCCAAAGCACCACGCTGCGCAGTAGTAGAGCAGTTAGCATACATCCAGTCCATACCGTTTTCAGCAACCAATGGCATCAACGATTGAGTCAATTCTTCAACAGTTTCGTTGAATGCTTCTGATGGTGTATGGCCATTTGAACGCAACACTTCGTATTGTGCAGCGAAAATACCCTGGATAGCACCCATCAAAGTACCACGCTCACCTGTAAGGTCAGATGTTACTTCACGGTAGAAATCGGTTTCGAACAGGTAGCCTGAACCTACACCGATACCCATTGCGATACATTTTTCACGCGCTTTGCCAGTTGCATCCTGGAATACCGCGAAAGAAGAGTTCAAGCCTTTTCCTTCTACGAACAGACGGCGCAACGATGTTCCCGATCCTTTTGGAGCAACGAGGTATACGTCTACGTCAGCAGGAGGAATGATACCGGTCTGATCTTTATAAGTTACACCGAAGCCGTGTGAGAAATACAGTGATTTTCCGGCAGTAAGGTGTTTTTTAACAGTCGGCCAAAGTTCGATCTGAGCAGCGTCAGAAAGAAGATAGCAAATGATAGTTCCTTTTGCAAGCGCCTCTTCGATGTCGAAAAGCGTCTCGCCTGGTACCCATCCGTCAGCAACGGCTTTGTCCCAAGACTTACCACCTTTACGCTGACCAACGATTACATTGAAACCGTTGTCACGCATGTTCAAGCTTTGGCCTGGGCCTTGTACGCCGTAACCAATTACAGCGATAGTTTCAGTAGAAAGTACTTCACGTGCTTTTTCAAGTGGAAATTCTTCACGGGTTACTACTTCTTCTTCGACCCCGCCGAAATTTAATTTTGCCATTGATTATTGATTGGATTATTGATTTACTACGAATTAAACAGCAATACTACTAAAACTTTATAGACTATTGGTAATACTCCCACTCGGCTTCCGGCAGATAATCTACCAGAGTCTGAGGCGATTTGCTTACCGCAACCCTTCCCGATCTCACAAATTCAAGGATTTCGTGGGGTTTGATATAGTCGAAAAATTCAAAGATCTCTTCTTCCGTACCGGTCTTCTGGATGATCACGTACGTGAGGTGCCAGTACACAACCCAAGCCTTGTAAGTCTTGTTGATCGTCTCGATATCGAGCGGCTTAGCGCCGATTGGCGTAGAAACCTTGAACAATGCGATCTCGTTGTACGCGATATCCTCATTGAGATACCCGAAAACAGCGAGCACTTCGATGATCTTCCGGATCTGGCGGACCAGTTTCTCCACCGCGTCGCGCGACTCGTGACGGATGACGATCGTAAACCGGGAAATACCCTTACGCTCGGTTTCCGAAACGGTCAGACTGTCGATATTGATCCGTCTCCGGGTGAAAATCGTCGTGATCTTGTTAAGAATGCCTATCGTGTTTTCAGTAAAAACACAAATGGTGTATGATGTCATAATATCTTCCTCTTTTATATTATTCCAAACGAATATCCGCTACGCAAGCCCCTGTTGGCACCATCGGGAATACGTTTTCCTCTTTTTCTACCAACACTTCCAGCAGGTAAGGCTTGTCGGAAGCCAGCATTTTGTCCAGCGACGCATGCAGGTCTTCGCGCTTTCCGCAGGTATGGCCATCGATTCCGAAACCTTTGGCAATGGTGATAAAATCAGGGTTTTGCAGCTCCACGAACGAATAGCGTTTCTGGTGGAAAAGCTGTTGCCACTGGCGTACCATTCCGAGGAAGTTGTTGTTCAGGATGATGATCTTTACCGGCAAACCGCTTTGAGCGATGGTACCAAGCTCCTGGATCGTCATCTGGAAACATCCGTCACCGATAATGGCCACCACTTCACGGTCGGGCGCACCCACTTTCGCTCCGAACGATGCCGGCAATGCGTAACCCATTGTTCCCAAACCGCCCGAAGTAATGAAAGAACTTGGCTTTTTGAACTGATAGTAACGCGCAGCCATCATCTGGTGCTGGCCCACATCTGCTACAATCACCGCCTCACCTTTTGTTTTATCAGAAAGTGTGCGGATTACCTCTGCCATTTTGATCTTTTCGGTCGTAGGGGCCAGTTCCGGCTGGGTGATTTTCTGGTCTTCGATCGTGTCGTACTTTTTGAACTCCGCATTCCACGCTTCGTGGCTATTCTGGTTCACGAGTGGGAGCAGCAATTCCAAAGCGATTTTAGCATCTCCAACAACCGGCGCGTCCGCTTTCACGATCTTGTCGATCTCGGCAGGGTCAATTTCAATGTGAACGACCTTCGCCTGTTTCGCATAACGGCTCAGATCACCGGTTACGCGGTCGTCGAAACGCATTCCAACGGCGATAATAAGGTCGCATTGGTTGGTCAGCACGTTGGTACCATAGTTACCGTGCATTCCCAGCCAGCCTACGTAATTAGGGTGGTCGACTGAAATCGAAGATAATCCGAGCAATGTCGAAGCAGCCGGAATATCTGTTTTTTCAAGGAATTTGATCAGCTCCTGCTCCGCACCGGAAATCTGTACGCCGTGGCCTACAAAAAGGAACGGACGTTTCGCCTGGTTGATCAGCTTCGCAGCGGCCGCGAGCTGGTCTTCTTTCGGAGCAAGGCGCGGGTGATAGCTCAGCAATGTTTCCACCTTTTTATGTACAAAAGGCTTCGTCATCAGCTTCTGCTGCGCATCCTTGGTGATATCGATCAAAACAGGACCCGGACGGCCTGATTTTGCTATATAAAATGCTTTTGCAATGATCTCGGGTATCTCATCGGCATTGGTGACCTGGTAATTCCATTTGGTGATCGGAATGGTGATCCCCATCACATCCGTTTCCTGGAATGCGTCGGTACCCAGCAGATGCGAAGCAACCTGACCGATAATGCAGACCATCGGCGTAGAATCGATGATCGCGTCGGCGATACCCGTTACAAGGTTGGTAGCGCCAGGGCCTGATGTTACCAGACAAACACCCACTTCTCCCGTAATGCGTGCAAACCCTTCTGCCGCGTGTGCAGCACCTTGTTCGTGGCGCACGAGAATGTGGTTGACCTGATCCTGATAGTCATAGATCGCATCATACACCGGCATAATCGCGCCGCCCGGATAGCCGAAAATGGTTTTCACCCCTTCCGCGATCAGTGACTGGATCACCGCATGCGACCCATTGATCAACTCCGGCTTGGCCACCGAAACCACCGGTTCCGAAGCCTGAATTGTTGCAGTTTGATTTTCATTAAATCCCATGACCTCTGTATTGTTTAGTCGGATGAATTTTCACTCGTTTTTCTAACCCATATATCCATGTCGCCGGTTGTCCGGGAGTAACCATGCAAGATCACAGAGTAACCGCCGACCAGGATATATTCCACTTCACATTCGTTGAATGACTTCAAGAAATCCTGAAAATCATCATTGAAAATATTTCCCATTACATCGGATGTTTCCTCATTGAAAAAACACTTCTATCCATTCTGGGCGGGTTTTGCAAATCAAACTGAAAAGCTATGCTATTGAGGTACTGCGCAACTTCCAGCCTTTCTTTCAGGCTTTTGGGTTGACTTTGGGCATAATACTTTTCGGTTTCCGAATGCGTTCCGGCATGGAAGGCTGTTCTATCCAGTTTGAATTTCCCCTCCGACATAATGCTTTAATTTTACGCTTCGTCAGTCACGCAACCTTCGCTGGCTGATTTCACGGTTCTGATATATCTTCCCAGCATACCTTTTGTAAAGCGCGGCGCGGGTTGTACCCAGGCTGCTTTGCGGGTTGCCATTTCTTCATCGGAAATGTGCAGGGTCAGTACGCGGGTGTTGGCATCGATGCTGATGCGGTCGCCGTCTTTCACGAGGGCAATCGGGCCGCCGTCAAATGCTTCCGGGGTAATGTGTCCTACCACGAAACCGTGGGTACCTCCCGAGAATCTACCGTCGGTGATCAGCGCGATCTTGTCGCCCAGGCCTGCGCCCATTACGGCAGAAGTTGGTTTCAGCATTTCCGACATGCCCGGACCGCCTTTTGGACCTGCATTACGGATCACCACCACGTGACCTGCCTTAATTTCGCCTTTGGAAAGCATTTCAATGATCTCCGATTCATGCTCGCACACTTTCGCTTCGCCATCGAATGTCAGACCTTCCTTACCGGTAATTTTAGCAACCGCCCCATCTGGCGCCAGGTTACCGTAAAGTACCTGAATGTGGCCGGATTGCTTGATAGGTGTTTCAATCGGGAACACCATTTTCTGGGTCTCGAAGTTCAAATCAGGAGCTTCCGCAAGGTTTTCTGCTACCGTCTTACCAGTTACAGTAATGCAGTCTCCGTGGATCAGGCCTTTGGAATACAAATATTTGGTTACCGCAGGAACACCGCCGATTTCCAGGATGTCTTCCATGAAATATTTACCGCTAGGCTTCAAATCCGCTATAAACGGTGTCCGGTCTGAAATCACCTGAATATCGTCCAAAGTCAGCGGAATGTCGGCCGCACGTGCGATCGCGAGGTAATGCAATGCCGCATTGGTTGAGCCGCCGAGCGCCATTACCACTGTCAATGCGTTTTCCAGCGATTTTTTGGTAATAATATCTTTCGGCGTAATGTTCAGTTCGAGCAAGTTCTTCATGGTAGCGCCAATCTTCTTGCATTCTTCCTGCTTGCCTTCGTGCGTAGCCGGGTAAGAGCTGCTGAACGGCAGGCTCAGTCCCATTGCTTCGATCGAAGAAGCCATGGTGTTGGCAGTATACATACCGCCGCAAGCTCCCTGGCCGGGAATTGAATTTTGAATTACTCCTTTATAATCTTCGTCAGAAATGTTATTCGCAAATTTCTTACCCAACGCTTCGAATGCCGAAACGATGTCGAGTTTTTGTCCTTTATAATGTCCCGAGCGGATGGTACCGCCGTAAACCATGATCGCGGGACGATCCAGGCGCGCCATCGCCATAATAGCACCAGGCATGTTTTTATCACAACCCACCACCGCGATCACGCCGTCGTACCACTGCGCAGCAACGACTGTTTCGATCGAATCGGCGATAATGTCACGGCTCGGAAGCGAGTAACGCATACCGTCGTTACCGTTGGTCATACCGTCCGAAACTCCGATCGTATTGAAGATCAAACCCACCATGTCATTGGCAGTTACGCCTTGCTTCACGTACACCGACAAGCCGTTCAGGTGCATGTTGCAGGGGTTACCCTCGTAACCTGTGCTGGCAATCCCGATCTGTGGTTTAACAAAGTCTTCTTCTTTCAAACCAATACCATAAAGCATTGCCTGTGCGGCCGGATTGGTAACTTCCTGGGTCAGGGTCTTCGAAAATCTGTTTAATTCTGTCGCCATTGGTGAATGATTGTATTTAAAATAAAAACACCCCACTCTTTGGTGTGAGTGAGGTGCCAGATATGTGTTATCATCCCACTCACGCTTTTGGCGTGACGATAATTAGGACCGGGACGATAATTGTTGATTTCATTTTAGCGTAACATTTAAGTCTAGCGAAATTTCGCCGTTTTTAACTTGGTGTTACAAATTAGGAGGCTATCTTTTTATTTTCCAAACATTGAGAGGATTTTTTGTTATAAATCTATGATAAATACCAAATTTCTTCCCGGTGCAGGATCGTTATCGGAAAACATTTAATTTTGAATTCCAAAAACCACGAACCGCAATGCTGACAACCGAATCGTCTTCGAACTATAATGATCTTGAAAAAATGAGTGTTCACGACCTGCTGACTTCCATCAATGCCGAAGATCAGACTGTGCCTCATGCCGTCCGGAAATCGATCCCGCAGATCGAAGCGCTCGTAGAGCAGATCGTCCCGAGGATGAAGAATGGCGGCCGGTTGTTTTACATCGGTGCCGGAACCAGCGGTAGGTTGGGTGTCGTGGACGCGTCGGAATGCCCGCCTACATTTGGCGTTCCGTTCGATCTGGTGGTCGGAATTATCGCCGGAGGCGACACGGCCATTCGCAAGGCTGTTGAAAACGCCGAGGACGATTGGAACCAGGCGTGGAAAGATCTTGCGGCTTACGCGCCCAACGAAAATGATACATTAATAGGAATAGCTGCCTCAGGCCGCACGCCTTACGTGATCGGCGGTTTGAATGAAGCGCGCGGTGCGGGTTTGCTGACCGGCTGCGTGGTGTGCAACGACGGCTCGGCAGTGGCCAAAGCCTGCGAATATCCCGTGGAAATAGTGGTTGGCCCCGAATTTTTGACCGGGAGCACGAGAATGAAATCCGGTACAGCTCAGAAACTGGCCCTTAATATGATTTCTACTTCGGTCATGATCCGCCTGGGGAAGGTGAAGGGAAACAAAATGGTGGACATGCAGCTCACCAATGAAAAACTGGTCAACAGGGCGTTGAATATGATCATTGATGAACTGAATATCTCGCCCGACGAGGCACAATCGCTGCTCGATGAGCATGGAAGCGTCCGCGCCGCGATCGAATCGATCCGGAAATAGCCTTATACTGAAAGTACGATCTTGCCGAATTGCTGGCCGGAGTCCATATAACGGAGCGCCTGCTCGGCTTCTTCCAGCGGTAATATTTTATCAATTATGGGCACGATCCGCTTTTCACTGACAAACTGCACCATATCGGCGAACTCCTGCTCGGTACCCATTGTGCTGCCATATATATTGAGCTGTTTGAAAAATACTTTCGCCGGAACAATGTCGGTAATGTTGCCCGTTCCACCGCCATAGAAACAAATGCGGGCACCCGGCGCGGCAATATCGATCAGTTTTGCAAATCCGGGACCGCCTGCGCTGTCGATAATCACATTGAAATATCCGGTCTTTGGCCCACGCGCCTTCACAAGCAGGTCGCGGAACCAGGTAGGGTTTTTGTAGTTGATGCCTCCTTTGGCTCCCATTTCAATGGCTTTCTGAATTTTTTGGTCCGAGCCGGAAGTGACCCATACCTCTGCTCCTGCCGCGATTGCAAACTGGATTGCGAATAATGCCACTCCGCCACCTGCGCCAGTCACCAGTACCCGGTCACCTTGCCTGAACCGGCAGCGTGTCACCAGCGAGCGCCAGGCTGTGAGACCGCCCATCGGAAGCGCAGCTGCCTCTTCAAACGACAAATGTGCTGGTTTCTCTGCGAGGTACCTCGCTTCCGTTTTCACATAACCGGCAAATGTACCATTATCGGGAAGGCCCAGGATTTTGTGATCTTCTGCATAAAAATCAGGGTTATCACCCCAATTTTGAGACGGGTTGATGATGACTTCTTTTCCAATCCAGCTTTTCGCCACCCCGTCACCTACCTCTGTCACAACACCTGCCCCATCCGAGCCGGGAATAATAGGTGTTGTTATTCTGGGATAAAGTCCTTTCTGAATCCATACGTCCCGGTGGTTGAGCGATGCTGCCTTCACCTCAACAAGTACTTCACCGGGGCCGGGATTGGGCTTTTGCATTTCTTCAATCACCAAAGGCTCATGAAGGTTCTTTAATATTGCAGCTTTCATAATATTGATTTAAACAAAAAATGACGAATCAGCCTGTCCAAAACGGATCTTGCCCAATTCATCATTTCAGAATGATTTGAACCGTTTCAGATGCTATATATCCGAATATTCGGTGGGATACAAGAAGAAGCTGGTGTTTTTTGATACGTTGTTCTGATATTCCGGATTCACCTTCAGTTTGTTCCATTCCGCATCTTCCGTGAAGGATTTCCAATGCGCATCCCGTGACGCTTTGTCCGCAAATGTCGTCATATACATCAGGTTTGGCATGTGGCTGCCGGATATGACTTCACCATAGAAAACAGCATTGAAGCCCAACCGCACGAACAGCGGGACCTCACCACCCGCGTTGAACATTTTTACTTTGTTCTGATAAATCTTCTCCGTGTGGCCCTCATAACTTCTCAACTCGTAAACGCGCTGACTTTTCGGGCCATCGAGATTAGGCTTTGAATGAACCGGCATTTCTGTAAACGCCTGCAAGATGATGGATTCGAAACGGGCGTAAGGCGGATTTTTGTAGTTCGCATCGATGTAGTCTTTTCCTGCCGACACATAGGCCTGATCCTTATCCAGCGTTTTGGGCAACGACAGTAACAGGTCCAGTGACTTCAGAGGTGTCAGCACGTAAATTAACTTGCCGGCCATTGTGTCAGAAGCAACCGGCTTGAAAACACCTACGTCTTTGATGCCCGCGCGATGTGCCGCCGGGATGTATGCATCTTTCAGAAATACCTCGACACGGGATTCCTGTTCCGCATTCTTAAGATGGTAGATTTTAATCTCGTAAAATTCCCGCTTGGGAGGTGCTGCAACAGCGCTCAATGCGGTTGTCAGGAGTGTTAGAACGCTAAGTAAAGTAAAGGTTCGGAAGCTGGACATATATTGGGATGTCTTTTTAATAGTGGATAACCACCAGAAAAGACTCCCTCTGACAAAGTTTACCCTATTGCCCGCTGCTACTAATTTTTTTCTTAGAACGTCAGAATTTCGGGCAGGAGAGCTGCCGCTTGCTGCTTTTGGAACGTCTTGGCTTGGATTCCAGGGGAGCGAATATGTATGAAAGGGATATTTCATGAGCCCCGCCACTTCCTGCGCCTAACGTAGAGATGGTTAGGTCGTAGCTGTATCCGATCGAGAACTTATCCTGACGATATCCCGCAAGAAAAATCAGGGATTCATGGTTATTGATATTCTGCGCATATTTTTTAAACGGAATACCCCGGTACCATGCCCCGATCACAAGCGGCTCAATAGTCACATACATTCCTGCATCGAATTGGTCATACTTGCCTTGTTTTTTATACATAATGGCGGGAGAAATCGTCTTTTCCTTGTCAATTTCATCTCCCAGAAAAGTATATCCGGCAAAAGGAATGCGTAACCCGGCCTGTAAACTTGCCTTTACCGGCAAACGGGCCTGTGAAAGATCAGAAAAAGCCTGGTCGGGCCGGTTCAGGTGATGGGCGGAAACGCCTGCCCAGTACCAATCCGAATAAAGCATCGCACCGGCACCAAAATCGGCATAGAACACGTTGGGGCCACCCTTGGCAAACGGGTCCTCTGATGGCTGCCCGGTTAATCCGCCGTTATTATACTGATCACCAAACGTAAGGCCGAAGTAATCCAGCGTTCTCGAAGCAATCCCTCCCTGGATTCCCAGACGAAGCGATGTGAGCTCATTAAATTGTATCTGATAGGAATATTGCAATGCCGCCTCAGTCGATTTGAGATTTCCCAGTCCCTGGCTGTCCATGGTAACCAAAACCCCTACGCCACTGTTCAGATTAGGTAAAAACATGTCCGCACCAATCGAGGTGGTCACAAAATTCGCTGAGAGTGAAGGCCATTGGTTGCGGTAATTGATGGTAGCACGGGGCGCAAGGGCACCTCCGGCCAGAGCCGGATTCAGATATAACGGATTCGCATAAAACTGCGAAAATTGCGGATCCTGGCTCCAACCTTTCAGGCAAAGCAGTGTCAGTATGAAGAGAGTAAGTAAACGCTTGATCATAGATTTATCGGCTTGCCGGTTTCTGAAGAGTATTCCCTTTTCCGGCACAAAAAATTTACCTGATTAATTTCACAAAATATCCTCAAATTGCGTATTAATATTCAAATTAGAGTGGTTTTCACGACAATCCCGCACAAAATTTTAACATTTTATTTTCGTTAGTATTGTCGGGTAATCTGAATATTCCAAGAGATGGCTAGGGGTGTTTGAACAAGTAACGAAACATGGGGCGATTTTATAATAGGTACCAGCACTTTTTTTACATTCTGTCCTTGCTCTTGCTGCTATCTGCCGCATTTGCACAAGCTCAAACGCCTTTTCTGGTACAGGGGCAATGTATGCAGAACCCCGATTGCGAAGCTGATTCCACTTCTTTCAGAGATACACTTTCAACGGCCACCGCATGGCGATGGAACTTCGGGGAAGGCGGTGCTACCGACACCCGGCGTAACCCTCAGCACTCCTACATGGCTCCCGGCTCCTACAACGTCACCCTTACCCGTACATTGAAAAGCGGATCCACGGAACTGGTCTCAAAAGTAGTTCATATCGGAGAATTGCCCCCTCAGTTCCAGCAGTGGAAAACCGATACAACGATCTGCAAAGGTGATACACTCATTCTTGACCCATATCCCAATGGAGCACCGGATGGTGCCCGATACGTGTGGTACCCCAAAGGCGATACAACCCAAACGTTGAAGGTCGACAGTTCCGGATGCTATTCAGTAGAAGTAATCCTTCCCAATGGCTGTAAGATCCAGGACCGTATCAATGTTAAGATCTGTATGGAGCCCACCAATCAGGAAGGCGCCAAGTGGTATTTCGGAGGCAATGCAGGTCTGGATTTCTCGAATAGCCCGCCCACACCGCTCACGGATGGAAAGCTGAATACACCCGAAGGAACCTCGTCCATCTCCAACACGAAAGGTCAGCTGCTCTTCTATTCCGACGGAATTACGATCTGGAACAAAAACGGGGATGTTATGCCCTGTTTTACGGGAACGTGCGTCCCGATGAAAGGGAGCCCGAACTCTACGCAATCTGTTCTGATCGTTCCGCAACCGACCTGTAAGGGCTGTGAATATCTGTATAATGTGTTCACAACCTCGGATATCAACGGAGAAAAACTACTGACTGTCAGCGTGGTAGATATGCGGAGAAACAATGGCTTAGGAGCGATCATCGAGCAAAATACCACATTGCAGCAACCTACAACAGAGCGTATTGCTTCTGTGCGTAATGATCGCGACAGCACTTACTGGGTAGTTTCCCACGATTATGGCACCAACAAATTCCGCATTTTCCACGCGACCGAAGGCGGGCTCGTGGAAGTGAATGCGCCTGAACTCGGGATGGCGCATGACAGCCTGCACAAGGCCGAAGGCTACATGAAGTTCTCATCGCCAGACAGCACCACCGGTCAGCGCAGGCTTGCGGTCGTCATCCCCGGCCCGGCCCGAAACTACGTCGAATTATTCAGCTTCAACGACTCCACCGGCACATTGACTTACGACAAAACGATGGATCTCGGCCCTGCACCACCTATTGCCTACGGAATTGAGTTTTCTCCAAGCGGAGAGAAAATGTACGTATCGTTCCAGGGAGAAAATGGCACGAAATCGTATCTGAAACAATACGATCTGACTTTGCCTGATAGTCTGCTGACCGAGACCGCCATCACCATTGACAGTTCTTCAACTCAGAAATACGGAGCATTACAGTTCGGGCCCGATGGAAGGATTTATATGGCCATCCAGGGGAGTGAATATTTGGCTGTCATAGGGGAGCCGGAAGGAAATTCGCTGACCGGCGTTGACTATGAACGAGACGGGGTCAATCTGGGTGGTAAGAACAGCCAGTTAGGGCTTCCCAATATGGTTCAGGACTTCACCCAGGAGTCTCAGGGGCCCGGATTTGAAGCAGATGGTTTCTGTACCAATGAACCGACCACATTCCAGGCCAGCCCGATGTGCGACCCTATCGAAGATCAGTATTCATGGGATTTTCTCGGAAATGGGTCTTTTACAGCACCTTCTAAGCAGCAGCAGGCGACTTACACGTATACAGAACCAGGTATCTACAAAGTCGCAATGCGGGCTACTAATAAATGTACGGATACTACCATTGTACAGGAAATTACGATCTACGAAACACCTTCGAACATCGATCTGGGCCCCGACAAAGACACCTGCGGCGCCTATGTGCCTCTGGATATGAAAGTTAAGGCGGAAGTATACGCGTGGATTAACCGCGGAAGGGTTGTCGGACGTGGAAAAACCTATAATGCCACCGCCACCGGACGTTACATAGCCATCGCTTTCAACGGCCCGCAAGGAGATTGCTATGCGGCTGACACCATTGAAATTACATTGCGCAAACCACCAGCCTTTTCTATTGGCCCTGACACAACATTATGCCGGGACAGCTCCATTGTCCTCCGTGTGGGCAGCGACCGCTGGATCGAATACAAATGGAGTACAGGTGAAGACACCCGTGAGGTGACTATCAGCCAGCCCGGATCCTATTTCGTGGTGGTAAAAGATCGCAACGATTGCTATAATTCGGACACGTTAACAGTTGGCGAGTTGCCATCACCCATCCTGAACCTCGCTCCTGAAAATGCGATATGTATCCCCGATGGCCAATCCGTGATACTGGATGCTGCGGGACAAGGCCCTTACTCCTATCTCTGGCCACATTCAGGTGACACAACCCGAACGGTTACGGTGAACCAGGAGGGTACCTACATTGTGAGGGCTACCAATAAAGAAGGTTGCGTAACCGAACAATCTACCAAGGTTGAGGATAAATGCGAGCCCCGCTTCTTTATCCCCGATGCATTTACCCCCGACGGAGAAGGTCATAATGAAATACTCGAAATATTCGGAGCCTACTACACGAAGTTCTCGATGCGGATTTACAACCGCTGGGGAGAGGTGATCTACGCCACAACAGATATCGAGGGCCGGTGGGATGGCACCTACAAAGGACTCAAGGTGCAGCCGGGAAGCTATCCCTACGTACTATCCTATGAGGCACTCTACTATCCCGAACGGGCGCCGGTCGTGAAGCGTGGCTCGGTGATGATCATCCGATAGTCCTTCCTTTTGCTAATTAAAACGATTATTTTTGGTTAAATAATAACAACCAGCTGCCCCTCACCATGGGCGGCTGGTTTTCACTGTCTATTCAACCGACTATGCGCCAGGATTATCTGTCCGGAGATAAAGAGAACCTTTCTAATACGGATAAAGACATTGAACGCGCCTTGCGGCCATTGTCTTTCGAAGACTTTACCGGACAGGATAAAATTCTTGAAAACCTGAAAATTTTCGTACAGGCAGCCCGCCAGCGGGGGGATGCACTGGACCACGTCTTACTACACGGCCCGCCGGGTTTGGGTAAAACCACCCTTTCCAACATTATTGCAAACGAATTGGGTTCGGGTATCAAGATCACCTCCGGCCCCGTGCTGGATAAGCCCAGCGACCTCGCCGGATTACTTACCAATCTGCAGGAGCACGATGTGTTGTTTATCGATGAAATACACCGGCTGAATCCGGTCGTTGAAGAATATCTTTATTCGGCTATGGAGGATTACAAAATCGACATTATGCTCGACAGTGGTCCCAATGCACGAAGCATTCAAATCGGGCTGAACCCATTTACATTGATCGGTGCGACGACACGCGCAGGAATGCTTACCTCTCCCTTACGTGCAAGATTCGGGATCAATGCCAGGCTGGAATATTATGATGCACTACTGCTGTCATCCATTCTCAAACGCTCAGCCGCGATACTGGGAACGCCGCTGGAAGAAGATGCAGCTTACGAAATCGCGAGAAGAAGCCGGGGAACGCCCCGCATTGCCAATAACCTGCTACGCCGTACCCGGGATTTTGCGCAGGTGAAGGGAAATGGACAAATCAATGTAGCCATTGCCGAAATGGCGTTACAGGCACTCGATGTAGATCAGAATGGCCTGGACGAAATGGATAACCGGATTCTCAGTACCATCATACAGAAATTCAAAGGTGGCCCGGTCGGTTTGTCGACCATCGCGACAGCCTGCGGAGAGGAAGCGGAAACCATCGAAGAAGTCTACGAACCCTTTCTGATCCAGGAAGGCTACATGAAACGCACCTCCCGGGGGCGCGAAGTTACTGAGAAGGCCTTCAAACATTTAGGCATTTTGCCGCGGCACCGTTCAGGCGAATTATTCTGAACTTTAACTTTTTAAGAAGTTTTAACAATTGGATACAAAATAGGAATAGAAATAGTAATTTTGCGGTAAATTAGTGTAACCGCCTCTATGATCGAAGTACTGGTTTCCGAAAAGTTAGTTGTGAGAGTGCCTTGTGCTGTGATAGAACATGATGGAAAAGTACTCGCCGGGCAGCGGAGCGCGGCACTATCCTTCCCCCTCCAATGGGAATTTCCAGGCGGAAAACTCGAAAAAGGCGAAACAGATGAGCAGGCATTGTTCCGCGAAATCATGGAAGAGCTCAACGTGACCGTCGAAATCATCCACAAGCTTCCTGAAACCTCAAAAGACCAGGGTTGGCGCGAAATTATCCTTGTGCCATTTATATGCAAGGTCGATACGATAGATTTCACGCTCACCGAACACGAACAAATCCTGTGGCTGGATCCCGCCGATCTCCCATCGCTCGACTGGACAGAAGCAGACCTGAACGTGATCCGCTTTTATTACGACTACCTAGCGACTAAACAATAACCGCTTTCCTTTCACGGTTTCATCGAATTGCCCGTTCTCATAAACCAAGTGCCCCGATACGAATGTATGGGTAATCTGTGAATGGAACTCCGTACCTTCAAAAGGCGACCAGCCGCATTTGGAATAGACATTCTCAGGGCTTACCACCGTAGTTGCGTTCAGGTCCACCAGGATCAGATCGGCCCAATAGCCTTCCCGGATATATCCCCGATCTCTGATATCAAAGCAATCAGCCACGGCATGGCTCATTTTTTCAACAACGCGCTCTATCGAAATCTTGCCATTACGGCTCAATTCCAGCATGACGTTCAAGGTATGCTGCACCAACGGTAGCCCCGACGGTGCCTGCCAGTAATGCTGCGCCTTTTCTTCGATGGTATGAGGCGCGTGATCAGTCGCGATTACGTCGATACGGTTGTCAAGAACCGCTTGTAAGATCGCCTCTTTATGATGAGGTGCCTTAATGGCCGGGTTACATTTGATTTTGTTGCCAAGCGTTCGGTAATCCTCCGCATCAAACCACAAGTGGTGTACACAGGCCTCAGCGGTGACCAGCTTCGGTTTGCCATCCGCCAGCAAGATCTTTCCATTGCTCCGGGTACCTACTTCAAACAAATGTACTTCGTCTCCGGTGGAAATATGCAGGATATGCAGCCGCGTGCCATGCTTGTGAGCCAGTGCGCTTGCAAATGAAGACGATGTCAGGCAAGCTTCCTCATTTCTGATCAATGCATGAATATCGTAAGGTACATTGTCTCCATACTTTTCTTTGAAATAAGCCATTCTGGACTTTACGGTTGGCTCATCTTCGCAATGTGTCGCGATAATGCAGGGAGCATTCGCAAATATCTTTTCAAGCACCTCGGGTGCATCGACCAACATATTCCCGGTCGACGATCCCATGAATATCTTGATCCCACAAACCTGTGTAGGATCCGTAAGCATTACCTCTTCGTAATTGTCGTTGGAGGCGCCCATGAAGAAGGAGTAATTAGCCAGAGAGGTATTGGCGGCAATCTGGTATTTATCTTCCAGCAACTGCTGTGTAAGCGTATTGGGTACCGTATTAGGCATCTCCATGAAAGAAGTCACTCCACCCGCAACAGCAGCTTTCGATTCGGTGTAGATATTAGCTTTATGTGTAAGCCCCGGCTCCCGGAAATGCACCTGGTCATCAATCACCCCGGGCATCAGGTAAAGTCCTTTTGCGTCAACAATCCTGTCCGCTGCCAAGTGCTGCAAATCCTTCCCGATTTTTTTAATGTGACCATTTTCAATTATCACGTCTAAATACTGAACCTGGTTTTCATTTACGACCTGTGCATTTACGATCAGTGTTGTCATGTGCGGCGATTTGATTTTTGTCGTGCAAAGGTATTCAGACCGGTTGAAATTCACCCATTGAAAATTTATAAAATGAATGTGAAACAATTCCTCCGCGACTTTGCCGATCTCATCTTTCCACGGTGCTGCGAAAGCTGCGATCAGGTTCTGGAGGGGAACGAAAAAACAATCTGCACCGTGTGCCGTATTTCCTTGCCACGGGCGGGCTATGAGATGCTCAATGGCGAGTCGTTGCAATTCAAGTTTGTAAACCTGCCCGAGGTGATCTCAACGTACTGCTTTCTGCTTTTTACCAAAAGAAGCAAAGTTCAGAAGTTGTTGCATGCCCTGAAGTACAAGGGTGGCAGGGAAGTCGGAATATTGCTCGGATACATGTTCGGACAAGAATTAATGGCCTCCGGACACCTTCCTGATGCGGAAATCATCCTAAGTGTGCCTTTGCACCGGAAAAAAAAGAAACTTCGCGGTTATAACCAAAGCGATCTGCTGGCGGAGGGACTTTCGAATGCAACGGGTATTCCATGGTCTGGAACTATGCTGGAAAGGATCCGGCACACGGCTACCCAGACCGGCAAAAGCAAATTCGAACGCAGGGAGAATGTAAAAGGGGTTTTTACTGTCGAACAGGGTTTTTCACCAGCAAGCATCATCCTTATCGATGACGTCCTCACCACCGGCGCTACCCTCGAGGAGTGTGCACGAACATTGATGACGGGCGGTTGCAGACGTTTTCATATTCTTACTATCGCATTAGCCCAGCATTAAATTAAAAAGGCCACCATGACGATCATGATGGCCTTTGGCATTAATAATGTCAATGCTATTCTTTGTGGCTTCCGGTAGCGATCATTGCGCAACGGAAACCAACCATTGCTGTCGCAGAATCCTGATCCATGTAGCGACGTGTTCCTGGGGATAACCAGTAAGCGACGTCCGACCATGAACCACCTTTATAAACTCGCAGTTTGTCGTCAACCATTGAGTTACTGTTCTTCGTATCGTAATTCTTAGCCTCATCCTGATATCCGTCACGACGGAAAGAGTTAAGGTCATTTACATCGCTGTTGGAAAGCGGACGGTATACGTCATATACCCATTCACTTACGTTTCCGGCCATATCATACAGTCCGTTGTCGTTAGCGGGGTATGAACGGATTTCCTGTGTGATGATCGCGCCATCATTGGATTTCCCTGCAATACCTGCATAGTCACCAGGACCGCGTTTAAAGTTTGCCAACATCGTTCCCTGCTTGCGGCCACGAGGCTGACGCATTGTGGAACCATCCCATGGATAAATTCTTGAGTTAGCCTGGTTCTCATCCGAATACTGAGTTCCGATCATCGCCATCGCTGCATACTCGAATTCTGCTTCTGTCGGCAGTCGGTATGGAGGCATTACGTAACCACTTTCGATTCTTAGCTGAGGAGCAGGTGCTTCCGCAGCAGCTACCGCCTCGCCTTCTGCTTTCTTCTTCTTGCCAAAAGAGAATCCTCTTTTCTTCTTGCCACTCGAAGCAGCTGCACCAGCTGTGTTGTTGGCCTGGCTTACAGCCGCGGTACGCCATGCGCAGTAGTCATTAGCCTGAACCCATGACACCCCTACAACAGGGTAGAGACGAAAACCGGGGTGACGCAAGTACATAGTCACATATGAGTCATTGAATGACAGTTCATTAAACCAAACATTCGTATCAGGGAGTGCCTTGCTGTAAAACTCTTCGGAAGAATCTCTCTGGACTGCATTCAGGTATTCGAGATAGTGGACGTTAGCCACTTCCGTCTGGTCCATGTAAAAAGACTGGATGCTGACGGTTCTTTTCGGATTGTCCCTTCTGGTCATCACATCCTCTTCCAGTGATCCCATCGTAAAACGTCCTCCTTCGATGTATACAAGGTCAGGACCGGCAGGCAAAGCCTTGTATTGCTTTACTTCAAACCCGTCTTTGCCATTGTAAGCCAAGCCCGTTTTAGAACTTGTTTTACCAGGTTTCAAGCTGGTTGGCTTCTTTTTACTACACGCAGTAGCCGCCAATAACACAATCAGAATCAACACGATCGACCGGGTACCCATCTTTTGCATGCAAATCATTGCTTTAAAGTGACTTAAGTGTTTGGTATTTGATAGTATGCGAAACCGCAAATGTATGAAATCAATCGGTATTTTTTAAAAAAATCAATTATCAGGTCAATGGTGCCATTCTCCTATTGGGTCATCTCCATCAAAACCTGGCGTGCCTGATCAATCGTTTTTACATCCTCACAAATCAATATCAGCTTGCCTTTCTGGTCTTTAAGTGAAATCCGTCGGGGGTGTTTTTTAATGTAATCGATCACCTGCCCAAACTTCGCCGACTGAAAGAATTCGTCATTCTGCGAAGTAACGAAGTAGCCTTTCATCGTATTGCTTTTCAAAGTCAGTTTTTCAAGCTGCAAAGCCTCTGCCTCCCAGCGTAAACGCACCGTTTTTAGCAAATCCTGAACCTCTGACGGTATAGGGCCGAAGCGATCGACGATTTCCTTCTCAAATTCATCCAACTCCTTTTCTGTCCCGATGTTATCGAGGCGGGTATATAACGACAGCCGTTCTGAAATATTTTTGACATAATCGTCCGGGATCAGCGTCGCAAAATCGGTCTCGATCTGTGTGTCCGGCACCAGCTTTTTAGGCAGACTGAAAACCCCTTCAAACAGGTCCTTAAATTCGTTGCTTTTCAGCTCCTGCACCGCCTCGTCAAGCATTTTATGGTAGAGCTCGTAACCAAGATCATTTACGAATCCGCTCTGTTCTGCACCCAGCAAGTTACCTGCGCCCCTAATGTCCAGGTCGCGCATGGCCACCTTGAACCCGTCACCCAGGTCGGAAAACTCTTCTAACGTCTGTAAACGTTTCCGTGAATCGCTTGCCAATGTCGAAACAGATGGGGTAAGCAGATAGCAGAACGCCTTGCGGTTTGAACGCCCCACACGCCCGCGCATCTGATGCAGGTCGGACAACCCGAACATATGTGCAGAATTGATGATGATCGTATTCGCATTCGCGATATCGATTCCCGATTCGATGATATTCGTCGACACCAGAACATCATAATCGCCGTCGATGAAGTTCATCATTACCTTTTCAAGCTTGTCGCCCTCCATTTGCCCGTGGGCCACGCCGATGCGTACTTCAGGAACGAGCCGCAAGATGATATTTGCAATAGATTCGATATCGTTCACACGGTTATGGACGAAGAAAACCTGCCCGCCACGTTGCACTTCAAAGCTGATCGCGTCACGGATGAATTCTTCACTGAACGTATGTACTTCAGTCGTAACAGGCTGACGGTTCGGCGGTGGTGTTGCAATCACCGAAAGATCCCTGGCGCCCATCAGGGAGAAATGCAGCGTCCTCGGGATCGGTGTCGCCGTAAGGGTCAGCACATCCACGTTCACACGCATTTCTTTCAGCCTATCCTTCGCCTTTACACCAAATTTTTGTTCCTCATCCACGACGAGCAGGCCAAGATCCTTAAACTTCACATCCTTATTCAGAATACGGTGGGTGCCGATCAGAATATCGATCTTCCCTTCCTCCGCGTCTTTTAATGTCTCTTTGATCTCCTTCGTCGACTTAAAACGGTTGATATAACCCACACGAGCGGGAAAATCAGCCAGACGATCGCTGAAAGTCTTAAAATGCTGCATCGCGAGAATGGTAGTCGGCACGAGTACCGCCACCTGCTTGCTGTCGCATACCGCCTTGAATGCAGCCCGGATCGCAATTTCTGTTTTACCAAACCCTACATCACCACACACCAGCCGGTCCATCGGATGCGCCTTTTCCATATCCTCTTTGACATTGGACGTCGCCGTGGCCTGATCCGGTGTATCTTCATAAATAAAGGATGATTCGAGCTCCACTTGCAGGTAATTGTCCTGAGAAAACGGGAAACCAGGTGCCTGCCTGCGCTTGGCGTACAAAGCGATCAGTTCATGCGCAATATCTTTCAGTTGCTTTTTGACCTTCGATTTCTTGGCCTCCCATTCACCCGACCCCAACTTGCTCATAGCCGGAGGTGTACCTTCTTTACCGGTGTACTTGGCAATCTTGTGCAGGTTATGTACACTCACATACAGCAAATCATTATCCCGGTAAATCAGCCGGACCGCTTCCTGCTCCTTGCCATTCACATCCTTCCGCTCCATTCCGGCAAACCGGCCAATCCCGTAATCGACGTGCGTCACAAAATCGCCTACCTGCAATGATTTCAGCTCTTTCAAGGTCATTGCCTTGGACTTGCTGAATTTCTCCTTCAACCGATATTTGTGAAAACGGGCGAAAATCTGGTGATCGGTGTAGCAGGCTACTTTGAGGTTTTCGTCCACAAACCCTTCCCGGAGCGAGATGTGCATAGGCTGAAACTTCACGAAAGGGTCGAGGTCCTCGAAAATCCTTTCCAGCCTGTCGAGCTGCTTGGGTTGTTCGGCTACGATGATGTTGACGAAGCCTTTCGATTGATTTTCGGATAAATCATCGAGCAGTCTTTTGAAGTCTTTATTGAAGGAAGGCTGCGGTTTGGACGAATAAGGTAGTTTACTTTCCGTTTTGAAATAGGATTTCTTACCAAATTCGACAGTTTTAAATTTCTTGATCTGGTTCAGGAAACCGCGGCGCGTTTCAAACAGATCCTGCGGATTCGATACGATTTGCACGCCCCCGCTGGTTACCTCTTCCAGCGCTTTTTCTGCCCTTTCAAAACACTTTTCAATCACTTCGAGTGTCAGTTCCGCATCCTTGAACCATAAGATCGTTTCCTCAGGAAAGAAATTGAGAAAGGATTCACGGGTTTCGTGCGACAGCTTCTGCTGGATGTCAGGGACGATATTAATTTGTTTTGCACTCTCAATAGACAGCTGGGTATCCGGGTCGAACGAACGAATACTCTCTACTTCATCGCCGAAAAGCTCGATCCGGAACGGATGCTCATTCGCGAACGAAAATACGTCGAGAATACCCCCGCGCACGGAAAACTGTCCAGCCTCGAACACAAAGTCGGTAATTTCAAAGCCATAACTGTTCAGAAACTCCGTCAGGAACGCGGGATCAAGCTTTTCCCCCACCTTCACGGAAAAAGTGTTCGCGCGCAACGACCGTTTGTTGATAACTTTCTCAAACAATGCCTCGGGATAACTGACAATCTGCATGGGCGTCGACCGACCGGCGCTGAGCTTGTTCAGGATTTCGCCCCGCATTAGTACATTGGCATTGTCTACCTCTTCGTAGTGGTAAGGCCTTTTGTAGGAAGTTGGATAAAATAGGACTTCCGTAGATCCAAGCAGGTTTTGAAGATCATTCTGAAAATAGGCTGCTTCCTCCCGATCACTCAGAATATAGAGTGCCGGCGCCTTTTTCCGTTGTTGTACCGCCGCGGCGATCACGGCGTCGAGGCTACCTACCAATCCCTTGATCTGCACGTGGGCCGCTTCGGCATCCTTCGAGGCGATCTGTGCACTCAGCACGTCCAGGTAACTGTCGCCTCCGTATAGTGTTAATAAGTCTTTAACTTCCAATTATTATCAATGCTGTGCGGCCGCGGCCGCAGTGAATTTAAACGCAAAAAGCCGTTTCGGAAATTTTCCCGACCGGCAAAACAGATAACAACGGCCCAACGAATTTTGTTGCTCCGCTGAACCAGGTTACAAAAATAGCCTGAAATCAATGTGCGCAAAAATCACGGATATCATTTTATTTTTACCTTTTCAGAATATTCTCTCCTATGACCGACTGGCTTAATCAATCCATTTCCCTCGCTGGCCTGCTGACCACTCCACTCGAAATCCTGGGTTTCATCACCGGGGCTGTCTGTGTTTATCTCAACACCAGGCAGAATGTCCTGGGCTGGTTTTTTGGCATTATCAACGCGGTGCTTTATGGGATTGTCTTCTGGCAGGTGCGGTTGTATGCGGATATGGGCCTTCAGGCCTATTATTTCCTGACGAGCATTTACGGCTGGTGGATGTGGAAATTCGGCGGACAAAATCATGATGGCGTTCAGGTTACCTTTACGCCGGCCAGGCTTTACCCGATCTTTGGGTTGATTTTCGTGGCTGTAACCCTTTCCTGGGGCTTTCTGCTCGGCAGATTTACCAATGCAAGCCTCACCTACGCGGATTCCGCACTAACCGTGGCCAGCCTGATCGGCCAATGGATGATGGCGAGAAAATACCTCGAAAACTGGATCATCTGGATCATCGCTGATGCTGCCTACGTGGTCATGTATTTTTACAAAGACCTGCACCTCACCGCCATTTTGTACGCGGTGTTCCTTATTCTGGCAGTCATCGGCTACGTTCGGTGGCGGCACGATGTTAAGAGTCATTTGTGGTCATGAATGGTTTGTTCAAAATCTCCACCAAAACCTCACTATACCTGACCATGTTGACCATACCTGACCCACAGGTTGACATCTTTCAATCCAGCGTATCGAATGGGATTTCCTGGTCTTCGAGCAGCGTACGGATGCGGTCCGAGTCCTGGAAAACGATCTGTAGTTCCTTTTTTGCCACACCTTCTTCCTCTTCATCGAGCCATTTCCAGTCTTCGGCGGTCGCGTCAAAAATATCAATGATGGTAAGAATCTTCTCGTCGCCCTTTTCCTTTGAAAGCCAGTCCGCCGAATGATCGATATAAATGATCACTTTCTTCTCGTCGATCCATTCCAGATCGTTCAGCATCTCATCGAGCGCGTCTAGGTTTTTCCCGGAATAGTCGGGGAAGTGCATCGCGTTGGCTATCTCGTCGTGAAATTCTTTCAGGGACATCGCCTTGCTCCCATTGATATGGGCAATAAACTCGCCCAAGAATGTTTTTCGGACATCGGATTCTTCCCGGGCCAGCAGGAAGTGTGTGTTCTTCATAATGCAGTTTGTTTTAACTCCACAAATTAGAGAAAAATGGAAGTGTAAAACCAGCGTGAACCCTGTCTTTTATTTCAAATACCGCTTTCTTAACAAATGCATCATATGCACGTTGATACCCCATTGATCCGCAAGAGGTTGATGTGTAAATGGCACTGTTGGCAGATAATTCGGCGGGCCAAACTCAGTCAGAATGGTGAGTGTTTCACCGCTCTTGATTTTGTATTCCACCACTGTATCCCACCAGGCCAGATGTGCTTTCACCGCAGCCTCCCATTCAGGCGCGCGGGGGTCGTTCACCTGCGGCCCTTCCTCATGCCCGATACGCGAGTGTATATGCCCTACGCGCGAGAGCGCGAGTTTTACGGTTTCCTCCTGATCCTGCAAAAGGCTTTCATGTACGTTGCACCAATGCGAAATGTCGAGTGTAAGCCGCAACGCGGGGTTTTTCTCAATGAAGTTACGTGCAATATGTGCGGCAAAGAGCATCCTGCCGCGGTGGGTTTCATGATAAATGGGGATACCGCTTTTTGAGGTCGCTTCCGTGGTATGATCTATAAACGCCTTGTTTTGCTCGTAAGTAAAATGGTCGCGGCCACTGTGGCAGTTGATGTAAAGCGGCTTCACGGGCCATTGTGTGGTAGCGGCGTCGATCTGGGATTTAAATGCATTCAAATGTGCCTTATGATCCCGCTCGCCCGAGCCACAGAGAAAACCTACTTCGAGATCATGCTTTTTCAATGCATCAAACAGTTCTTTCTGCTTGTCTCTTGATCCTTGCCACCACATTTCGATACCGTCGTAGCCTTCTTTCTTGACGGCTGCGCAAAACTGGTCGGTAGTACCCTGGAAACCCCAATTCGTTCCCAGTACTTTCAATGAAAGCTTATTTTCGAAACGAGCCGGTGCTGCCTCAGCGTCGGCCACGCTCTCTAATGCTGTCAGCGCACCGGTGGCGGCTGTGGCGGTATTAATGAAATCCCGGCGGGTCATTTTAATTTTAAATGAGTGAATGAGTGAATATTTTGTCAGGAATTGTCATTGGCTCAGGTATTGTGGTAAAGCCAATTAATGACTATTCCTGACAACACTTAATTATTCCTGACCACACTTGGCTATTTCTTTGTCGCAACCGGCTTGGTGGCAGTGCTGTCGCCGGCTTTCAGGAATTGTGCTACTTCGGCTTCACTGAATCCGTTTACGATTTGGAGTCCTGCATTCTGCCTGGCTGTTTGTGCTACGGCGCTGTCTGTGACGGCCGACTGCCAGACGTAGATCGAGCGCAAGCCTTTCAGTGCTGCAACATTTTTCAATCCTGCATCGCCGATTTTAGTGTCGATTATATTTAGGTATTCCAAATGCGGCAGGCTTTTGATCTGCGCGATACCCTGGTCGGTAATGTCCGTGTGTTCAAGGTGCAGTTTGGTAAGGTTTTTCAGCTTCGCTATTTCCTTCAATGCGCCGTCAGTGATTTTGGTACCGCCCAATTTCAGCCAGGTTACCTGCTCGGCGACAGGCAAAAGCAATGCAATGTCCTTATCACTGAACTGCGGCGCATTTACGGCACTCACTTCCAGCAGGTTCTGGTCTTGTGATAATGTATTGACGATCAACCCCGCTTTGCGCAATGCCTGGATATCTGCTTCTTTCGCAGGAGATACTTTCAATGTCGCGATCGCGGATTCCTTCTGTTTGGCTTTACCGGATCCTCCGGTCGCTGAACCGCCACCCAGTGATGCCAGCGCAGGTTTCACCTGATCGCTCACAGTCATTTCCGATACTTTTTTGTCAGCAGGCGCCCCCTGATCGATCCACCATGAGAGCAATGCGATCTGCTCGGTGCTCAACTGCGGTTTACCTTTAGGAGGCATATGGTTGTCATCGCTCTCATCGAGCAGACAGCGTTTGATCATATCGCTTTCCGCGCCTTTGCCCGGAACCAGCGCAGGACCGTTTTCACCACCTTTCATCAGCAATGCGAGCTCATCCATGCGCAGGTCACCTTTTTTCTTGCTGGCATTGTGGCATTGCGTACAGCGCGCTTCGAGGATCGGTTGTACGATATCTTTGTAAACCACAGCCTGCTGCACGTCGGTAATAGGCTTGATTTCTTTCGCTTTTTCTTCGATAGGATCCATTCCGGCCAGACTGCGGAAAGGTTCGGGAGTATATTGCGTGAGGTAACCGTCGCCGTGGGTAAGGGAGCCGCCATCATGGCCCGCGGTCATGGTCAGCACCACGGCCACTGCGAATGCGGGCAGGTAGACTGCCTTACCAAAAGAAATTTTCCCGGCGAGCCTATCCGATTTGACAAGCCATGCAACCCAGGCAAATACGGCTACGCCAATGCCTTTCCACATATGCGCACCCAGCAGATCCTCGTCGTACCCTCCCCCCAATGACAGCAGATAACCTGCGGTACAGGCAAAAGTAGCGCTCACCGCCGACCAGAACAGTACAAATACCACCGTAGATTCGCTCACCGAAATTTTGCCTGTCCTTCGGCCTATTTCAATAATGGCTGCAATCAACAGAAAACCAATGGGTAAATGCACCAGCACCGGGTGGAACCGCCCGATAAAAAGCGCCCAGAGCGACGCCTGAAGAAGAGGAATGAGCATACCGGAAATCAATATTTAGGGATTAGGATCTATTCAAAATCAATGCATTACAATCTGAAAACCTCGGGACATGAAATAGCCACCGGCGAATTGTCAGAGTTTACTTCCATGATGTCGGCCATGTGGTCCCACCATTTTTTCATGATAGGCAGAGCGGGCAGACTGGCCGTGGTGTCGTTGCTTCCCACTTTCTGAAACGCAAAAAGAGCGAGCGTTGCTTCGTCGAGAAAGATGTAGTATTCGACAATTCCAGCTTCTTTGAGAAGTTGGCTCAGTTCGGGCCATATTTCATCGTGTCTCTTTTTGTATTCTGCTTCAAATCCGGGTTTGAGCTGCATCCGGAATGCCTTTACTGTTTCCTGCGCCATGATTTGGATTAAATACTGCTAAAAAATTGCTTTAAGCGATTACCTGCTTTACGACCTTACCTTCTGTGTCTGTCAGCCTGAAATTCCTGCCCTGGAACGGGTAGGTAAATTTTTCATGGTCAAAACCCATCAAATGCAGGATCGTCGCCTGCAAATCGTGCACATGCACGCGGTCTTTCACACCATAGTACCCCAGTTCGTCGGTTTCGCCATGGCTATGTCCCCGCTTTACACCGCCCCCGGCCATCCACATGGTGTAAGCTTCGAGGTGATGATCGCGGCCCATGTAGGGCATTACTACGCCATTGCGGTTCTCCTGCATAGGTGTCCGGCCAAATTCCGCCCCGAATACCACGAGTGTTTCTTCCAGCAATCCGCGCATTTTCAGATCCTGGATCAAAGCAGCAATGGGCTTGTCTGAAATCTGACATTTATTTCTCAAACCGCCTTCAATGTTATCCGAAGCAGTGGTACCATGTCCGTCCCAACCCCAATCGAACAGCTGTACGAAGCGCACGTCGTTCTCGATGAGCTTACGGGCCAGCAGACAGTTCATACCAAAGGTTCCTTCGCCCGGTTTTACCCCATACATATCCAGAATAAATTGTGGCTCCTTCGAGACATCCATTACCTCCGGCACCGACATCTGCATGCGGAATGCCATTTCGTACTGACTGATCCGGGTCAGGATCTCCGGGTCCTGCACATCCTCGTAGGTTTGGCGGTTGATCTCGTTGATGGCGTCAATGGTCTGCTTCCGGATATTCCGGTTCATTCCGTTCGGATCGGTCACGTATAATACCGGATCTCCTCCGGTACGGCATTGCACGCCCTGGTAGACTGAAGGCAAGAAGCCACTGCCATACACACTTTTGCCCGCGTCGGGCTGGCGGCCGCCGGAAGCGAGCACTATGAAGCCCGGCAGATTACGATTTTCCGAGCCCAACCCGTACACTGCCCAAGCACCCAAACTCGGCCGCCCCAGGCGTGCGCTACCCGTATGCAGGAGCAGTTGCGCAGGTGCGTGGTTAAACTGGTCGGTGTGCATGGCTTTCAGGAAAGTGATCTCGTCAGCAACAGTCTGCAAGTAGGGCAGATAGTCCGAAAGCCAGGCACCAGATTGGCCATACTGTTTGAATTTCCCCTGGGGGCCCAACATTTTGGGCACCCCCTGGATGAATGCAAACTTTTTACCTTCCAGAAACTCCGCCGGACAATCCTTACCGTGGTATTTTTCCAGTTCAGGTTTATAGTCAAATAGTTCCAGCTGCGAAGGCGCACCTGCCATGTGAATATATATAACGCGTTTGGCTTTCGGTGCAAACTGCGGAATACCCGCAGCTGCCATAGCATCTGAAGCACCTGTCGCCTCGCTGGCCTTCGATGAGCCGCACGAGCCAAGCATTGCACCTAGTCCCAACGCACCGAGCCCGAAACCTGCCGACTGGAGAAAATGCCTCCGTGTCTGACGGTGCAGGTCCGCATGTTGTAGTTCTTTCAGTAACTTTTCCATATATCCAAGGTCCAAGGCCTTCCGGCCTTGGTTAATGAATGTGTTTATTCTTTTGTAACTACGTTGTCAAGATTCAGGAGAACGTTCGCGGAGACGGTCAATGCGGCCAGCTCCGGGGATTTTTCCTTGCCATATAAGAGGATACTGTCCACTTCCGACGGCTTTTTTTTGTATTCAGCCAATGCTTCGCGGTAGATCTTCATCAGTACATTCAGGCTTTTCTGTTCAATAGGCTTAAATGTGAGCAGACGATACCCCTCTTTTAATTGTTGCTCTGGTGTCTTGCCCCTCGTTTTCATTTTTGAAGCCAGTTTTTCAGCCGCTTCCAGGTAAACCGGATCGTTAAGCGTTACCAATGCCTGCAGAGGCGTGTTGGTAATGATTCGCCGCGACTGGCAGAATTCCCGGCTTGGCGCGTCGAACGTCGTCATCGATGGATAAGGGGCTGTTCTTTTCCAATAAGTGTACACTCCCCTTCGGTAGCGGTCTTCCCCCTCGCTCACCACCCAGCTCTCACCACTGTAGGGTGATTGCCAGATCTTGTCCGGCTGAGGCGGCATGACGCTCGGGCCATACATTTTATTGGAAATCAATCCACTGCAAGCGAGCGCCTGATCGCGTACCTGTTCTGCGCTGAGGCGTACGCGTGGCCCGCGTGAGAGCCAAACGTTATACGGATCCTTTTCTTTCCGGTTTTCGTCAGAACGCGAATTCTGGCGGTAGGTGGCCGACATGACAATGGTTTTCAGTAGTTTTTTCACGCTCCAATGGTAATCGTCTACGAAAGATGATGCCAGCCAGTCGAGCAGCTCCGGATGCGAGGGTTCAGCCCCTTGAGAGCCAAAATCCTCGACAGTTTCCACTATACCCCTCCCGAAAAGTTGTTCCCAAAAACGATTCACAATCACTCTGCCTGTCAATGCATTGTCGCGGCTTACCATCCATTGTGCCAGCCCAAGCCGGTTGCGGGAAGCGTTTGCAGGCAATGGAGCCAGCAGTTTGGGTACATCTGGTTTTACCTCCGGGCCTTTTACCATCCAGTTACCCCTTACGAATACATTGGTCTTCCTGGCAAAATCTCCTTTCCCTTCCCACACAACCGGCATACTTTCGGTGGGGCGGGTCAGTGCTGTTGCATAATCGGCGACGATCCGATCATACCCCGGCTGCCCTGCTCCCGGCAATCCCGGCTGAAAGGATACCCAGCTGATTCGCACCCATTCGTCGGGTGATTTCGGACTGTTTAGTGATAGGTATACATCATGTTTTCCGGTCGTCTTCGTGATCGGGGCAATAAGCACGCTATCCCGAACCGGTAGTTTGATAGTCGAAATAACCGGACCATCAAGCTTATCGAGGCGCAGGGTCAGTGCAGCATTTTCAGCCCTGGTACCCACATTCATCAATACATTGTCAACACCCGAAAGATTAACCTGCGGTATGCGGGCATTGCCCTGATTCTTTACGCCATAATAAGAAATCTGTAATACTGTCGATTGATCGCCCTTCACGAAGTTGTGGGCGTTGATCTTCGGTTCCATCACCCGCATGAACTGCGTTTTTTCTTCCAGTTCCTTCGGATTATATTTCCTGACCCACTCTTTCACACGCTCCACCCGGGCCGAATCCTCCCCTTTGTAAAACCGCAACTTCGGCCACTCATCCCATACATCTTCATCCCGCGAATTATTGAAAAAGGCCGCGTACTTATAATAATCTTCGTGTGGAATCGGGTCGTAGGGGTGGCTATGGCATTGAATGCAGCCGAATGTAGTACCCTGCCATACTTCCCAGGTCGTGTTGACCCGGTCGATCAATGCTGCAGTACGAAACTCTTCGTCATCAGTCCCTCCCTCATTGTTGGTCATGGTATTACGATGAAAACCAGTCGCAATGACATTCTCCTCCTTCGGAAAACCGTCTTTTCCTTCCGGAAGCAGATCACCCGCCAGCTGTTCGATCGTAAACCGGTCGAACGGCTTGTCCTCATTAAAAGATTTTACTACATAATCGCGGTAACGCCACATCGTGCGCCCTCCGTCGCTTTCGTAGCCTTTGGTATCAGCATATCGTGCCAGATCCATCCACATAGAGGTCCACCTCTCCCCATAGCCCGGGGATTTCAGAAGCTTATCCACCACTTTCTCGTAGGCATCCGGTGATTTGTCGTTTTGGAAGTCCTGCACCTCCTTTTCGGTAGGCGGCAGGCCCGTAATGTCCAGACTGACCCTTCTGAACAAGGTGGCGCGGTCTGCTTCGGGTGAAACCGACAGTCCCTTTTCTTTGAGCTTTACCGCTACGAAATGGTCAATCTCATTTTTCGCCCACTTCTTATCGTCTCTATTCAATAGCCCGAAGAGATTACTGAATCCATTTAACGACGGAACATCCGGCTTTTCAATCTTTTTGTATGCCCAATGTGTTTCCCATTCCGCGCCCTCGTTGATCCATTGTTTTAAAATCCCAATCTCCTCCTTATTGAGCGGCGTGCCGTTTTTTGGCATTTTTTCATCGGGATCGTCTGTCAGGATGCGACGGATCATCTCACTGGCACCCGCATCG
Organism: Dyadobacter ginsengisoli DSM 21015; assembly: GCF_059568735.1. Taxonomy (NCBI): domain Bacteria; kingdom Pseudomonadati; phylum Bacteroidota; class Cytophagia; order Cytophagales; family Spirosomataceae; genus Dyadobacter; species Dyadobacter ginsengisoli. The sequence goes on from NZ_JCANTY010000007.1 coordinate 547,403, forward strand.
CCCCGCACGACCGGAATCTTACCGGACTTACCGGGTTCCAGCATTTCGTGTTCGAACAGAAAGCTGACATCCCCCGCCTTTTTCACTCCACCGTGGCAGCCCATGCAATGCTTGTTCAGGATCGGCTTGACCTGGGCATTGTAATCAATCTTATTTTGCCAGGGCAATCCGAACCAGGAATAGTACACCACCGGCAACGCTACCACAACTAAACCGATCAAAAATTTACTGCGCATTGATTCGAACCTTATATGATGTTTTCACTTCCAAATTGTACAAATGTATGAACATGTTTATTTATACTAAACATTAGTTTATAAAAAATTCCAAAATATCATTTATGATAAATGAAGTTTTTAAAAAAATTCATCCGCCAATGTACGGTGTCGCACGTTTCCAGCTTTCCTTTTTGAGCCAGGAGTACACTTCGTTTATCCTGCTGTCACTCTGTTACAAAGGATTAATTTATTTAAAAATACCCTAATGGTGCGACACCGTACTGCATGATGTCCGCTATTCCCAAACCGGGTTTTGCTTTACGTTGGAATTACCCAGAAGTTCCTTCAACGGAAGCGGAAGCACATAGTCGCGAGCTTTGGGCGCGCGGTCCAGATTATATTTTTCCGCGAAATGTTTGATCTCCTTTCCGAGATAGTCCTGCACTCCACCCGGTTTGCTTTTCCGGCGGAGTTCGGGGTACATTACCTGCTCAAAAACAAACTCCTGCATACGCTCATGAATGATTGCATCGCGCAACGACGACTGGTTCAATCCTTTCAGTGCACTCAGCCCTGCACGTGTCCGTACCTTATTCACCGAGGCAAACGCGTCGCCCTGCCCGCTCTCATTACAGGCTTCGGAATGCCCCAACAGGATGTCTGACAATCGGATGTAAATGGTGTTTTTCTCCGTTGCCGCGTTGCTGCGGTCCAGCTCCACGATCTTGGCCGCCCAGGCTTTGCCAAAAATCATCTGCGCCGGGTCTTTGGGATTGGCATCAGATTTGACGACACCCCCGAACCGCGAAAGGTTATAATCAGCCTTCGGACTCCAGTGTACAATAGGGAAGGCTCCATTGATCTTCCCAAAACGACCCGTCGGGTAACTCTCGATAAAAGTACCCTCTATACGCTTATCCTTGGGATCATATGCCGCACGGAATTCCTGGGTGGCGCTCAGCCAACTCCATCCCGACCCGCCAAGTTCACTGGGAAAGTCCTCCGGATTGAAATGCATCGAATGTACATTATATTCACTGGGATTGGCTGTTGCTGAAACCTGCGCCTCAAAAATCCTCTCACCCATATTTTCGTGGTTAAGATCAAAATTGTGAGAGAAATCTTCGAATAATGTCAGGCCGCTATTATTGATGATGTCTTCCGCTGTCGCCTTCGCATCCGCCCACTTCTCGTCCCAGAGCTGCGTTTTCATCAGGATAGATTTCGCAGCCCATTTAGTCGCACGGCCCAGATCAGCGCCGCTGTAATTGGCAGGCAATACCTCCACCGCCGCCTTGGTATCAGCATAAATCTGTGCGATCACCGCTGCTTTTCCTCCGCTGTTAGACGGTAGTTCAGCGATGTTTTGCGTCGATTTGACTGTCAGTGGCACATTGTCGAAGTAGCTCAGCAGGCTGTAATAGTAGAATGCCCGCAGGAACTGCGCTTCGCCCTTCAGTCTCTTGATCAATGCTTCGTTCGTAGGGTCTTTCATTGCGTCGGCGGTTTCGATGATCGCATTCGCCCGGTTGATCGAGCGGTAGCAAATACCCCAGTAGGCCTCGATATATTCATCGGCCGGGTTCACATTGCCCAGGTTGTATTGCAGCGGCCCTTTCTCCCATCCCACCTGGTAACCGATCAGACATTCAAATACATAACGATCGTAGAAGTAGCCTGAGTATTGGGAATTCAGGTCATCGTAAATCGCATTGACGCCCAGTGTAAGCTCGCTCGCCGACTTGTAAAAGGTGTCAGGATTGATAAAGTCGGGTTTCTCCTCTAAATCGGAGCATCCTGCAAGGGTGAACAGCATTGCGGAAAGGCACGCCAGTCTGGTTTTATATAGCAATGATTTTTTCATAATAGTCTGATTTACTTTATGAATGACAAATTAAATACCGAGGTTTACGCCCAACGTAAACATACGGGCACGCGGGTAGGCGTCGTAGTCATCGCCGCGGTTGAGGTTATCCTGGCCCTGATTATTTACCTCGGGGTCAAAACCTTTGTATTTAGTGATCAGAAACAGGTTTTGCCCACTCACATACACACGTGCATTGCGGATGTAGGCGCTCTTGACAGGCAGCGTGTACCCGAGCGAAAGGTTCTGTAAACGAACGAATGAAGCATCCTGAATGAAGAATGAAGACCTGCGGAAAGCAATGAAATCCCGACGGCCATCGATCACCGGACGGGGTGCGTTCGGATTCTCCGGCGTCCACGAGTCGGTCAGGATGTTGGCGATCTGGTTGATTTTCTGAACGCCATCGCCCATTTCGGATTGCTGCAGATTCCTGACCTTGTTCCCATGCACACCCCTGAAAAAGATCGACAGGTCGAACCCTTTGTATTTCACACTTGAATTGAAGCCCCAGGTGAATTTGGGATTCGGGTCTCCGATAATGCGGAAATCGTCAGTCGTATATTTCCCATCGCTGTTCACGTCCTCATATTTGGGATAGCCCGCTTTCGCAGAATAACTTTTTCCCTCCTCGTCCGACTGGAACAATCCGACATAATTGTAGCCTCTCCACACACCGATGGGATTGCCTGCTTCCACCCAACTGCCCAACACACCCAGGTGACCGCTGGTACTGTTGGAAAAGAACGGCGTACTTTTACCCAGATCCAGAATCTTGTTACGCAACATCGAAACATTACCGCTTACATCCCAGGTGAGCGCATTGGTACTTACCAGTTTGTAATTCGCAGCAAACTCCAGTCCTTTGTTACTAAGCGATCCTGAGTTGAGCATAATAGTGCTGAAACCTGTACTTTGCGGGATCGAAACGTCGAGAAGCAGATCTCTCGTTTTGTTTTTGAATGCATCGATCGTCAGATTGAGCCGGTTGTTGAACAATGCAAAGTCCAGCCCGACATTGAGCATCGAGGTGCTTTCCCATTTCAGATCGGAATTGGAAATACGGTTGGGTCCATAGCCTGAAACCAATGCAGGTGTGCCGCCGAAAACATAATTGTAAGGCTCCAAACCAGCGACTGAACGGTATACGGGAATCTGCGAATTACCGGTAAGGCCATAGCTTGCGCGGATCTTGAGATCGTCAAAGACATTGACCAGTCCCGAATTCTTGAAGAATTCCTCATTCACAATACGCCAGCCGACTGCAGCGGACGGGAATGTCGCCCATTTATTATTGGGGCCAAATTTGGAGGAGCCATCGCGGCGGAGCGTTACGGTAAGCAGATAGCGATCCTTGAAGTTGTAATTAATCCGCCCCAACATCGACATAAGCTCCCATTCGATGCGTCCGGATGCCGGTACAAGCGGACGACTGCCGTTTTCCATATTCACCGCATCCACATCGTCGGAAGGCAATCCGCGGGTAGCATTGGATTCGAAATAGTTGATCTCCTTCTGATAGGTATACCCCAGCGTCACATCCAGATAATGCCCTTTCGCGATCTCCTTGTTGTAAGTTAAAATATTCTCATTGAGAACGTTGTTGGAACTTCGGTTTGCTTTCTGCAACTCCCGGCCATTCTGCCGGCCCAGGTAAGTGTAGTTATTGTAAAAAGTAGTCCTGCGTGCGTTCACAATATCGAGCCCCAGGCTCGTTCTGAATTTCAGTCCTTCCAGAATATTCACCGTTAATGCAGAAGTCCCGAAAAGCCGGTTGGTGTTATCACGGTCATACCCCTCCACGGCCTCAGCGAGCGGGTTAGTGAGGAAGCGCTGATCATAGCTTGCGTACTGATACTGTCCATTCTGGTCATACACCGGGCCGGTCGGATCGAGGCCCAATGCGGAGATCACAATCCCGCCGGGACCGCCCCTGTCGGTAGGCACATTGCTGCTGCCTGAGCGATTGAACGACCAGCTATTGCTCAGCGTCGCCTTGCCTTTCAGGAAGTCATTGTCAAGATTCATCCGGAAACCATAGCGGTTGAAATCCGTATTTTTAATAATCCCCTTGTTATCCAGATAATTACCCACAAATGCATAGCGCATCCCTTTCGTTCCACCCGTGAAAGACAGCTGATGGTTGGAGAGCCTGCCTGTACGCGAAACTACATCCCACCAGTTGGTTCCGGCCCCGATCTGCGCGATCTGCGCATCGGTATAGCGTGGGCTGCCTCCCTGGCTGCGTTCCAGCATGTTGATGTAACGGGCATAGTCGCTTCCGTTCAGTACATCTACTTCCCGTGCGATGGTTTGGAAAGAATAGGAACCGTCATAATCCACCCGGCTCTGGCCTTCTTTGCCTCTCTTGGTCGTGATCAGAATCACCCCGTTGGCCCCACGCGATCCGTAAATGGAGGTCGCGGACGCATCTTTCAGTATTTCGATGGATTCGATTTCGTTAGGGTTGATCGTCGCCATCGCATTGGTGGGCTGACGGTTGGCACTGGTGCCCAATGCACCATTATCGGGGTAAATGGGAAAGCCATCGATTACATACAGTGGCTCACTTCCACTATTGATCGAGTTGGCGCCGCGGACGCGGATCGAAATGCCGCCACCCGGAGCCCCGGACGTCTGGGTCACCTGCACACCCGGTGCACGCGATTGAATTGCCTGATCTACCGACGTCACCGGCATTTCCCGGATCGCATCGCTTTTAATACTTGATACAGAGCCCGTAAGGTCACTTTTTTTCACGGAACCATAGCCTACCACCACTACTTCTTCCAGCGACTGATTGTCGGGTTGCATCGTTACCGACAAGGTAGTCTGGCTACCCACCGCCACTTCCTGCGGCTTGTAACCTACAAAACTGAAAACCAGTACCGCGCCGCTCTGCTCCACATCGATCGCAAATGTACCCTCCTGATCCGTTGTCGTGCCTTTCTGCGTTCCTTTAATGATCACGCTCACGCCGGGGAGGCCCGCATTGTTTTCGTCTACCACTTTCCCCCTGATCGCCGCAGCGACAGCCACATTTTCAGGCGCGGATGGCTCGGGCTGTTGCGTTTCGGGAATGGCGCCCGTTTCGGCGGTCAAGAGAATCCGGCCTGAAGTAAGCTCATAGGCGATGTGCAGGGGATCGAGCAGTGTATTCAATGCTGTCGACAATTTTTGCCGGTTGATATGGACATCCACAGTCCGCTCGGCCCGGATATTTCTCTGGCTGTACGCGAACTTCACGTCAGCCTGCTCCTCGATGTCACGCAGGACATTTCGCAGCTCTGCATTCTGTGCATGGATCGTCACCATTCTCTCCATGACTTCCTGCGCCCTCCCTTCGCTCGCAGCGTAGGTGAGCGTCGTGAAAATCACTGCAAAAAGGATTTGGGCAAATGTTATTTTCATGACCATGCATAGTGATGCACACCATTTTAACTGTATGTTTTTTTGCATATTTTTGAAGGTTCTATTTGTGAAAAACAGGACACCTGTCTGCTCACCGTCTGTCCAGGATCTCGTGAGCGGGCATTTTACCGAAGCCGGTAGTGGTGGTACACTATCGGTTTCTTTGTTTTTAGATCGGTCGGGTAGGTTTATAGTGTCATAGCTCAGGGTTTAGGTTTAAAAAACTCAGTCACAGCCGTGACCATTGATGAGAATACGTGTTCCTTTCACTTCGTAATTAGCTCCGTTGGATTTACAAACCAGGGCGAGCTTGTCGTACAGCGGCATTTCAGCCAGGTCGCCGGTAAACGTGCAATGCGCCACCTGATCGTTCGCGAATACGATCTCAATGCCGTAGGCCTCTTCCAGGCTGGCAGCTATCTTTTCCAGTTTTTCGTCGTTAAAAATCAGACTCGTTTCATCTGCTGTTGTAATCGCCTTCACCGGCTCGGGTACCAGGCCCGTCATCAGGTGTCTGCTCTCCGCAAAATAGGTAACCCGCTGATTAGGCGTCAGCACGACACCATTGTCCAGACTTTCAAGAGAATCACTTTCGCTGAATGCCTCCCGGTTTTCAAACACAGACACTTTTCCGGTTACTACTTCCACTTCCAGGGCTTTATCCTTATTGTTGGTTTTGATCCTGAAACTGGTTCCCAGCACGCGGGTGATAATTTTGCCACTGTACACGAGGAAAGGCTGGTCGGGGTTGCGGGTAATCTCAAAAAAAGCGTCGCCTATGAGCTGTACCGTGCGTTTATCGCCTTTGAATGCCGCCGGATAAATGATGGTACTACCCGGTTCCAGGATTACAATACTTTGATCGCTCAGCGTAACTTTTTTAGGCAATCCGGTTTGATTCGCTTCGGTCATTAGCTGCCCCTGGGGAGCTTGTACAAACATTTTTTCCTGCCTTACATCGGGCTGAATACCCTTTTTTCCCAGCAACGTCCAGTAACCGACCGCCATCAGCACCACCGCGGCGGCGGCGACATGCACCGTCACCCTCTGCCACCATTTCCGGTGTGTGAAAGGCTCCGCGTATTCGATCCCAGCCGTTTCAGGCCTTAGGTTACGAAGCATCCGGTCCTCCATTTCCGCCCGTTCCTGGTCGCCAAGAGCTGCGAGCACGTCGGCATTCATGCCTTCGTACCACAAATGGATCTTCAAAATTTCTTCTTTGGTGCATTTCCCTTCCCGGTATTTCAAGAGCAGAGCCTGCCATTCGTTATGGTTCATTGATGCGTGGTTTCAAAATCAGGTAAAACAGACCAGGGTCTTCTCATGGTAAGCCGGAAAAACACCTTAAACCCCTAAATAGATTTTAAAAAATATTTGAATAATCCCATCAAAGTCTGCGGAGGGGCTGAAAACTTCTTTGAATAATGCCAGAATGGAAAGTGGAGGGCGTCAGAACAGGCCCGAAGCCGCAAACTGTGCCAACAGCAGCACCATTACCTCTTTGAGATGCTGCCTGACCAGCCGGACCGACTTTGTCAGATGGTATTCCACCGCTTTTTCCGACAGGCCGAAGTGTTTCGCAATGCGTGCGACAGGCCAGTATTCTAATTTGTGAAGGCGAAAAATCTCTTGCGTTTTCTCGGGCAAAACATGGAGGCTTTCATCCAGAACGCGCAACAATTCGTCGAGCGCCAATTGATTTTCAGTATTTAAATCCTGGACATGAGAGGATTCATAGCAATCGAGATATTCGATCGTCGGGCCTTTGGCGCGGATATGATCGATAACCTCGTATCGTACCGCCGAGAAGAGGTAGTAGTTCAGATTCTGAATGCGTAACGTTTCCCTTTCCCGCCAGAGCCTCAGGAAGATGTCCTGTACGATCTCTTCCGCTGCTTCCTTGTTGTGAAGCTTACGATAGGCAACGAGGAACATTTCGTACCAATATGACTTGTAAATGGCCGTAAAAGCATCCGCATCGCCATTTTGCAATGCCAGGAGAAGGTGGTCGGCTTTGTCGTTATCCACCATTACAGCTTGGTTTGTTAGGGATCAGAGAAATAGGAATCTGGCAAAGTTATATTAATTATTTTTATTATCCAGTTATAGGATTTTCACGACCTGGAAAACCGACTGATAATGCGCGGCAGGGCCGACTGACGATTGGAAATCCGTCGGGTTGTGGTAATAGTTGGGCCGCCCGGCACTGAATGGCTTATTTTGTGTTGCATTTGCATCGTGCAACTATCCTTCGATCGCGCTCTGGAGGACATTAACAGCTTGCACGCTTACGCAATAGATTTCACTTAAAATTCAACAGGTACCCCGTCAAATCAGCCAGATCCTGCTCGTTGAGGCCCAGCGCTGTCGGTTCAGGCATGAGCGAGGATGGCATTTTTTCGCGGGACTTAATTTGATTCGCCTTGATGGTGTGCTGTTGTCCTGCCGCATCTTTCAACACTACATTCGCCCCGTCGCTCATGAGAAAACCGAAGTAGGTTTCGCCCTTTTGGGTAACGATAGTGTAGCTTTCATAACCGAAAACCATACTGGCCGAGGGATTGACGATCGCATCCAGCAAACCTGCTTTATCAAACTTTTTGTGAATAGTTGTCAGATCCGGCCCGATTTCGGCACCTGTCTTGCCATGCTTGTGGCACGCGGCGCAAGTTGTTGAGAAAATCTTCTCACCGTGAACCGGATCAGCATTCATTCTTGAGATAAAATCCGTTTTCAAAACCTTTCCATTTCTGGGGAAGAACTGGCTGGCGACAACGCGGACATTCTGATCGGGATTTTTAAATATAATGTCACTGACAGAACGGGCTATCGTATCGGGAAGCTGCCCTTGCACGCGCATATCCACCAGGATATTGCCCCCGTCTTTGTCCACGGCCATTTTTTGGGCGGTTTCAATGCGGTGCGCGATGGGTTGGTTTTTATCGGCTACCGTCTTTTTCAGATCGAGCATGTGCTTGTAGGCGGGTGTCATGACCTGCGCCGTGGCCTGATCCCAGTCCATAAGGTCGGCCCAATCGTTGCCTTTGCGGAAATTGATCCAGTAGGAGGCCTGGGACGCCACGTCCGGCAACGGCGATTTGGACAATGCGATCATCGCTTCCACGGCTTTTTTGTCTTTGATAAAACCAATGGCCGTCAATGCCTTCCGGCGCTCGGGCGCGGACACTTTGGCTGATCCCGCACGGGCTTTCAGCTCTTCCACAGCGAAAGACGGATGCAGGCGCCACGCCAGATTCGCCCGCTGCGGTGTCCAGTTCGGTGGATCCGCTTTAAATGCCTCGCGTACGTACATGTAGACTTTGTCCTCCTTACCATCGGCAGCTGTCCCAATCGCTTCCAACATCCAGGGATCTTTGCCATCATAGGCTTTGATCAAATTGGATGTACTTGCAAATGACTGATCATAAGGCACATCGCGCAATGCAATACCCACCTCCCGGCGAACGGCCGCATCGGGATCTTTGGACATTCTTTCCAGATAGGGTCCCTCGTTTCCAATGGATTTCAATGCGCGGAATGCAGTAAGCCGGTGTAAGGCATCGGGTGATAAAAGCATTTGAACGACTTCTGCTTTGCCTTTTTCACCCATTTGCGCCAATAACCAAATCGCACGGGCCCGGTGATAAGGGTTTTCCGAGGCAATCAGTGCTTTTACGTTGGGCACCGCTTCATTGCCCTTTGCCTTCAATCCCTCAAAAGCCAGTGCACGGACATTGATCGCAGGGTTTTTCAATGCATTGATAAGTCCTGCGGCGGTTTTGAAATCCAGTTGGGGTGTAGTGAGTTTTTTGCCTTTCGGAGTAATGCGATAAATGCGACCATACCCCTTTTTGTCCTTCATCGCATGCCCGCCCACGACAGGATCATACCAGTCGGCGATGTAAATGGCTCCGTCGGGGCCCACTGCCACATCGGACGGCCGGAACCATTTGCGGTAATCCTGGTCTGTTTCGTACCATTCGTAACGCTCCGAAACATTTGGAAACGAGCTGATGAGGTCGCGGCGTTGCAATGCAAAGCCCGCACCCTTTTTTTGAGGTTGGTAAGCAAAGACTACATTTCTCCCGGCCTCACAGCTCAGCAACGTGCCACGATAGTTCTTCCCCAGTTCATCCCCTTCATAAAACACAATCCCTGTTGGTGAGCCGGCACCGGAGTTATCCCCCGCAGGCATTACGCCCGGGTCTTCTTGATGCCAATGCGTTGTAAACATATCCTGCCCCGGGCGGCGATCGGCCTGCCAGTAACGCGTACCGTCTGCCGAAAAATAACCGGCATTGCCGTTTTCCTGCAAAAAGGAAACCCGGCAGGTAATTACCTGGTCATCATTATCATTCTGCCACATATTGCCGTAGCTGTCCAGACAGACCTCGTAGCTATTCCGAAAATTATGTCCGAGGACTTTCAGACCGGTCCCGTCCGGGTTAATGCGCAGTGCAAGCCCGCCTACCCAAATACGACCATCGTCCGATTTCTGGTTTCCTTCATTCTTCTTATTGTAGGGTGTGCCACCGGTGTAGAGACTACCGCTACGTAATGTCCAGCCACTCTTATCGGTGACCCGATGCGGCCCTGCATTACCGGTGTTGAAATAATAACGGCCATCCGGGCCAACGATCATTGAATGCAGGGAATGATCGTGATCGAAACCACCGAAACCGGTCAGGAATACTTCGCGCTTCTCGGGCTTGTCGTCTCCATCCGCGTCCGTGTACACGAGCAGGTTAGGTGCGCAGGAGACGATCGTTTTATTTCCTATTACGGCGATGCCCAGGGGCGCTGTCAGGAGTGAATCTTCGACATACACTTTGGAAGATTCGGCCTTGCCATCGCCATCCTTGTCTTCCAGAATCATCACCCGGTCACCTTTTTGTTTGTGACTGAGGCGTTCGCCCGGCTTGGTATTGAAGTCGCGGTAATTGACAGCCTCAGTGATCCAAACCCGGCCTTTGGCATCGATATCCATGTTGGTAGGGTTGTAAAACATCGGCGCCTCGGCCCACAGTGTTGCTTCCAGGTCATCGGGCACATACAAGCGCGAGGAGTCTTCTGCGATCGCGGGTGTGATGGAAGATTTCCGGGGCTGTTCTGTTGAAGAAGGAACGGCCAGGAATGCGAACGCGCCAAGGATCAGCGTGCCAGCCAGATAGGCAGTACGACTGAAAGACAATACATTAATGGAATGATGCATAAGTGGAATGCAGATCAACGGGCCGGTTACGGCCTAATGAGTATGGTTATTTAAATGAAAACAGCCCTTCGAGATACCTGCGGTTATGCTGATAGCATTCGACAATGTCGGCACCTTGCGGTGTGGCACCCTCGATCTGCATCCAGCCCTCATAACCAATATCCTTCACTGCTTTCGCGACACGCGGCCAATCCAACGGTCCTTCGCCTAACCGCTGTCCGTTTTCCTTCATATGGATCTCGCAGATCATATCCTTCCCCAGCATCGGGATTTCTTTGAAAATGTCATGGCCGGCGTCGGTTGAGTTCCTAAAATCGTAATACACCTTCACGGCTGGCGAGCCTACGGCCTGGATAATGTCGAGATGCTCCTGAGCACTGAGCCAGGATTCGATGCCCAATGTAATGCCCTGTTTTTCGGCATGAGGCGCTACTTTTTTTAAACGTCCTATCACCGCTTTTTTTCCGGCGTCATCATTGCGAAGGTCACCTTCGGAGAAAAAAGCCAGCAAAATTACTTTCACCCCAAGGGCCCCTGCCGCATCCACGCTGTTCCAGACCCATTCTTCGGTTTTCGGTTGTGATTTGTAGGGCACCCGGTTCAGCTCGCCGATCGCCAGACTCGATACTTTTACGCCCGTCCGCGCAGATGCATCCCGGATGCTCTGCAAGGTTTCCGGTACAGCAAGGCCTTTTTCGTTCTTTCCGGTATTGTAGCTCACCTGAATGCCCTGCAATCCGATCTGTTTCGCCCGGTCAAATGCCTCCGGATTGAGGGTTCGGCCTACTGACCAATCACAGGCGCCCAGCTGAAATTTGGGAGCCAATCGGGGTAATGTCGCCGATGCCAGCAGCAAAGCAGAACTCCTGATCATCTCCCGTCGGTTCAGTATCCAATCTTCTCTCATGATACCCAGATTTTGAAACACTTAAAGAATATCTTCAAAATCTGCTGTGATTTGGTTTCTACTTATGCCGTTGAGCGAAGCTAACGGCTGAATGCGTCTTCGATATGACGGATTTCGGTGGAGCCGTCAGGGAGGACGAGGATGGAAACGATGTCGAAACGGACATCGAATTGCCAATCGACGTCGAAAATATAGTTCTCTGCCGCCCGCATGACCAGTTTAGCTTTGGATGCATTTACAAATTCTTCGGGCATCCCGAATGCGGTTCCCGTTCGCGTTTTTACCTCCACAAAAATCAACATTTGGTCCTTCTCCACGATCAAGTCGATCTCCGAATGGAAGTTGCGGTAGTTTTTTGCCATGATCTGAAATCCTTTTTCAGTCAGGAAGGATGCTGCTTTACTTTCCCCCCAGCGGCCTGTTTCGTTGTGTTGGGCCATAAATTATTCGCTCTAATAACATGAGTTTGTTCGTATAACAAGCTTTCCGAACAATTACCCGATACATTTGTGTTAAGATTGAAGATATATCGGACTATGCATTAGACGCAGGACTTTTCAGAAAGTCACGGTTTATCCTGAAAAAATTTTGACAATGCTTCCATGAATGCCCTGATCAATAAAAAAGTACTTTTCCGCAACCTGGGATTGATCGACTACCAGGAGGCCTGGGATTACCAGGAAAAAATTTTTGCGGAAACGATTTCGGTTAAAACACAGAACCGGGGACTAGAGGTAGAAAATCAGCAGCTGACGCCCAATTTCCTGCTTTTCTGCCAGCACCCACATGTATATACGCTCGGGAAGAGCGGGAAAGCCGATCATTTGCTGCTGGATGAGGACGATCTGGCCGCAAAACAAGCCAAATATTACAAAATCAATCGCGGAGGCGACATTACTTATCATGGTCCCGGCCAGCTGGTGGGATACCCGATCCTCGATCTCGACAACTTCTTCACGGATATCCACATTTACATGCGGACGCTCGAAGAAGCCATTATCCTTACCCTGGCCGACTACGGGCTGGAAACCGGCCGCATTACAGGCCTCACAGGCGTATGGCTCGATTTTGATGAACAGAAAAATCCCAGGAAGATCTGTGCACTGGGCGTCAAGGCCAGCAGATGGGTCACGATGCACGGTTTTGCATTGAATGTGAACACGGATCTCTCCTATTTCGGAAATATCATTCCATGTGGTATCGATGACAAAGCTGTGACTTCACTGGCGGCCGAACTGGGACACGAGGTGGATTTAGAGGAAGTTTCAAATAAATTAAGAAACCATCTGGCACATTTGTTCAGTATGGAATTGCAAGCAGATTCATGAAGAAAGATATTATTTTTCATCCCGTCAAGGGAATACAGGTGGCGATCGTACGGAATGTCAACGAGTTGAATGCCGAAGAGTGGAACGTGATCGTGATCAACCGTAACGACGAGGCGATCACCAGCGTCTTTGTGACTTCAAAAGGGTACAGCAACAGCGAATCGGGGACAAGTACCGAACAACGCACTTCAACATTAAGGCATTTCTTTCCGGAAATCCCCGCGGGTGAGCATGTCGTTGTAGAGCCGATCATGCCAGACGTTTTTCATCTGAACAACGAGTTTTGGGTCAGCTACTTTATCGGCAGTCAGATCTACGACAAAAAATTCATTTTCGTGCCCGACAGCATTGTGGAGGAAAATATGATGACGATCGATCCGCCGGGGTTGGAAGGCGTATTGCACGAGTAACTATCATTTTGTGTGAGGTGCCGCATTGCGGGTTTCAATATTTTACATAATATTGAGAACCATCACTCTAAACTTCACACACTTATGATAGAAGATTTCAAAAAGCGAACCAAGAACTTCCTGCTGCTCGACATTGAAACCGTTTGCGCACAAAAGTCGTACGACCTGCTTCCCGAGCGTATGCAAAAGCTCTGGGACAAAAAGGCGCTCAGCCTGAAAAAGGGAGACGATGTTACAAACAGCGCCGACTATTTCTATGACCGCGGCGCGATCTATGCAGAGTTTGGCAAGATCATCTGCATGGCATTCGGTGGATACTATTGGAACGAAAAGGATGAAATTGCGTTTAAGGTAAGTAGCTTCTCCGGAGACGATGAAGCGCTATTGCTGCTGCAATTCAAAGCTTTGATTGAAAAATACCCGGCTGAACAGCTGATCCTTTGCGCCCACAATGGCAAAGAATTTGATTTTCCGTTTATCTGCAGGCGGATGCTGATCCACCAAATCGAAATCCCCAAAGCGTTACAGATTACAGGCAAAAAGCCCTGGGAACTTCTCCACCAGGACACCATGGATCTCTGGAAATTCGGGGATTACAAAAGCTTCACATCCCTTGATTTGCTCGCCGCTGTTTTTGACATTCCCGGAAGCAAAAACGAAATGAGCGGAAGCGAGGTGACAAAGGTTTATTACGAGGAAAATGATCTGGCTAAAATTTCCCGATATTGCAGAGAAGACGTGGTCGTTCTGGCGCAGCTTTACCTGCGTCTGAATGGCCTCGATCAGGTACCTCCCGAAAACATCGTGAGGGTTGAATGATGACTCCGGCTGCCGGCTTTCGGCCGTCGGGGTGAAGTTTCGCATTTGGCGGAACAAATAGCTATTTATAGAATACATGAGAGAAAAGAAAAACAAAAAGAAACTCCATCCGGAAAAAAGAGAGGCTGTGACGCCTCATCATATCGTTTCTTATATAGATAATTTAAAGGCGGATATCGCCGCATTTTTTGATCTGAACAGCGAACATTCATTTCGTCCGTTCGATGTTCACGACCATTTTGGAGTACACGACAAGAAGGTCAGGCTGCTTTTCAACGAAATCCTGCATGAACTTGAACAGGACGGCGGATTGATTTATAACAAAAACGGCACCTATGCAGCTGTTCTTCAGAAGGCTGCACCAAAAGGCCTGACAGGTCGCGTCGACAGAGTTAATAAGGGCTTTGCGTTTGTGGTCATAGATGGTCGCGACGATGATATTTATGTCGACTCGGAACTGCTGAATGGCGCCTGGGACGGGGATATCGTGCAAGTGCAGCCTCTTTCGAGAAACAGCCGGAATTCAAAGTCCAGGAATGATTCGGGCAAAAACAGAACCGAAGGCCGGGTTACAGAGATCGTACAGCGGTCCGGTGCCGAAATTGTCGGTATCATTGAAGTGAATCCTCGTTTCGCTGTGGTACAGCCTGATAACAAGAAGCTTTTTGACCCGATTTTCCTCGAACCGGACGAAATCGGCGAAGCCCGCCACGGCGATAAGGTCATCGTAAAAGTGACAGAATGGCCCACCCGGCGAAGCCAGGCAGAAGGCGAGATTGTTTCCGTACTGGGCCAGGCTGGCAATAACGATGTCGAAATGCACGCGATCCTGGCCGAATTTGGTCTGCCGTATCATTTCCCTGAAATTGTAGAGGCAGAAGCACAAAAAATTCCGGACAAGATTGCCAAAAAAGACATCGCCAAACGTCGTGACATCCGTGACATACTGACTTTCACGATCGACCCCGTAGACGCCAAGGATTTTGACGACGCGTTATCGGTCCGATACCTCGGCGAGGATGTAGTAGAGGTAGGCGTGCACATCGCGGACGTTTCACATTACGTGTTGCCCGGAACAGAGCTCGAAAAAGAAGCCTATCGCCGCGCGACTTCTGTTTATCTGGTCGACAGGACAGTACCGATGCTTCCGGAGAAACTTTCGAATAACCTCTGTTCACTACGTCCTAATGAAGACCGCCTCGCATTTTCCGCCATTTTTGAGATCAACTCAAAAGGCAAGGTATTAAAAGAATGGTTCGGCCGAACCGTGATCCACTCCGACCGGCGTTTTAGCTATGAGGAGGCGCAAGCCGTGTTGGATTCCGGTGAAGGCGATTTTCCCAAAGAACTTACTACGCTGAATACCCTGGCCAAAGTTTTCCGGAAAGAGCGCTTCAAAAAAGGCGCTATCAACTTCGAAACACCGGAAGTACGTTTCCGCCTGGACCCCGAAGGTAAGCCGCTGGGCATTTACCAGAAAGAAAGGCACGATTCGAACAAGCTGATTGAGGAATTTATGCTTTTGGCTAACAAACGAGTGGCAGAATATGTGTTTTCGCTTTCAAAAGGCGAGGTGAAAAACACGATGGTGTACCGCATCCACGAGGCACCCGACCCCGACCGCTTGCAGACGTTCGCGAATTTTGTGGCCAAACTCGGCCTCAAACTGGAACTGGAAGAGGAAAGCAAAATCGCAAAATCCATGAATGCCATGCTTGCGAAGGTAGAAGGTAAGCCGGAGCAAAACCTGATCGAATCCCTGGCCGTTCGCACAATGGCGAAAGCACGGTACAGTACCGAGGACATCGGTCACTTTGGACTGGCATTCCGCCGTTATTCGCACTTCACCTCACCGATCCGCCGCTACCCTGATGTAATGGCGCACAGGCTGTTACAACATTATCTCGACGGTGGTGGCAACGTGGATAAGGAGGCCTACGAACAGGCGTCGAAGCATTCATCCGAACGTGAACGACTTGCTGCCGAGGCTGAACGGGCGTCGATCAAATACAAGCAGGTCGAGTTTATGAGCATGATGGACCGCGACAAGGAGTTTGACGGCATCATTACCGGCGTGACTGAATTCGGCATTTTCGTGGAGATCACAGAAACAGCTTCCGAGGGATTGATCCGGATGACCGACCTAGGCGATGATTTTTATGAGCTCGATAAGGATAACTACCGCATTATCGGACAGAATACCAAAAAGATATACACTTTTGGAGATGCCGTAAAAGTGAAGGTAAAGGATACCAACCTGGCACGCCGGAGCATGGATCTGTACCTTGCAGGAACAAAGCCGGGTCGAAGAAGCGAATTCAGCCGACCCGGGTTTAGTCGGGACAATGACAGAAGGCCGCGCGACCGCAAGCCAAAAGAGCCACGTGGCTCAGGCAGGGTGAAAAGGAGTGGTGGTGGCGGAAGCGGAGACAGTTCGCCGAAACCGAAGCGGCGGAGGCGGTAGTTAATTTTGGACTAAACTTGCTGCAATTACTCGCCGTTTCAGATCATCGACACGCTCGGCGAGTGGCTGCGTTCCTTCTATCCAGGCTACTTTACATGTATCCTGGTCTTCTGTTATAATTAAGGCACCGTCCCGAAGGTAGAAAACTGCCTGATGTACCTTCCAATTGTTGTCCATATCCCCTATTTCGCTTATCAAATGGTATTACCTGCAAAAACTTGCTCCATGGCTCCTAAAACTTTCCTGTTGTTCCTCATCTCCCTATTATCCCTGACAACCAAAGCCCAAAAAGCAGCCGACACAGAAGACTGGCAATCCCTCTTCAATGGTAAGGACCTAACCGGCTGGGACGTGAAAATTGCAGGCCATAAGGTCAACGACAATTATAAAAATACCTTCCTCGTCGAGGATAATATGATCAGGGTGAACTATAAGGAGTATGATAAGTTCACTATGGAATATGGCCATATGTATTATAATAAGCCCTATTCGCACTACAAGATCCGTTTACAATATCGCTTCACCGGTAACCAGGTGCCCGGCGGAGCTTCCTGGAATGTGCGCAACAGCGGCATTATGTTGCATTCGCAACCTGCAGCAAGCCTGGGATTGGACCAGGATTTCCCGATTTCCCTTGAAATGCAATACCTCGGTGGCCTGAACGCCGGCGAACGCAATACCGGCAACCTCTGCACGCCAGGGACGATCGTCGATATCGACGGCAAACTGGCCGAAGCGCATTGCATTAATTCAACTTCGAAAACCTACAATGGCGACCAATGGGTGACCGCGGAGGCGATCGTCCTCGGCGATTCGATCATTTATCACCTGATCGAGCGGGACACTGTGCTTGTTTATACCAATCCGCGTGTTGGAGGTGGTTATGTGGGTAAAAACCATACTTTCAAGGACGGCAAAGTCGGCAATGAGGCCGAATGGATCAAAAAAGACGGTACCAGACTCGGTAGCGGGTATATTGCATTGCAAGCCGAAAGCCACCCTATCGATTTCCGCAATATCGAACTGCTCAATCTGAAAGGCTGCATGGATCCCAAAGCCACGAACTACAAGTCGTATTACGTGGCGTCCGACAATTCGGCCTGTACCTATAAAAAGAAATAACCTGAGATGAAGGAACAATAAAACCTCATTGATTTTCGGTTTTTTATATTTTTGCAAGAATGGACATTCAAACGCCTGGCGGCGCGCCCCAAACGTCTGAATCGTCCATTTTTTGTTTAAAAATCTCCCGATAGCCTTTGTGCTAATGAAAAATACCATTACCCGGTTTGTAATGCTAGTGGTTGTCCTGGCCGGGGTCAATTGGCTGGCTTCGTCGTTTTTTTTCAGGTGGGACCTTACCGAGGACAAGCGTTACAGCATTTCCGAAGCAACCAAACAGCTTTTGGGAAGCCTGGAAAAGGACGTGATCGTGAATGTGTACCTTTTCGGGGACTTTCCCGCCGGCTTCGAACGCCTCGAAAGCGCCACGCGGGAGACTTTGGAGGAATTCAAGTCCTATGCCAACGGGCATCTGATCGTCAACTACTCCGATCCTTCGGACGCCACCAGCGAGGAGCAGCGTCAGAAACAGTACGTGAACCTTATCGACCGGGGTTTGAACCCGACCAACGTTTTCGCGAATGAGGATGGTAAGCGTACCGAAAAAATCATTTTTCCAGGTGTGATCGTGCAGACAGATACGCTCTCGGTACCCGTTCAGTTGCTGAAAGGCAATAAAACAAGCTCCCCGGAAGAACAGCTGAACCAGTCTTACGAAGGTGTTGAATTTGAATTGGCCTCGGCCATTCGTGTACTCGCGAATCCCGAGCGGAAAAAGGTCGGCTTTGTCGTAAGCCATACCAAAATACCGCCCGCCCGCCTCAGCGATATTATCGCGACCATTCAGCAGAGCTATGACGTGTTTCTGGACATGAACAATCCTGAATCGTATGAAGGGCTGGACGCACTGATCATTATGAAACCCGACAGCGCGTTTTCGGAAGAAGACAAATACAAGCTGGATCAGTATGTAGTGGGAGGCGGTAAAGCACTTTTTTTCGTGGACGGCGCACGCGTGGATAGCGTGAGCCTGGACGGCAGCTATGCCCAACCGCTTGATCTCAATCTCGGCGATTTGTTTTTCAAATGGGGTATCAGGCTGAATACGAATCTGGTTAAAGATCTCAATTGTGCGCAAATCCTGCTGAATGTCGGTAATGTCGGTGACAATCCGGAAATAAGGCCAATGCCATGGCGATTTTTCCCGCTTTTGAACAATTTTGGAAAACATACCACTACGCGGAATCTAAACGCCGTATATACAAGATTTCTGAGCTCGATCGACACCGTCGGCGGCGCGGGAGGCATTGCAAAAACACCGCTGTTAATGTCCTCGCCCTACACGCAGGTCCTGAACACACCCGCGCTCGTAGGTTATAATGAGGCACGTAAAGATCCGGAACCATCGGAATACCGGTCGGGTGTGAAACTTGCCGGCATATTATTGGAGGGAACATTCAACTCGCTTTTTCAAAACCGCATTCTGCCGGGCGATCCGCGGGCAGCGAAGTTCAAGGCGAGCGGTAACGCCGGAAAAGTCATTATTTGCTCCGACGGCGACCTGATCGTCAACGACTATGATTATAAAAGGAATGCCCCATTACCGCTTGGCTATGATCGGGTAACGAAACAGACATTCGGAAACAAGGATTTCGTGTTACATGTGGTCGATTATATGACCGACGCCAACGGTCTCATCAATGCACGCGGCAAGCAAATCTCGATAAGGGCTTTGGACAAAATCGAGATTCAGGAAAACAGGAAGTTCTGGCAGGCGTTGAATCTGCTGCTTCCCGTAGTACTAATTGGTATTTTCGGAGCCATCAGATATTTTCTAAGAACCCGAAAATTTGGGTGAGACCGGCCGGGGCTATGGTAATTTTTCATACTTTTGTTCCCTACAAAATGATTTTCCGGAATCTTCCTTATATAAATCTATCAACTAAACACTTACGTCACGAATTATGAAGTTTGTCGTTTCGTCATCAGTTCTACTCAAACAGCTATCGGCTATAAACGGTGTCGTTTCAACGAACCCAATTGTCCCAATCCTAGAAAATTTCCTTCTCACACTCGAAGGAAATTCGCTGACCGTTACTGCATCCGACCTTCAAACCGTTATGATTACGGAAATTGAAGTGGAATCATCCGAAAAAGGCGCAATTGCCATTCCGGCCAAATTATTGCTCGATACCCTGCGCGGACTGCCCGAGCAACCCATTACACTACAGGTGAATGGTGAAACATTTGGTACTGAAATTATCTCCGACAACGGACGCTATAAACTTTCGGGAGAAAACCCAATCGACTTTCCAAAGACACCGGTTGTAAACCGGGGCCAGTCTGTCGATTTTTCTTCGTCATCTTTGGGGGCTGCCATATCCAATACGCTTTTCGCCACCAGTACTGACGATCTTCGCCCGGCTATGACAGGGGTTTTCGTGCAAATGGGTGCAGAGAGTGCAACATTTGTAGCAACCGACGGTCACCGCCTCGTTCGCTATCGCCGCACCGATATCAAATCGGACATCGATACGTCGATGATCATCCAGCGGAAGGCACTGAACTTGCTGAAATCCTGTCTTCCATCTGAAGACGTGCCGGTAAAGGCGGAGTTCACCTCTTCTAATGCATTTTTCAGCTTTGGTAACATTCGCATGATCTGTCGGTTGATCGACGAGCGTTTTCCCGACTATGAAAACGCGATCCCGACTAATAATCCGAACACGCTTACGATAAACAGAATGGAAATCCTCAGCTCTCTGAGACGTATCTCCATTTACTCCAACAGAACGACACACCAGGTTCGCCTGAAAATGGCGCTGAACGATCTGGTTATCTCTGCGGAAGACCTCGATTACTCCAATGAAGCCAATGAGCGCCTGATGTGCGAATATAATGGCGACGATATGGAGATCGGGTTCAATGCGAAGTTCCTGATTGAGGTGCTAGGCAATCTTTCCAGCAAGACCATTACCTTCGAACTTTCCGCTCCAAACCGTGCCGGGCTCATCATTCCGGTAGATCAGGAGGAAAACGAAGACATCCTGATGCTCGTGATGCCAGTGATGCTGAACACCTACGTTTAGCAGATCATTCAGCAAAATACATTTCTAGGTCCGGCCGCAATGCCGGACTTTTTTATTACCAAAACACTCATAAACAACCAGTTATTCGATATTTTCATGTTATTACGAAAAAAATCGTAGTAAAGGCTTGCATGTACGATTTTTTTCGTAGACATTTGGTACGAAGATTATCGTAATTAAAATCACCATGTATATCAAGCCCACCGACTCTGAACTGGAAATCCTGAACTACCTGTGGCAGGCAGGTCCAAGTACCGTACGTGCCGTGCATGATGCCCTTTCCGAAACCAAGGATGTGGGTTATACCACGACCTTGAAACTTATGCAGATCATGCACGACAAGGGGTTGCTCTACCGCACGGAGCAAGGACGATCGCACATTTACGTGGCGCTTCTCGGCCAGGAAGAAACACAACAAAATCTTGTAGGTAAAATGGTGGAAACACTATTTCAGGGTTCCGCCGCGCAGATGGTCATGCAGGCACTGGGGAATCACTCGACCTCGAAGGAGGAATTGGATGAAATTCGTGCGTTATTAAATAACCTGGAAAATAATCGTTAGCCATGAAATTATTCTCTGATCTATTGCCCGGACCAGCTGTCTCCGCCCTTGGCTGGACACTCATCCATTCTATCTGGCAGGGTACACTGCTGATGCTGATTGCCGTCGCAGTTTTCTATCTACTGCGAAAAAAATCGGCCAACACCCGCTACCTGACTGGCGTAGGCTTCCTATTCGCGCAGTTCGTCGCCTCGGCCGCAACATTCATATATTACTACCCTAAAACCATTACCGCCATTTCAAATGCCAAGTATCTGGCAAGCTACTCTGCATTATCCGCATCCCGCACATGGGAGCAAGTTTCACGGGACCTTCCCATTACATTTAAAATACAAATGTGGCTGACGGCCCATTTACATGAGTTGGTCATTTGCTGGCTCATCGGTTCCGGTATTCTGTTGCTACGGTTTGCCGGTGGCTGGATATTTACTGAGCAGCTCCGCCTGAATGCCAAAGTCGTGATGGACAAAGAATGGCGGGCGAGGTTTGGAGTGATCATCGCTAAAATGAATATTTCCAAAGCAGTTGAATTCCGTGAAACGGCCAAAGTGCTGACACCCATGGTCATCGGTGCATTTAGTCCGGTGGTACTCATCCCGATTGGCCTGCTCTCAGGATTTTCGACCGCCCAGGTCGAAGCGATCCTCGCACATGAGCTGGCACATATACGGAGAAACGACTATCTGATCAACATGCTGCAATCGTTCGTGGAGGTAATATTTTTCTTCCATCCGGCCATCTGGTGGCTGTCTGAAAAAGTCCGCGCGGAACGTGAGCATTGCTGTGATGACATTGCCCTGGCGGTATGCGGAGACAAAATGTCGCTGGCTCATGCCCTTGTGAAAGTAGCTGAATGGCAGGCTGCTCCGGGATTGGCGATGGCTTTCGCGTCCAGGAAACCATTATTGCTGCACCGTGTGCAGCGCGTTCTGGGGCTAAACCCAAAACCAGCCCGGACGTTTTCAAGCTTACCTGCGATGATTTTCGCGATTGGATTGGTGATTGGTATTTCAGCCTATGCAGTGGCTCAGAAAGTCGAAAAGGACAAGGAGAAAAAAGCGGCAAAGCATATGGTCGATAAAAAGCGGAAGCCCGCCAAAACGCAGATCCGCAGAGAACAAGAAATGGAGGAGATGGCCGAAGTAGCTATCGAAGAGGATATTAACGAAAATATAGAAGCACGGCTGGCAGAAGTCGATACCGACATCAGAGAAATTGAAATACATTTTGAGGAACCTGGCAATGACACGCTGGATCGAAAGACCTGGGAGCTCAGCCGGAAAATCAGGGCAATGCATGAAGAATTGAAACCGCTGCATCAACGGCTGGAAGAGTTAAATCTGGAAAAAGAAAAGCAGAGCTTTGAGACGGAGCGGTTTGAACGTGAAATCCAGAAAATTGAGTGGAAAAAACAACGCGCGGCGGAATTGAGAATGGATTTAATGGAAAAACGGTCCGTCATATTTAATCAGGATGCCAAGGATTCGAAGCTCAGCGAGGCAGATCTGGACAAGCAACTGGCAGATTTCGAGCAGCAGATCAAAGCACAGGAACAGGTCATTTCAGATTTGAATAATCAAATCGCAAATGCAAAAAAAGAAGCATTCAGAGCCGAAGAGCCGGTACGTAAGCTGGATCGGGAAATCGAAGAGGTACACTACAAGATCAGTGAACTCGGCAAGAATATCGGACTGGAAACATTGAGCTACCAGAAAATGCGAGGTATTGATGAGCGCCCGCGTGTGGCACGTGTAGCCCGGTCAGGACGCATACGTGTGGGTACACCTCCACCGCCAGCAAAAGCGGTGCCTGCTCTACCAGCCAAACCGGCCCCGGCGCCCAAACCGCCGTTGCCACCTAAAAAAGACGAGTAAAACAAACGGGCAGCGATGATATCGCTGCCCGTTTTGGTATATAATATATCAAGATCGGGTCCTATTCAACTTCAATCACCACGTCATCGCTCATGGGGTGCGTCACGCAGGTGAGAATGAATCCTTCGCGTACTTCCGCCTCCGAAAGCGCGTCTTCCTCATCCATCTGTACCTTACCCGACGTACATCTGCCCATACACGCCGTACACATGCCCGCCTGACAGGAGTAAGGCAGATCAATGTCCATATTCAATGCCGCCTCAAGCACAGTCTCATGCGGTTTTACAGACAGCTTATATTCAGCTCCTTCATAAAACAATGTGATCTCGCGCGTTTTTGGCGAATCGTCATCTTCTCCTTCCGTTTCCACTGTTACCTCCCCTGGTTTCGCAGATGTGGCCGTGACAAAGCTCTCTTTCCTGATTTTACCGTCGGGCACCGCCAGGATCGAAAGTGCCCTATGCGTCTCCTCCATCATATCTTCCGGCCCGCAAATAAAGTACTCCGCCTCCTTTTTATTCAGGGCAGGGAGCTTTTCGATCATTTTCAGCACATGGCTTTTATTCAATCTGCCTGTTTCACCTACCCAACCTTCCTCTGGCTGGCTTAAAGTATGAACGACTTTAAAGCGACTCCCGTATTTCTTTTCCAAAGCCACAATTTTGTCCCTGAAAATAATGGTATCCTCTTTCCGGCTTCCATAAATCAGGAAAACCTCGCTTTCGGGTTCTACCATTAAAATGGACTTCAAAATCGAAAACAACGGCGTAATGCCACTTCCTGCACCGATGAACACGACCTGGCGAATCTGATCATCTGCCTGTTTCGGAAAGAAATGGCCCATTGGCTCTAAGGTTTCCAATACATCCCCTTCCTTGATCGTGTCGAGCAGCAGATTGGAAGCATAGCCTCCCGGAACGCGTTTAATCGTAATGGCCAACGCCACATCCGTATAGGGCGAGCTCGACATTGAGTACGATCTCCGGATCTTTTTGTCTTCAAAAGGCAACAACAATGTCAGGAATTGTCCCGGCCGGTATTGCACTACTTCATTGATGGGATGCCAGAAATGGATTGTCGCGGCTTCCTCGGTCTCTTTCTCTACTTCTTTGACTTTTAAAAAATAATATTTGCTCATTGTTGGCGGTCGGCTATCGGCAGTTGGTTGCCGGCCTTTTTATTTTAGTATGATGGTGTGCAGATACAAGTACTTATTCAATTTTCAACACAAAAGCCTCACAGGTAACACCCATGAGGCCTTTATGATTTCATTTTCGATTATTTTAAAGTAGCTACCGCATCTTTGATACGCTGTACCGCCTCCTGCAACGCTTCATCCGCAGCCGCAGTGGAGATCCGGATGCAGTTAGGCGCTCCGAAACCGGAACCTGCTACCGTTGAAACGTATGATTTGTTCAGCAACCAGTTTGCGAAATCGTCCGAGTCTTTGATATCAGTCTCTCCGTCCGACTTCCCGAAATAGTAGCTCACATCCGGAAATGCGTAGAATGCACCCTGAGGTACATTTACTTTGAAACCGGGAATTTCTTTCAACAAGCCTACCACCAGGTCTCGGCGGCGGTGATAAGCCTTCGCCATTTCAATAGAGGGTTCCTTAGGTCCGTTGAATGCCGCTGTTGCCGCTTTCTGTGCGATGGAGTTGGTTCCCGAAGTAACCTGTCCCTGCAATTTCTCAACACCTTCGGCGATCCATTTGGCCGCTGCGATGAACCCGATACGCCAGCCAGTCATAGCATACCCTTTCGCGACACCGTTCACAGTAATAACACGGTCTTTCAACGCGGGAATTGACCCGATGCTGAAATGGCCCTCATCCGTAAAATTGATATATTCGTAGATTTCGTCAGCCAGAACATAAATATCCTCATGCTTTTCCAGCACGGCCGCGATTTCTCTTAATTCTTTTTCGGAATAAACAGCGCCTGTCGGGTTGTTCGGCGATGCGTACATCACGATTTTCGTCCGTGGTGTGATCGCTGCTTCCAACTGGACAGCAGTAACTTTGAAGTCATTTTCAAATGCGCCATCCACGATCACCGACTTGCCTTCCGCCAGTTTCACCATTTCGGAATAGCTCACCCAATAAGGTGCAAAAATCACTACTTCATCACCTGGATTGATCAGCACCTGGATCACATTAGCCAGTGAATGCTTGGCACCAGTCGAAACCACGATATTTTCTGGCTTCCAATCTATATTATTGTCGCGCTTTAACTTGTCAGCAATGGCCTTTCGCAGATCAGGATAACCTGCTACCGGTGAATAACCATGAAAACCATCGTCGATGGCCTTTTTGGCAGCCTCGCAAATGTGTGCGGGCGTCTTGAAGTCTGGCTCTCCTACGCTCAGACTGATCACTTTGTGGCCCTGGGCGGCCAATTCACGGGCCATTTTGGTCATCGCCAGCGTCGAAGATTCTTCGAGGGCGTTGATGCGGTCGGCCAACCGGGGCTCCACCTGGGTTTGCTCTGCTACTGCGGACATTGCAACGTTTTAATTTAGTTAAAGAAGGTACTGCGAACTGTATCAACAAATTGCCCGCAAAGGTACGGGTTTTTTAGGAGTTGTATTGTATTATGCAATGAAAGATTTATTGGCCTCGCATCAGTTAGCATACGGCGAGTCGTATGCGCTTGAAATCGCAGGCCTAACAACGATATTTGTCCATGGATACACCCATCACCATTGAAGAAATCATTTTCTTGGCCAATGTGCCTGAAAATCTGCATTCAGCATTCCTGCGCGTAGCGAACGGCTTGCACGAGCGTGCGAAATATCCGAAGGAGAAGGTCTTTCTGATGCTCGTCAAAATGCTCAATGCTCCGAAAAAATATGCCTTTTCTAAAAATAAGGTGACTAACCTGGCCCAGATGGTTTATGACCTCAAAAGGAGCGGGACCGAAATCACATTGACGGACCATGGCAAGGAGTTGCTTCTCAATGAGGAGGCAGTACTGACTTTGGAAGAAAAGGAGCCTCAACAAAAAAACACTTTCAACCTTCGGGACGATAAACTGCATTACGCCGTTTTTGGCAAAGAGCACATCGAAGAAGGTGCACTACTACAAATGGAAACGGCCGTTAGCTTACCCATTTCGGTCGCTGGCGCATTAATGCCAGACGCACATCAGGGTTACGGCCTGCCCATCGGCGGCGTACTCGCCACGGAATCCGACAAAGTGATTCCTTACGCCGTAGGCGTCGACATAGCGTGCCGGATGTGTATGTCCGTTTTCGACATTCCGACTGACTACCTCAAACGCGAACCACATTTCCTGAAAAAGATCCTGATCGAAAACACAAAATTCGGGATGGGTGGCGAAATGGCTAGAAAATACGATGAAAGCGTAATGGACCAGCCGGAGTGGGAAGCGACCAAAATCATCCGGGGGCTCAAAGATAAAGCATACCGGCAACTCGGCACGTCCGGAACCGGTAACCACTTTGTAGAATGGGGTGTTGTAGAAGTATTTGAAAATGATTCGCTCTTGAATTTACCACAAGGCGAATATCTCTCATTACTCTCACATTCCGGCTCCCGCGGCTTTGGCGGAAACATTGCCAACTACTATTCTAAACTGGCGATGCAACGAACAGTACTGCCTAAGCAGGCAGCCCACCTCGCCTGGCTCGACCTCAATAGCGAGGAAGGCCAGGCCTATTGGATTGCGATGAACCTTGCCGGCGATTATGCGTCGGCGAACCATCATGAAATCCATAACAAAATGGCGAAATCGCTCGGCGAAAAACCGCTCAAAATCATCGAAAACCACCATAATTTCGCCTGGAAAGAAAAGCTGGCTGACGGCCGCGAGGTAATCGTCCACCGCAAAGGCGCCACCCCTGCCAATTCCGATGAGCTCGGCATCATTCCCGGTTCTATGAGCCAACCGGGTTATGTGATCCGGGGAAAAGGTAATGCAACCTCTCTAAACTCCGCGTCGCATGGCGCAGGACGCGTCATGTCGCGCACGAAAGCGTTTACCACAACTACCCGGAGTCAGATGAACAAAATTTTGCAAGACAATGGTATTCAACTGATTGGAGGGGACCTCGATGAATCTCCAATGGTTTACAAGAACATTGACGACGTGATTGCTGCCCAAACCGACTTGGTGACAGTGCTGGCGAAGTTCTCGCCTAGGATCGTACGGATGGCCGACGCGAATAGGAAAGAAGGGCGGGAGGATTGATGTTGTTAAGCTAAAATCAATCAATTCCCAGCTGTGTTTTAACATCGTTCAGGCTATGCCAGTTCTTATTTTCAGCATTGATTTTCACTGCCTTCAGGTAGTCCGCCAGATCCTCTACAGTATCGAAGTCTGAAAATTCATTAATTATATTTTCATATTCCTCGATTGGGAGCAATGCAAACTTCGGCTTGCCGTCTTCCTCAATGATTTGCGCATGTAGGTTCATTCGTATATATCTTTTCGGTGGCCAACATCTATCACTTCGACGATCTCAATTTCAACGTATTTGTTAAAGAGAATTCTGTAATCACCTACTCTTAAACGAAAAATGGCAAGTGGGTGATTTTTCAGACATTTAACATTACTTTTTGTAAGCGGAGAGGCAGCCAGCTCTTCGAGGTGCTTGATAAGTTTCGCAGCATCTTTTCGGGGAATAACTTACAGGCCCTTCAATGCCCGATCCGTGAAAATCAGCCTGTACATATGGAAGCATAGTGTGTTTATAAAGTTAAAACACCTCTCCCAAATTCACAAACAACCCCCGTGAGCCATCCATTCCAAACCCGTAGTCAATACCAATATTCGCTCCGGAAGTCTTATTGACCTTTATTCGAATTCCCAGCCCTCCCGCAGGGGCAATCTTGCGAAAGCTTTTAGAAGGCCAGTCCGAAACGCTCTGCGCATTCGCAAAAAGTACACCGCCGAAAAGACCGTTTTTGGTTAATGCAAATCGATATTCGGATTCAAAATAAAGGAGATTGGTACTGCGGAAGCGACCCTGAATGTAGCCACGACCAATGTTATTGGTAGGATCCCAGCCGGTAGCGGGAAGGTCGAGATAGGGTGGCTTCCCGATGGTGAGCCAGTTGTAATTCCAGAATGCAAGGGTGTTCTGGCTGCCATAGGGTAAGTTGAAATACCTGCGTACATCAATTACCACCGACTGCCAGTTATTGGTACTCCCCAGTGCGGTCATATTCGGCCTGAACTGGACATTGGTATAAAACCCTTTTAAGGGATTAATAGAGTTTGTTCTGCTATCATAAGCCACCGTCATGAGCGGCCCTGTCGAAGATGACTTATGACCCAGCCCATATGCATCGACATCCTTGTTCTGTTCTTCTTTATTGACCTGCTTGATTTGCCAGCGCTTGTCATAAGCGAATCCAACACCTACAAAAAAGGACTTTCCGATCCGCTTCAGCACTGACTGGTGGAGCCGGATGTGTTTGTATTCAAGCCGCGTCGCTTCGCTTAATCTGCTATCCGACCCCAGGCCGTATGTGTCCTGAGGATATTTGAAAAACCGCCAATCGACGAGAAAGTTGTAATTATTATTTCGAGACCAGATGTTTGCCTGCACCGGGATGGTCATCTGCTTGTATTCGGTGTAGATAAAATTGGTCGTAATGCTGGAAATATTGGTCGTTTTGGGGCTGCTGGTGTAAAAGGCGATATTCGCATTGAGCGATCCGGTCAGACCCGATGAAAGCGTGTACCCCCCAGCCGGTACTAAAGAAAATATCGGCTTCCCCGACCTAATTTTGGGCACCCGAACCGCCGAGTCGGACTTATCTTTCGTTTTCCACTGCCTGAAAATGTCAATCAGGTCCTTTTGAACCGCTTTACGAACAGAATCCTCTCCGGAAACCGTGTCCGCACGCATCAGCGCGTTTCCCGAAACATAGTTCATACCCTTCAAACCATTCATGGTCAGTACGATTAAAAGGCTCACTATGTAAAAAGTCTTAATCACTGGGTCGGGTTTATTAGGCACATTCCTAGTAATATATAATAAAATAATACCTGCCACAAAAAAAGCCACCGGCTTCTTGCGAAACCAGTGGCTTTATACTATGAAATATGGCTTTTATGCTAATGCAGCCTTCAGGTTTGTATCGATAGCTTCCAGGAATTCCTCTGTGTACAGGTAATGCTCACCGTGTTTCACATCGTTTCCATAGATGCCGACTGCCAAATCCTTGGTCATCTGCCCGCTTTCAACCGTTTCGATACACACTTTTTCAAGTGCGTTAGCGAAATCGATCAGTGGCTGGTTGCCGTCTAGTTTGCCACGGAACGCCAATCCGCGAGTCCATGCGAAAATGGACGCAATTGGATTGGTCGAAGTTGGCTTACCTTTCTGGTGCTCGCGGTAGTGACGGGTCACGGTTCCGTGTGCAGCTTCCGCTTCCATGGTTTTGCCATCAGGCGTTACCAGTACGGACGTCATCAGACCCAGCGAACCGAAGCCTTGTGCAACAGTATCCGACTGAACGTCACCATCGTAGTTTTTACACGCCCATACAAAGTTACCTTCCCATTTCAATGCAGAAGCAACCATATCGTCGATCAGACGGTGCTCGTAATGAACTTTTCCTTTGTATTCCTGCTCGTATACTTCCTGGAAAATATCCTTGAAGCGTCCGTCGTATTTCTTAAGGATTGTATTTTTGGTAGAAAGGTAGAGAGGCCATCCTTTATCCAATGCTACATTGAAGCATGAACGTGCAAAGCCACGGATCGACTCGTCGATGTTGTACATAGCCATTGCTACACCGGGACCTTTGAATTGGTACACCTCGTGCTCGATCACTTGCCCGTCCTCACCTTCGAATTTGATCGTCAGTTTGCCTTTTCCGGGTACGACGAAATCCGTAGCGCGATATTGGTCGCCAAATGCGTGACGTCCTACGATGATAGGTGCAGTCCAGTTGGTAACTAATCTTGGAACGTTTTGCATCACGATCGGCTCACGGAACACAGTACCATCGAGGATGTTACGGATGGTTCCGTTAGGCGATTTCCACATTTGCTTCAGGTTGAATTCTTTTACGCGGTCTTCATCAGGAGTGATTGTTGCGCATTTGATACCCACACCGTATTCTTTAATGGCGTTGGCTGCATCAATAGTTACCTGGTCGTTGGTTTCGTCGCGGTACTCAACACCCAAATCGTAGTATTTGATATCTACGTCGATGTAAGGGAGGATGAGCTTTTCCTTGATAAACTTCCAGATAATGCGGGTCATTTCATCGCCATCCAGTTCTACGACGGGATTGTCAACTTTAATTTTGCTCATGTCTTAATTCTATACAATAGTTAAAGATTTTGAAATCAGACCGTGAAAGTACGAACAATAGAATAAAAAGGCGAAATTTCCTCCACTTACATACCCAAAAAGACGATAGTACCGGATGAAAAAGGATGCACTACGAAAGGAATTTTTACAAAAAAGAAAGGACGCCGACGAACAATGGCTGATCAAAAAAAATGCCCTGATCGCGCAGGAAGTCGAAAAATTTGTTCAGAATAATCAGTTCAAAACACTTCATACATTTCTGCCGCAGCTAGGTTCGCGAGAAATCCACACCTTTTACATTATCGAGTCACTCCGCGTTTCCTTCCCCTCAATGCGCATTGCCGCGCCTTACATTATCCCCGGTACACGCGAAATGGAGCATTTCCTTGTCACACCCTACACGCATTTGATCACAAACCAATGGCGGATCCCGGAGCCTGATCCGTTGACTTCGCAAAAAATCCAGCCGGAAGAAATAGACATTGTCCTGGTCCCCCTCCTGGCGTTTGACCGTAAAGGATACCGCGTCGGTTATGGCGGAGGTTATTATGACCGGTTTCTATCCCAAACCCGCCCCGATTGCATCAGAATGGGCCTTTCATTGTTCGAGGAAGTGAATGAAATAGTGGATATTGATGAGTTTGATATTCCACTCGATGCGTGCATTACACCTGAAAAGCTATGTGATTTCAGAAGTCCAAAAGCCTAGTAAACTTGTCTGAAATGTGGGCTTTGGCCGTTCCTTCCTGAATTTTAATGCATTAAACAGGCAAATTTTCCTATCATTCTAAAAAACTGCGTAAATTTGCGGCACTTTTCGCAACGGCGGCGTACGCTGTTTACAAGGAGTAAATCATATTCTATCCATTTTTAATCTTAATGCAAGAATGAAAATCGCAGTAGTAGGCGCTACCGGTCTGGTGGGCGGCGAAATCCTCAAAGTGCTCGAAGAGCGTAATTTCCCGGTGACGGAGCTATTAGCCGTCGCATCTGAAAGGTCTGTCGGTAAGGAAGTTACATTCAAGGGTAAACAGATAAAGGTGATCGG
This sequence comes from Dyadobacter ginsengisoli DSM 21015, assembly GCF_059568735.1. Classification (NCBI taxonomy): domain Bacteria; kingdom Pseudomonadati; phylum Bacteroidota; class Cytophagia; order Cytophagales; family Spirosomataceae; genus Dyadobacter; species Dyadobacter ginsengisoli. The sequence goes on from NZ_JCANTY010000007.1 coordinate 578,967, forward strand.
CTTCGAGGATGCGATTGCTGCCAAACCTGAGATTGCGATCTTCTCGGCTGGCGGCGGCACTTCATTGGCCCTTGCACCGAAATTCGCGGAAGCAGGTATTACCGTGGTGGATAATTCGTCCGCATGGCGCATGGACCCGACCAAAAAACTGGTTGTTCCGGAAATCAATGCAAGCGAATTGACTAAAGAAGATAAGATTATCGCAAATCCGAACTGCTCCACCATTCAAATGGTAGTGGTTCTGAATCCCTTGCACAAAAAATATAAAATCAAACGTGTGGTTGTTTCCACTTACCAATCCGTAACCGGAACCGGTAAGGCTGCCGTTGACCAACTGTTCTCGGAACGTGCCGGCGATCACAGCAAAGGCAAAGTATACCCGCACCAGATCGACCTGAATGTGCTTCCACACATCGACGTGTTTCTCGATAATGGTTATACCAAAGAGGAAATGAAGATGACGAACGAAACGAAGAAGATCATGAGCGACGATAGCATTGCAGTTACCGCTACTACTGTTCGTATTCCTACGATCGGCGGTCATTCCGAGGCTGTTAACATCGAGTTCGAGAACGAGTATGACCTGGACGAAGTACGCCAGATCCTTGCTGAAACCGAAGGCGTTATCGTTCAGGACGATCCGAAAAATGCATTGTACCCAATGCCATTGACGGCTCACGGCAAAGACGAGACTTTCGTAGGCCGTATCCGTCGCGACGAATCTCAGCCTAAGACACTGAACCTGTGGATCGTAGCTGATAACCTTCGCAAAGGAGCTGCTACCAACGCCGTTCAAATCGCTGAGTTTTTGGCGAAACACGACCTGGTAGGTGTAGCTGCCGAAGCGTAAGTTTTCAGGAGTTATTTAAATGAAAAGAGCCGATACATGCGGCTCTTTTCATTTATACACTGATTTATATTGATTATCTGTCGACTTCACCCATTACCACGTCAATAGACCCGATAACAGCTACCAGATCGGCGAGTAATGCCCCTTTTGAAATTTCCCCGATCACCGAAAGGTTATTGAACGAGCATGCCCGCGCCTTACATCGTACCGGGACGTCCGAACGGCCGTCAGTGCGGAAGAAAAAGCCCAGTTCGCCTTTCGGGTTTTCGGCACGCACGTAAAAATCCATCGCTTTCGGCCGGATCTTCTTTGGTACGATAGCCTGTGGGTCAAAATCACGGGTTCTTTTGTAATCGCCTTTCAATTGCACCAGGCATTGCTCGATGATTTTCACCGACTCCCAGCATTCCGCCACACGTACCCACGTCCGGTCCCAGCAGTCTCCTACCGTGCCTAATTTCCCTTCGCCAATGGGTATCTCAAAATCCAGTTCCGGATACACCGAATACCCATCTACCTTGCGCAAATCGTACCGCAGGCCCGAACCGCGGAGCATCGGCCCGGTACAGCCGTAATTAATGGCAACCGGCAATGGCAGCACGCCCACATTGGCAGTTCTTTGAATAAAGATCTTATTATCCACTACTAGCTGTTGCAATTCGATCAGCTTAGGTTTCAGATATTTAATGAATTCCGTACACCGCTCCTCAAAACCGACGGGCAGGTCGTAAAACAGCCCGCCTATCCATATATAATTGTATAGCATCCGCGCGCCGCATGTCCATTCGAGCAGGCGCAGGATCTGCTCGCGATCACGCATCATCCACAGGAAGGGCGTATATGCGCCTATGTCCATCGCGTACGTACCCAGAGCGACGAAATGCGATGCCAGCCGGTTTAGCTCTGCCACCATCACACGAATGTATTCAATACGTTTGGGGATATCATTTTCAATCCCCAGCATTCTTTCCACACCCATTACATAGGCATGCTCAGAGTTCATCGCCGCAACGTAATCCATCCGGTCCACGTAGGGAATGATCTGGTTAAAGGGCAATGATTCGGCATGTTTTTCAAAACAACGGTGCAGGTAACCTACATGCGGCACTACGTCGATCACCACCTCGCCGTCGGTCACGACTTCCAGCCGCAAGACGCCGTGCGTAGACGGATGCTGCGGACCCATATTCAACACCATTTCCTCGGTCCGAAGATTCTCAGAATGGTATTTAGTAGGTACCGAGGCAATGAAATGCTCGGGCTTATAATCGTATTGGATAGAATTGCTCATACCTAAAACCTGACTAGCTTCTGATCGTGGACTTCCACACGTAAAGGGCCGATGGGTCGACCTTCGTTATGCAGGCGATCAACTGCTGTAACATAATATACATATCTTTTACCCGATTCCGCAGTCATATCCACAAACTTTTCTCCCTCGTAACACATACCCAGTATCCGTCGCGGGTCATGCGCAGTGGCCTTTTCATCTGGCGGAAAGCGGTAAATCACATAATACCAGGCCTTGTCGCCGTCCGCAGCGGCATCCGGTTGTTCCCAGGTGAGCTCGATGCCGCGTGAGAGCAGGGTCGCTTTCAAACTTTTGGGCGCCAGTGGCGGAACGCGGTCTTTCCAGGGCATAGTAGGCACAAGTGCCGGATACTTGAAAAAATCCCTGCGCAACGAGTCCACAAAACCCAGGCTATTGCCCCGCAATGAGCGGGAGCTGAAAAAAATCGCTCCGTCCGTTTCGCTTTCGCGGAAGTATCGGACCTGATTAGGTATTTCAGCCGGGTTCGACCAATGTGCATCCCTATCTTTATAACCTACACGGTAAGCGCCCATTCCAATATAGAGGTGACGGTCAAAACGATTTTCTGTCCACCAATCGACCAGATTCTTATAAGGTACCCGCGAAAAACCCGATGAAAAGTAAACCTGCGGAGCAATGTAATCGACCCAGCCTTCCTTGACCCATTTGCGGCTGTCAGCAAAAAGGTCGTCATAAGACGCCAATGCCCCGAAAGTTTTGGAACCCTCCGCATCGCGATCCTTATTTCTCCACACGCCAAAGGGGCTTATTCCGAATTTAAGGCGTGGATTCAGTGCCTGCAGCGCTTCATGGATCTGCTTTACGAGCAAATCTACATTATGTCGCCGCCAATCGGCCTTGTTGGTGTAGCCATCGGAATATTTCCGGAAAGTCGCATCATCCTGGATTACCTGTCCAGGCGCTGCATAAGGATAAAAGTAGTCGTCGAAATGGATTCCGTCGACGTCGTAATTCTTGGCGACATTGACAGTCATATCGGTTATGAATTTCCGCACTTCGGGAATGCCAAAATCAAACAGTTTGTAACCGTCATAACTCAGGATCCATTCGGGGTGAATGCGACTGATATTCTCAGAAGAAACACTTTTGGAAGACTTATGTACAAGCCGGTTAAGGTTCAGCCACGCATGAAACTCCAGGCCACGCTTATGGGCTTCGGCGATCATGAAATCGAGCGGGTCCCACATGGGGTCGGGCTTCCGGCCTTGCTGGCCCGTCAGCCATTCCGACCACGGTTCGGGGCTCTTCGCGTAGAATGCATCCCCGGCCGCACGAACCTGTACAAACACCGCATTCATACCTACCCGTTTGTGAAAATCGAGCAGGGAAGAGAACTCCTCCTGCTGGTCTTCCGGAGGTAGATTTTTGCTGCTTGGCCAATCAATGTTGTCGACAGTGGCTATCCATACCGCTCTGAATTCTCTTTTAGGGGGCAGATCTGTCTCCGTTTCAGCGGTCTGTGCCATGCAACTTTCCAGCAAAAACATGATCACAGTAAAGGAAAGCGCAACAATTTTAATTTTTTTCACTATCTGACCAATGCAAAATGTTAATCCAACCAAAGTAACGTATTTTGGAACAAAGTTAGCCGACAACCGTCTTAAATTCGCGCAATAACGGTTTGATTTGGATGTGGGTATCAAAATCTGCACGCCTGCCGCTTTCTTGACTTAGTTATATTTTGACGCTGGAATGATGTTTTAAACAGGTGCAGCGGCCAGGCCAACAAACATTCAACTATTGTAATTGTGAATTATTTTTCTGCATATTTATTGTGCAATAACAAGGATTTTTGTGACATAACCGGAGCAGCGTCCTTTTTCTGAAATGCCCTAGTAACGCTTAAAACTGTACCCTATATTGGAACCATTTGTCAAAACCACTAAGAAAAACGTCCTGTTCGAAATTGCATGGGAGGTTTGTAATCAAGTTGGAGGGATATATACTGTCATAAGGACAAAGGTGCCTGCCATGGTCGAAAAGTGGGATGAAAACTACTTTTTGCTCGGTCCTTATTTTGAAAAAAAGGCGTCTTCCGAATTTGAAGTAATCCACGACCTCGACGACTCCCCCGCCGGCAGGATCGTAAAAAGAATGCGGGAGATCGGTTACGGTGTGCACTACGGCTATTGGCTCGTAACGGGCAAGCCGCGCGTGGTCCTGTTTGATCTGGACAGCATTGCCCCCCAGCTCGACGCGATCAAATTCAGTCTCTGGGAGCGCAACCGCATTCCGACGATTAATGTTGAACCACTTGTCAATCAAACACTTTGCTTTGGTGAGCTTGTTCGCATTTTTTTGAAAGAATATGCGGACGAGAATGCAAAGCGGGAAGAAATTTTCGCGCAATTTCATGAATGGATGGCCAGCAGCGGGTTGCCTGAACTGAAACGCGAAAACGTAAAAATCGCGACCACGTTTACGACCCACGCGACCATGCTGGGGCGCTACCTGGCGCAGAACGTTTCCGGTTTCTACAACAAGCTGCCATTCTTCGACTGGGAACAGGAAGCCAAAAATTATGGAATCCTTGCGCAGTGCTCCGTCGAGCGGCAGGCTGCATTAAGTGCCCATGTACTGACCACGGTAAGCGACGTGACAGCACGCGAATGTGAAGTATTCTTAGGCCGTATGCCCGACCTCGTCACTCCGAACGGACTGAATGTCGTCCGCTTCCAGGCTGTCCATGAATTCCAGAACCTGCACTTAAAACACAAAGAACGTATCCACGAATTTGTCCTGGGGCATTTCTTTCCCAGCTACTCATTCGATCTGGATAAGACCTTGTACTTTTTTACGTCCGGTCGATACGAGTATAGCAACAAAGGTTACGACCTCACCCTGGAAGCCCTGGCGCGGCTGAACTGGAAAATGGTGCAGGCTAATATGGATATGACGGTGGTGATGTTTATTGTGACCAAACAACCTTACTATTCGGTCAATCCCGATGTATTACAGTCGCGTGCCGTGCTGAACGAGTTGCAGGAAACCTGTACGGCTATCGAAAAGGAAGTCGGAGAAAAGCTTTTCCTGGCAACCGCCGCGGGCGCCGATCATAAAATGCCAGATCTGAACGAGTTTGTGGATGAATATTGGCGGCTCCGTTTGAGAAGGACTATCCAAAGCTGGAAAACCGATAAGCTCCCGGCGTTTGTAACACACGACCTGAAAGAGGAAGACGGCATTACCGATTTTTGCAAACGGGCCAACCTCGTCAACAACGAGCGTGATCGCGTCAAGATCGTCTATCACCCGGATTTCATATCATCCACCAACCCGCTGTTCGGCCTCGATTACGGACAATTCGTCCGCGGATGCCACCTGGGCGTTTTCCCGAGCTATTACGAACCATGGGGTTACACTCCTCTGGAATGCGTGGTACGGGGCGTTCCGACCGTGACCAGCGACCTTTCCGGGTTTGGCGATTACATTATGCAAATCATGCGGGATTACGAAAACCGGGGAATTTACGTCATCAACCGCAAATCCCAGAACTTCTCCCAGGCCGCCGACCAGCTCGCCGATATCCTGTTCAAATTCGTGAGAATGCAGCGCCGCGATCGCATCATGCAACGTAACCGCGTTGAAAACATTTCCGATGTGTTTGATTGGATGAATTTGCGGTCTTATTATGATACCGCGCATGATCTGGCTGCCAAGAGGCGCAAACCGTGACGTAAATCATAAACTAGAAAGCCATTAACAGCCATGTTGATGGCTTTTTCTGTTTCAATAGCCTTGTTAAGTGCCCGGTCAAAGTGGAGATATGCGACCAGCGAGTGTTTTCGAACTGTTTTTCAATAGACCGGGAGACGCGGAGCCTGGGAGAACAAACCTGCCTGGAACGCGCTTTCTATCAATTAAGGAACTCAAAAGAGAAAGAAGCGAAGGCATTCTCTGCATTTCGTCTAGTATAATGGTCGATTCGTCCGGTTCCTGAAGGTAAAGTTCCGCATCCCAATCGATTAAGATCGGATTCCTGATCCACGTAATTACCTGGATGAGGGAATTTAGTCAGAAGCTTTTTGACCAGCGTCATTTTTCCCGCTTGACGGGGACTCAAACAAAGCTATTGCAGGTGTGTCCGGCACTAGCGTCGTAATTTCAGGTCCAAGTAATCGATTGAACATTTAAAATAATCCCGTTATTTTAAAATGCAATTTAAAATAACCGGTATTAGTTGAGGGATACAAGTCACCAAATTAGATTCACACAATCCCTGTGCCCTTGCATTCCTGAAATTTTTCAACACCTTCACTTGACGAATTTTTATCCATAATTATTACAATGAATTACATAGAGCTTGATTTGAAAGTGAATCCCGAATTTTCGGAAATATTGATGGCAGAACTGGGAGAGGCCGGATTTGAGTCGTTTGTAGAGACCGACGAGGGTTTGCTGGCTTACATTCAGGAAGACGATTTCAATGCTGATGCTATCCATGATTTAAAGGCCAAATACCTGGAATTAACGACAATAGCGGCAACCTGGAAATCGTTAGAAAGGAGAAACTGGAACGAGGAGTGGGAAAAAAGCTACGAGCCGATCGAGGTAGGTGACCAGGTACGTGTACGGGCAACTTTTCATGAGCCCGATCCCTCTTTTAAATATGATTTGCTGATACAACCCAAAATGTCGTTTGGCACCGGGCATCACGAAACCACGTGGCTGGTGATGAACGAGCAACTTAACCTGCCTCACGTGGGTCTTTCGATCATGGATGTCGGCTGCGGAACGGGAATTCTGGCGATTCTGGCCTATAAATTAGGAGCAACACGGCTGCTGGGTTTCGATATCGACGAATGGGCCGTGGAAAATACCCGCGAGAATTTCACAATGAATGCGCTTCCGGCCGATTCGGAAGTGTTCCAGGGAACGATCCAGCATGTACCGGAAGGGAAACTTTTCGGAGGTGTACTGGCGAATATCAACCGGAACATCCTGCTGGCGGAAATCCCGACGTACGTGGCGCACCTGGAACCTGGCGGCTGGCTTGTTACCAGCGGATTTTATGAAACCGACCAGGCTGATATTGAAAAATGTGCATTGGAAAACGGTTTGAAAAAACTCAGGTCCAATACACGGAACCAATGGGCAACCGTTGTTTTTGAAAAGAACCAATAATTAAGTCCATAGCTAATTGCTGAACGCTGACAGCTACAACCCATGAAAATATTTCGCTTTGCTCTACTGCTTTACCTGCTGATTTTTATCGGAAAAAATGCGACTGCCCAGAACCTCAAACTGGCGGACGAGCCCGGGCAGTTTATGGTGCAGCTACGGAAACTGATGGACGGAACCAGGAATCCGCAATTTATCCGGTCCACAGCCCAGCTCGACAGCGTCTGGATGTCGGCGGTAAATCCATCCCAGCAGGCGAAATTCATCGGGATTATCAAAACGCAGATTGCCAAAGGCCAGAAGGCGGGCTCCGTGCTCGCATTGCTGATCCGCAATACGCAATCTGTTGCCAGGCGGTCACCGGAAAAGCTCGACGGGTTCCTGGATGTCGCAGCTAGTTCGGGCGAAAAATATGACGGCAAGACTTTTCAAAAAGTGCTTCAAACTGCCCTTCCGATTGCCGAAAGCAACAAGTTGTACGCAAGCAATTACAATACTCTCTACCTGCTGGGCGGAAACTTCAAATACCGGTTTGATACAAAAAGTGACTCTGCCGTCACCAAAGAGACGGAAATTGCCAACGACAGCTGGAACACGCCGGTAGATTCAAATTTCGTAATCGCCCCGAAGTCCAATCCACTGCCTGTTCTTGCAGGCGCATTGATGGACCTGGAAAATGCCACTTTTGCGATGGTAGCAGGCGGTGATTCCGTCGTCTTTGGCCCGACGAATGGGAGTGTGTCGCTGCGTGATGGCGTTTTTGTAGGTAAAAACGGGAAGTTTACCTGGCAGACAGCCGGGGATTCGAGCATTTACGCGGATCTGGACAGCTATTCATTCAATATTAATCACCCCAAACTCCTCGCTGAAAACGCTACTTTACATTCCGAGACTTACCTGGCGGCAACGATCAAAGGTTCGCTGGAATACCGGGGCATCAAACGTATCAAGGGCCAACCCGCATTGTACCCCCGTTTCGCTTCCAACGATATCGACGCGAAACTGAAAGAGATCCGCAAGAATATCGATTACCAGGGTGGTTATTCGCTCATCGGCCTCGACCGTTACAGCTCCGCGCTGAACGACAAATATTCAACCATCAAAGTCAAATACCAGGAGAAACCCGCATTCACGGTTCGAAGCAAAAGATTTGCATTGAAAGATTCCGTTTTCACAGCCACATTTGCATTGTACTCGATGCCGCTGGGTGGAGATTCGCTGATTCACCAGGGCGTTACCTTTAAATACAATGACGACGAAGGACTTGTGAAACTCGGCCGGATGGACAAAACCGACTACGGGCCGCTACCCTACCGCGATTCCTATCACAAAATGAACATCTGGGCACAGGCCATGCGCTGGAGGTTCCCGAACGACAAGGTCGAATTCCTGCGCATCAATGGAAAGCAGGATGTACCCGTCCGCCTCGAATCGTTCGACTATTTCAAAAAAGAGCGTTTCAGGGAGATCAGCAAGGAATTTGGCTTTCAGCCGCTGATTATGGCTGCGAGCTATGCCCAAACTACCAAAAAGACGTCATTTTTGCCGGAAGAACTGGCCACTCAGTTCAAGCAGAATCCGACGATCATCCGCAATGCATTGCAACGGCTGACCCTTGATGAATACTTTATCTATAACAAAGCTACCGATGAGTATGCATTGAGTAAAAAAGGGGTACTCTATGTTCTCGCCAATCTGGACAAAGCCGATTATGACAACTTCCAGGTCAGCGGCCAGTTTGCAGCCAACGAAGAGGTGGCTAATGCAACGATTTACCTGCCCGATACGATGCTGACCGTCCTTGGCGTCTCCCGTTTCATCGTCAGCGACTCGTTGAAAATCTATGCCATTCCCTCAGACAAAAAGTTGTTCATCGGCAAAAACCGCAATTTCACGCTGAATGGGCAGATGGTGGCTTCCAATTACCAGTTCCGTGGTCAAAACATCAAGTTTGACTACAACCAGTTCTTTGTGAATGTAGCCCCATCCGATTCGATCACATTTACGCCGCGCGACAAGTTTGCCAAAGGCCAGAAAGGCGAAGTCGGAGGTCATGTGAAGTACGAAAAAGGAGGTACATTCTATCTCAGTGATCCGAAAAACAAGTCGGGGATTCAGAAAGGCATTAAGAAATCGCCCAGGCTTGTCGTTCCGGATGGTATGATCGTGTATTTCGACCAACCCGAGCGAGGAACGGTGCTGTACCCGCGGGAAGTGTTTTTTAAAATCCCAAAGATCGATATGGATGGTCTGGACCAGCGGGATGTCATTTTCGATGGTACATTTAATTCCAATGGCATTATTCCGCCTATTCAAACGATCCTGAAAAGCATGCCCGATAACTCGCTTGGCTTCGAATACAAACCCCCGGTGACGGATATTAAGCTATACGAAGGGAAAGCACTGGCAAAGTTTACTGACACGCTGACAATGGATAACAGCGGTTTGCATTCCAAAGCCATTCTGAAATACCTTTCGGCGTCGATGACTGCCAAGAACATCCTCCTAACCTCCGATTCGCTGATGGCAACCGGCGACGTGGCAAGTATTAAAGAAGCTACCATCGGCAAAGGCTATTTTCCAAGTGTGGTTTTGAAAGATTATGCGTTGAAATGGTATCCTAATGCCGATAGCATGTTTATCAACACCCAAGGCAAATCTTTCTCCTTCCACCAGGGTACGACTAATCTCGAAGGCAGTTTGCTGCTCCGCTCAACAGGGCTGTATGGTAATGGCAAGTTGAAACGGGCCGATTCCGAGCTTTCTTCACCCGATATTAAGTTCAACAAGGATGGTTTTCTGGCCAATAAATCCGCATTTGCAATCAATAGCGGCGATGTGAAGTCGACTAAAAAGCTGCTGACCGGCAACAATGTGAATGTCGATTTTAACTTTAAAACAGGTATCGCCAATTTTGTGACCGACGAATCGGGTTTCGGCAATGATTCTTCGGGCATGCAAATCCCCACCGCGTCCTACCAGACGCTGATCGGGAGCGCAAAATGGGATATGACGAAGAAAACGATCCTGATGAAAGGACTTGGCGAAACCTCGTCCTACACCTCCACCGACCCCGATCAGGAAGGGCTTACATTCAACGGCTCGGAAGCGATTTACGACATTCAAAAGGTAACACTGAATATCAAAGGTGTACCGTACATTCAAACTGCCGACGTGAAAATTATCCCCGACGGCGGTATGGTGGCCGTGGATAGCAAGGGTAAGATTGTGCCGCTGAAAAAAGCACGTATAGAAATCGATACCCTGAATGTCTCGCACCATCTGCGTGACGCCGATATCCGCATCGATTCCCGCAACCATTTCGAGGGCTCAGCTACCTACCAGTACATTACCGCCCGAAAGGATACATTCAACATTAAAATGCAGAACTTCGAACTCGTGGAAGTCGGAGCAGGCGAAGAAGGAAAGCGGACCAAAGCGAAGGACAAGCCCGCAGCCGGAATCAAATATTACACAACCGCGAGGGCCGATATCAAAGAGACAGAAAACCTGTTCCTTTCGCCACGCATCCAGTACAAAGGAGGTATCAACCTCGTTGCGTACGAGCCGTCGCTGAAACTGGATGGTTTTGTGAAGCCGGTAATCAAGTTTAGAAAGGATTTCCAGAGCTCATGGATCGTGTATCAGGATTCTCCCGGGGAATCGGTTTCTATTAAAATCAATAAAGACCTCAAAAATGAGCACGAAATCCCGCTTTCAGTGGGCTTGCATTACAACGAGGCCAAAGGAATGTATATGAGCTTCCTTTCGCCCAAGGATTCGGATGGGGACGAAGATATTTACCAGGCACAGGGTAATCTGAGCTACGACGAAGACAGCAAGGCATTCCGCGTTAATCCGCCGCCGGGTCCCGACGGACTGATCGACGAAGGCAATGCACTGACATTCGACGACAAAACCGGACTCGCGACATTCGCCGGGCCATTCAAACTGACCGCCGCCGACTGGTTGCAAACCGTAGGCAGCGCCGAAGTGCAGGTCGATAGCTCGAAATTCCGTTTCAATACAATGCTTTTGATGAAAATGCCTGCTTTGGAGCCGATAGCACCATCACTGGCAGCTAAAATCGTTGAAACCAACCTCGCAGAGCAAAACAGCACGGCAGCCGACGACGATGCCGAGCAACTGAACCGGAAGCTTTCCGCATTGATCGGCCCGAAAGCAACGGATGCATATGTGAAACTGACAGCCGCTGGCTACAAGCCAATATTTGAAGCATCGCCGGCACTGGATGTACCGATGGTACTGTCCAACGTCAATCTCCACTGGTCTCCCGCACATAATGCGTACTATTCACAGGGGCCGATCGGCGTAGCCCATTTTGGCCGAAACAACATCAATGCGCAGATGACCGGTGTCCTCGAACTCCGCAGGGGTGTGGAAGGTGATGAATTCAGCCTCTACCTGGAAGCTTCCCCCGATATCTGGTATTATTTTGATTATAAAGCAGGCGAACTCGGTGTCGTTTCATCACTGCTGGATTTTAACGATGAGATCACAGCAAAGTCGAAAAACGTGAAGTCCAAAGACATGACCCTGGTGAACATTGGAACTGAAGAGAAGGATATGTTTGTTAACCGCTTTGATGATTTTTATCAGCCTGCCCTTAAGAAAGCCAAGCTCGTCAAAGCCACTGCGAAGAAGAAAGCGGCTCCCTCTGCCAGTGAAGAAAAGAAGAAAAAAGCGGAACCCACAGAAGGATTCTGATGCGGCTAGTAGCATTTACAATAGTTTCTGCTAATTTTTGAAAATCTGTATACAGAATTATAGTTTCGCGTCACTTTTGCTTGTAAAATCCTCCAACTATCGTATTTTTGAGAAAAGCTTTTTGTAATTTAAATTTATCTTTGAATAGTACAAAATGAGTGTTGCCTTATTAATAGTTGCGATTGTTGCTGCTTATCTGCTGGGTTCCATCCCAAGTTCTGTTTGGTACGGCATTGGATATTTTGGAATCGACGTCAGGAAACACGGCAGCGGTAATGCGGGTGCCACCAACACATTCAGGGTTTTAGGCAAACGCGCTGGCACTGTTGTAATGCTCATCGATGTACTCAAAGGCTGGACGGCCACCTGCCTTGCTTCCATGCTTTTTTACATGAACGAGATCGGTGAAACCGAGTTGCTGATGTACAAGATCATCTTTGGTATCATCGCGATCATAGGCCATATCTTTCCCATATTTGTGCACTTTAAAGGCGGTAAAGGAATTGCCACACTCCTTGGAATGGTACTCGCCATCCATCCCGAGCTGGCGTCCGTCTGCATTACTATATTTATTCTGACACTAATTGCATCTCAATACGTGTCGCTGAGCTCGATCCTCGCGACATTGGCATTTCCGGTACTTTCGTGGACGGGCGCTTTCGGGCATCCTGAGCCATTGCTGGTTGTTTTTGGCTTTGTGATGTTTGTTCTCGTCGTTTTTACGCACCAGAAAAACATCGTACGCCTGCTCAACGGCAACGAAAACCGCGTGAACATTTTCGCGAAATCGAAGGCCAGAAGTTAACAAGACTAATCTAACCCCGTTAATCCGAACCCCTAAGGCGCAACCTTAGGGGTTATTTTTTTAAATTGACGGCCGTTTCATAAATTGATCCGACTAAAAACAACAACAAACAATGCAGGAATATATTGAAAAAAACCGCGACCGTTTCCTGAACGAACTACTCGATTTACTAAGGATTCCGTCTGTAAGCGCCGATTCAAAGTTCAAACCCGACATGCTCAAAGCTGCGGAATATGTCCGCGACCGTATCGCAGAAGCAGGTGCGGACAAGGCTGAAATCTATGAAACCGCTGGCCACCCCGTCGTTTATGGTGAAAAAATAATCGATCCCGCATTGCCGACCGTGCTGGTGTACGGCCATTACGACGTTCAGCCTGCCGATCCCTACGAACTCTGGAACTCTCCCCCGTTCGAGCCTGTCATCAAGAACGACCGCATTTACGCGCGTGGCGCATGTGACGACAAAGGGCAATTCTATATGCATATAAAAGCCCTCGAAATTATGCTCGCAACGGGTACACTCGCTTGTAATGTAAAGGTTATGATCGAAGGCGAGGAAGAAATCGGGTCGTCGAATCTGGGGACATTTGTCCGCGAATATAAGGAAATGTTGCAATGCGATACGATCCTGATTTCCGATACCAGCATCATTGCCAACGATGTGCCCTCCATCGAAACGGGGCTGCGTGGACTTACCTACGTCGAGGTGGAGGTGGTAGGCGCCAACCGCGACCTGCATTCAGGCGTGTATGGCGGCGGCGTCGCGAACCCGATTAATGTATTGTGTGAGATGATCGCTTCGCTGAAAGACGAAAATGGCCACATTACCATTCCAGGCTTCTACGACAAAGTAGAAGAACTGACTACCGAACAACGCACAGCATTGAATGCGGCTCCGTTCGACCTCGATGAATATAAAAGGGACCTGGCCATCGACGACGTCGCAGGAGAAACGGGTTACACGACCATTGAGCGCACTTCCGTCCGCCCTACCCTCGACGTAAACGGCATTTGGGGTGGTTACATTGGCGAAGGCGCTAAAACGGTGCTTCCATCCAAAGCGAGTGCGAAAATCTCTATGCGCCTGGTTCCCCATCAGACGGACGACGAGATCTGTGAACTCTTCACCAAACATTTCGAATCTATTGCACCGGCTTCGGTCAAGGTGAAAGTAGTGCCTCACCACGGAGGGCTGCCCTATGTAACCCCAACGGACTCGGTCGAGTACCGTGCAGCCGAACTGGCCATGGAAGAATCTTTTGGTAAGAAACCCATCCCTACCCGGGGAGGCGGCAGTATTCCCATCGTGGCGCTTTTCGAGCAGGAATTGGGCTGCAAAAGCATTCTAATGGGCTTTGGGCTAGATATCGACGCGCTGCATTCGCCGAATGAGAGCTATGGATTGTTCAACTATTACAAAGGAATTGAGACTATTCCGCTGTTTTTCAAGCATTATGCGGAGTTGAAACGATAAGGTGTCATCTTACAAAGCCCTTCTTCGCTCAGGGTGACAACGCTATGTCATGCTGAGCGAAGTCGAAGCATTTGCGGTCGAAGCATTTACGAGGACGCCACTCTACCGCCTTCTCCGCTGCTCTCGCTTCATCTTCTTCAAATTCGCGATCGCAGCCTTCGCTTCCTTATCCTGGCTGGACTTTTTATCGGCACGGTCATCGGCTAGTTTATAGTATTTCAGTGCCTCATCATAATCCTTTTTATGCTCCGCGATTTTGCCTAATCCTAACAACGAGGAAACATAATAACCAGCGTTCAAGGAATTGGTTTGCGTAGAGTAGTCGATAGCCTTCTTGTAATACTCACCGGCAGCCTCGTAGTTACGGTGGTAATTCATATTGTAATAGGCCAGTACATAAGCTGCATTGCGCCCGCTCACGCCCTCGTAGCCTGGCATTCCCTGTCCAATTTTTGTAATGATGTTCTGGGCGGCCTGCTCTGCTTCGGCCATTTTGCCCGTGACAAATGCCGTCCGGCAAAAGTAGCGTTCGAAATAGGGGTTATTCGGGAAGGTCTGCCACATGTACTTGGCCATTTCGTAGGCCTTGCTGTACTCATTTTCCATGCTGTAAATCTGCAAAAGAAAGTAACGGGCCTCTACGCGGGTGTAAAATGCATTGTTTCCTACCTTTTCAAGCTGCTGTTCGCCGAGTTTTTTGTTGCCCTTGGGGAAAAGAGCCAGGATAGGTTTCAGGATCGGATATTCTTTAGGTACCCATTCGGCATAGTAATTATAAAGGCCGTCGCCAAAGAGCAATTCCGGTGAAAGGTCACCGTTACCCTTGCATTGCTCGAAATATTTTAACGACTTCTTGCCTGCAAATGCAGCTTTCGCCCAACTCTCACGCTCCGCATACAGCCGGCCTTTAAATGCATAGGCAGCCGCGAGGAAGAATGCAGGTTCAATTTTATTCTTTTCGTTATCATAAAGCTCCTCGGCCAGTGTAATGGTCGAATCCATTTGAGCGAGAAAAGTTTTATCGTACGATTCATTCTCAGTGTTGGGCACGATCTTCCACCATTCAGCCAGGCCCATCAGGAAATGAGGCATAGGATGCTTGGGATACCGGTATTTGAGCCACCGGAATTCTGCATCCGCCTCGTAAAACTGATAATTGTACAACTTGTTGATCGCCTCGGTCGACTCGATCTGTACACTGGGATTTTTGAGGACCATATCGTAATTCTTGTCCAGCTCGGCCGAAGAATACAATTGGGCAATGGCAATGTGGCTGGTAATTACAGTTAAACAGCAGAATATGATAATGTTAACAACTGACCTTTTCATAGCAGGGGTAAATCTGTCCTATTAACGCCCGATTTATATTTTGCGTTTGTCATCGGCCGGGTTTTTGAAAAAAGAGTTAATATTGATCCTCAGAGTATTTGACGAGTCCCGGCGGCCGGCTTCCCGGGAACCAAAGGCAGTCTTGCAAGGGAATTTGATTCGCACTTCAAAATTATGATTAACATTCTGGATAAAACATTTGTCCCTTTTATTTCGCGCGAAACCATCGAAAAACGCATTGGCGAGTTAGCCGCCGGCATCACTACCGACTATATGGGCTCCTGCCCGGTTTTTATTGTTGTCCTGAACGGCGCTTTTCTCTTTGCCGGCGAGCTCGTCAAAAGAGTTTCGCTCTCCTGCGAAATCAATTTCATTCGAGTTTCCTCTTACGTTCAAACGACTTCCACCGGGGCTGTGCGGGAGATCATCGGCATGGAGGAAAATATCGAGGGCCGGGATGTGATTATCATCGAAGATATCGTCGATACAGGGCTTACAATGTCTCAGCTGATCACCAAAGTGAGGTCAATGGGTCCCAGATCTGTCGAAATTGCCACATTATTACACAAGCCGGAAGCATTGAAAACGCCGGTGGATATGCGTTACGTCGGTTTTGAGATCGACAACAAATTTGTCGTCGGGTACGGGCTCGACTATGATGGGATCGGCCGCAACCTCGACTCCCTCTACGTACTCGCCTGACCGCATCTTCTTTATTCAACAACTCCACAACCCAACAATCATGCTGATCCAATTTTTTGGCGCCGCACGCACCGTTACCGGAAGCAAGCACCTCATTACCACCGAAAAAGGAACTAAAATATTACTCGATTGCGGGCTCTTCCAGGGCATCCAGACCGATGAGTTCAATCAGGAATTCGGATTCAAACCCTCCGAAGTCGATTATGTAATCCTCTCTCACGCGCACATCGATCACTCGGGCCTCCTCCCCCGCCTCGTTCGCAAGGGTTTCAAAGGGCCGATTTACTGTACCGCCGCAACGGCCGACCTCTGCCGGATAATGCTGCTTGACAGCGCTCATATCCAGGAAAAAGACCTCGAACGCATTAATAACCGTCGTAAAAAGCAGGGCCGCCCATTGCTCGAAGAATTGTATAATGCCGAGGATGCGGCACACGCATTGAATCTTTTCAAAACGGTGCGTTACGGACAGACGTTCTTTTTGGGCGAAAACAACGAAGTGTCGGTGATATTGACCGACGCCGCCCATTTGCTCGGCAGCGCCGCCGTACATTTGAGCATTCCCGATGGCGGCACATTCAAACAGGTCACTTTTACCGGCGATATCGGTCGCCCCGAAGACCGCATTCTCCGCAAGCCAGAGGTATTTCCACAAGCGGATTACATCATCTGTGAATCCACCTACGGAGACCGCCTGCATGAAAAGGAGATCGATATGCACGCACATTTGCTGCGCATCGTGCAGGAAACGTGCGTCCGTCGACGTGGTAAGCTCATCATCCCCGCTTTTGCGATCGACCGCACGCAAGAGCTCATTTACGCCCTCGACCAGCTTTCGAGCTCCGGACAGCTTCCGCAGATCCCGGTGTACATCGATAGTCCGCTCGCAATCCGGGCCACGGCCATTATGAAGGAGCACGATGAATGCTTCAACCCTGAGATCCTTGATTACATCGAAAAGGATGGCGATGCATTTGCCTTTCCTTATCTCAATTATATATCCGACGTGCAGCAATCCATCGCGCTCAACGACCGCAAAGAGCCCTGCATCATAATTTCTGCCTCCGGAATGGCCGAAGCAGGGCGGATCAAGCACCACATCAAGAATAACATCGGCGACCCGAACTCCACGATCCTGCTCGTGGGTTACGCCTCAGCGAACACGCTTGCAGGCGCATTGAAGCGCGGCGACAGGCAAGTGAATATTTTCGGCGAGCGCTTCGACGTGAAATGTCGGGTCGAAAGTATGGATTCATTCTCCGGCCATGGCGATTACAACGAGATGCTGGATTTCCTTTCCTGCCAGACGCCCGACCGCGTGAAGGAAGTATTTCTGGTCCACGGTGAATATGAGACACAGATTGCATTCAAATTGAAGCTGGAAAAGGCCGGTTATCGAAAAATCCACATTCCGGCGCTGTACGAAGGTGTAAAAATTTAAATTTTTCGGATTTTTTCTCCGACCGACACCGGAAACGCTTGTAAAGTCCAAAACAAGATTACTATCTTTGCCCACCGAATTTCAAGCCGAAGTGGTGAAACTGGTAGACACGCACGTTTCAGGGGCGTGAGGGAGCAATCCTGTGCGGGTTCGAGTCCCGCCTTCGGCACAAAACGCTGTTCTGATATCAGGAACGGCGTTTTTGCTTTTCGGGACAAATAGCGGGACAAAAAAATCACATACTTATGGGATGGAAAGGGACAGCAAAGCCGAATAATTTGTCAGCTTTGATACTCCATTTAGCTACCTTACTGAATCGGATTCAACTTTGGCGACTCACCTTTTTGACGACTAAACAATGAATGAGAGAATTCTCTGGGCATAATCCCAGTATTATTTCTTGTTCTCAACGGACTAGTTTTTCAGATTATACATGCCCTCCAAATTGGCTTATAGCAGAAGTTGCCATATCGACCGGTAATGCACTGGTTGGGCTCGCTGCATCCACAATTTTGGCTTTAATCCGTGAAATTTATTTTTACAGGCCCAAGCACCTACTTTGCCAGGCTGCGCAACGTCTTGCCATACTTCTTCATCTTCGCGGAGCTTGTGTGCATCGCCATTATAAAATAAGGCCAACGGCTAAACGCGTCCCCGCTAGTCAGCAGGGCCTTGTGCTGTTTGTTGTAGTTGACAAACCAATGCAGACCAGCGTCCCAATATGTGACGGCCTCATAATAATCACGATTCAGGAAATTATATTCAGCGAGTTCGCCCGTCTTCCGGATTGCAGTAATAGCGCTGGGTTTGCGTGCCGAAATTTTTACATACACCGTGTTGCTTGTACTGATCTTGGATGCCAGACACACAAACCCAACCAGAATAGTAAAACAGCTTTTTGAATGAGGTCATCTATCGTTCGACAAATATAAGAGAACCTCCGAACGAGAGTAAAACGTATTATTCTTAAAGCTTTTATTGCCCAATGAAGCTCAATCCAAACTACCTTTCAAAACTCCAGCACATTCTGCTTCCCTTTTCCATTGTAGCGTGGGGGACGCTACTTTTTCTCGGTTTCATACGTTGGTGGCTCTTTCTGGATAAATACCCTATTATCGAATTGAGTGAAGATATATGGCACTACTGGATTCCGGCCATTTTCCCTTGGATACCTATTCTGCTATTGCTAAAACCACGGTTCGACAGGCTCGAATTCAAAGCGGGAAAAGACAAAGGGAGCTGGCAAATGCAGGGTATTGCCTGGGTTTCAATGGCAGCGATGCTAATCCCTTCTCAATATTTGCTGACGACCTCCACAGGCAAATTGCTCGAAATAAAAAACGTAAAGGAAATCCGTAAATACGAGCGCGTTCGGTATTACCGGATCAATGAATTTGCGGTCCACAAATTCATTGGCGGAGTACATTATGCGCTTACGAAAAACGGCAGGTACAATCAGAACCTTGACATTGATATTTACTTTGTAAATCCTATTTTAACTCACAAAGACCAGTTTATTACCATGACACCGCTGTATTGGTACGGCGTGAAGTTTCATAAACGGATCAGCAACCTGAACAGCCAACAGGTCAAGGAAAGACGTATAAGAAAGTTTTTTGATGAATGTGTGGGAAAAATGCGGGTTTACGACTTTTATAAACTGGATCATTTCGAACATAAGCCCGCATCGGATGATCGCGCGCATTTCCGTATAGCAGTCCAGTACGCATTGAAAAAACGGGTCAACAATGATTTCATGATCCTGCAACCCCAAAAGGAGCCTGTTGAAACCCGAAACGGTCACAAAAATGGCCTGGACGTTCGTAGGATTTGCATTAGGCATCGCACTTTTCATGCTGGTTTTGATTAAACCCCGGTTCGAGAACGAACCTGCAGAAACCGAAACTTTGTCCTGATCACACGCCAAATTCGTCTCTTCTGCCCCTTTCAGCTTGCTTGTAACGCGGCTACTTTTACATTTGCCAACCGCCAAAGCCAAGCACTGGTCAGTTAGCAGATCATTCACCCAAAAACCATCGGTCTCATGGAAAATGTAAAGGAAATTCAGCTCGATAGCGAATGCGTAGTCATTAGCGCCCATTGTGTCATGCTTTCCAATTCCACTTTCAACGACGTGAATATGAGTAATGTATCGATTGTGGACGCTAATCTGAGCGACCTCCGTATTGAAGGGGCGCAACTGGGCGGGGCGATGTTCACAAACATAGGGGTATGCCCGCCCGACCACCCTATGTACGACCCGAATGCCGAGCAACGCCCGCTGCATTTCGATCATTGCGATCTGCATAAGAGCAAGTTTGTTGATTGCGATCTGAGTGGAGTGGAACTGTCGGGCTGTAATATTGATGGGTTGAAAATCAATGGCATATTGATCTCAGGGTTGCTGGTTGGCAAAAGCTAACGCAACAATACCTTCCTTAAACCCTCTCTTCGACGGAATTTGCAAGTCCTTCATCTTCCGGCTTATCTCTTCGGCTGCCTTCCCCATGTTAGACAATCCGGATTTGACCGAT
This sequence comes from Dyadobacter ginsengisoli DSM 21015, assembly GCF_059568735.1. NCBI lineage: Bacteria > Pseudomonadati > Bacteroidota > Cytophagia > Cytophagales > Spirosomataceae > Dyadobacter > Dyadobacter ginsengisoli. The sequence goes on from NZ_JCANTY010000007.1 coordinate 599,284, forward strand.
CGTCCACCCATGCTGTCTGCTTGCTCATCAATTTGCGGTGAGTTCATTGCTTCAATTCATATTTCGGTCTATTAATCCTCCGCCGTAAGCGAAGCTATGAAGATGATCATATAGTGTTCGGTACCGCATTGATGACCATCGCTCTGAAAAGCTGGTTTTTAAGTAAACGAGATGACTCCTGATTATTGAAATCGCACTACCACGATTTGCTCCCGCAAGAAGAGAGCGCTTTCAAAAGCAAGATTACCTGAACAATAAGATAAGGAACGTTTAAAAAAACATCATTTTATGAGCACACATTATACAAGAAAATTTCCTATCTGCTTGGTATAGAACTGTCGAAAGCTATGACGAAACAGGTGCAGTTCTATTCTATTTCAAACCTCAACCGCACCAATCCATATTTGTTGTAGGTCGCTGGAACCATACCGGCGAACTCATTCCACCAGGCGCAATGAGCCGATCAGGGGAATGTAATGTTGACTTCTTTTTGCTCAGCCGCAGCTACTAATACGCATTGTTCACAATCACAAAATGCCAGACAGCAACAGTGTTTTAAATTCTAAATCAATTACGATATGAAATTTTTGGCTAAACATAAATATGTCATCGCCTTTCTGGCTTTTGGCATTCTCGTAAAAGAAGCGAGATCTCAAACCATAGATATCGACTTCCAAAATAAAGAAGTAAGCGCGGACGGCTTGTCCTGGAAATTCGATCTGGCCGCAAAAGGCGCTGCCACTGGCACATTGTATGACGGACCGGAAAACGACAACTGGCAAGCCATAAACATCAGATTGGATTTTGAACTCCCTGCCGGCATTTCAATCATCGGCGGGTCCGGATCCGGCAACCCGGCTAACGCTATGAGTCAGGTGGGCGTTCAGTTAGGAGTTCCCGGCAATCCATCACAAGGCAAAACGGAGCTGGGTTTGACCCTCGCCCGGTCAGCACCACCCGGGCAAGCTGGGCAACAGGACATCAATGTTAATGATTTCACGACTTTGGCGACATTTACCATTAATTTTTCAGGGCCGGTTTCTCAAAGCACGAAGTTTTATCCCCGACTGGCCCTAAACAAGGAAGGTAGTAACTGGACAAACGTAGCTGATCCCAAACGTCGTCCGATATCAGCGGGAGGATCTGCCGGTACTTCGGTAGTCGGAATCACATTGCCCGTCAAGCTGGTCAATTTTGATGCAAAAAAAGAAGGCCACTCGGCACAGTTATCCTGGTCCACCTCCGAAGAGATCAATGCGGCATATTTTGAAGTTCAAAAAAGCGTAGACGGCAAAAATTGGAACAACGTCACCAGAGTAAATGCAAACGGAGGTGAAAAACAGATCACAAATTACGAAGTAGCCGATAACGTTCCTTTTAGAGGAGCTAATCTTTATCGCCTCCATATGGTCGACCTGGACGGTTCTGACGCGTACAGCGCAATACGCAGCCTGATGTTCGAAGTTATGCCGGTCATCGTTTATCCGAATCCCGTGCAAAATATCCTGACCGTTAAGCCTCCGCAAGATCTGAAAATTAAGTCGATCGAAATTTTCGATGCCGTAGGCAGGGTGGTTTATAAAAAAGGCCCCGATAACGCTGAGGCTATCGATGTCTCTTCATATGGCCAAGGTACCTATATTGTGCGTGTATTGTTTGACGATGGTTCTTACAGCAGGCATGAAGTTGTGATCGCAAAGTGAGAAATAAAAATAGTTTGCAAATTGATAAATATGTGTTTATTAATTCCGGACGGCATACAGCCGTCTGGAATTTCCATTTTTGGAATAGCCTGTAAACAAATCGACGTTCTCCGGACTTATCAAAAACGAAAATTCAGTCCCGCATTCAAAATGCCTTTGTATCCGTACCCCATTTCCATAAAACAGCCAAAATCCTTGCCAAACCGCATCCCAACCGGTGCTATGTACATGGCAGGCCCCGCATCGGTTTTTTTCTGTGTTTCATAATAAGCTCTTTCTCTAAAAAAGAGCCCCGCACCGGCAGTCGAGTAAAAATCAAATCCCGGACGCTTGGCCCAATACATCGTACCCTCCACGGCCGAGGTTAAAGTCCGCTGCCTCCATCCGTCATAATTGTAGTGGTCCCATGATTTCGAATCATGATTGTACCCGGTCGTCCCCCCTATTGCAAATCGCTCAGATACGTGGTATTTATAAGTAAGAAAAAAGACCGGATTGCTGGGGTCCCTTCCCTCATGCGCATCGAACAGGTCGCCCAGGATCACCAAAAAAGTTGCCGTCACAATATCTTCCACCGGATAAATTCCCACGGTAGCACTTAATTCACCTTTACCTTTGTCCTGGGCCTGTGCGAGCGGCATTATGCAATGGATCATTCCAAACAGAGCGGCGGCTTTCATTAGCGGGAAGTTCATGATTAGCAGGATTTTGATACATTCAAAGTAACTTCAAACCCAATATTTTATATCTTGTCAGCAGACATCAGTTTAAATTGTTGTACGACAAGATTTTACATTGTCGTACAACAATTGCCTCTACCCTTTATCATTCCCATTTCGATATCGCCATGAAGCTCTCCGAAGAAATAAAGCCATTACACCATCTGCTGGAAGCTTCCAAATTCATGCTTTCGGATGAAATCAAGGAGAAATTCCAACAGAACCTGAGAAGATTTACGATCCCGAAAGGCAGGGTGCTGGTTGATTTGGGCCAGATAAGCCCATCGCTTTATTTTATCGAAAAGGGCGTTATGCGCACGTATTATCTGCGCGGATCCGAGGATATTACTTCGCTGCTGGTTTCAGAAGGAGATATCGTTTGCATTGCCGAAAGTTTTCTATTGCAAAAACTTTCAAATGAAGTTTTGGAAACGCTGGAAGACACTACCGTTTATGCGATTTCCTATGAATCTTACCGCAAACTTGTGGAGGAAGACGCCTATATGGGTAAGCTTGCAGTGAAATTACTCGAACAGCATCTGATCAATTTTACGGATAAGGTTAAGGTGTTCAAATACTTGTCTGTCGAAGAACGCATTGCGCACTATGTAAACCAGCCATCATCGCTCTTCCGCCGCATTCCCGACCATTACATTGCCACTTATCTCGGGACCACGCCCGCCACTTTCAGCCGCTGCCTGAAAACGGTTCAAATGGATAAAAATCGCTCTTGATTGCATTCGCGGTAGTGTGTATTTTGCAGTTGCTTAATATTATCCTTTTTCCAAATCTGAGATCATGGCCGATTATCCTGTCAAGCTGCTAGCCAAAAAGCCGGTTACGCACAATGTAAATTCCTACACCGTCGAGAAACCGGAGGGTTTTACATACACACCCGGCCAGGCCACGGATTTTTCGATTCTGACAAATGAGTGGGTGACTGAAAAACGGCCGTTTACATTCACGTCGCTACCTTCCGCCGACACACTGGAATTCACCATCAAGTCCTACACCGATCACGATGGGGTGACGAACGCATTGACGAAAGTCCAGCCGGGCGACAGCTTCGAGATCAGCGATGCCTGGGGAGCCATTGAATACAAAGGCAAGGGCGTATTTCTGGCCGGAGGAGCGGGCATCACACCATTTTTAGCCATTTTCCGGGATTTATACACAAAAGGACAACTCGGAAACAACCAGCTATTTTTCTCCAATCGCACCACCGCCGATATTATCCTCCAGGAAGAACTCGCACAAATGCTCGGTGACCATTTCTTCAACCTAATTTCAGGAGCAAACGCGGAAGGCTACTACCACGGGCGCATCGACAAGGATTTCCTGCAAAAGCACATCACGGATTTCGACCAACCTTTCTACGTCTGCGGCCCGGATGCTTTTACGGAAGCCATCCTAAATGCGTTGGAGGAGCTGGGAGCGAAGGCTGATGCATTGGTTTTTGAAAAATAAGCCGCTCTCACAACGTATCGGTGCTGATCGGAGAGTTATGCAAAAGATCCCCAAATGCCATAATAGAAACGCTCAAAAGAATGCGTCACAATCAGGAGTCTCAGATGTAGCCAAACTCTGCAAGTTCGGAACGCACGTTTTTCAACAGGATACTCCTTCCCACCGGGACAATCAGATAAGTTTCATCGGCCAGGTCCAATACATATTCGTAGGCGTGATCGGAAATGAGAATGCCCTTTCGCGCCTTCTGTTCCGTGATTACCTTGCTCATTTGCTCCACGCTGATCGGCGAAAGTGCTGCAAAGGGCTCATCAAGCAATGTGAAAGCAACCGGTAACAGCAGGACCAACAAGGTACCGATCAGCCGTGCATTACCCGCCGAGAGGTCTTTTACACGAGTCTGATGATACCTTTCCAGGCTATCAAAATGGCGACATAAGGCTTCAAAATCAACCCGGTATAACTTACATACCTCACTCACCTTCAAGTCCGGCGGCAAAAAATGATGCTGGGGCAAGTAGCTGATCAATCCGGATTGCCGGTAAGGATGCGAAACGAATTCACCATCGATCCTCACAGACTGGCTTTGCCCCCGCAGCGTGCCGAAGATCATCCGCATCAGACTGGTCTTGCCGGTGCCATTACGGCCGAGTAACCCAGTTACCTGGCCGGCTTCCATTTTTAAGTAAATACTTTGCAGGATTTTCCTGCCACCGTATTCCAGCCACATACTGTCAGCTTCGAGCGTGCGGTTTTTCATTTCCAAAGGTCGCTAGCTAGCTGAATAAAGCTGACCGACAAAAAAAATGCTGCAAAATCGACCACAAACGCCACTCCAAACAGGATTGTACGCGAGAGATTTGCATTGGCATAAAAGAAAAACCGATATGCATACCTCCGCTGGAGAATGTATACGGTAACGCCTTGTAAAAACAATTTGTAGAGCACCAACGCCGGCAGTAATACATAGAGATTCCGGCCCACAGGAGCACCGAGGGCAAGCCACGCAACAAGTGGAATAACCCACAGGTAAAAACCGAAGGAGCTGTAAAAGGTGGCTAATAATTGTATTTTGATCTTCATCCCGCGATGTATTTATGCATAGGCCTACGCTAAAATAGCCGGGCGAATTCCAATTGGTACCCGGTTAAGGTTTTTTAACACCACGCTCCCACACCATGAACGCTTTTCTATTTCTCACTTTTCATACAACCATTTCAACAAAAACATGCCTCTTTGTATCACCGGCCGTTTACTACCGTCTTTCCTCAATGAGATACCTTCTACTACTGTCGCTGATACTAACGTATGGTCTGCCGGTTATCGGCCAGGACACACTTAGCATTACTTACAGCGAAGAGCCGGATACACTGACGGTCCGACAAAAATTCATAGACAGATACGGGCAATTTTTTATGACGCGCGTACCCACGAGGCACATTGTCAAGGCGGGGTACACGACTTCGGATGTTCGCGGAATCGGGATTGCTGCAGGTTATGAATACAAGCTTCTGCCAGTGCTATCATTGGAAGCTGCTTTTTTTGTCAAAACCAATGATGCCATGGATGGTATGTACGCCAATACGTTTACGAAAATGCGGAACGGCAACTATTGGGCTGGAGGCAAAGTCCGGTGGTACTACACGATGAATCAACGAATTCGCCATGGGCTCAATGCCAACAACTTCAGCGGCGCCTATCTCGCCGGGTCTTATGAACAACCGCTTATGTTATTCGGTAATGCCATCCCCGACAGCCCGGTCCGGCGCATTATCGGCCTGGTACCCGGCTTTCAAAGCCGCTTTTCCAACCTCGGTCATATTGATATCTCCGTGGGTGCTTACTATGTCGACAACACCGCGAAAAGAAAATTCAGTGTGGAAAACTACGACGGCTCTCCACGCCAATATTTCGTATTCTCAACCCAGATGACCGTCGGGCTTGCACTAGGCGACTGGCGGACGGCTACACCGGCCCAATTCTGCGAGGTACTGCTCTGTGATGAAGAAAAACAAAACCAATGGAAACTACGATTTCCCGAGTTGAGCCTTGGCGTCGGGCAACAAATGCTCCGGGCAGGCATTGCGCGGGAAGCCAGGTTCGGAAATAGCCCTTTTTCTCTGGACATCAATGTCAACGGCGAACTATACAATCGGGACAAGGCAGCCTTCAAGGGTTTTTCTTTGAAAGTAGGATTGCAGGGGCGATATTACTTTCTTCAAAAGCGGCAGATCCGCCTCGGCAAGTCTGGCAACAACCTATCCGGCTTCTACACTGCCGCCGAAATTTCGAATTTCCATACCAGAGGGATCACCCGGAACTGGCACAACGACGTGAATGAACGCTATTGGGCTGCATCCGCTTCGGTGGGCTTCCAGCAGCGCCTGTTCCGAAATATTTATATCGATACCGCGGTCAGTTTCAATCAGTTTTCAATGGATCTGACTTATCCTTTGCGGCTATCTCAACGACAATTCTCTTCCAGGTTTGCCTTGGGTTTTGCGTTTTAGTACTGGCTTAAACGCAGTTGCAAAGACATTTTCCGGCTTCAATTTTAACTAAAAAATAGTTTGATAACTAAATTTTAGTTATAACTTTGAGACATGGAACAACTAAATCACTCCGAAGAAAATGTCATGCGGATTCTGTGGGATCTGAACGAAGGCGTGGTGCATGACATCATCGAAAGAATGTCCGAGCCGAAGCCGCCTTATACCACTGTTTCCTCGATTGTCAGGCTTCTCGAAAAAAAAGGTTTTATCGATCATAAAGCTTACGGTAAGACGCACGTCTACTTCCCTACCATCAGCAAAGAGGAATACGCGAAAAAATCTTTCTCCAACCTGGTCAAGCATTACTTCCAGGGCTCCCCGAAGAATATCGTGTCGTTTATGGTACAGGAAAATGTATTACAGGCCGATGAAGTCGACGAATTGAAGCAATTAATTGACTCTTACTACCCTAAAAAACCCTGAGTTGCATGGCCGGCACCTACCTCTTTGAAGCCAATCTCTGTCTGATCGCGTTCATCGGATTGTATAGGATTGGTTTTCAAAACACCACTTTTCTCTTAGCAAACCGATTTTATCTTCTGTTTGCTATGCTTTTCAGCATGGTGGCCCCGATATTGCCTTTTTCTCTTTTCGCGAACGACTGGTCTCAGGCGCGGATTCTTATGCGTGATCTTGAAAGCCATACTCCCGCTACCCTACATACGACAATCCACTCCTCCGGATTTCAATGGGCGTACATATCAAATATCCTGTGGGTCATTTACGTCGCCGTTGCCGGTTTTCATTTGTTCAAATTGGTAGCCGACATCTATTCTGTCACCCGTTTGATCCGGAAATATCCGGCCAGGAAAGTCGGGAATGCATTCATTGTAATGGTCGATGACGAAGTGCAAACCTCTTCTTTCTTACATTACATTTTTCTCAGCCGTCGTCAAACGGATCATGCTTCCCTGCGCATCTGTGTAGCGCATGAGCTCGTGCATTGTCGCCAAAGGCACACCGCCGACTGGCTGCTGGTCAGGGTGCTTAGCGCATTATTCTGGTTTAATCCACTGATGCGGTTCTGGCGGGAATCGGTGGCGATGAATCATGAATTCATTGCCGATGCCCATGCCGCTGGCCAGGCCGGGACATTTCGCTATACACACCTGCTGGTGGACATGGCCTCTTCTGCGCAAATCTCAGCCCTTCAATATTTCTCTTATGGTCAAATCAAATCTCGTATTATGATGTTACATCAAACACCAACCAAAGCCGCGCATCGGCTGCGCTTTCTCGCAGTTGTCCCACTGGCAACCCTGATGCTCCTGTTCATTTCATGCGAAAAGGCACTGGATCAGCAAGCCGCCCTGACCCAGTATCTCGACAAGAACCTCGTAGGTATCTGGGAGAACATGAACCGCATTACCGTGAATGACAATGACGGAAAAACACCTCGTGACTTTCCCGAGCGCTCCGGGGATGTAAAAGTCTGTCTTTCCAAACTGGAACTCCGGGCTGACGGCCATTTTGAAATGCATGACGACAGCAACACAGCGCATTTGACAGGTACCTGGAAAAACAATAGCCTCGGCAATGAGGTCAAGCTTTATTGCGACAATCAAAATGCTCGGCCTTCGCTGATCGAATTACAGATAGAACAATCCGAAACCGGCGAAATCGGGGCATGGCAGCATTACGCGGCGGATGAGGTCCTGTCTGCCGGCCATGTGTTTTATGAATACAAAAAGCGCTAAATTTTTTTGCCGAATCAACTAATATTTAGTTACAAAACGAAATATTAGTAATGTTTATGCTGAGTTAAATCTCCGTGAAGCCCTCTGAACAATCCGTTCCGGAGGGCTTTGCGATTAGTTGTCAAACAGATTAGCTAGCTGATTTCTTCTCCCGCATGCGTTTGGCAAACCTCACCGCAGTCATGATCACGATCGCAAACGCGATCAATCCCAGTACGCCCCAGAGCCAATCGACCGTGTTTTTCAAAACGACCAGGAAAACGATCGAGAAAAGAAAAATGGTCGCCACCTCGTTGAAGAGCCTCAATTGAAAGGAACTAAACCTGAATTTGCCTTGCCGCAATTCCAACAGGATCTTCCGCGTAAACGAATGGTAGGCCAACAGTCCCAGCACGAAAACCAGTTTCAGCTTCATCCACCCCTGATCCAGCCATCCCGGCGTGATGTAAAGCATTGCGGAGCCGCATAACAAGGCAAGCCAGCACGCCGGCGTCATGATCGCATTGAAGAGCAGCTTTTCCATTTTAGTAAACTGTGCGATCAGGATTTCCCGCTCCGGGCTCGGTTTGTCGTTGGCTTCTGTGTGGTACACAAACAACCTCGGCATATAAAAGAGCCCCGCAAACCAGCTGACTACGAAAATGATATGAAGGGCCTTGAAATGAAGGTAAGTCATGGGTCAATCAAATGACTGGCAGCCAGTCAATTTTAAAGAAGTGTTTCCGATCTTTTGGTTTTCAAATTTCGTAAATATTATACGAATACAGTGATAAAACTTTCTTCGCATTGTAATCGTTACCGAAACAGCCAATAACCCGTATCGTCACGATGAGAACCACCATCCCTATTTTCACGTTTATATTTTTGTGTTGCATGGTCGTGATATCATGCGCACAGTCGGACAAAAAACACAAGAGCAAAATGGACAAAGAAACAGCCTCAACTGCATTGGACGAATCTAATGTCGATACTGCGAACACTGAAATCGCAACATTTGGGACAGGGTGTTTCTGGTGTACGGAAGCCGTAATGGAATCCCTGGACGGGGTCAAAAAGGTGGTTTCCGGCTATTCGGGCGGTCATGACCCGAACCCCAACTACAAAGCGGTCTGCACAGGTAACACCGGCCACGCCGAATGTGTGGAAGTAACCTACGACCCCAAAGTGATCAGCTACGCGGATCTTCTGGAAGCGTTTTTCCGCAGCCACGACCCAACCACGCTGAACCGCCAGGGCAATGATGTCGGCACCCAGTACCGCTCGGTGGTTTTCTATCACAATGATGCGCAAAAGCAACTGGCTGAAACCGCCAAAGCCGAACTGGACAAATCGGGCGCTTATGCTAGCCCGATTGTAACCGAAATCACCAAGGCTCAGAAGTTTTACCCGGCCGAGGACTATCACCAGAATTATTTTGCCAACAATCCCGAGCAGGGATATTGTGCGTTCGTGATCGCCCCCAAACTGGATAAATTTAAAAAGGTGTTTAAGGACAAGCTCCGCAAGCACATCTGATTTGGATTAAATAAAGATACCCGGGCCACATATAAAATGGTTGTACCCGGATAATAACTATAAATGGCACAAGTTTTGAAGCATTGAAATAAAGGCTTTAATTTGTGCCATTATTATTTCACAATAACTAATCTATTACGATGAAAAAGACTCTATTCATGATCGTCGTTGCCGCATTTTTTACCGCAGCATCCGAAAAGGCTTTCGCCCAATTTGAAAAAGGAGATAAATTATTAAATGCAGGTATCAACCTCGGTGGTACTTACGGCGGCGGCGGCGTCGGTGTAGGTGCTTCTTTCGAAGGTGGTATCCACGACTTCATCAGCGTGGGTGGTCAGGCTGACTTTACGACCTGGAACTACGGTTATGTCGGTTACAAATGGAGATATAATTTCTTTACAATTGCAGCAAGAGGTTCTTACCACTATGGCAAGCACTTCCTGAAACTTGACAATCTTGATTTGTACGCTGGTCCTGCTCTCGGCTACCGTGTTTCCTCATTCAGCGATCCCGATGGCTGGTCAGGTTCTTATAACGACGGTTATGGAAGCGGAGTTTTCTTTGGTGTATTTGCAGGTGCCCGTTATTATTTCAAGCCTAATATGGGTGTATTTGCAGAAGTAGGTTACAATGCTTCACCATTGAAAGCTGGTATCGCATTCAAATTCTAAGAAATTCCAAAACATTCAAAAAAGCGGGCGTCGAGTTATACGACGTCCGCTTTTTTATGTTTCAACTTGTCAGAACCGGACTGCTAACGTCAGGTTTCCGCTACATAACATTGGATTGAAAGATGGTCTGATGCTAAATGTCAGGGGCTCTCCGCGACGGGTCAGCTCCCGGCGGATACGGCTCGCTTTGGAACCGTTTTTACCGGCTTTCACGAAACCAACGGTACCGAATGTAGCCGCTCCTGCAAAGCCTCCGAGCATCATATAAGCCCCTTTACGAGCCCTCAATTCATCCTGATAGCTTTTATAATTCCCATTGTCGTCCATCGCGCTGACTACAATGCCGGTGCCGATACCTGCCACAATAACGCCCACCGAGGTACCTACAATTCCCATGATCATCCCGGTTTTCGAGCGCGTTTTATAGTACTTGTACATGCTGCGCAAATGCTCGGGTGACGAACTCCGCACGTCTTCTGCAAATTGTACCGAAGGCTTCACCGGTCCGCTGGTCACTTTTCGGGCAGGCTTAGGCTCCTGCGAGGTTGCGGGTGACGGCTTGGTGGGTGAATAGTAATTCTGGACTTCCAATGTAGCCTCGAACGTTTCTACCTCACCGTTCCCGTAGCGGATCGATGTGATCTCGCTCTTTTTAACGGAAAAAAGCGGCCCTTCCGGGTCGCTGATTTTCTTGTATTTAACAACTTGATCATCCACTTCCTGAATTAAAACTTCCAGTTTGGACTCGTCACGAAGCAATATCACGTCGGCCTTACGCGGCGTTTGCGCATACGCATTTGTAACCAATAATAGCATTAACATGGCTAGAAGCTGATTTTTCAGCTTTGGTAAAATTACTTTCATTTGGGAAGGAGTTGTTCTGACTATTTAACCCCATGAAAGTAATCAATTTACCGCAATCAGAACGACAACCTCAGCCCCAGCTGTGCCGACTTATTGAACGGATCGATGTGCGGCGTAATTCTTAGCGTGGTGAGAGATTGGTTTCTTCTCTCCAGTTCTCCCTTTATCTTTTCTGCTTTCCGTCTATGCAGTTTGTAGTTTTTAAATCCGATCAATCCCAGTGTAACACCAACCACCGGCCCCGCGATGGCAAGCGATGTCCCGATTGTCGTGTTATCCGGGCTATCGCCCGTGGATGCTACTATAATACCGGCAACCAATGTAGCTACTGCAACCGAAGTGAAAACGATGGCACCCTGCTTGCCGTCTATCGACCTGTCTTGATGATATTTATATTTGTCCCGCAACTGGTCGGAGTTGGCCATCACAATGCTCTTTTCAAATGGATCCGCCGGCAGGTTGTTCAGGTCCGCATATTGACCCACGCTGTCGGGCGGCAGGTGTGTTGCGGGAATGGAATCCTTGACGTTGATCGTCTTGCCATTTTTCAGCAGGACTCTCGCTACCTGATCCAGGTAAATGTAGGTTTTTGCGCTGTCGGGCGTTCCCAAATCCCGATAATTGATCTTTTCATAGCTCATTTGCGTGATCAGCGCCTGAATCCGTGAGCTGTCCCTTTTGATGATGACATCATTTTTGCGGCCGGTTTGCGCCAGTGCCGCCTGGGCCAGTACTAAGGCCAGGACAACCGGTACGAGTGCCGACTGTTTTGGTAATGCGTGTATCCGCATAGTTTCAGGTGTTTGAAATGAAAAAGTTCAGGTTAAACGTATGTAACTTTAAACAATATCAAAAACCATGCTATCACACACCAAACTTGCTGAGCTGCCTCACCAATACTTCAAAATCCTTCGGATAGGGAGCCTCAATACGTATAGGATCTCCGTTCATTACTGCAAATGAAAGCGACCGCGCGTGCAGCGCAACACGCTGAATAAGAGGCTGTTCTTCCGTATCTTTTTTCAAATTAAACTTCCGTTTCAGGCTAGACAGATAAATTTCCTTCCCTCCATACTGCGGATCACAGACGATAGGCGCTTTCAGGCACGACAGGTGGATTCTGATCTGGTGCATGCGCCCGGTTATGGGGATACATTCCACTAAAGTGTAACCCCGGTAAACCTGAAGCGTATTAAAAATTGTTTCCGCTTCTTTTCCCTCCGCCCTGTCGATCTTTACGGCTGTGCCATTTTTTAGTGGCAAAATCGGCAGGTATACTGAAATATTTTCCAGGTCATGGATCCCATTTGCAACAGCGTGGTACCGTTTTGTCACTTCCCTATGCTCGAACTGCATGGCCAGGTGCCGGTAAGCCGCAGGATTTTTCGCAAATGCCAATGCACCCGAAGTTTCTTTGTCCAACCGGTGTGCCGCCTGTAGCTCGGGATTGTACTCCTTTGCAAGTCTTAGCACGCTCCCTCCCCGGTCTGCCGTACGTTCGTCGAGCGTAGCCAGGTGAGGTGGCTTATTGACCAGCAAAAAGTCTTCGTCCTCAAATAGTATGATGTCTTTAAAATTGATTTTCATAATGTTTCCATAAAAATAATCCGGATGATGCGCCTCATTCGGCCATTCATCCGGATTAGCTCGGCCGTTGGCCTCTATCCGCAACAAAGATAACTATACTATTTGTTTCTGTAAACTTCTTTACGCTCTGCCAATTTGACCATTTCAACTATCAACCCGCGATCGTGTCCATGATAAACGACACGCTAGTATGAATCAATCCACCGACATCAAACCAATGCGCTCACCTTCGTAGGATTCGGGTTGATCGTGTCGGACTCGACCAGCCCGTCCCGCAGACGCACGATCCGGTGCGCATAGTGCGCGATGTCCTCTTCATGGGTCACCATCACGATCGTATTTCCCTTACTGTACAACTGATCGAACAGATCCATGATCTCGTAGGAAGTTTTAGAATCCAGGTTACCTGTCGGCTCATCTGCCAGCAAAATACTCGGGTCGTTCACGAGCGCACGCGCAATCGCAACCCGCTGGCGTTGCCCGCCCGAAAGTTCGTTGGGCTTGTGGCCCGCCCGGTTTTCAAGTCCTACGTTTTTAAGCGACAGCATCGCTTTTTCCGTCCGGTCCGACTTGCTCAATCCCGCATAAATGAGTGGCAATGCAACATTATCCAGCGACGACATTCTGGGCAGCAGGTTGAAAGTCTGGAATACGAACCCGATCTCCTTGTTACGGATCTCTGCCAGCTCATTCTCCGTCATATCACTCACATCCTTGTTGTTCAGGATATATCTGCCCGTGGTAGGTGTATCCAGGCAGCCGATGATGTTCATCATTGTGGATTTTCCTGAGCCTGACGGCCCCATGAAGGCTACATACTCCCCTTTATTAACCGAAATCGTTACGGATTTGAGTGCCTGGATAATCTCACTGCCCATAACGTAGCGCTTGGCGATTTCAGTGGTTTCTATGATTTTCATGAAGAGAAGTTTTTCGGTTGGGAATGTGAATGTTCACGATGCAGCGGAAATTTTTCTAAAATAAGCTTGCACAAAGAATGAAGCCAGGATGATCGGCGGCGGTATCTCTTCATTAGTGAAGCGCCCTTCTCTTTTCCAGAATCCGGTGGGCTCAAACAAAACCTCCTCTTTTCCATTACTTACAAGCCACTTTCGTCGTATCCACGACTCGAACCGCCATTGGTAATGCATTTCATTGTAAACGATCCGGGCGGAACTTCCTAAAAGGTTGTAATCGATGCTCCCAAGGATCCTGGCACCTTCAATGTCGCGTATTTCTGTGTGCCGTTTGAAAAGACCTTTGGTTTTAAACCTGAGCATATGGCCGTCAAGTTCGCCTTGGCCGTCATTTTTCCAAAAGGATGTTTTCAAAATGCCGGCAATGACTTTACCCCGGAAAATCCGGCATTCCGTTTCATTGAAATTGGATTTCCAGGACAAAGCCGTCATTGATGAAGTATAATTTTGAGATGGCTAAAATATTAAATCATCAAAATTCCGCCCTTTGTTTTTCGATAAGTGCCCGCATCGGCTGATAGCGCGCCAGAAATCGCTGATAACCGGCAGGTAATGCGTATTGTTTTACCTTTTCTTCGCCCTCGGCCGCCTGTCCCAGCAACCCTTGTTCCAGGCTTAGAAAAGCATATTGCTCCCAAAGTTCGGACGCATATTCATTGTAGCGCAATGCGTCCAGAACCTTTTTGTAAGCCTGTTTAACCTGCTTTTTCCCTCTGTAAAATTCCGAAGCCGCCGACACAATCCGCGCATCGAATGGATTTGCATTCAACGCCCTTTCGAAATTTGCTTCCGAAGGTGTTTTTGAAACCATTGAAAATAGCGAATCAGAACTGGATTTAGGTTTTACCCCCGAAAACAACGTCTGTTTCAGCTGCTCGATCGCCTCGCTTTTCTCCTGGCTCTGGATCTTGTCGAGCATTACCACGGCCACTTCCTTTTTGTCGGATAACGCATTGGCGACGGCCATACCTATCGTTCCTTCAATACCTTCCACGACAGACAAAGATTCTATGGCCTTATCATACAGGCCTAGCTGCAAAAGCCAATGTCCTAATATTTTGTGATATAAATCGCTTTTTTCTCCCTCTTCTGCTGCCCACCCCGACAATGTTTCCAGTGCTTTCAGCTTATTGCCACTATAAAATTCTGCGTACAACGCTGCCAAAGATAAATCCTGCGACAATACCGGGTTCTTTGCTGCCAGTTTCGGCAGCAGAGCGGCAGGAGTGCTGTCATGGCGCGCCTGGTTCGTCGCATAGTTGAGCAAATAGGAGAAAGACGAGACACTCAGCAGAGAGTCCGTTGGAACAACCTGTTTGTCAAAAGCCTCTTTGGAAAAGTGCTGCCTCAGATTTTGCACCGCCAACCAGTTCGCCTGCCATGAAAGATAGGTTTGCTTTTCGGTATCCGTTGCGAGCGAGTCGAGCAGGCCTGCGTCTGTACTTTTAGCCAGAATGGCCAGCAGGTTCGTGGCAGGGATTTCAGGCCGGGTCGCACCAGCCTTCGCCCTTTCCAGGTAATAGTAAGCCGAATCTGCAACATTGGTCCTGGAATACAGCATGCCCAGATTGTTAAGAAGCTCACCATTGCGGGGAAAACGGCGGATACCCTCCTGCAGACTGTAGACGGCGTCAAAAAAGAGGTTTTCCTGTGTCAGTATGGCACCCAGCCCTGCATACGCCTGCGGGGAAGGGTTTTTCAGCAATGCCTGCCTGAAATAGAATGCCGCCGCGTTCCGGTCCCCCTGTTTCAATGCGAGCGAGGCCAATGCATAATTCGATTTATGGTTCTGAAATTCCTGTTGCAGTGCCAGCTTATAGTACTGTTCCGCCAGGGCAAACTCCTGTGTTTCACTGTGGAGGTCCCCCAGTCCGTTGAAATATCCCGCGATGGCCTGGTTGACAGGCAGCAGTCTCTGAATCGAGAATAAGACTACCACACCCGCGAAACCGAATAGCCTGGTTTGCGTCAACCCAAAACGGAGCGGTTTGTATAGTACTTTATAAACAGCCAGTTTCTGTTGAAATACCTCATAAAAATTGACCAATACATAAAACAGGAACAGCAGACCCATTGCCAGCTGCCCCTGTACAGTCACATCTTCGAGCGTTTCCAAAACAGGATCGTTGGCAGTACCCGCAACAAATGCTGCAAAAGAAGCTGCCACGATAAAAAGGCCCAGATAGAACCAGAAACCCGCGCTACGAAACGGCATAACTCCCTCCGTCGAATCCGCCCGCCTTTTAAATCCCCATATTCCTAATATACCGGAGGCAAGCGCCAGAAACACCGGGCTGATCAATGTCATGTTCCAGTCTATCTGCCTGGTATTCTGAAGGTAGATAAGCAACAATAATAAAAGGTATAGCACACTTACAACAACGAATTGCACCAGTCCGGACCGTCCTCTACCCGCTTGTCCGCTGGTGCTCAGCCAAACCAGTCCGGCCATAATTTCAGTTGCGGAAACCAATAGAAAAACGACGGTAATTGCCAGCCAGATCGGGAAGGAATATACTGCCGCAGTAAAGGCAGGTAACGACACGGTACTTCCGGATACCACCAGTAAAACCATAATCAGGGAAACCGCGGACACACCCAAAATGCGCACACTGATCCCCAGATCGGGCCGGAATGCATGAAAGTAATAGGTAATACCCCCATACAACACCGTTGCTGCCAGAAACAAAACCCTGTTCTCGGCCCCGAAAACATGAAGCATTTCGAGACGGGCAAATGCAAGGAACAAAATAAAGAGTACCATGCCTGCCAGGTACCAGAACCTCGGAATGGTTGTCAGAGCAGCCAGGATCAGCGACAGGCCAATCAAAGCTCCCGCCCAGAACAAGTTCACCATAAGCGGGTTGATCTCCATCACGGACGACATAAAGGTTTCCGTCACCAGATGTGAGGGAGTGGTGATCCCGTATTGCCATTGCCCCAGTTGCAAGATATCCACCACCGCATTGACCTCCGAAAGCTCACTTACTACATTCCACCGCACGACATTACCGAGCGGATCGAGACAATAAATGACAAAAAATAGCAATGCAAGAGAGAGGGCCAGGAGTGCCGCAAGCGTCATTCGCCGTTCGGACGCCGACCACACCTTCCAGAAGAAAAATTCATTCATAGGTTTTATTTAAAACTATTGCGCTGTTTGCGACGCGAAGATTGGAATTAGATGGATTGCCGAACCTGTTATTGTCAAAATATTCACAAAAAGTTCCCTCCAAATAGCCTTGCAATCCAATTTCCGGGAATATTAAACACAGTTTTCGGAAAAAATGGGCGATTTTCTAAAAAATATCCAATAATTCACTTTGTCAACTATTGGTACTGACCAAATTATCTCCTACTTTTGCGGTCTGAAAAAAACCTCATCCGAGATAATCAAAATTATATAATGGCAAACGCAGCAAACGTAGGAAAAATTACGCAGGTAATTGGCCCGGTTGTAGACGTATCATTCGAGGACAGCGGACTTATCCCGTCGATCCTGGATGCGTTGGAAGTCATCAAACCAAACGGTCAGAAAGTTGTTCTTGAATGTCAGCAGCACCTTGGTGAAGATCGTATCCGTACTATCGCGATGGATAGTACAGAAGGTATGCAACGCGGCATGAAGGTTACTCCGCTTGGCTCACCTATCAAAATGCCAATCGGCGAAGGTATCAAAGGACGTCTCTTCAACGTAATCGGTGAAGCGATTGACGGTCTTAAACCCCTTGATACTTCAAACGGTATTTCCATTCACCGCTCAGCTCCGAAATTCGAAGAGCTGGCAACTGCCACCGAAGTACTTTTCACGGGTATCAAGGTAATCGACCTCCTTGCTCCTTATGTAAAAGGTGGTAAGATCGGTTTGTTCGGTGGTGCGGGTGTAGGTAAAACCGTATTGATCCAGGAATTGATCAACAACATCGCAAAAGCATATTCCGGTCTTTCGGTATTCGCCGGTGTGGGTGAGCGTACACGTGAAGGTAATGACCTGATGCGTGAGATGATCGAAGCGGGTATCATCAAATATGGCGAGGAATTCAAGCACAGCATGGAAGAAGGCGGCTGGGATATCTCGAAAGTAGATTACAATACACTGAAAGATTCGCAGGCAACATTCGTGTTCGGCCAGATGAACGAGCCTCCTGGCGCACGTGCGCGTGTGGCTTTGTCAGGTTTGACGATGGCCGAGTATTTCCGTGACGGAGAGGGCGAAGGACAAGGCCGCGACATTCTTTTCTTTATCGATAACATTTTCCGTTTCACCCAGGCAGGTTCTGAGGTATCCGCTCTTTTGGGACGTATGCCATCTGCGGTAGGTTACCAGCCTACGCTGGCCACTGAAATGGGTCAGATGCAGGAGCGCATTACCTCTACCAAACGCGGTTCAATCACTTCCGTACAGGCGGTTTACGTACCTGCGGATGACTTGACTGACCCTGCACCTGCAACCACTTTTGCTCACTTGGACGCCACTACGGTATTGAGCCGTAAGGTATCTGAAAAAGGTATCTATCCTGCGGTGGATCCACTTGACTCCGCTTCACGTATCCTGAATGCAGAAACACTCGGTGCAGCGCATTACGACTGTGCACAGCGCGTGAAAAACATTCTTCAGCGTTACAAAGAATTGCAGGACATCATCGCGATCCTTGGGATGGAAGAACTTTCCGATGAAGACAAGCTGGTTGTATCCCGCGCTCGTCGTGTAGAACGCTTCCTGTCACAGCCTTTCTTCGTTGCTGAACAGTTCACCGGTTTGAAAGGAACTTTGGTTGACATCAACGATACGATCAAAGGATTTAACCTGATCATGGATGGTGCTTATGACCATCTTCCTGAAATGGCTTTCAACCTGGTTGGAACCATCGAAGACGCTCAGGCAAAAGGAGAAAAAATGCTGGCGGAAGCAAGCAGATAAGTTGTGGAGTTTAAAGTTCAAAGTTTATGAGCGGCCGCCGCGCGGTTCAAACACCCTTAAACTCATGGACTTATAAACTCATAGACTCATAAACTTCGAATCATGCATTTAGAAATCATTACCCCAGATAAAAAGGTATTTGCCGGAGAGGCAACTGCCGTTACATTACCGGGTACCGAAGGACAGTTTCAGGTCTTGAACCGTCATGCGCCGTTGGTAAGCACGCTGGGCAAAGGCGACGTGGTTGTCGATACCGGTGCAACCAAACAAAACTACCTGATCGATGGTGGTGTTGTGGAAGTACTGAACAACAAGGTATTGGTTCTCGCCGAAGCCGTTCTTTAAGAAATATAACTATTGCAAAAAGCGGATGCTGTGAAAACGGTATCCGCTTTTTTAATGACCGAAGGTCCGCTCCGCCGTGAAATAACCAAATGAGATTCCGGGATCATTACAACGGTTCTGAACATCTTCTTATCGTTAGGTTCGTGTCAAAATTTCAGAAATACCATGACGCTGACACTAAAAAGAGGGCAAAGCTTTGCTGATATTTTCCCAGCTGCCGACTGGGCCAAACTCTTTCCTGCTTCTCGATCAGCTGACAAGGGAAAAAGGCTCAATGCGAGGAAATATGTGGGAGTGCTGAATCAAAATCAGAACCCTGGGGAACAAAGAATCGAATGTGGGATGAACGGAAGCAAAATCCTGATTGATACCAATATCGCTATCCTCCTTTTTCAAGGAGACTCCGACCTGGGCAAATTATTACAGGACACGGAGGTTTACCTGTCTTTTTTGAGCGAACTCGAATTGAGGGCCTGCTCGGATATATCTGAAGACGAACAGCGTTGGGTCGAAATGTTCCTTGCCGAATGCACTATTGTGGATGCTGATTCCGCCATTAAGGAGCTCACCATCTATATCCAACGACAGTATAACCTGAAATTAACTCACGCCGTCGTCGCAGCCACCGCCATGTTCCTCAGCACACCTCTACTTTCCACAGACAAGCAATTTGAAATAGTGAAAGAACAAGTATTCGTGCGATATCAGTCTTAGCAAAATCATATTTTTGTTAAGCTGAAAAACAGAATAATCGCATCATTTGAAAGCGCTTCAAATTCGATTTCCCGTGTGTGGTGCAAGGCAAGGCCATCGTGTTTTTCGAGCAGGCGATCCTGTACTTCAAACGCTCCCTCGATCACGAAGACAAATGCGCTGCATCCGGCGGCCCCACTTGTAAAAATGCCTTCTTGCCGGCCTCCGTACTTTCCGATGAAAAAATGAGCGGGGTTTCCGGGAATCCCAGGCAGGGGCAGCAGCGTATTATGAACAGAAAGATCAAATGAAGCATTGACATATGGGGCGCGTATATTTCTTTCGTCCCTGATCCTGATCTGCAAATAGTTAACCGCCTCCCCCGCATAGGGATTGCCAATCCGGAATGTCTCGCCCGGATTTAAAAACAGGGATAAAACTTCGCCGGAGTTGGCAAACTCTGGTTCCCGACCCGCACCTGTTACCTCAATGGCTCCGATCATCGGCAGCAATATCACCTGACAGGCTGTATCCGTCCCAAAAGTGTTTTCACATTCAGGTAACAAAGTCTCATCGTTGAATGCCAGCAGGCCTCCAAACGGCTCCCGCCCGACTGCATTGTATTCCTCGAAATTGAAGGTCCTGAAACTACGGAAACCTCCCGTCTGAAACTGGCCCCGCAATCCGGCGAGGTAGATCCGCGCATCTGTCTGTGTCAGCATAGGTTAAGCTTTGTCGGGTGGGTTTTCCCGAAAAGTAAAATGGGAAATGCTTAAAAAGGGAATTAGTAGTATCATGTCCGTTTCCAGCTCCTTTCCATTGGAGACGTCATCCGTCGTCTGGTACGAAACCAGGAGCCTCTCCCCGACCGTTTCTAGCCATATAAGCGGTTCGCTATAAAACCAGATCGCCACACGATGATGCGACTTATTTTCGATATGCGATTGGATGATCTCAAATCTGAAATTTTTGAATGGCAGGCATAACTTGCCGTAAGCATTCGCTATGTCCGGAATCACATCTCCAAGCTGTTGTATATAACCCATGGCAGCCGTACTCGTCAGGTAATGCAGTTGGTCAGCCCGCGGAATATGCTCCGACAGCTCCTGAAAAGTCGGATATTTCCCGTCCGGATCCATCCGCTGCGCCTGCATGTAAAATTCCATATGCGTATCATCAAACACCGCCTTATCCCAAGCTTTGCGGGATTCAGCATCAATGATTTTGCGATAACAAAGTCGGATCATTTTCATAGTTATGGCGCAAGTCGGCTGTCGTCGTTCTCTTAATGTCATAAAAACGCTTAGAACAAATCGATGGCCGAAAGCCGATACAAACTTGTTTACGCACTTACAACAATCGTGTGCGTCAATTCATACCCTGCGGAAGCGCTGCCCGTGACTGTTGACATTTCGGTAGAAACGCCGTCTCCGAATACATTATCCTTTGCGTTGGTCGTATCCGCTTGTCCATGGCTTGCATACACCCCCTGCGCATATACCACTTTACTGACGTCTTCCGGAAATGCGATCTGGGTGACGAGCAGCGATTTCCCGCTCGCATTATATACGTGTACATGAATGTGCGGTGCACGGCCCGAGTACCAGCCTGGATAAATGCTCGTGAATGTGACGAGACCGTTGGCATCGGTTGTTTGCCTGCCCCGCAGGAAGTGCACCGCCGTGTAGTTGGTAGACTGCATGCCGGTACCGCCATATTCGGAGTAGTTTCCGGCCGCATCGCAATGCCAGATATCCACCAAAGCCCCCGCCAATGTGGCACAGCTATTGTTTTTGTTTTGAATCGTAATCTTGACCGTCAGTTTTGTCCCCTGTCTGTCCGAAGTGATGTCGTTTGTAACCAGGCTCGCAGGCGATTTGGTTGGAAACGGACCTTCTGTTTCGGATGCTGTGGTAGTACAAGTACCGGAGGTAGAGCCGGTTGTATCAGTTGAGGTTTCGACGGGGTCCACGCTGTCGTTCGAGCAGCTGATCATCGGTACGATCGTCGCCAGGCCCAATGCTGAAAATCCCCTTTTTAAAAATTCCTTGCGTTCCATAATGCAACAGTTCTGTGAGTTTAAATACATTATCGTATTCCTCATCTTCTTTGTTGCGCAGTGCCGCCAATGTATCGGTCAATGGCCCGGTTTTACCGGTGAATGGGCCGAACCATTGGAAAAACTATTGGCTTTTCCACTTTTCAATGAAATCCAGATAGCTGTCACTGACCGGTAGCTCTACCCCCGAAAGTAGCATAACCTTCTTATTCTGAATGGATTTAACCTGCGCATTGGGAACGATATAGCTCCGGTGTATACGGCTAAATCCATGATCCGGCAGATTTTCAAGGATACCTTTCAGCGACATGAGCGTCAGGACGGGGTGTCTGGAACCCAATAGATGGATTTTGATATAATCCTCCATCCCTTCGATAAAGGCAATATCATTCAACGCAATTTTAATGGCCTTATATTCCGAACGCACCACGATAGACTCAGCACCCTCACCCTGCTTCACCTTTTTTAATTCAAATCGTTCGGTTGCTTTTTGCACCGCCTTTTCGAAACGTTCAATCGTGATCGGTTTCAGGAGATAATCCAGGGCCTCCAGTTCGAACCCTTCGTAAGCAAATTTTTTATATGCCGTCGTGAAAATGACCATCGGACGTATTTCCAGCCGGGAAACCAGTTCCAGGCCCGACAAATCGGGCATATTGATATCAATAAAAAGCAGGTCCACCGGATTGGATTTCAGGAAACGGCCACCTTCCACCGCATCATCGAAAATACCCCGCAATTCCAGCACAGGATACGATCCGATGTATTTTTCCAGGATACGCAATGCCAGCGGCTCGTCATCGATCACGACACATTTCATTGTCCTGTCAGCTTTAAATTCACGGTAAATGTCTCCCCATCGTTCCGGATATCGAGGTTGTAAAGCCCCGTATAAAGAAAATCCAGGCGCTTTTGCGTATTCACGATACCTACACCGGTGCGCTCCTCATCCGTTCTTCGTTCGATGATCCTGTTCTGGCAAAAAAACAATATCTCCTTTTCAACCACTTTCACCACAATGCGGATCACGGACTCCCGGTGATTGCTTACACCATATTTAAACGCATTCTCCACAAAAGTCATCAGGATCAATGGTGCGATTTTAATCCCTTCCGGGTTTCCTTTTAGCTCAAAATCAAGTGTTGTTTTCGCATTCAGCCTCAGCTTTTGCAATTCAACATAATTTTCAAGGCAGGCAAGCTCATCTTCCAACGGAACATAATTTTCCATTGCCTCCTCGGTAATATAACGCATCATCTGTGACAATTTCAGGATACTTGGCGCAGTATGGCCACTGTTGCTGACCGCCAAAGCATAAATATTGTTCAGCGTATTGAAAAGAAAATGAGGATTGATCTGCGCTTTGAAAAAAGAGAGCTCCGCGTGTGCTTTTTCTGCTTCCGAGAGGATCGCACGGCGCTCGGATTGCCTCCATTGTTCGGAAATACGTATGGCCATTGCGATCACCCACACGACAATAAACAGCGTAAGGCTCACAAAATCCACTGCGCGGTGCGGTGCCTCCCTGCGGCTTTGCGATCGGTCGAAAATGGGTGGTGGAGGTATCGGAGGCCGGTCTCCACGCTCCATTCCGAACGGAGGAGTCGGCGGGAGTTCGCGCTCCTGCATTTGCCCCTGATGGAACTTCCTGAATATCAACTTCTCAAAAGGCTGAAAAAAGAACGTAAGCGCAAACAATGCAATAAAAATACCTCCGTACAACACATATCGCTGTTTCAGAAACAATTGTGGTATCAGTACCAGCAAATTGACGTAGAACAGCGCCGAGTAGATCAGAAAGAAGAGCCAGAATGACCAGGAACGCAGCACAAGAACCTCAAAGCCGGCGCTGGCCTCCCTCGACACGATGGTCAGCGGCAAGCTCATAAACAACACCCAGCCCAGCAAGTGAATGATCCAAAGGTTCTTAGCCCGAAACATGGTCGTTGTAAAGCAGATTGTGGGTACGCAAGTATTTGATGACGAATATAGGAGTTACATTCAGAAAAACTTTCCTATTTTCGAAAAGCACATTTTCACTTCCTATGCAGCAACCTGCTACCCGAAACGAACTTTTTAAAATTCTGGGCGTCGGCTTCGGCATTGCCGTTACGGTCGGCGGCACTATTGGAACCGGCATTTTACGAAAACCTGGCCCTATTGCCGCTCAGTTGGGAGATGCATGGCTGATCATGGCCTTATGGGTCGCTGTAAGCCTGTACGCATTCCTCGGCACTCTCTGTACCATTGAGCTGGGGACCTCGGTTCCGCGGGCAGGCGCATGGTACGTATATGCGCAGCGCGCGTTCGGG
This sequence comes from Dyadobacter ginsengisoli DSM 21015, assembly GCF_059568735.1. Classification (NCBI taxonomy): domain Bacteria; kingdom Pseudomonadati; phylum Bacteroidota; class Cytophagia; order Cytophagales; family Spirosomataceae; genus Dyadobacter; species Dyadobacter ginsengisoli. Next base: position 623,366 of record NZ_JCANTY010000007.1, read on the forward strand.
AACTACGCCGGATTTGTCGTGGGTATCAACAGCTGGCTGGGTACCTGTTCTGCGCTGGGTTTTGGCGTATACACCATGAGCGAATATTTGGCCCTTCTGATCCCTTCCCTGAACGGCTATGAGCCTTATGTAGCCGCCGCAATATTGCTGGTACTGACAGCGATCCACTGGATCGGGCTCGCATTGGCGAGTAGTTTCCAAAACATCATGAGCCTGCTGAAAGGAGTCGGTCTTTTCCTGTTTGTTGGCATTTGCTATCTCTATGGCGATGAAGTGAGTGCCGAGGAGGCCCGGATTACCACGAGCAAAATTATCGAAACCGGCTCCTGGATTGCCCCCGTAGTCTTTTCCCTGCAAGCTATCTTCTACACCTATGACGGCTGGCACACCGCGGCATATTTTTCGGAAGAGGATCGCGATCCGTCTAAAAACCTGCCTAAATCCATGATCGGTGGCGTTCTGGTAATCATCGCCATATATATGCTCTGCAACATGGCCATTCTGTATGTTTTGCCCATGGATCAGTTAGCCCACTCTAAGCTCGCGGCCGCCGATGCAATAAGGTTGATTTTCGGCGACGGGTCCGGAAAAATCGTGACGCTTTTCCTGATGATTTCCATTCTTGGGATCGTCAACGCCCAGCTGCTGTTCAATCCGCGGGTATTGTACTCGATGAGCCGTGATGGCCTTTTCCTTAAATCCGGCGTGACCGTCAACAAAGGCGGCACACCGGCCGTGGCCATGCTCGTGACATCTTCCGTCGCTATTGCCCTGATCCTCATTGGAAAAGATGCCTGCGAAAAACTTTCCGATATCGCGACTTTCTTTTTCGTACTCGGATATACTTCCGGTTTTGCATCGCTGCTCGCCCTGAGACGGAAAGAGCCCCTCCTGCCCCGCCCCTGGAAAGTTCCGGCGTACCCTGTACTACCCATATTAATGCTCATACTATCCATCGCTTTCCTGATTGGTGCGGTGGTACAGGATCTGTCGGGAAGCAAGTATGCCTTGCTTTTCCTGATTATCAGCTACCCCGCATTTCTGCTCGTGAGAAAGCTCAATCAGTAAAACTACACGGCAATTCTTTTTTAATTAAATTGCATATAAAATTAAACTACTCATCAATATGCTGAGGAAAAAAAACTTCATCAACTACTGCCTCATTCCCCTCTTACTATTTACCACATTGGCATTTCATGCCTCAGAAGAAGATTTCACCCAGTTCATTTCCAGCAAATTACTACACTACCGACAAATTTTACCAGCCGAAAAGGCATATCTTCATCTCGACAAACCTTACTACGTCACCGGTGATACCCTTTGGTTTAAGGCCTACCTCACGGAAGGATCGCTCCATTTGGCCGATAGCGCCAGTAATCTGCTGTACGTGGACCTCATTGAGCAACGCTCCGGCAAAAATGCGGGGCTCCGCCGCGTTCATATGAACGGGGGTAACGGCCATGGTGAATTTGTCCTGACCGACTCCATTGCGCCCGGCGCGTACACCATCCGGGCATATACCAACTGGATGCGCAACTTCCAGGAAGCATTTTTCTTTCAGAAAGATATTTATATTTTTGATTATCAAGAAAGTAGCTCACCAGGCTCCCAGACAGGATCAACCGACCTGCAGTTTTTCCCGGAAGGCGGCCAACTCGTCGCAGGAATCAATACCCGGGTTGCCTTCAAAGCGGTTAGCGCAGCCGGCACAGGGCAGGACGTGACGGGCTTTATACTCAATCAGGACAAGGATACGGTCGCCTCTTTCAAAAGCGAACACCTGGGCATGGGGCGCTTTCAGTTTGAACCTAAGGCGGGAGAATCCTTCCGGGCATTTTTGAAGGAAAAAGACGGAAAAGTGACCAGTTTTGACTTTCCGAAAGTGCAGGAAGCCGGGTACACCATGCTGGTAGACAATCTCTCCAGCTCGTCCAAAATGCGGGTTATCGCTTACGCAAGAATTCCCGGTAAAACCGAAATTCCGATCCACATCGTTGGCCACGCGCGGGGTATCATCGCTTTCGTGGCAAGGGGCAAAATCGGCAGTAGGGGGTTGATCATGCAGCTACCTACCGCCGAATTACCCGATGGCATCACCCATTTAACACTCTTCAATGATCAGAACAAGCCCGTATGCGAAAGACTGGTCTTCATTAATCATTCCCACAGCTTACGCGTGCAAATCAATCCGTCGAAACCCGACTATAAGCCACGCGAACTTGCCGAAGTAGAAGTATCCGTCACTGATTCCGCCGGCAAGCCCGTAGAAGCCAACCTTTCCGTAGCGGTAACCGACGCCGGACAAATCCTGCAACAGCCACATGAGCAGAATATTGTTTCCTATCTCCTGCTGTCATCTGATTTAAAGGGATTTATAGAACAACCTTCCTATTATTTTGACCCGGCCTATTCAGAAAGGAAAATCCGTCTCGACTACCTCATGATGACGCAGGGCTGGACGCGTTTCCGCTGGGAGGATGTCTTACAGGATTCGATCCCGGCACCGGCGAGATTTATCGAGCAAGGCGTAACGCTGAAAGGTGAAGTGCGGAAGAATAATAAAAAACCCATCGAAAAAACTGCATTATCCCTTTTCCTGAGCAATGACAGCCTAAGTACATTTATGACCTCGGAAGCGGACGAAAACGGGCATTTTACAATATATAATCTGGCTTTTAGCGACTCCCTTCAGCTCCGCCTGCAGGGAATGAATAAAAAGGGCAATCAAAGCCTCTCGTTCATCATCAATCCGTTTGACGTCCCAAAGGCATCGGTAGTAAAGATCCCTTTCAAACCGATGACTATCAACGCACAACAACTGGCCGATTTTCTGAAACGTGCCGAGCAGGATCAGGAAATAGCCAAAAAAATCCGCGAAAGCCGGGAGCGTCTTTTAAAGGAAGTTACCATTAAGGCAAAAAAGGAAGTCCCGCGGGATTCCCGGAAACTGTACAATTCGGCAGATGCGACGCTCAAAGTGACGCCTCAGATGGCCTCAGGGAATATGAGCGTGCTCGATATGCTTGCTGGGCGCGTGGCAGGCGTGCTGGTAACAGGAGCGGGAATGAATGCGAGCGTGTCTATCCGCGGCAACCGGGGAGAGCCGCTGTTCGTACTGGATGGCATGCCGGTCGACAAAGCATTGATCACTTCTCTGAACGTTTATGATGTAGAGTCTATCGACGTTCTTAAGGGAGCGTCGGCCGCGATTTACGGAAGCAGGGGAGGAAACGGGGTAATTTCGGTCCTGACCAAAAGGGGTAATGCGAATTATGACTATTCGCAGGACATCGTACCGGGCGTTCTCGTCACCAAAATAGCCGGTTTTAACATTCCCAAAGCATTTTATGCACCTAAATACATCTCCGGCGAAGCTCCGGCGGTTCCCGATTACCGTTCAACTATTTTCTGGGCCCCGATGCTAAAAACCGGACCGGACGGCAAAGCCCGTTTGAAATATTACAACTCCGACGCTCCCGGCTCCATAGACATCCGGGCCGAAGTCCTGACCGGCACAGGTGTTCCCGGATTTGGAAAATCTGCGTATTCCGTTCGCTGAGGGGCTTCCTGGCATAAGATTATATACATTTCCACGTTAGTAATCTTATTTGCCTAAGGATTTGCCCCCATCTTACAGACAAATTTTGGTAACTTTGTTATTTACACTGAAATAGCCGGTCATGTCGCACGATCTGATGGCGAACGCTGAATATATGAGGACCGCATATTTAAAACTGACCCTTCTTGTTTGCCTGATTTCGGTCACTTCGGTATTGACGTCGGCCCATGCGCAACGTCGTAAAGATCGTGAAAAACAACCCGAGAAAGGCGAGAATGTAGGTATGAGGCTGGAAGGCGAGTCCATGGCCGCGGAGGGGATGAAGTATATGATGAAGGACGAGCCCGACCGTGCGTTACCAGTGTTCGAAAAACTGGCGCAAGCCAATCCTCAGGACGCCGCAAGCCATTATATGGTCGCCACCGCGCTTGTCAAACTCGAAAAATTTGACGACGCTATCGCTGCATCAAAAAAGGCTTATGATCTCGACAAAGAAAACATTTATTATGCCCAGCTGCTTGCTGAGTTATATGCCAAACGGAGAAAATACGCCGAAGCGGCGCAGATTTATGAATCTTTGGTAGCTAAAAACCCTGAGAATATCCAGTATGGTATAGAACTGGCGGCAGTATACGTTTTCAATGACCAGTTCGATAAGGCCATTGAAACCTACAACACGCTTGAAAAATCAATGGGTGTTACAGAAGAAATAACCCATCAGAAGCAACAGCTTTACCTTCGCCAAAATAACCTCGACAAAGCGTTAAATGAGGCGAAAAAACTGATTGCCGCCGAACCGGGCGAAGTGGGCTACCGCGTAGAGCTGGCAGAAATGCTGATTGCGAACGACCGGATTGTAGAGGCTGTGGCACCGTTAGAGGAAGCGCTCAAAATTAATCCGGATGAGGCCCAGGCCCATGTTTTGCTTGCCGATATATACCGCCGCAACGGTGATGTGCAAAAATGCAATCAGGAACTGAAACTTGTTTTTGCCAACCCCAATCTAGATGCCGACCCTAAAATAAGGGTATTAACCGGCTACCTCACGATGCTGAAAACGGATACAGAAATGAGTGAGGCGGTAGTCTTGGCCAAGCAATTGACCGAAACACACCCAGGCGAATCCAAAGCCATCGTCATCTATGGCGATCTCCTCATGCGTCAGGGCAAGAAGGCCGAAGCCCGTGATATGTATCTCAAAGCCGCCAGCCTCGACGCTTCCGTGTTTCAGGTTTGGGGCGCCATTTTACAACTGGATGGCCAATTGAATCAGGCCGATAGCATGCTCGTACATTCGGAGAAGGCGCTGGAGATATTTCCTAACCAGGGAATGTTCTGGTATTTCAATGGAACGGCTAACCTGATGAAGAAAAATTACAAACCGGCCATCTCCGCATTAGAGGAAGCCCAGAAAATCATGGGAGACAAAGGCGAACTGGCTCCCTACATCCTTCCACAACTCGGCGACGCCTATAATGGCTTAGGAGAGCACGTAAAATCCGACTCTGCCTACGAAATGGCCCTGAAGGTCAATCCCGACAATGACCACGTCCTCAACAATTACAGCTATTTCCTGTCGCTGAGAAAGGAAAAGCTGGATCTGGCACTCAAAATGTCGGAAAGACTGGTTCAGCAGCACCAGAACAATCCTACTTACCTGGATACCTATGCATGGGTGTTGTATATCCGGAAAGACTACAAAAAAGCCAAGGAGTACCTCGAAAAGGCGATGCTGGACAGCAGCAGCGTCAGTGGCACGATTGTTGAGCATTATGGGGATGTTCTGTTCAAATTAGGCGAACGGGACAATGCGGTGGCGCAATGGAAAAAAGCCAAAAGAATGGGCGAGACCACCGAACTTCTTGACAAAAAAATAGCAACAGGTGCATTACATGAGCAATAAAATTACTTTCGGGCTGCTTACCATGAGTTTATTATGGTTTACAGCTTGTCATAAACAACGTACTTCGAAAACCATTTCTCAAGACCAGGCCACGGACACAACGGTCATCACCGCAGCCCCCCCACTGAAAGATACCACGACGATAAGCCCGGAAACCTCGGAAACCGTCGCTCCCGTAAAGGTCAATTCGGTGGATTTCAGTTATCTGACGGCTAAATCCAAGTTTTCATTCAAAAGTAAATCCCAGGATTTTGACAATACCAACGTCAATATCCGGATGAAAAAGGACAGCATCATCTGGCTTTCCGTGACAGGCGTGGGGCTGGAAGTAGCACGCGGCATCATTACAAGGGATTCCATTGTTTTTATGGATAAAATCCATCGCGATTACTTTGTATTCAACTATGAGCAACTGAGCAAACAATACAATTTCGATCTTAATTTTAACCTGCTGCAATCGGTCATCATCGGTAATATGCCTTTTGAAATGGAAGAGAATGGACAGTTTGTGAAGGAAAATGATTTTTATATCCTCAAACAGCTCGTCGAAAGACTGGAAGTGGATAATTATATAGCAGAAAGTACGCAAAAGCTATCCCGCCTGAAAGCAACCGAGATTCCTACACAAAATACCTTTACACTGGATTATGAGGATTTCAGAGAAGTAGGAACGTATTTGTTTCCGTTTACAAGCCTGATCAACCTGAACGTACTCTCCAAAGACCAGCAAATGAAAGAAACGACCATGCGTCTCAAACACAGCAAGGTCGAATTGGTTAACCAAAGCCCTGGTTTTCCCTTTAATGTGCCATCAGGGTACAAGCGCAAAAGGTAAAATACAGAAAGTCTGCTTAACTTTGCCCGCCGTGACATGTATTTTGGCCGCAAGAATCAACATTATGCCCTTTCATACCCCTGGTAGACGTCGCTTTTGGTTAGTGCTTACATTCGTGCTCTGCGCATGTGCAGGTGCATTTGCGCAAAAAACCCGTGAGCAGCTGGAACGCGAAAAAGCCGAAAACCAGGGAAAAATAAGGGAAATACAGAACATTCTAAAACAGACTTCTTCCCAGAAGAACGTCAACCTCGGGCAGCTCAAAGCGCTCAACCAGCAAATCAACACCTATAAAAAGCAGATCGACCTGCTGACCGACGATCTCGAAATACTCGACAGGGAATTAAAAGTGCTCGAAAAGAGACGCCAGTCTCTGGACAGCAGCCTCGCGGTACTCAAAGAAGAATATGGCCATATGATTTATGAGGCCTCCAAACGAAACGCTTATTTTAATCAACTGGTATTTTTGTTTTCCGCGGGTACTTTTAATCAGTTTGTGCTGCGATATAAATACCTGAAACAATATACAGAGGCCCGGCAGGGAAGGGCGCAGGAAATTGATGTTCTGCAAAAACAGGTAATGGCTGAACGACAACGAATTACATCCAAAAAGAATCAACAAAAAACCGTACTGGATACCCGGTTGACTGAAAACACCAAGCTGGAAGGCCTGAAAGTCAAACAGAATGAGGTGATCCAGGAGCTATCGCAAAAAGAAGTAGAGCTGCGGAAGCAGATTGCTGAGAATAAGCGTGCTACCGACCTTTTGGAATCGAGCATCCGGCGGATCGCAGAACGCGAGCGCAAGGAACGTCTTGAAAGAGAGCGCAGAGAACGCGAGGAAAGAGAGGCGCGCCGCAAAGCAGAACGAGAGCGCATTGCACGTGAGAACGCAGAACGCGAAAAGAAAGGGGAGGCCACCATCGCAGAAACCCCCAAGGAGGAGGAAGAGCCGGTAGTTTCCAGTGGTATGAGTGAAGAGGAAACGACTTTGGCGTCGTCTTTCACGGCGTCTCAAAACCGTTTGCCGTGGCCTGTTAAGGGATTTGTTTCCAGCCATTTCGGGCAGCGACCACATGCTGTTCTGAAGGGTGTGATGGTAGATAATCTTGGTATCGACATTCAGACCACAGCAGGAGAGGCTGTACGGTCTGTTTACGACGGTTTGGTACTGGATGTGACCGAACTGCCCGGAATGGGTAGCGTTGTAGCTATTCAGCACGGTAATTACATGACGATCTACGCGAAGATGACCGGCGTTGCGGTTCGTGCAGGTCAGAAAGTAAAAGCCCGTGAAAATATCGGCCGGGTGGCCACCGACAGCGACGGAACCTCTGAATTGCAATTCCAGATCTGGAAAAACACCTCCCGACTGAACCCGGAGAACTGGCTGATAAACAGGTGATACAGTTCTGTCTCGATGTGCAAAGTTGGGAAGAGGGTCAATTATAGTCGGGAATAGTCATGCATGGTCAGATCCTGTCGGAAATTGCAGTTATATCAAGGAAACTAATAATCAAGCCGGCCATGTTCTCCTCTCAACAATGCCACTAGATACGACCACACTTGACCACAAACAACAACACCTGACTTTCCAACCGGTCAGATATTTAGTACCAATACCCGATAACCACCATGTCTGTACATACTGCTGATATCAAGCGCATTACAACCCATGTTATTCAGGAAATGAAAAACCGTGGGGAAAAAATATCCTGCCTTACCGCGTACGACTATTCCATGGCCGGAATCGTGGACGCCGCCGGGGTAGAACTGATCCTGGTAGGGGATTCTGCCTCGAACGTCATGGCCGGGCATGAAACGACATTACCGATCACCATCGATCAGATGATTTACCACGCATCGTCGGTGGTAAGGGCTGTGAAAAGAGCGCTGGTGGTAGTAGACCTTCCTTTTGGTTCCTACCAGGGCAATTCGCGGGAAGCATTGAATTCGGCGATCCGGATCATGAAAGAGTCGGGTGCCCATGCCGTAAAGCTGGAAGGCGGGCTCGAAATCAAGGACTCTGTCACCCGTATTCTGAGCGCGGGAGTGCCTGTCATGGGTCATTTGGGTCTTACACCACAATCAATTTACAAATTCGGTACGTACACCGTGCGGGCCAAGCAGGAAACCGAAGCGCAGAAGCTGCTGGAAGATGCTAAACTGCTGGAAGAAATAGGCTGTTTTTCGATTGTTCTCGAAAAAATTCCTTCGAAATTGACCAAACAGGTTTCCGAAAGCATCCAGATTCCAACCATAGGGATAGGAGCGGGACCTCACGCCGACGGGCAAATCCTCGTCCTTCACGACCTATTGGGTATCAATAAGGCGTTCAAACCCCGTTTCCTGCGCCATTATGCCGATCTGAACGGGGTCATGACCGATGCTATTTCAAATTATATCAAAGATGTAAAAGGAAAATCATTCCCGAACGATCAGGAATCATATTAACCTTTTAAAAAGTATTAAACTATCAATATGGCTAAAAAACCATTTCGGGTTGTCTACGAGGATAATCACCTGATCATCGTCAATAAAGAGCCTGGCATTCTGGTTCAAGCCGACGTCACCGGCGATACCTGCCTGCTGGACATGGTCAAAGATTATATCAAAGAGACCTATAATAAGCCGGGTGCTGTATTTCTCGGTACAGTCCACCGACTCGATCGTCCTGTAAGCGGGCTAGTCGTTTTTGCACGAACTTCGAAGGCACTGGAACGTATGAACGAGATATTCCGCAAACGCGACGTTCAAAAAACCTACTGGGCGGTTGTCAAAAACAAACCCGCAGAAAAGAAAGGCAAACTGGTACACTGGCTGATCAAAAATGAAGCCCGCAATATCACTACGGCGCACGACGAAGAAGTGCCCGGTTCACAACGCGCCGAACTATCGTACCGGTGGCTGGGTGAAGTCAATAAATTTCATTTGCTGGAAGTAATGCCGGTTACAGGCAGACCTCATCAGATCCGGGTTCAGCTGGCATCGATGAATTGCCCGATTCGCGGCGATGTCAAATACGGCTATCCCAAAGGCAACGCCGACGGAAGCATTAACCTGCATGCCCGCAGACTTTATTTTGAGCACCCCGTTAAGAAAGAGCCGCTGATTTGCCGTGCAGGTGTACCCAATGACCCTTTTTGGGAAGAATTTTTAACTTTAGACAAAGAAGTTGTCAAGCCCGAGCACCTCGATTTTTTCCACGAATAATGCCTGATGATCGAAAAACTGAAACAGCGCTGGAACGTCAGAACCGGATGGGATGTCCTCGTCATTCTGTTAGTTTTTGCGTGTACCGGTTTTTCGGTCTTGTATGTGAAACGATGGTTGTTCGATCTGGCCGGACTGACGGCAGATTCACCCGGCTGGATACGCTGGGCATTCAATATTTTGATTATCCTGCCATTGTACCAGGTGATACTGCTGGCCTGGGGCTGGGTTTGGGGCAAATTCAAATTTTTTTGGGAGTTCGAAAAAAGAATGTTCAGCCGGATAGGGGCGCTGTTTCGTCCCAAGGGCACCGAAACTAATCCCGATTAACAGCTACTTTCCCGCCGATTCAATCAATCCCCGGTATACAGCTCTGGCTTTGTCATATGCGGCCGACGCCGCTTTTCGTTCCCCGGCCCTGATATTCGGTTCCTTCATCTTCCAGCACTGCTCCAGCGCCGCGAGACACCATTCCGCACTTCGCTTCTGCAACACCGGCTTGTCTTCAACTTTTACAAAAACAGGATTGGAATGCGAGCTGGGGTAAATTCTTAATGCTATCCAGCCCGATGCAGCGATTTTCGGGGAAAATTTCACTTCACTCAGCTGCCCGTCGGCCTTAATTTCGGTTGCATCCACCGGCACGCCATTGACTATCAGCTCTATTTTCACGGTTCTGGATTTTCCTACGCGTGCGCGTTCGATGTCCCAAAAAGGTGTTACATCAATAGGTGTCCGGACGATTTTTTCTCCGATACTGTCCTGCTTTTCAGGAAGATATGCCGCTACCTTCGCGCTGATTGAAACATTTCCCGATGATTTAAGGCTTACCTCGCTGTCCTCCGTACCTGCTTCCAAGCCATTGACGGTGAAATCCATAATATGCGACTTCCCGTCCGAAACGTAGCTCCGGCCTTTCCGGATCGCCTCGACATAGCCGTCATAATCCAGTTGTTTTTGTGGTTTGAAATAGCTTCGCGCCTGTCCCACACGGGCGTCCGTAATACACGGGAAATCGGTCTCCCCGCTCAACCTCGTCCTGAAACCGCAATTCAACGTATGATAATACATATTAAGCTCCCAGGGCGCCGGTGTATCGCCCGCACTGAAAAAGTCGACCAGGCCTTGCGTGACTGTTACAACGTACTCATTAGCACCAATCCCGTCCATTTTAGGTGTTACGTAATTCGGTAACTGGTCAGTAGGCTCCATCGGCTGCAGACCCCAGCCGGAATGTGCATAACCTACGACGCCACCTTGTGACTTAGCCCACGAGAGCACAGGGGCGGTCCAGCTTGGCCACTGCTCAATCAGCGTTGTCCCGGGATAGTCGTCCTCCCGGATACGTAAAAGCACAATATGCCCGGCGTGCGACGAAGGAAATCCCGAAACTTCCACGTCGTTGCGCATAATATTCTTCGTTGCTGACAATGGATGGTCCTTTCCCGTAAAAAAAGTCTTCTGATGATACCAGCTGGGTCCCCAGGCGAGGTTAGCGGCCATATTCAAATCTTCACCCAGTACCTGCCGAAACATGTCTTTGGGATCCACGCCTTCTGTCGGACTATCATAATGGCTACAGCCTGCCGCGTGGATATGGTGATCTGCGCTGAACCAGCCGAGCTTCGTCAGTTGTATCCATCGTTTCAAGCGAAATGACACTTCTACTGACTCACGGCCTTTTGATATAACAATTTCCTTAGTTTGCGGAATGTACTCGGGTCCCCGGGTAAAGGTCACATTGTATTTGCCCGCTGGAAGCATGATATGCTCCCCGTTTTGGCGGTAAATCTGGGGCTGGAAGAAAAAGTCCGGGTACTCGTCCGTCGCCGCTACCCTGCGCGATGGCAGCGGGTGAACACCTTTGAATTTTCCCGATGCATGTTCTTGCCCATCAGTGATCAGAAAAGAAGCCATTGCCGGCTGCCCGTCGTCGTCCTGCACGTTCAATTTTACTTTTACGGCTGGCTTTACATCAAACAAAATGTGCGTGGAATTTCTGAATCCGATATCCTGCGAACCTTGCCCAACATTATATGCAATTTCAGCCTCGCGCTTTCCGGAATCCTTGCAATAAATCTGCACCATTGCATATTCGAGTTTCAAACCCGATAAATTGGCTTGCAAAGGCCTGCCTGTGTAAATCTGGATATCCAGAAAACGGTTGGCGACCTGTCCCGGAGTCAGTTCGTGTTCATTTTTTACTTTCGATTCAAAAGAAGGAGAGTGATAGGGCTTTGCAGCATTGGGACTAGCTGCTTCGAGGCGTGCAGTAATGCCGGCCTCATTATGCACTTTGACCAGAAAAGATGTCCATCCACCTTGAATAAGACTTGCCTGAGCGCCACCCCTCTCAACGCTGACCCTTCCTTCCGGATTAATATGGACTACATTGAGGCAATACGGATCGAGAATGGCCTGAATCCCGGCTACGGTTTTGTCGGAAAAAGGCCCGTTTCCGATTTCTTTCAGACGCTCCACGTCCCTGGGCTGCAATGCATTGCCTGAAAACGTCAGAGCCTCCTGCAAGCGCTTAGCCTGGGCCAGTAAAGGCTGGGGATCAATGCCCGTAACAGCTGCATGCCGGCTGTGTTGGTCGTGCTGCCCAAGCAGCATCATTGGAAAGAAAACTGCTAAAAGGAATAGGGCAGACGTCGTTTTCATATCAATCCTTGTCTTTTTTCCGGTTTGCTTTCCACGCTGTAAAGCCGATGTACATCATGCTCCCACGTGCGCCTCCGCTTTTCATCAGCCCATTCACATTACTGAGTCCAAGGAAAACAGGCCCGAAGTGACCTGCCAGGCCAATAGACGGCCGACTATTGCCCTTGATGAAAGATATCGGAAATGATAGTCCGGAATCTTCTTCCTCAAAGCGTGGCGTAATCATAAAAGTATTAGGTTGGTAGATATCTAATGGGTTGCCGCTGCGACTTTTGAAGCGGCTCCGCTGTGTCAGGTTCAAAAAGAAGCCGTTAAAAACCTGGATGTCCGCCTCGAGGTGTATCATTTGCGGCAGTTTCACGCTTTGCCCAAATGCGGCACTGCTATCGCCCGGGAAAAGGCCCATAAAACCTTCTGCACCGCGGTCGCTGATCGTTTCGAGCTCCTTCTGTCTGATTACCACATCGCTCTCGCTTCCCCGGACTAGTTTCGAGTCCGTAGTTTTGTATTTGATCGAGCCAATGTCGGTCAGCGACGCGCCAAGCCGCACCAGGTAATCGGGACTATCGTTATAAACCTCCTTGCGACCACTCCACACAGACCCTAATTCATAGGAAACCCCGAGGTCGTAACCCCAGCCAGAACCATATTTGTCGGAACTCATCAGGTTACCAATGCTCATTTTGCGGTTAGGCGTACTATATCCGCTTTCATAGGAGAGATTATTGATTTGCAGCTCGCTGATCTCAGGGTCACCGTTAGCCGGAGCGATACTGAAACGGTCTGCATTACCAACCACATAGGCGATTCTTGCTCCAAATACCCTTTTTACTGTTACACCTACCCGGAATTTATGCCCTTCTATGTCCAGAAGCTGGGCGCCGTAGGAGAAACTGATATCCGAAAAGCTCTGCTGCACGAGGCTGAAATTTCCCCATTCCTCGTTCTGAACCGCTGGTAAGCTGCCTGTATCCAGCCTTTTCACATACATATCGTCAATCATACCGGGGATATTCTTTCCCTGCACAAAACCCCTCGTACGCAACTGCACCGCAATCCCGTGGTACTTCCCCAGCGCGAACATCGCCGAAGGCCAGCGGATTTCACCTACGACCGAGATCGGACCCTTATCCGTAAGTGAGCCCATTGTGCGCGACCGGCCGTAAAGCTCCTTGGTTGAATGCGCAGCGAGCAACGGATACAAAAAGGAATTTTCACCGATAAACCGGAAATAGCGGTATTTGATACTCCCCCCGAGCGTGAGGACATTGACTTGCCATTTATGCCTGGGTCCCCCGATCACCGAAGGATTATAAGTTGCACGGTACAATCCTCCGTAGTTACTGAGTTCGAGGCCGGGAATCTGTTGGGCAAAGCCGCATTGAACGGCAATCAGGATCAATAGTGCTGTGGTAAAAAAAGAGGTTTTCAAAGTTGAGTTTTGTTAGTCAAGGCCAGCAACCCGGCTTCATTGTAATGGATTGCCTCCTCGTTGATTAATGCTTGTAATGCTTTCAAAAAATCGTCTCCGGGCACATTTTCAAACATGCGACCGAGTTGCGTCGGCAGCACCGGACCTTCCTGATTCAGATAATAGGTGATCTGGTCGGCCAAACCGGCTTCTACCGTGCCTTCATTCTTCCTGTTTTGTATACATATATCACACACTCCGCATTCGTCCGCATCGAATTCGTGAAAATACTCCAGTAGCAGCAATGTCCTGCATCGTTTGGTATGAGAGGCATAACGGATCACCGCCTGCGCCTTCTGCAGGTCCCGGTCCTTTTTCTTTTGTATTTCAAAAACATTCAGCGGCAGTAGAGAAGAATCATATCTCGGGGTTAGAAAAGTGAGCTGGGGTTTATCCCTTCTGGGCTCGTAGTCGATGACCTCCCGTTCGGCCAGAAACCGAAGCTTTCGTTCGATCTCGGATACACTTGCAAAGAAAATTTGCGAGAGTTCCGTCTCGGAAATACGTACGTAGTCAGTGAATAATTCGCCGCCATACATTCTCAGGATTAGTTTGATAAACGAATCGATCTCCTGATAGCGTATCTGGAAATCGTACAATTGACGGTTATCGACAAGGAAATGGATCTTCGAAAGATCATTAAATTGTTCGCTGAGTTGTATAAAACCCTCTTCTTCCAGCAGTTTGAGAGCATAGTGCGTCTCATTCACCGGCAGTCCGAAAATGCCGGTAAACTCCTGTATATCAAAGTCAAATCCCGATAACTCCCCGGCTCCGATGGCAATCTTGTAATAGTTCGCCAACGCCTGGTAAACGCGACGAAGCATTTCCGCCGGAGGATACTTTCTTTCGATGCTGTCCGTAAGCTCTTTCAGATCGATCTTGTTGAATAAGGCGACGGCATAGGCTTTTTTTTCGTCGCGCCCGGCCCGGCCTGCCTCCTGATAATATGCTTCCAGGTTATCGGGCAGATCAAAATGGATGACGGCACGCACATCAGGTTTGTCGATCCCCATCCCGAACGCATTGGTTGCGACGACGGTCCGAACGCGATTCTGTATCCATGCAGTTTGCCGCTCCGACCGGTCTTTAAATGGCAGCCCCGCATGGTAGCTGGTAGCCGAAATCCCCTGTCGCGCCAGCCAGTCGGCCAGGTCGCGGGTCCGCTTGCGGGTGCGAACGTATACGATGGCCGTTCCCGATACATTGCGAAGAATCTGCAGTAACTTTCGGTCCTTGCTCTCCTCAGCAAATGCGGAATAGGAGAGGTTGGCCCGGGCAAACGACTGCTTGAAAACCCTCGCATTACGCATTTCAAGCTTGTCCAGGATATCCGCCCTTACTTCTTCGGTAGCGGTTGCCGTAAGTGCCATTATGGGTATCTTAGGCAAAAGCTTGCGGAAATCGGCGATCTGCAGATAGGAGGGTCTGAAATCGTAACCCCATGCCGAAATGCAATGTGCCTCGTCGATCGCAAGCAAACAAACCTTCATCTGCTTTGCGCGTGCGATCATGATATCCGTGCGTAAGCGCTCTGGTGACACGTAGAGAAATTTGGTATTTCCGTGAATGCAATTATCGAGCGTGATGTCTATCTCCGTTTTGCTCATCCCTGAATGGATCGCCGCGGCGGGAATGTCCCTGCGTTTCAGCTGCTCGACCTGGTCTTTCATCAATGCAACGAGCGGGGTCACCACGATGCAGACGCCTTCGGAGGCCATTACCGGAACCTGAAAGCAAATGGACTTACCTCCGCCGGTCGGGAGCAGAACCAGCGTATCCAGGCCACTCAGGACCGCTTTAATGGCGTCCTCCTGAAAAGGCCTGAATGCGTCATAACCCCAATATTGTTTCAGTACAGACCGGATATCAGTCATCAGAATGCTGTTTGCGGTGTGGTCATATAGATGTACAAAGTAATTGCATTAGATGCGTTATCGAAAGCCGGTTGGCGCACGTTAAATAAAAAAGAAAGCGCGGTGGATCATTCTTCAAAACATAAAAACCGTTAATTGGCGGCAAATTCACTCCGCATGGCGACAACAAGTACTAGCAAAAGCGACAAATACCTTCATTGGTTACCCTGGTTATTTACCCTGAGTTTCGTCCTGATTACTTTCCTGCCACGCTCGGTTGACGATACGATGTTCATGGACGGCGTTACCTATGCTGCTATTTCCAGGAATATGTCTGAAGGAATCGGCTCTTTCTGGCGGCCGTTTTTTGCCAACTCATTTTGGCTCCCTTATGATAATGCGGGGTTTTTCTCGGGCCATCCGCCGTTACAATTTGGCTTGCAGGCATTGTTGTTCAGGGTTGTGGGAGACACGCCGGCAGTCGAAAACGGGTATAATCTCCTTATCCTGATCGGTTATATTCTGCTGATCGCGCAACTCTGGCGAAAATTCCTCGGCCCGGAAAACGAGTATCTTTCGCTTGGCTGGTTACCGGTACTGTGCTGGTATGGTATGGTTACGGTTTGGTATAGCATTCCCAACAACTTTCTGGACAGCACCATGGGCCTGTTCTGTCTGGTTTCCTGCTACTGCCAGCTGGCTTTTCTGAAAGAAGAGAAATTTTCGGTCCGCAGTTACCTCTGGCCGTTTTGGGGAGGAATCGCTGTGGGACTCGCATTTCTGACCAAAGGGCCCGTGGGACTCTACCCGCTGGCATTTTCGATGATTTTCGCGATTTTTTACCCTTCTCGTGATTTAAAGAAAGCCTGGAAAGCTTCCGGGATCATGGTCATTACCCTGACCGCGGGCGGCGCTGCCGTACTCGTCAGCTCCTCGGCACGCGAATTCATGGCCACTTATTTCAATGGGCAGGTGCTGCTGGCACTCCTGCAAAAACGGGAAAGAACGGGTACTGGCTGGGCCGCCCATTTTACGCTCGTGATTGAGCTGATGCGAAATCTGTATCCACATTTTTTTGCACTCGCGGCTGTATATGCCCTTGCATTTGGCCTCAAATTGAAAATCACATATGACAATGTCATCTCCAAAAACAGCCGTATCATTGCGGTAGTTGCCTTTTCGGGTATTGCGCCTATGCTCGTGAGTGTAAAGCAATATCCACATTATCTTCTACCGGCGCTTCCGTTTGTTGCATTGCTAATTGCATTGCTTCTGGTACAAAGGGTGCATTCGCTCATGTTCCTGAAAAAAGAAGCTGCCATCGCGTTGTTATGCCTCGGCACACTGGGCTCCTGGGGTGCCACTGCCAAAAAGTTAACCGTCATTCAACCCGATGTGATGGTTTCCAATGCGAAAAAACTGGGTGCGCTCGTTCCGGAAGCCTCCACAATCGGAATTTGTCATGATTTATACCAGCACGCCGATATTCACGCTAATTTTCAGCGGTATCATCATCTGTCCCTCACTACACAGGTCGACTCAGCCCGGTATGTTTTTGCCGATTCGGCATGCCTGCCGCAATTCGACCTGCGCCGGGACAGTCTGGTACCTTTGGCCGGCAAGTATTTTCTGGTGATCCGGAAAACCGGTCGCGCCAAGTGATTGATCGCGTGATCATTGATCTTTCGAAAATTGCCCGAAACCAATCCGGGCGCTGTCTTTGCCGATACGACGAAAATATTACCTTTGTTTTGAGAGTTCAATTTAACCCGTTTCCATGCGCACGCTGCTCTTCTTCATCAGTATTATTGCATTGTCAGGCTGTTCGGCATCCCATTATCTGAAACGCGAAATAAATCGGTCACCGGTTTTAAGTCAGCAACATACCGGCGTTTCCATTGCGCGATTGAATGAACAGAAATCATTGGCGTCTTATCAGGATAACAAATATTTTACCCCCGCCTCTAATACCAAACTATTCAGCTTTTACGCCGGATTATCGGCATTGGGCGACTCCATACCGGGTCTGGAATATCTTGAATGGGGGGAGCTGCTGATCATCCGCGGAACAGGCGACCCGTCGCTGCTCCACCCAGACCTGCCGCATAGCAAGGTCTTCGATTTTCTGAAAAGCCGGAAAGACCAGATCTTTTATACACCTTACCATTTCGAAAACAAACGGTTCGGCGCAGGATGGGCGTGGAGTGATTATAATGATTACTACCAACCCGAAGTGACCGCTATGCCGGTGTATGGTAATATTGTGCGTTTTAACGGCAATGGATCGGGCTCATACAATGCCAGCCCCCGGCTCTGGCAAAAATCGATGATCCCGGATAGCGCAGTTACGGGAGTGGAGCGGGAGGAGTTTCAAAACATCTTCCATTATCCCAAATTATCCGGTTCAAAAAGTCTTATGCAGGATGTGCCGGTTCATATGACCGACCCTGTAATGCTCCAGCTGCTCAGCGATACGCTCAAAAAGGAGATCAAACTCATTAATATTCCCCTTGAAATCGAACTGCAACGCGTCAACAGTATTCCGTCGGATTCGTTGTATGCGCGCATGATGCAAGTCAGCGACAATATGCTTGCAGAACAGCTGATGCTTCTCTATGCTACTGCCAACAAGCTTCCTTTGAATACAGAAAAGGCCATTACACACGCTATCGAGCATTACATGGCCGATTTGCCCGACAAACCGGTTTGGAAGGATGGATCGGGACTGAGTCGTTACAATTTGTTCACTCCACGAACAATGGTAGCATTACTTCAAAAAATCCATCAGAAAGTGCCGCGGGAAAGATTGTTCAAAATATTACCGGCAGGCGGCAAGACCGGTACATTGAAAAATGTTTTTAAGGAAGAACCCCCATTTATTTTCGCGAAAACCGGAAGCCTCAGCAACGTCTACAATCTGAGTGGTTATATGATCACGAAAAAAGGTAAAGTCCTTGTTTTCAGCTTCATGAATAACAATTTCACAAAACCAACAGCAGACGTACGCAAGGAAGTCGAACGCATCCTGACTAGTGTGCACAACAAATTCTGAGCTAGTCCTTTTCTTCCCAGGTCTTGCCGGTGCAGTAAATACGATTACGGCCTTTTTTCCGTATCAGGAGATAAATTCGGTAGGTACCTGGCTCCACCGTGGCTGTGTGAAATCCTGCATGTATACCCCTATTAAAATACATGAACCGCCGGAGCGTTGTCCGCAGCGGCACCGCAGTTTGGTTGGGCGGTGACACATACACGTGATCCGCAGACTTCATAATTACATAACCTCCATCAGAATAATCTTTTTCCGCGTTGAAAAAGTCCTGCTGAAACCCCACCACGATGTGATTACTAATTAATGCGATCTCGTCCGGCACATAAATACTATCACATTTAATAGAATCACCGGCATTCCGGGGCTGCCAGTTTTCTGCAACGGGATCTTCGGACCGATAATACGATCGTATTTTTTCAAAATGCTGCTGGTTCATTGAAAACATGCGGATCCCCAGCCAGTCCGCATTGTAACGGGCGTTGAATTCCTGTGCGATGGCTACCCGCCTGTTATTTACCGCATCCGCAAAGTTGCTATGCAGGATTGTCAGGTTCATCACCACTGCTGCAATCAATGCAACCGGAGCCAGTTTTTTTCTGACCTCATTCCGAACAATAGCAAGAAATGCCAAATACAATGCAATACACCACAAGGCAGAGTACATCCGGTAGCGTCCTTTGAACATACCTTCAAAAGTATCGGTCGGAATACGTTTGTAAGTGAGCGCGAGGGCTGTAATGCCGGTAAAAATGGCGATGCCTAGCGCAAAAAGCGCCATATTGTTGCGGTACGGCATTTTTAACCACGTCGAATTCCACAACTGCGTGTACTGTTTTCGGTACAGGAGCAGCAAAGTGGCGATCATCAGCATTCCCATTGCAACGGCGGTATAAAGTCTGAACGATGGTGTGCCGTACGCCGTCAGCGTAGCCCAGGAACCGATGAAACCGAAGAAACCGAAAAAGCCTTCCCGCACCTGTGTGGGGTTCGAGAAATCGAGGTTCTGTGTAATGGGCGTGAAGTCGATAAAATAAACAACCGCTACGACCAGCGTCGTTACCAGCGTTATAAAGAATTGCTTCCGGTATCCGCCAAGGAGGAAGATCAATCCGATTACCGGGAATACCATCAATCCATTTCCGTATGTGAAGGTAGCCAGTACAGCGAAGACAAGCGACAATGCAAGCCGCCCGGGGCGGTAAACCGCAAAATAGAGCGCGCGCAGTACAAACAGGATCACACCGAAATTGCACAGCGAACTCACGCCCCAGAAGATGTTCTCGAACGACTGCATATTGAACCAGAGCCATATGACGGGCACAAAGTACCAGGTCGAAATGCTCAGTTTACGGAATGCACGGTAAAATACCAGCGTACAAAGCGCCCAGCATGTGTTGGCGATGATCATCGGCCACACGAGGTTCACCGTCCCGAAAGCCTTATGAAGAAGCAAGATCACCGACCGCGAGAAAACCAGACGATGTTCCGGGAAAAGCGTAGTCAAAAGCTTCCATTTCTCTGCCAGTGAAGCCTTTTCAAACTCCGGAATTATACCCAGGATGACAATGTCGTCGAAAGCTACATAATTGACATTCAATGCAATGACTTTAAATACCCAGATGTAGATCAGCACGGGTACAAGACATAATAACAATGCAAGCCAGCTTTTTTCCCTGACGAAACGGAGGAAAGACAAATACATAGATGATGATTACCAACGGACAGGTTCGGGCCCTACCGGCATGCTAATTAAGCACCTGCACTGTGATTTTCAACCATAGGGAAACCTAATTTTCGGTTGTCTCCTCTTCAGCGGAGGCTCTGGGGTCTTTAGTGTAGTCGTACAGAAGCTTGCCTTTTTCGTCCCATTCGCGCAACACGAAGGGTTCAAACTCTTCGTCCCAGGCAGTTTTCGGATATTGGATCTCTTTTTTGCGCTGGCGACGGAACTGGTAATATTCCACCCAGCGACCTATTTTTTTGCCCGAATCATATTTACCATCAACGGCAAGCTGGCCCTCCTTATAAAATTGCAGGTATTCGCCTTCTACTTCTCCAAATGCAACCGGCATTACTTCCCTCACCTGCGTGTGCGCAGAGTCATAATAGGTAATGCGGGAATCTGCCGGGAAACCGCGGTTCCAGATGGCCTTATCAATCAGATTGTATTTGGTATCGTATTTAACCCAACGGCCGTCTTTGACGCCCATATAATAAAAACCTTCTTCAATCAGATTTTCTCCACTATACTTTTTGTATGAACCGTGCAGCGGTAATGCTTGTGTCTTTTCCTTGATAACCGCCGAGCTGAGCTTCTTTCCCTTCTTATCGTACCAGCGTGTTTCTGTCGCCCGGGCATAGGGATCGATCGGCTTGTACTCCTTCAACACGTGGAAAAGCTCAACGGTCGCCCGGTCGCCACTGCCGTATTTGACTGACATACTTTGCATCGGGATACCCTGATATTGTACTTTGGCCAGTTTGGATTTTTCCTTCCGCGCCTTGCGGTCTTTCTTCTGGCTCTTGTATTCCTTGACCTTCAAACCCAGATCAGGGATCGTTTCTCCGAACAATGTGGACAGGTTCGTGGACTTTCCCTTACCCCCTGGCAATGAAGTACCTACCACCGGATCAAGGCCGGAAACGAAGGATTTTAGGTCCTTGGAACGCGTTGCCGTGTCCTTTTTGACCTGCTCTTTGGGCAGCCATGAAGGCGTAGAAGTATCCTGTTGCCCCTGTTGGGCCCAGACGGGTGTCGTCAGACAGATAGTAAAAAAGCCACAGACCAGCGCTATTCTTTGCATGAATATTGGATTTTTCTTCAGGGCAAGATTGTTACTTTTGTAACGAATTGGTTTTTTCTATATTGATTTCCAATACACAAATTTAAAAAACACCGTGGAAAAAAACGCTAAAATTTATATTGCCGGACATAGAGGGATGGTAGGATCTGCTATTCTCAGGAAATTGGAAAAGGAAGGTTTCAATAATTTCATTCTCAGAAAGTCTTCCGAGCTCGACCTTCGTAACCAAGCCGATGTCAGTGCTTTTTTCGAAGCGGAGCGTCCGGAATATATATTTCTAGCGGCTGCCAAAGTAGGTGGCATTATGGCGAACAATATTTATCGTGCGGAGTTCCTGCATGATAACCTACTGATCCAGAATAATGTAATCGACAGCGCCTACCGCACAGGTGCCAAAAAACTGATGTTCCTTGGATCAAGCTGTATCTATCCTAAAATGGCTCCGCAACCCCTGCATGAAGATGCATTGCTGACCGGGCTGCTGGAACCTACCAATGAGCCATACGCTATTGCCAAAATCGCCGGTATCAAGATGTGTGAGGCCTATCGGTCACAATATGGCTGTAATTTCATTTCGGTAATGCCTACCAATTTATACGGCCCGAATGATAATTATGATCTCAATAAATCACACGTTTTGCCGGCAATGATCCGGAAATTCCATGAAGCGAGGGAGGAGGGTAAGCCGGTTGTTGAACTATGGGGGACAGGGTCTCCGCTCCGTGAATTTTTACACGCCGATGACCTGGCCGACGCTTGCTACTTCCTCATGCAGAATTACAACGAGGCGGGTTTCCTGAATATCGGAGTAGGAACAGACGTAACGATCAAACACCTGGCCGAAATGATTCAAAAAGTAACAGGCTACACGGGCCGGATTCACTGGAATACCGACAAACCAGACGGTACACCGAGGAAATTAATGGATGTAAGCAAGCTGCATGCGCTGGGCTGGAACCATACCATTGAGCTGGAAGAAGGAATTACCCGTACCTATCAGGATTTCCTCCAAAAAATCGAAACTTACGCCGTGTAACCCAACTTATTCCAATAGGTTACAAAAAGCACAGCCTAATAATTCCACACTAAAATCATATTTCACCTACTATAATTCTTTTTTTAGACAAATTTTCAGTATAATATTACAAGAATCTTCGGGAAACTAATTAGTTTTGCAGCGCCCCCGAAATGGGGATGTCATATAAACCTTAGTCATAGAGAAATGTCGGCCATTATTAAGTTAGACCAGATAGACCGCAAAGTACTGGAGATCCTACAAACGAACGCTAAAATAACCAACGCACAATTATCCAAAGAAATAGGGCTTTCACCGGCTCCGACCTTGGAACGCGTCAAGAAACTCGAACAGTCGGGGATCATCAAAAGCTATCATGCACAGCTGGAACCTGAAAAGGTGGGACTGGGTGTTAGTACTTTTGTACAGATTTCACTCGTTGGGCACCGCAAGGCAGTAACTGAATCATTCGTCGAGAAAATTCACGCCATCCCAGAGGTTATTGAATGCCACCACATTACGGGAACAGGCGATTTCCTTTTGAGAGTAATATCAAAAGATATCAGCACATATCAGAAGTTGATGCTCGAAAAAATCAACGAAATCGAAGAAGTTGCAAGTACCCAAACAATGGTGATCCTGTCTACCTTCAAAGAAAGCAAAGTTTTACCGATACCGTGATTTGAACAAGCCATTAGAATAAAAAACGGTCGGAATTGCTTCCGACCGTTTTTTATTTGGTTACCAAAACTATTACTGATGCTGCTCCCGAAGCAGATCATTAACTGTCTTCACCGGATTGAAAGTAATCAGCGGTACTTCCACGAAAAGCGTATTCCAGTCGGCCATTGATCCATTCCACAAGCCGGGCAGCTCCTGGGCCTTCAATTCTTTACCGTCTTTGGATTTGCCCGTAATAAAACCCGTCAGCGGATCCCTGAATTTTTTAAGGTCGTACAATTCCCCGTTTTTATTTTTCACGGCACACACCAGGTCTACCGGATTGAAATGTGTTGAATTCTTGAAAATGCTGTTCTGTTCGGCATTGTCGACATCGACCTGGGCCGATTCTACAATCTGAAGGGACGAAGAGCCGTCCGCATTCTCTGCCCAAAATGGCCCGCCGCCAGGTTCGCCCTGGTTTTTTACCATCCCACAAGCTCGCAAAGGTCTATCGAGTTTACCCGCAAAATATCGTTGCTTCTCTTCATTGGTCCACGAATCGAATGTGGCAGGAGGGACTACACAAAGTTCATTTCTGAAAAATGCGTCGATTTCCGAAAGCAATGCCGCATCTGCCGGTCCGCTGAGGTGGTCGAGATAGCCAAAAATTTTCTTTTGGCACTGCAGTACAATTCCCGCCAATGCCTTTTTATAGGTAATAGTGTCTGCTTTAATGCGGTCAGGTACTACATTATCGATGTTTTTAATGAAAATAATGTCTGCATCGAGCTGCCCAAGATTCTCAAGTAGAGCCCCATGGCCTGCCGGACGGAATAGTAGCGAATCGTCTTTCTCGCGGAACGGGGTATTATCCAGATTCACGGCAATCGTATCGGTAGAGCTCTTCTGCTCCGAAAAAGAAACAATATAACGTACGCCGTATTCGCTCTGATAGCTTGGCAGCACCTCTACCACCAGTTTTTCAAACTTATCGCGATGTTCGGGTGAAACCGTGAAATGGATCTGCACATTGCTCCCGGCGTTGGCATATTTGGCCCCTTCTACGAGATGCTCCTCCAAAGGCGTTCGCGAACGGTCGGTATAACCGTGAAATTTCAGGAGACCTTTTGGCAATTCCCCATATCCCAGCCCTTTGGCTGTGAGGAAGTAGGACACGATCGTTTTCTCGTCGGCCGACTCTATGCTATGGCCATCCGTTGCCAATGCGGCCTTAAGATCATCGTAGAACGCAAAATCTTTCAGCTTCTCGAAAAACTCTGCCACCGATTTATCCTTTTTATCCTCTTGTAAAAAGCTAAAAAGTGATTTGAACATCCGCGTGGCCGCACCGGATGCGGGTACAAACTTCAAAAGTGCTATTTCCCCTTCGGAAGCACTCTTATCGAATTCACTGATTACCTGTGCTATCTGAGTTTCAGTCAGTCTGATAATACCATCGCCCACTGTCGCGGCTTTGGAAAGTTGCAAAAAAGGAAACCCTTTTTCAAAATAACGAACTTGCCCTTCTACGGTGCTTAAATCGCTGCCGCGTTCCTCTATTTGTTGAATATCTTTTTCAATGAACATAATTTATAGTTTTAATCAGTGAAGCTTAGGGTAAGATTTATTATAAAAAAGCTTGAAATTAACATACTATAACCATTTCTTTCAATTTATTTCAAGATCCTGAGCTTCGCAAAACTCAACAGCAACGTTTTTTCTCCCACCAGATCAAACTTAACCGTGGCCTTCCGGTCAGTGCCATTGACGTCCATTTTAGTCACGACCCCGAAGCCAAATTTCAAATGCTCTACCTTGTCGCCTTCTACAAGACCGAATGTATCACTTGGCACGAAGTCGGTAGTCGGTACGTGTGCACTGGCGGCGGCGCTCACGACCGGCCTGGCTTCTGCTGTTTTGCGTTGTACGAGGTTTCTGGCGAAAGATGTCACAAGCGGAGTTGAATCGCGCTCAAGAGCACTTTGCACCATTTTATTCACATTCAAAAAACGCTGATCGACTTCGAGGAGAAAGCGGCTTGGCTCACACATTTTGATGCGGCCCCATTGATACCTGCTTTCAGCATACGAAAATGAAAGCTTCTTCTCAGCGCGCGTAATCGCTACATAAAAAAGCCTCCGTTCTTCTTCCAGATCCTGCCGGCTTTCCAGCATCATCTGGCTTGGGAACAGGTCTTCTTCCAACCCCACGATGAATACATTCCGGAATTCCAGCCCCTTGGCTGAGTGGATCGTCATCATGGTCACCCGGTCATGATCATTATTATCGTCCGGCTCATCCGCATTCGTCAGCAGCGAAACCGACTGGAGAAAGGCACTTAATGTCTTGTCCTCACTCTCGTCGCTGTCGACAAATTCCTTGATCCCGTTGAGCAACTCCTGTACGTTCTCGTAGCGCGACAAGCCTTCTACGGTTTTGTCTTCATACAGCTCGCGCAGGATGCCGGATGCCTTGGCAATGTGGGAAGAAATCTCGTACGCGTCTTTTCCTTCTTCAACCAGTATTTTAAAGCTCTTGATCAGTGTTCCAAATTGTTCTATCGGCGCAATTGTCCGGCCCGTCGCGTAATGCCCGATATTTGCCACCACATCCCAGATCGCCACATTATTTTCGGAAGCCGTAACAGCGATTTTTGCAACCGTTGTATCACCGATACCTCTTTTAGGCAAATTAATAATACGCTTGAATGCTTCTTCATCCCGTTGATTTACTGTAAACCGGAGATATGCAAGCAGATCTTTGATTTCCTTCCTTTGGTAAAAAGACTGGCCTCCGATAATGCGATACTTAATACCCAGCTTGCGTAAGGCTTCCTCAAAAGAGCGGGATTGCGCATTGGTACGATACAAAATGGCAAAATTCTCATTCCGGAGAGCTTTTTGCATCTTTTCTTCAAAAATGGCAGTAGCTACAAGCCTCCCTTCCTCGTTGTCAGAATTCGCCTTGATCACATCGATTAGTGATCCTTCTTCATTGGATGTAAAGGTGGTCTTTTCCAGCTGCGACTTGTTCCGGGCAATCACCGAATTGGCTGCATTGACGATCGTGCCCGTCGACCGGTAATTCTGTTCCAGCTTGATCACCCGAACATCAGGGAAATCCTTTTCGAAATTGAGAATATTCTCGATGTTCGCCCCGCGGAAGGCGTAAATGCTCTGAGCGTCGTCGCCAACAACCACGATATTGCGGTGAACGGCCGATAGTTTTCTCGTAATGAGGTACTGGGAGACGTTGGTATCCTGGAACTCATCGACCATCACGTGTTGAAACTTGTGCTGGTACTTATACAATACGTCCGGAAAATCCCGAAAAAGAACATTCGTATTAAAAAGAAGATCATCAAAATCCATTGCATTCGCCTGAAAGCAGCGGGTTGCATAGGTTTTATAGATCCGACCGATCTCTTTCATCTTCGCAGCATCGTCGTCAGCCTGGATCACCGCGTTGTTCATATAATCTTCCGCAGAAATAAGGCGGTTTTTGGCACCGGATATTCTGTTGAATACGACATTTGCCTTGTAGACCTTATCGTCAAGATTAAATTCCTTGATGATGCTTCTCAACAACGATTTCGAATCGTCTGTATCATATATAGAGAAATCGCTGGTATAGCCAAGGTATCGGGCTTCGATCCGGAGTATTTTGGCAAATACGGAGTGGAAGGTACCCATCCATATATTACGGGCTTCGGTCCCGACCGCGCCTTCAATCCGGTTCCGCATTTCCCCGGATGCCTTATTGGTAAATGTCAGTGACAGAATCCGGAAAGGATCCACACCGGTCTCTATCAGGCGCGCTATGCGATAGGTCAAAACCCTCGTTTTCCCCGAACCCGCTCCTGCAATAATCATCAGGGGCCCGCTTCCATGCAGCACTGCCTCACGCTGAGGCTCGTTCAAGGTCGAGAGATAATCGTCTTGGCTCAAAATTTTATGCTTTTCCAATTTTCTTATTCATATATAGCAAAAGCCAAAGTTAGAAAAAAGGATCAAAAGCATTCCCCGTAATCTACAGCGCCCATGAATAAGTTGCGATCGCAAATATTATTCCCGGATCAGAACAATAGGACCGACTTGTTGGTTAACTAGCAACAATTTTAATCTTCTACAACATACATAATGTCGCGGGTGTTGCCCGATGAAAGCTACGATGAGTACAATGAATATTGAAGACCAGCCCTTGGAAACACAATGGGAGCATTTGCTTGATAACCTCGAAACACGGATCGGCAAAAAACCGGGAGACCTGAATGGAGTCCTTTTCCTGATCGGGGTCCAGGAATTGGGGCAGGGGGCCAAACGGTTCACCAAAGAACAAAAGCAAGATCTCATGCATATAGGTATATGTAAGGTATTAAGTTTGTCTTCCTACTATAGTCTTGAATACACCGATAATGATGGCTGGCCGCATTACAAGCTCGATCGCGCACTGCCTCCAGGCGATGTTTTGAAGCAGGAAGCCCTTTTGAAAATGCATGTGATCGAATATTTCAAAAATCTTTAAAAATTTCTTTGTTGTAGCAATTTGTTTGTCAATTGGTTAGGGTATTTATTGAAAAAAGTTGGAAAAATATTTGTGGCGGGCGCTTGCATGTTAAAAATAAACCTGCCACTTTTGCACTCCCAATCGGGAACAACGGTAGCGCAGACGGCGCAACCACGAGTTCTGAAAGATTCAGAGCAACGTTCTTTGACATGATGAAGAGAGCAAGAAGATAGGTTCGTTAGAAACATTGATGAGCTTCTTCGGAGGTTACATCGCAACAAAATTTACAATGGAGAGTTTGATCCTGGCTCAGGATGAACGCTAGCGGCAGGCTTAATACATGCAAGGCGAGGG